>JACJVV010000001.1 GCA_020637495.1 Candidatus Woesearchaeota archaeon
TTGCATCCCTTTACGCATTTGAACTTGAATGTATTATGAGGCTCTTTTGGCTGTAAGTCTTCATCGAAGTTTATGTGTTGCATTATTATATAGATGCTTAATGTATTATTAAAATTTATGTTGAGATATGCTGCTTAAATCACAAATATTATATATAGATACTCTAGAATATAGGTTATGTACAAGATAAAGCTTGTTGAGATACTATTTGTTTTATTGCTAGGAGTCATATTGTTTCAATTATTATATTCTCCTACAGATGATGGTTATTTCTCAGTAATAGTTCTGCCTGATACACAGAAATATACATTAAATGACAGCCAGAATGCTGTATTCCTATTGCAGACAAGATGGATAGTCGATAACATCGATGAATACAACATTAAGTTTGTCGTGCATGAAGGAGACATAGTCGATCATGCAGATGATGATTGGGAATGGACAAGAGCAAACAGTGCACTTGGCATACTTGACAGATATGATGTCCCCTATAGTCTAATACCCGGAAACCATGACCATCCTACAACATTATACGACAAATATTATCCAGCCAGCAAATTCTCTGATAAAGAATGGTATGGAGGCAATATGGTTCGCGAGAATAACAGTGACGCCAATGATAACAATTACCAGATAATAAACGTTGATGGGGAAGATTATATCTTTGTCAGCATAGATGTATGCCCTACTATGGAAGAGATAATATGGGCATATCAGGTATTTGCAAACCATAGTGATATGTTTGGTATACTGACAACACATGGATATTTGAATGAGAATGCAAGTAGGGAGGTCCATGTATGCGGTGATACAAGCTATATATGGTATGATCTAATAAAGCCGAGCAAGAATATCAGACTAGTATTAAGTGGACATGTTCATGCTGAAGCAAGAAGGATGGACTATAATGACTATGGGTTTAAGGTCAACCAGGTGTTAGCTGATTATCAAGAAAGACCTAATGGAGGAGATGGTTGGTTAAGAATATTAAAATTCTATAGTAATAAAATAAGAGTCGAGACATTCTCACCCTTATATGACACATTTGAGTCTGATGAAGATAGCATGTTTATGTTATACAAATAAGTCAAGCAAGAAATCTAATAGTCTGGTATAGAAATCTTAAAAGAAATAGAACAGAAGAATTTATCCTTCAATCATCTCGATCTCGATGTTGAGGTCTTTAGGAATAGGAATTCTCATCACTAATCTTAGAGCACGTTCATTTATGCCAAGATCAATAAGTCGCTTATGGATTCTCATCTCATACCTTTCCCAGGAAGCCTTACCTTCACCATCAGGAGACTTCCTTGTGGTTAGCTTGAGCTTCTTAGTAGGAAGAGGGATAGGTCCACGCATCTCTACTCCAGTCTTCTCTGCTATGTCTTTTATGTAATTGCAAACATCGTTCACCTTATCGATGTCTATGCTTGCCAACTTGATTCTTGCTTTTTGCATGTTCTTATCCGTCCTTATTCATATGGTAGGTATTGGTTACCACAACCATGATGCTATGATTTAATTAAAATAATAAATAAAAATTAGATGTAAAATTACATCTCTTTCTTGACTATTGCAATGCACATACCAGCTGCAACTGTCTGACCTGAGTCCCTGATTGCAAACCTTGACAATTCTGGGATCTCCTTCTGAGTCTCAATTACCATCGGCTGGATTGGCTTGATCTTAACGATTGCAGCATCTCCATTCTTGATAAAGTCAGGGTTCTCCTGCAATACTTCTCCAGTTGCTGGATTGATCTTCTTCTCGATTGCAACAATCTGACAAGCTATCTGAGCTGTGTGGATGTGGAATACTGGTGTGTATCCTACAGTCATAACGCTTGGATGGTTCAGTACAACAATCTGTGCTGTGAACTCAGTTGCAACTGTTGGTGGTGCATCAGCTGGACCCATAACGTCTCCACGTGCGATGTCCTTCTTGCCCCATCCTCTAACGTTGAATCCAACGTTGTCGCCTGGTTCAACTTCCTGGAACTGTTCATGGTGCATCTCAAGTGACTTAAGTTCACCTGGAACGCCCTTTCCTTCTCTTCCTGGCATTGCTGTAACCTTCATTCCTACCTTAGCAATTCCTGTCTCAACTTTTCCGACTGGAACTACACCAATACCTGTAATGTTATATACATCCTGGATTGGAAGCCTCAATGGCTTATCGATAGGTTTTTCAGGAACCTGTAAATCGTCAATAGATTCAAGAAGTGTCTTACCCTTGTACCATGCCATCTTGTCGCTCTTCTTGCAGATGTTCTCTCCATGCAATGAAGCAACAGCAAGGAATGGTATCTGGTCTACCTTGTATCCAACCTGTTTAAGAAGATTTGAAACTTCCTCCTTAACCTTATTGTACTTATCTTCGCTGTAGTCAACTCCTGAGATATCCATCTTGTTTATTGCGATGATTATCTGGTTTACTCCAAGAGTCCTTGAAAGGAAGATGTGCTCCTTTGTCTGAGCATTAACTCCATCGTTAGCTGCAACAACAACTACTGCTGCATCAGCCTGTGAAGCTCCTGTAATCATATTCTTGATAAAATCCTTGTGGCCTGGAGCGTCGATGATTGTGAAATCATACTTAGGAGTGCTGAATTTCTTGTGAGCAAGATCGATTGTAACTCCTCTTTCCTGCTCTTCCTTTAGATTGTCCATAACGAAAGCGAATTCGAATCCGCCTTTTCCTAGCTCTTGAGCTTTGTCTTTGAGCTTTCTCATCTCTTGTTCTGGGATGTTTCCAGAATCAAATAGTAGTCTACCAACTGTGGTTGATTTACCGTGGTCAACGTGCCCGATAAATACCAGGTTTAAGTGTGGTTTTTCTTTAGCCATTATAATTACCCTCCAATATTTTTGTTCGTTTTTGAATTTGAATAGGTTTGATGATTCTCAGTTTATTTATAAAGGTTTTTGTGTATAGACGAGAAATAGTATTTTGCAGAATTCAAATAGGATATAGAGCGATAATAGTTTCACTAATATTAAGATTAGAAATAGGAAGCAGAAACCCTATGGTGGATTGGGACGACATACCTTGGAACAGCTTTTGAAACGGCTTCCCTGACCATATCATCTAGCTGTATAAGATAATTTACAACGAAATGCTCTCCGTTGATCAGATTTCTTGGCATAAGATTAGAGAATTCCTGCAATTTCTGTCTTGTGTCCTTGCTATAAGGGAAGAAGTTTGATGCAGAATGTATGATATCATTGAGATCAATATCCTCGCCTGGAGTTTCTATGAAAGCTGAAGCAATGTGATGCAAAGCTTTCACCCAATCATCAAGCTTCAATAATTCATCTGCCTCTGGTCCCTTTCCGATACCATTCATTGAATTGTAGAAATCTGAAGGATAAGTAAATCTTTCAACATTCATGGGTTGCAGGCCATCACCGATCTCATAACTAAGGATTCCTGAATGAATCATGACAATTGCTGACATCCTATCAGAATATTGCCTTGAGAAGTTAATATAAGCGCCATCTGTACCAACAGTCCTGAAAAGATCGACTTTCCCATCGATAACATCAGTCATCGGTATGACAAAACCTTGCAGATATTCCAATGCTGAAAGGTTCACATTGTCCATTTCTTCTGGTTTTAATGGCATCTTTATCGAGAATGAAAATGAGGTTTTAAACTTATGGATTCTTTGGCAACTGTCGTATATCTGCCAACCAAGAATAATGTATCGGTTCACTAACACCTTTGAGCTTTATTGAATAATCATTACAGCCATCAGGCAGATCCAAGGGATCAAGCAAACCATGAGTATGGCATGGGATCTTATCTTCAAACTCATAAATCCCAAAATATTCTAATGATCTGTATGGATTGCTAGTCTCAACTATGCTTGCAGTGAATTCGTCTGTCAGATTCGGATTGAACTGCAACTTATCGCCGGGCTTAAGATTAAGAACATCATCAAGTGATAAATTTATTACTGCTCTTTTTCTAGTTGGATTATTCATTTGATCTCATTGTTGGTTTCTCAACAACAGTAACGTCACTAATGCTTACCATTTGGTCTATCCCTTTAAGCTTGACGCCAATATCATTGCATCCATCAGGAAGATTCTGCACTGGATGATCACGTCTAGAGTTATGGTATGGGCTGACTGATTCCACTTCATAGAGCTGATTAGGGCTAAGTTTTGTTGACATTGGCGCATCATAACCAATCACATGACGGTCAACAGCATGAAAATCATTCTCATCTAAGTTTATACTTACCAAGTAGCCAGGCTCAATCAATGTCTTTTCTGCTGATTCCCTTTCAAGCTGCTCAACGTCGAATGAATCAGGTTCTGCATATCTGAACAAGTCAATAGGATATGTATTTGATATCTCCCGCAAGACAACATCGCCTTCTATGTTACCTGCATATGTATATACATGTCCAGGAAGAGCTCCTCTGCCTTTCTGATATTCATCAAGAATAAGATCCATACTCTGATCAACATGAACTATTGGATTGAACACTAATTTTGTTCCACTTACAATATCATTGATGTGTGATTTCCCTATGTTCCCTACATTCGGAAGTAATTTGTCTTCTGACATTTATTCTCACCTTTCTATCAATTCAATGGATATCCGTCGTACTCGTAACTCTTCTGGTTTACCTTGTATACCTTGACCTTGTAATCATAGTTTGTATTATAATCCCTATAAGTGTTTGCTGCAGGTACATGGTAGACTTCGTAATTGTTTCCATATGAGCTTGGATATCTTGCATAGTAATAAGGCTGCGTATAAGTGTATCCGTCAAGACTCGATCTTGCCTGGCCTGTACCGTATGAGTTATAGGTATAGCTTGTTCCTTGGATGCCTGCATAGTTGTTGTTGCTTCCGTATTCATTGTTCGTGTATCTTGTTGAAGCATAAGCATTGCTGCTTGTCTTGCCGTAATTATAATATGTGTAATCATCTCTATCGTATACTGTTCTAGTGCCATATGCGCTGTCTGTGTACACACCTGAATCAACATATCTAACTGAACCATAATCATTGTCTGTATAGTAGGCATGATTCCTTGACTGGATGTTCCTTTCATCGGAATTATAGATTGTCTTGCCATAATCAGAACCAGCATATACAACCCTTGAATTATAGGTTGTTCTTGGATAATCTGATCCATAATAGTCAACTATGTAATTGTCGTAATTGTATGGATTCTCTTGCACCCTCACCTGTCTTCCGTCTCTGCCGTAGTAGTCTGTATATCTATAATAGTTCTCTCTATCAGCATCATAGTAAGCGAATACTGGCGCTACAAGAAGAATTGCCATAAAAAGCATAATCGGTATCAGTGTAATCTTCGATAATAGTTTGACCATTTTATGTAAGGTAAGAGTAACAAGTATTTAAACTTTATGGTTTTGTTGTCACTTAAGAGTTATAACAAATAGAAAGATTTATAAAGTTCTGTATTTTCCACATAGCCATGACAGAATTATCAGATAAACTCCAAAAGGTTGTTGAAGAGAAAAGACTAATAGTCAGGGACGCGCCAAGCGTCAGTGGAGATAGTAGGCATGCAACAATCCCATTCACGTATTTCTTGAGTGAAGATCCTCAAGACAGTATCGATGCATTGTATAAATGCTTTGAAGCTTATGCTATGGAAGTAGTAAAGCAGAGCGGCTATATCCCCGAAGCAGGAGAGATGGACCATCAATCAAAGACACATAGGAATATCAGGATAAAGGCAGACGATAAACCTGTCGATATATACTCAGTAGGCATATTCTGGGATCCAGACCTTGTAAGGAATGGAGTAAGAGAGATGGAGATCCTTGCTACACGAGGAAATGAGTATGGAGACATTGCCAGGCTAGACCGTGATCTGATAAGAGGGTTTGCAGCATATGTGAAATCAGAATACTCTGCAAGACAAGAAAGCCTAATCAATCATACTGATGAGATATGCAATTCTGGAAATATAGTCCAAGCATTAGGAAGCAGTTTCGTAGGATAAGATTGATCATTTCTGTTGATAGGTCATTAGAATTCTTAAAGCAAGCAAGTATCTCTTGGAAAATATAAATTTCTGAACAATTCCGCACCTTCCTTATTTGAACAATCATTCAACCAATTTATCAGGCAGGATATAGTTCCGTCTTTGAGTTCTGGTGCCACACCACTCATCCCTAAGCCAGAGAATAAAGGAAGATCAGAAAGCATGTGTTGGCTTTTTCTTTCTTGATAATCCTGAGAAAAACCAAAAAGCTTCTGCTGAAGATCATGTTGTGATAACTGGTGCATTACAAGATCACCTTCTTTTGAATTTAAATCCTGCATTATTGATTTCTTCTTGCTCCTATACTTTGCAGAGTACTGGTTATGATCACGTCGTGCTTCCCATCTGTAAGATAAATCAGGCTCTGTGATGTCACCTGATGCAAGAGCTCTGCATTGGTCTGCAAGATATTCCATCGCTGGAATCTTTCCCTGCTCAAGCACTATATGAAGGAAGTCCCTGTAAAAATCCTTCTCGAACTGAGACCTCATACCTTTATTGCTTTGGTAATCAGCTATGCCATACATCATGAATTCACCATCCATTAGGCATGCAAAACGTCTAGGTGTGCCTGAAAAGAATCTTCCACGTCCATGAACAACACCAAGCCAATTAGATTCAATGAAATCAAGGACATCAACAGGAGTATCTGCAGATAGTATGAATGTCTCATCATGAACATTTATGATATCAGTATTTGAGAGGTAAGATACAAGGTCATCTATTGTCTCATCAATGGCAGTCTGGAAATCATCAAGATGATCCCTGTCAAATCCAAGATCGAATTCTGCAGAGAATTTCCGATTAAACATTCCAGGATCTATCGTCCTGAAAAGAGGATATTCTGAGAGGACTTCCAAAGCACGCAATATCCTTGATTTTTCTTTCGGATCAGAGATTGACTCGACATAATCATATACTGCCTTCACATTACTATCTTCCTGGAGCAAAGAGGAATATACCTTTGAGAATGGAAACAGATCAACCATGATACCATCCATAAGACCTTTCTGCGAGGAAAGCTTCATGCCTTTCTTCTTCATCAATTGATGCATGAACCATACTGGACTGAATTCATAGTATGTCTTGTTCGTGCCTGGCAAAGGCATGTTCTGTATATCTGAAGGATAACTTTTCTTCATGTTCCAATATCTTTTAACCCAATAATCTTCCGCAATCGTCTTCTTGGCTGTCGTGTTTATCCTTGCTGGCAAGGATGACTCAGCATAAGCAAGAAGCATGTTACCTCGTATAATATTGTCAGAAAGCACTTTGCTCTTCATCGAATCCTGCGCAGCATAATACAATATCTGGTATGCTGCTTCCTTATCTCCTTTCTCAGCACGTGCAGTCTGCACAGCAAGCTCATCATGAGTCCCTATTGTCTTCTTTGTCGGGATACCTGTAACATTTGTGAACACTGTATCAAGGCGATTATTCCTATTCTTCATATAATTCTGAGAGAAGACTGCTGCATCAAGATCTACTCGTCCAGGAGTTATCCTCTGGACTATGAAACCTTCAGGTGTCTGGGCAATATGGAGCGCAGGTCTTCTATTTACACCTATCCTGAAATTATTCGTCAGCTCTTCTGCCTTGCCATAATCGAATTTCAGATGGTTATGTCCATAGACATAGAATGGATTTATGATATCGACGGTAAGCCTATTGACCTCTTCTATAAGGTCATTCTGATCACCTACTTTTATTATCTTCACCCTTGTTGTCCTATCTGTGCCCGGGATCTGTACATCGATCTCATCTTTCCCGCAATCAAGAGTTGTCACAAGATAATCTTCTCCGTTCTGCAAAGTTATCAAAGAAGCTGCAGTAAGACGCTCATCCTTGTTCTCTTCAAGTATGCTTTCTATCTCTGACAAATAATGCCGTTTACGCATCCAAGAGTATCTTCGTTTGTCAAATTTTACATCATAAGCATCTATAAGATTATCAAGGCGCTGCTTTAGGTCGTCTATCGAATGCGAAGAGAGCTCCTGCCTTACACGCACCCTCTGCCAGTTATGTGTCTCAAAATCTATCGCCATGCCTTTAGCACTTAACATATGCTCAAGACTTGGACGCTCACCTGTAAACTTCAATTCTCCGTCTTTCTCCTCTACGATAGAGAATGGGAAGTTGCTAACATATTTGGCATGCCTCTCGCCAGAAGCATATCGTCCTGAATTGAAAAGGCTTGGAAGGAAAAGACGTTGATATTTTGAAAATAGAAATGGTACATTCATTAGATAGGTGGCATAGCTCCCTGAACGATGGCCAAATTCAAGAGTTATCAGATCATCAAGATCCCCGAGAAAATCCTCAAAGACAGTCTTCTTCTCTGCAAGCTCAGCGAATCTCTTAGTGCCTTCCCGTGATGAAGCAAGCTTCCTGTTGACAATAGCAAGCCTGTTCTGATACATTACCCTAACCTGGGCCTTATATGATTCTACACCTTTTTCCAGCTCCTTCCTTGGTGGATTCTTTGTAATATGCGTAGGTATTGCATTAGAGATATTGAGAGAAAGCTCATGTGGATTAGAGAGCAGTCCTGTCATAGCATCATAATCCCAAGCTATGGCATCGATCCTTGACTTCAATCTCCCTTCGATAGACATATCAGGCTGCATGAAAGTTATGACGTGTTTCCTTATATCATCCATGCCCATAGATTCTGTTACCATTATTTAGTGAGTAATATTGGAAAGATTTATAAATTTTTGGTGTTTATTGAGAGAGATGGCACATATCGACACTATATTCAACATAAAAAGATTATATGCTAACTTATTTCTTGCTAAGCCATTCCTTACTGCCAAAGGCATCTATGAACCTGATCTTCTCCTTGGAATGATAAAAGACAATGGAAGTGTGCCATTCAGATCAGAGCATACTGAGGATAACCTAGGTCTGATAGACATCTTGGAAAATGCATTTATGGATGCAAAAGAGCAAGATGAACGTGATGAGAATGAAGATATCGGAAGAAGCAAAGTCATGAGGATGAGAAAGTATAAGATGCAAAATGAATTCCTTATGCAGGAGCTTTCAAAAACAGGTGAAGAAAATCCTATGCATGGAAAGATCCCGGTCTTTGTGAGTGGATTATGCATAACTGATGAGATGCTCATGCAAAAAGAAGGCATCGACCCATATTCAAACAAGCATCTGTTCAGCAATCTACTCCTTGATTTCCTACCATCACTTTTCCCTCAAAAATTCTTGGAAATATTCAGATTCATATATATCCAACCAACACCATATGTGCAAGTGCCAATCCTAGATCAAGTAAATGGATTCGGAATTGAAGAGATGCTCAGGTCAAGGATAGAGAGAGAGATCAATCCATTGATGAATATTGGTTTTGGTGATCTTGTAAAGTTTGACTACATCTCACCAAAGAAAGGAAATTCTTACTTCCGTGCTTCAATGTTCGAGAATAAAGGAATGGAAATCGAGATAGCAAAAAACCATGACAATTATGCTCCTGAAGCCACACGTGATGGACGGTTGGATTGGACATGGTTTCTTGATAGGCATAAACTCAATGTCTACTTGAACAAGCAAATCATGGCAATTAAATTCGCAGGTATAAGAGATATGATGTTCCCACATATAATTGACAAATTATTGGATTATGAGATTGACGCAATACCAATATACATGGAGAACACTTCTGCAAGTGCAGATATAATGCTAGAGAGCCAGAAATATGTCGACATACCTTTTGACTTGCAATTTATCGGTGGAAAGCATGGAATACTTGCCAATGCTCCAGATAGACTACCAAGGGAAGGAATATGCCATCCTACTGCATTCGGAAGACTGCTTGGATTCATGGAAGATATCTATAAGAAGTGGAGTGGCGGGAGCAGCATAAATGCAGAAAGAAAGAGCCCAGTACAAAAGCCAAGTGCAATAACTTATGATAGTTCTGGAAAATACCCTTGGCTTCTTCTCGAGAGAGGAACAGAGCATTCAACTCCTAATCTCCATGACATCGCTGCAGAATATCTTGACCAGGAACAGATAACACTTGTCGAGAATCTTGCAAGGATACATCGCGTAGGATTCACAAGAGTAGAACCAAGGATCGTAACATTACACAATGTCAATTTTGATGTCTACAAAGGTTTCAGGAGAGATGACAAGGATAATTATAGCTGGTTCAATGAGTCAAGAGACAAAAGATGGATTACCCCAGACAAGATACCTGGGTTTAAAGAGATGGTATCAAGATGTGCTGATAGGAGAAAAAAAGGAGATTTCAGAGGCTCTGAGCTTGCGCTTCCTGTAGGACCTCAATACAGTCCAGAATTTGCAGAAGACCTTAATGTAGGCGAGGCAAATCTTGGGTGCATCATTGCAAATGCCGTCGGAGCAATAAGGAAGAAGGAAGCATTCAGAATAATAAAGGAACAATTAGGACATGAAAGTGAGGAAGTCGTACAAGAATTCTTCAGGACACATAATGCAAACACATTAGAGAGCATATACTCTAAGAGAGGAATAGCTGTACATGACCTTTTTTCAAGACCTATGGAAGGATTGGTGCATTATGATACACTTGAATTAGCAGGCATCGAACCTGTAAGTTCTGATAACTACTGTGAGACCCCTTTCAGGAACCAGATGAGTATAATAACCAGGGATGGGAAGATAGATTTCATAGCTTCAATACACCCTGATGCATATCTATTCATGGAGCGAGGAGAGAACGAATATGACCTGATCCTGATTGACAGGAAAGTCAATAGGGTAACACCATATCCTGAACATAAATACCAGCTGCAGACATTATTCTATGGATGGAGCATTGCAGACATTGTCGAGAGAGAATTGGGAGCTGAGGTAGTGAACATTTATACAGTGCTTGACAAGAATGCATTCTATCGTGGGTTTGGCGATCAGGAAGTTGTGTCTTATCCACATACCACTTATAGGAAACCAAAATATTCACCAATCACATTATGGACACCTGATGATCCCATGAGGGATGCAATACCCAACGTTGCAGCTTCAATACAACAGAGGAAGCAGGACATAATCTCTGATCCCGGTGTCATCCCTGAAATGAAAGCAATGAATGAAGAATGCGGATTATGCAGCAAATGCTTTGATGAAGCAAAGATACTCTGCAATTACATGAAAAGAAAAGTTGAAGAAAAAGAAGAGGTGAGACAGCATTGGTCTCAACTCAGTTCCGTATCAACAACGATGCAATAACGCCTATACCTAACATGATATAGGTCATCTTCTCAGGTATCCTGAAACCCAACATAGTCGATGCAATCATCAACAGTATGACTGCTCCTGTAATCTTGAGTACCCTCATATTCGCATAGCTCTCAAGCCTTGAACCAAGAGCTGCTGCTGAAACTATCAATATTGTAGCAATCAGACAAGCCACAAATGTTGTCGATATCCTTTCGTGCAATGTACCTTGCTGTGATGATGCCATCAAAAGGCTTGCAGGACCAGATATATAGGATACTGCAAGCAGAGGTGCAATCGACATCTTCAGCATGCCTGATGCTGCAAGTATGATTATATTACCATCTAATGCTGGAAGCGAGAGCATCGCAGCAAGCTTATGTGATTTTTTTAACATGTTCTTTACCTTCTTGCGTTTTTTTCGGAAAGAAAAAGAAAAAATACTTCTGATAACGTTCCAATATCCCTTGTTTCGCTCAGCCAGAATAGATTTTCAGTCCACGAGAACATAAGCTTATCAAAGGCACAACTAATAAAACCAGAATCCAAACTTAAATGAACTTATTTGTGCCATAATCCAAGTGAATATACACGAGTTAATAAAGATTTCTAAAAGATAAAGTTTAAAAGCTCATATTGATTCCTGATATATATGATATACGGCATTCACAGAAATGGTGATTGTATTCCTTGTTAGTCGTAGGTCTAAGTATTACAAAAAAGGGTGTTCTTTAGCAAAAATCCATCCCGGAAGGGGCTGATTATTGCATTTCGGATTTATCAGAGATAATTTTGTTGCTTTTTTATGATATGAAATAATGGTGAAGACTAATGAATGAAAAAATACTAGTGTATGATCATGGTTTGAGAGATATCGAAAGCTCTCTTGAGAATATAATGCTTGAGAGGGATAGGAGATCACATTTTCAGAAAGCAAGAAGAATAGTCGTAAAAGCAGGAAGCAATGTTGTTACAACTGATTCCGGATTAAACATCAATGTAATGAACAATATCGCCCGAGAGCTATCTGAGCTTGCACATGGGAAGTATACAGATGAAGGCATGCATGTAGAGGTAGCATACATCACTAGCGGAGCAGAAAAAGCAGCAAAACAGGCCTACAGAATGAAAGATATACCTGAATCATTAGCTATAAGAAGGCATCTATGTGGCAGAGGACATCTATTGTTGATGGAAAAGTATGAGGAACTCTTCAAAAATTGGGGGCAGGACATAGGTATGGCATGGCCAACATGGGACCATATAAATCAAGAGCTTAAGGAGACTCTTGAAGTTGGTTGGAGAGCTGAGATGAACAATACTATATATGTAATAAACTATAATGATCCGTTAGATGATAGGGAACTTAGAAGAGAAAGCAAGGGAGGAGGAAATGATGACCTATCAGCAAGAATCGCTCAGCTTGTTGAAGCTGATCTCCTCATACTTCTTACAGACACGGATGGGTTGTATGATAGTAATCCAAAAGTAGACAGAGATGCAAGATTGATATCAAGAGTTGAAAGCATTGATCCAGAACTACTTACTATGGCAGGCAACGGTAACTCAGCCAATGAATCAAAAGGAGGTATGCGATTCAAGATCCACACCACTGATTATTTCAAAGGAGATATAGTAATTGCTAACGGTAAGTATGATCGGGTAATCCAGAATATCATGGAAGCACAACAGATAGGCACTTATATCCCTGCAAGAAGGTAATCCTTTTATATTTCTTTTTTTTTGAGCTGTTCATGCGAGGGAATAAAATTAAAAACAGACGATTCTGGGAGATTGATGCATTTAGAGGCATTGCTATAATCCTTATGATCATCTATCATCTTTTATTTGATCTGCATTATTTCTTAGGATTAGGATTTGATGTAAGCACAGGCATATGGAGAGCTTTGCAAGTTGCAGTTGCAGGATTATTCCTTCTTCTCGTCGGGATATCCCTAACATTGAGCAGACGGAAGCATTTTCCAGAATTCTTCAAGAGAGGAATTATGATATTCAGCTGGGGCATTGCAATAAGCATAGTTACATACATATTCATTCCAGATGCATGGATCTTCTTCGGAATATTGCATATGATAGGAATCAGCATAATGATAGGTTATCTGTTCTTAAGATACAAATGGCTTGATCTAATTATTGGATTAGCAGTCATAACCGCTGGAATTTTGCTATCAAATTATAGCTTTGATTTTCCATGGTTAATATGGCTAGGATTGAAACCTGAAGTATATTATACTGTTGATATGTTCTCATTGATGCCATGGTTTGGAGTAGTGTTAATAGGTATATTTTTAGGGAAAATCATGTATTCAAAAGGAGAAAGAAGATTTAATTTTCCAGAAGTCAAGAGCACATATGGATTAAGCTGGATAGGAAGGCATTCACTGATGATTTATCTCATTCATCAGCCCATTTTGATGGGTGTAATATTCCTTATGGGCATGTTGTGATTTATATTGAAGCCTTAGTAAATCATTTAAATAGCAACACATGGTATTTAGCTTATGCTGGGTTTAGAAAATTTTTTCCTTGATGTAGGCGGATTATGGGCTTTGCTAGCCTTGATTCCATTCATTCTGCTATACATAATTAAACCTAAGCCTAAGAAATTAATAATTCCATCATTGATGTTCTTCATAAAAGATAAAGATAAAGCAAACCTTAATTCGTTCCTTCAGAAATTCTTCAATGATTTCCTGTTCTTCCTACAGTTGCTCATCATAATATTACTAGCCTTCACATTAGCAAAACCATATTGGGTTGTTCCAAGCATAAGCTATTCTGATAATCTTGTCATTGTAATGGATGCATCTGCATCAATGGGCGCAATAGAGGATGGAAAGACAAGATTCGATAGAGCAAAAGACATTGCATATGACAGGTTAGATGGCAAGAATACATTGATACTTGCAACTGACAGGAGCCAGTTGATCATAGAGAATGCGAATGCAGGCAAGACAAAAGATGCAATTGAGACATTACAGCCGAGAGAAACAAGCTCTGCAAATTTCTATGATAGTATAGTCCTTGCTGAGAATTTTGCCACGACTGATAATTCAGCAGTCCTTGTTATAAGCGACTTTGCAAATGACAGACAAGAACAAGAGTACTTCAGAGCAAAACTGTACCTTGAATCAAAAGGGATTGACGTATTCTTTGAGGATGTTTCTCTTAACAAGGCAGAGAATGTGGGTATAATTGATCTTGAAGTAAGCGAAGATGAAGTCACTGCATGGGTCAAGAATTTCAAATCAACACCAGAAACATTCAATATGAAATATGGAGACAAGAAACAAACAATAAGCCTTGAAGCAAATGATGTCACAAGCTTCTCTGTGACAACACAATTAGGAAAATCAACGATTGAGCTTGATATCAATGATGATTTCAAGGCTGACAACAAAGCATACATCTCAACCCCTGAGATAGGCAGTCTCAATATAGTGATGATAACTAATGAAGATGAGAAATATCTGGAGACTGCACTAGAACTTCTTGGCAAAGTTAACCTTAACATACAAAGGCCCCCTATAGTGAACATAGGTAATCCCGACATAGTCATAATCGGAAAGATAAACAAGAATGTCCTCATCCCAGGAGACATGAATAAAGTCAAAGAATTATGTAAAGAGCATGGAGTCCCTGTCATAATATTGGGACAAGAGAACATACTTGGGTTAGGACTTGGAGATATGTTCCCGCTTGAACTGATAAAGAACGAGCCTAGTTCAACGAATTATTTTGTCGTATCAAGCCAACCTGACAGTTATCTCACTCCAGGAGAGATGCAATTCGGAGCAGCAAAAAAGATATATCCTGCAAAAGTAAGCGACAATGTCCTCGTCTTTGCTGAGACGACACAGAATGATTATCCTGTAATTACCTTATCACCATATGGAAGAGGCAAAGTACTATATTATGGAATATTCGATGAGTATTCAGATTTCAAAGCAGACATTTATTATCCTATCTTCTGGAAAAGGGCAATCGATACACTCATAGGTGGAAAGACACTAGGAGAATTAAACAAACAAACAGGATACCTGCAGACAGTAAGCAAAGAACAGGTTGTCAAGACCCCAAGAGAAGACAGGACTGGACAAGCAATAACATTGGATTATGCAGGATTCTATGAATTCTCTGGTTTCACCGTAGCTGCAAACATAATTGCTGAAGACGAGCAGAATCTCAATAGAGGAGAGATTAGCCAAGAGATATCTGAACTCAATCTTGAAGCAAAAAAGATAGCTGATGAGACAAAGGACAGGGATTTGACATATATCTTTGCTGTCCTTATAGCAGCCTTATTGATATTTGAGCTTGCATACCTAAAGTTCAGAGGTGACGTCTGATGTTTGTATATCCAATCTATCTCTGGATGATAATCCCTTTGTTCTTCGTATTATCATTCTTACTCATGAGAGATTTTATCCGGATAGATCATGATCTCAAAGAGAACAAGAGCTTCATGAGAAGAAGGAAAACACTCAAAACATTCATGTTCATATCGCGATTTGTCATATTCAGCCTAGTGCTAGTATTATTCGCAAAGCCATTCATCGAGCTCCAGACAACAGAAAGCGGAAGCCCTAAAGTCACGATACTTGTTGATAACAGCTCGTCCATGGATGTATATGATATGAGTTTTGTCGATGGTCTAGTTGAAGATATCAAGAAGGAGATCCCTGTAAAAGTAAGGATGCTTACAAGCGATCCATCACGATCAAACCTTGGAGATGATATAATATCATATCTTGAACAGGATACAAATATACTTGTGATCAGCGATCTTCAGGTCACAGATGGAATAACCCTTGATGATGCACTGCTGCATAGCAGTTTCCTCAACGCCACAATATCAGGCATAAACCTTGAAAGCAACAAGAAAGATGTTTCTGTATGGATAGAAGCTGATGACAAGGCAACGAGAGACCAAGAGATGGTTTTCACCGTACATATAAACAAGCTAAACATTGCAGAATACAATCTTGTCGTCAATATAGATGGAAACCCTGTATTCAATGCAAGAGATACGAGAAGCATCATACAATTCACCCATACATTCAATGTAGGGGACCATATTATAGAAGCAAAGTTGATAGGTGAAGATGATGTATCAGAGAATAATGTCTTCTATAAGACAGTTACAGTAGTTCCGCAGCCAAAAGTCCTCTATGTTACGAGGACAAACTCAAGATTGCCTGATGTCTTGAGCCAATACTATGATATAACCAGGATGAGTTCAATCCCTGGCTCATTGGAACCATATTATGCAATAGTCATAGAAGACATGAGTGCCAGCCAGATAACAAGAATAGATGATCTCTCTGATTATGTATCTGAAGGAAATGGATTATTTGTAATAGGCGGCATGAACTCTTATGATAGAGGGGGATACAAAAGGTCAGGAATCGAGACGATACTTCCTGTAGCAGTGGGCAAAGGTGACAAGAAACAAGGAGACTCCAACATTGTCTTATTGATAGATATGTCAGGATCCACACAAAGCTATTGGAAGAAGAATGATGATGGAGAGCTTGTAGAAGTGGTCAACAATCAGCCATTGGATGTGATAAAAGCACTCGCAGTGGATGTAATAGAGACGCTCAACAGAGGTAATAGGGTAGGTGTTGTAGCTTTTGCAATACCGGATCCGAATGATAGGTTACAGGGAACTTTCAAAGCAGTCAAGATCAGTGACATAGACATCCTAGGAAACATCAAGCAAGATGCAATTGACAAAATCTCCAGGATCGATGCAAAAGGCCAGAGCCTATTTGATGTTGGTTTTGCAGGAGCATACTCACTGATCAGGCATGAGTCTGGAGCAAGGAACGTAATCATAATCACAGACGGAGGAAAAAATGTATACTCTGATGTCAAAGAAGGTGGATTGAGGACTGTCCAGCTCATGGCCCAAGAAGGCATAAAGACCTATACTGTCGGCGTAGGAAGGAATCCTGACAGCGTAGATGAAGATTATCTCAAGACACTAGCATTGGCAGGGGGCGGTTTATATTTCCCTGCAGGACAGGAGAACAAATTGAAGATACTTTTTGGGACACCTGAGGAAAAAGAACAAGGTGATGAGATGGATCTTTTCATACTCAACCCGGTACATTTCATAACAAAAGATCTGGATCTTGACGCTAAAGTATATGGATTCAATCAAGTTGTGCCTAAAAGCCTATCAAGGACTATAATAACAACTGATAGCGGAGAACCTGCATTAGTAGAATGGAGATATGGCATAGGGAAGGTATTATCATTGACCGTCTTCTCTGGAAATGCAGGACTAGGGCAGCTTCTCAATGGAGAAAATTCAAGATTGCTCACTAGAAGCATAAATTACCTGATAGGCGATCCTGAAAGGAAATTAGCATACAGCATAAACATACCTGACACATACATAAACGACATCGTTGATGTAGAAGTAATATCCCAAGATTACCCTATAGCAGATATAGAATTAGTCAAGATTAGGGATAATCAGTATGTAGGAAAGACAAAACCTGGAGAATTAGGGATAAATACTCTTCTTGACAAACCATATGCAGTAAATTATGAGAAAGAATACCAAAAGATAGGTATGAATCCTGAAGCTGGGAAGGTTGTTGAAGTAACAGGCGGAAAGATGTTCAATCAAGAGGATATTGACCAATTGATAGAACACATCAAGTCTGTATCAAAAAGAACAAGGATAACAAAGACATACATTACATGGCCACTGTTGATATTGATATTGATAATCTATATATTTGAGATTGCAGTCAGAAAGATAGTGGAAAACAGGAGGAAGGTTTAAGATGGCAAAAAGGTATCTCGGAAGGAATATCAACATGTTCCTTATAGTCATGATCATAATATCAATAGGGAGCTTAGTAGCATTGTCTACGTACTACAACAAAAGATATGAAGTAATAAGCAATGATTATAGCAGCCTCCAGGAAAGCCTCAATGGCAACATTACGGAACTTGTCGCCACTAAGAACGAATTGGTGAATCTTCGCGGACAATTCAATCAGACAACATCAGATGTAGAGAAGTATGATTCACTCTACTCAGAGAAGGTTAGAGAACTTGACTCAGCCTCATCAGAGCTTGCAATAACAAAAGACCGGCTTGATGATACTAAAAGTGAATTATTGAGCACCACTAATAAATTACGTGAGCAAGAGACTAAGAATTCAGAGATACAGACACAGCTGACTGCATGCAACCAGGAACTCTCAGACGCTGATGATGACCTTGATCAATGTTATGATGATCTATCTGCATGTGGATGCTAAGATAACGTAAGTAGATAATCGAATATAGAACAAACGACAAAATGACAAACATAAGAGGATTATTCAAGGAACTCAAGTATGAGATATTCAAGAACATATTAGTGGTAACCTTCCTCAGAAGTGTCATTGCTTTTTTCATATTCTATATGTTCGCATCACTCTTCGATTTATGGTATGTTTTCTCATTCCTCTTTGCTGCAGCATACTTCTCTGTCAGATTATACAAACAGATGAAAAGAATAAGGATAAAGGTGTTCGAAGAGCATAACCCTGAGATAAAAGAGATGCTTTCAACGGCAGCTGATAACCAAGATAAGGAAAATATTGTACTAACTGAACTATTCAAGGAAGTCATCGAGAAAGTCAGGAAACTTTCATCAGGAACCTTAATTGTGCCAAAAGAGATACTTATCATGATAATACTCATACCTATTCTTGCAGTAGCAAGCTTTGAGATCAGCTATTTCAGGATTGATGCACTCAGTCAGGATAAGATAATAGATGGACTTCAACAGATAAAGATATTCGATGGATTGCTAGGAGAGAAGATCGATGGCGATATCATAGATGATGGCCTGCTTGATGAAGATATTTTTGGCGAGAAGAAAATTGCACAGCTAGGTGACCAAGAGATAAATATCAAGATGAATCTTGGTTTTGAGACTGACTTGACCCGGCCAAAAGATGAAGATACTGACCAAATACAGTTCAAAGATTATCCTGAGTCAGATGATGTAGAGCTGATCTATGATACAAGCGTCAGTAGAGAGAACATTGAGGAAGATGCTAAGCTTGCAAGGGCATACAATGAGAAAATAAGGAATCTTAAATGATAATCAGTTTATAGACAATATAAAAAGAAACATGTTTTTAGCATAATGCATATAAACTTTGGAAATTGATCATATGCAAGGTAAAAAAGGAGGAGTAAAATGGTAGAAATCCGAAATCTTGATCGTGTAAAGGATGTCTTCGATAAGATATCCGATGAATTATCACAAGTCATTGTTGGGCAACAGGAAGTTGTCGGACAGGTGCTGGTCGCAATACTCTGCAATGGGAACGCATTGCTTGAAAGCCTTCCAGGACTTGCTAAGACTACAATGATCAAAAGCATATCACAAGTACTTGACCTGCAATTCCAGCGTATACAATCAACGCCAGATCTTATGCCCTCTGATGTTATAGGGACATACTTGATTGAGGAAGACAAAGGCAAGAAAAAGTTTGTATTCCAAAAAGGACCTATATTCTCAAATATAGTACTAGTAGACGAGATAAACAGAGCAACTCCTAAGACACAGTCAGCACTGCTTGAAGCGATGCAGGAAAAACAAGTCAGCGTAGGTGGGAATACATTCAAACTTGATGAACCTTTCTTTGTCCTGGCAACACAGAATCCTATAGATCAGGAAGGGACATACCCTATGCCTGAGGCACAGACTGACAGGTTCCTGCTCAAGATACTTGTAGATTATCCTCAAGCAAATGAAGAACTTGAGATAGTCGAGAAATTCACTTCAGAGAAAGATGTACCTACTCCCAAGGTCATGCTCAGCAAGAATTCCTTGCTCATGCTACAAAAGCTTACAAGACAGATACCTATAAGCAATGACATGAAGAAAAGGGCAGTGGAATTAGTCTTGAAGACAAGAAACAGAAAAGATATCATAGAATATGGTGCATCTCCTCGAGCTTCTATAGCATTGATTATGACTGCAAAAGCAAGGGCATTGATCGAAGGAAGGAAGTTCGTATCAAAAGAGGATATCGATTACATGGCATTTCCAGTTCTACGCCATAGGATCATCTTAAATTTTGAAGCTGAAAGGAAAGGAATGACAACAGATGATGCAATCAAGGAATTGCTTAAATAAGAGGCAATAAAGCTTCCCTGAACCAAAATGATTGACGCAGCATTTCTCAACCAGATCAACAGGTTCGATCTGATAATGAAGAAAAAAGTACTTAGCCAGTACTCTGGAGAGAGGCTTTCAACTAATACAGGTGAAGGATTAGTTTTCTCAGATTTCAGGCAGTATATCCCAGGAGATGATTTCAGGCAGATAGATTGGTCGCTATATGCAAGGACTGAGGATTATTTCATAAAAAGATTTGAAGAGGAGAGGAACATGACCCTCCATATACTTCTTGATGCCTCTGCTTCTATGGATTTCGGTGGAAAGATAACAAAATATGAATATGCTGCCATGATTGGCTTAGGTTTCTGCTACCTGTCTTTGAAGAACAATGAGAAATTTGACTTCTCTACATTTGCAGACAAGATGGAATATATCAAGGCAAAAAAGGGCAAGAATACGCTGATAGAGATACTTGATTTCCTGAACAAGAAGAAAGTTGTTGGGAAGAGCAATTTTTATGAGAGCCTGGCAGCATTTAAGAATAGGTTGAAGAGTAAATCAATGGTTGTTTTAATTAGTGATTTCCTTTTTGATCCTGTTGAATTAGAGCAGAGCCTTAAATTGTTTAAGAGAAGTGAGCTATATGTAGTTCAAGTACTTGACCAAGAAGAGCTCAAATTCAACATGGCAGGAGATTTTATGCTCAAAGATTCTGAGCATGGCAATGTAATAAAGACATTCATCAGCAACCGTCTCAGGAGTGTATACAGGAACAAGCTTGATGTCCATAATGCAACATTGAAGAAAATGTGTGGTGATATAGGGGCTAAATTCATCACTGTAACTACTGATACACCAATCTTTGATACATTCTATAAGGTCTTAAGATGAATTAAATTATCTTATTTTCAAAATGAGAATTCTAAAAAATTTCAATGACAGGAGAAGGATGAGTCAATTATCTTCCAACGGGGATCTTTCAACTGCTCATGAAAGAAGAATGGAGATACACCATCTTAGAAACAATATCCATGGAAGGAATATGAGAAGATACCTTTTCAAAGGATGGATGATATTGATCTACGTTATTCTTCTAGCTATAATGTTATGGATATCTTTCACTAAATGATCTAAGAAATCTCATAATTTTTTGCATACAAATAATTTATTTTGACCGTATGATCTTGGTAAGGATATTCCTATTACCATTCCAATCCAAAACTTCCTTGAGGACATCCTCTATACGGTCAACTGCAATTATCTTGACCTTCTTTAGCCTTTCAGGGTCTATGACAATATCATTGATATTACTCTTAGGAACAATAACACATGGTATTCCAGCGTCTATTGCAGCTTCAATCTTGTAAGAAACCCCTCCTATTGGGAGCACATCTCCTCTGACAGTCAATGAACCAGTTATTGCATAGCTCTGCTTGATGGGAACTTTCTTCATGGCAGATATTATCGCTACAGCGATAGCGATGCTTGCACTATCACCTTCCACTCCTTCATAAGTCTGCAAGAATTGCACATATACATCTTTGGTATTCTTGATATCTTCACCGAAATACTTCTTTATTATAGCAGATACATTCTTTACAGCTTCCTTAGCGATATCACCTAGCTTTCCAGTAGCAATCACTTCACTCTCCTTTCCTCCTGGAGTCACCTCAGCCTCTATAGGCAAGATTATACCTGAAAATGCACCTCCAGATCCCATCACTGCCATACCATTGACACGGCCTACCTTCTTGCCTTTGGTGACAAGTACATTATATTCCTTCTTATGCTCAATATATTTATCAGCTATCTGCTGCTCCAGTGTCCTTGCGAACTTCTTCGCTTTTATAATATGAGATACTTCAACCAATGATGCCTTCTCTTCGTGAGCTATATCACCCGCTGCCCTGACAAGACCGCCAAGCTCTCTAAGCCTCAATGTAAGATGACCTTTCCTGTTTGCCATCCTTCTTGCATCTTCAATCATTTTCAATACTGCAGCTCTTGAGAAATGTGGAATCTTCTGATCCTTAACAACTTCCTGAGCAATGAATTGTGCAATCTTGTTCCTATTCTCAGGATTATCAGGCATTGTATCTTTCATGAACACTTCATAACCATAACCTCTAATCCTGGATCTCAACGCTGGATGCATATCTTTTATAGTCTCAAGGTTTCCTGCAGCTATGAGAACAAAACTACAAGGTACAGGTTCAGTCCTGACCATTGCACCTGCTGAACGCTCAGATTGACCTGTTATAGAAAATTTCCCTTCCTGCAACGCTGTAAGAAGCTCTTGCTGTGTCGTCGGATGAAGAGTCCCTATCTCATCAATGAACAATACACCCATATGTGCCTTGTGTATCATACCTGCAACTACCCTTTCATGTGCAGGAGTTCCAAGACCACCGCTCTGGAAAGGATCGTGCAAAACATCTCCGAGCAATGCTCCGGCATGAGCACCTGTCGCATCATAGAATGGAGCCTGTTTCTGACCAAAATTATCAACAATGATCTTTGGGGCGGCTGTCTTTCCGCCCATCTTCTTATTGAAATTAAGGAACATTATGAAACTTCCAAGGAATATCATCCCTCCAAGGAAGAATGCTGTAAAAATGATTGCTGCAGCTGTCTCACCATAGATTGTAGAGTAATAATTCAATGCCCACCAAGGAGCGATCATCGCTAGAACCAATAATATCATGATTATGAAATTCTGTCCTTTGAAGACATTGCCAGTCTGCATCTTCGCCCTATAGACGAATTCACGAGCAGTACCTCCTTTCATAGTCCTTATCAAAGGAGTATTCTCATCATTAGGATTAGGGAATGATACAAGATCGACAAGCTTCTCCTTCGGAAGGAGTTCTGCCAAAGCAAGACCTAACATTGATTTTCCTGTTCCAGGTTCTCCAATCAGGAAAACATGCCTTCTCTGCAGTGCTGCTTTCTTTACTATATTGACTGCATCCTCCTGGCCAATGACTTGATCGATTATACTTTTTCCTACTTTTATGTCTGCAGTTGACTTGAAATTCAACTTAGAATCTTCTTTTGATGTCTTATTTGCTGAAAGTTTAGCATCTGTTGATATGGATTCACTCCTAGGTTTAGCTGACTTAGTGCTATTCCTAGAACTTTTACCTCTTTTTACCATGATATCACATCATTAACAACCTATCACAGTTGCATCATATCGTATATAAGTATATTATTTTAGGTGTTGCCCTTTAAATATGTTGTGGAAAAGCTATGCTTTTACATAATATAAGACATTGTTGAGTATATTGTGAAAAAGAGCATATAGGAAATTATTGAAAATAATTAGAAATCACATCAATCAAGCACAAATACCATCTTTACATGTTCCAGGATTACCATCCCATTTAGTGCAACTGAAACCATTGTATGGTTCACCATCATTATGACAGTCATTGAAGATGCATGCATAAGCTGTGCATTCGTTTATGTAGCAATCTTGATCAGTGATACAATCAACATCTACACAAGTTCCATTCTGGCATGCTCTTGGGCTTCCTCCCATTGAACAATCATAGCCATCTGCCCTATTTACTTCATTGCAGCTACTATCGCAATTTTTACATATTGAAGATGCAAAGCCACATCTTCTGTAGGGTCCAGTTATGGAAGTGACATCGCAAGAACCATCACTATTCTCAGTTCCAAATCCTATATTATAATCTTCACCGACACATGAACCAGAACCTACTGGCCCTATTGGTATTTCTACCTGACATGGATCACCAGTAGCTTTTCCTAGAATATCCCTGCTATCCTTGAAAACTGAAGAATCTGAGCATCCTAAAAGAAATATAGATATTACTAATAGTGATAATAATGATAATGATGTCCTATTCATCCAATAAATTCAAGATAGAATGTTTATATAGTTTTCTGTGATAAACTTTACTGTTCAATAAGAGAGCTCATGTGCTTAGATTTTGTTCCTGTAGAAGTTTTCTGCTTTGTCTTTCTTGATGATGACTTCGTTCCCTTAAGAGTGAAATCATACCCGGCTTCCTTGATCTTCTGCAGATGATAATCAAGAGATTGACTATTGAGCTCACGCTTTGTCTCTATCATCTTTGCTCGGAGATCAAAGTATTTTATCAATATATATATCAGTATAAGAATCAATGCAACTATCACAACATATTCTACCCACATAAAATTGTGTAGAAGCATAGAGTATAAAAATCTTCTGGATGTCCCGGAGATATTTCAGAAAATGATGGTATATGATTATTAATATGATAAGAATCAACAGTGTATGGAAGATAGTATTTTGCTCAAGATATCACTAATCACATGCTGCATTGGAATGACAGCATTATACCTGGTATTCATTTTCATGGAAGAGACAATAGTGGATATTCCTAACCTTAAGGAGATTGATGATAATACAGAAGTATCAGTATATGCAATGATTGAAAAGGTAATTGAGAATGATAAAGTTGTACAGATTGAGATGATGCAAACAGTGAAGGCTGATGCTGTGATATTCAAAGAGAGCAATAATAGCGTTGGATTATCTGAGGGTGATGTGATAAAAGCAAGAGGTAACATGTACCAAGGAAAATTGGTCATACAAAAATATGATATTGTTAGGTAAATAATCCTTTTTTAACATACTCATGTCATTTTATCTTCTGCCAAATCTGGAAATTATTGTATAAGCCAAATCCCTTAGGGATCCCTTTAAGCTGTTTGAATAATCTCTTCTGAGAACCGAAATCAAAGCTGTGGTCAGTCATTGCAAAACCTAAAGGCTTTATGTTCTTCAAGAACTTGTAATTCATCATTGAATTCTTAGACCTAAACAGTTCAAATGCACGTTCATAATAGATGTCAGTATTATCCTTTAGTTCAGGAGGAAAGAATGATTCAGCATCCTTGATATAATAAGATATCTTTATAGTCAAGTTCTTATAATACGCAATGGAAGAGAATTTATCTTTGCTCACATTGTTGACGATCCAGACACCTGGTGCATACCGATGCAACTGATTAAGTATCCCATCATAGAAATCCCTGATATCCAGAAATGTTATCTCTATATCCTTAAGTTTCCTATGATCAGATACTGCATCAAGAATAAGAAGCAATGATGAAAAATCACTTCCACTTCCAGGATAATATACAGTAAGTTTTTTCTTTGATAATTGCTTTCCTTTGAACCAATCTTTGAGCCTCAAATAAGTCCCATATTCATCTCCAAGATCCTCTTTGAGTTGGTCATGCTTTAGGTTATATTCTTTAAGGAACATATTCCAAGGTTTGAATGCCATATTTCCATGATTATCGTGTAATATTTATAAGTTTTTTAATCAACCAGAAGATAATCCGACATAGATGGAAATACTATGGTAAGGCCAGATAAAATACGGATAGATAGAAGAAAATGCCTTATTATATGTCAGATAATGAAATTGCATGACATTAATATCAAAGATCATAATGGCCAATGCAGGACTGACAGGTCTTGCTGTTGCAAGCTGGTTCACATTCGAGTACCATACTCCAATAGACAAAGCGGTCTATAATCTAACAGATGGAAACAGGCAGATTGCAGAGGAATACTGGCAGGACCCCAAAGGATTGAGCATAGAGACAGTAGTGAACACAAACGGTTATCTTGAAGTATATCTTATGCATGAGTCAGGGTGGAAAAAACCTATAATGAGAGATGGATATAGTGATAATGTGGGGATGCTGAAAGCACTTTATGATAGGGAGATTAAAGGAGATTAGGGAGATTAAAGAAAATTTAGACGGAAAAAAATATTATAGATCAAGAAGCGTCTTTTGCAGCTGTTCCTTATCCTCTTTTGTGATGATCTTCTTGTTCTTTAGGTTCTTATGGAGCATGTCACCAATCTCATCCTCCATCTCAAGCTGAGTGATAATACGTTTTGAAGAATCAATCACTTCAGTTGGAAGGCCTGCAATCTTTGCAACATGGATACCATAACTCTTGTCTGTTCCACCCTCGATTATCTTCCTTAAGAATATTATCTCGTCAGGTTTTTCAGATACAGCAATATTGAAATTCCTTATCCCTGGATACTGATCAGCCATCTTATTCAGATGATGGTAATGTGTCGCAAATAGTGTTTTTGCTTTTATCTTTGTTATGATGTACTCTGCTATTGCCCAGGCTAAGCTTACACCATCATAAGTGGAAGTCCCTCTTCCAATCTCATCCAAAATAATGAAACTCCTCTCTGTAGCATTATTCAGGATGTTCGCTGTCTCATTCATCTCAACCATGAATGTGCTATGGCCTGAGGATATATCATCAGATGCTCCAACTCTTGAGAATATCCTGTCAACTATACCAATCAATGCCTTGTCAGCAGGAACAAAACTTCCCATCTGCGCCATGAGGACAATCAATGCATTCTGTTTTATGTAGACGCTCTTGCCTGCCATGTTAGGTCCTGTTATGATCATCATCCTTGTTTCCTCTGATAAGTCAAGGTAGTTCGAGATGAAGCTCTCTTCTAACTGCTCGACGATAGGATGCCGTCCAGATTCAATCTTCAGATCATAGCTTTGGGTGACTTGGGGTCGTACATACCTATTCAAGAGCGCCTTGTCTGCAAAAGATTGCATGACATCTATCATGGCTATCTGCGATGATGCTTCCTGAAGAGGCCTTATATGTTTTGAGATCTTCTCCAATAATTCCATGAAAAGATTATATTCCAGCTCATGTATACGTTCATCAGCATTAAGTATTATGTTCTCCTTCTCCTTCAGTTCGTTTGTTATGAAACGTTCACAATTCACCTGCGTCTGCTTCCTGATATAATTATCTGGCACCATAGACAATTGGGATTTTGATATCTCAATGAAATATCCAAAGACCTTGTTATATCTTACCTTGAGAAACTTTATCCCTGTCCTTTCTTTCTCTTTAGTTTCAAAATTCACAAGCCATTGACGGCTGTTTGACTTTATGCCCCTCAGCTCGTCTAGTTCTTCACTATACCCTTTCCTTATTATGTTGCCTTCCCTCAGCAATGTATTAGGTTCATCCTTGATCGCTGATTCAAGAAGCTGCAATAGGTCTGGGAATGTATCAAGCTTCGTCGACAATAAAGTGGACTCTGTCTTGATGCTGTTCAGTCGCGGGAACTCATGCAAGGTTGATCGCAATGCGACAAGATCCTTTGGAGTCGCATTCTTGAAAGAGACCCTGCTTATCAGCCTGTCAATATCCTGGATATTCTTCAGAATGTCTGCAATCTCATCCTTGATTATCAGATTATTTACTAATTCCTGTGTTGCATCAAGACGGAGATTTATCTTATTTATGTCTGTCAATGGTTTGAGAATCCAATTCCTCAGAAGCCTGCTCCCCATGCTTGTCTTTGTGCTATCAAGACAATCCAGCAATGATGCCTTATTCTTATTGTCATGGAGTATGTTCAAGTTTGATAATGTTACCTTGTCAAGAAGCATGAAATCATCTGTGTTGATAATATTTATCCTGTTGATGTGATTGATAGAAGATCTTTGCGTATCTCTTATGTAGCTTATCAATGCTCCTGCTGAAGTCTGCTGCAGGACGCTCAACGATGGTATCGATTGGAAGTTCTCCTGCAATGTCTTCATTGCCTTGTCTTCAAAGAAATATAGATCATCATAGAAGTTTATGAAATAAGGTCTCAATGATTTTACAAACTCTGAATTCTCAAGGCTCAAAGGCAATATTATCTCAGAAGGATGGTACTTGTTCAGTTCACTCTCTAGACGTTCAGGAGATACCTGAAATACTGAGAATTCACCCGTAGATACATCAGACAATGCGACTGCAACCTGATCCTTCTCCTTGTTTATGGCCATTATGTAATTATTGCTAGCAGTAAGCATGAGCTCTTCAGTCAATGTCCCTGGAGTCACTATCCTTACAACATCCCTTTTTACTAGGCCTTTAGCCTTCTTCGGGTCCTCAATCTGCTCAACTATGCACACCTTGTAGCCTTTCTTGACAAGCTTTGTCACATATGGTGTTGCAGCATGATAAGGTATTCCAGCTAATGGAGCTTTCTTCTCTCCCTTGCCCCTACTTGTAAGAGTAATATCGAGCTCTCTTGCTGCAGTCTTTGCATCTTGGTAGAATGTCTCATAAAAGTCACCCATCCTGAATAGCACTATACAATCAGGATGCTTCTCTTTAACTTCCATATATTGCCGCATACCTGGCGACAGATTACTTAAGTCCCCCATAGATGAAGTTCAGAATTCTTGATTTATATAGATTTCTGGTATGAATCGCTTAATATTATACTTTAATAATATACAAAATCATTTAGAGATTGGCTTATCAACTTCAACTTTACCATCTGTAATCTTCATCATTGTCTTGCATTTAGGATAATTGTTGCATCCAAGGAACTCTCCATAGAATGATTTTCTCAATACCATCTGTCCTTTCTTGCAATTCGGGCAAGTCATCCCTTCTTCAGGGTATTTCTTCTCGGAAGCAGGAGGAACCTCGTTAGTATTGCCATTACCATCACCATCCTCTTTTGCATTCACGCTTACATCTTTCCATATCTTGCCTGATTTCACCTTGATCACAGGCCAACCGTCATCGCCTACTTTCTTTGTCAGCTGATATTGCACATTCTTCGGAAGGCTTATTATCGTCTTGCAATCAGGATAAGCATCACAGCCAATGAAATTACCGAACTTCCCTCTCCTTACCTTCAACGTTCCTTTTCCGCAATTAGGACATGGGCCAACTGTTGCTGCAGCATCCTTGCTGTCATACTGTGCTTGTTTCAGCTCTTCACCTATCTTCTTCTCCTTCGTCTTGAAATCTGCAAGAAGCTTAGTCAAGACATCTTGAGCTTCTTTTAGAACCTGTTCAGGAGTCATTGATTTCTTCCTTATCTTCTCAAGCTCCTCCTCAAATTTCCTTGTCAATTCCTCGTCTAAAATCTCAGGCGAGTACTTGTTAAGGATCTCACATGTCTTCAAACCAAGATCAGTTACTTCCATGGATTTATTGTTCACATAGCCTCTGTTGTACAATGAATCAATTATTGCAGCTCTTGTCGCCTTTGTTCCAAGATTCCGCTTGTCCAATTCTTTTATTATTGATGCTTGAGTGTATCTCTTAGGAGGTTGCGTCTCCTTGTCAAGCTTGCTTATGCTTTGGACTATAACTGGGTCCTTCTCATCGAATAATGGCAATACAACCTCGTCAAATGTAGCATATGGACCATATAGCTCATGCCATCCTTTCACTTTGGTCGTAGTCCCTTTGCAGATGAAGTCTTCCTTGTTTACATCAATTATTGCCTTCACCGTCTCCCTTACTGCAATATCACCAAATGTCGCAAGGAATCTCCTGACGATGAGATCATACACTTTCAGAGAACGTTCAGGTATGTCTTCTGGAACTATTCCAGTAGGATATATAGCAGGATGCGCATCATCTTCTTTCTTTCCTTCGTTAGGCTTAAGGGTTTTCTTAGATAGCAGGAACTCTGCATGCTTTGCATACTTTGGATTTGCTGCAAGTGCAGATATCAATTTTTCATACCCTAATTTTGCAGGAAGCTTCTGTGATGAAGTCCTCGGATATGATATATATCCTGCCGTATAAAGCTCCTGGGCAACACTTAGAGTCTCTTTTGGTGATATCTTATGAACACGATAGCATTCTATCTGGAATGAAGTAAGATCAAAAGGGAATGGAGGCTGTTGGTTGAATTGGGTCACTTCCCTTTTCCGAACGAAAGCATGGGGAGTCTTTGTCTTCTGCATTATCTCATCTGCCTTCTTCTCGTCGAATATCTTATCAAGAGCATGCCATGCCTCAATCTTTCCTCTATTTATCTCACCAAGCAACTGTATCTGCCAGAAAGGCTCAGGAACGAAAGCTTTTATCTCGAGTTCCTTGTCACAAAGAAGCTTCAATGCAGGGCCTTGCACCCGGCCGCTTGAAAGAACCTTGAAGGAACCTGCAGCTTTTATCGCTGACATCAATGCCGAAGACAGATTTATCCCATAATACCAATCAAGCTCGTGACGAGTCAATCCTGCATTTGCCTGTCCCCAGTCAATTGTCTTCTGCTTGCCTTGATATGCATCAACAAGATCACCTTTTGTCAATGTTGAGAATTTCATCCTGTTAGCATCCTTCTGCTTACAGATATGCTTGATGACATTAAAGCCTATCACTTCCCCTTCAATATCAAAGTCAGTCGCAACTGTGAAAGTATCAGCCTGCTTTGCAAGCTCTTTCAATGTCTTTACATATTTCCTTGAGAATGAAGCGTTCTTGTCAACATTCGCTGTCTCTGTCCATTTAGTATCGAATTGAGGATAAGAATAAGATTTCTTTATAGGGGCAACAGTATAGAGATGGCCTACAGCACATGCAACTATTATATTATTACCATCATGCCTTATATTATAATAGGGCACTCCGTTGCTATTCTTCTTTGTGACCTTGCCATCAGCCAAAGCTTCTGCTATCTTCTTTGCAGCATTCGGTTTTTCAGCAATTATGAGCTCTGTCATCTTATTGATTTCCATCCTGATAAGCCAAGAAAAGGCATATCTTCCAACCTTACGGAAAACGAGGAAAACAAATCCTTATAAAAAGGTTGTGCTTTTGTAAATTATAGGCATAACAGAAAGAAAATATCAATTTTTCCTTTTATAGCTTATATTGCTTTTGCCATAAAATAATCTTCCAATATGACAGTATCAATATCAGACAGCTTGCTTACGCTGTAAAGACGGCCTTGTGATATCTCCACTATCTTCCTGGCAAGATTCTCTCCATCTTCATCCAGACTTATACCAACAAGTGAAGTGGTTATTCCTGCGCATGATGCTTTCGATATAGCCTGCAAAGTAGTATTTTCCGGATCATTGCCTGAAGTAGGCACACCATCTGAAAGAAGTATAAGATGCTTTGTGCAATTCTTGCGGGAGAACAATTCTATAGCTTTCTCTATCGTGACTGCAAAATTGGTCTCTTGTGATGCACGTATATTTGTAAGTTTCATTATTATCTGTCTGAAATCATTTGTAGGAGGCAATTCTTCTTTGATATCCTTGCCGAATACAATCAATCCGACCTTATCCCTGTTCTCTATCGCTTTGAAAGCTAGAGCGATCCCTGCTTTTTTCGCTGTCTCGATCTTCTTACCCCTCATGCTCCCTGAAGCATCAATCGCATATATTATCTCTATGCTACCTTGGCTTTTTCTCTCGTCTACAGTAAGGTCACATTTATGGATATTGTCATGAGAACGCCTTATTGATTTCTTCAAAGTCTTTTTCATGTTTATATCACGATAACGATCATGTATCTTGTATGAGCGAGTATCATTCTTGTCGCCATAATGAGTAAACTGCTTGTGTTCCTTCTTGCCAAAGCCCTTAGGGACTAGATGGTCCAACTCTTCCACATAAAGTACCAAAGAAGCAAGATATGTCCCAGTATCTGAGATTGTCCCATCCCTCTCCAACAGATCCTTGCGCTGCAGATCGCGGACATTGTTGTCCATCTCTGCCTTTATCGCTTTCTGGAATTCTGGTATACGGATATTCTTCTTGACATAGCTTGCATCATAACCGGTGAGCATCCGAATTAATTTAGGACCATAGATACGCTCTGCATTAGCATAATTCTGAGTCATATTCTCAAACATAAGATCAGGTGTGAAACTTGATATTCCCTGATTGAAAGATTCATTCAATAATTTACCATCATCAACAGTCTCTGTATCATTCTCAAGAACTGAATGGAGAAGCTTATCTTCCTGGTTCTGACGTTCCAGCTTTCCAGTCTTCTCCTCTATAGGTTGTTTTTCCTTTAGCTCTACGTCATCCCTATTAGGGTAAATCACCTTCCTCTTTCAATGAAGAGAAAGAATCTGAGAACATATCAAACTCGTACTTGATGAGCTCTTCAGGCTTCTGCAGGAACTTGACTGAAGGCTTAAGCTCAATCCTATGGGATAAGACTGAGATGACTGCTTTCTGGACATCCTGGAATGTGACATTATCTCTTCCTGCAACAATAGCATTAGCTTGAGAACGTTCATAAAGCCCGATTGTCGCCCTGACACTCGGTTTCTTCTGAAGCTTCTCATTCTCTCTCAAGTCTCTGACAAATTTAACCATCATAAAAAGAAAATCATCCTTGCAATTGCAGATGGTTTTTGATTTTGATCTTGTTATCTCTTTTTCGTTGTCCAATGTATCAGGGTATTCCATATAGATTAGATCGAACCTGTCAAGGAACACATCACTCAATGGTTCTGTTGAAGTATCATCAGGATTCATAGTTCCGATGAATATGAAATCGCTAGGGATGTCAATCGTATAAGAGCCAATAGTCACAATCCCTTCTTCGAGAACCTGCAAAAGAGCGTTCTGGAGCTTTTCGCTGCACCTGTTAACCTCATCAAAGAATAGCACACCATTATTTGCCTTGAATATCTTTCCAGGCGTGAATGCTTCCAAACTCAATGGCCCAAACTTCAAAGCCTTGATAGGATCGATGTCACCTATAAGATCCTCAGCAGTAAGATCAGGAGAACCCTGTATCCTTATGAAACGCTGCTCTCCGGAAACCTTATCTTTTGACTTCTCCTTCGTCAAAGGATCAGTGATGTAATCAGGGTCTAGAAGCTTAGCGACATTCTTAGCTAGTGTTGTCTTTCCAATCCCCGGAGGACCGACAAGTATTATATGACGATCTGCAAGCAATGCAGATTTTATCTGGTCTTTCTCTTCTTGTTGGCCAATGATATCAATAAAAGGATCTTTCTGAATTAGTTTCTCGTTTGGTATTTTCATGTATTTTGTGATAAGTAGGTGTTTTATAAAAGTTATGCAGTGGTTTCTTCCTGTTAGGTTTTATCGACGATAATTATGGAAAAGATTATATAGTAGAATGACAACTCCGAGCGCCTTCTCATAAAGAATGCATAATGTTTTTATATCTGGTTGATGTTGATATAAGGATGAAAATACTCGTCTTTGTCGATAGCCATAACAGTGAGATGGCTGAGAGGAAACTTGAGGAGAAGATAAAGAAGCATAAGCCGGATGTGATACTCTGTGCAGGGGATTTTACAGTATTCATGACAAGAGCTGAAGAGTTCCTCAACAAGCTCAACAGCTATGGTATACAGAGCTACATCATACATGGAAACCATGAGGATGAAGAAGAGATAGAGAAGATATGCAAAAGGCTGCAGAATGTCGAATTCATACATAACAAGATAGTCAAGCATGACAAGGCATTGATCATGGGATATGGTGGAGGAGGATTCGCTACCCACGATCCTGATTTCAAGGTATCTGCTAAAGAATTCGAAAGGATAATGTCAATGTTCAAGGATACTGTAAAGATCATACTATTACATCAACCACCGCATAAGAGCGGAATTGATTTCATATACGGAGAAAATGCAGGATGCAAGACGACAAAAAAATTCATAGAGAAACATAAGATCCATTTCGCAATAGCTGGACATCTTCATGAGACAGCTGGGATGGATTTTGACATAAAAGGAACGAAATACATCAACCCTGGACCTACAGGTGTCATAATTGAGATAAAGTAATTAATTTTTCGAATATAATAATTGATGAAGAAAAATGAATGAAGAACAAAATAAGGTAATTGAAATGGCAAAAGAGTTTGCCAGAGAGAAACTTGGCAAAGATTGCACTGGCCATGACTATTGGCATACGATAAGAGTCCTTAACAATTCAATCAAGATCTCTGAGAGAGAAGGTGGAGAACAATTCATAATACAACTTGCTGCAATACTGCATGATATAGGTGATCATAAGTTTGAGAACGATACAAACATTGTGAAGAATTGGCTTAAAGAGAATGATGTTGAAGAGATTGAGAAGATAATGCATATAATTGAGAATGTATCATTCAAGAAAGGAACAAAGATAGAAAGCAAAGAAGGAATGATCGTGCAGGATGCAGATAGACTAGATGCAATTGGTGCGATAGGGATCTCTAGGGTGTTTGCAACGGGGGTTCATTTTAAGCGACCAATCTATGATCCCGAAAATGAGAAGAATTCGATCCAGCATTTCTATGATAAGCTTCTGAAGCTAAAAGACCTAATGAACACTTCTGCAGGAAAGGAGATGGCACTCTCTCGTCATAAATATATGGAAGAGTTCTTGCAAAGGTTCTATGAAGAATGGGATGGGAAAAAATAGAATCTATCTGATCCTATGGAATATCCTTATCATCCATCCTGAAATCCATAAGGCTTGTTTTCTTATGCTCTAATATCTCACCAGTCTTTGATGAGACCTTGATATTGATGGTTGACATTGCAATGGTTATGAAAGTTATATTGTATACCTGACCTATCTCCAATGCCTGCAATACTACAAGACTTTTTGATATAGGATCACGTGGATATTCCTTCTTCGAGAAATCTTCAGCAAGATCCATAGCTTGCGAACCGGTTATAGCTATATCCTGCTCAATTAATGGGAGGATCGTTGAATCTGGGTGCTTGAATGCCTCTTCAGCATCCTGCTTTTCAACTGCAGAACTTGATACTATGAAAGTCGTTATTGTGCTATCCTTATTGCAGTATCCTACATGCCATGCATCCTCATCATCAAGCATCTTCAGACAATGGCAAAGGTATGAATCCGGTGATTGGGACTTCCACTCCTTGAAAATGCTGTCATCGTCGAGAATGTTCAATGCTTCCTGTACTGATACCATAGTAGTTGCAAGGATTGCAGTTGTTTAAATAATTTATTGACATTACTTTAACTATTGAAAATAATAAGCACCTTTGGAGTAACCATTCAGAGATAGATACAAACATCTCGTCGATAGAATGAGATAAGCCTAAGCTATGTTTCGCATGGAGACTAAGACAGGAAAAGAATCTATGCTTGCTTAATGGCAAGAGACAGCTTTAAACTTCCTTGTTTCTAAAGGAAAAATACCATTGTAAAGAATATAGTTTTCAAAAGGGTTTATTTTATAAAAGAGGTAACTTGAGTTTTATTTCTGCGATGGAAGTAAAGATAACAAAAATCAAAGACAATGCAACCATTCCGGCATACGCAAAACCTGGCGACGCTGGGGTTGACCTGTGTTCTACGGAAAGCTACACAATAAAGCCTGGAGAGAGAGAACTTATCTCGACAGGAATTAAGATTGCCCTTCCAGATGGATATGAGGCACAGGTAAGACCTAGGTCAGGACTAGCTATAAAGAATGGAATAAGCATCGTCAACACTCCCGGAACAATCGATTCTGGCTATAGGGGAGAGATAGGAGTTATCCTGATAAACCATGGTAAAGAGGATTTTGTGATCGAACCAGGGATGAGGATTGCACAGATGATAATAAACAAATTCGAGCACGTAAGCTTCAAGGAAGTTGAAGAGTTGGATGAGACCGAACGAGGAGAAGGCGGCTTCGGTCATAGTGGACATAATTAAGAGGAGACAATAGAGGTGAAAAAATGGCAGTAAGTTATGAAGCGATCAAGAAAAATACAACATTATCCACGTTCCTTTCATCAGAAGAGGAAGAGGAAGCATAGATTTTTTTTATACTTGACACCACATAATTTTTTATATTCTTTTGATATTGCGTCCATATGGACGTATTTTTACACAAGCTAGTGACGATATCAAAGACAAAATATTTCGGAAAAGTCAGTTCTGAGATGCATCTTGTCGGAACCAATGTAGACTTGAGTTTCCTTCCTAAGGATGATAACCTCAAGATAGACGGCAGATATTCTGTGAACATCAAAGATCTCCGTTCAGAGATAGATCTCCTGAAGAAAAGTTCAAAAACAATAGTGTTCAAGAATGGGGAACCATGCCTGCAGAGGATGGCACTCAAGAACCTTGCTACATATGCAAAGCAGAAAGGCATGCATGTTGTCATTGAGACATACGGCACACTACCGAATGTAATAAAGGATCTCGTCGATAAGAAACTTGTCGATATGATAGTCCTGAAACTTTACTTCACGTTGAGCGAAGCTTGGCTGAACAAGCTCAACAGAGGAAAACTGATAAGCAACAACAAGGAGCTGATCAATGGAGTGAAAGAGACATTGAAATTCCTTGCTTCAAGAAAGATCAACGTTTTAGCAAAGATCATCGTCGTCCCAGGATTGATAGACAGGAACAATGACATCGGAAGGATATGCAGGAATATAGAGGGCATAAGAAACATAGTCCTTGAACTTATGCCAATAGATGAAAGAGTCAATGAAGAATCTTTGGAAGAATTAAAGAATTTTGTCAGAAAGAACTATGGGTCCATAAAGGTCAGATGAAACCAGATACTGAGTTTAATATAAGATTATGAATCTCCTCTATAGGCAATGGATCATCACCATCATAGCAACTTATTATCTCCCATCCTTCTTTCTTGGCAACATACATATAGGCGGCTTCTGCATCCTTCAGATGATTTATATCAGCCTCGTGGATATCTTTCTTCTCTCCCCCTACATAATCACGATGACCTTTCTTATCAACTAGCTTTTGCCCAATCTCGCATGGCATGTAAAGAAGGAATATCTTATCTGGCTTAGGTATCTTGAAGAGGTTGAACTCAAGGTCATCAAGCCAATCAAGGAAACCGTCAATCTTATCATCATCTTTCAGTTTGCCTGCCTGATGCCCTTTATTCGCTGAGGTATAACGGTTGCAGATGACTATCTTACCTTGATCAAGCCATTGTTGAATGTCTTTGCTTTTTGCATAACGGTCTATCGCATAGAAGATTGATGCGCGGTAAGGACCTACTTCTTCTGCTGTGCCGAACTTCCCATTGAGATATTGCTCAACCATGGCTGCTCCTGGAGTGCCATACTGCGGGAATTCAACATACTCAACGTCATTCTTCTGCTGCTTGAGTTTCTCGACTAGCAATTTTGATTGTGTGGCTTTACCTGAACCATCTGTCCCTTCAATGACTATTAGTTTCCCTTTCATCTTGAATATTTGTTAATATAATATAACCAAGCAATACCAATTATAAACATTATTATGTTCAAGAGCTGGCCCATTGTAAGTCCGAACAACAGGTATCCCAACTGTGGATCAGGCGCCCGGAAGAATCCAACAACAAAACGGAACATTGCATATAATGTTATGAACAATCCAAACAGAGTCCCTGGCCTCTTGCTGATTGACTTGATATCCTTAACTGACCACAATATGATGAAAAGGACCATGTCCTTTATCGAAGCATATATCTGTGATGGGTGCCTGCATATATCGTCTACATTTGGAAATACGACGCACCATGGGAGATCTGATGGTATTCCTACCAACTCACCATTCAGGAAATTAGCTATCCTGCCTAAAGATAATGCAAGAGCTACAGGGATTATAGTTATGTCAGCCATCTCAAGAAGATCAAGCATATGCCGCCTGCAGAAGATGATTACAGCTATAATCGCTCCAATTAGCCCTCCATGAAAAGATAGACCTCCCTGCCATATATATAATATCTCCCATATCCTTGGAAGATAATACAACGGATTATATACAATCGTATAGAATAGCCGTGCTCCAACTACTATGCCTACTGCAATCCAGAATATGTAATCGATAACTTGATCCTTTGTGAGCTTGATATTGTTCTTCTTAACCAAGTGATTTACAAACAGATACAATATAATGAAACCAAGCACATAGATGATGCCATAATATCTTATCTCAAGAGGACCAAGATTCAATAATACTGGATCAATATTGTGCACGAACATATATGGATAAAGCATTTAAAGGATTAATAAAACTTTTCTAATATATGGAGATCAAGGAAATATGGAAGAAAATATGGCATTTCATATGGCACAGCGATAGCGTATGGAGTTGGTTACTCAATATTGTGCTTGCGTATTTCTTCATATTATACATATTCTATCCTGGAGTAGGATTGATATTCAACACATCATATCCTTTAGTTGCAGTTGTATCAGGAAGCATGGAGCATGCTGCAGTAAACCATGATGGAGGAAGCCCTTTCATATGCGACAATAGCTACAGCAAAACAGACCTCTACCTAAGTTTCGATGAATATTGGCAGATGTGTGGAAATTGGTATGAAAACAAGGGAATCCAAAAAGAGCAGTTCAGTGAGTTCGATTTCAAGGATGGATTCAACAAAGGAGACATAATGTTCATCTATGGAACAACCCCAAAAAATTTAAAAACCGGGGATATAATTGTATTCATAGCAGGAAACAGGCCTGATCCTATAATACATCGCATAATTGACATTGACATCAAGGATGGGAAGTATTACTATACGACAAAAGGAGACCATAACCAAGGCTCAGGACTTGTTGATATCAATATCAGCGAAGATGCAGTCTTGGGTAAGGCAGTCTTCAGGGTGCCGTACTTCGGTTGGATCAAGGTGTGGTTCACTGACATAGTCACCTGGATCATGAGTGCCAGGAATTAAGAACATAAGGAGATACTAAAAATGATGTTTTGTCCTAAATGCGGAGCATTGCTTGTACCAAAAAGAAACAAGAAACAGACTACATGCAGCTGCGGCTATGTGCACAAAGAACCTGTGAACATAAGCCTATCAGAAGATGTCAAGTCAGAGAAGGAGATTGAGGTCTTGAATGAGGAAGACAAGCTAAAGACCTTGCCATTGACAGATGTTGATTGCCCTGAATGCAAACATACAAAAGCAAGATTCTGGACAGCTCAGACAAGATCAGCTGATGAGGCTGAGACAAGATTCTTCAGATGCGAGAAATGTCATCATGTGTGGCGTGACGCAGCTTGAGATTCCCAAAAAAATTCACTGTGCATGTCAAGCCAAACAGTTCTAATGATGAGTTCAACGGATTAGACCATAGAGGAAGATATCTTATACATCTCAAAGAGAAAGCTGAAGACAATAAAGCGAACATTGCCCTTATAAAATTCTTCAAGAAGAAATTCAACATCAACATAAGGATCCTTATGGGTCTAAAAAGAAGGGATAAGATTGTTGAATTGGTAGAGCTTGCCTAAGACATTATAGCTACACAAGCAAGATCAAATAGTCATTACTACTATAGCTATCAAGGCAAGGGATATCCCGATTATCTCCTTGAGGCCAAGAACTTCTTTGAACAATAATAGGCCTGCAAGAGCGACAGTCAACAGGTTGAAGCATAACAATACTGCTATTGCTACCGCAACCTCTCTTCTCTTGAATGCGAATGCAAGAGTTATCCCTGCTAGAAGATAGAGGAACATTGCAGATGCTATGAACCAAACGCTTGAACGGTCTGCCCAATATTTCAACAGGATATCACCAACAGTAAAAAGCGATCCGCTCAACGCTGCCAAGAGAATGAATATCATATCCATAACACCAGTTTGGCATGAAATAATATAAACATTGTGATAATGTTACGATTAGCATACCATAATCCATATAAAGATGCATCTTATGAAATGATAAGGTGGGAGTAAATGGTACTAATGAATGACATCGAAAATTCTGATCCTGAGATCGCTCAAGCATTGAAGGATGAACTGAAACGTCAGGAAGAAGGTCTTGAGATGATACCTTCCGAGAACAACGTGAGCCATGCGACATTGCAAGCAATGGGCAGCGTATTGACAAACAAATATTCTGAAGGATATCCAAGGAAGAGATATTATGGTGGACAGGAATTTGCTGATAAGATCGAAGAGATTGCAATAGATCGTGCAAAGAAAGTATTCAATGTAGTCCATGCGAATGTGCAGCCTTATTCTGGAAGTCCTGCAAATTTTGCTGTCCTAAATGCATTGCTTGAACCTGGTGATTGCCATATGGGACTCAAGCTAACTGATGGCGGTCATCTCACTCATGGATGGAAAGTAAGCGCAACTGCAAAATATTTCAAGAGCGTACCTTACAGCGTCAAGAAAGATGGACGTGTTGATCTTGAGGAAGTAAGGAGACTGGCAATAGAGAACAAGCCTAAAGCAATATGGGTAGGTTATACTGCGTATCCTAGGAAGTTCGAGTTCAAGGAATTCGCTGAGATCGCTGATGAAGTTGGAGCTTATCTTATTGCAGACATAGCTCACATCTCTGGACTTGTTGCTGGAGGTGCACATGAAAGCCCAGTGCCATATGTGCATGTCATAACCACCACAACGCATAAGACAATACGAGGTCCTCGAGGAGGAATGATCATGGTCACCCAGAAAGGAATAGACAAGGATCCTGACCTGGCTTCAAAGATAGACAAGAGCATTTTCCCTGGATTGCAAGGAGGACCACATGACCATACTACAGCAGGCATTGCAGTAGCTCTTGGTGAGGCAATGAAGCCTGAATTCAAGGACTATGCAAAGCAGATAGTCGCTAACGCCAAGTCATTGGCTGAATCATTGAAGAAGGAAGGCATGAAGCTTGTGACAGACGGAACAGATACGCATCTCCTTCTCATCGATCTGACAGAGAACGGTGCAGGAAAAGGACAGTACATGCAGCAGGCGTTGGATCTTGCAGGAATAACAGTAAACAAGAATACCATACCTTTTGAACCATTCTCAGCATTCTATCCAAGCGGTATCAGGCTTGGCACACCTTCACTTACGACAAGAGGGATGAAAGAGAAGGACATGGAGAAAGTAGCTAAGTGGATCGCTGCAGTGTACGATGAGATAAGAACATATGATATGCCAAATGACAAGGATGAACGAAAAGAAGCGATAAAGAAATTCTCCTCAGAGATAAAGGAGAATACCAATCTGAGAAAGATAAGAGAAGAAGTAAGAGAATTCGCTAAGGAGTTCCCTTTGTATCCTGGATTTGAGATAATGAGATAGGTTAATCTATTTCTTATTTTCTGAATCTGATTCACTTTACAGGTACGAAAAAAATGCTATTTTTAGAGTAAGTATTAAAAGGACAAGCCCATTCCCTATTGATATGGCATATTCAGCTATCTATGTAACATTTCCTGAACAGGAGATCGCAGAACAGATTGTAGGAGAGCTTTTGCATGATAAGCTTATCGCATGCTCTAACATCTTTCCAATCAAGAGCATGTACTGGTGGAAAGAGAAGATAAACAAGGACCATGAGATTGTTGGGCTTCTGAAGACAACTACAGATAAGGTCGAAAAAGTCGAGCAGAAGATTAAGGAAGTCCATCCTTATGATGTACCTTGCATAATGAAGATGTCTGTCTCTGCAAACCCAGAATATGAAGATTGGATAAAGCATGAAGTTGAATAACAATCTGGCAAAGTATTTCTACAAAAGAAGATATTTCATCATAGCTATTTGTATTGCAGCTTTAGCGATATTGCTCTTTTTTGACCTGTTCAAGGTTGTCCTTTTCCTTTCACTTCTACTGGTCCTTAACATAGGAGCGTCGGCAATATCAAGGTTCATACCAAGATACAAGACAAGCATCGAACTGATAATGTTCGGGACTGTGCTCTGCGGGTATGTATATGGTTCAAAGATAGGCGCATTATTCGGATTGATAGCATCTATACTATATTATTTTGGAGTTGGTAGGATGTCCTATTTTGTTATAGTATTTGCGCCGTTATACGCAATTATTGGTATAATTGCAGGGATATTCAACACCTATAATATATTCCAGCTAGGGATGGCATTGACATTAAGCTATACAGTCATATCAAGCATCCTAGTATTCATCATATTCGGAGCAAAATTCGACAAGGCACTAGGATTTGCAATAATCAACACATTCTTCAATTTCATAATGTTTAAATATTTTGCAGGCATATTACTTGCAATAATGCAGCTATAGTATTATAATGGAAGGAAGAGAAGGAAGGATAAAGAATGGAAAAATTATCAGCTAAAGAAAAGAAAGAGATATACAGGAATAGCAATTCAAATTATTTCGAAGCAATACTCCAGCTTAGAGGGTTCCCTGACAATGATATCCAGGATATCGTTGACTACATCCTAGCAAATGAGTGTATGATCAGCAAAGAAATCGTCCAGAAAGATGGGATGGATTTCTATCTCCACTCACAGAAGTTCATACAGAAGCTGGCAAAATGGCTCAAGGAAGGATATAATTGCCAAGTAGAGATGACAAGCACATTACATACAAGAGACTCGAAAGCGAACAAGGACCTATATAGGATGACTGTATGTGCAAAACTTCTTCCATTCAAGGTTGGTGACGTCATAGATTATCGTGGGGAGAAAGTCAAAGTCACAAGCCTAGGCAAGAAACCTTCAGGAAAGATTGAAGGCAGCGGAAAAAGAGTATTCATAGAACTTGACCAGATGTAGATCTCATCTGATCGAACCACGTTTTCTTTGGTATTCTTCAATAATATTATTTAGATTAGGTTTTGCAAGCTCCTTGTCAAGCGCATTCTTATCCAAGAATATTATATCATCATAATCTTCATAACCCTGTCTCCATAATATTATTGTACAAGGCAACAAATCACGGAGCTTTGATGAAGGCTCAGTCAGTGTAACTAGGATATCATCTGTCTTTATTCTCTCAAGCGATGATGGCAAGAAGACATTTGCATTCTTAACAAAGACACGATTATCCTTTAAGCTAACTGGCTTTCGCAGATCATCATATCTTGGAAGGATATAATATCTGTTTGAAGAATATAATGTCTTTAGCCTAGTCATCTTTGCATGCAATTTCCTGTTGATGTTCTGCTGCACTCGAACGTCATTAGTGAGGTTGATTATACGCTTCTCTTTCTGTGTCAGCATGTTCATCAGGTCCTTGTCCGTCTTTTGTTTGACAACATGTTTTTGTTTTTTAGGAGAATGCTGCAACTGAGCTCTAAGCTCATTTATATGCTTCTGGAGAAGCTGCGAGTGCTTAAGCAGGGAACGTATGACTGAATTTTTCTCGTCATGAGGAACCTGCTTCCTATCTTCCTTAGATTCCTCTCTTTTCTTCTCCTTAGGTTCCATCAGCTCAAGTATCTTCATGTAAGATAACTCTGGATTCTTGAAATACATATGCGTAAACCTATGCAAAAGATGCCTCTTCCCTTTTGATTCAATGAAGCGAGAGATCTCTTTTAGCTTAGGAATGAACTCATGATATGCTTCGAGTACTGCTCCTGCTGCATCACGCTCGTGGCTATTGCTATAGCCTATGTCTTTTGCTGATGATGCCTTTGCCTTGACCTGAAGATCCTCTTTTGGAGAATACACTACAGCGCCAAGCTTCGTAGCTATAGTCCTCACAAAAGAAGGAAGCTTCTGCTTGTCTGTTGCAATCAATGTTATGTTTCCAAAAGCTGAAAGATGCTGGACAAGGAGGTCTGAGGAGAGTTCTTTCTGTGAATATAACGTAATGTTTCCTGTATCAGTATCAAGCAATGCATAAGCTACTGTCGTTCCTGGGTCTATTCCGACGAAGAGGACTATTTTATACCACCACGGGAAATATTTATAAGGCAATTTATAATAATTTTGATGATGATTGAACTAGATGGAAGCCATGAAGAAGGCGGTGGACAGATACTTAGGACAGCATTAGGATTGAGTGTCATTACTCAGAAAGCTTTCAGGCTAAAGAACATAAGGAAGAACAGGCCTGAGCCTGGACTGAAGCAGCAGCATCTGAGCTGTGTCAAAGCATGCACTGAATTCTCAAACGCATTGGTGTTCGGAGATAAGATCGCTTCACAGGAACTAGAATTCTGTCCAAGGGCAATAAAAAACAGGCAGCTCGAAGTAAACATAGGCACAGCTGGAAGCATAGGTCTACTTTTCCAATCGGTAATGCTTCCTATGATGTTCACCTCAAGCGAGATGAAGATAAAAGGGGGCACAGACGTAAAATGGAGCATGCCAATAGATTACATAATAAACGTGATCAAACCTGTAATCGATGGATATTGCGACATCGATATAATATGCGAGAAACGAGGATATTATCCACAAGGTGGTGGTCTTGTCGTATTAAGGAGCAAGTCAAAGTTCAAGAGGATAAATTTCGATAGTTTCAGCAAATTCCACCAGTACATATTTGCAAATCCTGTTCTTGATTATGGTGATCTAGGGAACCTGATGCTGATAAAGGGAGTAAGCCATGCATCAAAGAATCTTCAGGAGAGAGAGGTAGTTGAAAGACAAGCAAAATCTGCTGAACTGATACTTCAGAGCGTAGGCGTTCCTGCGAAGATCGACAGGGTATATGGAAAGACTGAAAGCACTGGCTCTGGATTAGTGCTATATGGCATCTACGGGAACAACCAGAAAAGAGTAGGTGCAGATTTCTTAGGTGACATCAAGATAAAAGCTGAAGAAGTAGGAAGAAAATGCAGCGAGAAGCTTATGGAAATTCTCAGAGAGGAAGTCCTGGATGAGCATATGCAGGATAATATGATACCTCTTCTAGGCTTGTTCGGAGGAAAGATAAAAGTTGGCAAGATAACAGGGCATACGAAAGCTAACATCAATGTGTGCGAGAAATTCCTGGATGTCAAATATGAGATTGAAAGCAATAAAGGGTTCAACTTGATATCTGTTCTGAGTTCAAGCAAGAATTAAACTAAAATCCTAAAGAACTAATGTAATCATAGAGATGCTAATTTTATATCAGTCTTCAATTCCATAACAAGATATCCCATGCGTTTCTTCTCTGCAGGATCTTCCATTGCACGTATGTTCGATTCAAGCTGCTTCAACAGCTGTCGTGCACCATCAATATCATTATTGGAGATCATATGGCGTATGTCATTGACGAGATCATTGACATTCCTTGAGACTACCGAATCAAGCTTGATCTCACGTTCAGGCTTTGCAGTCTCCTCTTCTACATATTCAGTCCATGATTTCTCTTCTTTCAGATGTTCTTCATCCTCAAGAAGAGTCTCTTTCCTATTGAGCAAGGCCTCTTTCCTATTCAGCCGTGCGACCATCTCTGAGAGTTTCCTTGCTCGTGATGCAAGATTCTTCTCATATTCCTTCAGACGCTGATCCTTCATAGTCAATTCAAACATTATCTGCTTGTATCTCTTCTCAAGAGCTGCTGTGGCTTCCTTGAGCTTATTGTGCTTCTGCTTCTGCTCTGAATTCTCTGCCCGTAATCTAGATAATCCTTCCTTCAATAACTTGTTCTTCTCAAGCTTCTCACGCTGCTTCTTGACAACCTTAAGCTCTGCCTTGAGATCCTTATGCGTAGCAGTTATCTCATCTTCTGCTTCTTTAAGCTTAGATTCCTTAGTGTTTAGCTTGTCCTCTTTCTTTGAAAGGTCTTCTGTTGCTTTCTTGAGATCTTTCTCATATTTCTGCAGAGTCCTTCGTTTTGTAGTGAACTTTGATAATACCTCATCTAAAGATGCTTTCTGCTTCTTGAGGTTTGATAATCCTTCCTGGAGCTGGGCTATCTTTATGTCAAGCTCAGAACGATCATTCTCGATGACTTTCTTGGTATTGTTAAGAAGGTCCATCTTAGTGTTCCATTCTTCAGAAAGAGCCTGCATCTCTGCTCTTCGCTTATTCACATCATCCTGAAGAGCCTGCTGTTCTTTCCTCAGATCGTGCAACTGATCCTTAGCCTGTGACTCACGTCTCAACCATGATACTTTCTCTGCATTGAATGTCTCGAGTGCATCCTGGACTATCTGGCTTTTCTTCATCAAAAGATCTTTCATGCGTTTGATCTCTGCAAGCTGGTCCTTGAGCAGAAGCTCTTTGCTTGATATCAGGTCTGATTTCTTTGCAGCTAATTCTGATTTCTTGATATTCCTTGTAAGAAGCTCATCCTTGGCTTTAACCTCAAGCTCCTTCTCTTTCAAGACATCATCCTTCTTCTTCAATGATTCTTCAAGCTTTGATAGGTCAGATTCCTTCTTCGATAATATTGTGCTCTTGCTGTCGACGTCCTTATCCTTCTTTAGTATCATCTCAGCTTTTGAAAGCTTCCGCAATGATTCAGATTTTAATTCAGCAGCCTCTGATACGGTCTTTGTTGCAATCCTGTCCTTCTCTTCAAGCTCTTTCTCAAGCTTCATTAGCTCCTCTTCCTTATGCTGCAGGGTAGCTTCCTTGTCATCAAGAGCCTTGATCAGCTCTTCTGCTTTAAGACGTTTTGATAATATGTCCTTATCCTGCTGCTTTATTGACTTGTCATGCTGCTCCAATTGTTTTATCTGTGCAAGAAGCTGCTTCTTCTCGTCCTGGAATAGCTGCTTCTCTTCGTTGAACTTGAGGACTTTTGCTTCGATAGTATTCTTGAGCGAACGTAATTCAGACTGCAACTGCTTGAGCTTTGATTCCTTCAATTCCAACTCTTTCTGACGCGTCTTGGTAAGTTTTGATAATTTCTTGTGCTTTATCTCATATTCATCTTCAAGAGCAGTCTTAAGCTTGGAAGTCTTCTGTTCCTGTACCTTTAGCTCTGAGAGCTTCTTGCTCTCCAATTCATTCAATTCTGAAAGTTTTGTATTCTCTATTTTATTTAGTTCAGATAGTTTCTTGCTCTCAAGGTCCTTGAGCTCTGATTCTTTCTGCTTTATGCTTTCAAGTTTAGATTTCTGCTCCTCGATAAGCTTTCTTGCCTTCTCATTCAATGAATCATAATCTTGAGATTTCACTTTAGTAGCTGAGAGTTCATTCTGTGCTTCTTTTAGCTTTGATGATACATCCTCGTACTTTGATTTCAATGAGTCAAGCTCTTTTGTCGCCTTCTGCAGCTCAGATATGCGTCTTTCCATATGGATGTCTTTCTCCTGTATTGACATCTTGAGAGATTTGTTCTCTTCCTGGAGTTTTTTCAATGAATCCTTATGCTGAGTAAGCTCAAGAGTAAGTATCTTCCTCTTATCGACCTCTTCCTGCATCTCCTTCTGGCGTTGCTTAAGCTCGTCTGTAAGCTCCTGTCTTCCTTTGCGCATCATCTGCACTTCATCCCTTCTTTGGTCTACGACTTGCTTCAGTGATTCTATCTGATGCTTAAGATGTGAGAAATCCTTTATGTTCTTGCCCTGCTGCCTGAGCTTCTCTTCCTTGTCTGCAAGCAGATGCTCTTTTGCTCTCAATTCTTCACGACTCTTCTGCAATTGCAATGATCTATGTAGTATATGCTGGTCAGAAGATCTCAGAAGCTTGTGCTTGTCATTGACTTCACGTTCTTTCTTCCTGATATGGACCTTGCTTGACTCAAGCTCTGTGATCAATTCATGTATCTGCTCCTTGAGCTTGTCTTCGTTTGCTTTCGCTTCTTCTTTTGAGATGGTTGATGATTTCAGGTCTTTTATCTGCGAGTTAAGGTCTTTTATTGTTGATTGCTTGGTATCGATATCAGTCTTCAATGATCTTATCTCTTCCATAAACTTGGCTATCCTTCCTTCTGAAGGTGCTGGCGCTTTCTGGATCTTTAATATGTCTTTTTTTGTTTCTTGCAATTTTTGCTCTTGTTTTTTTAGTTGATCCTCATATTTCTGAAGCCTGTCCTGCTTATCCTTCATGTCCATGTCAAACTTTGACTTAAGTTCCTTGTAAGCTGCTTCCTGTTCCTTCAATTGCTGCTGCTGCTTCTCAAGCTCTTTTTGTGCCTCTACAGATTGTTTTCGCTTATTTGCAAGATCATCCTGCAGATCTTGGATCTCCTTCTTCTGCTGGGCTAGGTCATGCGTTGTCTTTTTTTTGTGTTCAGAGAAACTCTTTATCTGAGAATTGTAATCCTTGATTATCTCATCACGTTCAAGGATCTTTTTCTTCAATTGCACTATATCTTTCTGGTTGGGTTTGGCTTTAGCATCATTACTGATGCTCTTTATCGTCTTATGCTCGTCCTTGAGCTTCTTCTCATATTCATCAAGAAGCTTCCTTCGCTCTTGGTTCTCCTTGTCAAGTTTCCTTTTGAGCTCATCTAGTTGATGCTTCTCTCGTTCTAAAGACGCTTCTTTTGATTTGAGTTTTGATTCCTTATCAGCTAATGAATCATCCCTATCCTTCAATGTATCTGCAAGCTTCTCAACTTCAAATTGCTTCTTCTTGATTGCTGACTGATATTGTTTTCTTAATTCAACGTTATGGACTATCTCCTTCTTGATATTGTCAATATAAGAATTCCTAGCTGCAAGCTCCTTCTCTAGCCTTATCACCTTAGCTTTCAACCTAGTTAGAACAGAAATGTCATTACTGTCTGCCACCGTACTTTTCCCCCATAATCTACTTCTTTGAATAGGGAGTATTTTAAACTTTTATTACTACTCTTAAGGGAATTGGAAGAAGGGGAAATCTTTTTAAATAAAATAGGAGTTCTGGTTGATATGGAACAAGGAAATGTAACATTCAAATGCCCTGCTTGCGGCAAAGAAGAAATCATCAGAAGCAAGCACGATAGACAGATTGCAGCACCATACAAGTGCAGCAAATGCGGGTTCGAAGGACCTAATTAGATAATTTCTAGAGAGGTAACTGGAAAAATGGCAAAAGCAATAATTACATTTAAAGTCATGCCTGAAGATGCTGGCGTAGATCTTGAGCCTATCAAATCAGGCTGTGAAAAGATCGCTAAAGAAGCTGGTTCTATAGGAAATATGCTTATTGAGGAGCAGCCGATAGCTTTCGGCTTGAAAGCGATAATCGTAAAGGCAATGTATGAAGTGGAAGGCGGCGACTTTGATGCAATAGCAGCAAAGATGAACGAGCTTGACAAAGTCCAGACAGCAGAAGTAGCTGGAATGGATCTGCCTTTGGGTTAAAATATTTCGAAATTGTTTTCTTTTTTTGTAAGGTTTTCTTTGAAAATGAAAGTATTCTAAGTTTTTTGGAAAGTATTTGTTTTTTCTTAGAATAGATATTTATTTGTCTTTCTTATAGTACATTTTATAAGATAATCTTACTTTTCTTACTTGTAAGGAAGGTGAAGATTATGATAATCGAAATGAAAACCGCAACAATTACAGACAAAGGACAGATATCAATTCCTAGACAAATTAGAGAGATTGAAGGGTTCAATGTAGGAGATAAGGTAGCAGTTATAGCATTTAAGGACAGAGTAGAATTAAGGCCACTTGACAAGATATATCCTGCATTAATGAGCGAGAAAAGTCTTTCTGAATGGAATTCAAAAGAAGAGGATAAAGCATGGAAAGATTTGTGAAAGGAGATATTGTTGTATTACTATTTCCTTTTAGTGATTTGAGTAATTTGAAAAAAAGACCAGGCTTGATTATTGGTTCTAGTGGTGGAGATGATTATATAATCTGTCAAATAACTTCTAAAGAACACGACGATGGTTTTTCTGTTCCAGCTTCTAAAGGTTATGTAAGAGTCAATAAAATCTTTACAGCTGATAAGAGTTTGATAGTTAGAAAACATTCTAAATTTAATAAGATGGAATTAGTTAAAGAGAAATTACAAAAATTATTCTTTTAGAGCGTAATTGATTGGTTGTTTGAATTTTCTTATTTTTGTGCATATTATGCATAATATGTATAAAAACCTTTAAAAACTATAGAAATTAAATATGTATAATGAAGGATGTTGTCAGAAGTGGAGTAACGTTTGATAGAGAAATTTATTCGTTGCTTGATGGTATTGTAAAGGATTCTAAGAGATTCAAGATCGATAAGAGCGAGATACTAAATGCATTAGTTGATAATTCTAAAATGAGTGTCAAGGATATACAAAAGATGGTAATGGACTATAGGGAGAAGAGATGATAAACAAGAAACAATTAGGGATAGTATTGTTGTTTTCTATAGTTCCACTAATGCTATTGCCATTACTTCAGATAACTGGTAATACTGTGATGTTGTTGTCATTGGAAGATTGGTTTTTAAGTACTGAAGTAAGCAATAATACTACAACATATAACACTGTATTTATTGTAACTTCATTTGTTGATGAAGGTGTTGGTACTTCATGGTGCATGTATAGCTGGAATTATAGTACAAATAATATCATAGGTGGTTTTACAAACATGACGTTTGATGATCCTTACTGGGTTGCAACTGATACAATTTATTTAGGAGGCACACATAACTATAACATTACATGCATGAATGAGACCGTGCAGATATCTGTGAATCCTGCATTCAACGTCTCAAATACTACTGGGCTTGAGGTTGATTATAATAATCTGAGCCTTACATACATGAACTGGAGCATTGGTGTCAGATATTACAATCTTACTGGAGAGAATATCAGCGGTTCGTGTAGTTTTAGTTATGGAAATGGAACTTCATATCCTATGACGGCAAACGGGGATTATTATAACCTAACAGATTTAATATTAACAAGTGATATGTATAATGCTAGTGTCAATTGTACTGCTCCTGGGCATGGTGTTGAGAATTATAATTTCACTTTAGAGATTGATGACTACTTTGAAGAGTATGATCTAGGTATTAATCCAAGATATAGTTCAGTAGTCTGGGGAGATATTGACAATGATGATGATTGGGATTTATTGGTTACTGGATATGAAGGATTAGGATTTGTTCAAAAGTGTTTGAATAATAATGGAGTGTTAAGTTGTGTTGATTCTTCTATTCCTGAAGTTTCTTATGGTAGCTTAAGCTTAGGAGATATTGATAATGATGGTGATCTTGATCTGGTTGTGAGTGGTAATAATAACTTAACTAATATATTAAGATATTATAAAAATAATGGCGGTGTGTTTAATCTAGAGCAAAGCTTAACAGGGATAATGTATTCATCAAATCAATTATTTGATTTTTGATAATAATGGTAGATTAGATTTAGCTGCAATAGGCGACAACTAATGGAGCGTCAACTTCAGGACAACTTCTTATCTTTAGAAATAATGGTACACTACTATCTATGTCCAGAGCTACTTTAGAAGGTTTGTATAAAGGTGCAGTATCATAATTCAGAATAGTGATTCAGAATCATTCTTAGCATTAACAGGAGCATATAATATATTTAGCTACAATTATTCATACTTGTATAAATATTCTGGTTCATTTCAACAATGGACCAAGATATTTATGATGCAAGATATGGTACTTTGCAGATTATAGATTCTGATTATGATGGATGATATTGATTTGTTTGTTTTGGAGAACTTCCTCTCCTTATTTGGAAGAAATTGGGTATATATATAAGCAATTCATTTGGAAATCATATAATTCTAACAATAATTTGTTTTCAAATGATTATAATATTACTAAAGGTTTTTATGGTGGTGGAAGTTCAGGAGATTATGATAATGATGGAGATATCGATTTAGTTTTTGCAGGTTATAACAAGAATAGTGCTGTAGAAACTTTCTTTTTAATGAATAATGGAAGTGATTTACCAAAAGCTCAAGACTATGGATTAAATCAAGACTATTTCCAAGGATCAATTGCATTTTTCGATTATGACAATGATGGTGATCTTGACTTAGCTATGTCAGGAGGAGATGGAGATGATAATTTAATAGTCTACAAAAGTAATGTTGCAAGATTGATAAACAATAGTGCACCTTCTGCTCCTACAGTAATGAACAGTGTTTATGGTGATGGTTTACTAAATTTGTCATGGAATAATGGAACAGATGATCTTACTCCTTCAACAGGATTGTACTACAACATAAGAGTTGGAACTACACCTTATGGTAATGATGTTGTTTCTGGTAAATACGGAGGTAGTAGTAACCCTACACAAGGATATCTAGGAAATATGATGTCATTAAGAGAATATAGCTTAAATGTGTCTGAAGAAAGAACTTATTATTGGCAAGTTCAAGCAATTGACAATGGATTAAAGCCAGGAAATTGGAGTTTATTACAGACATATGATCCATGTGAATATAATACAGGAGATTGGAACATAAATATCAACTGTTCAAGGTATAATGAAATAATAAACGTAAGTGGGAATGTTAATATCAACGGAGATTTCACTTTAGTAAATGCAAACATAACTTCTACAGATTTGTGGATTAATGGAACATTGAATCTTACCAATTCAAACATTACTGCAGATAATATAATAATTAATGGCACTGTTGTATTAAATAATTCTGAATTGTACGGTAATGTTAGTCTGTATGACAATGCAAGTGATTTAGTTATCAATGGAGAACTAAGCTTAAATGAAAGCAACATGATAATCTACAATAGTAGTGCTACAACACTAAGTAATAATGGAAATAACAATAGTTTAGTTAATGTAAGCTATAATTCTGATAGTATAATCTCTGGAAATTATTTTAGAAAATGGTATGTAACCTTCTATCCAATAAATTCAAGCACGAATTTATCTAGTGTTACAGTTAATGCATATAATTCTAGTGGAGACTTAATTGTTTCTTCATCTGTTGATAATAGTTCGAAAGTTGAGTTGATTGAATACTATAATGATGGAACTAAAAGTTACTATACAAATTACACAACAAATGCAAGCAAGCAATATTATACAACCAATAGTTCGATAATTAATTTCACAGATAATTATAACTATGTAATATTACTAGAAAGATCAACAGAGCCAATTATAAATTATACAAATTTTAACTTATCAACAGACTTCTCTAATGTTTCAGATCTAGATAATGTTGAGAATGCATTCATTGGTATTTCTGATAAAGGTTTAATCAATTTTACAGAAAATATTAGCGTCAATGGAGAAGATATAGATAATGCAATTAGTATTAGTGATAATAATATTACAGTTAATGCTTTCTCTGGAATAAATAAGAGTGCTAACATTACATTCTTTGGTTTGAATTACTCTGCACAACCTTTAGCATTAAGGAATGGAGTATATTGTACATCATGTTCAGTTAACTATTATTCAAATGGGGAGTTTAGTTTTAATGTTAGTGGTTTTTCTTCTTATAGTACAACAGAAAATTCACAGATTAGTTTGTCATTAAACTCTACTTATTATCCTAAATTTATTCCTAATGATGATATTATTTTTACTTTGAATTATTCAGATGTTTTAACAAATGGAAGTATTGTGGGTGATTGCAGGATTAATTTTAGTATAGGAAGTGCTGTTTCTATGAGTTATTCAGGTAATTATAGCAATATTTCACAATTTGCTTCTGTAGGTTTGAAGAATTACACAATAGTTTGCGATGGAAATAGTTCTTATGAAGATTTCACTATTTCAGGTACATTAGATGTTAAGAGTAATGTTAGTTTGATTGAAGAGAATGAAAGTTTTAACTTAACTGGATATAGAGTACCATCATTAGTATTAAAAAATGAGTCATTATTTATTTTTGGAAATCTTGAAGGTGGTGGAGGATTATCAAAATCTCTTTACCAGTATGCAAATAATTGGAATTTAATAAATTCATCTGGATTAATAGGAACTACCTTTGGTTCTATAGTATTAGTAGACTACGATAAAGATGGTGATTTAGATTTAGTACAAATTGGAAAACCACAAGAAGGAAGCAATGGAACTATGAAGATTTATAATAAGAATTAATTTTTTCTTCTAAGTTCTCTATATATAAGCAATCCGCCAATACCAAATAATGTAAAAGCTGCTGGTTCTGGTATCACAGAAAATGTTTGAATAGTATCAAATGGCCCTGATGCTACTGAGTTTGCATTTGCATCTCTGTTTGCATAGTTAAACTTGCTTGAATACTGTGAGAAGTTTGCATTATTTCCGCCTGGTTGGATTTCACCGCTAGGTCCAGTTGCTGAAAAATAAGTAGTGTCGTCTAGTATACTATATGTCCAGTTTGCTGGAGTTGATACTAAAAAGACTCCTTGATTTAGTCCACCAGAAAGTGTAAATTCGTCAAGAGCATCAAATGGATCAGAACCTGCTGTGTTGTTGTAAACTACATGTGTAAGTGAAAGTTCATCTCCTGGATTGAAAAAGTCCCCGTCAAAATTACCAATGTTTGGAGTAGTATCTATATTCCACATCAAATCAGCTTTTGCAGTAGCAATACCCATACCTGCATAAGCTAGAAGCATTGCAGTACCATATTTAGCCTTATGACTAACATTCTTAGCTACTCCTTTAGCTTTTGAATATAATTCCTTAGTTTTTGCTCCAATATCCATATTAGCTAGAATCTGAAATTGATTTATAAATATTATCAAAATTAGTTACATATTAAGTAGAAAAAGACAATATCATCTTTTCTAATTTCTTAGTTAAGAATTGAATATATAACTCAAATTTAAGCTTGTATTCATTCCAAGACTCTTTAGAAACAGGGTGTCCTTCATATTGAATATTGTTTCTTACAATACGCATTGTTTCCAGTATGTTCCAATCAAGCTCCCAATCTTTATGTTTCATGCAAAGATAAGCATATAGGCATTGATGGTTATTAGATTTAACTTTTTCTAACAAGAAAATACCCTGCACGATTTGATGTATTATTTCATATAAGTCTTTCCATAGAAAACTATAATTTCTATCTTCTGCAATAATTTTTTGAATCTTATGAAATGAAACATAATCTCTTTTAGATAACTTTAACATTGTCTTAGCTTTTTCAACATCTGATTCCTCAAGCTCTTGAATAGAACCATCAATAATACACTTTTCATATACTGCATCAATATTTCTTAACTTCACGTTCTTACCTCAGCAATATCATGTACATCTCCTTTTATGAAATATCCTTTAACCACATTTTTCATAAGTCCAGATTTGATCTGATTGATCTCTTGTTTATCTACAAATGTATGGACTTGAACTTCTCTGCTTTTGCCTTGAAATCCTAATCCAGTCCAATGCCTACCAAACTTAAATTCTTCAGAATCTCCCAGGATAAATACATCAACATCACTTTGTGTATTCCAATCTGAACGTGCATAACTTCCAAAGATGATTATTGTTTTGGCATTTTCTAATTTCTGCAATTCTTGAAAAAGACCTGTCTCATACATCTTCTGCAATGCATATAACTTCTTCTTATTTCTATAATTTTCATGCTTATAGTTTCCTGTGAAATAGGGCATTTTTCCTCTTGGTTTAATTCTTTGGACAATCTTTTCTTTTTGTAGAAGATTCAGCCATTTGCTTGCACTTGGTTCGCTAATCTTTGCAGTTTTAACTATCTCTTTGAAATGCCAATGCTTTGATGGTTCATTGAAGAATAATTCAAGTATTCTTTCTTGTTTTGAAGGTTTTCCCATTTTACTTAGGTTTAACCTAAGTAAATTTATATAATTTTCCATGAAATAAACTTGATTGAGTAATTTAAAGAAATTAATTATATGTAGCTGAAATATTTTTGTTAAAGATAAAAAAATAAGATTATAGGATGGAAGATTTTCAAAATAATTAATTCGGAAAGAACTATTTCCGAGAATATAGAAAAACTATTCTACTCTATTTATCCTAAAGAATACTGGATTGTCTTCAGGCATTGGATAGCAAACATTCTGTTCTGTATTTGTTGCTGAGAAATGACCAAGATATTCCCAACTTCCGTCTATTGAAGTTGCTTTTTCTACATTGTTTGAGGAAGGAACTTGCAGATCTTTAACTGAAAAACAAACATTTCCTTGGTTAATAGAAATTCCATTTATATAAGGCTCAGTTGGTTCTGCTGGTTGAGGAAGTGAAGGTGCTAAACAGTATGTTATAGGGAAATCCCCCGAAGCGACAGAACTTGCGTTTGCTTCCTTTGATTCGTATCCAAACTTAGAAGAGTATTGTGCAAAGTTTGCGTTATTTCCACCTGGTTGTATTTCACCGCTAGGTCCAGTTGCTGAAAAATAAGTAGTGTCGTCTAGTATACTATATGTCCAGTTTGCAGGAGTTGAAACTAAAAAAACTCCTTGATTCAATCCTCCGGAAAGTGTAAACTCGTCTAGGGCATCAAATGGATCAGAGCCAGGTGTGTTATTGTATACAACATGTGATATTGAAAGTTCATTGCCTGGATTGAAGAAATCTCCGTCGAAGTTACCAATGTTCGGTACGCTCTGTATCTGCCATTGCAGTCCAGATGATTCTGTTGTTCTTGCAACTGATTTGCTTACGGCCTTTTGAGCTTCGTCTACATCTGAGTAAACTTCTACAGTTAGCTCATCAACTTTGTTTGTACCATAAACCAAAACATGATCATCGTCTACAAGAAATTGAAATCCTTCAGGAACATCTACTCTGTAAACATTAACGTTAGGGACTAACATCTTTGAAGTGTCTTCAAAAGAGTATGTAGTTTTCTTTTCTAAGCCTTCGTGTTTAGGATCAAATTCTCCAATCTCTCGTGTAACACCAGCATAAGAATTCAAGCCTAGGAACATAGCAGTCCCAATAGCTAAAAGTTGTCCAGGAACGTAATCTAGCAATTTCTCTATCATAAATAGATTAAAAATTTCAGAATTTATATGTTTTACTACTATTTAGTGGTTTTGAGCAGTTCTGGGGTTGAAATTACCTTTATTTTACCCTGTTTTTTGAGAGCTTTATCATCGCTCCAAAGGGATGCTTCTTTGGCTAAACAACATGCAATAAACAGAGTATCATCCGGATCAATATCTTTAACAATATGTTCGGCTTCATTCTTACATAAAAACAAACTTTCCTTTTGGACAATTATAAAACAATCAAGCAAGTCAGAAACAAGAATATCAAATTCTTTTTCAGATAACTTAGATTTTTCTTTAAGTGCATTAGAATATTTAAGAAACTCAACAAAAAAATAATATGGTAAGAATAGAGTATGCTTTTTTTCCTGAATTATCTTCCTCGACGCTGAGTCCTTGATTAATGCAGAAAAGAAAACATTACTATCAACTACCAGCTTCATCTAAAAACCTCTTGTTTGATTTCTTCTTTATTAAATTAGCAAATTCTTTCACATCTTTAGATGTCAATTCACTTTTTCCTGCAATCTTTTCAGCCATCTTTAATGCTTCTAATCTGTCTATTATTGCTTTTCTTGCAACTTCACTCCATCTTACTTCTGAAAATTTTCTCATTTCAGCATGTACTTCATCTGGTAAGGAAAGTGTAATGTTTGTCATTATATCACCTACCTTAAATAAGTGAAGCCACATATATAAATATTATTGTTAACTTATCTCATTTATTATTCTTAATATATTCAAACTATCAACCTTAATATTCTTGAAAAACAGGATGTAATCCCTCAATCTATCAATATCGATATCAACTTCATTATTTCTTAAATAATATTGATTATCTATTCTTAGTTTCTTATCCTTCTTTAATTCAGAAGCAAAGTCTTTAGGAAGATATTTACTTAACTTTTCAGCTAATAACAAACTACATTCATGTATTTCACACTTAATTCCAATTTTGTAAAAGAAAGATTGCAGAAGAAAATATTCAAGGTAGTATTTCATTGTGGCTTTCCACATCAAAGAGTTAGTAGATTGCAATTCAATAAGCGTTTCTTGCGCTGCCTCAATCAAAGAATTAGATATAGATTTACTTGGAGATATTAGCTTAATTCCCTTTCGTTGCTCCTTGCACCATTCAATATCCATCTTACATATTCCTCTATTCCATTGACGACGAGATGCTTTTTGATTATCTCCTGCTGAAGTGCAGGAGTAAGCTCTTGCAATGGTTTTCTGATAAGATGAAATTCTTTATTTAATGTTTGAGAGAATTTTTGCAAGTCTTCCGGCTTTGCATCTAAGACAATATCAATATCATTTGCTTTTTTAGGATTTTCTGTAAATGATCCGAAAATAATGCAAGGTTTTTCGAGAGAATGTAATAATTCAACAGTTTCTTTCAAGAGTAAAGAACTCTTGCAACTATCAATTAATACTTGTTTTTCCATTATCACTAAATAATCTATGATGTTTGGATTATCAAAGTTAAGCCGATATAATGTTAACTTACCTTTTTTTGCTTTCTCTAAAATACCATCATCAACAAGAGAATTAAGATGTAGTCTTGCAGTAGGATGAGGTATATTTGTCTTTCTAGATAAATCTGCTAAGTGAAGCCATTCATAAGGATTAGATAAAAAAGGTATTGTTATATTATTAACCATATTGTTAATAAGTTAACTATAATATATAAAGCTTATTCAAAAAACATCAAATAGTTTATATATTATTACGTAATATTACGTAATATGATAGCTAAAGTAAGCAAAGGCACCAATATGGACCAGATATATATTCCAAAAAATAAGATAAATCCAGGGACATATGTACAGATTGAAGAGATAGAACCAATTGAACTGCATTATCATAACATAGATTATATAGAGCCAATAAAAATAGAAATCATAAAGAAGATATTTGCAATAACAAAGCATACAACACTAATTACAGGTTCTTTTCTTAACAAAGGCATGAAATTTAATGATATAGATGTTATTATAATTAGCGAAAAAATAAATTATGAAGAGGAGCTAAAAGAAGTTTTAGGAGAAGATCTGCATTTAATCGTTATTTCAAAAAAAGAATTAGATAAGGGAATCGCAACAGATCCTTTATTTTGTGGGATGATCAGTAAATACATTAGCAGTAAAAATATAGCATTTAATGTAAAAAGAGAAATCAATCCAGAATTACTTGATATGCATTTACTAACTTCAAAATCATTAATTGATACATATGAATATCTGACTGTTAAAGAAAGATACAAGCAATTTCGGAATTTTATCTCTATAAAGATGTTCTTAGACGGCAAAAATATTTCTGAGGAAAATGCAAAAAGAGAATTAAATATTATGTTTGATGAAAAATTTATAGAATACTTGCTAGATAATACGCTTGAACCAAATAAATTACGGAAAAAATACAAACAAGAATATAACAAAATACAGCAAAGATTATTTGATGAAGCGAAAGCACGTAATAAAAGCAATAAGAAGCCTTCTAGCAGACATGTTAGTACACAGAATTCTAGCAATGTCAACAAGAGATCAAAATAGAAAAAATTATTATGAAAAAGAAGCAGAGTCAAGTTTCAAGCTTGCATGTAAATATAGGTTAGACAGTAAAATCCAGTTAAAAAAATTTAATTCTGAAGAAATAATTGAAAGTATTCAGGGGAAAGCATTGCGTGAGTTACTTCTTAGAAAAAATAGCAATTATGAAATAGATCTAGAAATATTTGATGAAGCTTTTGAAGAGATAATGAATAGGTTCAATTGAAGTCTAATATTTCTAGTTTAAGCTTGATCGTATATAGTTTTTATTTAGGCACTATAATCTACTTATTTAATAAGTATAAATACTTATCAAATAATATTTAATAAGAATATTTATATATTAATACTTATAGAATAAGTAAAATAGTATGGATAATATTGATATTGATGCATTATTTGAAAATCTCCGTAAGAAAGGATTCAGTTATTCTGAGATATTAGACACAATCAAGAAAGATGTTGGGTTAGCTATTCCAGTCAAATTTCTTAATAATAGAAAACTAGGGATGCTAGAGGCAGCTGTAATCTATCTGAAAGATGAGAAGAAATTATCTTATCATGAGATTGCAGAGATTCTGAACAGAAATGATAGAACCATTTGGGCATCATACAACAAAGGGAAGAAAAAATTATGAGAAAAATAATCTTAATGCTAATGCTTGTAATGATTTCAATAGTTAGCGCTTCTTACACTGAAGATACTACACATTCATTCACAGGATTGATGCATGCTTCTCAAGCTTGGGCTGATTATGATCACGATACTTATCTTGATGTTGTTGTGTGCGGACAGACAAGTTCTAATGATCCAATGACTGCTAAAACATTTTTGTATGATTATGATGGAAGTTCATTTACACAATCTACACCTTTTGAAAGCGTTTCAAGATGTAGTGTGAATTTTGGAGACTTAGATAATGATGGTTGGGTTGATTTAGTCTTATCAGGATATAATGGAACTGATGAGATATTAAATATTTACAAAAATACAAATGGAGCATTCAGCTTATATCAAGCATTGGATGGAACTGCAAGAGGTAATACTGTTCTAGGTGATTTAGATAATGATAATGATTTAGATTTGATTGCTTTTGGCTGCAATGAGACAATTGATGATGATGAATGTCATGGAAATAGAACTCAAGTTTACATCAACACAAATGGAGTTCTTACAGTTAGTGATTCATGGTCTACTTTGATTAATGTGTCACTTGGTAGTATGGCTTTAGCAGACTATGATAACAATGGATATCTAGACCTAGCGATCGCAGGTGGTCAAGGAAATAAAACATTTGATAATAGTTATGCTTTAACTAAACTATATAAAAATACTGGAAGTTCTTTTGTAGAAGATACTGATAATAATATTGAAGGAATATTCTGGGGAAGCATGGCTTGGTTTGATTATGATAATGATGGAGATGTTGATCTTTTTGCTGCAGGAGAGAATAATAATAGTCAAGTAATCACTAAAGTATTCAATAATGATAATAGTTTGTATGGTATAAATACACAACCAAGTGCTCCTAGCATTTTGCAAAATACAACATCAGATTCTAGCAACAATATCTTATACACATTAAACTGGTCAAAAGGAAATGACATGGAAACTGGACAAGATGGATTATATTATAATTTAAGACTTTTGAACAGTACAGGTGGAATAATTTTCTCTGGTGAATATCCAAGAAGTTCTAATCCTACACAAGGTTATTTTGGTAACATGATGCAATCAAGAAATTATAGCTTTGTAGGTCCAAAACAATGTATAAGATGGCAAGTTCAAACTGTTGACCCTGGACTTAAATTCAGTGAGTGGAGTGATGTAGGAGAAATTAGTTTTGCAGAAATACCTGATGACAACTTAGATCAAGATTGTAATGGAATAGATCAAACAACACCAAAAGAAGAAGGAGGGAATGGAAATAAAGAGCAGACTGGTGCTTCAGAAATTTCAACACCTAACCCACCAGGAGATGATGGTATTCCAGGAATATCTGATCTAATCCCTGAGTTACCACAGATAGAACAGCCTTTAGCAAACAATGGAGATATCAAAGATATTGAACAGACAATACTTGACCAAGCGCTCAACAACTTTCTGCAGATACAAAGGAACTATGTGGTAAGCGGAGGGAAAACCCAGATTACAGAGAAAGTAAAGAATGTAGACATATTCGACAGGAACCTGAACCTGAGCGTCAATATCCCTAAAGAGATCGCAGAGAATGCTGATGAGATAAATCCTATAACTGAATTCAACGTCATAGAATTTGACCCTGTCATAGGATTCAGCTCAAACATAAAAAGCTTTGATGAGGAGAATTTCCAGTACAGTTTCGATAAAGAGCTCTCAGTGGATGAGATAGTCAGTATAGTAAGCTCACTAATTGAAGACGAAGAGGAAACAAAAAAATTCCAAGAAGAGTTTAAGAGAAAATTAGAAGAGACTGAGAAAGCAATTAATGTTTCACAGACGTTCCAAGTTAAGGATAATAAAACAACATTCACTATTGATATCGACATTGATAAGACAAAGCAACTAACCAATGTTAGCATCTTCCAAGAGATTCCAAAATGTCTAGTTGAAATCATAAATGATCAGATGATTGAGGCTGAGAACAAGGAATTTGAGATCATAAACGCAGATCCATTGATAGTATGGCATTTCGATAATCTGCTTGATGCAAAACAGATACAATATACAATTGATGCAGTTGGAGATGAAAATTGTACAAATCAAGTACAGGCATTGGCTGTAGCAAAGGATATCATACTTGTCAAGAAGGCTTCAGACATAAACTACTATAATCTATGGATTGCCTTGAGCATCATACCAATTATTGCAATAATAATGATAATATTCGGTATGCTGACTACGAAGATAGAGCATGATGATGAAGAGATAAGGAAACTTACAGATTATATAAGGAACCATTATCGGCACGGGCTTAAGAAATATGAGATAAAAGAGAAACTCATCAAAGAAGGCTATGCCCCTCATATAATAGATGAATGTTTACATCTACATACACAGAGCAAGTTCCACTACTGGATACATCGTCTTGAGATAAGTTTTGATGAGCTGGTATTGGCTACATTGATAATACTCAATATACTTGACTTCACTGAGACATTGCCAGGAGATGCAGATTATCTTAAGAAGATCATATCATGGGTACTATTGGCGTATTTACTTTTCAGGACATCAATAACAGAAGTTCTTCTCGGGAAGAAATTCAAGCTCCTTGACACTGCACTTATATTCACGTTCTTCACATTCACTTTCAAGAACATAATAGCTTATGCAAAGGTAGCATTCCAAGAAGTTGATTTCGTTCTTGACCTTTATGCATACCTTGTCAATAACAACATAATATTCGAAAGATACGTATTCCTTGGAGGTATAATTGCATTAGCAATAATATCATTGTATATCGCAATCAGGATACCTATCAAATCACCTAGCTTCCTATCTGCTATGCATGTCAAGGAAGAGATGCCAGACGGACCAATCAAGATAGTACAAAGGTTCATCATCGTACATCTCACGCTGCTCGTATTCTTCGTATTGATATTCAATCTTATGATGGAATGGCTTGCTATTGCAGTTGATGCATTGATACTGGTTATTACATTAGTAATAATGGTCTTCATAATCATAAAACACCATAAAAAACTAACAGCAGGAAAGTTCATGGAAGAGACAAGCGAAGCTGCTGAGAAGTTCTATGAGAAGTTCATCAACTTATTCCATTACAAGAAGACAATCTACCTAGGAATCTCAGGAATGCTGATATTGCACGCATTGACTGAAGTAGGTAATTTCATAATCCCATATTTCATCGGAGTTCACGATGCCATATATTTCGGCAACTTTGATGCAGGGCACACCCCATTATTTGCATGGGCAGGAGAATCATTATACGCATTGCAGACTGCAGGCCTTGGTCTTGATATTGGTATTGCAGTAGCTTATGCTTATATGATGAACATCATAGCTTTGATGCTCCTGTTCATGCTCCCTGCATTTGTGTGGTATAATTACTTCAAGCATAGGGAACTTCCAATAATTGATGTGGCAAGATTCAGGATAACAGCAAATCATGCAATCAACAGCCTATTATTCGGATTGTTCTGCAGCAGCATGGTCATGTTCTTTTCAAAACCTGTATTCATGCTCCAATCATTGCTTGGAGCAGAGAACCTTGCAGGTGTGGACATACTTACTCAACAGATAAGCCTTGCATTCCTGAATGAAACAGTATGGATAAGCCTAGGTATTTTTGCGATCACATTCCTCCTTGCTTTCAGGTTCGAGAAGATCATGAACTATATCATGCTGCCTATATCATATGGATTCTTTGCTTATTACATATTCCTTTTCGCGAGATCAATAACATTGTATAATATCACGCAATTCAATATCCTGATCAGGAGTGAGATTGCCATTGCAATGTATACATTGATGTTCGGATTGATTGCAGTGCTGCTTCTATACTCAGGAGGATTCATAATCAACTCATACATCTACGCTCCGCACTGGATGAAAGCTTTGATGCAGAAGGTACCTGTACTTAAACTATTCTTCCATAAGCATGATTATCATCACATACATTATCATGAGCATCATGATGACACTAAACATGATTCAAAGGTGAAGGTCATTGAACAATACATATTGAAAAGCTTGGACGCTGGACATGAGCTATTCTATATAGTTGAACACATAAGAGAGCATAACTGGCCTAATGAAATAATAGAGGAAGCCATGGACATGGCAAAGCATGAGAAATTATTCAAGGAAGACATAAAACATGTCAAGCATTATCATCACAACAAAGAGAAGATACACCAGCTTGCAGAATGGATAAGCAAGGTTTATGGAACCCACTCAATGAAAGACATACTTGATACGTGCGTGAAGAACAGATGGACAGAGGATGATATAATCATCGCCTTTAAGCAGTTAAGCCATAAAGTCAAAATTAAAGATGAAGATAGAGAAATCATGAGATATATGTTCGTTTTACACTAGAAGATTATTTAAATTTTAATTTCTATATGTATTTATGAGAAGATCGTAAATAGTACAATTATAATTTGATCACAAACAAACAATGATCCATCTCAAAGGGCGCTAGTTCCTTATAGTCAACAACCTTAACCTCTTTTGATAATTGATGGCGTACGTTATCAAATATATGACGAGGTTTCTTGGTGACATCTATGCTTCTTGCTTTTACAGAGAGTATCCCTGTTCCTTTTGGCTTTAGGAATTGCCTACAGTTCTTCAAGAAGATCTCAACCTGTTGTCTTTGTGCAATGTCTTGGAACACAACATCAACTTTTGGAACCTCGGAATATTCTTCTGGATGGTTTGCATCAGCCATTATAGGCGCCATGTTCTTCCTCTCCTGGCAAAGGAAATAGAAATCCCTCATGACTCTAGGGGCTGGATCAACTCCGAAGACAAAGCCAGTGTTAGTCACCATATCAGAGACATGGCTGCATGTAGTTCCATAAGAGCATCCCAGATACAATACAGTCTTTCCCGGCATTATGCCAATCTGGGATATGCCCTTCAATATTCCAGCACCAAGCTTGCTCTTTTTCGGATTCCATTCACGGAACTCCTTATTCCCTTGCTTGATCAGCTTTTCCCCATATACTTGCTTGCCTGGGTTAAGGCTTAATGTGTAGATAGAATTGCCTTGCTTGAATACACCTTGCAAACGATGATGTTTTATTGCCATAGCTCCATATAGCTTGCTCTGTTTATAAATAATTTATTGAAAAAGAATAGTTTGTCACTAAATAGTGACTAAAATACCGAAAAGTTTATATAGTGGTACCACTATATAGTAATTAAATCATAACAATGTTATGGTTTGATAAAGCAAAGGCCTAACGGCCCTTAGCTGCCATGAACACCTCTTTCCCTGAGATGCCTGCTTGCAGGCATTAAAGGGTTTTCTACTCATCACATCATTATCAGAAGTTAAATACCCTTAGTTTTTGACAGTTACTTGCATCTATGATACTGGATTGCCTTACAAAACGATGGATTTTCTAAATCACTTGTTCATCGTTTCTTGCGTTTCTTAGCTTTTTTATTGGTTTTGACTTTAGTCTTAACTCTCTTAATACCATAGAATTTAGAATAATGCAATTGAGTGAATTTCATTCCTAATATAATCCCTGCTAAGAATATCAAGATAACCAACAGATAAGAATAATCTTCATTATGCTTGATTGAACCATTTCCTGAGGGTTGATTGTTCAAGTAGATATCAAGATTGCTTATCTCTAAAGCATATTCAGCATATATCAATGCAGAGATTGGCTGCGTATCAAGCAATGCATTAGCATATTCAAAGTAACTATAACCTAAGATAGGGAATCTTCCATTGCTGACTTCCTCTGCGAGAATCCCAGATGCTTTCTCAAGCTTCCGTTTCACTATTCCTGCAGCATCTTCTTCCTTTATGCCTAAAGTGCTTATCAGGCTGTTGATATTGGCTTTTATCAGGCTTGCTTCTGATATGCAATATGCATAATCGTCTGAATCCTGCAATTTTTGGAGCTTCTCCTCCTCACCTATGAAAGAATTCGGGAGGTAGAGACGAGAATATTGTATCCTTGTCAAAGAATCATCGATGATAACTTCACAAGATTCCTTCAATGTGGACTGATCAATCAAATAGCTCTCACCCTGGAGGTCGAAGAACTGCGCCCACATCTTTGTAGTGTAAAGACGCTCATTAGCGAGAGAGAGATAACTCAGCATGGTATCACGTGAGATATTTGAGGAATTATCAAAATAATCATATACGTTCTCAAGATACTCAGCAGCCTCTTCAACACGTTGCCTAACAACTAGTCCAGTCTGAAAAGATGGTATCGTTATATAGGTCGTCTCTGATAGGTTCTTCTTGTAAGAGTCAATAGCTACCTGGATCATGTTAGCCTTCTTGGCATACTCTGAATCAGGCAATCCTGAAGCAACCAGATAGATGAAGTATAATTTAGTATTGGCACCAAAGCATTGTGAAGAAGATGCATAATACTGTTCATTCTTATAAGATGCCATCGAATCTTTGAGTTGATCCTCTGCATCCTCTAGCGTCTGATTGAGAGGCTGGCCATTATACGAAACATTATCAATCTTAAACCCTGTTGAATCGATTAGGTTAAGTATCTCTAAAGAACGATCGCAGAGCTGATTTGAGATCCCATTCATTATCTCAGTATATTGTGGGTCTATGCTTATCTCAGGGACATCAGTCCTGAGATCCTTTCCAGTTATGTAGTATATCGCTTCTTCAAGATCGCTAGCTCCAAAGACCTGGATGCCTAGTGATTCACCATACTCAACCATATCTATAGTATCATTAGATTCATTCTCCTGGACAATCTCGTTCACAGGGATCAATACTTTGGTAAGACCCTGCTCAACTGCACCTTCTATCTTCTGTTTTATTCCACCCACATTACCAATAAGCCTCCCTGAATTAATCGTACCGGTAATTGCTGATTTAGGGTCTATATCCAAATCATTAAGCTGGGCATATGTAAGCACTGCAATTGCTGCGCCTGCTGAAGGTCCACCAATAATCCTTGATTTAGCTCGTATCGTGTATAAGAAATCATATTTGCTGCAATCAATCTTTGAGAATTTGCATGCTACATCTTTAGCGAACCTTATTGAAAGCTGTGTATCAAATTTGCTCAGAGGGTATGTATCAATGAAGACTTTTCCAGACCCATCACGTATCTCTAAAGACAAATCGGCAGTGCTGCCTGTCATCGTACCATTGCCTTCGGATACAGCAAGTAAAGTTATATGATTGTTCTGTGCATATGCTATCGAGACTGTAAAGACAAGCAGGAAAAAGAAGAGAATGATTCTAGGAGCTTTCATCAGTCTTCTCCTCCTTAAGGTTGTCTGCAATCACTTTTAATATCTTTTTCTTGGTAGTATTCCAATTATAGTCACTAACAACTACTTTTCTTGCTTGTTTCCCATAATCTAGACGCTGTTTCTCATTATTCTTAAGATAATTCATGCGTAGTGCCAGTATCGTATCATTTGATTTAGGGAAGAAAAGACCATTCTGCTTATGCTTGATGTAATCACGCATGTTACCTACCTTTGTGCTTATGACAGGGACTTCACAAGACATGGCCTCGAGCGCAGCAAGGCATGTCGTCTCGACAAGAGAAGGCATCACAAATACATCCATTGCATTCAAGTAAGGAACAACATTGTCTTTCTTACCGGTGATTATTACATTAGATTCCTTCAATCTTTGCTTGTAACGCTTTATCCCATCACCTACAATAAGCAATTTCTTCTTACCCTCTATCTTCCGAAAAGCTTTAAGCAACGTGAATAAGTCTTTTTCCCTTGCGATCCGACCGACAAAGCCTATGACAAAAGCATCATTCTCTATCCCAAGCTCAGCTTTTGCTTCTTGGATAGGGGAAGGTTTATAGAATGATGTATCAATACCAAGATGGACAACGTATTTAGGGATCTTTATCCCGATCAATGAGTAAAGCTCACCAATATTCGTAGATGGGACAATCAATGCATCACAATTGCTATATATCTGTCTGGCAACAGCTTTTGCCACTAGTGATATCAAAGTCCTGCTTAAGTTCCATTTCGACAATGATTTCTCAATCAATATCCATTCGATGGAATGTATGAAAGATATGACTTTCTTATTCTTTTTCTTCGCTTCATTGATTATTGTCGATCCTATTGGACCTATGGTCTGTGCAAATACGATATCTGCCTTATCAACCAAAGACTTGAATTTCTTAGGCTCTTTTGGTATCTGATAATCGCCTATTCTTGCTTTCCTGAGCTGCACACGATGAAGTTCATAATCAGCACCTTCTATTATAGGAAGAGTTCCTGAGAAATTAGGGCAGATCACAATGACATTATATCTACTAAGCTCAGGCAAAAGCTCCTCAAGGAAACGTGCAATGCCATCAATCCTAGGCAGGAAACTATCTGTCGCAATCAATATCGTCTTCTTAGCTGTCTTGCTATCAGTATCCTTCTCTATCATTTTCTTTGAACTTTCTCTTCTATTGAAACATCATCCAGATTAAGCTTATGAAATACTTCTGCATACCTGCAATCATTATTCCAACCATTCCATAATGCTTTGAGAAACATGCTCCAGCCAAGCAATGCAATACTGCTCCATTGGCTCTTATGTGCACGAAAAGACTTTGATTTTATCTTATATGTGTCGGAAATGTCGATGAAAAGCTTAGGGTAACATCTTGTCTTGAATGTGAACAAATTCCATATGTCAAATGAGTATACATCTCCCTTATAATCTATCCCCTTGAGCACCTTGATCATTATCCGTAATACGGCCTTGTGATCCGGATGAGGATCATCTGGAGAATGAGTGAATATCTTCTCAGGCTTCTTCTCTTTGATAATCTTCTCAATCAACTTAAAGTCTACTTCTTTCTCGAAATTGCCTTCATTTAGTCCAAAGTACTCTATCTCATCACCTAATATCTTAGCACCCTGCAAAGATTCTTTCTCACGCATCTTTGCAACTATCTCCGGACGAAGATGAGGATGGCTCTGCTCACCATAAGAAAAGATGTAAGTATAGGCCTTTTTCCCTTCATTCACATATTTACGGATAGTCCCACCAACACCGATTATCTGATCATCATTATGAGCGCTGAAGATCAGGATGCATTTCTCGTTCTCTGCCATGATATTTGGATATTGAAGTGCACTTAAATAGTTTATGCAGGAGAAATGGATGGCAATATGGCAAGCATTAGCATAATGCATATAAACTAAAATATCTGCATCAGAGCTGATAGGCATGATATTGGGAAACATAGTAGGAAAGGTAACAACAACTAATTTTACATTCAAAGTAGATGATACTATCAATACAAGGAAGTTTGATTTCATACAGGTCATGCATCCAACAAATGATTATGTATTGTGTCAAGTCGTTGAGATAGAGAAAGACAAGGATCTTACAAAGGCATTCTGCAACGTAATAGGATACAAGGACAAGGATGGCGTATTACGACAGTTGCGAACACCATTTGAACCTGGAAGTGAGGTTCTCGCTGCAGATGACAAATTCATTGAACAAGTGATAAAGCTAGATTCCAAAGAGACTGCTTCATTAGGTGTTCTTGAAGGGAAAGAGAACATAAAGGTAAACATCGACCTGAAGAAGATGCTCACTAAACATGTAGCCATACTTGCAAAGACAGGCGCAGGGAAATCATACGTCTCAGGAGTCCTTGTGGAAGAGATAATGGAGAAAAAAGTTCCACTACTGATCATTGATCCACATGGTGAATACAGCCAGATGAAGGATAAGAACGATGAAGAAGAGGAAAGGCTAAAGGAATATGGAATAAGTGCAAAAGGGTACAAAAGTCAAATACAAGAATATGGTGATATAGACATAGGAAGCACAATAAAGCCTCTGCTACTCAATGAAGAAATGACCCCTAAAGAACTACTCAATATACTACCTGCTAAACTTAGCTCGGCACAACAAGCAGCATTATACAGTGTCATGAAGGATGTCAAATCAATCACTCTTGGACAGATAATAGAGGAGCTAGAAACAATAGATGCAAAAAATACCTATTCAATTATGAGCATGATAGACTACATAAAGAGCCTCAATCTTTTCTCATTAAACTTCACACCATACAACGAACTTATACAACCTGGAAAATGCAGCATAATAAACCTCAAAGGCATAGATCCTGAGAGCCAAGAGATAATCGTGTATAAGCTACTGAAAGATCTGTTCGAGATGAGGAAGACAAACAAGATAGCACCATTCTTCTGCGTTATCGAAGAAGCGCATAATTTCATTCCCGAGAAAGGGACAGGAGGAGAGAAGAAAAGCTCTGCAATAATAAGGACGCTTGCTTCAGAAGGAAGAAAATTCGGACTTGGGTTATGCGTCATAACGCAACGTCCTGCAAGGATAGAGAAGAATGTGCTCAGCCAATGCAACACCCAGATAATACTGAAAGTAACTAACCCTAATGATATCAAGGCAATATCACAAAGCGTAGAGGGGATAACTTCCCAAACAGAGAAGGAAATACCTAATCTGCCGATTGGTACAGCGATAGTCACAGGTATAAGTGATATGCCATATATCGTCAAGATACGTCCTAGAAAAAGCAAACATGGAGGGCAAACTGTTGATATACTCCAGCCAGAGGAACTGGACATGCTAGAAAGCGTAAAGAGATTCCAGAATAGTGAGATACTCCCTATCATCGATTCTAAATTCAGCATAAAGGAGATAAAGCTCATGGATGAGAACAAGAAAGATATCCAGACATATCTTATCCCAGCAGCCATGATCACCATCAAGAGTGATCCTGGATACAATGTGCTCATTGACATGATCAAAGGACATATAATAGCAGATATCGCGAAGAAAGAGATAATCTCAATAAATGATGTGAAGAACCTGGAGGATGTCCAAAGCTATGAGAAGATCGAGTTCAAGAAGATCCAATATGATAAGAAGTTGGTAGGGAAGATCAAAATCGAAGCAATTAAAAAGAAGCTATCATTATATGCAGATATCAGTGAAGTGAATGAATGCTTCGTTGTCTATCATTATGCAAAATAGATAAATCTTACTTAAGGAGGATTACAAATGGCTGATGCAAAAACAGAGAACAACATGTCAAAAGAAGAACAGATCGGATTCCATAAGGGAAGCCTTGCAACATTAGCAAAAGAAAGAGAGGAGATGGCAAAGATTCTGCAAATAGTTGAGCAGTTGATGCAAGCACACATAAAAGCATTAAAGGATCTTGGCGTCGATCTTGAGGCACAGGCAAAAGAAGTTGCAGAAAAGCAGAAATTAGAGCCTAAAGGAACTGACAAGAAGATAGATGAACTAATCTGATTTTTTTACTATGAATTCTTATTCTTTCAATTGTTATGGACATAAGAATGTCCTTGCAACACATGCAAAGACATTGGAGTTCACTAAGGATGATGATCTCACTTTAGATGGAGACTGCATCATAGGAGTAAAAGCTGATTTTGAATTAGGCAAGATTAGAGAATTTATTGAGGGTAAAAAGAGAATTAGTGTTTTAGTTAAATGTGATGAAGTTTCTGATGAGTTTGAGTGTGTTGTAAATGAAAGCTTTAATTCTGATGAAGAGATGGTCTTTAGGATCTCTAATTTTATTTCTGATAGGACTTTGGGAATACGTTGCAGTAAAGGAGCAATACAAATTGATAGGAAATTGATTGAGAAGATGAAGAATAAAAATTCTAAGATTGTTGTTCATTTAGAATAGTAGAAAATTCTTGCATTGTCGGCCTATTCTCTGGTAAAGTTTCTAATGCACTACATATTAAACCAGACATGGTGTTTGCTAGTTTTGGTTTTTTCAACTTCCCTTGAAAATAATTTAACAAAATCACAGATTCATCTTCTCCAAAGGGAAAACTACCTGTAAATTGCTTATATGCTACAACACCTAAGGAGAATACATCTGTTGCTGTTGTTCTAGGAGAGGCAAAAGCCTCAGGAGCAGTATATAATACTGTACCATGATGAATTTTTGGATCTAAAACCCTATCACTCATTCCAAAATCAATAACATAAGGTTCAACAACTAGATCAAGAAAGATATTTGCAGATTTGATATCATTATGTAAAAAACCTTTCTTATGTATATCATCAATTATCACTGCTGTCCTTGCCAATACTTTAATTGATTGATCATAACTTAGACAAACTTTATCTAAATCTGCCCCATAGATATATTTCATGCATATCTCAAGGTTGTCATCATCATAGCTAATTAGCCTAGGAATTCTTTCATGATCAATTGATTTTAAAGCTTCAACTTCATTAAAATAGGCAGCAGATTGAGTAGGGTCGATTATTTTTTTCCGTACTATATGTCTTGGCAATCCTTTATGCATAACTAGCATTTTATGCAATTCAGTATATTCATTCGATGGTAATCTCTGTTCTAATATCATTTCTATCACTTAATTAATTATCACTTGCTATAAATCTTTACTTAATATCCTTTAGATAATCGCCCAAAGTGTGTTTAGGTATGTCACAATGTGTCTCCCTGGCTATAAGACTTTTCTGCACCTGATCTATGGTTATGCCTAAAGCACCAAGGATCGCTTCCTCAACTGCCCCTGGGTTCTGGGTTTCTGGACCAAGATATAATGTATGGTAATAATCAGTCTTTTTTCCTGCTTTCTTGAAAATGACGCAAGTTATTATTTCACCATCCTCTTCAGCACCACAGAATGTATGAATTCCTTTGTAATCTCGATTATGGTTTAGCATTAAAAGCTCATCTATAGAGAAGGCCGCTCCAACTGAATAAGACCTTTTGTTATGTGTCTGTCTTTCCTTATGGTCGGTTATGTACCATTCGACAGGTCTTTTTAGATATTCAAGATGCTTTGGCTTCTGCATATACCATGGTAAGTTTGAAAGTTTATAAATCTTTCTATTTGTTACTATTTTGAAGTAGTTATTTTTAATACATCACTCTTTTATCCTTCTCTGCTTAGATACAAAATTAAGGATAATCCCCTCTTTTATCTTGCCGCATCCCATGTAATCTGAACCATGCTTTATTATCACAAAACCATCAAATGATTGGTTTGTAGGGAGATCATTGCCCATCATCCAAAGCTTTGAATCTTCTACTGATAATTCAATAATATTCTTAGTGGAATATCTCCCTAACAGCTGAGTGCCTTCGATAGAAAGCCTAACTTTCCCCCTATTTATTTCACAAAGATACAGACCAAAAGAATTCACCCTTACTTTGGATATATCTACATTCTTTATATCATTGTTCATTATATAGACCTTGTTCTTATCAGATATAAAGAAGGTATAATCATCAATAAGCAGAGTTTTTGCATCACAAGTATATTCTTGGTTAATCTGCTCTAGCAAAGCTCTTGTCTCTTTGCGATTCATAGGCTGTATCTTCATCATACGCCCCATACAACATTATCTTTCCGCATCTGAGAAGCTATCTCCTTGAGGACCTCTTTCTCCTTTTCCTTAAGGAATTTCTTGAGTTCTTTGAATTTCCTAAAATCGTCTTCCTTGACTGCAGAAAATAATATATCGCCTTCCTCTATCTGACGTCCGATAGTAACCCTATCCATAGATATTGCGACCTCATCACCTTTCTCAACCTCAGAGACACTTTCCTTCTCTTTCTGGATGCTCTTAATTTCCGAGATCACTTGACCATCCTTGAGAATTGGCATCCCTACCTTGACTTTTCCTTCGATTATATGAACACCGCATACAGCAGGATTGCTCTGCCTAAATACATATCCTTGAAGTATCTCGAATTTTGCGGGATAGACAAGACCTTCAAGCTCCCTCTTCTCCTGCTCTTCCTTGAAATTCTTCAAGTAATAATCAAGGTCATCAAGTATCTTGTATACAACCTTGTCAGTTATTATCTTAATGTCTCTCGGTCTAGTATCTGATATGTTCTCGACATTGAATCCTAACACGACTGCATACTCAGGATCCTTCTCGACATTGCTTTCAGCATCAGCGATGTCCTTCTTGCTGATGTTGCCTATAGCTGCTTTCATTATCGGAATCTCCCTCTCTCTCAGAAGATTGGTCAATGCTTCAAGACTTCCGATAGTATCAGCTTTTATCACTATTCCTTCACGGTCAGTCTCAATAAGGGCTGACTCAACTTCACTCTGCACCTCTTCCTTAACAGCCTCAAGCTCTATCTGCTTGCATGATTGCACTGGCATACCTGCTATAACATAATCTATCTCAGGAGCAACTACCCTTACGCCGATAGCAGCATGGACTTCATTGCACTGATTGTACTTAGTCTTCTTGTCCCTCATCTCTGATAATGCTTCAGGCTCAAGAAGCATCTTGACTTTCGTGACGATAGGAGCATCCATGCCACCTATTACAAGAATATCATCTTTCTTCAGGCTACCGTCGTATATTATTATATCCATAACTTTTCCTAGACCTTTCTCCTCCTTTATCTCAAGTATTGTTCCTTTCGCTCCTATCCCAGTAGTTACATGCAGATTCTCTTCCATATATCGTTGAGTAAGTCCTGCAATAACCATAAGCAAAGAAGAAATACCTTCTGTAGTCATTGCAGATACAGGCACTATAGCAACTTGCTTGGTGAAATCCTGCACACGATCAAATCGTTCACTATTAAGTCCATGCTCTGATAGCTTTCCTACAAGCTCATACATCTTTGTCTCAACGATCTGCGATACTTGCGGAGACTGCTTTGCAATATTCTCCAATACGTTGATGCTAGGATCAGGTTTCCAACCATGAAATAGGTCTATCTTGTTAGCTGCAATAACAAATGGTGTCTTGGAAGCCTTAAGAATCTCTATAGCCTCAATCGTTTGAGGTTTCAATCCCTCATTTACATCAACCACAAGAACTGCAATATCAGCTATATTCCCACCACGTTTCCTCAAGCTTGTGAAAGCAGCGTGACCAGGAGTATCAATAAACAGAAGACCAGGGATAGTGAAATTAAAATTCATCTTCTTTAGAAGATCACCACATTTCTGCTTAACAGTCTCTAAAGGGATTATAGAAGCACCTATCGCTTGTGTTATTCCGCCTGCTTCCTTCGCAATTATATTGCTCCCTCTTATACTATCAAGTATCTTTGACTTCCCATGGTCTACATGGCCAAGTACAGTGCATATCGGGGATCTTATATGTTCCATACTCTAAAAGAAAGGAAAGTGTTTTTTAAATGTTATGCTGAGCAAGAATGATTACAGCAATATCAGAAATTAGTAAACAAGGCTCTCTGCTTGTATTGCGAAAGATCAACATCGTTTGTTACAAGACCTTCAATTCCTGTATATTCTATCCCCCCAAATATTGTAAGAGAGTTATTAGAAACTTTATCTGCGTTTATCCTCTTGATGAGTTCAGTCAGCTTATCAAAATTATACTTTGATTTCAATGAATCATCGACAAGACCAAGAGGCGTCTTTGCCCAATCAGCACTATTGATAACATGAAGATCATCATTTATCTTGATATAAGCAAGCCTATCATTGCTATCATAATAGCCCACAATATCATCGCTCAAATCCAATGAACCTGGTGGCGGTTGATATAACCTTGCCTGCTCTGCATGCTCTTCAAGCCTGATATCATCTGCCATATCTCCTTTTCTGAATCCATATTCTACAGCCTTCCAAGCTAATGTCAGGACAACTGCACCAAGAATAACTTTTCCTGTTGTCTTCAGGATACTCTGCTGCTTATGCAGATCTGGTACAGATTTCTGCTCTGCATGAAGATCCGTATACAAAGAATGGGATGTCTGCCTAAGATGCAAATCTGATCTTGGAATCCGTGTTATGCTTGGTTTTGCTTGCTTATTCATCCAAATAAGGGTCATATTCTGATTTATATATTTTTTGGTTTTTAGTACTTATTAGTAGTAATTGATAGATCATTTGAAACCTTTCATATTGAGCGAATCTTTATATAGTTAAACCAATTCTTGATTCCAATGATAAAAACGCTAGATTGTTGTTGTTGCTGAATTCTATCCATTGTTCTAGATAAACCGTCGAATTTTATTTTGTTCAATACCATATGAAAATACCAAGGTGAGAAAATGTTTGATGACATAAAAGCGATAATAAAAAACGATCCTGCAGTCATGAAAGGTTTCTTCAGAAGAATTGAAGTGCTGCTCTATCCAAGCCTGCATGCAGTATTAGTGCACAGATATATCAGCCATCCATTGCACATGATAAAGTTCCCTATATTACCTAGGCTCATAAGCCAGATAATGAGGTTCCTTACAGGAATAGAGATACACCCAGGCGCAAAGATAGGCAAAGGCTTCTTCATAGATCATGGAATGGGTGTCGTCATAGGTGAGACATCTGAGATTGGAGAGAATTGTGTCCTATACCATAATGTAACATTAGGTGGAACTGGACATCACATGGGAAAAAGGCACCCTACGTTAGGGAACAATGTGATGGTTGGAGCGAATGCTACATTGCTTGGACCAATAAAAGTAGGTGATAACTCAAAAATCGGAGCAGAGAGCGTCGTGATAAATAAAGATGTACCTAGCAATTGCACAGTGGTAGGTGCGCCTGGAAGGATTGTCAGAAAAGAAGGCAGAAGAGTTGAACAGAAGCTAAAAGATTCAGAGTATCATGCTACAAGGAAAAGAAAAGAAAGTTTGGTAAATGAAAATGGATAATATGAATATCGAGAGATTGCCATGCCTGGAAGAAGTTTTGCAGAATGAAGAGGCATATAAAGCTATTGTAAGCTTAAGCGTATTCGACAGGGCAAGATGGGCAATAGCACAAGGAAAACTTCTCATGACGACTGCAGCAAACGAAACATCAGAGGCAATACCTACATTATGGCATTCAGTCAGCGGAAAATATCCAAAGATGTACTTCACCAACCATGGCCTTTATCCTGAACAAAGATGGAATAACCTGTACAACATGATGGAAAAAGGCATGGACATCGAGATATTGAACCTAGGCTATACAGAGAAAGATGTCGAGAGAGAATATGGAAAAGTATGGCTTAGCCAAGAAGGGGAAGAATTTGAAAAATGGAGAAGAGAGCAGAAACATGCTCCTCTGAATGAAAAGCTTGCGGGCATGGAAGATAAGCCAATCATGTGGGTTCAAGGTATAACTGATTGGAGAGAGGATAGGATAATAAAGAGATACAATGGGCTAGTCCAATTCTATCCCTTCGTCGACATGACAAAAAGCCAACTAAAGGAACTCATAACCGAGATGGGTGGTACAATATATGGAAAATCTGATGACGTGGCAAAAAGTCCTCATACAAAGCTTGAATGCGGCAATAGGCAGAGCATAGGCATGTTTGAGGATGGAGCAGGTATATAATTGAACTAGAACATTAGCATCAATAATGATATTTGAATAAGTTATTTGAATAAGTTATTTGAATAAGTTTTAAAAAGTGATAGAGGATATTCAGAATAATGACATTGAAATTTTTCAACACGCTAGGAAGGGAGAAAAAAGAGTTCAGTCCCATAGATAAATCCGGGAAGAATGTTAGTATGTATAGCTGCGGTCCTACTGTATACAATTATGTCCATATAGGGAATCTTCGTGCATACATATTCGTTGATCTGTTGAAAAGATACCTGAAATTCAAGGGATATAATGTAAAACATGTAATGAACCTGACTGATGTAGATGACAAGACAATCAGAGATTCACAGAAGGAGGAGAAATCCCTAAAAGAATTCACTGAATTCTATTCAAGAGCATTCATGGAAGACATAAAGGCATTGAATATACTTCTTCCTGATGTCATGCCTAAAGCAACTGACCACATCAAGGAAATGGTAGAGCTAATAGAGAGGATGAAAGCTCAAGGCAAGACATATGAGAAGAACGGGACAACATACTGCAAGATAACTGAGGTGGATGGATACGGGGAACTTGCTTGCCTTGATTGCCAGCAGTTGAAAGCGAATGCTGATGGCAGACTTAATGATGCTGATGAGTATGAGAAAGATGATGCTCGTGATTTTGCATTATGGAAAGCATATGAAGAGAAGGATGGAGATGTATTCTGGGAGACATCATTAGGAAAAGGAAGACCTGGATGGCATATTGAATGCTCAGCCATGTCAACAAAACATCTAGGAGAGCAATTTGATATACATACTGGCGGGGTCGACCTGATATTCCCGCATCATACCAATGAGATTGCTCAGACAGAAAGCGCTACAGGCAAGAAATGGGTGAATTATTGGCTGCATAATGCGCATCTTATCGTTAATGGCGAGAAGATGTCAAAAAGTCTTGGCAATTTCTATACATTAAGGGATCTGACAACAAAAGGATATGATCCAAGATCAATAAGGTTCGAATTATTGAAGACACATTACAGGGTACAGCTTGATTTCAGGGAAGATGAACTTAAGCAGATTCCCGACACATTGAATAAATTTGATGAGGTCATCAGTAAACTTAACTCTGCAAAATCAGGAGAAACAAATATTGATTGCAAGAAATTCCTCCTGGAATTCGAGGAAGAGATGGATGATGATCTTAATATATCAGGCGGGCTTGCTGTCGTATTCGATATGATCAAAGAAATAAACAAGAGTATCGATTCAGATGGCATAAAGAATAAAGAGGAAGTGATTGATGCATTGAAAAAGCTTGACAGTGTACTTGGAATAATGAGCTTCGATGCAGAGGAAATACCTGAAGAGATTGTTTCACTTGCTGACAGAAGGCTTGCTGCAAAAAAAGAGAGAGACTGGGCAGCTGCAGACAAACTACGTGATGAGATAAAGAGCAAAGGTTATGAGATATTGGACGATAAGGAAGGTTATCGCCTAAAAAAAGCATAGTTCCACAATTGTAATTATCGAGGTTAATTTCTATGAGTGACAAAGAATATTTCAATGAATTGATAGAATGGATCAAGGATGAGAAACCAAGCAAAGAGAAATTAGCTAAATACAAGAATAAGCTTTGCAAGAAATACAAGAGAAGATTGATTCCGACGGACATCGAAGTATATATGCATGCAAGCAGTGATGATGCGAAAAGAATAAGAAAGTACGTCGAGACAAAACCTACAAGGACAGGAAGCGGTGTCGCTATTGTTGCGACAATGATGGCTCCATTCAAATGTCCTCATGGAAAATGCGTATTCTGTCCAGGAGGTCCTGGAAGCGAATTCGGAGATGTTCCACAAAGCTATACAGGAAATGAACCTTCAACAATGAGGGCAATCAGGAATGATTATGACAGCTATCGTATAGTGTTCAATAGATTAGAGCAATATGTGGTAATAGGCCAGAATCCAGACAAAGTCGACCAGATAATAATGGGTGGAACTTTCTGCAGCGTCCCGAAAGACTACCAAAAAGACTTCATCTACTATTCATTCAAGGCATACAATGATTTCTCAAGACTATTCTATGATAAGGATGGATTGAACCTTGATAAGTTCAAGGAATTCTTCGAGCTTCCAGGAAGTGTCCTTGATGATTCAAGAACTGAAAAGATCAAGAAGAAGATACTTGCAGAGAAAGTGAAAGATGTAAAAACTTTAGAGGAAGAACATAAGATCAATGAGACTGCAGCCATAAGGTGCATAGGACTCACAATCGAAACAAGGCCTGATGAAGGTACTGAAGATAAAAGCTTTGAGCTTCTCAATTATGGTGTCACAAGAGTCGAGCTTGGAATACAAAGCGTATATGATGAAGTCCTCAAGATCTCAGGAAGAGGACATACATTTGCTGATTCAATAAAGAGCATTGCTGAATTGCGAGATTTTGGATTCAAGCTTAACCTACATATAATGCCCGGACTCCCAGGAAAAGATAAGCATAGAATATCAAGAGAAAGAGATATTGAGAATTTCAGGCAATTCTTCGAGAATGAGGGGATAAAGCCTGATATGATGAAGATATATCCGTGCATGGTAATGCCAGGTACTGTACTTTTTGATTGGTATAAGAAAGGACTATTCATACCTTTGTCAACCAGAGAGGCTGCTGAGATAATTGTAGAAGGATTCAAATTTATACCTGAATACTGCAGAGTTATGAGAGTGCAGAGGGATATACCGACATATGTAACCTCCTCTGGAGTAGACAAGACAAATCTGCGTCAATATGTAGATGAGATAGCAAAGAAAGAGAAAGTCATATTCAGGGATATAAGGGCAAGAGAGATAAGACAGCAATCTGTCAAAGGAACACCTGAGATAATCGTTAGAGAATACAGGGCTAATGATGGAAAAGAATTCTTCATAAGCTCAGAGGCTGATGACAAGCTTCTTGGTTTTGTAAGATTGAGGATACCTCCACGAAAACTACATAAAGTGATAGGCGATAATGGTGCATTGATACGAGAATTGCATGTCTATGGGTCAGCTGTAGAGATCGGTGATGATAAGGCAGAGAAAGTACAGCATAAAGGAATAGGCAAGAAATTGATGGCAGCTGCTGAAAAGATCGCAATTGAAGAGGGAAGAGAAAAAATAGTGATAATATCCGGAGTAGGAGTAAGAGAGTACTACAGGAAATTAGGATATGAGAAAGAAGGACCATACATGGTAAAGAAGGTATAAAAGATGTATAAGGTAATAACATTCTACAAATTCATAACGCTTGACGCTGAGAAGACTAAGGGGATCTTCCATGATAAATGCAAAGAGCTTGGAATATTAGGAAGGATACTTATCGGAAACGAAGGTATAAATGCAGGAGTAAGCGGAAAGATCGATGACATTGAAAAATTCAAGAAATGGGTCAATTCACAACCTGAATTCAAGGATATGACATATAGAGATCTGAATACTGAGAAGAACGCTTATCACAAGCTTGTTGTAAGGACAAGGAAAGAGATAGTCGCTATAGGCAAGGATGTTGATATGGACAAAAAAGCACCTTATATCAGCGTCGATGAGTTGAATAAACTATACGAAAATGATGATGAATTCATAATAATAGATACACGTAATGACTATGAAGCGGAAGTCGGAAGGTTCAGGAATGCCAAGATAATGCCTATCAAGACATTCAAGGAATTCCCTAAAGAGATATCAGGCATGAAAGATGAATTGAAAGGCAAGAAGATAATAACATACTGCACTGGCGGAATAAGATGTGAGAAAGCAACTGCATACATGAAGAACATTGGAATAGATAATGTAATGCAGCTGAAAGGCGGCATCATAGAATACATGAACAAATACCCAAATAAATATTGGGAAGGTGGCCTTTTTGTTTTTGATGACAGGCTTGTGACTACAACAGAATCCCCTTTGACAGAATGCAAGCATTGCGGAAAGAAATGCGGGAAATACATAAATTGCCACAATATGGACTGTGATAATCTATTCATATGCTGTGATGATTGCAGAAAGAAGATGAATAGCTGCTGCTGTGAAGAATGCAAAAGCTCGCCAAGGCAGAGGAAGAAAAAATATATACCGATAGGCAGAGTAGAGAACTATTACCAGAAGTTAGGCATAGCATGCGTAAATATGGATGAACCTTTGAAGAAAGGCATGCAGATAAAGATAAAGGGAAAGACAACAGATATAGATGCAATCGCTGAAAACCTTAGGGACGATGCTGGGAATGCGATAGATGAAGGCATAGGCGTAATTACTTTCCCTGTTAAAGATAAAGTAAGAAAGAACGATCAGTTGATGATCTCACCATAGTCATTTTTGACTTCATCAGGATTCTTGAAAAATATTGTATTACCATATACTTCTGGCTGAATTGAAAGATCCCTTTCGATATTATAACTTATCTTACCATCCACTAAGACAAAAGTATCTACAGGAATAGCAATATCCTCTCTTGCATTCAGCTCTATCATGTTGTTGTATGAATCACGATTAAGGACAAGCTTACGCTGGCCATCCCTTATGTAAGTGAAGAAATTCAATTCTGTGAAGCCTTCAGTATCTGGATCTACGAATACAATCTTATCATTCATATCTGCAAAGGATGCAGGCTCAGCATTCTGGTAATATAGCTGCTTATGTGTCTCCAAAGATTCTCTTACGCTAAGGTTTCTTTTCGCTTCCCTATTCAACCTGAAAAGAAGATCCTGCTCTTGAGAAGAGTCTATCTCTTTGTTGAGTATCGTGTTAAAATTGGAAGTATATTCATCACTAGAATCCTTTGTCAATAGAAGATAGTTCGGATCAAAGACTTCACGCGAATTACCTTCGTAGTTTATGACGATGCCCCCAAGCTTCCCTACTGATATTATACCTAGGTCGTCACTTCTGACATATACACTGTTATCGATATCAAGAGTGGCGCAATTCCTGAAGCATATTATCTTATCTTCAAAGTCACCATACTCGCTAGATGATACTTTATACTTTGCAGGTCGATAAATGTATTGAGCATTACGTGAACGTAATGTGACATTTGTAACATATGATGTAGGATTAAGATTGTGTGTAGAGATTGCTGCTGCAGTTATAGGAGCAATCTGTGATGATGAACTATCTGTAAAACTGATTAATGAAGAGCTACGGACATAATTATCATAATAATTCATATCATTGCTAGACTTGAATTCACCTTCAATAGCAGCAACACCACCATTATCATTTGTTGCTATCTCTGTAATACTTCCATCATCAAAATCAACTTCAATGGATGCACCTAGACCTCCTCTTAACCTAAACATTCCATCTGGATGGTTGAAACCTGCAGATTGTCCTGGACCAGGGCTTTGTATGAACGCATAATCAAGATCATTGTTATCATCATAGTCGGCATATATGTTTCCATACAATAATGTGTCTGAACCCTTATCATAAAGGTATCCATTCTCCATTGAAATAAAATTAGAATAAATAGAGAATTCACCACCTAAGCTATTAACATTATAGTATCCTTTATCGATGGTCATCCTGCCATATCCATCGATTGAATTGTCTACGTCAAAATTTATCCAGGGATCTGTGTTATCTCCTGTAGGATTGTCTACAGTTGCAGGTGGTGATAAGCAACTTCCTGGGTTGTCTGGATCAGGTATTTGATTCCCTTGGCATTGTGTACCATCAGGTGGAGTGTTAGGGTCAACAGGATCACCTAAATTATCATCAACAGGTATAAGACCTACTCCTATAAAATCATTAATTTGTTCTTCTGTCATTGAAGAGAAATCTATTGGAGCATAAAAATCAACATCATATGTAACTCCATCTATAGTAACTTTATCACCTGGCTGATATTCTCTAGGAACATCTACAGTTGTCTGATCTGCACCATTCCCTCTTATCAAAGACATTCCTCCATTTTCAGTCTCTTGAAAAGAAACATCGCCTGAACCTTTGAAAGTAAATGGTTCATTGTACGTTGTTTCCATAACCACAGTCGGCTCTGGTGTACACATGTTGCCGTCACAACCGACTACTTTCAAATTTGTTATACCTGTTGCAGATGTAAGAGACTTTAAATCAATATTTGTTGCCTTATTTCCATACATATCCATTCCAACAACTAAGGTATCTGTTGCAGGGTCGTATTCAATAAAACCAGATACAAATTCAGTACCAAAAACCTCTGTTTCTACATTTATATCTCCTGGAATCCTGGATTCAAGGAAAGCATTTGCTTGAATTGCATTACTCATTAAGTTCATTGAGTCTGAAAAATATTTCTTGAATGTTTCTTCCTTTGCAGGATCACTAAATTCTGATGCAAGGTCTGTGCTTCCATCTAGATAATCTTTAACACAAGAAGTGCATTTATCAACAACTGTTGGGTCTTCCATAATGTCTTCTTGTTGAGTCCTATCAAGACTTCCAAAATGCGATGGCTCTTGTTCAAGTATATCAAGCCTTTCTGATGGTGTCAATTCAGGCCAAACGTCCTGCATCTGTTCAGGAGAAAGGCTTGCTGGATCAGATTTTGCTGCATCTGCTCTCTCATCTGCAGTCATATCACTCCATCCATCAACTCCTTCTGCAGCTTCTTGAGCATAAGTTGTGATAGATAAAATGAATATCAGTATCATCAATAGTATTATCTTTCTCATTTTTATACCACAGTTATCATGAAATTCTTAAGTGATGTATATGTATCATCAGTTATAGTTATTGTTATATTATGCATTCCAACATCTAACTCAGTAGGAGTATAGTCAATGATTCCAGTATCTTCATCTATGTCAAAAAGAATGGTATCATCATAATATTTGCATTTCCTGTTGCAGGCCACAGATATTTGAATAGGTATTCCTCTAGGTAGAGTCATATCTGTAGGCATATCAATAAACTCAAGGTTTGATTTCAATGAATGAAGATCATGCATAGCGAAAGAGAATGTAAGAGGATCATTCCTCAATCTTGCAGAGGTATTTATCATATCAATTACCTTTATCCTTCCTGTATATGGATTGATTATCATCTCAAAGTCCGTATCATAAAGCTTGTCCAAAAGCATCAGGTTAGGATAATCAATGAGATCTTTCACAATTGTATCACGCAGCTCTACCATCCTTCCTAAAGGAAGCGGATGATCAGCCCGGAAATCCATGAATGAGATATTGGAATCGCCATAAGGGACAGTCATCTCATAATCAAGCTGGACATCTATCGTCTCAGGGAATATTATGGTCTTTGCTCTTGGGATCCCAGATGTAGTAATGTCAAAAGAAGAATTGTCTATGCATTCCTGGATATGGTCTACCATATATCTTGAGATCTCAGACTCCATGAATTCTCTGCTAGGAGAAGTATTTGAATTATCCTTTATCGAATATGCAAAGACCCTCTTTGATGTAGTAAGGTTAGGTTCAAAGTAATATATGAAACCACCTTGTGATGTAAGTATCTCAACAGCATCAACAATCTGGAACTTCATGCACTCCTCTATGTAGAAAGGCAGTGGATGATTAGTCTGCTTCAGAAAACTCAATGATATGGTGCCTGCAGTCGTGAATACTAATATAACCAAGACTAGGAGTATGAAGATAGATATCAAAAGGAATATTGTCGCTTGGGACTTATTGTGGATAGGATTATCACTTCTCATTCTTGATATCCCTCTCTATCAGATATTCAATATAAGTAGAAGTCTTGATCATCTTCTTCTTCAGCCTTGATTGTAGTTTCTCAAGCAATTTAGAATCTATGGTCACAGAAATACGCGATTTAGTGGTCCCTTTATGCATATACAACCATCAGATTGCCGCATTTATAAATATTATTAGTAATACCACTACTATTTATAGTATAAATAACACTAGTAATACTTTTTGCTCCAAAAAAAAAGATCATAGCTTTATATCACAAAGATATTCAGCTTCGCTTTCCTTGTCAAGGACCTTATAGAAAATAGTCTCTGCATGTGTTGAAGCTTTCAGATCCTGCTCAATGAGTGAGAATTCATCGTTTGATATCTTTCCTTCTATCGTAAGCTCCTTCACTGGTTCTTTGAGAGATACCTTTGCCTCTGATTTTGCCCTTCTTACATCTGCAAGCACATTCACAAGCAGATCACCTGCGGACTCTGCTTTCTCATCAACAAGCTTCTCATCATACTCAGGCCATGAACTGATATGAATAGATTGCAGATTCTCCTTGTCCTTGAAATACATCTGGTATATCTCTTCTGTTATGAAAGGAGTTATAGGTGCAAACATCTTCAATATCGATAATAGAGTTGTATATAGTGTATATTGCGCAGATAATTTCTCTGCACTCCCTCGCCTATCTGGGTTATATATCCTATCCTTGCATATCTCAAGATAATTGTCGCAGAAATTCTGCCAGAAGAACTTCTCGACATCAAGCTTTATCCTTGAATATTCATAACGTTCAACTGACTCAGTCACAGATTTGATTAGCTTTTGGAGCTTTGAGAGAAGCCATCTGTCCATAGCCTCGAATTCCTCAAATTCCTCATGCTGATATCCTTCAAGATGCATTATCGTAAACTTGCTTGCATTCCAAAGCTTTGTCACCATCTTCTGGCCTGTAAGCAGCTCTTTCTCCTGGAATGGGAGATCCTCGCCTAGGCTTGAAGAGGCGGCCCAGAATCTCAAAGCATCTGAGCTATATTTCTCTATCATTGCCTGAGGCTCAACAACATTACCTTTTGACTTCGACATCTTCTTTCCTTTAGGATCAAGAGCCCAGCCTGAGATCATTACATCTTTCCAAGGAAGCTCATTCCTATGGATGTGGCTTCGTACAACAGTATTGAACAACCAGAATGTAATTATATCGTGAGCCTGAGGACGCAATGTCATAGGCAATAACTTTTCATATACTGGATGATCCTTGAACTGGTCAGCTGCAAGGTGCGGAGTCAATGAAGAAGTTGCCCATGTATCCATAACATCCTTCTCTGGTTCTACCTGGTCTTTCGTGTATCCTTCAGGGAGGTCATTCATAGGGTCTACAGGAAGCTGATCAGGTTTAGGAAGTATCGGCTCCCCTGTCTTCTTATCATACCATACTGGGAATGGCACTCCTGAAAAACGTTGACGAGATATGCACCAATCCCATTGTAGGCCATTGATCCAATTGTCATACCTGTTCTTCATATGCTTAGGATACCAATTAAGTTCATTCCCCCTCTTCAAGAAAGAATCTTTCAGGTCAAGATACCTTATGAACCATTGCTTTGAATGGATGAATTCTATCTCAGTCTGACATCTTTCATGCACATTGACGGCATGTGTTATAGGCTCTTGGCTCAGCAATAGACGTTGATCCTTCATATCTTCGATCATCATCTTCCTTGCTGTCTTCATGTCATTGCCTTCATATTTACCTGCCAAGGCAGTCATCTTGCCATCTTTTGTGATAGCTTCTTTTATAGGAAGATTATGTGCTCGTTGCCATTCGCAGTCTGTAGAATCTCCGAAAGTACAGCACATTACTATCCCTGTGCCTTTCTCAGGATCTGCACGTTCATCTTCGAGAATTGGAACTTCAATATCGAACAGAGGAACCTTTGCTTTTTTCCCTTTCAGATGTGTGTAACGCTTATCAGTAGGATGATAGAAGACTGCAACACAAGCTGGAAGAAGCTCTGGACGTGTCGTTGCAATGATGAGTTCCTCTTCTTTCCCTTCATCATTCTTAACCTTGAAGACTATGTCATTGAAGAATGATTTCATCTCAACATCTTCACATTCAACCTGAGAGATAGCAGTCTGACATTGTGGGCACCACATTGCTGGTGCTTCTTTCCTATAGATGCGATCCTTTTTCATAAGATCAAGGAAAGCTGCCTGACTTATCTTCATAGAATGGTCATTAATTGTTGTATAGAATATGTCCCAATCGCATGACATGCCGATCCTTTTCCAATCCTCAATATATTTTGGCCTTAATTCATTCTTAAGAGTATCTAGACATAATTTTTTGAAATCATCTCGTGACATCCTCGTGCCTTTGACGCCTTTCATCTTCTCTATAAGACGCTCAGTAGCAAGTCCATTGTCATCTGTTCCGAATGGACAGAAAATGTTGTATCCTTTCATCCTCTTGTATCGAACGATAAAATCCTGCTGACTGAATGAGAATGCATGGCCTATGTGCATCTTACCTGATACAGTTGGCGGTGGAGTATCAACAGAGAATATGGGCTTATTGCTATCTGGATCAAACTTGAATATTCCATTATCTATCCAGAAATTCTCCCATCTTGGCTCTGATTCCTTAGGATCGTATTTATTTGGTAACTCCATTGATTGAAAAATTGAGGATGTTTTTATATATTTAACCTAAGAAATAAGAGTAATTTAACTAGAAAAGCACTAAAAATTACGGAAATAAGTAATTATGCAGTCTATAAATTGTGTAAATTGCACCTACCCTTATTACATTCAATGCAAGTTCTCCAGTTAAAGCCATCCCAATTTCTGTTGCTTTTTGTCGTTTTGAGAGATCGTCTTTCTGTAGTGTTTCTCTTATATTCACATAAGCATATAATCCAGGAATCCAATGATTGAATCTTCCTTCCCCATATTTATTAGCAAATTCTCTTCTTCTTGCATACCTTTCCATTTGTGTCTCTTCACCATGGAAGACTCTATCAAAAGCATCATCTATAGAATTGTAGTTTTTTTTAATTAATGGCATATCTAATAAAAGTCAATTAATATTAATAAACCTTACCAATAAACAATTTAAATGATCTCTATATCGTCATAATATGAGACCATGGATATTGAAATACCTGCCAAAATCAACTTCTGAAGTAGTAGGACAGAACAAGGCAATCGAAATTCTCAAGGATTATGTATCCAGTTATAGAAAGCAGAAAAATAAATGCGCATTGCTATATGGAGGGATTGGTTGTGGAAAGACCAGCTCTGTTGTTGCTCTTACAGATGAGGCAGGACTTGAACTTGTTGAGATGAATGCATCAGATTTCAGGAACAAGGATAAGATTGAGGGTTTTGTCGGGACTGCCATAAAACAGCAATCACTTTTCTTCAAAGGGAAGATCATCCTGATAGATGAGATAGATGGCCTTTCCGGCACAAAAGACAGAGGAGCAGTACAGACATTGCTGAAGCTGATCGAGAACAGCACCTTCCCAGTATTATGCACCTGCAATGACCCCTACAATGATAAGCTGAAGGCATTGAGAAAGAAATCTGTACTGATTGAATTCCATACCTTAGATTACAGGAGCATAACAAATCAGCTGATCAAGATACTGGACGCTGAGAAATGTGCATATGATGAGGATGCTGTTAAGAGCCTGGCAAGACGAGCTGGTGGTGATCTTCGGGCAGCGATAAATGATTGCCAGACATTGACTGCTTCAGGAGAGAAGAAACTGACAAAGGAAAGTGTTGATGAGCTGCTAGACAATGAACGCAACAGGACTGAGACGCTGATGAACGCATTGCTAAAGGTCATGAAGACAACGGACATAGAAGTTGCAAAGACTGCTTTTGATAATATAGGTGAAGACATAGATACTGTAGGATTATGGCTTGAAGAGAATATCCCTAAAGAGTATGAAGGGAGAGATATCACGAATGCAATGATGATGCTTTCTAAAGCAGATGTCTACAAAGGCCGAATAAGGAGATGGCAGCATTGGAGATTCTTGGTCTACATAAATGCATTATATAGTGGAGGCGTTGCGTTAGCAAAAGATGAGAAATACAAGAAATTTATCAAGTATGGCCCTCCAGGAAGACTGCTCAAGATATGGCAAGCGAACATGAAATACATGAAAAGGAAGGCCATCGCTGAGAAGATCGCACCTTTGATGCATACCAGTTCTAGACGAGTAATACAAGATGTCATGCCATATATTAGAGTTATAGCTAAATCCGGCAAATATGATAATATGATTTCTGAGTTTGAATTAGAAAAAGAAGAAATTGAATGGCTTAAAGCTTAAGTTTTTCTATCGTGTAACCTTCCACTATAGGGTTGCTTTCTATATTACCATCAATGAATTTTAATGCATCACTTACTGAGAAAGCAGAGTTTACTGATATAATCTCATAGAAATGCATACCATATGACCTTCCTTGGGCAATCTTTGCTATTTGTATGCCATCCTTCTTTATAGAATACTGTGTCAACATTGACCCATTTGGTGTCTTCAGGAAAGCTTCAAGCCCTTCAGAAGGAGCAACAAAACAAGATGCTGTACCACCACTTTCCAGCATCCTAAAACCATATCTACCCATCATTCCAGGATGCTTTGTGACGACATCACCTGAATTAATCTCACCATAAGAAGAACTTGGATGTGATGTCATACAGCCTGTCGCAAGCATTGATGCAATAACTGTTGTTAAGACTAATGGTTTTAAAGTTTTCATTTTAACTAATACCAGTCGCAGAACAGCTCGTCCATCTCGTGTTTTCCAAGTCGTTTCTTGTTGAGATCACTTAGGATATGCTTCTTCCCATGGCCTCCTTTAACCTGGTCATAGATGAAATCTTCCTGCTCTTCTCCTTCTGTGACTGTGTCACCTTCTTCATTCTCAACTATATCGTCATGCTCTTGTTCTGAAATGACTTCCTCTTCATAATACTCGTCATCTGACATAGTTATTACCCCCTAATAACTCTTTGTCACCTCTTAATCAAAGATGTTAAAAGAGCTAGTATATAAATGTTTCGATAATTTGCTACTTTAGAATAGTAACTAATTTATTAGTGTGCTTATGGCTAATGTTTATAAGTGACCTTTTTAGATAGAGAGATGGATCAAATCCATCACCATAATGACTGAGCAGGATACCATGAAGACTAAAAGATGGGCAATAGTGTTGATAATAGCATGTACTGTTTTCATAAGCATTGCACAGCTATTGTATAAGCTTGGATCAAAAAGTTTAAGCTTCAGTCTAGATGGGATTCTTTTCAACTACCTCCTACTCGGAGGGTTATTCATGTATGGTATTGGAGCAATCATGATGATACTTGCTCTCAAAGGAGGAGAGGTATCTGTGATATATCCTATCTTAGGAACAAGCTATGTCTGGGTAGTCATATTATCATGGCAGTTTTTAGGTGAAACTATCAATATCTTCAAGATAATAGGTATTGGTATGATAATAGCTGGAGTGACATTCATTGGGAGGGGCTCAAAATGACAGAATGGTGGGCAATACTTCTTGTTCTGATGTCTGCTCTTTGCGGAGGAATAGCTCCTATCATAATAAAAGTAGGAACAAGAAAAAGTTTCAGAAAAATCAAGAATATATTCTTAAACCCTGCATTGATATTAGGTATTGGAGTTTATGCATTAGGGACAGTATTTTTTGTACCTGCACTAAAAGGAGGAGAACTATCAGTATTATACCCTTTCATAGCCACAAGCTACATATGGGCAACATTCTTCTCATGGAAGATACTTAAAGAAGAAATAAATAGAAATAAATGGTATGGAATATTTTTTATAGTACTAGGAATTGCTTTAATTGGATTTGGATTTTAGGTAATAAAAAATGAAGACAATCGTATTCTCACTCGGCGGATCAATGATCGTTCCAGACAGAGTCAATGTCGACTACTTGAAAAGCTTCAGAGGGATGGTCCTGGATTACACCAAGGAAAACAGGGTCGTTATAGTATGCGGCGGTGGAAAAACATGCAGAAATTATCAGACTGCCTTAGGAGAGATAACAGAAGCTACAAATGAGCAGAAAGATTGGTTAGGAATAAAGGCAACGCATCTTAATGGCGAACTAGTCAGGATGATGTTCGGAGATGATGCCTATGATCATGTAATCATTGATCCTACTGAGAAGATATCAACAAATAAAAGGATAATCATCGCAGCAGGATGGAAGCCTGGCTTCTCTACAGATATGGATGCTGTTGTTCTTGCAAAACAGTATGAAGCAGAGAAAGTCCTGAATGTCTCAAACATAGATTATGTATATGACAAGGATCCTAATGTATTTGAAGATGCTGCAAAATTTCATAAACTTAGCTGGGATGAATATCTAGATATAATTGGCAGGGACTGGAAGCCAGGAATGAACTCACCATTTGATCCAGTAGCAAGCAAGGAAGCTAAGGATAATGGCATAAAGGCAATCATAATCGGAAAGGACTTGAAGAACCTTGAGAATTGCATAAATGATAAAGAATTCGAAGGGACATTGCTTTACTAATAATTGACATCGATCTAAATCTTCAAGGATAAATGGTTTCTGATAATATCTTTATCTGCGATTCAAGATTCTTCATCTTGTGGCTTGTCTTCTCAATCTTTATGCCATCTTCATTGAGCCAATTATGCTTTCCGTCCCAAGCATCATGACCTGAAGTAAGAAAGCCTATCGGAACAGTTATGTGACGATCACAACCAGGGCATTTAGGGATCTCCTTGTAAGTGCTTATCCCTTCATTGATGGTATTCCAGGATAGCTCTGAGAAGTCAGTGCCACAATATATGCATTGCGACTTGAAATTTTGCTCGTTGAATGTGTGATGTAAAGCCATTACGTCATCCGTCTCTTCATCTGCAACTGCTACTTGCTAAGAAAAGTGATTCTATACTGTTTAAATAATTTATGTTACGGTCCGGAAATATAGTGGAAGAATATTTAAACTATATTCAATTTGATTGATGCATGGAAGAACTGAGCAAGCTAAGAGTGAGGCTTCTTGAGGATACAAGGAAAAAAGTCCAGGATAGTGTAAGATGGGATACATTAGTTATCCAGGCGATATCAGGAATTGAAGAATTAGACAAGATGATAAATCAAATCTCATCACGTGCAAGGGAATGGTATGCATGGTACAATCCTGAAACAGTCGATAGAGTAAGGGATAATGAGAAATTCATAGAGCTTATTACAACAAAGGACAAAAAGGATCTGCTAAAAGAAATAAATGCAAAAAATAGCATAGGTAGAGAATTGAACAAAGAGGATATAGAGGCGATAATGGTTCTGGCAAAGAATGCACGTATATTAGTTGAGACAAGACAAAAAGAGACGTCATACCTTGAAAAGATCCTTACCACTAATTGTCCAAATATGCATAAGATATTAGGCACTACATTGTGTGCAAAACTTCTGAGGCATCTTGGAGGATTAGAGAAGGTGTCAAAAACTCCCGCTACAGTAATACAGATCATAGGAGCAGAGAAATCATTGTTCAAACACATGAGCGGAAAGGCAAAAAGCCCAAAATATGGACTGATACATGCACATCCACTCATTGCCAAAGTCAACAAGAAGAATAAGGGCAAGATGGCAAGGGCAATAGCTGACAAGGTTGCAATCGCTGCAAGGATAGATTTCTTCAAAGGGAAACCTATAGATTACAGGAAAGAATTAGAGGAGAAAGCAAATAAATTAATTTAATCAGACATGTGTTTCTATTGGTTCAATCAGATCAAGATCATCATACTATCTCTGCAGTTATAGCTCTTCCAAGGACAGACAATGCAATTATCGTGAAGATTATTGTTATGACTGCTGCAATTATGCAATAAAGTGTTACAGAGCGTAGCATATTCTGTCCTATGGTATACTCTTCTCCTAGCTTATCATCACCATATGATATGCCAGCTATCGTCTTTGACATTATCCATACTACCTGTACGATATATATACCAACTACAATCTGGAATGCATATGTAGGGATGCCATCTCCGAACATCTCTGTCAGACCAGCAAGGGCTCCTCCGCTTTCTGCTGCATCTGTCCCAAATTGCCCAAGTGATGTCCTGAGGTTACCGATTATATTGGTTATCATTGCAGTTATACCAACTACAATACCTGATATGACTGGAGCAAGGAACTTGACAAGAGAGCTCATTGAAGATATGACTTCTGCAAGCAGATCACGAAGACGTTCTTCAACTGAATGCATCTCTTTCACATAACGAGCGACATTCGTCATCGCTCTAGATGCTATCATTGGACCTTTCTTTATTGCTTCTGTAAGAACTTTCATGGTACTTTCAATCAGATTGCTTGGGAAGAAGCGTATTGCTCCAAGTCTCTTATCAAAGATCGCCTGTTCAGGATTCATTCCCATACGACGTATATTTGAGTCTATTATACCAAAGAATTTTCCTGGTTGAGAATCCTGCATCACCTCAACAACCTTGCTGAATGACATCTCTAAAGGTATTCCATCACCAAGACGGTTTCCTAGCTGGAATATCGCGGAACCAAACTCATCCTCAAGCTTTCTTGTCTCCTCCCTGATAAAAATAATATCCTTGGTCTTGTAGTAATAATAAGTCCCGAAACCTAGTCCGAACGACAACACAAAAAGCACCCCTAGCAATGTCGCAAACAATCCATATGGTCCCTTATATTCTACATCACCATATTCTGCAGATGTACCTTTTGCCTCCCTATAATCCAGGAATTTCATATCGTTATACCAATTGTCGCTATATTCGCTATGAAATAGTGTTATATCATTTCCAGGACCCAAAGACCAATGCAATAATATAGGTGAGATGCCTAACAAGAATAATGGAAGGAATACTGCAAGGCCCATGAACAAAGGAGTCAACTCCTTACCCATAAATTTCTTATTCTTCTTTTTCTTCTCTACTACCATGGGATTATCTGAAGCGATCTCACCTGAACCATATCCACCTGGACGAGTAGAGAGTATATTCTTCCCGACGAAATAGACTGCAATAGGTATCACCACATTGTAAAGTATAGCGATGTGATACCATTCAACATTCTCCATGAAGCTTACTACAAGAGGAAGTATGACAAGCCCAAGTATAGGAAGGATTACTCCAAGCATGTGCAATGTACTTATAGGCGATTGGATATCGTGGGAGTAATGAAGCATCTTCTCATATGTTTCAGTCAATATAACGTCAAGTGCCTTATCAAGCAAACCTATCCTGTTCTCTTCACTAGGTTCATAAAGAGATGACTCAATCAAGTTCATCGCTTCCAAGAATTCTGCATTTGTCTTTCTCCATTTCTCCATATACTCATCCAATGATTCCTTTATTGTGCCATAAGTCTGCGATTCGACATTCCATAGAACCTTCTTTAGTTCAGCTGCCAATGGCCCATTGAGATGCTGTGATGCGAACTCAATCGCTTTCTCAAGATTTGAGTTCTGACGCATATATGTAACTATATAGAAGACTGACAGGACAATCTCTTTGCTGCTCTTCATGCGCGTAATGCTTGCAAATATCATAGGAAGCTTCGTCAATGGTATCATCGTCCCAATTCCGGCAAGCAGAAAAAATGAGACAAAGAAGAAATCTCCATTAAGAAGCAAGAATGATATCAAGATGCCCCCAAGCATCAAAAGGATTGGGCCAATGATCGCAAAAGAGAATGCATCCTCTGCAGATACATTGAGATGTGCAGTCTTCAACGCTGCTTCGATCTCTGGCTTCTTATCCTTGCCAGGGCTTATCTTTATCAGATTACCGGAGAACCTGCATGCCTTCTCATACCATGAATGTATCATCGGCTTATTCTCGTCTAAAAATTGACGATATTCTGCACTAGTTATATTTGCATCTGATCCGACCATATCTTGCCCAGATAGGGAGTTAGATATCTTCTTAAACAATGAGAATTTATTTTCCCGAGCTTTTGGAGATTTCTTTGATTGGCTATTCATTGATTTAGAGGTAGAGCTACCTTCGTGATCATACTCATCCATCGCTTTCCTGATCTCCTCTTCACTTATCTTATCCATTTTTTTATTACTGATAAATTCAATACGACATTATGTTGCCACTCACTATCTCCTTACTCACCAGCCTCCTTATGCTTATTCTTCTTGACTGTTGATTTCAACCACTCATTCCATTCAAAGAATATACGTTTTGCATCAAGCACACCTAACTCTTCCTTGACCTGGTCACTTATCTTATGGAAATAATCATTGCATAATACTGTGAACCTAGCTTCCAGAATATCCTGGTCTCCTGTCTTCTCTGCCATTTCTACCTGGGCAAGTTTTATCTTCGCTCTCAGTTCTATATTCTCCCAGATTGCATCCCAATTATTGGAATAATCCTTGATATTGCTGGCAATCGTCTTCAATATCTCTGATTCACCATTCTTCAGCTCAGGCGAGATCTTGAGCTCATCATCCTTGGGATCATATTTCATCAAATCTGTAAAACCATGTTCAAGAAGAGGATCATTAACCCAATCTTTCCTTACTTCAGTTATGCTAGTGACTCTTCTGAACTTATGGAGACCATCAGCACTCCTGATAGGATTTGCAACTATTATAACATCAGTTGCCTTGAATGATGTGCTAGGGACACCAATATCATTTACAACCCTATCATATATACCATAAGGACTATCACCGTGGATAGTTCCAGCTACAGTATTCGCTGCTGCACCTACTCGCATGGCTTCATATAATGCTCTTGCTTCCTCTGAACGAACTTCTCCTACAATCAAAGCTGAGTCACCAAGACGTAATGTTGAACGTATACCTTCTGAGGCAGTCATCTCAGTTGATGTCTTTGTCAATGAGGATGCTACCTGTAGAGGCTGGATATTATAACCCATCCTCCTTAAATGCGAAGTTGGCAATTCTAACGTGTCCTCTATTGTGATTATACGATATTTACGCATTATCTCGACAAGTATAGCTGATAGCAAAGATGATTTACCGGAGCTCCTGGTTCCTGCTATAAGCAATGTCCTTGTACCATCTACCAAAAAAGAGATGAGACCTGCGGCGAAAGGTGTTATCATCTTGGCTTTTATGAACAATGGTAATGTCCATGGCTTGTCACGATGTCGCCTGAATGAGAATGCAAGTCCGCTTGGATCAAGCGGTCTTGTTACAGCTGATACCCTCGTGGATGCACCTGGAAGCTCAAGCTCAGTATCTAGTATAGGATTTGCCTCATCTAATGGCCGCCCAGACATCAATCTTAATTTTGTCGCCCAGGAATCCACTTCCCTTGATGTAGGGACGACATTTGTCTTACAATCATCATAATCAGCATGCACAATAAACATAGGGATATTTCCTGCAGGAGAGTTTATACTTACGTCCTGAATCTTCTCATCGCTCAGAAGAACTTCTATAAGCCCAAACCCGACTGTATACCTGACAAGAATCCTTGTAAGTTTTGAGATCTCCTTCTCAGTCATCTTCACATTCCTATAACCAATAAGCTCTTCTATCAGATCATGCCCTATGTTGAAGAACACCTCCCGCATGCGTTCAGGATTAACAAATTCAGATTTTGTAGGCTTGTGCTCTGCCATTATCCTCCTCGCTATGTCAAGTATCTCATATTGCTCCTCATCAAGCTTGAACTCAGGAGGGAGCAGATGATACAGGTACTGCACTGTCTCAGGAACCTTGAATATAGTAACTTCAGTCTCATCCTTTATCATGTAGCTGTCTATTTCCTCACCTTCTAGAGGATAATCAGCCATGAGTTTTGTGAACATGAAATCTGGCTTTATCGATGGAGAGAATATTCTCCTATAAAGTTCCCTATCCCCTGGTTTGAATCCTTCCAAGAAAGGTTTTACAATAGAGATCAACTTTGTCTTGTCCATCATCGAGATTATGTAACGTAAGAGAGTAAAATATTTCTCGTCATGGGAACGTTGCTTGTTCTCCTCACGGTCTATCTCCTCCCGCCTAAATATCCTTTTGAGCTGGACATATGTGGTAATAGGGTCCTCCTTAAGTTTCCTGAATACTAAATTCTGCAATTCAACATAACGCTGACTGTAAAATGTAGTGAATGCCCTATTCTCAGATACCATACTAGTTATCTTGAAAAGATCCTTCTGCTTGATTAGCTTCTTATAGAGCTGTGCCATCTCAACTATGAGCTTTGTCTGTGCATAATCATACTCATAATCACGTTTCTGATAGAAAACTATCTTTGTGACATCACCCACATCTACAATAGCGTCAACAGCAAGTGACATCACTTCCTCATTATCCTCGATAGAAGGGATATGGCTCAGATTATCATAATCTATCCTTAGAGTCACATCTTCTGACTCCCTGATTACCTCATATTTCTTCTTGTTCTCGAACAATGCCATTAAAATAGTAGGGCAAGATGCCCCACTTTCACCTCTCTTTCCTGGATTTCTCCATTGAATGAGCATTAATACTGCATTAAGTTATTTCTTCTTCGATTCTGATCTGAATTTCTCTAAAGCTAACTCTATGATGTGAGATTTATTGCGATAAATCGTATTCTCCTTCAGAAAAGAATCTAGCCATTTGATCAAGGATGCGTCAATTGTTGCTGAAATAGGTCTTTTCATCAGTTGGCTCAATATGCAAGTTTATGCCTGCAGACTATAATATAAAATAATAGTTTATATAATTTACTATGATAAAATATATTTTATAATATGATTAGCATAATCTTAGAAAATAGCTCAACATCAGATCAGTAAATATCCTCTACAGGGATCTTCTTCTCGTGAGCTTCCTTGAATCGCAATGCGAATTCAAGTGAGAGCTCATCAATCCTTTTCAGAAGTCGTTTGTTCCCGTATACCCTGGGTCCTTTTCCATACCCAGGACATTCCGTATGGATACCAAGATTATCAAGAGTGAAAGCACGTCTAGGATATGCTGTGCCATCTGAACCAAGTATTGCATCCAAATCAGGCACGAATGGATAGATCTTGCACAAAAAAGGGCGATTATCATTGTATATACCGCACAGCCTTGTATCTGGATCAAAATGTTTGCATCTTAATCTCCCATCAACCTCAATGGAAAGAAGCTTCTGCTTAGATATTATGAGGTCATTGCAACATTTTCCACTATGCTGGCATTCCCATCTGGTATTCTTGTCTATAGACACTATCGGCATGATTATCTATAATAAACAGTGATATAAAAAATTTGCTAGAGATATAGAAGCTGTGTAACTTACTCAGTACGATTTTAGTTTTCTAACGAAAACTACAGATCATAATCTATATGATCTTAGTTTTTTACCAAAAACTATATAACTTAAGATTGCTATTTTAGGATAATGGAATTGTTTGCAAAGAAGAAGGAAGATGCTGCTGGTTCTGGAAATACGCAACAGGCACCAAAACCACCTCAGGGACAAGGATTCTTAAGCGGACTAGGTGGTGGACAAAAGCAACAGCCTATGCCACAAGGTGATTTTGCGAAGGATATCAATGAAGTCACAAGAAGAATAAGGATAAATGAGGAAAGATCAGTCAATATCAGGAAGAAGACACAGATGATCGAGCATAACATGCTCATGAACCATAAAAAGATATTGAGTGAGATAAAATATGTCAATGAGGAGATCGGTGAGATCAAGAGGAGTTTTGAGGATCTTAAAACAAAAGTAATGGGTTTTGCAAGAGAATTGCAGCAATGCGCAAAGAAAGAAGATGTACAAGTTCTTGAAAGATACATCAATATGTGGGAGCCAGTAAGCTTTGTCACTAAGAATGAAGTCGAAAGGATAATTGAAGAGAAACTGAGTGAGAGAAGATAAAATCTTTTAACATAATATTAATAGGCAGTTTAAAAAAAGTTTAAATATGAGTAATTCATGAGAACAATATAACTAGCATAAGGAGAACAACATGGCAAATACACCTTTGAATTCAAACATACCGATAGATAAAGTTATGGAATTAAGGTCTCAGGGTACTCCAAATAATCAGATAATCCAGATCCTACAGAGCGAAGGCTTCAGCAGTGACCAGATATTTGATGCAATGAACCAGGCCGATATGCAGCAGAATATCGGACAAGGAATGAATGAACCTAACATAAACCCGAGGAATATGGAAAATCATATGCAGATGCAACCTGAAGGCTATGGGAATTATGACCAGATTGGTTCTAACCCAGATAGGGAAGTCATAGAAGAGACAACTGAAGCCATAATAAATGAGAAATGGAAAGAACTCAACAACACATTAAGCAAATTCGTAGAATGGAAAGATAAGATTGATCAAAGGATGAACACGATGGAGAATGAGTTCAAACATCTTCAATCAAATTTCGACAAGCTTCATCAGGCATTAATAGCTAAAGTAGGCGAATACGACCAAAACATCCTTAATGTAGGGACTGAAATAAAGGCCATGGAAAAAGTTTTCCAGAAGATTCTGCCTACCTTTACAGAGAATGTCAATGAACTGTCAAGATTGACAAAGAAGTTCGAAGGAAGAAATTAAGTCAGATAAATATTCTTTTTACCCTTTATTAAGATAAAATCAAGAAATTTTGATAAGTTAATCTTATCGATACTGGGCTTTTGTCATGAATTGTACGGTATAAGCTGCAATTAATGCAATTAAAAGAAAACCTAATACTTTAGGATGGAACAATGTCAAAGTAAGATTGTCCTGATAACTTGAGCTTGACGTTGCTCCTTCAGGCAAGGTTGTAACTATAGTACCTTCTGGAGAAGTGAATGTTCCATCTGAATTCTGCACATATTTCTGTACACCTGGCTGCTTGTTCAAAAGCTCTTGTCCGATAACATTCCCAAGACCGACTGCAGCGATAATTATACCAATGAAGATTATTGTCCAGACAATCCCTCTATTATTCTTCATAGCACCCAGTATTGAGCTGTCACTAACTCCCATTGACTTGAAAGCTATAAGCATGAATATTATGAAAAAGAAAAGTATGACAAACCAAGGTGTCATGAAAGCAAGCATCTGAGTAGCCTTGTCGCTTATCAATACCAATGCTGCTGCTATCAACGCTATGAATACATTAACGAATGGATTCTTACCTAATGCTTTTGTATACTCAAGAATACCGTAAAGAAGAATGAGAACCAATAATGCAGGCATGAGCCTCTCAAGGCCCTGTACTAGCGATAGTCCTGCTATTAGATCTGCCATTTTAAAAGAAAAAAATTATTTATTGCTTCCACCGAAAAGCTTTCCGATGTCTTCAGTGACTCTTGTGAGCACATTGCTCTTAGTCTTCTCTTCATCCTTGGTGATATACCATATCAGGATTGCGAACACTAAGATTATGATTATGAACGCTTGCACGTCTGGATCATCTAACCAAGCCAACCATCTTGGAGTTGCATAGTAGAATCCAGGCCATCCTGAAGCCCTACCGAAGATATATATGATTATTATCAAGCTGATGATAGCAATCCATCCTGAAATGCTTGTCCCTATCCATCTCACTTCTCCACCTAAGATACCAATTATCAATAGCAATGCAACAACTGCTACAAGTACGATTGATACTTGTGGCAATGCACGATTGATCATATCAACCGGATCAGCAAGATCAGGATACAATCCTAAAACATGCGGAAATACTACAGCAAAACCAAATACCAATGCAATCATGGAATTAAAGTTCTTCTTTCCTTTACCAAGAATTTCTGTCTTCTGCAGTATTGCGAAAACGATTGTGAAAACGAGTATGAACGGTAGTAAGACATCTGCGATACCCCATGCATCAAGTTTTTGTACGAATTCAGTGAAGTTCATTTTTTGGACCTCCTTTAACCTCTATTCTTTTCTGAATGTTTGTATTTATAAATGTTTATACAATATATCATAAACAAATATCTATGACTTATCAGTTCTTATGATTGAAATAATATATATTCCAACTTATTCTGATTTCATCTTCTTATTGTCATTACCTTGATCTGCTCCACGTATGACAAAATACATGAAACCTATAAGGACTATGACCAAAACAATAGATGAGACTGCATTGCTATTATTGAAATTACCAAGCCAATCAAATACGATCTGCAACCATGATCTGCCTTCATAGGTAATTGCGTTCATGAATATTACAACTATACCGATAAACATTATTATCATGAAAAGTATCTGCCATTTCCCTTCAAGGTACACAGGCTTATCTCCTTCTTTCATGAATGAGCCTACCAGCATTAGGAAAAAGACTGATACCAGAAGCAACAAGACTATGTGTGCTGCTGTCTGATTAATTATTGCAACCATCCGGCTGCTTGCAACAGAAAGGAAAGCTATAACAAAGGCAGTCATAGCATTAAGGTTCTTCTTGGTGAGCTTCTGTCCCTCTATCACTTCTGTACCGAGCACTTTTGTCTTCTCCAGTATCGCAAAGACAATAGTGAATACAAGAAGGAAAGGAAGTATAACATCGTAGATTCCCAATTTGTCGAAGAAAATCAATGTACTCCTGAATGTAGATACTTCTGCCATTAACTGAAATCCGGCAATGAATCTATATAAATCTTTCTGTTTTTTATATTGGAAATCGATATGATCAGGAATATTTTATATAGTAATAGCACTGGATGCAACATGCTGTTAATCGGCATGGCATGAGAATGGAAAAATACATTGAACTAAGAGAGAAAGCGCTTTCAAATCTTAAACAAGCAAATCATGGCATAAGCTTTACATATCCTTTGATCAAAGAGAATAAAGTTCTGCTCAACATTGTTAATCATCTTTTTCTTGCATGCACAAATAATATGGCTTCAATACTTGCATATGAGATGACCTATAAGAGGATCGATCCATTTGAAGATAATTTTGAATCAAAGCTCAGGATATTCAAGAACTCAATCCTTGAAAGATATAACCTTGACCAGATATATGTAAAACTCATGAGAGATTTCAAAGAGATAATAATAGCCCATAATGAAAGCCCCATAGAATTCTCTAGAGGAAATAAATTCATTATCTGCAACGATAATTATGAACTTAAAGAGATCACGATAGATAGTCTGAAAAAAGCTGCTGATAAGACAAAAGTATTTATAGATGAGGGCATTAGCATAACTAGTAGGGGAATCTGATAGATAACTTAAAATAACAAATTCATAAAATGAAAGAATCACTTTTTTATGCCAGCCAGGAGATCAAGAGGGCAGAACATCTCCTATATGTAAGCTTGAAATATACAAGGACGGGAGATGTGATACATAGCCTTATCCTCAGGCTAATTGCATCATATGATTTTGTCATAGATGGATTAGTGCAGATAAATGAGGAAAAGATAGGGGAACTGCCTAGCAGTCCATTCGCAAAAGTTGCAGCATTGAAAAAGGTATATGAAGATAACAAAGAGATGCAGCTGCATCTGGAGTTCTATCTTCTGCTCAGGAAGATCAGCAGAAGCAAGAGAGAAGCTTTCAATGAGTTCAGGAGAAATCTTACTGTACGAGCAGATCTTGACGGTCAGATGATCGAGATAACAATCGATATAGCTTCAGATTATTATCATAAAAGCGTGGATTTCCTTAGATTCGTAAAGAAGCATATGGACACATAACCAAAATGAGGACAATAGTCATTGCATCAGGCAAGGGAGGTGTTGGTAAGACAACCTTTGCACTGAACATAAGCCTTGCACTTGGGAAATATGGCAGACAAGTTATTCTTATAGATGGAAATTTTGATTCGCCACACATAGGACTAATGCTTGGAAAATCCAATTTTGAAGAGACCATAATATCTGCGTTAGAAGGCAAAGACATAACTGAGGTCGTTTACAAACATCAATCAGGTGTCAAAGTGATCGCAGGTAACATATCATTAGAGCACAGGCATAAGAAAGATATACCTAAATTCAATAAGCTTATACGTAAGCTGGAGGAATATGCTGAGGCTCTCGTAATAGACACTTCTTCTGATACAGCAGATTCCATTGAGATAATAAAGCATGCAACAGATGTTATCCTGATAACTACGCCTGATTTCATTTCAGTCACAGAGACACTGAAACTGATGAAGGTCATAGAACAGAACAATCAAAAGATAGTAGGTGTGATCGTGAATAAATATTCAGGAAAGGAATATGATATGAAAATAGAGAATATACAATCCCTTATCGGACAAAAAGTCATAGGGGTTGTGCCTTTCCATAAGAATGTCATGGAATCGTTAAAACTGAAATATCCAGTTGTGTACAGTCATCCACAATCACCAGCAACTGAAGCTTTTGAAAAAATCGCATGTAACATGATCGGGGTCGAATACAAGAAAGATGAGCCTGAGAACAAGACAAAGACTGCTGTGGTAATGGAGAAAGTCGGCCTCAAGAAATGGTATGAAAATCTTATGGAAGAGGATGAAGACTAAAATATGGTAGCGAAGAAAAAAAAGATCGTGAAGAGAAGAAATAAAGTAGTATCCAAATCACCAAAGAATAAGGTAAGCGGTGGAAAAGCTGTCAGCAGCGAGGATATAATCGATAGTTCAGCCAAAAGGATAATCAGGCTTGAAGAGTTGCATAAAGAAAGATTAGGACAGCATCATCTATGGGACAGTATCGCATACTGGAGCTTCTTGATCGTATCTTTGGTATCAAATATCTTCATCTCATTCATAATAATATTCATGATCATCTTTCTGGGAACTCATCCATTGGTATTTGCAGTCACTGGGATAATCGGTCTTGGTTTTGGTTTCATCTATAGCAATCTATTGCATGGATTAAGGCATACTTTCCTGCATCATCATGTATACGCGAAGATATTCATGATCGTTACAAGCATCATAAACATCACTTATATAGTACTTTCAAGTGTTGCTGTGCTGAAATTCTCAGGCATAGAATACAGCCTCATAGGTTTAATAAGTGTCTCTGTAACTTACTTTGTTTGCTACCTGATACCTTATTTCATCGAATTACTGGTTTCTGGAACAAGAAAAGCTTTATAAAACAAAAACTGTTCATTTCATTCATGGCGGCCTTAGTGTAGTCTGGTTAGCATAGAAGACTGTGGACACTAGATAGACATCTTCTGGCCCGAGTTCAAATTAAGGAGATGGCAGAAATAAGCTACTTCCTTATGAAAGTCTCGGGGGCCGCCCTTTTTTTCAAGGTGCAAAATGTCAGGGATAATCGATGGTAAAAAAGCGCATATCTATGATAAGCATGTGAATACTTCTAAAAGGACAAACAAAAAGAATTCTTTCCTGAAAAGGAATATCAAAGGCAGAAAGTTGGTCGTTGCTGATCTTTGCTGCGGATCAGGGATCTCTTTTGAATTGTTGCTGGAGAAAGCAGATAAAATATATGGTGTTGATGCATCTAAAGAGATGATAAGCATATGCAGAGAGAATTACAAAGATAATAAGCTCATCTTATTGAATGAAGATGTAAGAAAGACAAGCATAACTGCAGGAAGCTGCGATTATGCAGTAATAAGGATGGGACTCCATCACATCAAAGATAAGCAAGGATTGCTGGATGAGGCAAGTAGGATATTAAAAAAAGGCGGAAAACTTTTGATGATCGACAGATTCAGGCACCGAGATGTGATAAGCACTTACCTGCTTGATTTCGTAAGGAATTGGCAGATGAAGATGCATATGTTCCAGCATAGCTACATAACACTCAAAAAAATGCATGAGATAATTGAAGGTAAATTCATAATTGAGTCGATCTATTCATATAAGAAAGATTTCTATACAAAAGCAAATATCGTCTTGAGGAAAGTGTAACCATTACATAGTGCTACACAAACTTTATATTGTTTTTAAGTGGATTTCATCATAGTTTAGTGGGGTGTACAAATTGAGTTGGTTCAAGAAAAAAGAGAAGACTCCTCCATTGCCGGAAAATCTGCCGCCTTTAGAGGATATCGAGAACACACATGACCAGATTCCTAATGATTTTGAAGCTCAAGGTAGTGAGCAAACCTATTCTGAAGCAATGCCAAACATAAACCAGGATCTTGATCAAGAAACTTCACCTTTGCAAGAAGACTATAGCCAGGAGATGGAGCAGCCGCAACAAGATTACGAGATGGAAGAGATACCAAATGCAGAGCCTGAACTTCCTGATCTACCAGAACCTTCTGAACCACAATTGCCAGAGCTACCTGACCTTCCGGATGAGGAAAGTATGCAAAAGCCTGTTCTTAAAAAGGAAAAGATAGTTCAGCAACCATTGCCTGATAATGAGGATGTCCCAGAGCCACCTCCTATATTCTCTGATGAAGGATTCTATGAAACACCTGAAGAAGTCAAACATATGGTTGATGAAAGAAAAGTCCAAAGAACGACAGAGAGAAGCGTTGACAGAAGCTATGAGGCACCAGGAATAGGCTCTACAGACGAGAGCATGAAGCCAGCTGCATCAGGACCAATCTTTGTTGACATAGAAGCTTTCAAGACCATGCTCAGCGACATAGATACGATAAAAAATGATATGAAATCATCAAGCATAGTGATGCAGCATCTTGAAGAGATTAAGAACTCCAAGGACCGTGAGCTAGAAAGATGGAGAACACAGCTTGAAGACATCCAAAGAAAGATCAATTATGTAGATAAAATATTATTCATGGAGAATTAAGAAAATGGAAAAGAAAGTATATGTCAAGGTCGAAGATTACAAGGACATCGTTGATATCATGACATTGATCAGAAAGAAAGTAGGGGATGCAAGAAACGTCCTTGGAGCTATCAACAACCTGAAGAATGAAGAAGATGCTGAACTTGAACAATGGAACAGCAATCTTGATGAGATAGACAGGAAGATAGATTATCTTGACAGGACATTATTCGAATAATAAAATGACAGAAGAATCAACATTCTATATGGCTATCGAGGATCCTAGAGATTTCCGCAGGGAACTATTAGGGTCTGGCAAGCAGGTCATACAACTTCTACAGAGATATGAGAATATCAAAAAGATAAGAGAACAGAAGATAAAGCTCATCTATGATTATAACCAGATCAACAAAGAGATCAATGGATTGATATTCAGGCTCAAGAAATATGTGCCACAGACAAACCTAAGGAATAAAGTAGAGCCAAAAAGCGAAAAGAAGAGAAGCGATACCTCAGACCTGAAAAAGCTGCATCAAGAGCTTGCTGAGATTGAGGCAAAATTAGGCAAGTTGAAATAGTTCTAGCGTAAGGTTTTTAATAGGATTGATGATTGCTTTAGATACTTTGCATGTAATATTGATGTCGTGTGAGGGCACGCGACGAAGTCTCTAACCCTCACATTGACGAAGTCAATGTGAGGGTAGCAAAGTCTGGTCAAATGCGCAGGACTCAAGAAATTTGAGTTAAGAGCCGTAAGGCGATGACTTAACATTTTGCGCAATCCTGTCCTTTAGTAGGTTCGGGGGTTCGAATCCCTTCCCTCACATTTCTATTCTATTCCGATGTGTCGTCGAGAAATTAATAATTTAAGATTTTTCGTAATATTTATAACATTCCATATTTAAATGAATAATATGGGTGAGGAAAATAGTATAAAACCACATCATATTATTGGAGGATTCTGTGTTGGTTTACTTGTATTAATATTATTATTTGAATTAGTTCACATAGAAATGAGAGTATTGCCTGCATTCTTAGTCTTATCTATTGTAACTTTGGTCAGCGGAGTTTCAATATATTTTATGAAGAAATATTCTCTCTACAGTGGCATTGCAATCATTATTTCAATGATAGTGGCATTTTTAACGCCCAGATTTCTTAGATGGCGTTTTATGTCTATTCCTTCAGAGATAGCTTTTTATCCTATCATAGTTGTTTTATTTGGAATAGGCTCATTTTCCATTTTATCAAAATATCATAAATCTACTAAATCGTCGTTTATTAAACCAAATGGATTTATTGTTTCTGGTTTGGTTTTGCTTTTTTTAGTTCAAATGGTGACTTTGCCACTTATATTAATGGCTGTTGCTTTTGGAGCCGATACTACAGGAGTTAGTTTGCCTTTCATTGCAATTGGACTTACTATTCTTGGGATTATTTCTACTTTCTTTATGACTTTGTTATTTAAATTTGTAAGAATTTTTTTAATTTGCATAGGTGTTATTACTGGCATAATTTACTTACCTATGGAAGGGATATTTAAAGTAATATTCTTAATTCCTTGTTTGCTTATAATATATGGTGCATTTAAGCAAAAACAGATTGTGTAAATATTCATTAATATTATATCTTCTTCTTATTTTCCCCGTAGCACATAGTGCAGTCACGAAACAATAAATTTCACACTAAACTATTTTTTTGGTTCCCTTCCCTCACATTTCTATTTTATTCCGACTGAACCTTTAATAGATTTCTAAAGCCAGGAGTCCATTCATCTGTAATCATAAGAACGGAATCAACAGACCTAATTACATAGGGGAATTCTTCCTTCAATCTTTCTATTATCTTATAGTATTCTTGATAATTACTGACGACTAACTCAGGCTCTATCTGCCAGATATTCCTAATGTAATAATGGATGTTAGGAACATTTGATAGATAGGTAAGAAGTTTAGCTTCATCCTCCTTAGTATAACGATCTAGTTTTATTATCGCTTTATACAGTTCTAACCCTAATTTGTTAAGATTGATACCAATCCTGTATTGGATGATGATTCCTTTTTCTTCCATCCTATTCAATTTTCCTCTGGCAATAGATTGTGTAGTTCCAGTTCTCTTCGCAAGATCAATGATCGATATCCTAGCATTGTTCACTATTTCTCCAAGAATAGAATAATCAAGCTCATCCATAGTAGAAGGTATGATTCTTCCTGCAAACATTGTAGGCTCTACTATCTCATTTGTAAAATACATCTTACTATATTGCTTAACATCAATCAATATATCACCATATTCTTTTAAGATAATCTTTTGAAATTTTGATGTTATTTCATTTTTTAGCCTATAGAATTCATAATCATCTTTTGAGAAAACTCCAAAGATAAGATCCCAAGAACCTGAGCATTCACCCATCCAATATACAATTCCAGATGATTTCAGAAATTCAAATAGATTTCCCTTATCTTCGGGTAGATTTCGAAGCTTAAGATAGACTTTGTAAATCTTATATCCCATCTTATGCGGATTGAAAGCAGCATTAAAACTTGTTATAATTCCTCGTTCAACTAATTTATTTATTCGATATTCAACAGTCTGTCGTGATTTTTTCACTTTTCTAGCAAGAATCGATGAAGGGATCCTGCAATTCTTATCAAGTTCAGCTAAAATCTTTTTATCTATCAAATCTAACTTATCTTTAGTTATCTTAACCATAATTTAGCATTTTTATGTTTTTATATAAAAAATTTCTTATAAACGCTTAAAAATAGAAAGAAATATTATTATATTAATTACTACTTATTAGTAACTAATAAAACATGAGGTGATACACATGAATTATGAAGCAAATGAAGAACTAATTCGGATAAAAAGAATGGTTGAACCTAGAATAGACAGCTACTATGCTGCAGGGTACTATGAAAACCATGTTAGAGACACAAGCATGTGTAGCATAAGGATCTTTTAAGGAGGAGATAAAAATGGAAGAAATAGAAAGTACAAAAGAATATGCATTAAAGCAAATATACAAGAAAAAGCCTTGGATAATTGAAGATAGAGGTACACGTAATGTAGACGCTGAGACTATCAAATGGGCATTTGAATTTTTCAAAAATTATTCAATCCATATAGCGAGGCATACAATAACACCGTGCATGGGGAATGAGACCATCGATGATGTAAGATTATTCCTAGGAAATCCTAGATTAGCCGGTGGACATTATGATTGGTTTGCAAATGATAATATAGCATTGCTGCAGATGAGATATGATGTAAAAAGTCATCCAATAACACCTGAAGAAACAAGAAAAATGGAATTTGCACTAGAACAAAAAAAGAGCATTGACGACTTCGTAAGCGGATTGAAATTGATTCAAAGAGTTGAGAGTCCCAATGCAAGTTATGTCAAGGAAGGTTTGCTATACATTCCAAAAGGACTGTTTGAATAGTAAGGAGGGAAACAAAATGACAAATGATAATGCAGAACTTGAACAGATAATACATGGATTGGATTATTTAGTGCCGATGATATTTGGCCATGCTCAAATAATGATACCTGACCAAAGAGAATTCATTGAACAAGTATATGGTCAGGGAAATAGCATGAAACCACTCTTAGATTATACTAGACTGATAGGATACATTAGAAGAAACCCGACATCTGAGAATCTGAACAAGCTGAGGTCGCTTGATCAGACGATAGGTTTAGGAGGCAACGAACAACATGCCTTCCTCAGAAAATTAAAGAAATATGTATCTGAAATTGACTAAGCTAAAGAAATGCTTAAGACTCTTTTTTCTTTTTGAAATTCTTAAATCGAATTATTTCAGGTGCTTCCCTCACATCTTCCTTTCTAGAGATTCTCTCACGAACTTCATGTCTTGAGCATCATCATGCATGATTGATGGCTTTCTCTCTGAAGTCTGAAGTATCTTCCTTACGACCTTCTTTGCGAGATTACTTTTCTTCCTTGATTTCTTTCTATAGAATATCATGTAGAATGCTACTATTACAGTTGTTGCGAACAAGAACAATGGCCAGCTGAATGATACTCCTTCTTGCAATAGATTTCCGAAGAAGTTTCCAAACAATGATACGTAAAAGATGTTTATTGCAAGCAATGATGCCTGGAACTGTATCTCTACCCATACCTGTGTTGCAAAATTATTATGCGGCACGAGCATCCCTATAGTCAAGTATAATATGCTCCTTCCTATAGTAAAGAATATTGTTGTTATCACAAGGCTTTGAGTCATTGCAAACACGAATGGCAGGACCAAGCAGAGCATTGCCTGGAATATCGCATCCTTCCCTGCAGACATCCAAGTAGGGAACACTCCACATACACGTGACCAGATGTTTGTGAACAATGCGAACAATGCTGCTTGAGGACCACCTACATTTATCGCAATTATGACTGCAAAGACATCAACTACATCCAGATTGTAAAGCAGGAACATAGGATGTGGGATCCCTGCACCTGGCAATCTGCTCCAGAAACCAATCAATGTGAAAAGGAAAACTGTAGCATAAACTGGATTGATCGGCAAACAAAATATAACTAGTGCATACAACACTACTGTTGTAACCAGAACAACTGGCCATTGCAAACTCATCATCCTCATTGCAACCACCTACCATAGAATTCCTGCAGCACAGGTTTTGAGATAGGACAGAGACAATACTCGCAATACCTATTCTCTGTTATATGCTCTTTTCCGCATCTTGGACATTTCTTCATTCTGATCACCTAATAGGTCCACTCACCATCAATGTAAACCGTTTCTTTCAACGACATCTCTATCTCATCATATAGTACAAGTTGATTTCCTAATCTCCCTATTTTCATTGCTAATCACCCCAACTTAATTGTTACTCATTAGTAAATACTTTATATACTTAAATATTCACTCTCCATTTTTGGAGAATAAATAGAAAGATTGATATACCCAGCTTGGTTTGATTATGTATGGAAACAAAGATACTCGAGGATCTTGGATTCAGCAATGCAGAAATCAAGGTATATATGGCGCTTCTTGAGCTTGGATTAGCTACAGCAGGTCCAATCATAGAAAAATCTGGCTTGCAGAGCAGTGTTGTCCATATGACATTGAATAAGCTTGTCGGCAAAGGATTGGTATCATCCATCAAACAAGGAAAAAGGAACCATTACCAGGCTGCAAATCCACAACATATCTCCGAATATATAGATGAGAAAAGAAGACAGTATGAGCAATTATTGCCAGAACTCTTACTGAAGCAGAATCTTGCAAAGCAGAGATCAGAAGTCACAACTTTCAGGGGGATCAAAGGCATCAGGGAACTCCTTCATGAACTTCTTGAAGCAGGAGGCAAAGAACACCATACATTCGGGTCATCCAAGGAATCATTGATGATGGGAGATGCATTCTGGTTAAATTATCATAAAAAAAGATCAAGCAAAGGTATCAAGGCAAAGCTACTATTCAATGAATCACTTAGGAGATGGTGCAACACAAACCTTTATCCAAAGGCAGAATATAAGTTCACTAAGATAGGATTTGAGCCTTTGACAGAGACGATAATAAGAGAAGACAAGATTGGGATAATATTGTGGACAGAACAACCGATCGGGATACTCATTGAGAATAAGGTGGCAGCAGAGTCCTACGATCAATTCTGGAGAGTCATGTGGGAAAGCAATTGATGTTTTTTACATAGCATAATTATTTAAACCGTTTTTTGTTCTCAACAAGCATGAGTCTCAAGAGAATAATAGAGAATTATTTCATCCATGAAGGAAAGATAGCAGACAAGATACTTCCATTCTATCCATTGAAGAGGATAAGGGATGAAAGGGAAAGATATCTCCCATTAGGGAAGAGGGCAAGCCCATTGCTTCTTGCTGCAAGGATTTACATCGCTGCTGCTGTGCTTTATGTTGGCCATGAAATGGTGAAGCAGACTAGATATGCAACTTTAAGTGTACAACAACCAAGATATAATTATACTGAAGGACAGAAGCTGGTCTACAATAAAGATGATATTGCTGAACTTCTAGAAAGATAATCTTATCTACGATTACACGTATCTTCTAAATATCCTGTAGCATGTGGAGAAGGTGGTGTAACAATACCATGAGCTGATCGTCTATCGAGTGGATCAATATCTACAGATGATAAATCAGTAGTAGATATTTCTGAGATAACTGTGACTACTGAAGGAGTTGTCTTATATACCCTGTCTAAGATCCTTTTCTGTATATCCTCTCCATTCAACAAAAGATCATTATACTCTACCATACCTTCTGTCTTAATCGCATAGATCCTTTTGATAAGTGATTCCAGTTCTCTGACATTTCCTTTCAGTTCCAAGCCATTTAACCTTTCTACTGCTTGTTCAGAGAAACCCGTCAATGATGCATTGTGAAGTTTATTATATGTATGTAGATAATGTTCTGCCAGAAGAATTGTATCATCACCGCGTTTCGATAAAGGTGGCACATCTACAGGAAATACATTCAAACGATGATAAAGATCCTCTCTGAATGTACCACTCCTTATAGCTTCCTCAAGAGGTTTGTTAGTCGCTGCTAAGATCCTCACATCTGCTTCTTTTGATACATGAGAACCAACTGGAGTATATTCTTTCTCTTGAAGCAACCTAAGAAGCTTCATCTGGAGACGCATATCTAGATCGCCAATCTCATCAAGAAACAATGTTCCTTTTTCAGCGGCAGCAACAAAACCTTTCTTAGGTTGTGAAGCTCCTGTGAATGCGCCTTTTACATGACCAAAAAGAATAGATTCCAACAATTCAGAAGGGATACATGTACAGTCAACTGTAAGAAATGGTCTTTGATTACTTTTTTCATCCCGATTATAATGCAATGCCTTAGCAACAAGCTCTTTACCAGTTCCAGATTGACCTCTTATAAGAACTGTATCAGGAAAGCTAGTAATCTGGTTAATGTACTCATATAAAGCAAGCATAGGATGACTTCTCCCTAACATAATATCCCCTGTATGATCTATAGTATACTTAGGGTCATCATAGTGCTCTATCTTGTTCATCCTATGATGGTATTTAAAATGCATTTATAAAAGTTATTATTTTTACTACTTAATAATGATTACAGAGTAAATGGGACAATAATATAGATAGATTACAATTATTCTAAAAATTATATAAATGTCAGGCTTTAGTTTGATGCATGGAAGAGAAAGTTGATCTGATAGATGAGGATAATAATGTAATTGGTGAGACGACAAGAGAGGAAGTCATAGCCAAGAACTTGTTGCATAGGGCTGCAATAATAGTAATATGCAACGAGAAAGGTGAATTCTTTGTACAGAAAAGATCAAATGACAAGAAGCTTTTCCCTGGATATTGGGGGATTGGATGTGGTGGATCTGTCAGTAAAGGCGAAAGCTTTGATGAGGCAGCACAGCGAGAGATGATGGAAGAGCTTGGAATTGATGCTCCTCCCATATTTGTCAAACAAGTAAATTATGAAGGCAAAAAAACAAGATATATAGCGAACCTATACTGCATAGAATATGATGGGGAAATAACATTCAATGATGGAGAGGTTCAGGATGGGAAATTTGTCAGGGAGGCAGAACTGCTCAGGATGATAGATGAGGAAGATTTTCTTCCAGATGATGTAGAGGTCATAGTCAAGAACTTTGATGAGATAAAAGACATTTTGGAGAGATGAGATGGCAATAGAGATAATGGCTGTTGGTGGATATTCTGAAGTTGGCAGGAACATGACTGCCATAAAAGTTGATGATGAAGTTATAATATGTGATATGGGGGTACATCTTGAAAACTATATCTCATTGACAGAGGATGAGGATCTTGTCAATATACATCCTGATGAGCTTATTGCGCATAACGCATGCCCAAACATAGAATTGTTAGGAGAATGGAAAGAGAAAGTAAAAGCGATAATACCTACACATGCACATCTTGATCATATCGGTGCTATACCGTTCCTTGCACGCTCATTTGAGTGTCCGATAATATGCACACCATTCACTGCAGCATTGCTCAACTCATTGATCACTGATGCTAAGATACCATTCAAGAACAAGATAAAAGTCCTCAATGTCAATTCCAGCATCAAGATAAGCAATTCCCTGACAATGGAATTCGTCAGCATAACCCATTCAACTCCTCAGACAGTTGTGGCAGTGTTGCACACACCTTATGGGAAGATAGTATATGCTAATGACTTCAAGCTTGATAATTATCCTGTGCTTGGCACAAAGCCAAATCTGGCAAGGCTTGAAGAGATAGGAAATGAAGGGGACGTAGTATGCCTTGTGATGGATTCATTATATGCGCATGAAGCAAGAAAGATGCCATCAGAGAGTGTTGCAAGAGCAATGCTCAAAGATGTATTGCTGGGAACATATTGTGAAGGGAAAGCTGTTATCTGCACGACATTCTCGAGCCACATTGCAAGACTCAAGTCAATGGTCGACTATGGGAAAAGGATGGGCAGGAAAGTCATATTCTTAGGAAGAAGCCTGCATAAGTACATAGCTGCTGCAGAGAGTGTAGGATTGGTAAAATTCTCTGAACAAGCGGAGATCGTTAAGTATAGTTCGAAAGTGAAATCAAGACTGAATAAGATGATGCGAGAAGGCATTGACAAATATCTCATAATATGCACTGGCCATCAAGGAGAGCCACAGGCGGGATTATATAAGATGGCACATGGGATGTTTGATTTCAAGAGAGGAGATCATGTAGTATTCTCTTCAAGCGTGATACCAAGCCCAACCAACCAGAGGAACAGGCATGTCATAGAAGAGAAGCTTACATCACTAGGAGTCAGGATATTCAAGGATATACATGTATCTGGGCATGCAGCACGGGAAGATCATAGGGATATGATCGAGATGCTGAAACCAAAACATATAGTGCCGAGCCATTCTGAACCTGATAGGATGGCGGCATTGGCAGATCTTGCTTATGACTTGGGTTACCATGAAAGATTTATCCATCTTCTGAAAAATGGAAGCATACTTAAGTTCAATGGCGCATGATTCTATCATATTTAAGTATCAAAATCTTTATATATAGCCCATTTTTACATCGTTGCAAGGGGGAATAACATGAAACTAACACTTGCTGAACCTAAATATCTAAAAGAAAGCATCACTATAATCTCTGAACTAGTCAACGAAGCACGTTTCAAAGTAACTTCACAAGCTATTGAGTTGATAGCAATGGACCCTGCAAATGTTGCAATGGTCGTCTATAAATTGCTAAGCAGCAGTTTTGTAGAATACAAAGTCGATAAGGAAACTGAATTCGCGATCAACCTAAGCAATTTCAGACAGATCCTGAAAAGGGCCGGCAGCAATGATATGGTAAATCTTGAACTCGAGAACAGCAAGCTCAAGATCATGCTGAAGAGCAACACAGTAAGGACTTTCTCATTACCTATAATAGAACTTGAAGAGAAAGAGCAGAAGGTCCCAGAATTGAATTTCCCTGTTGAGATAAAAACAAAATCAGTCATACTTACTAATGCAATAGAGGATGTCGACATAATAGCTGACAGTGTAAGCTTCATGGCTGAAGGAAAGAAGTTCACAGTCATGGCTGAAGGCGACCTTAGCGATGCAAAGATAGAGATCGAAGAAGGGGAAGACACTAACATCAAAGCAGGAGAGAATGACAAGGTAAAAGCAAAATATTCTGTCGAGTACCTCAAAAAGATGATAGCTGGAGCAAAGATAGCTGATGATGTTGTTGTATACTTCAACAAGGATTATCCTCTTCGTCTGGATTATGCAACGATAGACAAAGTAAGCTTAAGTTTTATTCTAGCTCCTAGGGTTGAAAACGACTAGGACTATAACTTTTTTGTTTTTTCGTCACTATCCTTAGACGAAAACAATACATTACCTGTTGTTTAGCTTGTTGCTACAAAGGTTTAAAAGGTCATTTTCATTCTTATTTCCGATGGGAATCGATAAATACAGCGATCTTGGCTCACTCATAATGAGAACTGCGCCCAAAGACAGGGAAGAGGAATGGCAAAGAATTCTTGAGAGCTATACTGGCGATAAGAACAATCTGAGAGACATAATAGTTAAAGCAAAGACAGGCAATCCTTTTGAGGCTGTATCCAGATTAAGATTAAAAGAGATAAAGACTGCTGAAGAGGAAGATGGGAAGAAGCGTGCTCTGGGAACATCTAACCCAGGAAGGATTGTCTACAATAAATTGTATGTTTTCGGCATTGAGGGAAATCCTTCAGAAGAGATACAATTAGGCACGATATCGTTGAACAAGCTTGTTAGCGCTTTTGGAACAAGCCATCAACAAGAGATGATCGCATCAAAGAATTATGAGCCAAGGATTGAAAATAGCATTTCGTCTAGATTAGAAGATTATATCAAGAATCCTGAAAGGTTACAAGAGATTGGCAATTCTGGAATAAGAAGAAAAATACTGAGCATATTGAATGCTGAGGCTGATAAGAAATTATTAGACATAATCAAATCATTAAACAGAGAGATATATTCTGAGATGCTCTCATCCATGAAATTCAACTCAAGCTACGCAGATGTAGACATGGGATTGAGTCCAATGGGATGGTTATATAAGCATAAAGATGATTTCAGCAATGAGGTCAAAGAATTGATATTGCAGAGAAATGATCCATTCTGTCGACCAGAAGATACTTCTGCAATTGATTCAGTCTTGCTAAGCATTGAAGCAAGCTCAAGACCATTCTCAACTAAAGCCGTCCTGGGAGGATTCCTTGATGACGTGCAATATATAGAAAAACTTCCAGACGAAAATCCGGTTATCCAAAAATACGGCAGGCCTGATCTTACAAGAGTTGTAAGCGTAATAAAGCAGGATACTATCACAAGAAATGATGCCAGCAACGTCTTCAATTCATTCTCTATGAGAGACTTCAGAGAAGAATATGCAGGATTGCAAGATGCAAGATATCCTGAGATAGGGAAGATGATCGCAGAATGGGAAAAAGCGATCAAAGAAGGCGATGGAGTAAAAGAAGATTGCCTTGGAGAGAGCGTCCCAAACAGATTAAGGAAAGAGTATGGATTTGCAGGCCTTACAAGGGATGAGAAGAAAGCTATCATGGACACTATAGTCGATACTGCGCTTGGAATTGATGGTTCAGGTTACAAAAGAGCATTGCCATTAGCAATGATGGATGAGAGAAGAGAATCGTTGGTTATTGCAAGCAGAAAGGCAAGGTACAATATTGCACATGGAATCGAAACGCAAGAGGATCTCAAAGGATCCGATAAGGGCATATCAGGAAACAGCATAGATTCAGTCGATAATTTTGAAAGAGAAAAAGGAATAAGTGTCTTGGAAGTCATAAAAAGATATGATGCGAGATTGAGAAGGAGAAGCTATATACAAGATAGAGATAGTATTGCAGAACTGGCAGAACATGGATTATATGACAAGAAAAGCGGATTGGAAGAGATAACTGCTGCTGCTAAAGAGCTTGTTCCTGCTGATCCTGATGTCAAGAGAAAACTTAAAGAGCTCTATGATGATGAGATGGTAGTCAATATCCGCTGTTTTGATGAGAGCCTAGAATATCTTACAAAGGATGAAGCTGATTCATGGAGCATAATTGTACAAAGGTATGATGATATCCAAGGGCTTATCGGAGACAGGACAGATCTTGCTGAGATAGTAGCAAGAAAACATGAAATCGCTAGCCGAAGAATCATTGAGATTGAAGTTAATAGATCAATATCGGCAAAAGCCGGATCCTATGAAGACCTAACTCTAAATTGTGTTGGAGTAGAATTCATCAATGTTGAGGAGATGAGGAATCAAGTCGATTCCTTGACTAAAGCAGAGGCATTACCTGAAGAATGGTATGAGAAGCTTGAATTCATTGTGAGTTTTGACGCTAAACCATTCCTTGAAAGGATGGAGGTAAAAGGGGCCGATTCAAATTCATGGAAATATGTCCAGGACGCTGTCAGAAGAAAAGAAGAATATGCATTTAGCAAGCAAACCATAAAGAGCGTCAAAGAAACATACGAAACGATTGAAGGAATGCTGCAATATGACAATAACCTTCTTGTGGATGATCAAGGTTTCAGTGAAGCAAGAATAAGTGACCAATTCAACATCCATGTAGCTGGCGATTACAATAGAGAGAAGTTCAAAAAAGAAGTATCACGATTCTTCAACTACAGCGGTGATGGTATGAGACTCTACAAGAGCTTCTCAAAAGCTACAATCATAGATATACTGCAGAAGCTTGAAAGTTTCAACACAAAATACAAGACAGAATTAAGAGCTGAGATTGTCTAAATAAGACCTGATCTTTTCTTTGATATCCTGCTTAAGCTTATCCTCTACTTCAAGGACATCAACTTTGCTGTCCCAGTCAACTTCAGGAACAGAGAGAAATTCGCTCTCAAATTTTCTTCCGAATCTTTCAGCCTCTCTTTTTAGTTCCCTTCCTTTATCTGTACCAAACACTTTCATCGCTCTGAGCTTGGATACTGAATTAGCTCCTGCCCTTAGAAGATGAGGAAGGTAATCCATCCTATTCTCCCATATGCCGCATTCTATGTCAATCTTAGGGAAGGCAATCCTTGTCTTCGCTATCCACCACGACTGATGTTCGACTGTAGGTGGATCCTTTCCTTCAAAGATAGTTCCTTTCTGAGGGTTAAGCCCATACATGTGTATCTTCTGTATCTTGTACTTATCGATAAAATCTTTCAGAAGTTCAAAATCCTGCTCAACTTCACCCATGCCTGTTATGAATGTCATAACTGTCTTAATCCCGTGCTTATTTGCTGCTGCAAACATCCTCTCAGCAATCACCAATGGCTTGCTTGGACAAAGCTTCTTATGCAATACTGGATTTATTGTCTCGACGCTGCCGACGATACCTCGCAAATAGGGTTTGAACCTGAGCAAACGTTGCTCTGAAAGAGCACCCATATTCAACCATATCTTCTTGCCATATATCTGGCATATTGTCTTCATCATGAACTCCATCTCATCATCAGACATGGAGCCAATCCCACCTGAAAGAAGACCGAGATCCCAGTCAAGCTCTTTTGAGATTATGCATTCAGCAAAGATACTGGCAAAGCTTCTCCTTGCTTCTTTAGTCTTCTTGTCTTTTGGCTGTGTAGACATATAACAGAAAGCACAATCCCTTATGTCGCATCCCCAGCTGAAGAAAATAGCTCTTTCAAACTTCACAGTGTTTGGGAAATTCTCCTTGAATATTGAATCTGCCTTCTCAATAAGATCATTATATTCCATATCACAAGAATTCCTAAAATGTTTATATTAGTTTGCCTGCATCTCTTTTTGGAAAGCGTGCCTATGCATGATTGCAGCTTTTGCTAACCCAAGGAACAAAGGTGCTGGTTTTTCCAATTTTGATTTCAGTTCTGGATGAGCTTGAGTAGCTACAAAATAAGGATGATCCTCTAAGCATATGAATTCAACCAATCTTTTATCCGGAGAAAATCCTGCAAGACTTAACCCATTCTTCTTAAGGATATCATGGAATTCAGGATTGACCTCATAACGATGACGATGTCTTTCGTAGACAATTGATTCTTTTCCGTAGATATCATATATCTTAGAAGAGCTGTCAAGATGAGCCTCATAACTTCCAAGACGCAATGTTCCGCCCATATCTATTCCTTTATGCTGACCAGGGAGATATGCAATTATCTTACTTCCTGCATATTGGTTGAACTCTTCTGAATCTGCATCCTCTATCCCACAAACATCCCTTGCAAATTCAATAGTCGCCAATTGAAGACCTAAACATATCCCTAAGAAAGGTATATCATTCTCCCGTGCATATCTTATGAGCTGAATCTTGCCTTCAGTCCCTCGATCACCGAAACCTCCTGGAACGATCATGCCATCAACATCCTGTAGCTTGACTTTGGCATCCTCCTCATTCTTTATGTTGGTTGTCTCTATCATGCGAATATTTATCTTTGATTTCGTATGAGCACTGCAATGTGTCAATGCTTCAAAGATTGAGGCATAAGAATCTTCCAATGCAGTATATTTTCCGCAGATAGCTATGGTTATCTCATTCTCTGGATGACGGATATTGCTTATCAGAGCTGGCCATAATAATTTTGGTTCTGGATCAAGTTCAAGGTCAAGGTATTTATTGAGCTTCTTGATTATGCCTTGGTCATATAGCAGTTCAGGGAGATCATAAGTATACTCTAAGTCGTGCCCTGAGAAAACACTCTCTTCGGATACGTTGCAGAATATAGAGATCTTGCGCTTTATCACATCTGTAATAGGCCGGTTGCTCCTGCATATTATCATATCAGGTGATATACCGCGCTCAAGAAGCTGCTTGACGCTTATCTGTGTTGGTTTTGATTTTAATTCCTTGACATTGTCAAGATATGGCACATAGGTGAGATGAACAAAAAGAGAATTCTTCCTTCCTACCTCTATTGCCAGCTGTCTAGCTGCTTCGATGAAAAGCTCATTCTCAATATCCCCTACAGTACCGCCAATCTCTATTATTGCGATGTCTGACCCTTCAGCTGCTTTCTTGAATTTCTCAATTATCAGATCAGTCACATGAGGGATGAATTGCACAGTCTTGCCAAGATAGTCCCCTCGTCGTTCCTTCTCCTGTACCGCTGTGAATACCTTGCCCATTGTCAATGATTGTTCTTTTGTGCAAGTGCAATTGAGATATCTTTCATAATGTCCAAAATCCATATCCACTTCGCTTCCATCATCAAGAACAAAGACTTCACCATGTTCAATAGGATTCATTGTACCCGGGTCTGTATTCAGATAACCATCGCATTTGATAGGTATGACCTTGTATCTTGTTGACAAAAGATGGCCTATCGATGCTCCTGCAATGCCTTTCCCTAGGCCAGAGAGAACTCCGCCAGTTATTATAATGAATCTAGGAGAGTCATTAGAAGTTGAACCATCTGGCCTATTTGAGATAGTAGAATCGTCTTCGCGCATTTAGGAAAAGTGAAAGGAATTATTTAAAACAATAGTTGTTTTTGAGTGTATATATAGATAATTTTTTATAGTCAAAATAAGTATTTGATTGAATGGATGATCCTAACATTATAAGAAAATTCAGCAAGAGTTCTCAAATCTCTGTATTCATGACGATAATAATGATAATTGTTCTGCTCATAATAATAATATTCACATTAAACAGCATCTCTAGTGGCAGTACAACATTAGATGACATAAGCGACATAGATACAAATAATGTGAAGATATTCTTTGATGAATGCATGCAGGCTGAAATCAATGGAATAAGTGATATAATAACATCTTCAGGAAGATATATTGGAAATCCTGATAATGCATTTAATTTTAATAATACAACAGTGCAATATTTTCTTGATGGAGAAGTTGTGGATATTCCAACAATAGAGGATATACAAAGGGAGATTGAATTCTTTGCATATGAGACCATGAACTATTGCTTAAATGAGTATACATTTGAGGACTTAAGAATCAATTTCAGTGAAAGCAAAGTTTTCATCTCCTTAGAGGAGAGCAATTCATTGATCGTTGAAGCAGATTTCAGCATCTCTGAAGGAGATAAGTCCAAAAATGATAAAGCTGTATTCTCATATGAAATACCATACAGGATAAGAGAGATAATATCAGCAGCAAGCGAGATAACAGAATATGATAAGAGAAACCAATACACTTATTCGATAATAGAAATAAATGAGATAGCATACAGGAACAGATTCAATCTAGAGATAATCAATAATGGGAATGGTACAATGATATATCATTTGTATGATGGGGAGACTGAAATGTATTTTGCCACAACTTGCAAAAATTATGACTGTAAAGATATTCCTGTAGATGATTCAAGCGTATTTGATGGATTGATAAGATGGTGTGTGCAATGAATAAGACATCAATGATATTCATGCTAATCCTCTGCATCTTTATACATATAGCTATAGCTGATGATCTTGATCAAAATCTTGAAGATAGAGGGATTAAGTATAGCGATAGTGATGGACATCTATCATATATTGATAATGGAGATACACAGAAGATCACACACAGCAATGGAGATAGCTATGTGGATCTTCCTGTAGACTGGCCAAGGGATACAGAGATCCTATCTGATGATGATGGCATAACATTAGTAGTAAAGGGCAATCCGTCAAGTCTTCCTAGAGGAAGATATAAGATTGAGATAGTAGGTGATAAGATAAGCATACCAGGCAGTGATATCACTATAGAAACATCCTTCAATCCAATCCATCTTGAACAGAAGGAAGATGATACGCAGGTCATTTTGTCAAAAGGCCAGATGATGAAGAAAGATGATATCACATTGTTAGTCCAAGAAGAGACGTATGTATCATTTGAGGATGGTGCACAGCCTAAGGATAAGAGATATGTGATAATAGAGGATGGACAAATCAGATTCAAAGGTCCTGGGATCTACATAAATAAAGATTACATAGTGTATCTTACAAGAGAGAACTCAGAAGATGAAAATATTTTGAAAGGATTCAAGTTCAACCCTGGAGAGATTAGTCCTGAAAGCAGCAAATATGATATCATGAAAAGCCAAGCTTTCTTGGATGCTAGCGGATATGAGACTGATGTTGATGGGATATATGGACCGCAGACTAAAAGGAATTCATATTTTTACAGCACAGATAACCCACAAACAAATATCAATATAATACAGGGAGATAACATAGATGTCTGGTCGAGAGATGGGCAAGACATGACCCATATCGCTACAGTCATAGATGGGGAGATAAACCTTGGCAGGAAGACAACAACTGATAGTATTGGAATAGAAAGCAGTGACCAAGTACTTTTTACAGGAAATGGTGGTAATTCTTTATTTACAAAAACAGGAAGCATAGGCTCTACCATCTATGAAGGTGGATTAAGCAAGCAATCCAAGGTTGTTCCAAAGAATGGTGATGGAGTACCTAAAGATGCAGGAGAAGATTATGAATTCCTACAATCACTTCTCGGAATCCCATACGGACCAAAATATCCTCAAGGCCCTGATAAAGATGTAAAGCATCTTGATTGCGTATCTTTAATATATTGCTATGCTGAAGACTACAAAGGAGTTGATCTTACAGGATCAAGAGGAGACCAGATATATGCCCGGCACACAGATCCTATAACTACACTGAACCAGAACAATAAAGATGTATCAGATCTTCACACAGGAGATATTGTATTTATAGGCCATCCCTATAGCGGAGGTGAAGGTGGAATATCTGTATATCATCTAGGGGTTGTTGGTGCACCTGTCGAGGATTCTAATGGTAACGTTATTGATTATACTATGGTTCATGCATCAGGGAGTTATGGAAAAAACAGGGCAACTGATTATTCAGGAGAAGTCAAGGAAGAAGTCAGCATGTTAAGCTATCTCAGCAAATACAAGGATAACAATAGAAGAAATAACATGTTCATAGGAAGATTAAAAGAGTGAAATAATCTGCACCATATTATCAATCAATAAGTTCATACAATCATCTGAAGAAGATAACCTATCCCATATGCTGCGGCTGCTGCAATACCGCCGACAACAAGCATCTCAAATCCTGACTTGAACCAATTACGTTCTGTGACTTTTGTCTTTATCGCACCAAGGACGAATAGTGTCATCCCTGTCAATACGGATGCAACCAAGAAGCTGTCTACTTGTATAGGGAAGAATATCTTGAGCACATAGAATATCAAAGGTATGAAACCAAATATCTGGAACGAGAAAAATGTAATCAATGCATTCTTAAGAGGTGATTCAGTCTCCTCAACAATCCCTAATTCCTTCAGCATCATCTCATCTATCCACGCTTCCTTATATTTTGAAAGTATAGATACAATCTTCCTTGCATCTTTTCGCTCTATACCTTGCTTGAGATATATCTCCTCCATCTCTTTCTTCTCACCAGCCGGATAATTCTCGACTTCCCAAGTCTCTCGCTTACGTTCTGCTGCATGGTACTCAGATTCAGCTTTAGAACTTAGAAAATCACCAATGGCCATGGAAAGACCATCAGCTATAAGATTTGCAAAACCTAGAATGATTACGACTATCGATGACAAAGAAGCTCCTGCAACGCCTGCAACAACAGCAAATGTAGTTATTATTCCATCCAATCCACCATATACTGCGCTCTTTATGTATTGGCCTTGTTGTATATGAGCTTCAGGTGTATTTGCATTATGGGCTGTGATTGTAGCAGAAAGATCCTTCTTCTTGTAAGCTTCCTTAGCTTTCTTGATGTTACGACTTGGCATAATATATCTTAAGATCCTGTTTTTATAAGCTTTTTGAGAACATATAGCAAAAGAATCCACTACAGATGCATAAGCTTTTTAATTAGGATATGAAGACCTCTAAACATGAAAAATCCATCAGATACTGTGAAAAAAAGCAAAAAAAGAGCTGTCATTATAGGAGGAGGATTTGCAGGCTCAAAGATTGCAAAAGAACTCCAGAATAGATTTGAGACTACGCTCATTGATTCAAAGGATCATTTTGAATTCACACCAAGCATATTAAGGGTTATTGCAGAACCTGAATACCTGAAGAAAATACAAGTGAAACACTCAGGATATTTAGGAAAAACCAGGATAATCATAGGAGATGTTGAAGAAGTAACAGCTAAAGAAATAAGAGTCAATATTGATGGAAAAGAGGAGAAGGTCAAATTCGACTATCTTATCATTGCATCCGGATCAACATATAGGATACCGATAAAGCATAATAACACAATCGTTGCCTATAATGGTTCAGTGCTTGAGAAACATTCCAGCGACGTGAAAAATAAGGACGTCTTGATAGTCGGGGGAGGTCTTGTAGGTGTTGAACTTGCAGCAGAGATGGCTGATATATCCAAAGTGACATTGATAGAGGGAGCTGATGAGATCCTTGGAAGGAACAACAAAAAGACAAGAGAATATGCAAAAAAATGGCTGCATAAGAAAGGAGTCAAGATAATAACGAATGAGCTTGTAGTTGAAAGCGATGGTAAGCACCTCATCACTAATAATAAGACAAAGATAAACCCTGAATTTGTCTTCTTATGTACAGGCATAAGCCCTAATTCTGGTTTCATGCATAAAAACTTTGGAAAGCACCTAGGCAAAAGAGGGCACATAATAGTAAACAAGCATTTACAGATGGAAGAGTATCCTAACATATTTGCTGCTGGAGACATAACAGATATCTTAGAGGAGAAGACTGCACAATCAGCTGAGAAACAAGCAGATGTTGTGATAGAGAATATCAAAAGAATAGAGAAGGGAAACAGCAATTTAGAATTATACAAGTCAAAATCAAGACCGATGGTAATAAGCCTTGGGAAATATAATGGGATACTATGCTACAAGGAATTCACAATTACAGGGATGATAAGTGCAATCTTAAAGAAATACATAGAATGGAAAAGCATGATCAAGGTTAAATAACGAAAATTGACTATTAAAAAATTAGAACGATAGATCAAAAGGAAATCTCAATTAAGCCAAAATCATCTTTTAATAATTGACTTCACTTTCTCAATTATGCTTTCAGGATCAAGATCCTGGCTATACATCTGCTGCCATAATCCTCCCCTGCCTAATCTGGTAGTGCCAATGTGAGAATATTTTCCATTGAAGCCTGCTTCAAGCAGCCAGGTTCCGAATCGTATCCCTAGACCTGTCTTCTGGTTCTGGCTTTCAACAAGCAATATGAACTTCTTTCTTGAAAGAATCTTCATCATGTCAATATCTACAATGTTCAATGTCGGCTTATTTATCAGACCTATATCAATCCCTTGTCTCTTCAACCGTTCTACAGCATCCAATGAGCGGTATAGCATCTCTCCATAAGATATGATATAACCATCTTTTCCTTTCCTGATCATCTCATCTGATCCTGGGGAGAAAACATACTTATTTTTCTTCGAGAAAAATTCATTTCCATCCTCTGCAAGTATCTTCGGTACCTTTGACCTTGTAGTGAACACAAACCTAAGTCCAGGATGATTAAACACCTTATTCATTACAGCTTCCAATTGGTTGATATCTGCAGGGTAATACAGCATAGTATTATCATCTTCAGCAATACCATTATCGACGAAGAAATTGTTTATTCCAAAATGGCAGGTATTATCTGCCATATCATCTATGCCTGAATGAGAATAATGAGCGATGACATTAGCATGATTAAGCCTTGCCATCGTTATCTCAGATATGACCATCTCTGTAAAAGCAGCAAATGTTGAATATATTGCCTGTTTGCCTTTAGTTGAACCAAACCCTGCAGCGACTGAGAAATTATTCCTTTCCATGATTCCACCAAGCTGGAAAAATTGTGGATTCTCCTTATGTATTGCTTTCAAACCAGTAGAACCTTCCAGATCATTGTCGATCACAAGCAAATCATTCTTCTTAGGTTTTTCCTTAGATATTATCCTATTCACTATATCACCAAAACCATTGCGATTGCTGAACCTTTCTTTTGACGAACCTAGATATTCATATGATTCATTATCTTTAGGAGGAGACCTAAGCATCTCAATAGCTTGAACCGTATCGTTCGCTGAATTCTTTAGATATTCAATTGCAGCGTCAACAGAGACAACTTCATGTCCCGAAGGAGTACCTTCTACTGCTGCTATCCCTGGAGCCATCTTCCTCTTACCGATTATTGCATAAGGACCCTCTGTCTTAAGCGCATCAACAATTGCAGCATATAACTTCCCTATGTCCTCTGGATCAACTCTCCTGGTCTTAATCCCATGTCCACCCAATGTCTTCTCTACGCTATATCCTTTCATGTATTCATCAGGATGTCCTGCAATCGTTACATCATTGTCATCGACAAGAAGCTTTACATTAATTTTGTTGGCTACTGAATAGCGTGCAGCCTCTGCATCATTCCCTTCTTGCTGTGAACCATCGCTGCCTAGAAGTATAAATTTTTCATCAGGGTTTGACTGTGCCATTCCATTGACATATCCCCACATATGACCTAATCTTCCAGAACTGAAGAATATCCCTTGCTTCTCATCCCTTTCAGGATGACCATACAGTTCTTTTTCGAACTCACGGTAATGCAGAAGCTTTTCAGGCCTGATATATCCTTTCAATGCTGCAAACAGATACTGCAAAGCAACCCTGTGCCCAGCCTCGTCGAATAACACAGGATGAATATTGTTCTTTTTGTCATTCATCAAAGCATCAAGGATCACAGCTTCAGGTACAAGGTCATAAGCACCACCTGTATGACCAGATAACCCTTTTGCTCCAGCATATGCTGTGAAGAAGACTATTGCATCCCTTGCAATAGAAATATTCTTTCTTATGTCAGACAATTGCCTGCCTGTCAATGATTTACTATTTGTGCTTATCCTCAGATGTTTATACTTGTTTAGGTTTATAGGGAATTCTTTCTTCATTTTGTAGATTAAATATTCTTTCTTTTCATTGATTCAAAAACTCGATTGCCTTGTCGATGTCAGAAGCTTTCTGAAGAAATGATCCAACAACAAAACGGTTGGCACCTGCTTCTTCAAAGCTTGAGATATTCTTAGGAGATACCCCTCCATCAACTTCTATAGTCACTCTTGATTTAGATCTTATAGCTTTCACTTTCTCCAATGATTTAGGATCAAACTTTGCTCCATAGTATCCTATGACATTTGCACTAAATACGAGTACAAGATCCAATTTATCAAGATAAGGGAACAATACCTCTGGTTCTGTCTCTGGTCGTAGCGCAAAACCAATCTTCTTATCCTTGTCCTTAACAAAGTCAATGACTTTCTGAGGGTCATTGCATGTCTCAATATGGATTATGAAAGTATCCACTTGGTCAAGGTGCTCTCCAATCCATTCTTCAGGATTAATAACCATAAGATGCGCTTCAACATTCTTGATTGATTTTTTTATATCCTCAGGAATCTGGAAATTAAACAGCATAACTTCTGATTCAACAAATACCCCATCCATTATGTCAAGCTGTATCCTGTCGACTTTTCCCTTCACTTTCTCAAGACGCTCAAGAAATTCTTCCTGAGTGTCAGATATCATTGAAGCAACTATATCTCTCATCTTGTTCTTACCTAGATTTAATTATAATCTACCCTCAATCTTCCTTACACGTCTATGATGCCTTGCTTCTTTACTGAACGAGGTCTTTAACCAGACATCAACAATCCCATATATCTTCTTCTGAGGAAATCCTCTGCCACGCAAGGTTAGAATATTAGCATCATCATCCTGTCTAGACATCTTTGCTGTGTAATTATCATATGCTGCTACAGCACGAGCGCCTTTTACCTTATTTGCTGCTATAGCCATCCCAAATCCAGAACCACATACCAGAATGCCCCTATTCTTCGGGCTTTTTACGACTGCTTTAGCGACTTTCTTCGCATAATCAGGATAATCATCTTTTGGATCAAACTTTACTGCTCCGAGATCCTTAAATGGAATGGATTTCTGTTCAAGCCATGTCTTAAGAAGCTCTTTCTCCTTGAATCCTGCATGATCTGACCCTATATATAACATTGTATCACCTTAATTATGCAGCATCAGCATATTCTTACTGCATATATCAGCTTACAGCTGTCTGCATATAATAATTTATCGTTTCAATCAATGATTTACAAGGGTTAATTAATTGATTGATTAATGGATTGATTAATGGATTGATTGATTAAATAATGATTAATCAAAAGATCAACTGGAATATCAATTTAATGAACCTACATCATATCTTCGTATTCTTTCACAGTGTCCTTAAGGAAGCTGATCATGCCTTCTTGTGTCTTTGGATGTGTGGTCATTGCCTTAAAGACTGAGAACGGCAATGTTGCAATATCAACGCCGACCAATGCACATTCTCTTGCTTGCTGTGCATTCCTTACAGAAGCTGCAATTATCTGTGTTGTAATTCCATAATTATCATATACATCCTTCACCTGCTGCAAGAGGTCAATCCCTGAAGCCATCCCACTCTCCAGAAGAATGTCACCTTTCCTTTCAATCCCATCAGCTGGAAAATAATCTGTCTTGTCAAACTTTATCTTATTGTCTGTCCTTATCTTATCATCTATCCTGCCTATGAAAGGGCTTATGTAAGTAGCTCCTGCTTTAGCTGCAAGCAATGCCTGCTCTGCAGTAAAGCACAAAGTAACATTCACAGGTATGCCTTTTGACGTCAATGATCTTATCGCTTTGAAACCTTCAAGACTTTCAGGATTATCCTTATCAACAGAAGGATTAAGAGGTATCTTTATCACAACATGATTCGATTTCGTACTGAATTTCTTATACAATGACAGGCCTTGCCTTATCATATCATCTGCTGAGCCACCTTTGACCTCGAGACTTACTGGAGTCTTTCCTGCAATAGTCAGGATTCTCTGGATGTATGATCTTAAGCTGATGGCGTTTCCTGTACAGCTTTTTTTTGCTTCCTCTATAGCCTTCTTCATCAGTGAAGGATTTGTAGTTACTCCATCTACCAATCCAGAATCGTAGCCTTGCTTTATCTCATCAATTATTGCTGTATCAAGGAATATCTTCATCTTCATTTACCTCTATAATATTCTACTGTGCCTTTTGCATCAATTGCTTCTATCAAGCGTCTTGCTGCGTGGATATATGCAGCTGTACGATAGCTGACCTCTTTATCTTTCTGTATAGTTGATACTGCCTTGAATGCATTGACCATTCGTTCTTTTAGCTTATCATGCACTCTTTGCAATTCCCAATATTCTCCTGCCTTGTTCTGCAGCCATTCGAAGTAGCTTACAGTAACTCCGCCTGCATTAGCCAATATATCCGGGATTATTATTACGCCTTTCTTGCGTAATATCTCGTCTGCTTCAGGAGTGATAGGACCGTTTGCCAACTCAACTATTATCTTGGCCTTTATCTTGCTTGCATTCTCTTTGGTTATTTGGTTCTCTATTGCAGCAGGTATAAGTATGTCAACGTCTTCTTCCAACACTTTCTTATGACCTACTTTCTTATGATCAATCATGTCGCATACACTTCCTTCACAATAGACACCTTCAAGCTCTCCTTTCTCACGTTTCACTTTCATTATAGAATCAGGATGAAGAGTGTTTCCATTAGTTGCTACAATGCCTCCTTTTGAATCACTCAATGCAATTATCTTGTAACCGTCATCGTGCAGGAGTTTTGCAATATTATATCCTGCATTGCCGAAACCTTGGACTGCGACCTTCAATGACTTCTCCTTAAGCTTCTTCTGTTTCACCAATTCCTTGATAACATAATATCCACCGCGGGCAGTAGCGTCTCCTCTTCCAAGGCTTCCACCTAATGCTATTGGTTTTCCTGTAACTATAGCAGGAGTATGATAACGTGCAATCTTTCCGTATTCGTCTGCCATCCAACCCATTATCGTCTCATTCGTATATACGTCAGGAGCAGGTATGTCCTTCTCAGGACCTATGAAATCATATATCGCTGAAATGAACCCTCTGCTAAGGCGTTCAAGCTCTTGCCGAGAAAGCTCTTTTGGATTGACTATTATGCCGCCTTTACCTCCACCATATGGAAGATTCACAACGGCGCATTTGAAAGTCATCCAGAAAGATAAAGCCTTGACCTCTTCCAATGATACATCAGGATGATAACGGATACCTCCTTTTGTAGGTCCGAGAATGTCATTGAACCTTACACGGTATCCTGTAAAGACTTTAAGGCTGCCATCATCCTTCCTTACTGGAATGGATACTTCAATAGTTTCCTTAGGAGATCGTAATATCTCTTTTGCATCGTCACTTATCTGGATATGTCCTAATGCCCTATCTAGCTGTTTCTTTGCACTCTCGAACAGGTCTGCCATTTTGATACCTCACCAATTTTCTTTTGCTATTTAGTATGCTATACACTGTATCTTTTAAATTTGATGTTTAAACCTAAAAATAAGTTTATATAATGAAAAAATAGTATTTCTAGAATCGGTGATTTGATCTCAGATGATGACACTGTTGGCAATCTCTTTACCTTTTAGGCTCTTTATCCCTTCAACGGATTTCTCTAGGATCCTCTCGTTAGCTTCCTTACTGTTGAATGCATTATGCGGAGTGAAAAGAACATTCTCCATCTTGAAAAGCTTATGACCTTGCACGACCTGTTTCCAGGCCTTGTAATGGCCTTTCTTATGGAATATCTCACGTTCTTCTGTTATATATTCTTCTCCTTCTATCACATCAAGTCCTGCTCCTGCAAGATGTCCAGAGGATAATGCTTCATACAGCGCTTCAGTATCTATAACACCGCCACGGGAAGTATTGATTATTATTGCACCTTTCTTCATCGTCTTTATGTTCTTCTTGTTCACCAGATGGTGTGTGAATTTATTGTAAGGAACATGCAAACTGATCACATCTGCCTCTTTCAATATCTCATCCAGAGGGAGATATCTGAATCCAAGAACAGATGCCAAGAATGAATTAGGCCTTACGTCAAATACGCGTACATGCATCTCAAATCCTTTTGCCATCCTTGCTACATGCATACCAATATGCCCTCCACCTATGATGCCTATTGTCTTGTCTTTCAGATCGAAACCTTCTAGACCTTCAATTGAATAATCATGATGGGTTGTCCTCACATAGCTTTGATGTATCTTCCTTGACAATGCAAGGATCAATGCAAACGTATGCTCTGCAACAGTATTCTCTCCATAGAAAGGAACGTTACAGACATGGATCCCTTTTGATTTGCAGTATGCAACATCAATATGATCAAAGCCTGTTGATCTTGTTGATATGAGCTTAAGCTTTGGAAGCATCTCAACAAGATCTTTGCTAACAGTAGAATGTATAAATACAGAGATGACTTCACAATCCTTGACCTTGGCTATATGTTTAGCCTCAAAAGATTCTTCAAAGAAAAGAAGCTTATCTTTAGGAAAAGCTTTTTTCATATAAGCTTTAGCGTCTGGTGTAGTCTCGAAAAATGCGATATTCATATATGTAACCAGATTCATATAATTTAAAAATGTTTGCTTCATAAATCCATTTCAAATATGAAAACCCATATAAAGAATGATTTTATACAGTTTCTCTGCAGAACTTTGATATATCGCTTGAATCAAGGTATTTCCTATGATAAGAAAAATAAATGACCAGATAATAGAAGTCGGTGTGAGAGCACCTTCTAAACCATATTTCGATAATTTCATACCTTTGCCTAGGGGCACAAGCTATAATTCCTACATAATAAAGGGAAGTGAAAAGATAGCCATCATAGACACAGTAGAGCCTGAATACGCAGATGAATTCTTATGCAATGTGCAAGAATGCATGAGAGAGATGGGAATAGAGAAGATAGATTATATCATCTCAAACCATTCTGAGCAGGATCATTCTGGCTGCATCCCTCTTGTAAGAGAAAGATTCCCTGGATCAAAAGTCATAGTGAATGAGAGAAGCAAGGAACTATTATCTGAACTCATACATCTAAAAGATGAAGATATGATAATAATAAAAGAGAATGAGGAGATCTCCCTCGGTGATAAGACATTGAGATTCATATTGACACCGTGGGTGCATTGGCCAGAAACAATGTGTACATATCTAAAAGAGGATAAGATATTATTCACATGTGATTTTTTCGGTTCGCATTTCAGCAGTGATGAGCTCTATGTAAAAGATGCTGAGAGCGTAGTGCATGAGGCTAAAAGATATTATGCAGAGCTTATGATGGCATTCAGAGTCATAATTAAAGTGAACATGAAGAAGCTTGAAAAGATTGAAATAGAAACAATTGCTCCTGCACATGGTCCTGTATATGACAACCCGAAGATAATAATAGATGCATACAATCAATGGATAAGTGATGATTGCAAAAAAGAAGTCGTGATCTTATACGTAACCATGCATGAGAGTACGCATATCATGGCTGAATACCTGAAAAGTAAATTTGAGGGCAAGGTTGAAGTCAAATTAATGGACTTGATGAAGTGCGATCTTGGAGAGATGGCAATAGAACTGGTAGAAGCTGAAACAATCCTATTCGGTTCACCTGCTTACATAAGCGGTCCTCACCCCGTGGCAGCAAATGCTGCATATTCAATCAATGTCCTGAAACCAAAAGCGAAATATATCGGATTCTTTGGAAGCTATGGTTGGGCAAATAAGTTGGAAGAATATTTCATCAGAATGACTGACAATATCCATGCTGAGAGATTACCATCTATCATAGTCAAAGGAAAACCACGTGAAGAAGATTTCAGAAAGATGGATGAAGTTGTAGAGAAGATAATCAATACAATGTGATCAATAAGCATTCTGTTTCCTTAGATATACCCTGAGATAAAGTTTATAAAGTTTGGATTTCAATCTTAAGCCATGAAGCAATTGGACCTTTCCAAGACACTCGAACTTCTGACTAAATATGATATACAGCTTTCTCCTTGTGAACTTATCAAAAGCAAGAAAGATGCAATAAGGATTGCAAATAAATTAGGATATCCTGTAGCTATCAAGGTAGCATCCAGTTTTGTTGTCCATAAGAGTGATGCTGGAGGAGTCATCGTAAATGTCAAGGATGATAAAAGCGTCGAGAAAGCAATCGATAACATAGACAACAGTGTAAAGAAGAAACATGGGAGAAAACCTGATCTTTATCTTGTACAGAAGATGGCCAAAGGCGTTGAACTGATACTCGGCATGAAGAATGATCCTACATTCGGGCCTATCATGATGTTTGGTCTCGGAGGCATATTCGTCGAGATATTCAAAGATGTCTCTTTCAGAAGCATACCTTTATGCAACCATTGCATGGATGAGATGATACATGACATAAAGGCGCATAAGATACTTGAAGGAGCAAGAGGTCAGAAAGGGATAAACGTGAACAAATTAAAATCCCTAATGATGAAGATATCAAAGATGACCTTAGCTGAAAGCTTTGAAGAACTTGATTTCAACCCTGTTTTTGCAGACGAGAAAGATGTATACATAGCTGATGTAAGGATAATGGTAAAGGATGATTATGACAGTGATTCAGTCAAGAAAAAAACAGTAAAGAAAGGTACAAGAAGATGAAAGAATTATTCTACCCCAAATCAGTAGCTGTAATTGGAGCTTCAAGGAATACTTCATCTGTAGGTTACAGCGTGCTTAAAGGTTTGAGAAGCGGTGGTGTAATGTACAGTCCATTCATGGAACCTTTCCCTGGTAAGATCTATGCGATAAATCCTAATGCTGATGAGATCCAAGGAGTGAAATGCCACAAGAACATAACTGATGTAAAAGAAAAGATTGATCTTGTAATTATCTGCATCCCTACACAATTTGTCCTTAATGCAGTCAAGGATTGTGTCAAGAAGAAAGTCAAATATGGAATAATCATAACTGCAGGTTTTGGAGAATATAGCGAAGAAGGGAAAAGGTTACAAGAGGAGATAGTCAATGTCGCAAACGCAGGAAGCATGAGACTTGTTGGCCCTAATTGCCTCGGTATATTGAATACTCATGCAAGCCTTAACGCAAGCTTCGCACCTACGATGCCTCTTAAAGGTGGAGTCGCATTCTTGACCCAAAGCGGAGCACTAGCAGATAGCATAATAGACTGACAAGGTGGACGAGGAGATGATCAAAGAGATGATCAGCATGCCATATGAAAGATTCAATGGTGCCGGCATGGGATGCTGTGGAAAAACTGAATGCAAGAATATAGCTGATATAATAAGGATATATGAGCCTGAAAGATTGGCAGTGATACAGGAAGAGAATGCAGCAGCAAAGAAAACAGGATTGATCTGGACATATAGGAGGTGAAAAAAATGAACGATAAAAGAAATGAGGAATTGAAAAAGATCCCTTCAAATATTGCGCAGCTTGTTACAATGGGAAATGTCCATTGGACTGAGATAGAGGATAATGCTAAAGGATTAGGTATTGAATATTTGGCAGGATATGCAACTGCTCATACGAGATTCCTTGGCACTACTATAGGGGCAATGAATGATGAAAGTACTAAGAAACAGACTTCAGAGGACCCTATAGATGTAATAGTCGCAACAGTATGTGAATGTGAAGCATATGCACAAAATATCTATGAGGCTGTAGAACAACATCTGCAATATTCACATGTGTTTGTGATTGTAGGAAACTATGGTGGATGCAATGTCTCTGAGAACAGAGAAAGAGCTTTACAGAACTTAGGCTATATGAAAGACTCACACAGCAGAGAGGAGAAGCTCAAATGTGCAGAATTCATGGAAATGACCATGGAGAATAGAGTGAAAGCACTAAGAAATAACCATCAAAGGTATAGGAGCAGGATGATGGTGGAAGAGCCTGAGAAATATAGCAAGACTGACTTGTCTAGCAGACTGCACATAATTGTGCAAGATTAATTTTTATTTTCTTTATTCTTAGAAGATTAAAGCAGGAATATATTAAGAATCAATTAAAAAAATAAAATTATTCACTTGTTACGGTGATACATTTCTCTGGGCATGCCTCTTCGCAAGCACGGCATTCTATGCAGGCTGCCTCATTGACAACCACTGCCTTGCCATCTTTCATCTCAAACACACCTGCAGGGCATACATCCACGCAAGCACCATGTCCTGCGCATTTGCTCAAGTCTATTGTTACCTTTGTCATTCTTAACCTCCTATTCTTTATGCAATTTCAACATACTAAATCTGTCCTTGGCATCCTGTTTTGCTTTCTTGAAGAGTTCATCTGCATGATCAGGGAATGCAATCTTCAATGATTTATATCTTGTCTCATTCAGGATGTATTCATTAAAATCAAGCTTTGGATCCATAGAATCCCAACTGAAAGGCTTCTCAAGAGAAGGATTATACCTGTAGATCGGCCAATATCCTGATTGAGCAGCTCTCTTAGCTTGATCATCACTCTGCTTCAGATTATAACCATGTGCGATGCAAGGAGAATATGCAATTATTATGCTAGGCCCATTGAATGCTTCAGCTTCCTGCATTGCCTTGATGACCTGAGATTTATTTCCACCCATATCACAAGATGCGACATAGACATTCCCATATGACATCATCATAAGACCAAGATTCTTCTTAGGGGTCGGTTTTCCTGCAGTCGCGAATTTTGCAGTCGCTGCTCTTGGTGTTGCTTTTGAAGCCTGTCCGCCAGTATTAGAGTATACTTCTGTATCAAGGACTAGGACATTGACATTCTTGCCAGATGCGAGGACATGATCAAGACCTCCAAAGCCTATATCATAAGCCCAACCATCACCACCTATTATCCATACACTCTTATCGACTAGGTAATCCTTGAGCTCATCTACTTTCCTCAGCAATGGCTCACTCTCGCCATGAACAACTTCCAATGCGGCAGGCAGCTGCTTGACAACTTCTTTTGCTGCAGCTTTAGCATCATCGTCAACCTTATCCCACAATCCTAGAACCTTCTCAAGAGCTGCTTTCAATTCTACTGTTGTTCCGCTCTTCAAGAGAGCATTGATATTAGATTTCAATTGTCTTCTAGCCGCATCTATCGCAAGCCTGAAGCCGAATCCATATTCTGCATTATCCTCAAACAATGAATTTGCCCATGCTGGACCTTTGCCTTCTTCATTTGTAGTGAAAGGCGTCGTCGGGAATGTTCCACCATAGATTGAAGAGCAACCTGTTGCATTTGCAATAATCATCCTGTCTCCGAAAAATTGAGTGAGCAGACGATAGTAAGGAGTCTCTCCACATCCTGCGCATGCTCCTGAGAACTCGAAGTAAGGCATCAACAATTGGGTCCCTTTGACTGTCGTCATTATCGCTCCTTCTATAACATTATTAGGTAATTTGTCAAAGAACTTGTAGTTAGCCCTCTCCTCTGGTGTCCTTAGCTCTGATGCAGGTTTCATCACCAAAGCCTTGTTCTTCGTTGGGCACACTTCAGCGCATAAACTGCAGCCTACACAATCATCGCAATAAAGCTGAACCCTGAAACGTAGATCGCTGTTGTTCTTTGTGTTTGATTGCAATGTAGTAAATGATTCAGGAGCATCCTTTAAATCATCTGGATGTATCTGCTTAGTTCTTATTGTAGCGTGAGGGCATACGAATGAGCACATGCCGCATTGGATGCAATTCTCAGGGATCCATTCAGGCATCTCAACTGCAACACCTCGTTTCTCCAGTGCAGCCGTCCCAAGAGGAACAGAACCATCAAGAGGCATCTGTGATACAGCAATACCATCACCTTTCAATCTCATCACTGGTTCAATAACATTCTTCGCGAAATCTGATGCATCATCAGGGATAAGCTTATGATCTGGTGCACATTTTCCTGCAGCTTGGGGTATCTTGACCTCATACAATGCATCTCTTGCCTTATCGATGCATTCCCAATTCATTGCAACTATCTTCTCTCCTTTATGACTGAACTGCTTCTTGACATGATCCTTGATCATCTCTATTGCCTTATCTTCAGGCAATACTCCTGACACTTTGAAAAAAGCAGCCTGCATCGCGGTATTGATCCTATGGCCTAAGCCTACACTATCTGATATCTTCAGTGCATCTATACAATATACCTTTAGCTTCTTATCGATGATAATCTTCTGAAGCTCTCCTGTAAGATTCTCAAATACATCTTCCGGTTTCCATTGGCAATTGATTATGAATGTGCCTCCATCAACAATCCCATCTAGTAGATTATATCTTCCAATATACTCAGGAGTATGCAATGCTACGAAATCACAGTCGTCAAGAAGATATGCTGACTGTATCTTGTTCTTTCCAAACCGAAGATGTGATACTGTTATACCGCCTGCTTTCTTAGAATCATAGGAGAAATAACCTTGTGCAAACATATCTGTTCCTTCGCCTATTATCTTTATTGAGTTCTTGCATGAAGAGACTGTACCGTCGCTACCATATCCCCAGAACTTGCATCTTACTACTCCCTTAGGTTCTGTGTGAACATGTTCGTCAATATCCAACGAAAGTTTTGTGACATCATCAATTATTCCTACTGTGAAATTATGAGTGCATTTCCCATCTAGATGCTTGTAGACAGCATTGACCATAGAAGGAGTGAATTCCTTGCTGGAAAGACCGTATCGTCCACCGACAATAGTAGTATCCTTTCTGTCCTTAAGTGCTGCAACAGTATCAAGATATAACGGTTCCCCTATGCTTCCAGGCTCTTTTGTCCTATCAAGAACTGCTATCTTCTTCACTGTAGCTGGGATAGCTTCCTGGAAATCCTTGACTGAGAATGGACGATACAATCTGACTTTCAATGCTCCTACTTTCTGTCCCTTGCTTACTAAAAAATCAATCGTCTCTTCAATTGTCTCACAGCCTGAGCCCATAGAAATTATTATCTTATCAGCATCTGGTGCACCTATATAATCGTAAAGCTTGTATGCCCTCCCTGTCTTCTCCTTCACTAAGTCCATATATTTCTGGATTATTGCAGGAGTAGCATCATAATATTTGTTGACTGTCTCTCGTCCCTGGAAATATACATCCGGATTCTCAGCACCTACTTTAACCTTAGGCTTTTCAGGAGTTAGCTTGTTATCACGGAACTTTGCAATAAGATCATGATTCAACATAGATTTCAGGACATCGTCCTCAATAAGCTCTATCTTCTGGATCTCATGAGACGTCCTGAAACCATCAAAGAAGTTCAGGAAAGGCAGATGAGCTTCCAATGTGGCAAGATGAGATACAACAGCAAGGTCCTGGACTTCCTGTACTGAATTGGCTGCAATTATCGCAAAGCCTGTATCACGGATAGCCATGACATCTGAATGATCGCCGAAGATTGACAATGATTGGGCTGCAAGGCTTCTTGCTGAGACGTGAAAAACAGTCGGCATCATCTCACCAGCTATCTTATACATGTTAGGGATCATCAATAGAAGGCCTTGTGAAGCAGTAAAAGTTGTTGTCAATGCTCCTGCGGTAAGTGAACCATGGATGGCTCCAGCTGCACCACCCTCTGACTGCATCTCGACAACTTCAACACATTCTCCAAAAAGGTTCTTCTTACCTTTAGCTGACCACATGTCAGCAAGCTCGCCCATCGGCGAACTTGGAGTAATAGGATATATTGCAGCAACTTCACTGAATACATAAGCGATATTGGCAGCCGCAGAATTTCCATCTTCAACGATATATTTTACCATTTTCTTTCCTCTTTTATGAATTGAAATTAATATATGATTAACAACATATTTTTCAGAGAATTATTGCTTAAGAATACTTAAAAATGTTTGGGTAAAAAAAGTTCTGTTTCCGACGATATATGTCAATGATTTTCATATGTTTTCAGATTCATATGTTACAGAAAAGATAGTTATCTGGATGTTGTAACACCTATACGCTTGCAGTACTTCTTTATTGGACATATGCTGCAATGAGGACTTATTGGAGTACATAGATGCTGACCAAATGCAACTATCATACTATTGTATTTCTCCCAATATTTTATCGGCATCTTTTTTCTCAATGCCATCTCAGATTCGAAAGGAGTTTTTGTCTTGATGTAACCTAAGCGATTGCTTATCCTATGTACATGGACATCCACACACATAGCTGGTTTTTGGAATCCTACAGCAACAACAAGATTTGCTGTCTTTCTCCCTACCCCTGGAAGTTTTAATAGATCATCAATGTTATCAGGAACTGTATTGTTGAATTCTTCTTTTAGAACAATTGGAAGTTGTTTTAGATGTTTTGCCTTGTTGCGAAAGAACCCTACTGGGTAGATGAGTTTTTCGACCTGAGTTACTGTGAGTTTATTTATGTCTTCTGGCTTGTTTACTAATTTGAATAATCGTTTACATGCTTCAACTGTCGTCTGATCTTTTGTCCTTGCTGAAAGAATTGTTGCTACAAGAACCTTGAATGGATCATCTGTCTGTATTTTAATTAAATCAACAACAGGAACTTGATAATTTTGTACTTCTTTTTTCAGAATCTTAATTATTTCATCGATATCTGCCATATGTTCCATAAAAGTTAAGTAGTATTAAAATTTTGCTGGTATCATGAGAAAGATAATATGTTTTGGAGAGGTATTATATGATGTATATCAGGATTCAAAGGTCTTGGCGGGTGCACCATTAAACGTAGCAAGCATATGTAGCGCTTTGGGAATGGACACATTCATAGTAACGGCAATACCTAAAAACATGGAAGAAGAATTACATAGACAATTAAGTATAAGAGGGATAACACCAATATTTAATTATGTCAAAGAAAACATTGTTGAGGCAAAGATAGAACTAAAGAAGGGAGTTCCAAACTTTAGTATTGATAAGAAAGGATCATTTGACAAGATAATTATTGAAAAAGAAATTCCTAAGTCTGACATATTATATGCAGGAACATTATGTCAAAGAAGCAAGATATCACAAGAATCATTGCATGGAATAATAGATCATAATTTAGAGATGTTATTTGTATACGATGTGAACATAAGACCTGGTTTAGAATGGGAAGATATCTTTAGGAGGACTTTTATTAAAGCACATGTGATAAAAGTAAATGAACATGAGCTTGAACTTATAAGGAATATAGGTATTGATCTAAAAAAAGAAGCATTCAGGAACAAATGTAAATATCTTATAGTCACCAAAGGGGAAGAAGGAGCAGAATTGTTCACAAAAGACAAGAACTATAGTATAGGCATTAAAGACACTGAAGTTGTAGATACAACAGGTTGTGGTGATGCATTTCTTTCAGGTTTCATAAGCAAAATAAATAATGGAGCACAGAGTGCACTTGAATTTGCATCCATATGTGCTGCGGCAGTAGCTAAACATAAAGGCGCATTCACGAAAAGCATAGCTGAAGAGATAATGAATTCTAAAACACCTATTAAAAATCAAAAAGATTAACATTATGCTTAACAGAATGATATGCAATTATATATCCTGCAGCACTCCACGCCTGATAAGGTGTTCCCATAGCTTTACCGGTTTTCCCATGCATATACTCATTGAACACAAAATTGCCACGTTTCATCAATCTAGCAAGGTTCTCTAATTCTTCCTCAGCCTTCTTCTGCATATTTACTTTCATAAGAGAATTAATCCAAAAACCAGCAAGCATAGGCCAAATTCCTCCATTATGGTAAGTATATGGTAATTCTTTAATTGAGTATATTGATTCCCAATCTTTATCTTGCTTTTTTATTACAGGACTAAGCGCTTTTATAGGAAATGGTTTATTTATTGAATTCTTATAAATATGATTTACAATTTTTTTACTTCGATTTTTATTTGCAATCTTTGTTAAAATAGCTAATATATTTCCAAAGGTATCAAATCTTTGAGACCATTCATGTTTAAATGGTTGTACATGAGATTGATAATAATTATAATTTTTGATCGGAATTTTATCATAAATAAGGTAATCATTACTTATTTCGTTAATGTTATCTTCTGTAAACCATAATGTTGTATTTATTCTACGTTTTACTTTTGGTTTACGCTTAGATATCCATTTTAATCTTTTTAAAGCTGAAAAATGTAGTGGTTCATTTAATTTATTCTTTTCAATACTGTTGTTAAAAAGAAATTCTAAAGCACGTAATGATTCATAATATAAACATTCGTCATAAAGAACATGATATTCACGATGCATTATATCTGCCCAATCACTTGCTACGTGTACTTCCATTAATCCACAATCATTTGAATCAAATGCTTTAAAAAGCCTGTAAAAACGTTTATATCTAGTTACATTTTGTATAGAAATCAGGGATTTATCTTTTGTTTTTTTATGAAATATTGCACAAGCAATAACTACCCACATATTTGAGTCTATGGTTGTAATACTCCCTAATCCACCATAAACTTTTTTTCTGCTTTCAATTTCAACATAACTAGGTACTTGACCATGATCAATCTGTTTATTTAATAAAAACAATAAACCTTTTTTTGCACATTTAATTAATTCAACATCATCTGTAATAGCTGCTGCAAGACTGCATATTGAATGGTCACGTGCCCATGTAGAATGATAATTAGCAATATTTTCTGTAGATGCTGTAAAACCAAATGAAGTTACATTTTTTTTCAATACATCAATTGCTTTCTGATATGTTTTTTCAATTAAGTCATTCATAATAATTTTCAATTTCAAAAATATTTAAAGTTTATGTATACTAAACAAAAAATCTAAAAATTCCTATATTGACGACAATTAATCCAAATGCTTCTAAGCACATCATAATAAAATTATTGTCGCCAAAAACAATAATACGCGTCATATAGTATACAAGCATGTAAGTTAGTACTGCTGCAACAGCTCCAAAAAATATTGGAAGATTAAAGAATCCAACTATTGCACCTACAATACCTGCTAAACCTGCACATGGTATTGCATAAATCATACCAGTATCAAACTCTAATGTTGTAGCATAAACAGAGAATCTAAATAGCATTGCAATTGCAAATCCCCATTGCCAACCAAACCAATAACCTGCAAGCATACCACCTATAATTACGAGATCAAATCCTGCAGCGATATTATTTTTCATATCTTTAATTAGCAGTGTAAATACTATGTTTAAAATAAATAAAGCTAAGATTACTATAAATTCTAGCACTCTAAATCACCCCTATGAATTAATTGTTTTAATAATCCATAAAATTCTATAAAGAAATTCAATCCCGAGTATTGGTCATCTTCTTCTGTTATTGTACTATTTGATATTTGTTGAATTACGATATATATCGTAGCCTCCAAAGAAGGTATTAAGTATTTCATATATAAATGTTGTGATTGCTTATTTAGCTTTAAAATTGTTTTATGCCTATTTATAAGGTTTAAATTACTCTAATTGGCCACCACTTAGCCCTAACTTGTTTATAGAAGATTAAGAGAACATAGATTGGAAAACAGAAAAATAACTTATTGCTTAGCCTTTCTCTTGTAGATTACAAACTTGAATTCATTGAATTCTTTTGTTTCTTCTGGTTCCCATTCATCAAGGTCAAATTCTGGGAAAAACATGTCACCATCGTATTCTTTCTTTATCCAGCTTATGTATAATTTTTCAACAATCGGAACAAACTGCTTGTAAATTGAAACACCACCTATGCAAAAAATGTCTTTGCCAAATTCTTCTCCTGCTTTTATCGCTTCAGGTATAGATGTACAGACTGTGCAATTAGGTATCTCTACAGGATCAAGAGATAGGATAATATTGTTTCGTCCAGGCAAAGGCCTCCCGATGCTTTCAAAAGTCTTCAGACCCATTATCACAGAATTACCTTTTGTCACTTCCTTGAAATTTTTTAGATCTTCAGGGATGTTCCAAGGTAGCTCATTGCCCTTCCCTATCACCCTATTAGGTCCGATTCCGACTATCAGTGCTAAAATTTTGCTTACCTCTCAGTATCTATACTGCTATCTGTGCCTTTATTGGCGGATGAGGATCATAATCCTCTAAAGTGAAATCTTCATATTTGAAATTAAATATGTCTTTGACATCTGGATTTATCTTCATCTTTGGAAGAGGACGTGGTTCTCTTGCCAATTGCTCCTTGACTTGCTCCATATGATTTTTGTATATATGTGCATCGCCAAAAGTGTGTACAAACTCTCCTGGCTGCAGATCGCAGACTTGAGCTATCATCATCGTAAGCAGAGCATAAGATACTATGTTGAATGGCACTCCAAGAAATACATCTGCAGAACGCTGATAGAGTTGACAATGAAGTTTCCCGTCTACCACCATAAACTGGAATAATGAATGGCATGAAGGAGGAGCATGATGATGGTTGTGCACAAGATGCTGTATCTCACCTGCATTCCATCCAGATATCAAGATACGTCTTGATGTCGGATCATTCTTTATCATATCGATCGCATTCTGTATCTGATTAAGTTCTTCACCATGAGAATTCTTCCAAGCGGTCCACTGTTTCCCATATATTGGGCCGAGATCACCCCACTTTTCAGCAAATTCATCATCTGTTTTGATTTTCTCTACGAATTCTTTCATCTGCTCTTTCCATTCGTCGCTGTAGCGTTCTAAATTCTTGTCTAGATTGTTCGCTTCCAGATATTTCTGGAATGCCCATTCATTCCAGATCTTAACTCCATTCTGGGCAAGGTATTGTATATTGGTGTCGCCTTTCAAGAACCAAAGCAGCTCATATATTATTCCTTTCAGGAAAACTTTCTTTGTAGTCAACAGAGGAAAACCTTCGCTTAAATCAAATCTCATCTGATAGCCAAAGACGCTTCTTGTGCCTATGCCTGTCCTATCCGCCTTGTCTGTTCCATTCTCTAGAATGTGCCTTAATAGATCAAGATATTGTTTCATTTTTCCCCTTATTCTCGGAAGTCATTGGATATAAAAATATTATTGTTTTCTATCTTGCCGTGTTCCATAAAGTATCGAAAAAAGACCTGAATGATTGAGAGATGGATGCATTTGTTATATGGACGCACTGCAATTCATCCTCTTCATAATTGAGAATCAATACATCATCATCAAAGATGTCTATTGCTATAGGTGATATTGTCTTTATCGTCCTTGATTCAACATATCTCAAAGATTTATGCTTCTTGAAGTAATCGGATTTGTCCTCAACAAAAAGATAATGCGCATTCTTCTTCTTCCTTTCCATCAATTCATAAGTGATATGCCACCAGAAATTATTATAGCCAGATTTCTTATCTCCACGAATGCCCATTGCTAATATAGGTTTTCTTGAATCTGCAATTAATTTCTCTATTAGAGGCTTTATTGATCTCGATGTCTTCAATACTTCTGATGAGAAAGAAGGATTCTTCCTGAGAGAATCCAATTTAGGGATCAAAGATGCGAGTTCGTCCTCGTTCTTTCTCAACTGCTCTTTCTTCGCATTAATCAATTCCAGCAGTGATTTAGGACTTGTTGATTGAAAATGTTTCACACCATTGATCATGCTGATGCTTACCAAACCTTTATCTATCAACTTATCAAGGATCTCATATATCTTCCCACTAGAGGTCTTAGCTTCAGATATTATTGCAGAAGTAGAGGATTCTCCTATCTTCAGAAGAGCGATATAGACTTTTATCTCGTTGCTTGTCAACCCCAGCTCAGATAACACTTCTTCCATTTTACATACCACATAGAGGGAAGTAATATTTATATATGTTTTTATGTTATTATCTTTAGGTGATACTAATGGGGAGATTAATCAATATCCTATCAAGACTTCAAGATGCTTTGATGCCTGAACCAACAATATATGCAAAATCCCTACAGATTGATGGGGATAGCATAGTCATAAAGAAAAGTGGAATCATGCCAGAAAGAGGAGAGATAAGCCAGACGTTAGATCAAATTGTAAAAACTGAGCAGATAATTCCAAACTGCACTTGTTTTGGATCAAGGCAAAGGCTTTGCGTTTCCTTGATTGCTTATGATGCACTTGATACGTATAGGAAGAATGGACTAATCTTCAGCAGTAGACAAACACCTGATTATTTCTCTCCTGTAGACCTGATCATGCTAACCAAACAAGGACATAGGAAGGAATATGAGTTTAACCATTTCATAGAAGGGTATGAGGATTTCCTATCGAAAAACTGGAAAGATTTCATCAAGAGGATGAGAACATATGATGGTAGAGAAGAAATAATCAATGAGGTAAATCAATTCAGAGAGGATAGAGGCTATGATAGATTCTTGAATGAACATAAATATTTGCACAATGAGGTCGGGTTCTACCTAAGAGATAGTCAAGATGTACAAGCAAGACCATTATGCACATTCGGTCCTTCAGATACTTTGAAGATCAGGTCAGAAAGACTTGGATTGCCACATTTTGAAGATACAGGAGTTGCATACCAATGGTCATTGTTCAAGGATAGAGCATTAAGACAAGCATGACCTTCTTAACTTTTTTAAATGATAAAAGAAAAATGTTGGTATGGCAAAAGTAAAGATCTATGGAAAGAAAATTTGCTCCTATTGCCAGGATGCGAAGAGATGGTTTTCTGATGAAGGCATAGCATTTGAATATGAAGACATAAGCGATGAAAAGCTTTCTGAGTTGCAGAAAGAGACAGGAATAGATACAGTCCCCCAGATATTCATCAATGGTGCATTCATAGGGGGGTGGGTTAAGACCATGGAATTAATAGAAAATGGGGAATTAATGAAGCTTCTTGCAGTGGATGATTGATACCATTAGACATTCTACACGAAAATGCTTAAAAACCTGGGTCCCATATGCATTTAGATGAAAGGTTTTGTCGTATATCCTACATATAGAGTAATAGAAGACCCAAATAATGGGAAGAAAAGAGCACTAGTGCATTTATATGGTAGACTAGAGAATGGTGAGTCTTTCCTCTTGGTGGCTGAAAGGAAAGCGTATTTCTATATCAAAAAGATTGATAGGGATAAGGCTGGAAAAATTTTACCGCTTAAATTTAACGATGAAGGCTTCGTTAATTTTGACGGTGAGAATGTGGTCAAAGTCATAATTGATAATCCTAAAGATGTCACTGATGCAAGGAAGATACTGCAGGAAGACGGAATAACCTGCTATGAAGCAGATATTCATTTTCCATATAGGTTTCTCATCGACAATAATATCAAAGCATGCTTGGAAATGGATGGGAAGAGTTTCTCAGGAAAAGAATACAATTCCCTGCATGGCACAAATTTCAGCGTCGATAAGGTCTTTGTGGACCCAACCATAAAACCTGCTGATTACTGGCCTGAACTTAAAGTCCTTTCATTCGATATCGAGACTGATATGAAAGCTGAGAAGCTCTATTCAATCTCAATAGTATGCGGCAAATACAAAAATGTGTTGATAAACAAGAAAGGCGTATTCAATAATGCTGATAGTTTTGATGATACACAGAGCTTACTAAAGGCATTTGCCAGGATAGTAAAAGAGCTTGACCCTGACATCATCACAGGATGGAATGTGGTAGATTTCGATCTGAACGTATTAAAAGGAATGTTCCGGAAATATGATATGGATTTTGCAATAGGCAGGGATAATACAAATATTTTTATCAAACAATCTGATAACTTTTTCCAAGATAGTATCGCAAAAATAGAAGGAAGGGCTGTCCTTGATGGTATAAGCCAACTAAAAACAAGCTTCATCAGATTACCTGATTATAAGCTTGAAACAGCAGCATCCCATTTCACAGACAAAGGAAAGATCTTCAAGGGAGATGAAAGATTCAAAGAGATAGAGAAAGCCTATGAGAATGACCCTCAGACATTAATAAACTATAACCTTCTTGATTCTGAATTAGTAATAGATATACTTGAAAAATCAAATGCATTAAACCTCACAATTACACGATCCAAGTTAACAAGGATGCAGCTTGACAGAGTGAAAGCTTCGATAGCATCGCTTGATTCATTATATCTTGAGAAATTGCGTGAAAGGAAGATTGTCGCTCCCACTAGCTATGCTGGAGACCGTGATGAAAGGATAACTGGTGGATATGTCAGGAGCAGCATCCCTGGCATCTATAATAATATCCTTGTATTTGATTTCAAAAGCCTGTACCCGAGCATAATAAGGACATTCAATATCGATCCATGGGGATTTGTCACAAAAAACAAATTAGTTAATTTCTCAAAAGAAGAAAGTGATAAATTCATTGTCGCTCCAAATGGAGCAAATTTCAAGCCTGAAGAAGGGATAATGCCTGAGATAATCGAGACATTATGGGCACAAAGAGACAAAGCAAAGAAAGAGAAGGATGATCTAAGAAGCTATGCGATAAAGATACTAATGAACAGTTTCTTCGGTGTTCTTGCAAATCCCACATGCAGATTCTACAGCATCGAGATGGGGAATGCAATCACATTATTCGGGCAATATCTGATAAAGAAGACTGCTGATGAGGTCGAGAAGAAAGGGTATAAAGTCATATATGGAGACACAGATAGCATCTTCATCGATATCCATGAGAAAGATTACAATAATGCAAAGAAGATTGGGGATGATTTATGCAATTGGATTAATGATTTCTTCACATCATACATTGAGAAAGAGTATAATCGGCAAAGCAAGATGGAGATTGAGTTCGAAAAAGTCTATAAGAGATTCTTCATGCCACGGGTAAGAGGAAGCGATGTCGGTGCAAAGAAAAGATATGCTGGAATACTTGAGAAAGAAGGGAAAGATAAGATTGATTTCGTAGGATTGGAGTTCGTAAGGAGCGATTGGACAAGCATAGCAAAAGAATTCCAGCTTGAATTATTGAACAAAGTATTCAATGAGGAGCAGGTTGTTGATTATGTAAGGAAATTCATCAAAGATCTACGTGCAGGAAAATATGATGATAAATTGATCTATAGAAAACAGATAAGGAAATCCGTCTCAAGCTATACAAAGACAACTCCACCGCATATCCAGGCTGCAAGAAAGATAGGAAGAGATGATACTGGATTGATTGATTATGTGATGACTAAAGATGGTCCTGAAGAGATTGATCATATGAAGAGCAAACCTGACTATGAGCATTATATAGAGAAGCAGATAAAACCCATTGCCGATTCAGTCCTAGGATTCTTTGATGCAGAATTCGATGATCTTATAAAGGACCATAAGCAGAATACATTGCTTGATTTCGGATAGGATAAAATAAAATGGCCATAAAATACGATAAACTCAACTTCGGGACTGCTGGAATACCTATTGCTGCACGAGGAAGCCCTACTGCTGAAGGGATCGCTAAGGTAAATGAACTTGGACTCTCTGGGATGGAATTGGAATTTGTCCATAGCGTCAACATAAAAGAAGACAAGACTTCTCCAGTATTTGAAGCAGCTAAGAAAAATAATGTCGAGTTGACATGCCATGGATCGTATTACATAAATCTGAGCTCTCTTGAGAAGGATAAGATACATGCAAGCATTGACAGGGTATTGAATGCTGCCAAGATAGCGAATATGTGCGGGGCAAAAAGCTGCGTATTCCATGCGGGATATTATATGAAACGCTCTCCTAAAGAAGTCTATCCTGTCATCCTTAAATGTATGAAGGAAATCGTTGCAAAATTGAAGGATGAAAACAATCCTATATTTGTCAGACCAGAAACAACAGGAAAAGGAACACAATGGGGAGAACTTGATGAGATAATCAAGCTTTCACAAGAACTTGAACAAGTGATGCCATGCATTGATTTCAGCCATATCCACGCACGTTCCAATGGAAAATGGAACACCTTGGAGGAATTTAGGGACATATTTACAAGAGTCGAGAAAGGATTAGGGAAGAAAGGGTTGCAGATGATGCATTGCCATATCTCTGGGATAGCATATGGGGAGAAAGGAGAGAAGCATCATTTAATATTAAAAGAAAGCGATATGAACTACAAAGACTTGCTTAAAGTTTTCAAGGAATTTGGTGCCAAGGGTATAGTTATATGTGAAAGCCCAAATATAGAAGAAGATGCATTGCTGATGAAGAGATTCTATGATAAGCTATAATTCTTATAGATAAGTTTTATAAAACTAGTTCCTATCTTAAACAATATGCTAACTGACGGACAGAAAAAAGAATTGAAAGAGGCTTTGCTTAGTTCTGAAAGGCCAATAATATTCTTCCATGATGATGCAGATGGAGTTGGGAGTTTCCTGCAATTCTATAAACCTATTGGAAGAGGAAAAGGAATAACTGTAAAATCAACTCCTAGGGTAGATAATAGGTTCATCGATACTGTCAAGAACTATGGGCCAGACAAGATCTTTATCCTTGACCTTGCACTTGTAGACCAAGAATTCGTTGACGCAATGAATGTCCCTATCTATTGGCTTGACCATCATGACAGACAGGACATAGGTGATGAGGCAATAAAGGGAGTGAAGTACTATAACCCTAAACAGAATATCGAGGGGGATAATACATGCATTGCAAAATTGAGCTATGACATATTCGGTGAGCACCTATGGATCGCTGCTGCAGGAACCATCGGAGACTGGCAGTTACCAGATGACTTGCGCAAAGAAATTCTTAATAAGATGCCTGAACTTTTCTCTGATAAAGTAAAGAAGCCTGATGAAGCATTATTCACGACTAAGATAGGCGAACTATCAAAGATATTCAACTTCGTTCTGAAAGGGCAGATGAAGGATGTCAATCAAGCGTTCAAGATACTCACAAGAATAAATGATCCTAAAGAACTTCTTGAAGAGAACAGCGAGCAAGGAAAATATCTGATGAAGAGATACCATCATGTGAACAAGGAATACACAGAGCTTCTAAAACGTGCAGAAAAATGCATGAAAAAGAAAGATCCATTGCTCATATTCGTCTATGAAGAGAATAAAATATCACTCTCTGGAGAGATATCCAATGAGTTGCTGTTCAAATATCCAGAAAAGATAATCATTGTTGCAAGGCACCATAATGGAGAGATGAAGACTTCTTTCCGATGGAGCAAGAACATAAAGGACATGCTTGAGAGAGCTGTTGAAGGGATTGAAGGAAGAGTAGGAGGCCATCCTAACGCATGTGGTGGACTTATCAAGGATTATGATTGGGATAAGTTCATAACCAACTTGAGAGGACTCCTATGAAAAGGATCATGATCCCACAACTAAGACCTTCTCAGCCTATAAAGATAGGACCTTATACTACAAGCAAGATAGAAATCCTCGATATAATCAAATCATGGATAGCTATCTCAATTGCTGTCGCCATTGCTGGATTGATCCCGAATTCTAGCCTAAGTTTCATTGAGAAGCTAATATTCGCAGGGATAACAGTAGGCATAGCATTCATATTGCATGAGCTTGCACATAAGATAGCTGCACAATATTATGGTTGTTTTGCAGAATTCAGGAGCCAAGATTTCATGCTTATACTTGCAATACTCATGTCATTCTCTGGATTCATATTCTTTGCTCCAGGTGCAGTCTTAATTGCAGGACCTGTAGGAAGAAGAAGGAACGGGATAATCTCTATTGCTGGACCAGCTACAAATTTTGCGATTGCGATAGTATTTGCCATGCTTCTTGTATATGTGAATATTCCGTATCTGGTCAGCTTGTTCACTTTCGGCTACCTGATAAATGCATGGATCGGACTCTTCAATCTCATCCCTTTCTGGCTATTTGACGGCAAGAAGATATTGGCATGGAGCAAACCTGCATATTATGGGATGCTCGCATTTGGACTCCTATTGCTGTTTAGCCAGGATATCATCATCGGGTTAGTTGGATGAGTTAATTTTATAAAGTGTTTAGGGTTCTTTTTGACTTAATACTCTGTCGGTGCTAGAAAACACCTCAGAGCATTGAAAACAAAATTTCAATACGCCGGTAGTCTAATGGCTAAGATAGCGGCCTTCCAAATGGAGGCCAATTAACTATCCTCTCTGATGAGAGCCGTTGATCCGGGTTCGAATCCCGGCCGGCGTACTTTATTATGCTTAAAATTGGAGGTTATTAACATGGCAGGATTTGATCCTAATCTAGACGTACAGAAGTTTGAAGAGATTGTTGAATTCGATGGTTCTAACATCAAAGTTGGTGTCTATTCATACAATGAAGGACAGCCTAAACTGCAGCTTTCAAGAGAAAGAGTCAATGCTGAAGGGCAGACAAGCTTTGCAAAGCTAGGAAGAATGACAAAGGATGAAGCTGAAAAAGTAATTCCAGTTATGCAAAAAGCTATTGAATCGATGTAATTTAAGGGAAGAATAAGAATAAATTATTCTCTTTAAAAAAAAATATTTTCCAAGACGTGATATCGATATATGTATCGAAATCACGCGTTAATTATCTTTTTTTATAAAGGTGAAATATTTCAAAACCTAATTATTACTTATTTTTCTACAAAGTTTTTTATATAATTCTTCTTATTTCAACATATGAGATGCCCATTCTGTTATAACCCTGAGAATAAGGTAGTAGATAAAAGGACTACCCCTGATGAAAGTTCAATAAGACGAAGAAGGGAATGCCTGAAATGCGGGAAAAGGTTCTCCACATATGAAAGGGCTGAGCTCACTACATTGTATGTCGTCAAGAAGAACGGCAATAGGGAAGTGTTTGATAGACAGAAGATGATGAGTGGCCTGTTCAAAGCATGCGAAAAAAGGCCGATCAGCACTGAAGAGATAGAAGAGATGGGGAACAAGATAGAGACTGAGTTAAGAAAAAAAGATAGCAGTGAGATAAAGAGCGCATTAATCGGTGAGAAGATAATGAAATATCTCAAACGCAAGGATAAAGTAGCTTACATAAGATTTGCGTCTGTTTACAGGGAATTCACTGATCTTGACTCTTTCAAAGAAGAGCTCAAGAAATTGACAAACAAATGATCATAATAGTAAAATGATAATAGGCATTACAGGGCCAGCAGGAGCTGGAAAAGGTGAAGTTGTCAATTATCTAATGAAGAAAGGATTTCTGCATTTCTCATTCAGGGAATATATCATAGGTGAGATCAAGAAGAGAGGCATGCCTGTGAACAGAGACAGCATGATCCTAGTTGCAAATGACATGAGAAAGAACCATGGATCAGATTATATAGCACTTGAATTGATAAAGAAAGCTGAGAAAACCAAAAAGAATTGCATACTTGAAAGCGTCAGGACTGTTGGTGAGGTTGAAGCGCTCAAGAATAGTGGTGATTTCAAGCTCCTTGCAGTAAATGCAGATATTGAGATCAGGTATGATAGGATAAAAAAACGAGGTAGCGAAACTGATAATGTAACTTTTGAGAAATTCAAGGAGCAGGAAGAGACAGAGATGCATAGTGATGATAAGACAAAGCAGAATGTAGCAAAATGTGTTGAGATCGCTGATATGACATTAACAAACAATGGGACTTTTGAAGAGTTGCATAGTCAAATAGACAAGATCCTACTAGACATACAATGAATTTATAAATTTCTGGATTCATTTAGATAGCATGGAAAAGAACAAAGCCATATCATGGGACAAGTACTTCATGGGGATAGCTTTGCTATCAGCAAAAAGAAGCAAAGATCCCAATACCCAAGTAGGGGCATGCATAGTGAACAAGGAGAATAGGATAATCGGCATAGGTTATAACGGATTCCCTGCTGGATGCTCAGATGATATACTTCCATGGGATAGGGAGGGTGAAGGTTGGTTGAAGACAAAATATCCTTTTGTCGTCCATGCTGAAGCAAATTCCATATTGAATTCCACAAAGAAGCTTATTGACGCAAAAATGTATGTCGCAATGTTCCCTTGCAATGAATGCGCTAAACTGATGATCCAGTCGGGGATAAAGGAAGTGGTCTATCTTTCTGATAAATATAAAGATACTGATAGTGTAAAAGCAGCAAAGATGATGTTTGACATGGCAGGGGTCAAGTTCAGGCAGCTTGATGTCAAGGATGACAAGATAATAATAGATTTCTCAATTGTTGACTAGATGCTTAAAAAAGCTTTAAATACTAGGACTTCCAGATTACTACTATGGTAGACGATAAGCCCACTGGAGAGACAACCAATGCATATCGTACTTATCTTGTTGACAAGCATAGGATGAATTATGAAGGGTTGTTTGTCGTCCAGGACCTCTACAAACTTATCGATGAATACTATGAAGAGAAAGGATATGATAAAAGGGAATTCAAGAACGCTGAGATTGTAAGGGATGATGGGGTAAGATTCATAGAGATCATATTTGAACCATGGAAAAAGATCACAGATTATGCAAAATCAGTAGTCAAGCTCAGGATGCTGATGGAGAATGTAAAAGATGTCGAAATAGAGAAGGATGGCGTAAAAGTCAACGCTCATCATGGACAGCTCAGCTTTGTGTTTGATGTCTATGTTGATACTGATTATGAAGAAAGATGGGGAGGTAAATGGGGAAATAAGGCGATATATGCATTCATAAGATTGCTGTTTGATAAATATTTTTTCAAACGATATACACAACAATATTTCGCTGAGGCACTGGATGATTATAAATTGCTTCAGTATCAGATAAAGTCATATCTTAACATGAACAAACAATAAGATGGTTGAACGACTAGTTTTAGTGGATAAGCAGAATATGGAGTACGAAGGAATTTTTGTAGTCAAAGACTTATATACGATGATTGATGAATTCCTTGAGATGCATGGATATCAACGAAGAGAGATAAAAGATGCTGAAGTTGTAAAGAAGACAGGCAGGAATATAACAATGGTATTTGAGCCATGGAAGCAGTTGAGCGATTACGCAAAAAGTGTCTTCAAAGTGCAGATGATCCTGGAGAATATTAGAGATCTACAGATAGAAAAAGAAGGTAGGAAAATAAATGTCAACCAAGGAAAGGCCAAATTCATCTTCGATGCATACCTTGAGAATGATTTCGAACATAGATGGGAAAATAAGCCAGGATTCTTCTTCGTCAGAATATTATTCGATAAGTATATATTCAAGCCATTCACAACTGATTATCAAGGGCATGTCATGAATGATTTCAAGGCATTCGTTAATGAGATACGGGCATTCCTCAACCTGCATAAATACTAGAAAAATGGTACTAACTCCGAACAAATTACCTGGAACGCATACACCGCATATATTCTATAGTGGTATCTTCGATTACCAGAAACTGATAAAGGTGATAGCAGGATGGTTCGCAAATCAAGGTTATGAATTCCATGAGAATGTATTCAAGCATAAAGTTCCGAGCCCTTCAGGAAGTGAGCAAGAATTCAAGTTCTCTGGATGGAGAAAAGTCACTGAATATGTCCAGTTCTGGATCTATGTACATGGGCATATATGGGAAATCAAAGAGATCGAAGTTCTTGTTGATGGCGAGAAGAAGAAGATGGCAAAAGGCAAGATCAAATTTGTGTTCACGTCTGATGTATGGCTTGATTATAATGGCAAATTCAACACTCCAGTCGCTGTAAAGATCCAGAAATTCCTTCATAAGCATGTATGGCATAAGCAGATCACTGGTGGTTGGGAGGATGAATGCTATTACAGGATGTACAAGCTGCATAGGGTCGTGAAAGAAGTATTGAATATGTCTACTCCTACAAATGCTTCTGAGATAAGGTATTGATTTCTACATAGAAGAAAAAGCCTATGAAGGGTACAGAACAGAGTTCTTACTTGCCGAAAGAAGCAAGAGTTGCACCTTAAAGAATTGAAAAAGAAAGCCTCTGAAGGGAGTTGCACCCTCGACCTTGGGATCTTTTGAGGAACAAAAGCAGGAACTCTGTTCCGTATACAAATCCCACGCAATAGCTACTATGCTACAGAGGCACTTTAGTGTTTCTGTTGTAAGGACGCATACAATAAGTCCTGCACTACAGAGGCATGATAATATGTCAGTCCTAAACCATTTATAAAGATTACTCAATAATCAAGGGTAAGGATTTATCTATTCTAAGCTATATTTTATAAATAATTTATACCATGATAATAGCATGAAGAAGGTGATATTAGCCATATTAGTCCTAATTCTAATAGCTGGTTGCAACAAGGAGCCTGAGAAGGTAGAGCTAACAAGATATGATTTCGGATTACTTAGCTTAAAATGGGACTCTGGAATATATACATGTGAAAGCACACCATTAGATACTTTCACAATAAACGTAAAGATGGATCCTTCAGTAGATAAGATAAAGACTCTTGAAGAGACAACAAATTGTGTAATAGTAATTGATGACATTGTAAAACAGGACCTAAGTGAAGGTTTTATAGCATTCAAAAAAGGATACATGACACTTAAATCGATTGAAAATCTGCAGATTATAGACCAGACCTTAGACAGGAGAAAAAGCCATGAAGTAGGGTTATGCTGCAGTATGGATATGATGAATTCTCTAAAAAGAAAGGATTACATATGCAGCATAGGCACTTTGATGGAAGTATGCTAGCTATACAACATATTTATAAATGATACATCAAGCTTAATCTGCTTTGGTGAAAGTGATAGACAATAAAGTAGCGCAGTATCTGCAGGATAGAAGAGTAAGAATGCTTGGGCTTGTCAGAATGGCTCAAGAACAAGATATTGAAACAGTAGTAAGCTTAGCATGGAATTTCTATGAATATAACTTAGGCAAGGATTATAAAAGGTTCTCTCAAGGGTTCAGTATATCAAGCAGATACCATAAGACTTTCCTGGCAGTAAATGATAATGGAAAAGCTTTAGGCTATTATTCCATTGATTACCCTTGCCCTGAGGAAAGAGGAACAATTAAGCTTGATCAGTTCTATGTGGATCAAGGTTCTAGGGGAAATGATATAGGTTATCTGATGCTATTCCATCTCATGGATTTTGCTGCTCAAGAATATGCAATGCTTAGAGCGAAAAAAGTAAAAGTATTGCATTTCAGAGAGAAAGAAGACAACATAGAGAATCTTAGGAAGATAAGGAAACTGCTCCATAACTTCGGGTTTAGCTATAGGCATAGTGAAGGAATAGAAGCTCCAAGAAGTGAATTGAGCCTTACAAAAGATACCTTGAAATATTTGTATGTCACAAGACAATAGCAACAACCTTTATAAAGCAAAACTCAACTATTTAATGCCTGGCCCTGTAGCTCAGCTTGGATAGAGCGACAGCCTTCTATACTTTGGAGAAAGCTGTAGGCCGCGAGTTCGAATCTCGTCGGGGCCGCTTTCAAGGAGACGTGGCCAAGTGGTTGTGCGGTAAGGGACTGCACCCTATACATACTAGCAGCCAAGGTCAACATAAAGTTGACCGGACTTGACACATGGAGACGTGGCCAAGTGGTTAAGGCGTCCGCCTGCAGAGCGGATATTCGGGGGTTCAAATCCCTCCGTCTCCTTTTCCTTTCTTCCTAGAAGAATCTAAAAATAATAAAGATTGATATCAACAATACTAAAGATGCTACAGCAATAGGTAACCAATTAAACTTTGTGGATTCTTCAGACAATGAGAAATCTGGAAAACTTTCTTTATGTGATAACTTAACAGGCAACATTATTGCAGTTGAGTAGATATTATTCGAGAATGAGAATTCAAGATTACATGAATCGATTTGGGAGTTATTAGCAACATCATATCTAACTTCAATTACTTTTGTCTTCATTGACTTGATCCTGCCTGAACGCATCGTGTCAATGAATGGATAATCACAATTACTCACCTTAAAGTCAACATCAAAACTGTTTGGGTTTATCAGGATCACATCAGCATTATCGATCAATTCTATACTTTGTGGGGATAGGCCAATACTAAATGCTGAGACAGAAGGGATAATGAAGATAAGAGTAGATATGAGATAAAAATTATTCACCTGATACACCCATGAATATTATCTGTGTGGAATAATCTCCTGGAACAGTATCAGATGGCAAATCAATCTCAAGGAAAAGTGGCAGAGTTGACTCTGGCTGGAGATCAACATGATATAACTTAGGCTCATAATGCAAAGGATTCTTATCTGAACTGTCAAAAGAGAACAATATATTATCAGTATTCAGAGAATTGCTGCCATCTGTAAGATTATCTGCGTAAACATTGAAATCTAAAGGTACATTACCTATGTTTCTTATTGTTGGTTTATCTGTAGTATAGATATCATCATCACCATCAATTATGCATGATTTATCGTAGCAGTTTATCTCTGAAAGATCAAGAGAGAATGCCATCACAGGCAAGATCTCAACAGAAACAGAACTATTTATCTCTGTTCCGTCATGCAATGCTAATATATCAAAAGAATAGTTGCCTGGAGAAGTATGGAAATCAAGGGAGAAAACATAGTAGTAATGAGTCTCATTCCTCTCAGGAGATGCTGAAAAGCCATTAAAACTAACTTCAATATCGTCAAGATTTTCTTGAGATTGGAAAGATAGCAATATCTGTTTTACTGAACCTGGGAAGATGGAGATCTTATTATCTATATCAAAAGGCAGAGATATGTTCTGGATATAGGATGAAAGGTCCTCTACATGGATTGTAAGATCCAAGGCTCCAGTTGCTGCATCTCTTGACAGGCCTGCAGAGTTGACGAGTTCTGGTTCAGCTGATATGAAGTCTTCATTATTATTCCCTGTGAAAGATGTACGCTTAAGCGAATAACCATTATCTGAATAATTAGAAGGTTCTATAGAATATAATATTTGATCTATATTATTCTTGTCTCCCCAACCAACAGCATCGATGACATTTCCAGATTCGTCCAATAAAGCCACACCACTATCAGTATTCTTCATGGTTATTGATTCCTCATGATCAGCAGAGGCATAAGTTGGGAAATCCTTCTTCTCTTGCCAGTTTGAATCAGCAATAAGATAATATCCTCCTGGTTGTATGATAGCTGAATCTGGAAAAGTTGCATCAGCAATGCTTGAGGCTGTAGCGAGTGTATAACCTGAAAGGCTCATAGCCTCATCACCAGAGTTATACAACTCAACAGCCTCTCCTCCACTTTCTGTAATGAAAGGATTGTAAAGGACCTCGCTTATGTAGATATCAGCATATGCTGGCTGGATGTTGATTGATAATACTACAACACATAAGGAAAAATGAAGAAAACTGACCAAGACGAGGTAGCCATAGAATTTCCTGACAGTTTTCTTATTTTCCATGTCATAATTGATGAGGGAGGTCCTTAAAATCTCTTTCTAGAAGAATTATAAAGATAATTCAGAGAACCTAGAAAGTATCCGGTTCGGGTAAAATATTTATATGATGAATTTATGTATACTGCAGAATGTACGAGACTATCAAAAAACATCCGTTAAATTATGATTGGCTGATGAAGCAGCACCTCAAGATCCTGAAAGGATTACAATATAAATCAGGGTTATTTGCTGCATCAAGCAAGGAAGTAGGGACTGGCTATGATAAAGCATGGCTAAGGGATAATTTCTATGAATGCATGGCATTTGAGATAATGAGGGATTGGAGGACTGTAAAGAAGACATACAGGGCATTGCTTGACATCTTCCTTAAGCATGAATACAAGATAGACTGGGCAATACAGAAAAAACCTGAACACAAGCATGAATACATCCATGCAAGATTCAACCCTGATACTTTCGATGAGTTCTGGGAAGAGTGGGGAAACAAACAGAATGATGCCATAGGTGCGATACTATTCAAGATAGGCGAGCTTGAGGGAGTCAAGAAAGGAACTATAATAGAGAATGAAAATGACAAAAGGATCGTCCAGAAATTGGTATGGTATCTAGGTTCCATAGAATATTGGAATGATAAGGATAGCGGCATATGGGAAGAAGATGAAGAACTCCATGCATCAAGTGTAGGTGCTTGCGCTGCGGGATTGAGGATGATTAAGAAAAACACAGATGTTGTTGTTGATAATGAGATTATGGATAATGGCATAAAAACATTAAGAAAACTCCTGCCGAGAGAAAGCAAGAAAAAATTTGTTGACCTTGCATTACTTTCATTGATTTATCCGTATGGAATTGTCACAAAATCCCAAACAAAAGACATACTACAGAATGTTGAATATCATCTGCTTAAAAGAAAAGGTGTAATCAGATACAAGAATGATCATTACTACAACAAGAACCCAGACGGGTACAGTGAAGAGGCTGAATGGACATTTGGGCTAAGCTGGCTATCAATAATATATGGGATGTTAGGAAATAAAGAGAAAGAGAAGGAATTCCTAGAGAAAGCTTTATCGACAGTCACTTCAAAAGGAGTTCCTGAACTATACTATTCCAACAGTGATCTTGCCAATGAGAACAATCCTTTAGGATGGAGTGAGAGTTTACTTGTTGTTGCGCTTTATGAGATGAATAGAAAACATTTCAGGATGCTGATTTAGTTTTGGTTTCTTGAGAATGAGATTTATTGATTTTTTTAGTTATTAAAATAAAAATTATGTTCCGCGTTCCGCAGTAATATTGACGACGCGTCATTCGGATGCATCTTGTTGATTGTTTATGTTATTAGATTTTTCTTAAAAATGTCAAGAATGCAGTATGATTTATGTAAGAAGATACCGGGCGCACTTTTCTGTCATTTATCTCCCATGGTCGCTGTATATTCTCAAGCGTTTTAACGAACAAAAGATCATGGTCTTTTGCATGCATCTGAACGTCCATCACTTGAGGTATAGTAGGGCTATAGACAACAATATAGCCTCCTCTCTTCAATGCAGCTTTTGTTGTCTTCAAAGCATTCCAAGGATCCGGCATATCAAGAATTATTACATCAAAATCCTTTTCTGCTATCTTCTCTCTTATGTCCCCTGATTTTAATGTAAGATTTTTTATTCCAAGAAGGTCTTTATTATGCATGGCAACCTTCTGATGATCTTCCCTAAGCTCATAGCTGATGACTTTTTTACAGATGTTTGCCAGAAAACAGCATAGAGCCCCTGAACCAGAGCCTGCATCAAGCACTTTTGAATCCTTCCCAATCCCTGTCTCAGAAATAATAGTGCCTATATCCTTTAGAGTTATTATCTGAGCTTGACGCTTCATCTTTGCATAGATATCAGAGAATGTTGGATCAATAATAGAATATACTACTCCTTTGTTTGTCTCAGCTTTTGCCTTACTCAACTCTTCTGCCTTGATAAGACCATCACTGCAATGGAAATCCTTGCTTGGATCTTTTACAAGATACTGGTTTTCGTTATTTAGTATTAGTTTCATTTTCTGATTTTCAGAATATTTAGCTGAATATAGGTTTATTAAGTAATATTTTTAGCTAAATATATCTGTAATTAGGATATATTTATCTTTTTTTAAGTATTTTTTTCTGATTTTCAGAATTAATCTATCTATCTACTTTTATTAGATCAACTCCAAATTACCTTCTTTCACTTTTTCATATTCTTTTATTGCTTTCTTAAGGTTCTCTTTCTTGATTGCAAGTTTATCTGACTTAGCTTCGATCTCATTTAGGATCTCATGATGCATATCCAATGGAGCAGGATCAATCTTCTTGAGAAGAACACCTTCTTTTGTTATCGTGTAGAGCAAGAACCCTGTTCCTTCACCGATATTTAGATCGCTGCGTATATCTCGTGGGATTACAAGCTGTCCGCGCTCATCGCATTTTATGCTCTTTGGATATTTCTTCATCTGTATTTACCTAATAACTTCTGTATGTAGTTCTCATTCCAGCCAATACTGACTAAAATCTGGTGGATTTCATCTATAGATTTCCCTTCCTGGAGTTTTCTTGCCACATAATCGTGAAGCTTTGAAGCGTTCTTTGATATCTTATGCACATCAGCAATGATCAGGTCGGCAATCTCGCTGCTCCAATGTGCTGCAACCATCTTATCTCGTATCTGGTCGTCAGATAGACCTTTGCTTATCTGCTTCTGGACAAACTTCTCAACTTCTTCAAGCTTGTCTCCAGACAGCATTATCTTATGCATGACTACTTCAACGACTGATGCTTCCCAGCCAGATCTCACTAATGTCTCCTTTATCCTTGACGGCTTCATGCCTGAATCAAGGCTTGAAATGATATACTTCTCAAGATTGATTATTGAGTCAGAAATAGGTCCTGCAGATCTCACAGGTTGTTTAGCATACAATCCTGCTGTTGCAGCACCTGCAATAGTGTGACCGCTAGCGATAGCATAATCATTCTCTGTCCTATGCTCCAAGCGTTCTTCCAATTCATGCTCTTTCTTCTTCTCCTTGAAGACAAGCAATCCTAATAATAGCAATAGCACTATCAATACGAAGATAATTATCCACCAGATTACCCATCCATAATCACTCTCAGGGATATTTGCTTTAGCTGGACATGCATTGCATGTTCCACCGCAATCCACTCCAAGCTCATTCTGGTTCTTTATGCCATCGAAACATGTTCCTTTTACAACATCTCCTGTGATAGGGGATTCACATTGTCTTGAACATCTTCCACCGCAGTCTATACCATCTTCGTTATAATCTTTCCTGCCATTGAAGCATGAAGTCTTGTCAGTATATGAAGTCAATGGCTCCTTGCATGCAATGCAGTCTCCACCACAGTCAACCTTCTCCTCATTTCCATTAAGCAACCCATCACTGCATAGCAATGAGCACGCATAACAGCTTCCACCGCAATCTATTGCAGTCTCAGTAGAGTCTTGTATTCCATTTGAGCAATGTAAAGGAAGACTATTACTGCTTCCGCCGCCTCCACCACTACCACCACCGCCTGTAGAACAATACTTTGTTCCAGTAGCAGATTGTGTATTTCCACAATTGCTTGTTTGCGTGAATGATGTGCCACTACAGACTGTTGAAGGATCAGGTGTCCATGTGGTATCTATACAGGTTGAATTATCATAAGTGAATGTCACATATTCCTGCTCGCTTGAATCAGTATTATTGAACTTGTCAGTCACATTAGTCCTTACTGTTATATCACTGTGATTGCTTGTGAAATAATATCTGTAAGTATATTCATTATTTGTCAAGTTTGTAGCGTTGACATCAGTAATGTTTGTGATATTGACTAATCCTGCAGCACCTGTTCCTAGGAAGTAGATTGATATGTTCACTGAATCATTCATGGAAGAACCAATATTAGAATCATTGATCCTTACTTTTATGTCTATGTATTCACCAGTGTATTCTGTGCTTGCAGTTGGGATTGTCAAAGTTGCATCAGGCGTATCATTCCAAATATCCTCAATGAAAGGCCGTGCATTCATCGCTGACTCTGAGCCAACAGTATAAACGAAAAGTGTACCTGATTGATTCACAGTTACTGAACCTGAATTTAACCTACAATCCTGCTTGCTATTTCCAGTCAGATTTGCGTCTTGTATGGAAACGTTAGTCAAAATATCATCATGTAGATATGATTCAATAAGGCAATCAGTTATTATTGAATTAGAGATGTTGAATGAGCCATCTGTCAATACGCTTCCAAAAGATACATTGTAAATCTCTGAATTATTTATATCAGAATTGATCAACCTTGAATCAATTATTTTAGATGTTCCTTCTGAAATGTAAGAGTTAGCAATATAGCTAGGATCTACAGTTGCATTTGTCAGATTCACATTCACCAAAATAGTATCATTTGCAACAATTGAATTAGTCAGGTTTACATTGATGACTTGCGAGTTATTGTAAACGCTGGAATTGATCAAGTTTGAATACAAAACGCTTCCATTATTGACATATGAACCTGAAGAGATATTTGAATATTGTATTGATGCAGAGGATTCATTGTTTCCATAGGAGATGGAATTAAGGAATGTTGAACTCAAGATTGTTGAATTGTATACAGTGGAGTATGTGATTATTGAGTCTGTAGCAGATACATAATCCATAATAACGTTCCTCAATCCCCAATCAGGTGCGGAAAGGTTGTATAGCCTTGCATTTGAGATTGTTGAATAGGTTATATTATTGACTTCATTATCGATTGTTCCATTAAGGCTGTAATCAGTTACTGTCAAATTTGTGACTGTAACATTGTCTCCAAAAGTATTGTAATCAGTTATCACAGTTATGTCAATCACATTGCTGCCATTCCATGTAACACCATCTGTTCCGAAGAACTGCATCCTCTGATGGTAGTTTACTGCAGGAGCAGTAAGCAATGCAGCATCGGGAGTTACATTGATCAATGCATTTGTTGAAGAATTATAGGTGAAGTTCAAGTATGTGACAGTCATTGCTGAATCACTATCGTTTCCATTTATAGGAACTGTTATGAAATCCTTATCTATCTCAGAAGCATTCTTTGCATAATCAAAGATAACTAACTGGTCGACAATGGCATCAATATGATTTGCACTATCCTTATCAGTTCCGATGTAGATATTCCCCGAAGCGTTCAATGAGGTGAAACTTCCGGAAGTGGTGCTCATATTGTCTGGAAGCATGGAATTGTTCCAGAACAAGCTTACATTGCTTGAATTCCAGGTGAATGCAAATGTATTGAAGATTGAAGTGTTCATTGCAGATACATTCAAATTTAATATGCTTGCATCACTGTAGTTGAATCTTAATCTGTCGTTACCATCAAACCATGCTGAGATGAAACCAGAATCGGTTCCTATATCAAACAAGTACCTCGTTATATTATCTGAAGTATTCCATAAAGGAAGCAATGAGACCTCTATTGTTCCTTGACCCCCTTTGATATAAGGGAGGCTTCCATCAATAGGCTGCACTGGATAAGTCAGATGTGATTCAGTATGATCAAAAATATTGTAATTGGTTGGATAATCTTCTGTCTCGAAAACTACATTATCAATGAATGCCCATGTCTCGTTGCTGTCTGTGTCAAGGATAATTCTTGCTGTTGTAGCTCCTGACGGAGGAGTTACTGTCAAGTTAAATCTTGCCCATTCCGAGGTTAATGTAGGACGTGATAATGTTGATGACAAGTTAAGAGTACTGTCGATGAAGATACCATTTGTATCATACCAATTGATGTGTAATCTTCCAACAACTGGTGTTGAATTTGTTGTGGTATCAGCTTTCATATACTGACTTAATGAATAAGTCTCGCTAGCAACAACCATCACTTCATGATAGAAGTATGATTTAGCACTTACATTTACTGATGCACTTATTTCATTATATAAAGCATTGTTGTACGCATCGTCAGTTGTCCAGTTTGCATTATTGATTAAAGTCCAATTAATCGGTTTTCTTGTAACGAATGAACCGTTTGTATCATTGAATTCCTCGTCATAAGTGAACCCTGGGTTTGTCAATAAGTTTTGATGAGCACGTTCAATAAGAGTTGCATTATTATATAGTCCAGTATAAATCGTAGACAGTCCACTATGAGATGCTCGAAGCGCACTTGAATATGTTGTATTGTCCAAAGGATCATAAAGCAAAGTCCCATTAGGCAAAGCAACACCAATATAGCTTAGATTAGCACCATTTGAATCATTTATGAACTGGTTTAAGACAATTGTATCATTTCCTTCGTCTTCCAGCATGGAAATATTTCCCATAACAGCGTTTGATAAAGGAGGGATTGACTCTACTGTAATATTGTTCACATCTGAACATTGCTGATTACCGGCATAATCATAAGCACAACTATACCAATAGATCACCTTGAATTTCTCAAAGACATTAGATGGAATAGTATAGCTATAATTTGAATCATTCAGTGCTATGCCTGAAGAGACTTCTGTATAAAGTGAAGGTATAACATAAGGATAATCTGTAGCAGTGTAATGGAAAGTTACATTCTTTATTCCAAACCTATTATCAGATTCATTCAATGTATTATTCTCCCAGACAGCCCAGACTGTTGTTGCCTGGTTTATGGAGACAGTTTCATTGTCAGCTGTGTCATTGATGCTTGGCGGGGTTGTGTCGATTGCAAACCATGCTGTCTTTGATTTATGGCTACCTATTGAATCATTTCCACTTAAGTTGATTATATAGAAACCATCGTCAAGTCCGGATATGTTAAACAGGTTTGTAAAATTATAATCCTGTGCTGTAAAGAACTGCTTCTCATCAGTCATGATATAATCTGATGAACCATTCTTGTATATTGTATAATTCACCCAGGTTGCATTGAATACCGATAGATTCAGATTGAAACTGCTATTCAAGAATTGCTCCCTGAACTTCCAAGGAGGATAATCTATCTGAAGTATAGGGAAATTCGTATTGATATTGATTGTGAAGTTGATATTAGGATAATTTCCTTTATTTCCGAGAGTATCAGTAGTATTTATTGATAGATTATACGTTCCATTCTGTAGGTATTCGTTATTTGTATTATTGATCAAATACTTGTAAATACCTCCTTCGTCCCACATCGTGAAATTCTCAATCACAATATAGGAAGATGGAGAAGTGAAGATTGCTTTTACTTCAGTTATGTTTACATATGGTGAATTAGCTTCTGAAGCATTGACAATTATATCGAAATTATTTCCGACAGCTGAGTTGTTATCAGGCCATAATATCTGTGCCAAAGGAGGAGTTGTATCCTTAACAAAAGACATGTTGTTTGTAGCATTAGTGCAGTTGTTCCCATATGTTTCAGTACTATCACAAGCCATGACAGTCCAATTATATCTTCCATCTTTCAGAAGACCATTATCATTGAAGTTCAATGAAAAATTATTGAATTGGCTTGGTACAAACATTGTTGAATTAGAACTATCATTCAGGATAGTTATAGTTCCAAACTGTGTCTGGTTCATCAATATGATATAGTAGCTTACTTCGTCATTATCAATGTCGTCTGCATAATTCCATCTCAGGGTTGCTGTACTTTTGGTGTACAAGCCGTCTGGCGAGACTAAGGAGAATGTACTTGGTGCAGAATTATTCACAGTAAGCTTATTCGACTGGGTGTAGTTGCTCCACAAACCTGTTGAGTCCTGTACACGTACAGCACATTCAATCACTTGACCAGCAGCTACAGAATATTTAGTGATATTCAAAGTCTGCTTGTTCTCATATATTGGCAACTGGGCAGTATTTATAGACCAATTGTATTCTGCCGCAACAATTGAATCACCATCATAATCAGTCGCTGAGTAATTACAGTATAATATCTCATTTGTGTAAGCATATGTTCTCTGGAAAGGCGTTGAAGCATTTATCAAGACAGAGGAGTTAAGCACAACAGGATTATCTGCAAATGAGTATTCTACGTCAAAAGCTTGTGTCGTCCTCAATGAATTCCCGAATAATGTATTTGCATTTCCATTCGCATCAAGACATGCGATATAGAACGTATGATTTCCTTCACCTAAGTCATTCCCATTCGGATCCGTAAGGTCGCATGTGATATAGCTCCTATTATCATTCTGCACAGGATTACATTGATCCATTATCGTATAATAAGCATCAAACGGAACATTGAACATTGAGTATCCACATTCTGAAAGATTCTCATAAGGTGAATAGACTATTGCAGTCATAGGGGAAGTGTTCTGCTCTATCTTGAAGTATGAACTTCCTGATATACCCCCTACCTTTATTATTTGGATCTCTGGAGCTGTCTGGTCATCATATACAAGACCATCTGATGAAGAGTTCTGGCTGTATAATCCGAAACTGCTCAATGATCTTACAGTCAGATAGTATGTATTTCCAGTCGCAAGCCTGCTTTGGACACTTGAGTTAAGATTGGTCAATGTAGTAGTAGTGTTGCTTACCTGGGTCCAATGTGTGACAGAATTCCAGCCATCATAAGGCCAAGGCTCATTACCTATAGCATATTCATATCTCAAGATATATTCTCCTTGACTTGTACTTTGAGGAGTGGAAGGTGTCCAATACCATCTCAGATCAGTGTTGTATGCAACATCAACCTGCTGTGATGGCTCCTGAGCAGAAGTATTCATATCATAGACACTCACAGATGATGGACCATTGAATGTAGGATTGATGTAACCTGCTTTGTACAAGATTGGATTAGTGTAGGTCCAAGTTGACCAGTTTCCACTTGAGGAATTCAAATATCTTACAGCAATACGATAAGGAGTATTCTCTGATAATGTAAGTTCTGAAGTATTCAATGCTAAAGTGAGCGTTGCATTTGCTGAATCTGACCATGAATCAGAACTATTGATATAGAAATCAGTTGGTGTAGTATTATAAGATTCCCATGGATCCTGTTTACTGTTATTATTTGCATCTACATAATATTGCCCTGTTGAACTATTTATCTTGAAACCAAGACCATCTCCTGCAATAGTATCTGTTGAATTGAAGAATAGATCTGCACTAGTTACATTAGCTTCTCCTTCATCATAATAAATATTGTAATTATAATCAATAAATTTGTTGAGGCCAGTGAAAGTTGATAGGCTAATTCCACTGGTTCCCTCTGACAAATTTATTCCACCATTGCTGGTGACATTCCATCCACTATCTGGGTAAGGGGCAGTCCCTACAGCGTACTGTATTTCATACGCACTAATTGAATCGATGAATAAACCGAATGTGAGTCGTGTAGTGTTCTGCACTGGCTGTGCAAATGCAACTGGTGCTGGAACATTTGTTGTTGAAACCTGAAAACTTGTAATATTTGATGTGCTTTGAGCTAGAACATCTGATGCTGTAATGTTTATGGTATAAGTATCAGCTGCGCTTAAGATTGAGCTAACAGATAAAGTTACAGAGCAAGAGTACAATGAAGAGTTAAATTCTGTGCATGATATGTCATTTCCATTGAAAACATTTGTAGGTGAAGTAAGAGCGCTCTTTGAAAGCTGAGTATCTGGAGTGAAATGGTACACGTGATGTGTGCCATTTGTTACATTGACAAGTATTGATGAAGTGTTTACAGCAAAGTCATCTGATACATTGAATGTGAAAGTAGGGGTTTGAGTCTGGGTAGGGCTTTGCAATGTCACATAATTTATCTCAGGGATTGCTGAGTCATAAGCCACATATACCTTCCTTGCTTGACCCAATGTACCATTAATGTTTGAGCGTATATAGATGTCATTAATTCCATTCCTGATACCTAAAGTCATGTTGAACCATGAGGAAGGATATTCACGGTCGTATGAATAGACGATATCGCCGATATTAACTGATTCAGCAAGACCAGGAGTTATATCAACCCTATATGTGCTAGGTTGTGGTGAGAAGATATTTGTTATATCATATCTCTGGAACTGTGAAAGGTTATGGTTTGATATCATCAAGTATTTTGAACTATTGAACTTAGTCAATATATCGCTTACACTATTAACTAAGATGTAGCTTGTCCCATTTGTTGTCGCTACTCTGATTGTTGTTGTACCTTGTAGCGTGGAAGGTGATATAAGCTGTGAATTATTTGTTCCTGTGTAAGGGACCTCATAACCATGATAAGCTATACCAGATATATTTGATGGAGCATCGCCTGGAACATAACCAGTTATGTTGATAGTTCCGTTTGCACCTGAATTATTGCTATTATCATTCATGACATAGTAATTCTTTCCGTCGATACTATAAGTCATGTTGCTTATTGGCTCCCAGATTATAGGAACACTCTGCATATCAAGTCGCGTTGAATTTATGTAGCCTGAAGAATAACCATATATATCTTCAGCATAGATCTGGCATTTGACTTTATCAGTATTGCTCAGCGTGTCATTGAAGCTAGCAGTGTTCTGGTTTTGAGCAATATATCCAGAACCAGAATCAAGATACCATTCATAATTCAGAGTAGCAAGATCATCACCAATATCTGAAGTCTCACCATTTCCACCATTATCATATTGAGTCAAGTAATCACATTCAAGATAATCATCACCATCCAAATCTGTTGAGATGACTATCTCCGGCCTTACAGAAGTATTGAATGGATGATTTACTGTGAAATTCTGTGATGTTGCATTTGAACAATCCCCTGAATCATCACATAGATAGATTGAGAAAGCCTGTACGCTATTATCCTGCTGTTGTGTGGTATATGAGATCTGTATAGGATCTGCAGTCGTGTAATCATTGAAATATAATGTCCTGCCACCACAACCTGAATTATTCGTAAAATTTGTGCCATTGCATATCCATACCCTCACTCGTTCCCCTAATGCTGAAGATTGATTTGCATCTGACCAGTTGATGATGAAATCAACATTATCACCTACATTTGTCGTGTTATCCTGTTTGTATATTGTCAATAAACCTGAAGTCTCTTCATAAACATCTCCATAATAGGTATTTGCTCCATTTACATCCAAGGTTGTTACAGATGGGTATTGTGAATTCGTCTCATCAGGAGATATAAAGACGCTTGTAGTATTTACTGGAGGCAAGGAAGCTACCCCATCTGACATCGTTATCTGACATACCCATTCATCACCTAGTTGCGTGAAATAATCAGAAAGGAAGGAATTTCCGGAGTTGTCAAATTCATTCCATACTCCTCCCCGGTTGTAGAACCAATTATAATATACAGAAGTATCATTAAAAGTAGATGTGTTTCCTGTTGCATTATTATTGATAATATCATAGCTTACATTTGTATGCAGACATGATAAGCTCTGGCTATCACCAGGAATCTCTGGAGTGATATTATAATTGCTCAATATAGGTAGCCTGTTCAAGTATAGTAAGCCGCTAGTATATGATACATTCAAAGAATCATCATAGACATATGCATAGTACATATATTCAGTCAGATTTGTATTTGTCAAACTTGTATTAAACTCACATGTTGCAGGATTATTTGATGTAAGAGGAACACTGCATAATGTAGTTCCTAGACATCCCTGGTAAGTTGCACCAGTCTCGTTACATATGAAGAATTTTGCTTTCTCACCTAAAGGAGTATATTGTTCAAAGTCCTGCCAACTAAGAGTGATATTGACTTTCTTCCCGTATTCTACAGGAGTAGTATAATTTACAATGACTGTAGTTGAAGATGTCCTATAAGATGCAATAATCTCAGTTATATTAGGTATTGAGCTTATTCCACTGTAGAATGCAGGAGAGAATACAGCATTACCATAATTATATCCATCATATGGAGTAACCTTACATACTACAATATCACCTGGAGTATATGCCACTACAGGGAGAGTAGCTACATTGTAAACCTGCAGATCCTCATACATGTCAGCATTACCGATACATTGAGACATATCATATTGGCATGTTGTTGGATTACATGACAAGGTCCCACCAAGATAATTAGTGAAGTCAGAGCATGAACTATAACTTCCTATTATCTGATCATCAATCATGTCACATTCTTCACCATATTCAATGACACCATTTCCACAGAAAGATATTCCTCCGCCAGTACATCCTGAGATATCAAGAGTACAATCACTGTTACAGTTCAAAGTTCCACCTGTGAAACTGCCTATATCAGTACAGGAGGAATATGTCCAGTTATTATTGTCAGGACCATCGCATTGTTCCCATTCATAAGTCTCATTATTTCCGCAATAGTTTGCAATAGGATTTACTGGAATACAATATCTTGTTGAATATTGACACGTCGCATAATCACAAGTCAGCTCACCTTCACCAGACTGGAAATTACTGTTGAACTCGTTGCAAGTCAAAGAGGTAGTCTCTCCTACTTCACATTGTTCATTGCCATTGATGACACCATCACCACAATAAGGTATTGTTGCATTTAGACGATACCATGATATCAATGCGGAGTTTGAACTGTTTATACTGCCTATTGCATTGTTATAATTGCAAATGAGATTTCCAGAGGATTCAGCTGTAATATTAGATACTGTGACATTAGGCTTGTCATTTATGTAGAAATAATGTGGTGAAGATAGATTACTTATGTTTGAACAATAACCAGTATCATCGCATACCATGACATAATAAACTATGGCTCCTGAACCATTAGCTATCAACAAGTCTGATTCTTTGATAGTATATTGAGCAATGATTGGATTTGAGGAAGTATATGCTCCAAAGTTTACAAAACTCTTATTTTCACAACCAGTGTTATTGACAATATTTGTAGTGTTGCAGATGAATGCTCTTGCATATTCTCCTGGAGAGTCTGAATCTGCATAGGCTATGCTGAATTGTATAGTGTCGTCTATAGTTGCATAATGTGATGAATTTGCACTTGTCCATACAGAGGTTATGTTAGGGTACTCTGTATAATTTATTGCATTGCCTATATTCACCCAAGTTGATGCATTGACTGCTGTGCTGTTTACAAAACCATCATTCACAGTCACTTGACATAACCATCTGTCATGCTTCTGAGTTATATCTGGAGTGATTATGGATGAGGTATAGATTGTCGGCAAGAAGCCGCTGCTATCCCTATCAAGGTACCATTTGATGTATACTGTATCTGTTGCAGTATCAAATCCATAAGGTGAGACAGTATCAACGTCTCCAGGTGTATAATTACAGTATAGATTCGTATCATTTGTCGGATAAGCAGGAGTGATGTTTACAAAAGTAACATTCGGCTTGATATTCAATGAGAAGTTGCTTACTGTAAGATTATCATGAGTGTAATGCCCTGATGTCAGATTCTCTGAATCATATAATACAATTGAATAACTTACATTATTGAGATTATATCGTGTCAGATTAACATTGCTTGTGTTGTAAAGACATGAAGCCACCCCAGTAGTTGAGGTTGAGTTACAATATGTTGTGGTATTGAGACAACCGAACTTATTTGATGATGCGTTCTCACAAACATACATATTTACTGTCTCTCCGAAATTATACAGATCAGAGTCATCCCAGGTAACATTAAACAGAATTTGCTGACCATAAGTCGCAGGGTTTGAAGCGTTTAATTCAGTATATATTCCTGAAACAACATTGTATATCTTGATCGATTGGAACTCAGGTGTCTGATTTGCTAATGTGATGTATGATGAATTCTTTGGAGAACCGCATGCATAATTGTCACAGGGTATTGCTTGGCATAACCATCTTTCTCCTGGCTGTGCAACTACATAAGGTATCAACGGAACATTGTATTCTGGATGATGCACATATCCAGATCCTGAATCAACATACCATGAATATTGTGTCAAGGAAGCATTATAATTATAATCATAGCTTAATGAAGTATCATTATCTTCAATTGTCAAGCTGCAGTTAAAAGCACCATAACCTGGATCCTTCTGTGCGATGATGGAAGTTATCTCTGGTTTTCTATCGATGTAAAGAGAGATATTAGAACCTAAGTAAGTGATGTTCTCCCCATCTACAAGAGCAAAAGTTATGTTGGTAAAATTATTCATATCAGGTTCATTATGATAAGAATCTCCTGATATATTAGCTATCAAGTAGGAAGAGAAAGATGCTTCTATCGGATTCTCTGAAGAAGTATTTGAAGCAAAGATTACAGCATCTGATAACTCACCATCGCTTATCGCGTATAGTGTCGTTTCAGGAGTATTTGCATCAAACCAAGAAACCTGTATGTAAACCATGTCTCCCAGTATAAGAGGCGAACTTGCTGTTATTGAAGTCAAAGGAGAATGTCTGTAGCCAGCAGTCCAATTGATTACTTGAGGATCCATATTCCCCACTATCTTTATGCTTGAATTCTTTGCTGCACCATAAGCATAACCATCATAAGGAGTAACTTGACATATCCACTGGTCACCATCATGGAGGATGCCATTAGGGACAATGTCATTATTATACCCATAATCATATATCACCCATCCAGAAGAAGTGTAATTATACCATTTTATGTCCGAGTTATTATTCAGATATTGTGAGTCATAGATATCTGATGAGGTTGCATTATCTGAGTCTGAGAATTCATAATCGCAGATCAAACCAGAAGTATTCTGTATCGTTCCCATAACAGCACTAGGTATCTTGTTGACTGCAAAATCATCGTATGAATGCGTATAATTACCTTCAGTATAGTTACCCATGTTTCCTGAACTATCCACTACAAAGATTGAATAATTAAGTGCATAGCTTGTTTGAGAGGAGGTAAAATTCTCAAGTTTAGTTAGGTCGACTACCCAGGATAATGTTGCTGAAGCTGAAGTTGATATTGTCCTTGTCAATTCTTTCCCAAGACAACCTGATGCTACAGCATTTGTGCTATCACAGACAAAAATTGTCGCAGAGGGTGTCTCGAAATCAACCCATTGGACATGCCATTCCATAACATCGCCTTCATTTATAGGCAATGTTACATTTGAGTTTGTCGTTACATTAGTTATGACTGGAATAGAAGTATCATAGACAAGACTTCCAATTATTATTACAGATGAATTCTTTTTCCCTGTACTGGAAGAGGTAAGATTCATATTATCGAATGCTTGCGCTTGACATATCCATCTGTCTCCGTTCTGAGTCGCTCCTGAAGAGAGGAAAGGAGTAGTGAGGTTAGTGTACACTAATTCATATGTCCCTGTCCTGTTCCTGTACCATGAATACAAAGGAAGCAAGCTTGTTGTGACATTCGGATCACCAATTGTTCCATTACCCCATGTCCCATCTGATTGTATTTCATAATGACCTGCTCCTAAATCAACATCATCATATGTGATATTGCATACAAGATTATTATTTGTGGAATAATCCCTAGGGAATTCAAAATAACCAAGTCCTGAAGGCAATATCAAAGGTGCTGAAGCATTGAAGTATGGAGGATTATTCACGTAGAATGTATGACCAGTAGACACATCACTGCAATGGTATTCTGGGTCACAAAGCATGACTGTGTAGGAAGTTCCTGACATATTATATGATGCATTCACTGCAAAACTTACATTCATCTGTTCAGGAGTGTTTATTGAACCATTATTGATCGCTCTTCCGAATTCTTTCTCAAAACATCCAGAGTTCCTAATCACAGTAGATGAATTGCAGATGTATGCTTTCACTTGCATGGAATCTGGATCAGTATAATTTATCGTCACTGTTACGTTTGAATTTGCTGCTGTTGGCGATGAGACAGCAGAATCATCTGTAACTCCCAAGATAATAGGTGCCAAAGTAGGATTGACACCACCACTTCCAATCGTCACTGCTGAAGAATTCCTAGGGATGCCATAACCATACTGATCTATTGGAGTTACCTGGCATAGCCATTGGTCACCTGGAACAGTATTACCATGTGTCAAGATATCATTGAAATCATTATCATACCAATCAAAGTCTGTTGCAGAATACCAATTGGAATTATTTGCAGGCTTAACATACCACATGAATGTATAATTTACTGTTGAGTCAAATGCTGTTGAGTTTGATGAACCTACATTATATATTATATCTTCTGGGTAGGGCTGATTGCTAGTATTCCAATCAAACAGTCCATCATCGTCTTTATCGTGATAAGAAATATTTGCACCTGGGCCAGTGAATTCCTGCAATGAATCACCATCATTTAAGCTGTTGAAAGGATTGTAAAGGACAATATCAGTTCCTTCTGTGTAAATTTGGTTATCATCAACATCGACTACAATCGCATCTCTCCACGGCTCAAATACTGTATCAGTGTTATTTACACCATCTGATTCAACCAAAGTATCAAAAGTTATGTTATCTGTTACGTCAAACTCAACAATCAAGGTTGATGAATTGCTCAATGTCTCATCAATATGGTTCCTAGTATCTCCAAATATTGTCCAATTGCCATCTGCATCAAGAACAAAATCACTCTTAGGAACGATCTCATCCGATGCACCCATGTGCATACACATAAGATTATTATCAGAACCTATTGCGCTTGCTGTTGAGTCTGAACCAACATAGACATTGTTCATAGTAGGGATATGGTTTATCTGGAATGTCCCTGTTCTTGCAATACTACAAGCTCCTAGATCATCACATACACGAACCTGATAACTTATAGTATCATTATCAGTTGCCTGCACAGTATAAAGGCAGGATTGCTGAGTCTCATAAGAATAACCGCCTGTGTTACAGAATGATTGCTCAAGGCAACCGCCATTGCTTGATGAATCATAGTTTATCTTTATTGCAGGATCATACCTGACTGCCCCCAATGCTGATGAATATGCTTGATAGACACCTGGAGTTGATGAAGCACTTATTGAAATATTATCGATTGCACTATCATCATTTGAGTCACATGTTCCATCATCATCATCATCGATACAAAGGACAAATGCCAAGTATTTATTCGGTAAAGGCTGTGCATTGTATTCAGGTACAAAATTATTGTAAGTACCATTGATGAATACATTATTATTGTCTTGAGCAATTAGGACATTTGAAGAGCTTATCGGACTTCCTACAGAATCAACCTCATATACATACATATCATATATTGGAGCAGAATAGCTGCTACTGATTCCGCTAACGATAACCTCATTAGGCTTTATGGAAATCTTGTTGACATATCTCCCAGTCTCATTCGTGAAGAATGTTACGTTGAATCCATTATTGGAAGCATCATCACCAAAACCAATCGAAGCAGAACCACTTCCACCTTGGCTTTCGCTTGTCGTGAAAGCATCACAAACATAAGTCTGGACAGGATCATTATCTATATCAACCCAGTCAATGATGAATTGAGTTTGATTTCCTACAAGAGTTATATTCTGAGTTGAATCTGGGTAAGGCAAAGCTGTATAATTCACAATCTGAGGTACAGAATTGTCCTTGACTAATACAGACGAGGAATTATAATAGCTTGTCGCCTGCAACGGATTGTGAAGCCAACTATTATCAACATCAGTTGTTCTTACTGAACATATAACAAGGTCATTCTGATCTATGTAAGAACTTGATAATGTGCTTGAAGTCTGTCCAATCAATGGAACATAACTATTTATCCCATCATTGTTGACATACCATATGAAAGTCGCTGCTGCTACATTCTCTGAATCACCATCTATATCCTCAAATGTATAATTACAACTAAGGTCAGATGATCCAAGTGGATGTGTTGAGTTATTTGGGAAGATGTTTATATTTGATGCAAAAGGCGCTGAATTATTTATGTATTGAAGTTCCTGCCTGTATAAAGTATTATTAGATATTTCAGTAGCATATTCTTCGCCATCATATGCTGTTGCGATGCACCATACCTTATCTCCTTTGCTGAAAGAAGCATTTGTCAGGTTTGCTATGCACTCTGTCGTATAGTTATCGAAGTAATCATCCTGGAAAGCGCCTTTGACTATAGGAGTACATGGAGCAGAGACATTAGGTATGATCGTCCTTTCGAAGGTGCTTACATGGAAGACTTCCCAAGTTATGTTCACATTATTAGGCAATGCCGTATCTCCATCTGCATCACTTACCCATACTGAGCATGTCAATTGTTCGTCTAATTTAGTAGCATTATCAGGAGTTATGTTCATATCAAAGAAGAAAGGTTGAGCATTAGGACTACCACATATTTTTGAAGAATTGGATGAAAGACTATTGATATCAAATGTTTCAATAATGTAACAATATGTTTCGTTGAACTGCACAAAATGACCTAAAGAACTTGCATTTATGTCAAGATAGCTTTTAGTTCCATTTGTAACTGTTGTAATATTATCATATGCACCAGATTGTTCTTCAGGTGTTCCGAACAAAGCTCTCCAAATAGTATAATTACTAACGTCGTTAGAGTTATTTCCGTCATCGGCTGAAAGATTCCAACTCAAGAGCAATCTTGTTCCATTCAAACTACTCATGCTCGTATTGATGTAAAGATTAGTTACAGGCGCTGGAATGCCTTGATCGATGGAAGTGACATTTACGCTATGCGCACTACAAGACATATTATATAAGACATTATCCATGATGCTTGGTACAGTGCCATCGTAATACCTTGGAACTATATAATAATAATAACCTACACCATCAATAGCACTGTTGTCTGTCCAAGTATAATATGCTGAATTAGTTGCCGTGATGTTTATCAGATTAGGGATAATGCTATCATTAGTCTCAAACAAAGCAGTGACATCAAGTATTCCTGAGTTTGGATAAGTAGAGTTAACCCTGAATATACTGTACATAGTAACATAATCCTCACCTGCACCATCCTGGTTGGAATTATTCCAATGCAATACTATTGAACCACCATCATCATCACTTACATCAGAGGCATTTATGTTCAGATCTGAACATATTGGATTAGGCAACAAGAAAAGCATCCCACTGCCTGATGGAGGAAAAGTCTGAGTCATAGATGAGGAGATATTATCCTCATTGCCATATACATCTGTACATGCAACATGAAGATATATATACTCGCCAATAGGAGGAGTTATGGTACCAAGATGGGATTGAGTTGCTACGGTTGTGATATCATTAACCATGCTATCGTATCCATTTGAAGGTGTAGCAAGATTATCAATCTCATATCTACATTGAGCAACTTCATTTGTGTCAAAGCTTATTTCAAGGTCCCTTGATGATATAACCAATGGATTGCTTGCAGTACCATTTATCTGTGTAACATTAGTGTTGCTATCTTCAAGGAAAATACCATCAGATGTTATATTTGGAGCTAGTGTGTCTATAGTGAATATAAGATGATTGACTCCCTCTATATTAGTACCACCATTATCACCAAAACAATAGAAGCCATACCTTATCTTGTTCTTGTCATAAGGGTACTCTAGAACCTGGAAATGATTGTAACCATTTGTGGTATCCAAAGCCCCACATTCTACATCATCAGTGCAGCCAGATGCAGCAGTAGTATAGTTGTAATTTAGGATACTTTCAGTAAGAGTTAGATTATGATATGTGCAATTTGAAGGCAATGTAGTGTTTACTAAAAGTATCAGTTGCCTGCTATTGACAACTTTCTCCTGGATTACTTCAACACCAGTACCTGGAGGATTTGTAGCATTATAGACGCCTACATCTGGAAATACAACATTACCATTGTTTATATCAAGGATAAAACTTTCGCCACCAACCCCATTTGAACCACTATAATTACAAGGTGTACTTCCTTCAACATTTGGTACTCGAAACAGAAGATTTGTACTTGCATCTATTGGACTAGATGCGATCTCACCAAAAGTTGTTGTATTCGTGCCTGCATAAGTTGCATCTGCACAACCAATTGCTGGAGCAGGACTAATCGAGACATCTATTGAATCTGCATATCGATGAGTGCCATTATTCTCCCATGTCCAACTACAAGAAGCAATTGCTAATTGCCCTTCTATCAATATATCTGAGACTGAACATGAATATCCATCCCATGCATGAGTATCAGGAACAGATACAAATAAGAGAAGCAAAGAGAAGATACTTAGAAGTAATAAAAGCCCCCTACTCCCATCACTGCCGATACACTTCTTCATTGTTTGTTTTTTCCTACCAAAATCCACTAAACAAATGGATCAATCTATTCCTTCTTCAGCAAAATACCTTCATCAGTCACAGAATAAACCCAAAAATTAGTCTTATCAGTAATACCTAGCTCTTCTCGTACATCCTTAGGGATCACTATCTGCCCACGTTTGTCGACTTGCACTATTTTTGGTACTGACATGGTCCTAATGTTTCTGATTTTCAGTATTTTTATTTGATTTCCAGATTTTTTAATTGAATTTATTCAAATAATCTAATTTATGCCTGTTCTAAAAGACAATAATAATCATTTATTTCCTACTTTTAGCTAATTTTTTCTGAAAATCAGAGGAAATCATGGAGAATTACTATATAAACTTTTCGATAAAGAACAATAAAATGAATTCATCAAAAGAATGATTCAAAGAAAAGTTTTTAATAGGGGGATTTTTTGTGTCTTCAACGAAAATACTAAGGGGGAGAATCTTAATGGCAGATGACGAAATCAGCATTGACTTTTCAAAACTATTCAAAAAGAAATCCAAGAAAAAAAATTCAGAGCATGAGAAGACTGATGAGAAAGAGACAGATGGAGAATCTAGGCAGAAGTCTTCAAGAGATGATGAGAACATATCAATAAACTTCGGAAGCATGTTTGCATGGATGAAAAAATATTGGCACATTATCGCCCTAATTATGATAATTGTGTTTGTCATTCATATGAGGGATCAAGCAACAACTGCACCTATCACAGATAAGTGGGCAAGTGATACTTACAGCAATTATCTTCAGAACCAGATTGTGAATCAAATAAATACCCAGAATCCTAATCTACCAAGTCAACAAAAACAACTTCTTGCAGAACAACAATTGCAGCAAATTCTTAAAAATGACAAGGATGCGATCGATGAACAAATAAAAGTATTGAGTTCACAATACAAAGATGCAATAAGCTACCAATACAATGGCAAGAGATATATCTTCTTAGGAGATATAGATTCATACTTCTGGTTAAGATTTGCACGAAATATAGTTGATCATGGAAATATCTGTGATGAGATCAAGAATGGTGTATGCTATGATAATCTAGCAAATGCCCCACTGGGAAGGCCTGATGTACCTAACATACACCCATATATGATAGCGACTACATACAAGGTCGCACAATTCTTCGGACAAGACATCCCATTAATGCATGCAGCAATGATAACACCTACAATCGTGGCGATATTCGTAGTGATTGCAGCATTCTTTGTAGGATTGCTCCTTGTAGGAAAACTAGGTGGAGTCATCACAGCATTATTGATAAGTTCAAATGTGATGTATGTACAACGTTCACTTGGATCCGATAATGATATCTACACATTGCTATTCCCACTAATAATATTAGCATTCCTTTTCTGGGGTATTAATGCAAAGAGCATCAAGCAAAAGATAGCAGGTGCTGCATTATCCGGATTATTTGTAGGTTTCTTCAAGTTTGCTTGGGAGCATGGATGGTGGAACATCTTCGTCATGATATTATATTCATTCATCATATACTTAGGGTTTGTTGCGGTTCAACAGATTTTCATCCATAAAAATATCAAAGCTGTACTGCAGAACAAGAATTTCAAGATGACAGTGATGATACTTGTCGTCTTCTACGTGGCTGGACTTGTTGGATACATGATGGTTGGAAGCATAACAAATGCAGGTGTTGAAGGATATGTTGATGCGCCATTAGGTCCATTGCAATTCGCTAAATTCCAGAAAGCTGCTGTAAACATGAATATGTGGCCAAATGTAATAACAACAGTTGCGGAATTCAACCCGTTAGCATTAAGCAGGATACCGCAACAATTATTTCCAAGCGCCTATTTCGGAAACATAAGCCAATTAGACGCTGATAAGAAAGCTAACATGCTGAATTATCTGTTCTTGTTGGGAATCATCGGGATACTGCTTGTCATGTCGGAAGCTATACAAACTAAGAGCAGAAATAAATGGATATTGCCAATCTCTGCAATAATTGCATTAGTATTTGCATTGCCAAGAATGATGCAGCAAGTTCCTGTATTCATGTATCTATTCTTGCTTGGAGTTGTGTCGTTCAGTTATCTTGCATTCATAATCTTCAGAAAGATAAAGATTGATGAGGATAAACAGCACCATATATTCACAGGAATAATACTGACACTGTGGTTCCTTGCAACGTTATATGCGACCACAAAAGGGGTAAGGTTCGCATTGATAGTGGTTCCTTCAATAAGCATCGCAATTGGCTGCTGTATTGAATTGATATACAAGAAAGTCATTGAATTATTCAGCGATAGTTATGAAGGCAAAAGCATCCTATCAATAAAGGCAGTATTGATAATAATATTGCTCTTGATACCTGTTGGCGCAGCAATGGATTCGTATAAGGTATCTGAATCATTCATACCGAATTACAATGCTGCATGGGATACTGCTTTAGGAAACATAAAGGACAATTCACAGGAAGATGCAATAGTCAATTCATGGTGGGATTTCGGTCATTGGTTCAAGTACAGGACAGAAAGAGGAGTCACCCTTGATGGAGCAACTCAGAATGGACCGCAATTACATTGGCTAGGGAAACTGCTCATGACTGATGATGAGAAAGTCTCACGAGGGATACTAAGGATGTTAGATTGTGGAGCAAATACTGCATTTGATATCGTTGTGAATACAACAGAAGATGTTCCTGTTGCAGTCGACATAATCAATGAGATAATAGTTGAGGATGATACTGAAAAGGTAAGAGAGATACTTTCAGAATACGGTATATCTGAATATGATATAGGACGTATTCTAGAGAACAGTCATTGCGATGCTCCTGAGAATTTCCTCATAACAAGCAATGATATGATAAGCAAAGCAGGAGTATGGGCACATTTCGGAAGCTGGAATTTCTACAAAGCGGAGATTGCTCAAATGAATCTTGTAGGTATGTCAAGGGATGAGATTGTACAGAACTTAACTAGCAGGAAATACAGGAACATGACTGAGAACGAAATCGATAAGATGTATAATGAGCTCAGTAGGCTTACAAGCGATGAAGCAGTGAATGCCTGGATAGCACCTTGGCCAAGCTTCTATGGAGATAGCACCTGTGTCAGATCAGGTGAGGAATTCACATGTGATAATGGGATCGTATTCAATATCGACGCAAAAGATTGCAGTGTCAACACTTCAAATGGTATGTTGCACCCTACAAAGTGTAGCTATGTGGATGGAAATGAGATCGTAATAAAAGAATACCAGGATAATCTACTCATGCTAGATGGAAGGGAGATAGGCGCAATGCTCTGGCCACAGTCAGATAATGTATGGACATTGTCTTTCATGCACCCTAATCTTGTAGGAAGCATGTTCATAAGATTGTATTGGATGCAGGGACATGGCCTCAAGAGCTTTGATAAGTTCGATGAACAAAGGAGTCCATTGGGATCAGTCATCTATACCTGGAAGGTTGATTGGGAAGGGAAAAGCGAGAATAGTGTATATGGTACATCAGAGGATGCATCCTGATTCTTGAAAATGGGACAAGATGAATGGGTTATCATGCCCTGCTACAATGAGGAGAAGAACATAGTCCCAGTGATAAGGGACACTCTCAAATTCTCAAAGAATCTTGTTGTCGTAGACGATGGCAGTAAAGATAATACATATCAAGCCGCTTTAGATAACTGCAAGAATGCATATGTATTGAGACATTCAATAAACCTCGGAAAAGGAGCAGCGTTAAAGACAGGTGTGGAATTTGCAATCAAGAAGGGTGCAAAAAAGTTCGTATTCATTGACAGCGATGGGCAACATGAACCTAAAGAGATACCTAAATTCTTGAAATTGCTTGATGATCATGACATTGTTTTCGGATTTAGAAAACTCAATAAGAACATGCCTGCTATTTTCAGAATAGGCAATACTGCATTGAATACAGGGATATTCTTCCTATTCGGGATCAGATTGCATGATACTCAATCAGGATACAGAGCGATGACTGTAGATGCCTACAGAAAGATAAGATGGAAATCTACAACCTACACAGTTGAAAGCGAAATGATCGCCAATACAGGAAAGAAAAAGCTCAGGTATTGCGAAATACCTATAAATACCATCTACGCAAATAGGCACAAAGGCACAACTGTTTTAGATGGGATAAAAATAATGTTTGACATGCTATTATTCAGATTTCAGAGGTGAGACTAATGGAGATACTAGGAATTCAACTGGCAGGAGTTATTTTCGGGATAATATTCATCTATCTTACTTATATCAACTATAAAAGGAGTGAACTAAACGGATCTGAAAGCATCTTCTGGTTCATATTATGGTTCGGATTGGTGCTTGCATCAATATTCCCTGATGTGATGGATTTCTTCGTCAAGGATGTATTAAATATAGGGAGGACTCTAGATTTTCTTATCATCATAAGCTTCATGGTGCTTTTTGGAATAGTATTCTATATCTTCACAACAACAAAGAAGACAAGGAACAAAGTAGAGAACCTTGTAAGAAACCTTGCAATAAAAGAAGGTTCAAGAATTTCAAACAAAACAAAAAAGTGAATCCATGATTCATTCACCGGAAAAGATGAAAATAGTATATGTACTAGAAAATTATCTCCCGCATATAGGTGGAGTTGAAGTTCTGTTCAAGCATATATGTGAGGGACTTGCCAAGAAAGGACACGACATCACTATAATCACACATAGGATACCAGGTACAAGAGAGAAGGAAACAATAAATGGCATCAAAGTAATAAGAGTGAACGTTCCAAGCATTGCGTCTCGATATTTCTTTACATTTGCTTGCCTACCTAAGCTTATGAAACATGCTAAAAAAGCTGACCTTATACATACCACAACATACAATGGGGGACCACCCACCTCTTTCATTTCATGGCTGATGAAAAAACCAAGCGTGATAACAATACATGAAGTGATAGGAAAAGACTGGTCCAGGCTACTGGAGATGACAAGGTTAGAAGGAAGACTCCATCAATTCCTTGAGTGGTTAGTCGTATCATTGAATTATACGAGATATGTATGCGTGTCAAATTCCACAAGAAATAATTTTCTTACGGCTACAGGAAGCAATGATAATAGAGGGAAGAAATATAAAAGCAGTTGCGTGATATACAATGGGGTCGATTATGATTTCTGGGATGCAGGAAAGTATAGCAGGAAGAAATCAGAAGAGATAAGAAATAATCTCGATTTGAACGATGATTTTGTATACCTTTTCTATGGAAGACCTGGACCAAGCAAAGGGTTTGAACATCTTGTCTCTGCAGTGAAAGAAATAAGCAAGAAAATACCTAAAAGCCGGATGCTTGCCATACTAAGCAAAGACAAAGCTTATGAGAATAGATACAAAAGAATATTGCAAAGGGTAAAAGATGAGAAGATTGCTGAACACGTAAAGATAATCGATCCAGTGGATAGAAAAGAGCTACCTAATTTTATAATGGCAGCTGACTGTGTTGTTGTCCCATCATTGACTGAAGGTTTTGGTTTTACTGTAGCTGAAAGCTGTGCTATGGGAAAGAGAATAGTCGCAAGCAATACAACTTCCATACCTGAAGTCATCTCAGGAGAATATAATCTAGTAGAACCCGGAAATCCATCAGATATTGCGAAAGGGGTAATCAACATTTTCAATGAGAAATTCACGAGGACTAAATTAAAGAGATTTGAATGGAAGAAATGCATAGATAGCTATGAGAAATTGTATAAAGGAATATTGAGGTGAAAATATTGGGAAAGACCGAGAAGAATATAGTCGATAAAGTTTATTGCGATCTGCTTAAAGTCAAGAAGAGTGAAAAAATATTGATCGTATGCGATAAGAAGACAAAAAAGATCGCTGAGATGTTCTTCGAGGATGGTTTTGTATTTGGAGATAGCACCTTATGCATTGAAGTACCAGAGGGGAAGCAGAATGGAGAAGAACCGCATCCAGAAATATCTAAACTTCTTCTTAAATATGATGTTTTGCTGCTCATAACTACAAAAAGCCTTACACATACGAATGCAGTGAAGAAAGCTACTGAAAAAGGCGCAAGGGCCATCACTATGCCAGGTATACAGCCTGCTACTCTCAAAAGGTGCATTGATATAAGCTATAAGGATATGCAGGAACTCCACAACAAGATCTACAAGAGAATGAAAGATGTTAAGGTTGTAAGAGTCACCACCAAAATCGGGACAGACATAAGCTTCAGCATATATAATGATAAGATATTCTACAAGACCTCCATGCATAACAAAGGTGACCTCCATAACTTGCCGATTGGTGAAGTATACACTGTTCCAAAAGAAGGAAGTGCTGAAGGTGTCTATGTTGTCGATGCAAGCCAGGCAGGAGTAGGATTATTGAAGAAACCAATCAAGATAACAGTCAAGAAAGGTATGGCAGTGAAGATAGAAGGCGGTGCAGATGCAACCAAGCTTGAGAAGGTATTAAAGTCTGTAAAAGACAAGAAGGCGTACAATATAGCTGAATTAGGCATAGGTACCAATCCTAAAGCAAAGATAACAGGAAATATTCTGGAGGACGAGAAAGTAATCAGCACATGCCATATTGCACTAGGAAATAATTATGGGATGGGTGGGAAAGTGAATGTCCCAATACATCTTGATGGGATAATGAAGAAACCGACAATATATTTTGATGATAAGATCATCATGAAGAATGGGAAATTCACTTTTTAGATCTTTTATTTCCTAAGGATATTGATTTTCTCTTTTTCTTTCCTTTAAGATTATTATCTTTCAGTTTCTTTTCATTCTCTGCGTCAGCTTTCTCATATGCCTTGATTATTTTATTCTTGAATCTTGTGAACTGCTTCTTCTTTATCGCTTCTCTTGATTGTTCCATCAACCTTGTCAAGTAATACAATTGGTGATATGTTGCAAGCCTGTATCCCGTACCTTCTTGCTGCGAAAGCTGATAACGGATGAATGCCCTTGTATATCTCTTGCAGACCATGCAATCGCAATTTGGATCAAGAGGCATCTGATCATATTCATATTCTTTTCTCATCAAACGAAGCTTTCCTTGTGATGTGAAAATTGTCCCTCGTCTTGCATTCTGTGTAGGGAAACGTGAGTCGAACATATCTGCTCCAAGTTCTATCGCTTCAAGAAGCTCTATAGGTGATCCGAGTCCCATAAGATAGCATGGCTTATCTTCTGGCATTATGCCCTTATGGATCCTGAGCATCTGCAAAAGCTTCTGTTTTGGTTCTCCAAGAGCAAGACCACCTGCTGAAAAACCATCAAAATCAATCTTGCTCAATTGTTGACAGCTCTTCTTCCTTAAATCAGGATAAGTGCCTCCTTGCGATATTCCAAATAAAAGCTGACGTCTATTCGATGGTTTCAGCTTTCCAGACTTATCGCTATTAAGCTTATCATGATGGATTTTGCATCTCTTTGCCCATTCAGTAGTCTGCTCAACTGCTTCAGATATGCGTTTCTTTGAATGCTCAACCAGTGGCATGCTGTCAAGACACATTGCAATGTCGCTTCCTATATTCATCTGGACTTCCATATCTTTCTCAGGAGTCACGAAATGCTTTGTCCCATCGAAAGGGCTCTTGAAATGTACACCGTCATGTGTTGTCTTGATCAAGAAAGTATCCTTGTACATCTGGAAACCGCCTGAATCAGTAGCATTTATGCCATGGTAATGCATGAACTTCTTTATTCCGCCTACTTTCTTCATGAAGGAATCTCCTGGACGTAAATATAATACAAACGCATTGCTGATTACAGCTGTATTCTTCATCGATTTCAGATCATCAGAAGAGATATACTTGACAGAGCCTTTTGTGGCGACAGGCATGAAGAAAGGTGTCTGGATACTGCCGGATTTAGTACTTAAAATAGCACTCCTAGCTCTTTTATCCTTATGTGTTATTCGAAACATGCTAATAGAAAAGAACACAAGGTTTTTAAATTGTTTTAGGTTTTTGACGGGTATGGAAAATATGAAGACCAGCTATAGAAGCCATAGTTGCGGTGGATTGAGTGCAAAAGAAGTAGATGCAGAAGTATCGCTTGCTGGTTGGGTAGATACACGAAGGGACCACGGCGGAGTAATATTCATAGACTTGCGTGATAGAGAAGGATTGACACAGATAGTATTCAACCCTGAGTTCAATAAGGATGCTCATGGAAAAGCAGACCAGCTACGAAGAGAAGATGTCATACAGGTAAAAGGCACAGTCAAGAAAAGGGCTGAGGGTATGGCAAATCCAAGGCTGAAAACTGGTGAGATTGAGGTCTTTATCTCTGAATTGAATATAATAAACAAATCAGAGACCCCTCCTATTGAGATTGATGATAAAAAATTAGCAAATGAAGATTTAAGACTTAAATATAGATACCTCGACTTAAGAAGACAGGTCATGAAAGAAAGACTAATCTTCAGGCATAAGGTGGTAACTGCTGCAAGGGAATATTTCAACAGCCAGAATTTCATCGAGATGGAAACACCGCTGATGGTAAAAAGCACACCCGAAGGAGCTCGTGACTATGTCGTGCCGAGCAGGGTAAATCCTGGAAAATTCTATGCATTGCCGCAGAGTCCACAGCTCTACAAACAGATATTGATGATTGCAGGTTTTGACAGATATTATCAGGTAGCAAAATGCCTGCGTGATGAGGATTTAAGACAGGATAGGCAACCTGAACATACACAGTTCGATTTTGAGATGTCATTCGTTTCAGCAGATGATATAAGAGCATTTGTTGAGGGGTTGATGAAGCATATATTCAAGACAACCCTAGAAGCTGATCTTGAGAAATTCCCTATACTTACATACAAGGAATCCATGGGAAAATATGGAACTGATAAACCAGACATAAGGTTCAAGCTGGAATTATGTGATGTTACAGATATCGTCGTTAAGAGCGACTTTGGTGTATTCAAGGATGTAAAGAACAACGGTGGCATCATAAAATGCATAAACCCTGAAAAAGATCTGGGAAGGAAAGAGATCGATGGATACATCTCATTCTGCCAGGATTGCGGAGCAAAAGGTATGGCATGGATGCGTGTAGGCGAGAATGGACTTGAAAGCAATATCGCTAAATATTTCCCTGAAGATATCCAGAAAGAGCTTATAGGGAAAGTTGGTGCAAAACCTGGAAGCATATTGATGTTTATCGCAGATAAAGAGAAGAAATGCAACGATGTATTATCAAGATTAAGAGTGAAGCTTGGAGAAGATCTAGGCTTGATAAACAAAGATGAATTCAAGTTCTTATGGGTATATGATTTCCCTCTCTTCGCATTCAATGAAGAAGTGAACAGATGGGAGCCTGAGCATCACATGTTCTCAATGCCTAAGCAAGAATTCATAGAAACTTTTGACAAGGATCCAAAACCTGTCATAGGAGATCTATGGGATTTAGTATTGAATGGAACAGAGATGGGTTCTGGAAGCATACGTATCAGCAATCCTGAAATCCAAGAGAGAATAATGAAACTTATCGGCATGTCAAAGGAAGAAGCGAATGAGAAATTCGGATTCCTTCTTGAGGCCTACAAATATGGAGGTCCTGTGCACGGAGGCATGGGTCTTGGTGTTGACAGGATAGTTGCTATGATGAAAGGCATAACTGACATCAGAGAAGTCATAACATTCCCTAAGAACAAGAATGCACAATGCCCTATGGATGATTGTCCAAGTGATCTTACGAAAGAACAGCTCAAAGAACTAAGCATCAAGACTGATATCCCTAAATAAAGCATAAATCAGCTCTTTCATTGTTTCAACTTATTCTTTTTCATGATTATATTCAAATAGCATATATTTTATAACTAGGCAATTTTGACACGATATAATAAATGCATAATAGATGATATAAATGATCATTGCAATACCAAAAGAGAAGGATGATACAAGGGTTTCAGCTACTCCTAAGACCATAAAACAGATGATCGCTGCAGGATATAAGGTAAGAGTGCAAGCAAAAGCCGGAGAGCATTGCAACATATCTGATAATGAGTTCAAAGAAGCTGGAGCTGAAATCGCACCCAACCAGAAGACTGCACTTGAAGGTGCTGATTTAGTCTTAGCAGTAAATTCTCCAAGCAAAGATATAATCGACAGATTGAATAAATGCATATGGGTGTCATTGTTCGATCCAGGCGATGCAAACACGATAAAGAAATGCATCAAGAAGAAGATAGATGTTTTCTCGCTCAACTTAATCCCGAGAATAACAAGAGCACAAAGCATGGATGTACTAAGCAGCCAGAGCAATATTGCAGGATACAAGGCAGTTATCATGGGAGCATATCTTTCACCAAAGATATTCCCGCTGATGATGACAGCAGCAGGAACAATAAACCCTGCAAAGGTAGTCATACTAGGTGCAGGAGTGGCTGGATTGCAAGCCATTGCTACAGCAAAAAGATTAGGTGCATTGGTAGAAGTATCTGACGTAAGACCTGAAGTAAAAGAACAGATAGAAAGCTTAGGTGGAAAATTCATAGAAATCCCATTGACTATTGAAGAGAAGAAAAAGGCATCTGACAAGAATGGTTATGCTGGAGAGATATCCAAGGATTACCTGAAAAGACAAGCTGAAGAAGTCGCTAAAAGACTTGAGGCAGCAGACATAGTGATAACAACTGCGTTAGTTGCAGGAAAGAAAGCGCCAACCTTGATAACGTCAGAGATGGTCAACAGGATGCAGACAGGCAGTGTCATAGTCGATCTTGCAGCATTGCAGGGAGGAAACTGTGCATTGACGGAACCTGGAAAGATAGTGACCAAGAACGGAGTCAAGATTGTAGGGCATACAAATTATCCAGGAAGTGTTGCAGTGCATTCAACGCAGATGTTTGCATCAAATATATTCAATTTCGTGAAACTGCTAATAATTGATCCTAAAAATAAAGAGAAAAAGATAAACATAGATGATGAGATAATAAAAGCCACAATGATAACAAAAGATGGTAAGATAATGAATTCAATCACGAAAAATCTTATTGATGGTTCAGATGGAACAGAAGATATGGAGAAGAAGAGAAAATGATCGAGATACTATACTTAGTAACAGCATTCGTACTCGCGTGCTTTGTAGGGTATGAGATGATAACAAAAGTCCCGCCTACTCTTCATACACCATTGATGTCCGGAACAAATGCCATCTCTGGTATTATAATAATAGGTGCTCTTGCAGCGCTTGCATATGTAAAGAATCCGCTTGCAAACATAATCGGACTTGTTGCATTGATAATGGCCACTATAAATGTCGTCGGTGGATTCATGGTCACAAACAGGATGTTGAGGATGTTCAAGAAATGAGCTTCACTGAAGTATTTGCACAGAATATAGAATTGATGGCAGGGATAGTTTATCTAGTAGCTGCAATACTGTTCATCATCGGGATAAAACAGCTATCAAAAATAAAGACTGCTGCTAACGGAAACATCATCTCAGCAATAGCCATGCTAATTGCTATAATAATCACAGCAATAAAATTGAATATCGATAATCCTGCAGTAATCCAATGGCCTTTCATCATAGCAGGAATAATAATCGGCACCATTATAGGGTATTTCCTTGCTGTCAAGATAAAGATGACTGCCATGCCTCAGCTTGTTGCAATATTCAACGGATTCGGAGGAGGTGCAAGCGTGTTTGTTGCATTGGCCTATTTCCTATTCAAAGGGGATGCATTGTTAAGCAATGTAGATATGATAACTGTGGTGCTCAGCTGTCTTATCGGTATAATAACATTCAGCGGTAGCATGGTGGCGTTTGCAAAACTTCAAGGATTGATAGATGGGCAACCAATCATGTTCCCTGGAAGCCATATCCTTAATCTAATGCTTGCGATAGGAACAATTGCATTAGGTTATCTTGCTGTTGTTCAACAGGCAACATTCAGCAACGCAGTATTATTCTTGCTCCTATTGACAGGAATAGCTTTCGTCTTAGGGATATTGCTTGTCACACCGATTGGAGGAGCTGACATGCCAGTAGTGATTGCATTGCTCAACGCATACAGCGGCATTGCAGCTGCAATGACTGGTTTTGTCCTTGGGAATATTCTTCTTATAATTGCTGGTTCTCTTGTAGGTGCATCAGGCATAATATTGACAAGGATAATGTGCAAGGCCATGAACCGTTCACTTGCAAATGTATTGTTTGGTGGTTTTGGGCAGCATGAATCCAACGTCAGCAAAGACAAGAGTGAATATCAAAATATAAAATCAACTTCACCTGAAGAAGTAGCAGCAATATTGGATGCAGCGCAGAACGTAATAATAGTTCCAGGCTATGGAATGGCAGTCTCGCAAGCGCAGAATGCTGTAAGAGATGTGTTCCATACCCTTGAGAAGAAAGGCGCAAATGTTGAATTCGCTATCCATCCTGTTGCAGGAAGGATGCCAGGTCACATGAATGTATTGCTTGCTGAAGCTGACATACCTTATGATAAGATGAAAGACCTTGATTCCATCAATGATTCATTCAAACAGACTGATGTCGTCATAATACTTGGAGCAAATGATGTAGTAAATCCATCAGCCACTGAAGATAAGTCAAGCCCGATATATGGCATGCCTATATTAAATGTACATGAAGCTAAGACTGTTATTGTAGTCAAGAGAAGCCTAAGCCCAGGTTTTGCAGGCATAAAGAACCCATTGTTTGAGAAAGAGAACACATTGATGATGTTTGCAGATGCAAAAGAGGCAATGGCAAAGCTCAATACTGAACTTAAAGAGTTATGATTCTAGCATAATCTATTGTTTATTTTCTTGAGTTAGAATTAAATGTCAAATATTTCTTTCTAAGAAAACTTTAAGTGATTCCAGATCATTTCTATCCTTGTCGTAATGATATGTCTTTATCCCGCATGATTCTGCTGATTTTATCGCATCAAGATTATGCTCAAAATATATGACTTGCGATGGATCAAGATTAAACTTATGGAGAAGAATCGTATAGTATTCTGGATTTGATTTGTTTGGGTTATTGCATAATGTAAACACTTCATAAGGCATGTCCACAATCCCTAACTCTTTCTGCTTCTCTGGAGTTGCATTTGTAAGTATCAATTTCTTGTTTGGAAAGCTATCAAGAATCTCCTGCATCGCATCATTCTTTCCACTTTCAGTGACAAAAGTGTTCCATGCATCTACAAATATTATTTTCTCCATGAATCTGCTATACCTCCTCCATTTATTAAGTTTCTTGATTATAGAACATGAGCATAGAAAACAATATAAACATTCCAAATCACGAGGGAAGATATGAAATTATCAATACTAATACCGGTGTACAATGAAGAAAAAAGCGTCAAAAAGCTAATTGATATCGTGAAGAAAGTAGATATAGGCAAGGTCCAGAAGGAGATTGTTGTCGTCGATGATGGAAGCAGCGATAAGACATTAGAAGTCCTTAAGAAAATCAAGGGCATCAAATTGGTCGGTCATAAGAAAAATTCTGGTAAAGGGATGGCAATAAGGACAGCGATAAAACATGCCACAGGTGATATAATTATAATACAGGATGCTGATCTTGAATATGACCCTAATGAATACAAGATACTTATTGAGCCAATAATAAAAGGAAAGGCAGATGTCGTCTATGGCTCAAGAAGATTGAAGAAAAGCAACAAGAAGCATTCAGGAATATCATTCTATATAGGAGGAGTAGGACTAACTGTGATAACAAATATCTTATACCCTAATGCAAACATAACCGATGAACCTACATGCTACAAAGTATTCAAAACTGATATATTGAAGGATATAAAACTCAGATGCAAAAAATTTGAATTCTGTCCTGAGGTTACAGCAAAGGTCCTCAAAAAGGGGATAAAGATATATGAGGTTCCGATATCATATTATCCAAGATCTACTGCTGAAGGTAAAAAGATAAAGTGGCAGGATGGAATAGAAGCAGTCTGGACACTGGTCAAGTACAGATTCATGAATTAAGTCCAGCATCATTATATTATTAAAATATATCTCAAAAGAGGAAAAGGGGGAAACAAATGATACTTACAATCTTAATATTTTTTCTGATAATAATATGGTTAGGATTAGGCATCAAATATGGCTTGGGATTAAAGTTTGACAATTTCTTTGAAGAGATAGTCCTTATCCTAGGGATAGGGTTAGGCACCTTTCCAATATTAGGAGTAACGCTAAATATCATCAATATACCTTTGCATTGGGGGATATTCCTTGCAATATCAGCAATAGGAATAATAATATGGTTTCTAAAGATAAAAAAAATAAGATTCAATGTTGAAGATCTGGACATAAGGGACAATTGGAGATTTGCAATCATATTAGTTATGTTCTTGATATACTTCTGGGTAATGCTCTCTGGTTCATTCGCTTATCCTTATCTTGAAGATGATGACCCTTGGAGCCATGCGATGAGTGCAAAATATGTCGCTGTTGAAATGACAACTGATGAGCCTTCAACATATGACTTCCATTATCTTGATCCCTATCCTCCAAGCTACAGCATAATGATGGGGATCCTGAATCAGACAAACAATTCGATATATACTACATTAAAGCTCGTGAATGCCATACTGATTGCTTTGGGTCTTCTGTTCTTTTTCTTTTTTGCAAAACATTTCCTAAAAGATGAGACAAAAGCATTGTTTGCCACATTCATACTTTTCATACTGCCTTCATTCATGAGCCATTTCATATGGTCGCAGACACTTGCATTGATACTTTTCTTTCCGGCTTGGTATTGCATAGAGAAAGCAGGCAGATTGGATATTAAATCATTTGCAAAACCTGATAAACTACTCAATAAGTGGAATATCACTGCAGGAATAATAATCGCAAGCATACTTGTCACTCAACCAAGTTCTGCATTTGTCTTCATGGTGATGACTGCGATCATGTTCATTGTGAGAGCGCTAAATAAGGATTACAACATTGCTGTTCCTGTTATATTAGGGAGCATTATAGCAGGAGCAATTTATTGGATCCCTATGATGATAAGATATGGATTAAGGGATATGCTTGTAAAGGTCGGGCTCATGCAGGATTATCTCACTGGAGCTAATGTGGATACTTCAGGAGGCGTAATATATAGCCTCATGGATTTCATCAATGCTCCATCTGCAAGCAGGATAGATCAAGCTACTGGATGGGGATGGGTAATATCCCTATTACTCTTGTTCGGGATAGTTATGGTCCTATTGAATTATAAAAAACTCAAATCAAAAGATCATATCCTTGTAGCTTTAATATGGATGGTATTCACAATCTTAGGTACCGAGAGCAATGCCTTGCCTGTCAAGCTCCTTCCACATAGATTCTGGGTATTCATGGCGATACCTGTAGCTATATTAGTCGCTGAAGGGATGAAGATAATATTAAATTCATTCAAGGATAAGACTACAAAATATGTTGTTGTTGGTGTAATCATAGCTGCAATAGTATTAACTTCAGGAGTCCCAAAATACCTGATGCAAACATCACCTACGTGGACAGCAGGAGCTGATGTAAGCAGGGATGAGGCAATAGGATTATCATGGCTGCAGAACGACAAAGGAGCAAAGACTTTCATGATGGTTGATTGGCATGATGGTCATGCTATAGGTAATGACGCATTCAGCTGCATGTGGTGCACTGATGTAGTTGAGTTTAGAAGAGGAATATGGAATAAGACATTGGATGAGATAAATGCATTCCTTGATGAGAATGATTACAAATATCTTGCTTTTGGAAGTTTCACCATGAGAAATTATGCAACCAGATATGGTGCGGATGCAATGCAGGAATGGATAGATGCATTCATTGCAGACCTGCAGAATTCTACATATTTCACTGTAGCTTATCAGAATGAGAGCGTAATAATACTGGAGAATAGTAAGTTCGAGTGAAGAGAAAATCAAACAGCAAGATAAATTTTGAAAAGAAAAGGTGGACAGCGAATTCCGTCTCCCGTTCATAAGAACAGTACGCAGGAAAACGTCGGATCGTTTTACTTCTGGGTTCGAAATGAGACCAGGTAGGACCAATCCACTATGACCGTCCAAACAGAAATAACCAATATTTATTTATAAATGTTTCGGTATTTAGGACATAACAGTAGTGACAAAGATATACTGAGGAAATAAGCATACTATACTCTTGAAATAGCAAAAGTAAGTTATTTAAATAACGGGAATCTGGATTTATCTGATAAAATGTTCTATTGAACATTAACAAGGGGTGGATTAATGAAAGCAATAATATTAGCAGCAGGATATGCCACTAGGCTTTTTCCTTTAACAGAAAATTTCCCTAAACCTCTGATAAGGATAGGGAACAAATTGATGATTGAACATGTCCTGGAGAGGATAACTGAGTTAGGAATCGAAGATGTTTATGTAGTTACAAATGAAAAATTCACCGGACAATTCCAGGAATGGGCGCATAGTTGCAAAACCAAAGGCAATGCAAAAATAACAATTGTCAATGACGGGACAACATCAAATGACGACAGGCTTGGAGCAATAGGTGATATCAACTTCACAATAGATAAGGAAGCCATAGATGATGATCTTCTTATTGTAGGGGGAGATAACCTTTTCAAATTCAGCCTTACCCATGCAAAATACCTCTTTGATGAGGTGTATAAACCGACAATAACCGGTTATGATGTCAAGGATAGAGAGCTTGCAAAGAAATACGGCATCATTGAAGTTGATAATGAAAATAAAGTGGTAAGTTTTGTAGAAAAGCCTCCTGAACCAAAGTCAACAGTCGCTGCCATGTGTGTCTATTTCTACCCTAAAGAATACATTGATGTAATCAAGAATTATCTCAAAGAAGGAAACAATCCTGATGCTCCTGGAAACCTTCCAGCATATCTTGTAAAGACTGATGAAGTATATGCAAAAGTATATGATGAACTATGGTATGATGTTGGTGGTTTTGAGAGCCTCAAGGAAGCCAAGGAGGCTTTCGGTGAAGAAGATGTGGACATCGAGAAGCTGAAAAAAGGAGAGATGTGAAGAATATATGAGTGATCTCAAGACAATCATAAGGCAGGCATTCTGGATATATTTGTTCGGTTACCTTGCAGCACCTTTAGGATATCTTATCAGGATAATCTATGCCAGACAATTCTCCCTTGAGGAGTTTGGATTGATATATTCGATAATCGGCCTTCTTACTGTCATAAGCATATTCAATGATCTTGGCTTCACTGAAACCATGAGTTATTATTCGACAAGATTCTTCGAGAAGAAGCAATACGGCAAAGTAAAAGGATCCATGATCTTTGCGATGATAATGCAGGTAGGAACAGCAATACTTATTGCAGGGGCATTATATTTCCTTGCTCCAATACTGGCTGATGCTTATTTCAAGACAGAGATTGCAAACCTTACTTTGAGATGGTTCTTGCTTTACTTGATATTCTATAATCTAACAATGCCAGTAATACAACTATTCATGGTCACACATCATTACTATTACCAGAATCTTGCGGAAGCGATAAGATTAGGTTTCATAACTATCATGGCACTCATGATGCTATGGCTCCCTAGCCTAAAAACAACAGTATTTGTTGCAATGTCATGGAGCATAGGTTTTGCAGCTGTCCTTGTTGTCTTGATACCATTGATGATAAAGAAGCATAGCAAGATATTGCAGGCAAAGGCTGACCTGAGCTTCTCATTATACAAAAAATTGCTAAAATACTCTGCATTAGTCGTTGTCGGTACAGGAGCAAGCATCATACTCTCAAGAGTGGATATAATCGTTTTGACATATTTCAAGGACCTAAAGGAAGTAGGATATTATTCAGGGGCATTATCTCTTGCAATGATAATTTTGCTGGCAATAGGACCAATTCTGGCGATGATATTCCCATTGACATCAAAACTGAATGTCAGGAAAGAGAAGAAAAAGATAGAGAGCATGATCCGCGGCACATATATCATCGGACTCTTCCTCGTGATGCCAATGCTCGTTGTATTCCTTGCATACCCTATGGAGATAATAAACCTTTTTTTCGGTGAAAGTTTCCTTCCTGGGAAAATTGTCCTAATGGTATTATCTGTGGGATATTTTGTCAATGTATTCGGCACATTCAACTTCTATGTGATTGCAGGACTTGGCATGGTAAAGACAAGAGTGAAGATAATGTATCTAGGAGCAGCAATAAATCTGATTGCGGACATAATTCTCGTAAATACATACGGAAAAGAAGGAATCGCAATTGCAACAACTTTCAGCTTGATATTGATGATGGCATTAAGCTTCATCACTCTGCTAAGACATCTCAAATTTGAGATAGACTATATAGCAATACTAAAGATCGTAGCAAGCAATGCATTGCTGCTCATTATTGCAAGTTATCTGAAGAATCGGATAGAGGCAAACCTGTTCATAGAGGCTGCAATAATAGGATCTGTTATGATAATAGTATATGCTGCTATAGGATATTTCTGGAAGATAATAGATTACAAGCAGACAATAAAGCTTTTCATTAACAACATAAGATAAAAAAATATCAAAAAAAATGAAAAAATTGATATGAAGACGGTGAAGAAAATGAAGATATTGACAGTGAGCCCGAGATTCTCCCCTAAACATGGAGGAGGAGGAGTTGTCATAACAGCACAACTAGCGAAAGCATTAGCTGATAAAGGACATGAAGTGACCATATATACAAGTAATTTCGAGAGAGATGACGAATTCATAAGCAAACACAAACCTGTAAAGGTGGTGTCATTCAAGAGCAATCTTAACATAGGGACATTCCATTTCACATTTGGAATGTCAAAGAAAGTCAAGAAGGAAATCAAGAAATTCGATGTCATACACCTGCAGAGCTATAGGAGCTATCAAAATGCTGTAGTGTGCAAATATGCTAGAAAATATGGGGTACCTTATGTCTTAGATGCACATGGGATGACACCAGGCTTTGGCAATATCAGCACCAGGGTCCTAAAATGGTTCATAGACCTGTGGTTCGGGTATAAACTACTTAAAGGAGCAAAAATGTGCGTAGCTGAAACGCCTACAGGAATAAATGAATACATGCAATATGGTGTACCTAAAGATAAGATTGCAATGATATTCCCACCAAGAGATCTTGATGAATTCAAGAATCTTCCAAAGAAAGGTGAATTCAAGAAGAAATTTGAAATAAAAGAAGACAAGATAATATTATTCTTAGGAGGGATCGACCAGATAAAAGGAGTAGATTTCCTCGTCAAGACATTCATTGATATGGTAAAGGGAAAAGAAGGAAGGGATGACACAAAGCTAGTAATTGCTGGACCTGACCATGGATTGAAGAATGAACTTGACAGACTGATTGCTGAAGCTAAGATACAAGATAAAGTCCATTATACAGGATTCATCAGCGGAAGGGATAAGCTTGCAATGACTGTAGATGCAGATGTCATGGTAATGCCATCAAGGCGTGAGCAAGGATTGCCATTCTCAGGATTAGAAAGCTTAATGTGCAATACTCCATTGATCGTTACAGACCATACTGGTGCAGGAGACGATGTAAGAAACATGAAAGGCGGATACCTTGTTAAGATGGATGATGTTGAAGGATTGAAGAAGATGATAAATGAGATAATCAATGATCCCGAATCTGCTGATAAGATAACTCAGATAGGGAAGAAGTTTGTCATTGACAATTTCTCAATCAAAAAGAAAATAAGAGAATACGAAAGGGTTTTCAAAGAATGAAGAAGATATTGGTTGTTGGGCATACAAAATACATGACTGATAAACTAGCAGAGACACTATCCAAAGATTTCCACGTGACAAAGGTAGTTGCTGATTCGATGATTGCAGGATTAAGAGGATGGTTCAAAAATTTGACAAAGAGGCATGATAAGGTATTATGCGTTGCATCAAGCAATACTCATTTTGTGCTACCGTTCTTCTTCTCATCCAGAGAAAAATATTATTTCCCATATGATATAGTCAATTTCTATGCATTGCCCCCTTTCAAAGGAATAAGCTCATGGATCAAGTTCCAGATAGATAAGTTACTTGAGAACATCATATTCCTGCTTACAGATAAGATAGTGCACAAAGGATCTGAGAATGAATTAAGATATCTAAAAATATATCCTGCAATAAAGAAGAAGAAACATTATGTGTTCAGGGAATTCCTTATACCTTCGCTTATCCAGAAGAAAAAACTCAAGAAGATATCTGAGAGAGATGGAAGCACTCATCTTGTATATGGAGGATGCATACATACATATGATGATTTCTTCCATGAAAGGACAACAAATCTATTTGATAAGATAGCGAAGCAGAAGATACATATCCATTTCTATGCCTATGGTGATAAGAAAAGAATGGATTATTTCAGGAATTATGCTAAGAGCAACGAGAATAGCAGATATATCCATTATGAAGGGTCAAGAACACAGGATCAGCTCCTAAAGGAATATACTAAATATGATTATGGTGTATATCTCTATGGCAGGGATGACAATATGTTTGGTGGCAATGGGAATAACATATGGGACAATACAGGATTTTCAAATAAGATCTTTGATTACATGCATGCTGGATTACCAATCATCTACAGCACAAACATAAAAGCAGTAGCATCATTCCTAGAACAACTTGATGTAGGTATTGGAATACCTTACGAAAATGTTTTAAAACTATCAGAAGCGCTTAAGAAAGTAAGCAAAGGAATGCACAAAAGGATGCAGTCAAACATAATAAAGTATTTTAATGAATACAAAATAGACAAATTTGTAAGATTCATAGAGGGATAATAATGAGTGAAAAAAATAATAATGGAAAAAATAAAATACTTGTTCTAGGTGGTGGAGTTGCAGGTTCAAGCGCTGCGCATTTCCTAAGCAAGAAGGGTTATGATGTGACCGTTATAGAGAAACTTGGAAAATGCGGAGGCCTTTCAAGGACATACAGATATGCTGGGCATCCATATGAATTCGGTCCGCATGTATGGTTCTGGCCTGATGATGAGATAAACAACGTCATAAGAGAATTGTCTGATGACGAATTGTACTACATAGACAGGAAACTATTCACATTTGTCGAGCAGGATAACAAGAAGTATAGATATCCTATCCATTTCTCCGATATCAAGGATATGCCTGATAAAGAGGAAGTAATGAAACAATTACAGAAACATAGGGATCCTGATATGAAACTCAAACCTGAAGAATTACCTACCATCGGAGATTGTTTCTTCGGAGAATATTTCAAGGCTGCAATTGGTGATGGCCTTTACAATAAATTCATGAGGAACTATACATGGAAGATGTGGAATATAGACGGTGACAAGCTCAAGACTTCAATGGTTTGGGCTGATAGGTTCAAGCATCATTATGAGAAACTCAAAGGCTATGACCCTTTGAAATTTGAGGACCATACATTAGGGAAAGGGATAAAGTTCCAAGTATATCCTAAGAGAGGATGGGATCATATATGGGACAGGATGGTTGAGAACTCAAACGTCATCCATGATGAAGTAGACAGGATAATCGACGAGAAAAGACCATACCTGCTCACTAAGAAAGGGGACAAGTACTATTTTGATGAATACCATACTGTGATCAACACATTGCATGTTGATCTAATATGGGGAGAAGATGTACTACCTGCAACAGGAAGGATGATGATACCATTGCTTATTCCTGGATGCAAGAAAGCATTCCCTGAAGATGCTGAATCATTGCATTATTCAAGCTGTGAGTTCCAGACAAGAGTGACTGAGATGAAGGTAATAACAAGGCATGAAAGCCCGGATACGTTGATACTCATCGAGGTGCCTATCACAAATGACATGAAAGAAAGCTGTTTCCCAGAGAATGCTATGAACTATGCATTAGACAACAACCTGTTCTGCAGAAGGACATATTGCCAACAATCAGAAGAGGCATTAGCATTGCATAAGAAATTCGTAGACAAAGGAAGCCATATAAAGAATCTTGTTCATTGTGGTAGATATGCTGAATTCAAATACTGGGGCATGCCTGAAACTGTCAACAGCGCATATCAATTAAGCAAGAAGTTTGAAGAAGTCAAATGAGTGAGATCATTTAAGATTCACAGTCGTGAGATAAACTGGATAAGCTTATCTTTTGTGACACTCTCTTTATTTCCCATTATCTTCACTGCAATGCCTCCTACACAATTAGCATAGAAAGGAATCAGTTCTGGACTTACTTCTGCTTTACTAAGCAATGAAGTTATGGAAAACAGGGCATCGCCTGCACCCACTGTATCTTTTGTCTCTGTGTCAAATATTGGAGCGTGATATATCTTCCCAGCATCATACATTATGCATCCTTTGCGCCCAAAGGTTATGATGTATTTATTGAACTTCGCAAGATTATTGAGCTTCTCAATCAAAACATGATATTCACTGAATCGATCCTGCACTGCATACTGCACTTCACGAAGATCCATTGAGATGAAATCGGGGCTATTGTACTTTGTCACATAATTAAACCCTATATTGGCTCCATTTGTCTGCACATTCACTGCAAGATATTTTGAGTTCTTCTCTATTGAGTCGACAATCCCTTCATCTATGAAACCATGGCCAAAATCCCCTACTATCACCATGTCATATTTTCCTGCATTCTTCTCAATATAGGATATTATCTTCTTCTGCAATTCATCAGATACTGGATGATCGTTCATGTGCTCGACCTTGAAAAGCTTCTCATTACGTTGCTTGCTAAGATAACGTTTCTTAAGATTGGTCGGTGAGTTTTTCTTGACAAAGAGATCCAGTTTCACATTCTCACGTACTGATCCTTCTATGAAACCTTTCTCATCATCATGATCACCTATCAGCGTCAGTACTGTAACATCCTTGACATAGCTTGATACATGATTTGCAATAGCCAGTATACCGCCAGCATACTTCTCAGAATCTATATAACCTACAGATAGCATCGGATCCTTCATAGCTCTGCCTTTCACTATAGTAAAACAATACTCATCTATGATGATATCTCCGATTACAAGCACTTTCCAATCTTTTGCGAGGTCAAGATTGGATACAAGCTCATCACCAGAATATTTCTCTTTGAGGTCAGAGACGAATTTCTTCCCCATCTCAGGGTCGACTGTATCAATCTGGGGATAGTAGCCTACATCTTCGGTCATTTTTCAAGCTCCTTAAGTGTCTTTATATTGAAGAATCTTGAATCTGCCATCGTGTCCTTGAAATATCCATCCTCAAATTTATTGCAAAGCTCTTTCACTGCATCTGCCATATTAAGCTTAGGAGAGAAACCCAGTACTTTCTTTATCTTGTCTGAGGATGTGAAGTATGAACGACGATCATCTGTCTTGTCAACATATGTAATCTCTGTGCCAGGAATCAGTTCTGCAACACGTTTAGCAATATCTTCAATAGTCATATTCTCGCCAACTACATTGAATGCCTGCTTATTGACTTTTTCTGCTGGAGCATGCAAAGCAGCCTCGTACGCACGACACATGTCTAATATATGTATAATTGGCCGCTTCTGCTTGCCACCTTCAATTATAAGCTTGCCATTAGATAGTGCATGATTAGTGAATATATTCACTATCAAGTCAAACCTCTGACGTAATGAGAACCCGCATACTGTTCCAGGACGTAGAGAAACTACTGTGAAGTTCTCATCTGCAAGAGCAAATGACGCATTCTCTCCTTCTGCCTTATATTTCCCATATAATGTTAGAGGGACTAGCTCGTCCTCTTCAGTAAGGAATACATCACCTTCCTTGAAACCATATAAAGTGCTGGACGAGGCAAGGATAAGACGTTTGACACCATTCTTCTTTGCACATCTAGTCAAAGTGATTATTGCATCAAGATTTACTCGCTTTGTTGTCTCAGGCTTTAATTCTGCAGTAGGATCATTTGATATAGCTGCTAGATGTATGACTGCGTCAATATCTTTTGTTGCCTTATCGCAAAGAGCTTCATCACATATATCACCTTCAATCAATTCAAAATTAAAGTCTTTAATGTTATTGCCGAAAACCAATGAATCAAGAACCCTTATTTTATGGCCTTTAGCAAGCAGATAAGGCACAAGCCTTGAACCGACATAACCGCAACCGCCCGTAATTAAAATCTTCATAATATCCCTCTGTTTTAATCTTAAGAATATCTTTTAATATCTCTTTTCAAGATGCCTAAGGATCTTGAAATCTCAACAAAAGGACAACCATGTCCTTCAAATTCCAGCGATAGATATCCCCTATATTTCGCTTTTCTAAGATATTTAAAAATATTTATGTAGGAAAAAAGTCCCTCCCCATAAGAGCAATAGAAATCTTTTATCTGTTGGCCTTCATGAGATCTTAAACCTTTGATATGGCAATGACCTATAAATGGATAATTAAGCTTAAGGAATGCAAGCGCTTTTCCTGGATGCTCTTTTTCTATGTTTGCAGGATCATAATTAATCATCAGGTTAGGGTATTCTGCGCTTAATGCAGAGAATAGATCATGCATCTGCCTGCTATCAAGGCTTACACCATCATGTGTCTCAAATATGAATATCATTCCAGGATATGACTTAGACAGTTTTGAGAGATTGCAGATCAATGTTTTCTTCAGCGACTTATATTGTGAAGGTTTCCGTATACCAAGGAATAACCTTAATATATTGCAGCCCATAATCTTACATATGTTCACTTGTTTCTTTATTGAGACCATTGTCTTTGAATTATCTTCATTGAAGAAATCACACCATCCTCCAGACATTGCATGAACCTTAATCTTATTCTTTGTCAAGAGTGAAAAAATCCTCTTAGGATCATGCTTCTGCTCCAAAAAATGATTCATATGGAATTCTATTTCCTTCCAGCCAAGCTTGGAGAACAAAGGTATGAAATCTGCTGGATCTTCATTCTTTAGGCATACTGTATTTATGATAACTCTCATAGCACTATGCTATAATATAGACTTAAAAAGCTTTTCCCATGAATCGAAAACATTATATAAGCCAATATGTGTTAGACTTAAATGGAGTGGGAAAAGTATAAGAATCTTATAAAAGAGAATCTTGATAGATTTGAATTTGATGATAGTATAGTCAAAGTATTGAAAAATTCTATAGACAATGAACAGACAATCTTCGTTGCAGGAAATGGTGGGAGTGCTGCAATATCCCAGCATTATGTATGTGATTTCTCAAAAGGTGCCAACAAGAATTGGTTGGAAAATTTCAAGAGATATAAAGCAATATGCCTTTCAAGCAATTTGGGATACATAACTGCCATTTCTAATGATGAGCATTATGATGAAGTCTTCAAACAACAGCTTGTGAATCTAGCAAAGCCTAAAGATATACTAGTCCTAATCTCATCTTCTGGTAATAGCCCAAACATAGTAAAAGCTCTTGAATACGGCAAGAAGATAGGAATGATCACAATAGGAATATGCGGAAAGAAGGGTGGAAAACTCAAAGAGATGGCAGACCATGTAGCATACCTAGACTATGAGGGATATGAAGTATGTGAGGATGTGCATCACATATTTGGTCATTTCTTGACAATTGCATTAAGAGAAGATTAAGATATCATAGACAGAATATCCCATTTATTGAAAATCAATATATCACAGATTTTCTACAAGTTTTAAATTGTGATCATAATCTTTTGTTGCATCTATGAACAATGCACCAAGATTTTTTGCAAGCCCCTCATCTTCTTTCCTGTCTCCTATCATTATAATCGTGCTAAAATCTTCTTTTGTCATGTTCAATTCCTTCAATGCGTTATCGACCATAGCAGTATTAGGTTTTCTTGTGGACTTTTCCTTGACAAAATCCATATCAAAGTCAAGTTCAGGATGAGAATCTGCATATGAGCTATCTGCTTGGGGAGAATACTGCCAATTATCGATCCTGATATTCTTCTGATTCAACAAAGATCCAACATAAGAATTTATCTCTTCAACACGTGCGCAAGTGAAAAGCTTCCTGGCTACTCCTGTCTGATTTGAGATAACTATCTTAGTCGTCTTGTATTTTGTCTGGATGAATGATATCAAGCTTATCACAGGATCAAGAAGGAGAGTATGGGATCTCCAATCCTCATCCTTGCCCAAGAAATCCTGGTCTTCTATCAATGTCCCATCACGATCAAGCACAAGGAGGATCTTCTTCACATCAAGCTCATTCTTAATGTAATCTATCATCTTTGTAGTCGAGAAAGTAGGATCATCTGTATACCTCATCTCCCCTCCTTCCTTCGCTATAGCATCCCTCTCAGAATTTATACCAGGGGTATTCTTGCTTATGAAATCTGGTCCTTTTATGTAATAGCTTGGCTTGAGCAGACCTATGATATCTGTACCAAGCTTAAAGTCAGAGATCGTGACATAATCAACTGATTTTAGCTGTGAGATCATATATGCCCTAAGCTTATCAGTATAGATTGGTCTTCCCTGGCCTTTACGTGAAGTCACAAATTGGTCTGACGTTATCGATACAAAAAGAATGTCACATATTTTTCTTGCAGATTCGAAATGCTTTACATGGCCTGGATGAAGCAAATCAAAACCACCATGGCAAAGTCCAACCTTCTTGCCTGAGGATTTCAGATCATCTATCAGTTTAGAAGCATTTGAGGGTGATAAGATATTTTCGGAAGTGAACTCATTTAAATTATCTATCTGTATCATTTATCCATTCACCTTCTTCTTATCTCCCAATCCCTCTATAGATTATTCCCTTGGAAATGAAATAAGACTTATCAAGGCAATTCCTTCCATCTATCACTATCTTGACTCCTTTCCAGTCTGAGATCTTCTTGAAATCATCATGAGCGGTTGCTAAGATGACAGCTTCTGATCTTTCCAATGATTTAGACAATTCTTGAGTACCTTCGATATGTGGGTCAACGACAGCAAGATCAGCACCTCTATCATTTAGGATCTTCTTTATCTCCAATGCTGGACTCTCGCGAAGATCACCTACATTCGGCTTGTAGGAGAGACCGAGAAGACAGACTTTTGTGCCTTTAATCTTTTTACCTATTTCAGCCAATGAGTTCTCAAGCTTTTGTACAGTATACTCAGGCATGCTGTTATTGACGTCCCTGGCCATCTGAAGAAATGAATGTTCAAACCCCATATCCCTTGCCTTCTGAATAAGATAGTAAGGATCTACTGGAATGCAATGACCACCTACACCACAGCCTGGGAAATGAGGCATAAAAGCAAATGGCTTGTTCGATGCCGCGTTTATTATCTCGATTATATCAAGACCCATAAGATCAAAAGATTTTGCAAGCTCATTTACATATGCGATATTGATGTCACGGAATGTGTTCTCAATCACCTTTGATGCTTCAGCAGCTTTCAAGCTAGATACCACATTTATATCAGCATCTATAAAGGAACTATAGAATTTTTTGGCAAAAGCTGCAGATTCTGAAGAAGAAGCTCCAATATTTCTGGGGATATTATATACATTATATTTCTTGTTTCCAGGATCAATCCTTTCTGGACAATGTGCAACATTGAAATCTTCATTGCACCTCAGTCCTGATCTCTCTAAAGCAGGAATGAGAACTTCATCACATACCCCTGGGTTTACAGTAGATTCAAGTATTATCAATTGTCCTTTTTTCAGGAATGGGAGAATAGAATCTGTCGCACTCTCAATGCAGGATAAATCAGGAAGCTTATTCTCTTTTATTGGAGTAGGAACAGCTATTATGATCAGGTCAGATGAATCAATCTTGCTGAAGTCCGTAGATGCAGATAGGGATATCTCCTTGATGTCCTTCTCTGCTTGCTTGTCTTCAACTGGGGATTTTTTCTGGTTTATCAGATCAACTTTCTGTTTGCTCAGATCAATCCCTATCACCTCATGTTCTGTCTTTTTTGCGATAGCACAAGCTAATGGAAAACCGACATAACCCATCCCTATAATGGATACCTTCATTTTATCTATATTCATTTTTTATTAAAACTTGTTCATATTTTTTAGCCAAGCTATCGTAGCTGAACTCTTTTATTTTTGATTTTTTACCATTATATAAAACATTCCCTGTTTTTTTATATTCAGAATATGCTCTTGATAGTATCTTGCTACACGTTGATGGATCATTGCAAGAATAACCTGCACCAGTATATTCAAGCAGTTCATGCATGATGTTATCCTTGACGCCACCTGACATGATTATAGGACGACCTGATGCAAGATATTCAAAGAACTTGCCTGGTATGACCCCTTTCTCTTTGTCATCATCCCAGTCCATCAACATAAGCATCTGGCTTTCTGATTGTTTTTTTACAACCTCTTCTTTAGGCATCATACCATACTGCACAACATTTATTTTTAGTGCATCACCCATCTTTGCTATCTTTGGATAAAAAGGTCCGAATAATCTCAGCCCAATAGGCAGATTGCATCTTGAGATCCCTTCCATGATCATGCTAGGATCCTGCCTGCCCCAGTAAATGCTACCAGTATATGTGATTGTAAAATCTTTAGTGAGCTTTATTCTTGGTCTTGAGAATTCTTCTTCATCATATCCATTCGTTATAGCATGGATATCTTGGCTGTACCTTATTTTCAGATCGGATGCCCAATGTCGTGTTACTGTGACAAGTGCATCAGCTTGCTTCAATGTTCTCTTCTCAAGCATCCGATCAAGATATCGCCTGATCCCATACGGATAATAATGATTATTTGACCATGGATCGCGAAGATCTGCAACCCATCTGATATCGTGTTTTTCCTTAAGTCTCAAAGCGATAAGGTGAGCAGTCGCTGGAGAGGAGCTGCTTATCATGTGATTTATCTTGTACTTCTTTATTATCTTTGAAGCAATATCTATCGCTGGTTTTCTCCAAAAACGTTCCCAATCTGGATAAGCAAAGAAAAAACCTAAGATCCCATAAAGGAGTTTGAAAAGCTTTCCTTTCAGGACTGCAGCAAATGTAGGAATCAATGTTCTCTTTTCTGTTGAAGATGAATTGATGTTTTTATTTGAAAGATTTTTCTTTTTCTTGGACTTGCTTCTTAATGAGAATCTCTTAAAAATCTCTAATGGTCTGAAATAATCAACCTCAACTACCTCGATCTTATTCTTCTTGAAGAATTCTCGAGAGGGGACCTGACCTCTTCCAAAATCATCGCCTATAGTTCCTGTGAGTATTATCGGTCTCCAGCCATTTCGTGCCAAATATTTTGCAATGCCCGGAATCCTAGGGCATGCATGATACAGGTCTGCAATGATTAGTATAGTTCTCATCTTGTTGTTATAATTGCTCCGAAACGCTGCCAGTTCATGTCTGGCCAATCATCATCCTTTATTTTCTGAATAATAACCTCTCGCTTATATTTCTTAAAAAGTTTCCTGTAATCCCTTACCCAAAGATTATTATGTTGTTCGCCTTTTGGACCTATATTACTATCCTGCCATTCAAGCAATACTATCCCTTTTTTTGATATACGTAACATCTCACATAATATACTGTCAATCTTATCAGGTCCTATATATATCAATACAGCGTCGCTAAAGACAACATCAAAACTATTATCCTCGAATCGTTTCATCACATCAGCCTTGCCCACTATAAGGTCAGTATTCTTGTCTTCTCTGAATAAATTCCTCCCATGCTGAATAGCTTCAGGATTGATATCTATCCCAGTAAGCTTAACCTTAGGGTATTTTTTCCTGAGAAGAGATAAATTAGGCCCACAATTACAGCCGATTTCAAGGACTGAGCCAGGTTTTAACTTTGATATACCATCAATTAATATCTTCCTATGGGGATGCTTGAGTGATTTCTCATATCCTTTAATCCAGTCAGATCTCTCTTTCTTATGCCTATTTTCCCATTCATTCTCCCAGGCCGATGTTCCAATGAATATCTGCTTTATCCTGACCATACGAGTAGAATAGTATATCCTCTGCAGGAAAGAATAAATTCTTGGGTGCTTCCTTATTTTTTCAAGAATGGTCCCAGATGATCTATTCATTTGAAAAAGACCTTGACTTTATCGATCACATAGTCAACTTCTTCATCAGTCATCTCTGGATACATCGGCAAGGATACTACCTCGTTGCTTATTGCAACAGTCTCTGGAAGATCAAAATGGTCCAGCTTGAGAGGTTTCTGCAGGTGGTTAGGTACGATCCATGAGATCAGATAACCTATGTTATTGCTTTTCAGATATGCTGTGAATTCATCACGTCGCTTTGTACGTACAACATAATTCTGATAAACATCAAAATTAGGAGAATCTGAAGGTGCTGGCATAATACCTAGATCAGCTATGTCCTTAAAGGCATCATCATACTTCTGTGCTATCTCTCTTCTTCTTGATACCCAATCATCAAAGTGCTTGAATTTTGCTGATAGCAATGCTGCATGCAGATTGTCAAGCCTTGTGCAATAACCATAGCAATTTATCACCTTGACATCATCCACTCGTCCATTATCCCTCAACGCTCGGAGCTTGAATGCCAAAGCATCATCATTGGTGCAGACAATACCACCATCACCTGCCGTACCAAGCATCTTTGCAGGGTAGAAAGAGAATATGGATGTATCTCCGAATGAACCTGTGTGTTTTCCATTGAATTTTGAACCAAGGGCCTGAGCTGCATCCTCTATAACTTTAAGATTATGCTTCTTAGCAAGTTCCATTATCTTGCCCATATCAGCTGCTCTTCCGTTGAGATGCACTGGGATTATCCCTTTTGTCTTCGAAGTAATTGCTGCTTCAACCTTTGTCACGTCAATATTATAATCTTTAGCTACGTCAACTAGCACAGGAGTCGCTCCGCATTGTGCTATAGCACCAATAGTAGCAACAAAAGTATGCCCAACAGTTATTATCTCATCTCCAGGTTTCCAGCCTAGTGCATGCGCTGAGATGTAGAGTGCATCTGTACCGCTATTCACACCGATTGCATGCTTAACACCTATGTAATCTGCTATCTCCCTCTCAAAATCTTCAAGATGCTTTCGCATGATGAAATCACCGTTCGACATTATACCTTCCCATACTGCGTCAAGTTCTGATTTCAATTGTTGATACTGCCTTTTGAAATTCACGAATGGAACTCCTGTTATTTTTTCACTCTCTATTATCGTGTTCGTCATTTTATCATCTCTTGTATCTTTTCTTTAATCTTGTCTGATCTAATATAATATACCTCTTCAAGAACTGAGCTTGCTGGAGCATGACAATCAGGGAGAGTCAGTCTATGTATAGGCTGTTTAAGATATGAAAATGCCTTTTCAGACGCTATCGCTGATACTTCAGCAGCAACCCCTGCATGTCTCCATGCTGCATCTACCACAAGCAACTTACCTGTCTTCTTGACGGAGGTGATTATCGCATCTTCATCTATAGGTTTGATCGTACGTAGATCAATGATCTCTATATCAATCCCTTTATCTGCTAATTCCTCAGCAGCAACTAACGCTTGCGATACCATATAAGATGTCGCAACAATCGTGAGGTCTTTTCCCTCCCGTATTATATTTGCTTTTCCTATAGGAACTTCGTACATCTCTTCAGGCACGTCGCCTTTCTCATTGTAAAGCCATCTATCGTCTATATATATCACTGGATTATTATCTTTGACACTGGATACCAAAAGCCCTTTCGCATCATATGGTGTGCTAGGCATCACCACTTTTATCCCTGGGATATGCATATACATTGCCTGTGATGCCTGTGAATGCTGTGCACCCTGCTCACCACCACGGTTTATTATACTACGTATAGTTACTGGAACATTCGATTTTCCGCCAAACATATAGTTGGCTGCTGATGCTGAGTTTATTATCTGATCCATGGCAAGATACATGAAATCCATCCTTGGATGCACCATTATAGGGCGCATACCTGCCATCGCTGCGCCTATAGTGATTCCTGTGATGCCATTCTCAGAAATTGGAATATCTATGATACGTTCCTCTCCATACTTATCAAAGATTCCTTTCATGCTGTTGCCAACATACCAAGGGCTCTTTACCCCAATACCCATGACAAATGTATCTGGGGATGATTCTAGCAACTGGTCAAAAGCTTCCTTGATTGCGTCGGCATATGTTATCTCTCTTACCATTTTTATCTTCGGGCAATGTTAAATTATTCTTTTTTTATCGGCCTTTTTAATCAGCATAAATATCATCAAGCAATGTAGCTGGATCAGGTTTGCTGCTTTCTCTTGCAAACCTGAATGCTTGCTTTACCTCATCATCAACTTCTAACTCAATATCTCTTATCTCAGAATCTAACAACCCTGAAAGTATATCTTTGTTTAGCAATGGATCCTTTGCTTTCCATGAATCAATCTCTTGAGCTGTTCTCAAACCTTTATCAATATCAAGCAATGGACCAACATGGCCTTTCCATCTGAAGGTCATGCATTCGATGAAAGTAGGGCCTTGGCCATCTCTTGCGCGCTCTGCTGCTTCTTTCACTTTTGAATACACTTCTATCACATCGTTCCCGTCAATCTGAAAGCTAGGCATGTATGGTTCTGTCTTTAGGTACATATCATCAATGGGTTGTCTTTCTGATAATTTCATATGGGCAGCAGCATTATTATTTTCGCATATCATTATTAGTGGGAGTTTCTTGAGTGATGCGAAATTCACTATCTCAGAGAAGACTCCTTCTTCTGTTGCTCCTTCACCAAAAAAAAGCAATGTAACTTTCTTGTCATCTCTTAGTTTTGAGGAGAGTGCGACGCCTGCTGCAGGCGCTATCTGTCCTGCAACTATTGCTGTGCTCCCGAACAGATTAACTTCAGGAGAGATAAGGTGCATCGAACCCCCTCGTCCTTTGCAGCAGCCTGTTGATTTGCAGAATATCTCTGCAACCATTTTCTTTGTGTCTCCACCTTTTGCAATATAATGCCCATGACCACGATAGAAAGCAAAAGCATAATCCTCTTTCTCAACAGCACGGCATGCGCCAACTGCTATCGCTTCTTGACCTATATAGAGATGACAAGGAGTCTTGATCTCTTTATCCTCAGATACGTCAGATATTGCTTCTTCAAACTTCCTTATCCTAAGCATATCCTTGTAAAAAGCAAGGGACTGTTCTTTTGATATCTTTAGGTTCGTTTTCATTTCAATTTTTCCAGTAATTCCGATATAATAAATCCTGTGAGAGCATCATAGTTTATTCACTTCACTTGGGTCTTTGAATGTAGGTACAATGCCTTTGAGCATGCTGACTAATTCTGATGACTCTAGTTTACCGGTTGTGCATTTTTTTATAAGCTCTTTTGTATGCCCTATGAAATCTGCATGATCAAAATCTTCATCTTTTGTAACTATGAATATCTTATTGTTTTTTGTAGCATCCGTATGTTCAACTTCTGTCAGAGGCTCTTCATAGAGCTTCTCTCCTGGCCGAAGACCTACATATCTTATCTCGACATCCTTATCAGGCTCTTTTCCTGAAAGCCTTATCATCCATCTTGCAAGATCCTCTATCTTTATTGGTTCACCCATGTCAAGCACGAAGACCTCATCGCCTGTACCCATAACCCAGCATTGGAGTACAAGCTGAGCTGCCTCGTCTATAGTCATGAAATACCTTACTATATCCTTATGTGTTATAGTGACATACCCTTGCTGAATCTGTTTCCTGAACGTAGGGATAACGCTTCCATTACTTGCAAGCACATTGCCGAATCGGACTGCCATGAATTTTGTCCTCTTACTCTGCTCTTTTGCAACCTGTGAATAATAATGCATCAATTTCTCTGTTACACGTTTTGTCGCGCCCATGACATTTGTTGGATTCACTGCTTTATCTGAGCTTATCAGTATGAAGCTTTCACAATCATGCTCAAGAGAAAGCTCAAAAAGATTCTTTGTACCAAGTACATTATTCTTTACCGCTTCAACAGGATTATGCTCCATGAGAGGCACATGCTTGTATGCAGCTGCATTGAATATTATGTCTGGTTTGGATTCTTGAAAAATCAATCCAATCCTTGCTCTTTCCTGTATATTTGCAATTACATATTTAACTTTTGTAGTGCATGGTTCCTCAAGGTTTCTGGCTACAGTTGCAAGCCTGTCCTGAAGATAGAATGTCCCATTCTCCCACCAATCTACTGCGATAAGCTGCTTAGGGTTGAGGCTAAGAAGTTGTGAACATAGTTCGCTGCCGATTGAACCAGCCGCACCAAATACCATGACTGTCTTCCCTCTTATCTTTGATTTTGCAGGTTCAAAGTCCTGCCGATATATACTTCTTCCCACTAGGTCCTCTACCTGAATCTGACGGACCTGCTCTAAGTTCACTACACCATTGACTATCTCTGATATCCTAGGGACAATGTTTATCTTGACTGGTTGATCCCTGCAATTCTGAATTATCTTACGCATCAATGCGCCATTTCCAGATGGTATTGCTATGAATACTATGCGTATGTCATTCTGGTTTATTATCTCAGGAAGACTATCAACATTGCCTAATATAGGGAGACCGCAATATTCACCTTTCTTATCATCATCTAAAAAACCTTTTACAGTAATGGATTTTGAATTAGAACTGAGACTCTCTAAAAGTTCTCGGCCTGCTCCTCCTGCTCCTATTATGAGTGCGTTTTCCATGAAACCCCCTTTGAAATTGCAACAAAAGTACCTTAAAATTGCAATATAAGTCCAATATAACATGACTAGATAATTGATTTATAAATTTTAGTCTTCCAAAGAAGATAAAATTACGCTTAAGGCACTAGGAAATAGAACTAAAAAAGAAAAATCAGTTCCCTGTCGTGAAATAAGGGACACCTAGATTCTCATAGACCATCTGTCTTTCTGAAAATAGCGTATGGTATGGTTGCTCACCATAACATTCTCTATAATATCCTTCTGAGTTCATCAGGTCTCTGCTATTGATACCATCTTTTAATATCACCCTTTTGCATGAGGCACTATTATCCTCGATTTTAGCAAGATGTTTTGAGAGCCTATATACAGTATCATATTTGATCTTGTCAGAAAGCTTCACATAGCTTCTGGTAGGAGTTCTAGTCTCACCATATGTATTACAATCATCCTGCTCAGCAATCTGAGAAGGAGCATCTGCATCTGAAATAGTTTGGTACACCGCCCCAACATGATATAATGATATCTGATTATTAGGGTAATTCTCAATAGCAACTGCTGAAACTGAGAATACAACTAGCATAAAAAACATCAAACTAGCAAGTAGAGCATTCTTTTCCATCCATCATCACCTCTGAATAATGCTAAATCCGTAGATGATGTTAATAAAGCTTTGGTTGTCGTCATGTGAAGGGTATAAATCTGCATCAAAAGAGGGTAAATACCCAGGGAAATCTATATAAATGCTATCAGAGTGTAGGTTTTCATGGCAAAAAAAGAAGGTAATGAAGGACAAATAACTGAAAAAAAGAGTGATTCTGAAAGACTTGAAGAAGGACAGATATTGACAAGGATCATATTAGAGATGCTTGGAGGACCAAAAAACCATATAGAGAAGACTATGGTTGATTATGTTGAAAGCATAAAAAACCATGCGGACTATGATATCATCAAAGAATATATCTCAGATAGCAATGAGCAAGAGGATAAAAAACTATTTTCATTGTATGCAGAGCTTGAGATATGGTTCAAGGATGCCGAAAAACTATTGGCATTCTGTTTTGATAGTCTACCTTCAAGCATAGAGATAATCGAACCAGAGGAATTCAAGTTCAAGTCAAATCAATTTGCTGGATTGCTCAATGACCTTCAGGCAAAACTGCATTTCCTTGACATGTCGCTCAAGAACCATAAAGCAGACAAGACAGCTGCAGCACATACATTCAAGACACTGACTGAGAATTTCATAGGTTATTGCCTCAAGAATGGAATGAATGACGCAAAGGGAATTGCAAAAACAATAGGTATCGCTGAAGACAAGACTATAAAGATGCTGGATGATCTTGCATCAAAGAGCATCATCAAAAAAGATAACAATAAATATTCTTTGTGAGATGGATGAGATACTAAGAAAAAAGATTGAAGCCATACTTTTCTCTATTGGGAAGAAGATCCATATAGATGAACTCCTCAGAATGATAAAGGAGAAGGACAAAGCAAAAGTGGTTACTTGTCTTATCGAGCTCAAGCAGAAATACAATGATAGTGAAGAGAATTCACTTATGATCCTACAAGATGGAGATTATTGGAAACTTACCATCAAAGACCAATATATCGATGTGGCAAAAGAGATAGGCGTAGAGACTGAACTCAGCAAGACTGTCATGGAGACTCTTGCAGTGATCGCCTATAAATATCCAATCCTTCAAAGTGACGTGATAAAGATACGGACAAATAAAGCCTATGATCACATGAAGGAACTAGAAGAATTAGGATACATAATGCGAGAGAGATATGGAAGGACTAAAAGGATAAAATTGACCCAGAAATTCTTCGAATATTTTGATCTTCCACCAGATAAGTTAAGAGAGAAATTCCATAATGTAGAGGAGATGGAAAAAGTTATCTCAGATAAGGAGAACCAGATACATGAGATAAATGAGAAGAAGAAAGAGCTTATTGAACAACAAGATAGGGAGTCAAAAGCCCTTGAAGGAAGGAATATCTACATGGAGAACCTAGGGCCGACAGAAGTCATAAGGCATGATGAGAATGGGATAGATGTCATTGAGGGTGAAAAATTAGGCCAATTAGAAGTGTTCGAAGAGCTCAATGTTCCAAAGAATGATATTAATACTGAGGAAGAAGAGAGAGAAGAAAAAGAGACACCTAGATTAGAGGTAGTAGATGAGGACCAAGTAGGAATAGTAAGGAGTGAAGAAGATGAGGATGTAGAGAAAAAAGAAACATCTGAAGATGATGGAAACGATGAGTCGATCAAATCTGAAGAGGGTGCCAGTCATGATATTGACACAGAAAATATAGATAATGATCAAGGAAATGAAAATGACATACAGGATGAAGGTACCCCTAATGAGCATGCGAAACCAGACATATCCAATATTGACGAGAATATGAGTAATCTTGAATCAATCCAGAAAGAGCATGCTGCAAATGAACATGAAGAAGAGATCTCAAAAATACAGGATGCAAAAGATAATATGAACTCAGGCAGAGAAATCAACCATGATGAGAATGTAGTGAAGAGTAAAGAGGAAGATAAAGAGGAAGATGTCAAAATCGAAAGCAGGGACTACAACATCCACAGAAAAAAAGAAGAGCTAGACGAAGATAAGCTTTTCAACATGGAAGGTATCCCAAAGGAGATAATGGATAAGATAGAGGAGAGAGCTGAAGAGATAGTCCATGGTGATGAGGAGAAAGGATTTGAAGAGCCTTTAGATAAATCTTCTGAAGATTGAAAAAATGGTTACAAAATATTTCTTAGTCAGATGCAAGAAATGCAACAATAGCATGAAATACATGACTTCTGGACCAAATGATGAGTTATCAAAAAAGACAAAAAGATGCGTCTATTGCGGACATACATTTAGAGTGAAAGAGGGCATTATCAAAGAGATCAAATAAAGCATAAAAGTTGATCTTTTAAATACACTATCACCAAAACATATATAAAGGGACCAGGATACTATTTTCTAGACGGTGAATGACCTTTTTCTGGGGTCACTTTTGAAGCCATAAAACAACAAAAAAATAGACTGAATCTTAGGTTCAAGAAGGCATACAAAATAAAGAAAAATAAAGGAAAGAATGAGCGAAGACATAGAAGAAAAGACAGCTGATGATGCTGAGAATATAATCCCCAAAGAGATAGAAGAGGATATGAAAGAGGCATATCTAAATTATGCCATGTCCTCAATCATAGGCAGGGCCTTGCCTGATATAAGGGATGGTCTAAAACCAGTACATAGAAGGATCCTTTATGCCATGCACGATATGGGAATGGCGCATAACAAGCCATTCAGGAAGAGTGCAAGGATTGTAGGAGAAGTATTAGGTAAATATCATCCACATGGAGATAGTGCAGTATATGATAGCATGGTGAGAATGGTCCAGGATTTTGCATTGAGATATCCGTTGATAGATGGTCAAGGTAATTTTGGCAGCATAGATGGCGATAATGCTGCAGCGATGCGTTATACTGAAGCTAGGATGAAGAATGTAGGAGAAGAGCTGCTTAAGGATATAGAGAAAAAAACAGTCACATTCAGGGATAACTTTGATAATAGCCTAAAAGAACCCACTGTCCTGCCTTCTGCATTCCCTAACTTGCTAGTCAATGGAAGCACCGGTATTGCTGTAGGGATGGCAACAAACATCCCACCTCATAATATGTCAGAGATATGCGATGCTGTGATCATGACAATAAAGAAGCCCGATGTTGATGCTTCAGATTTGATGAAAGTAGTAAAAGGACCAGATTTTCCAACTGGTGGTATGATACTTGGAGAAACAGGCATTAAGAACGCATATCATTATGGACGTGGAAAAGTCAAGGTAAGAGCCAAGATAGAGATTGAGGAAACTCAGAAAAGAAGAGCATTAATAGTCGAGGAAATCCCATATCAAGTAAACAAAAGCCTGCTTCTTGAACAGATTGCTGACCTTGTAAAAGAGAAAAAAGTTTTAGGCATTGATGATCTCCGTGATGAGTCAGATAAAAAAGGAATGAGAGTAGTCATAGAACTGAAAAAAGATGCAAATGAGGAAGTGATAAAGAACCAGCTATTCAAATATACTAATCTGCAGGTGACATTCGGGATAATAAATCTTGCAATAGTCAACAATGAACCGAAGATATTGAGCCTTAAGGGCATGATAAGCCATTATATCAAACATCGAAAGATAATAGTCACAAGAAGAACACAATTTGATCTGGAGAAGGCTGAGGAAAAAGCCCATATCCTAGAAGGATTGATAATAGCATTGAATGATATCGACGCTGCTATTGAACTCATCAAGAAAGCTGGATCTGCGCAGGATGCAAGAGAAGGCTTGATGAAGAAGTATAGCATCACTGAGAAACAGGCAACAGCAATACTTGATATGAAACTCCAGAGGCTGACATCACTTGAACAGGATAAGATAAGGGATGAACATTCGAAACTCATGGAGCTTATCAAGAGCTTAAAAGAGATACTTGCAAGCGAGCAGAGGATAATGGATATCATCGTAAATGAGCTTGAAGATCTGAAGCAGAGATATGGTGATGGAAGAAGGACACAGATCGTCCAGGGACTAGAGAGTGATGAGGATATCGACATAGAGGATCTGATAGACAAGGAAGAGATGGTCATCACAATAACAAATAGCGGATATATCAAAAGAATCGCTTTAAGCACATACAAACAGCAGAAACGTGGCGGAAAAGGAATAATCGCTACAGGGACAAAGGCTGAGGATGAAGTCAATGATGTATTCGTTGCAAATACGCATGATTACATCCTATTTTTCACGGATAAAGGAACTGTCCAATGGAAGAAAGTCTATCAGCTCCCTGAGGCATCAAGAGTTGCAAAAGGCACATCAATCGCAAATCTCCTTGAGCTTGACAAAGATACAAATATCTCATCATACATACCTATCTCAGAATTCAAAGAAGATCATTATTTAGTAATGGTCACAAAGCAGGGAATCGTGAAGAAGACAAACTTATCTGCATACTCAAAACCAAGGAAAGGAGGCATAATCGCTATAAACCTGACAGATGGAGATGAGTTGATAGATGTATTGCTTACCGATGGTAATAGGCAGATCCTCATAGCGACTGCAAATGGTATGGCTGTAAAATTCAACGAGGCAGATGTCAGGGCAGTAGGCAGGAATTCCATAGGAGTAAGAGGTATAAAACTTAAAGGCGATGATGGAGTGATAGGGGCAGTAATCGCAAGAGAGCATCTATCATTACTTACTGTTACTGAGAATGGTTATGGAAAAAGAACAAAGATAAGAGATTATAGATTAATTAACAGGGGTGGAAGCGGTGTCATCAACATAATAACAAATGACAGGAACGGGAAAGTTGTTTCCATCAAGGAAGTTGATGACGATAATGACATATTATTCATATCAAGACATGGTATTGCCATAAGAATCCCTGCAAAGGATGTTTCAGTCATAGGAAGGAATACTCAAGGCATGAGATTGATGAAATTGAAGAGTGAAGATGATAAGGTTGTTGGCGCTACAAAGATAGTCTCTGAAAAAGAGGAAGAACAAGCACTAGTCAGGGGAGAAGCTGAGAAAAAAGAGAAGATTGAAGAGATAGAGAATAAATTGGAACAAGAGAGCACAGACCTTGTTAATGACATGGATTTTGTAGATAAGGATTGATCATATTTGTTTTGAGGTTATTATGGATAAACTGAAATGCATCGGGTTCTGTGGGTTTGGTGTTGAAGATGTCCTTGAAAATGATATCAGGGAGATCCTAGGAAAGAAGGTCAAGGTAGAGAAGAATGAAAGATGTTGCATCTTCGAAGCTAATAAAGAGGATATCGCAAGATTTGCATTCATGTGTCAGAGTATAGAAAAAGTAGGAGTTCTGCTCAAAAATGGTGAGATTGGGGACATACCAGAGATAGACGTATCAGACATTAAATTCGACATAAAAACCACTTTCTACGTCGATTGCAGCATAGCAGGAACGAAACCTTACAAAAGCAATGATGTAGTCATGAACGTATCAGAACAGATGATGAAAACGACAAAGAAGAAGGCAGTCTACAAAGATGCAGGGATTGAGTACAACATTGAGATCATAGGGAATAAATACTTTTTCACAATAAATCTGAGCTCTAAAGAACTCAGCAATAGGGATTACAAGGTATTTGCAAACAAGACCTCGTTAAGAGGAACTATAGCATATGCATTATGCAGGATGGCTGATATAAAAGATGGTGAGAAGGTACTTGATCCATTCTGCAGAAGCGGTGAGATAGGGATAGAGCTGATACATAATGTAATAGGGAAATCCGTCAATCATTATGCAAAGGATAAGTTCCTCTTCAGCAAGATTGACTGGGAAGTGAAGCTTGATGATGAGGACAAAGACAGCAAGGTCGAAGTAAACCTTTCAGATGCAGGGATGCCTAATATCAAGGCTGCAGAGAAGAATGCAAAGATTGCAGGAGTCAATAAGAAACTCAATTTCTCAAGAATATTGATTGAGGATCTTGACCTGAAATATGAGAATATAGATAAAATAATAACAAGGCTCCCTACCCCTGGAAAAGAGACAAAGGGCAAGATACTGCATATATTCAGGCAATTCTTCGAAGTATCTAAAAAGATTTTAAAACCCAAAGGCATTATCCTATGCATTGGCACTAATATTGAGGATGCCATAGATATCGCTAAACATAATGATTATGTATTATTGGAAAAAAAGGAGGTGATGCAAGGAAAGGAAGTAATGAGGGTGTATAAATTTGGCTAAGCTAGCATCAATACTAAAGAAAATAAGATATTATCTAACAGAATTCTCAGCTCCATTAATTGCATCAGGGATGATTGCATGGGGCACATCACATTTTTTCAATCTTAAACCTGCAAATGAAGGAAAAACTATTCATGAAATGCGTCAGGCTGGAAGGATAATTAATTATTCCAAATGCATTGATGATTTGTGTGATGAAACGGATGAACATATTCATATATATGAAACAGACCCAATAACAAAAAAAATTACAAAGCTACCTGATTTGATATATACTGGAAAATCTGTAGCAAAACAAGTAGCTGAAAAAACTGCAAATCCAATCTTGATATTTGGTGGAATAATGCTGCTTTACTCTTACAGGCACAGAAAGAAGAATCCATTCATCCAAGAGAGAAATATTCTTGAAGATATACAATTATATGCAAGTGATTTAACATATAGCATTCTTGCTATCGGGATGCTGTCTCCTGTTTGGATGCATACTGATGGAGAAGTCAAGATAAAACTAATAGTAGGAGGAATAGCTGGAGGAATAGGATATAGTACTAATTATACTATTCCAAGAATGGTCAGAAAAAGAATAAAGTTAGGATACCAAAATTTAGATTTTATTACTGCACCTATAAAAAAATTATGGTTATTAGATTCATATAAAAAAGGTGTGAGTGATGCAATAAATGAGAATGATCTAAATAAAGCAGTTAATGAAGCATATCAACTTTCTAAATCCCGTAGCTATCTCAACGAAAGGGAGAAAAAATATGCACAATCAATCATGATGAAAACCCACGATATCAGACAAGCAGTTAAATCACTATACAGGCTTTTTTCATCAACTGAAAATAAGCACCTATTAAATTTGATTGATGCAGTTTCAAGTTTCTCTATAAATTATCAAGTATATCTAGACATAATGAAAGAGGATATGCCTGATAAAGTTGAATATCAAATTATGAGTTTTGCATTGTGCAGTGATGCCGATAAGAAAGAACAGATTGCTACAGCTATCTATAGAGATAGGAAAAATAAAGGAAAACTTATCAATGTTTCAAAACAAACAAAAAATAAAGTCTATCTTATGGATTGTGATAGATTAGGGATGACTTTTGCAATCAAAGAAGCAGATGTTGATGAACTAAACAATGAAGTTAAGCAGACATTAGCAATTGATCATAACAAAATTATCGAATGTTCTGGTTCTATAGTTAATATTGAAAATCTTGTACTTATGGAAGAATTCAGACAAGAAAATTTAGGGTTATTGTGGTATTCTTTTGTTCAAGGTGTAAGTGGAAGTGATTATTTACATAGTAATGATCTAGATAGGGGAGTTTCTATTTTAAGGAATATATTGAGATTAAATGGCATTGTTTCAAAATATGGTATTGATCAAGAGGAAGAAAATATTGAAGGAAAAATAAGAAGAGATATAGATAACAGCATGTTTTCTGAAAGACATAAAGGGATTTTTCATGATTCAGTTGGGTTCCTGACAAAATATGCACACATATTGCCATTACAGTATGATAGAGATGGAAATCCAGATAACCAAATAATAACAGGGGAAAAGATAACACTTATTGATCTTGACAAGCGTAAGAAAAGCAATATCGCATACTCTGCTGTAAAGACACTAGAGCAAGATACAGTCTTGCCATATGATGAAAGAGGATGGGAAATAAGAAATAGATTAATACCATATTATATTGAATCTGCTGGATTTGAAGGAAAGATGCATGATAGGGAACTTTTATGCAATCATCATACGGCTGTTCCATTGAAAGCTATAAGTTATTCAGCTTTTGCTAAAGACAAAGAAGGCAGAATGCAAACAATTCTAAGATTTTGCCAAAGTGCTGAATTTGCGTTAGCTAAAATGCTCCAGGATTTCAGGAGCTTTTATTCAGATCAAGAGATAATGCAAGCTCAAGCTGTAAGAGAAGTATTTAAAGAACATTTGGCTGGTTCTCAACAAACTATATAAATGAAATATTGATTTCTCTGTATATGGAAGTTGATAAGGAATTACTGGAAAAAGTAGCATCTGTAGCAAGATTAAAGCTTACTGATAAGGAGATCGATAAGTTTGCGCCTCAGATGAAAGAGATATTGGATTTCTTCGGGAAATTGCAAGAAGTAGATACTGAAGGAATAAGACCAAGTTTCCAGCCTATTGAGATAAAGAACAGGCTACGTGAAGATGTAATTGTAAATTCGTTAAGCCAGGAAGATGCATTAAGAAATTCTTCTCTAAAGAAGGATGGTTATTTCAAAGGACCTAAAGCTGTTTGACTAAAATATATCAAAGGATAAAATGAGCCACGAAAAAGAAGCTTTGGAAGAAGCAAAGAAGATAAATGAAGAGTATCATTATCTTAACACTATCACCGATAAGCCTCTGGAAGGGCATATGCATCAAGGAAAATTGTCAGGATATACTGTCAGTGTCAAAGATGCGATCTGCGTAAAAGATGTAGAGACTACAGGGGGAAGCGCCATCCTTGATGGATACAAGCCAGTAATTGATTCTACTGTATCAAAAAAAGTAAAATCGCAAGGTGGACTTATCATAGGGAAAACAGCACAAGATGCATTCGGATTTGGTGGGTTCAGCGTCAATGTTGGCATAGGAAAGAAGATACCGTTGAATCCATTTGACAAGGAAAGGGCATGTGGTGGAAGTTCTGGGGGATGTGCTGGTTTCACTGCAAAAACAAATCTCAAGCATGTAAGCCTAGCAGAAAGTACAGGAGGAAGCATTGTCTGTCCTGCCAGTTTCTGTGGTGTTGTTGGGTTATGTCCTACATATGGAAGAGTATCAAGATATGGTCTTCTTGATTATGGAAATTCACTTGACAAAATAGGACCTATGGGCAAGAATGTCAAGGATACAGCACTGCTCCTAGAGGTAATATCTGGATTTGACAGCAAAGAGAGCACTTGTGCAGATGTAGAGGTGGATGAATATAGTTCTTTTGTCGGAAAAGATGTCAAAGGGATGAAAATTGCGCTAATAAAAGAATGCTTCGGTAAGGGCGTAAATGAGAAAGTTGCTGAACAAGTTAATCAAGCGATTGAGAAATTGAAAGAGAAAGGAGCAGTTATTGAAGAGGTTTCTCTGCCGTTAGTATCTGAGTATGGACTAGCTGTATATTATATCCTTGCAATGTGTGAAGCATCAACCAACCTTGCAAAATACTGTGGAATACGTTATGGAAAGATGAAAGATTGTACAGGCAAGGGGTTCAATGAATATTTCTCTGAGATAAGGAGTGAGAACCTGAATGAGGAGAGCAAACGTAGAATAATGATAGGGACATTCGCAAGGATGGCAGGATTCAGGGATGCATATTACATCAAGGCTGCAAAGATAAGGACAAAAATAATCTCAGAATACAAAGAACAATTCGAGAAATATGATGCATTGATATGTCCTACAATGCCTGTCATCGCACCAAAATTCTCTGAGATAGAGAAGATGACCCCTTTAGAGAATTACATGATGGATATCCTTACTGTCGGACCAAATTTAGCTGGATTGCCACATATTACAATACCAACTGGAAAAGTAGATGGAATGCCTGTTGGGACAATGCTCATAGCTGATCATTTTGAAGAGAAGAAATTAGTCCAGTTGGGGAGTGCATTAGAATAATGACTAAAATAAAAGAAATCAAGCTTGAGACTGAGAGATTGATACTTAGAAAGCCATCTGTTGCAGAATGGGATTTTGTGTACAACAATATAACAAAGAACAAAGATTATCCAAGATTCACAACTATCCCTATGCGATATACGAAAGAGATGGCGAAAACATGGGTTAAGAAAGTTAGAAAAGAATTTGGAAATGAGAGTTATGTATTCTTTATGACGTTAAAAGAAACTAAAGATCCAATAGGGAATATGGGATTTAATGAGATAGATAAGAATACTAACACTGCTAAGATAGGATACATCACGTCTAAAGAGTATAGAAGAAAAGGATACACCTCAGAAGCATGTAAGGCCTTAATTGATTTTGGATTCAAGGTATTAAAATTAAATAGGATCAGGATAGAGCATGTCCCTGATAATGAAGGAAGCAAAAGAATAATCAAGAAAATGGGATTCAAATGCATAGGTCATGAGAGGCAATGCATAAAATCAGGAGATGGAAAGCTAAGGGATCATTTATCCTATGATATGCTTAGAAATGAGTGGAACCCCAACAAAGTCAGATTAAATAAAAAGATAAAATGAAATTCACAACAGACATAGTAATAGGACTTGAAATCCACATCGAGCTAAATACAAATACAAAGTTATTCTGTGGATGTGCCACAAAAGGTTCAGACGAACCCAATAGTAGAGTGTGCCCTGTATGTCTTGGGCATCCAGGAAGCAAACCTGTGCTGAACAAAAAAGTTGTCGAATTTGCAACAAAGTTAGGATTAGCAATGAATTGTAAAATAGATAAGGAGTTAGTTTTCAGCCGTAAATCATATTTCTATCCTGATCTGGCAAAGAATTACCAGATCACACAATATGAGCAACCATTGTGCAAGAATGGATCAATGAAATTAAGCAATGGAAAGACTATAGGGATAACAAGAATCCATGTCGAGGAAGATCCTGCTGCATTAGTCCATCCAGGGAGCATACATGGAAGCAATTATGTCCTCATTGATTATAATAGATCAGGTAATCCTTTATGTGAAATTGTTACTGAACCTGATATGGCTTCGCCTGAAGAAGCAAGGGAATTCATGAACAAATTGATCACAATACTGGAATATTTGGAGATATTTGATCCTGATGCAATAATAAAGGCTGATGCTAACGTCTCAGTGAAGGAATCAGGCTATATCCGAAGCGAGATAAAGAATATCACCGGATTCAAGGAGATAGAAAGAGCACTAAACTATGAAGTACAACGTCAGAAGAGAGCTGTTGCAGATGGTGAGAAGCTTATACAAGACACAAGAAGCTGGGATGCTGAGAAAGGCATGTCAAGCAGGTTAAGGACAAAGGAGACTGAGGATGATTATGGTTACATCATAGATCCAGATCTCGTAATAACTGATATCACAGATGAATTTGTTAAAAATATTAAGGATAATATGCCTGAACTTGCTGACGAGAAGATGGAAAAATTCAAGGAACATGGCATAGCTGATGACAATGCAGAGATAATATCGAAGAATAAGGATCTAGCTAAGGTGTATGAATTGCTTGTAAAAGAAATCGATGCAGATAAAGTTTCAAAATGGGCAAGAAGGGACCTTATGAAGGCTGCAAATTACCATAAGAAGAATGTGGCTGATTTAGACCTAGAAAAAGTTGTGCCTAAATTTGTTTCTGTATTGAAAGCTGAAATCTCTGGTGAAATAAATGCAAAAATCGCTTTCATGGGAACTTCAAGCATTGTAGAGGATCCTGAGTTTGATGTGGATAAATATATTGGTGATAACAAGAGCCAAGGGGATGATTCGGCTATAGAAGGATTTGTCAAGGAAGTCATCTCTGAGCAGAAAGAGAATGTCAGCAAGTACAAGGCTGGCGAAGGGAAAGTTCTTAATTTCTTGGTTGGACAAGTAATGCGAAAAAGCCAAGGTAAGGCTGACGCTGGGAAGATAAAGGAATTGCTTATCAAGTGCTTACAATGAACGGTATAATATTCGCATTTGCATCTGCTTTCTTTCTTGGGATAATGCGTCTTCTGCATAAATACAATGTACATGATGAATGCCCTATAAGCTACAGCTTCTTAGGAGAATTCTTCTCCATGATACTCTTAATACCTATGTTGGTTATCTTCTTTGAGCTTCCGAGTGAACCTATAGCATGGGTAATCGCCTTGCTTTCAGGAATATTATGGTCGATAACATTGATAGCATCAAATTATGCATTCAAGAACCTATCATCATCGCTTAAGATAATTATCCATCAGTCAAGACTGATCATTATCGTGATTGCAGGATATTTCATATTCAACGATTCAATCGGATGGAATCAACTTATTGCCATAGGACTCATAATAACAGGAATTATAATCATAGCAAATCCGAAGAATATAGAATGGAGCTGGAAAGGATTTGCATTGACTGTATTAGGGGCTTTCTGCTCTGCTCTTGCGTTGAGTTCAGAAAAATTTGTACTGAATTATTTCACTCCTGAATCTTATATAGGCATATCGTTCATGCTGCCTGCCTTGATATTATCGCCTTTTGCCTTGCAGAGACAGAATGAGATTAAGAGAATTATTAAGAACAGATTTCGTACTATATTAGCTGCCTGTCTTTCGGGTGTTTTAGCCACATACTTCATTTATAGAGCATACAACAGTGAGAATATATCAGTCGTAATACCAATAATAGAATCAAGCATACTTGTGACAGTAGTAGGAGGCATAATCCTATTGAAAGAGAGACAAGATATATTAAGGAAGATAATAGGGGCAGTTATCGTGCTTGCCGGTGCAATATTAGTTGCAATGTGAGAAACTTTCACTCTTTGCATTTATCCCACATGAACAGGAAGAATTTTCTGTAGCCATCAGCTAATTGCTGGGATTTCATGACAAACATCAACGGTTCTTTGTGAAGCTTCCCTGGTTCAACACCAACAAATGTAACAACGTAAGGACCGAATATATCAATAGCAGTTGTCGATGAGTAACCTTTTGGAAAGAATCTGTAAGGCTTGCCTACCATCTTGAGTATCTCTGACTTTCCTGATTTTATCTCATGATCAAATATATGCATGAATTTTATTCCAAGTTTTTTTCTTTCTCGTTGGAAATGAGGAAGATAATGTTTTAGTCTCTCATCAAGCCAGAATGCCTTTGCACCTATGAAATAAACTGTCTCCTTTGTTTTAAGGATATCACGAAGATAATTCTTGAACCCTTGAATTCCTTTGTAGGTATATGCTTCAGCTGGTTCTTCTACTGCAAGAAATTTCTGCTGAAGTTCTGGAAGTTTTTGAGATATCCTCTCCTCTTTCTCCTTTATCATGTCTAACAAATGTATAGGGTTTGTTGGTTTGAAATTCTTCTCACCCTTGACAAATACTTCAGAAACAAGACCTTTCTCATTCAGCTTTGAAAGACTGTCATATGCATTCCTTCTATGAACTTTGCTTCTGATTGAGATTGCCTGTACAGAAGATTCTCCAATATCCAGCAATGCTTCATAAACCTTTGACTCATTCAGGCTTAATCCCATTTCTAGGAATAATTCTTCATACATACATCTGATTAGGCACTATAGATTTATATTATTTGTGCATTTTGGTGGTATTTGCCACCACAATAATTTAAGTATTTTGTGCGTTTTGCTTACAATAAGAGGTATTCTAGAGTCAGTTTGCTAACGAGATGAAATGAAGTAGCAATAGCTATGGAGGGATAAAATGAGCTTAAATGAATTTATTGGAAAAAGCGAGACAATGGAAGATATTTTTCAAAAAGCAAAAAATGAGAACTGGACAATAACTGCCGGTGTTATAGAGGTAGAATCTGCTGAAGTCCTTGAAGCAAGAAAAGAATTTGCAATAGTAAGAAATAGAAAGCCAGAATATCTGGAAGACACAAATATGAATGCATTTGTGCTTCCCTATGGGAGCAGCAATGGTTATGGATTTCATAAAAAGGATCCTCATTGGTGATTAAAAATGCGATACAAAATGAAATGTAACATAAATGGTGTAAAATTTCAATATAAAGGAAATACACTCGAAGATGCAGTCGATAGAATAGATGTAGAATATAAAAAAGGGATTAAGAAACAAAAAATCCACTCATGTCTTAGCCTTTTAGCTGATATAGGTATAGGATACTTGGCATCCAAGTATGAAGGATGTCTTGAAGTAAAAATATTAGCTTATGCTGGCATAATGACTTTTATTGGAAAAGATCTGACTGATCTTTCTGCTGCTTATTTAGCCAATTATAATCCCATCAAAAGGAATGGCTAATTTTTAATTATGTCAATATCATTAAGAAGTCTATCTTCATATGTGGTATTTGTCTCGCCTTCATTCTTCTCTGAAGAGAGAACTTTGATCATCTGCATTATGATTCCTTTTTCCTGAGAAGGATCTATCCCTTCAATCTTGACTTGACCTATATGCTCACTTATCACATCTTCCTCAAGAAGTTCTGGTTTGAAATCCTTCTTTATCTCCTCGAAATCAGAAGATGTCACAGAAGAGGTATTCTTCATGACAAAATATGCGTCCTTGCCATGTATTACATTTATGACAGATTTCAGGTCAATATCCATCAATTTTCCAAGCTTTAGCTTGCCTGATAATTTAATAAGGACAATCTTTCCTTTGAAGTCATTATCGACTGAAAATCTCTTCAGTTCTGAGGTGACCTGTTCAGGAGTCTTATTGTTGCAATCTATCTCAACATCGAGAACTTGCTTAAGCTCAAGCTTCTTGCATGATATGTTCCCATTATCATAGATATAATAAGTCCCATACCTTAACTTCTGAAGTTCTGAGAATGAGTTAGGGAATATAGGTCCAGGATAGATGACATTCTTGTATCCTTCCAGATTCTTATGCTCAACTATGTGGACATGCCCTCCTGCATAATAATCAAAACCTTTCGGCAACAATGAGATTGGGGAAGATTCCATCTTAGCCATTGCTTCTGGCTTTAGCTCGTCGATAGCTGAGTGAAATAGGAATATCTTGAAACCTGGGTTGTTAAGATTAGATGTATCTAGAGATTCATAATATGACCTCTCCAACATGTTCTTCTTACCTAACATCCCTGTAAGTAATGCTCCAGTCTTTTTATCTTCCGTCAGAATAAGCTGGATCTTGCCATTATCTAGCTGCTTCGCCTTGACAACATTGATCATCAGATCAGCCTGCTCAAGAACATCTAACATGGTTTTTCCTGTAGGGGAATAATCATGGCTTCCAGGAATCATATAAACAGGGATGTTTTTCTGCTTAAGCTTCTTCAGATGCTTAACAGTCTCTTTGATATAGTCGATATTTGGAAGAGAGGTATTGAATAGATCACCTGCTATTATGGCAAAATCAACCCCTTGAATTATTGATTCATCGATTGCCTTACCAAAAGCTTCAAGTCCTAAGCGAGACATCGCAGGCTCTTTCCAGCCGCCAATGTGGACGTCTGCCATATGGATAAATTTCATAAGAATAAAATAAGAATAGATGATTTATATTATTTTAGGAACTGTGGTATTTTTTATAATATTCCTGGATAATCTCTTTTGAATGAAAGGCAGTCTTTAATCCTTTGACCTCCTCCAAAGAAAAGAATCTAGCGTCTTCACCATCAAACTCGTCAGGGATGATAAAGCCATCATCAATCATCCTGAATACATGAACCTCATAACCATCATAATCATAGTTACCCATATACCCTGGATTATCTAAGCAATAATGGAGTTCTTCTTTGATCTCACGTCTTATGGCTTGCTCTTTAGTCTCACCAAGTTCAAATTTTCCTCCAAAGAGCCCCCAACACATAGGAAATAGCTTAGAATCTTTCCGTCTTAATTGCAGTAAAACTTTACCATCTTTCTCAAGGACCAATGCACATGTTTTAAGTTCATGAGACATCCTATATCCATCTAATTATTTTAGAAGTATTTCCAAAGCTGCTGAATATGCTGGTCTAGCTATGAATACGCCGATAAACAATCCTGCCAAAGTCGTTATTGCAAAGCCCATCAAAAGACCTGCGCCTGCAAATATCAAAGGGATCATTGCTGCTGCTGTGGTGAAGAATGCGACCAGGATAATGCTGAAAGCACGTTTAATTTTCTGAAGCCATGTCAATGATTCGCTAGTCTTATTCAATGTCTCATCAGTGATAATAATCAAGTGATCAACTCCTGTACCTACAACTATAATTATACCTGCAATTGATGCAAGATCAAGATTCCATCCAATCAAAGCTGCGAATCCTAAAACTAGGACTAATTCTGAAACAAGTGTTGCCCCCATTGAAAGGACTATTGATATTTTCCTGTATACAATGAAGACAACTATCATTACTGCAAGCAATGCAACAAGACCTACTAAGATTGCATTGTTTAGGAATTCTTTACCTAATGAAGGCGATATCGTGTCTGTTTTGATGACTTCCAAGGTCACAGGCAAAGAACCTGTTATTAAAAGTGTTTGAAGACGCCTCATCTCTTTCAAAGCATCAACTCTTGCTTCTTCCTGGTTCCTTCCTACACCTGAACCTGTTATCTGGATATCAGTAACTGCTCTACCCTTAAGATCAGCGCCTATATTCAATGATTCTGTATATGAATCATCAAGGAAAAAGTCAAGCTGTGCACTCAAGAACTGATTATCAGTAGGTATAGCTTGTCCCGTTTCATCAACTGCAACTACAGATAACGTCTCTGTTATCTTAGCCTGCCTTTCTGCTGCTTCAGGTGACAATATTATTCCGAAATAAAACCTGCATGACCAAGTGCCATTTGATTGTACATTGCAGCCGTATCTTGGATCAATGCCTGAACGATCAGCTGTCCTCAAGACAGTCTTGATATCATTACCGCCAGCGAACACAGTCTGGTTTGCAATCCTTGCTTCAAATTTACCTTGTTGTGAAACAAGAGATTTCACTTCATCCTGATTTATACCGGGTATTTCTATCAGTATAAACTTCTCACCTGCAAGATCAACTGTCTGTGTAACCTTTATATCTGCAAGTCCATAGACATTAAGCCTTTGCTTTAAGCTCAACAAAAGAATCTCAAAATCATCATCAGATATATCTTCAGATGGTTTCATAATAACTCTTGTTCCACCTGCTAAATCAAGCCCTTTCTTAAGGTTTGAGAATGGTGCTTCCTTGACCTGCAATCCAAGAGGTTGTATCCCTGTAATATTTTCTATGGTCTTATTTTTATCTACCTTTTCTTCAACTGTCTTGTTCATATATGTCCCTGAAGCCTCATCATAGACTTCTTTAGTTATGTTCACAAGCACTGTCTCAAGATCAGGCAGAGTAGTTACAGTAACTTCAGGAAGTATATCCAAGATATATGTCTGTTCATTTGTCACTACGCGAACTGTCTGGTATGGTTCCATTGAATTTATCTCATCAATTACTGAATAATAATCATCAATCGTAGAGATTTCTTTGCTCAATATGGAAGTTATCACTTCCCTACCTCTAGGAGCAGTATTAGGATTTGGAGAATTCATACCCGCAATATGTGCTGAAGTGTTAGCTTGAACAGTCGTTATAGCTACACCTTGAGGATTGAAATCAGGATTAATGGAGACAATAGAGAATATTAAGAATACTATCAATAGGATAATCCTCCAGTTTGACATTAATTTCTTGAATTTCTGATTCATTTTTTCGCGTTCTCTTTATGCTCTATATATAATCTTAAGATTCCTACATTCTGGATCCAGGTGTTTATCTGGTCAACTAGTATTCCTATGAACAATATCACCATAATCTGCCTTATTATATCTGATGAAGTTATCATCAAGGCAATAGCAATAGCAACTATTGTTGTCGCATTCATCATGACACCTGTCTTGAATGCAGAATATACCCTGCTGAGCAATGAACCTTCTGAACGTTTCAACACTCTAGTCGTAAGAAGTATATCAGTGTCAACTGAATAACCTATAAGCATAAGCAATGCTGCAAGGCCTGCTGTTGAGAATTTAATTCCAAGAAGATTAGCAATTGCCACTGTTATTGTTATATCTGAGAATGCTGCTAATATTACTGCAATACTTGGAATGAAAGTCCTGAAAGTTATTGATACGATCAGTGCCATAAGAATAAATGAACATAATAATGCGATCATTGCTTGATTAAAGAATGACTGGCCAATATTAGCACCTACACCTTCAAGAGAATAATCTTCAAATGTGACCTGTGACCTTATTGCTTCTAATAATGAATCTATTGATCCCTGATCATTTAGGTTTATATCTGACTCAATTATTGTCCCTATAGTCCTTCCACCAGATTGAATATTCCTTATATTGATATTGAAACCATTAGATTGCAGATATTCCTGCAGTGATTCAATATTTATATCGACATTCTCTATTGTTATTGAAATTCCTCCTTTGAGAGAAATATCTTTTGCGATGAAATCACCAGTAGTTGCCGTTTGAAAACCTATCTGGAATATCGCTAGTAATAGCATTATCAATGGTAAAAGCAGTAAAAACTTGTAATGATTTACATATGCATTCAAGAAAGGATTCTTTATAGATCTCTGTTTGGGAACATCAGAAACTTCTGTCTGTTCTTTTATACTTGAATCTTGTGAAAAAGATGATTTTTTCTTGTTCTTAAGTCTCTTCTCTGCGCGTTTAGTCATTTTGTAAAGAAAGTATGGCTTCTGCCAAATCTCCGTTTGCGTTTTCTATTGCTTCCTTAGCCTTTTCCTCATCAACATTTGCCTGATCCATGACAGTCTTAATATCATCATCATTTATTTCGGGCTTAGTATCAAGCGATTGTTCTACAGGGGTCCCTGTAATCTGGTATGATTCTTGTCCCATCATGTTGACTTTTGCAACTTGTGGATTCGTAAAAACAAGAGCACCATCAGCAGTCTTGATTATTACTTCAGTAGCTTCAATATCTACCTGAGAAACGCCCATGCGCTTCATCATTTGCTTCATCTGCCTTGGATTTACTCCTGGAATCATTTGAATACCTTAAATATATATATTTTAATTGCTATTTCCAAAAATATATTTGATAACTGATATTTTCAAGGATAACTATCCTAGATTCTGAATCCCCAATGCGCCATAACCAAACATGTGAAGAGCTATTATTATCAAAATAACAAGTATTATGATAATTATAACGCTAGCTGGTTTGATGTGGAATTTACTTTTAGATTCATCGAAATAACGTGTAATACCTGCGCCTGACATAGGCATATTGATTCTGTTGTCTTTTGCCATTTTTGTTATAATTGAATGTTGTTTTATAAAATATAGGGAGAGTTAAGCCACCTTCTGTAGGATGCTTGTAGTGCATAAGCACTGATCATCCTTGCTAGCATTTAACTTAGCCTCATTTGAGTTGCACTGACAGGGGCTCGCCGTTTCAACTTTCATTGCTTAAGTCTGCTGTTCATTGTTGATGTCGCCATCATTTTACAGCTTTCATCCCGTATAGACAATGAAGTTCGTTTCTGGGCGGTTGCCTTCCATTTCTGGAACTTATCTTGCAATAAGCAGTCAAACTTAGTGGGTGGACTTTCCTCAGTTTCCCGAAAGCTAACTCATCCCCCTATGGTTACGAAGAAATCAAGACTATTTATAAATGTTATTGATGTGATAAATCAGACATAATGGAGCCTAATTCAATCCGAAAGAATCTGTAAATTCTATTATCATCTTATACTTATTAAGATATTCAAACCCTTGTGGGGTTATACTATATGTCTTACCTGAAGAAGTATTATTCTCAATTATAAATCCGCTATCCATAAGCTCTTTTAGATATTCGTTCATCATCTTATGAGAAAGGTTGGACTTATACAATATATGAGTTGGCTTTATAGTGCCGTTCTTATTTGATATCGCCTTGAGTATATCATAAATGATCTCAAGCCTGTTTCTCTTTCTCATTTTTTGATAATTGTCACCAGATTGAATAGTATGAGTATATAGGCAACAAGCTCTATAAAGTGATAGATCACATATGACATCGCTGATTTCATTGTGAATATATATGTCAAGTCAGCTATGAATAAAAATGTAAAAGCGACCATTATCAATGCAGTATGCAAGTTGGGATTCTTGAAGAAATTCCCTAAGTAAAATGCAAAGATATATGCAAGCAATACTGAAGATAAGACAAAATAGACATGAGGAAAATTCAATGAGAACATGAAAGGAAGTGCTGAGATTAATATTAACAACGAATAAAGTTTAGGAGATTTCGTCTTAAATGTCATATATACCAAAGTAACAAGCCCCAATAAATAGAGGATCAGGTGAATGTAGAGTTGAACGTAATACCACATAACAGGATCCCATTTTGTAATCTCGCAGAATGACTCATGAAGATTAAAGCAGTTTCCTGCATTGAATATAGCAAGAATAGCATATGAGAAAGCAATGAATAAGAATCCAAAGCCAAGCAGCTTGGAGTTATTTGACTTAGTAAGCTTAAATATCTTGAATGCAAGAAGACTTACTAAAAGAGTAACAACTGCAAAAATAGCTTCTGTCAAAGCATCGTATCCTATAAACCAATTAGGTACTACAAACATCCATATTAAATACCATCTTGAATTTTTAAAAGTTATGGATTTATTTTCTAGAATAGATGTGGATAATGTATTAATAAAGGTAATGTGTTCTAATATCTAATCAATATAAATAATCAACTCAACCCAGAGGTGAAAAAAATGCTTTATCAAGACAAAGTTGGAAACCTTTACATGCCAGATCAAGTAGAAGAACTATCTACTTGGGAAATTGAAGATCTTGGAATACATGTAGCAGAAGAATGGTAAAAGAGATATGAAAACTAAGAATCAATCAACTCTTTACCAACTCATCAAAAGTGAAGCCTTTAAGCTGGGCATCATCTAAACCTATAGAGAATCCCCCTTTAGTCTCTTTTAGGTCTTCCAGGGAGAAAAAAAACCACCCTTTTCCCTGGAATTTTATTCCTACCCAAGCCTCAGAACCAAACTGGAATGCGAAGGTCTTTAGATCTTCAATTTCTTGTTTTGGAAAATATTTCCTCTTTTCTTTTGTAGCTTTAACCTCAATCGCTACTTTTCTCATAGAATTTCCCGCAATAATATCTGGACAAGGATATCTTGAACTTCCGCTTCCTGCTGCCCGGAAAGCAGCCCAATTGGCATCCTGAAGCATGTGTATCAAATCACGCTCAGCTGTAGTACCTTTCTGCTTAGTGTTCATCCAATAAATTTAGAGAAATAGGTTTATTAATGTTTTCTGCATAGATGTCCTATGGTAGAAGTAAATCATATTATTGAGGAAAAATTTAAAAATGACAGCATTGTATTTTGTTGCATGTCTATCTCAAAATCTTCAAGGCTATTGCCTTTAGCAACAATGGAGAACCTGATGCTTGAAGCAGGAGCAGAAAGAGTAAGTGAAGATGCAAAAAAAGAATTAAAATCAATACTTGAAGGATATGCTACAGATATCGCTGAAAAATCAATAAAATATGCGAAACATGCAGGCAGGAAGACCATAAAAAGTGAAGACATCAAGCTTGCGCTAAAGAATTAAGATCTTTTTCTAATTGTTCGTTTGAAATAAAAAGTATCGCCTTAAAACCCAATCTTGATGCTGCTAGAATATTCTTCTCTTTATCGTCGACGAATATGCTTTCTTCGGCTAAGATATCAGCATCATGCAGCATCAATTCAAAGAAAGAAGAATTAGGTTTTGTCATCTTATATTCACATGAGAAATATATGCCTTTGAAATTATCCAATAAAGAAGAGAAATCATTCTTCAATATCTCTACGTTCTTTGGATTGTTATTTGATAGTATATAAAGGTTAAATATCTTAAATTTATTCAATTTTGACACAAGGTTTGAGTTCCATTTTATTGCTGACTTAAAAGCAAGATCAATCTTTTCAGATGAATCTTCTACACCCATGTTGACTATCGCAGTACAAAAATCTAAATAAGAAAGTTTGCCGCTATCCATCTGGCAAACAAGACCATCGACCCTATCCACATCAAGCACATGTTCAGATATCTTCTGCAATTCAGCCACTAAAGAAGGCGTATAACGACCTATAGTAAGCACACCTCCCCAATCAAATATCAGATTCTTTATCGTCATCATTCCTTTACTAAACCTTGATTTTCATAAAATCAAAACCAGCATAACTCTCTGGGAATATATCACGTGCCTCTTCCTCTAATTCTGAGACGTCGCTATATCTTTGACTAAAATGAGTCATCACAAGTTTTTTAGCATTTGCTTCATGTGCTATCTGGGCAGCCTGCTTAACACTCATATGCTTATACTGATCAGCCTTGTCTACGTGCTTATCTAAGTAAGTGGCTTCGCTTATTACAACATCGGCATCTTGTGCAAGAATTATAGTATTCTTCACATAAGCTGTATCCATGATAAAAGCGATAACTTTTCCCGGTACAAGATAAGTCAACTCATCTGATGAATAACTCTTCCCTTTAAACTCAATTGATCTACCATCCTGTAATTTACCAAGCAATGGTCCTTCTGGAATCCCTAATTTAGATGTTTTTGATGTCGAGATTCTACGTTTATCCTTCTCTACAAACCTATACCCTAAAGTAGGTATGCCATGGTCCAATGATATCGCTTGAAGATAATAATTTGGTGATTCATAGAACGTCTCAAGCTTGTCCTTGTCTTTTGGGATTATCTCTGTTATTTTCAGATTTAATCTTGAGATGTTACCGAAATATGTTGAATTCATCAGCATCTCAAACCGCTTTTTAGTCTCTTTAGGGCCAAATATCTCAATAGTAGTTCCTTCCGTATTATTGCTTATCGTCTGTATCAAACCTAGCATTCCTGCAACATGATCGCCATGCCAATGGCTTATCAATATCTTCTTGACCTTGTTCCTATTGATATTGGCAATATTCATCTGACGTTGTGTACCCTCGCCACAATCAACCAATATACCCTCACCATTAAAATCTAGAAAAAAGCTTGTAACATTCCTTTCCTTTGTAGGAACCATGCAAGATGTCCCCAATAATGTCAATTGGATCATGTCATCCCTGAACCAGACAGCATTTAAAAACTTTTATAAATCCTCAAAGGACTTTAAAATCCATGCCAAGAAAGAAGATAGCTTCGGAAACAAAGGAGAGAAAAGCAAAGAAAACTGAGTCTAAGCCTTCAAATAAAGAGGATAAGAAAAAGTCTGCCAAAAATCAAAAAGAGATTGAGAGTGAAACGGTTTCTAAGAGAAAGACTGAGAAGATTGAAGCTTTCTTCCTTAATGACAGCATCGTAACAGAATGTTCCAATGAAGCAAGATTGCTATATGAAAAATCAAGATTCGGAACTTTGCTTGAAGATGGTAGAGTCCAATTAACATTGATTGAAGGCTACCATCTATTGGATAAGGATAAGATCGATCTCAGACAAGGCAAGAGATTATTAGGCAAAGAAGAATTTAGGAAAAAATGCATCAGGCTTGAGAAAAATTTCTGGACAAGATACATAGTTTATGCTGATTTCAGGAATCGAGGATATATAATCAAAACTGCATTAAAATTCGGCGCAGATTTCAGAGTATATGACAAAGGTGTAAAACCGGGAGAAGATCATGCACGATGGATAGTATATCCTGTCAAAGAGACGGACTCCTTGACATGGTATGAATTTGCAGCCAAGAATAGAGTTGCACATTCAACCAAGAAAAGGCTATTAGTAGGAGTAGTTGATGAAGAGAATTCTGTAACGTACTATGAAATAAAATGGACTCGCCCATAAAACAGATTAATGAGTTCAAGGATGACTTGAGATCTGTAATAGGGGTCTTCCTAAAACTTGTTGATATGTATGAGCATGATAATGACAATATCAGCAAAGCATTGCCTGCATTCAGGAAATATCTTGAGGATTTCAATTTAAGATACCAAGGCATAGAGATAATTGTAGAGTATGATGATTTCACAAAAGATGACCTGAAAATACTCCTTAATAACTATGAGAGCAAGGATGAGATAATCACGAAATTCAAAGTGAATTTCCCCATTGTAGCAAAAAATAACCTTAAATATGGCAAACTCCAGTTTTTTGTCGATTATACGCACTTAAAAGACGGCATAAATTACAATATAGACCTGCTTGCAGGACTTGCAATGGAGAAAGGGGTTAGCAAAGAAAAGCTAAAGATGCCTGTTGAGCTTGAACTTATATCCTTAGAGATAGGTGAGAACTTTAGCAATGCTGATCAAGGAATGGCAAACAAATAGATTGACCTGATACAGACAGCAGAGGAATAAAAAATATAAACAATATAGTTCTAATATATTTAATGTCAGAACAAAAGATAGTGAGTTTTCTCAAAGAGAACGGTCCAAGTACTCCTGCCAAATTGGCTAAACATCTTGGTATAAGCCAATTGTTTGCATCAGCCATGCTTGGAGAAGTCGCCTCTAAAGGAGCTGTAAAGATAAGCTCGCTGAAGATAGGGGGTGGTTCTCCCTTATATTATCTCAAAGAAGATGCAGAGAAACTTCAGATATTCGCAAATAATCTTAATTCAAAAGATAAGCAGGCATTTGAATTATTGAGGAATGAGAAAGTACTCAGGGATATAAAGCAAACACCTATAGTGAGGATCTCTCTGAGAACAATAAAAGATTTTGCAATACCTTTAACTATAATAAGAGATAAGCAAAAAGAGACATTCTGGAAATGGTATATGTTGGATGATAAAGATGCTGAGGGTGTCATAAGAGAAATATTCGAAAAAGAAGAAGGAAGACTCCAATCTGCTGATGTTGAAAAAACAGACCAAGCTAAAGCTGCAACACCTACCTTAGACAAGAAAAAAGAGACCCTAACAAGCATAGACAGCCATATAGTTGAGCCTATTGAAAAACAGAAGAAAAAGATCGAAGATAAACCAGTGCCTAAAAAGGTCAACGAACCAAAATTGACAGATTTCAACACTTACAATGCAGAAGAGATGATCACTGAATTCCAAAGAACATGCCAGACATCGTTCGGTAAGAAGATTATTGCCTACTATAGTGAAAAAGGAATAAAAATCTTGAAATTTGAACAAATAAAGAAGAATAAAGAATTCAGCTTTATACTGAATGTTCCATCTTCGGTAGGAAACTCAAAGTTCTATTGCAAAGCTGTGGACAAGAAAAAAATAAATGAGACTGATCTTGCACTAGTGGTAGTCGAAGGCCAACATAGGCAATTACCTCCATTATTCTTAACAACTGGTGAGATGAGCAAGAAAGCAATTGAACAAAGAGAAGCATTATTCAAAGATCTGAACATAATAAAATTATAGTGGATTAGAATACATCAAAATGGGAATAGCTCTGAAAGAATTAATTTCTGGAAAGGAAGTTGACATCAAGATGTTAACAGGAAAAATAATATGCATAGATGCACCGATGATACTTTATCAATTCCTTACTACAATCAGACAAGCTGATGGGAGCTATTTCACTGACCAGAATGGAAATGTAACGTCACATCTAATAGGAATAAACTCGAGGATAGGAAAGCTATTGCAGTATGGATTGAGGTTAGTTTTTGTCTTTGATGGGAAACCTCCTGAGCTAAAAGCACAGGAGATAGAGAGGAGAAAGGAAGGTAAGAAAGAGGCTGAAACAAAATACAAGATAGCTATGGAAAGAAAAGATTTCAGTGAGATGAGGAAATATGCTTCAAGAAATGTTAAAGTAACTAAGGATATAATAGAAGAAACAAAAGAGCTGGTAGATGCATTCGGCATACCTATAATCGAAGCACCGAGTGAAGCAGAAGCACAAGCAAGCCATATGGTGAAGAAAGGAGATGCATATGCTGTTGCTACGCAAGATGCAGATACTTTGATGTTCGGTTGTCCAAGAGTGCTAAAAAACCTTTCATTAGTAGGGAAGCACAAGAAGAACAATAAACTAGATTACCAAACATATAAGCCTGAACTAATAGAATTATCAGAGGTACTAAATGAGCTTGGTGTAGATCATGAACAATTTGTACTCCTATCAATTCTTATCGGAACAGATTTCAACCCAGGTGGAATCAAAGGGATAGGTCCTAAAAATGCACTTAAGCTAGTAAAAGAATATCGAAATAAGGAAAGATTAATTGAATCATTAAAAGATAAGATTGAATTCGATTTTGAAGAAGTATACAGGACGGTCAAGAATGTACCAGTAACAGATGATTATCAATTAGAATGGAAAAAAGTCGATCAAAAAAGAATCAACGGGCTTCTTGTAGAAAAGCATAATTTCTCTGAAGAAAGAGTAAAAAAGATACTTGATCAATTAACCGAACAGACTGAAGCAAAGAAACAGACAAGTTTGGGGGCATTCATATGAAGCCAATGAAATTACGCGACATATTAGCAAAGAAACTGACAAAGAAAGAGATGGAATTCATGACGACCAGCTTTGATATAGTCGGAGATATTGCTGTCATCGAAATAAAGCCAGAACTCGAAAAGAAGGAGAAAATCATAGGAGAAGCAATATTAGCTATGCATAAGAATATAGTCACTGTATGCAAAAGAGTAGGACTCCATTCAGGCAAGTTCAGGACACAGAAGCTGAGGATAATTGCTGGAAAAAGAAGCAAAGAAACTGTACACAAAGAATCAGGATGCAGATTAAAACTGCATGTTGAAAAATGCTATTTTTCTGTTCGTTCAGGGACTGAAAGATTAAGGATTGCTTCAATGATTAAACCTAAGGAAGATATATTAGTAATGTTTTCAGGCATAGGGCCTTTTGTCTGTGTGATAGGGAAGAATTGCAAGTATAATAGCATTACAGGTATTGAACTAAACCCTATTGCCCATAAATATGCAGTTGAGAATGTCGAGATGAACAAGATCAAATCTGTTAAGATGGTGTTAGGTGATGTCCGTGAGGTCGTACCTAAAATGTCTAAGTTTGATAGGATTGTAATGCCATTGCCTAGAACTGCTGAGGAATTCCTAAATACAGCACTGACTGTTGCAAAGAAAGGTACAATTATCCACCTATATGGTTTTTTAGGAGAGGAAGAATTTGAGGAACATAAGAAAAAGATCATTTCTATTTGTAAAGATAATGGTTTCAAGATAAAGATCAAAGATTTAATTAAATGTGGACAGTTTAGCCCTAAGGTGTTTAGGATATGTGTTGATTTCGAGGTAATATAATGGATATGTTCTTCACTATAATTGGTGCTGTAGGTCTTATCTTGATAACTTATGGGATAGTTACTAAAGGAAGAAAACTACAGGATTATCTTGATATCTTGGGAGGGATATGCCTTGAGATATACAGTATCCATATAGGGAATGTGATCTTCATTGTATTACAACTTGTTTTTACAGGAACCGCAATTTGGGATTTCTTCAGAAAAAGAAAATCACGTTAATGTGTATCTATCTTCAAGGTTCACTTTTAGTTTTGAGAGAACAGGGTTTGGGACAGAATCCCTTACCTTAGCAACATGTGAATCTGGAAGTATATCTTTCAGGAATCTTATGATCTCATCTACTTCTTCTCCTTCAGGCACTGCAAACCTTACAGTATTATCCATATCTGATGTATTTTCTGCAAGAATATTCCTCTCATTCTGCAAACAATATTTCCTTATCCTTCCCCTTAGCATTACATTCTTGATTATGGATTTATCTGTAGTAATTTCGTAGATATCCCATTTAATTATTGGTATATACATTTTTGTATGCTTTTTGATCAGTTCACATGCTCAGAAGTTACTCTTTGATGTCATCGGATTTCTCCTCTAATGGTGTTCACATCTTCACAGCATCTTGTGTGATCAATGAATGCTAAATCAATCTATGCAATTCTGTAATATTCAACTCAAAGGTAGATACAGGATATTCTATTGCAAAGTTTTCCAGGACTTGTGGATGAACCTCTCCAATAGTGCCTATCTTTTTCCCTCTAAATATTATCTCACCAGATCTACCCTCTAGGAATTGTTTTGTGGATAATTCAGATAGTTCGTATTTTATATCTAGGTTTGAAAATATATAATCTAATATCTGTTTTATATCAGTGAAATTAGCCTTCTCTTCACAAAGAGCGACTGCGAGCTTCAATTCTTCCTTTATTCCAGTATCCTCTTTTGCTGATCTTGAAAAAACTGTCCCCAAATCAAATATCCTTTGAGGATATTCATTATGCCTATTCCTTGCCAATATATCCAACAGTGAACATATCATGGAACTTCTAACACTATCAAATCCCTCAGATAATGAATTTGAAAGCATGATTGGCTTTGATGCAAGGAATTTCTTCTCTACAGCCTCGCTACTTGTTATATTGTATGAATAAACCTCTGTGAGCTTAAGACCTATCAACAAATCAACAATCTTCTTCGCAAATGATTCAATCTTGCTTTCTTGTCCGATTGTTGCTACTTTAGGTATAGTCTCCTCAAAATTCTCATATCCATATGCTATTGCAATATCTTCCACCAAATCAATTTGATGTAACACATCCGCCCTATAAGAAGGTACAAGAATTTTCCTTTTTGAGTTATCATAACCATATCCCATTTTTGAAAGCAGCACCACTATTTCTTTCTCCTTTAAATCAAGACCTAATCTTTTGTTTATGTAATCAACATCAAAAGACATCTTTGAAGGTAGTAGATTTGGAGAGGTTATTTTTTTGTCTGGATATATTAACTCAATAGAGTAGGTCTCACCACCCATATCTGATAATGCAGTAACTATCATGTTAAGGCATTTAGCAAGTACATCATAGTCAAAACCAGAACATTCGATGAAGACATCCTTTGTCTCTTCAGATACTTTGCCTACATCATGACTGTTTATGATAGGTGGCATTGATAATATCTTATTGTCGGCATCCTTGAAGAATGGGAATTTAGATTGCCCTTCTAATAGATGACCATAATCTCGTCCAGTTGGATGCTGTGATAAGACTTGTAATCCTGTCATCTCACGTTTTGCTTCCAATGGTAGGAATCTCACTTTTTTTGGATCTTCAGCAAAGAAAGTTATCGGAAACCTTATCTTTTCCATAGGATAAACGCCTATAGCGACTTTCTTCCTGTTCCTTCCATAGGATACATGGAGTTTTTCTTGTATCTGGATTACTTCCCTTATTTTCTCGTCATCAAACTTAATGTTCTTTACGATAGCACATGCTGTATAAGGCCTTACCTTTGATACTGATTTGTCGATGATTACTTTTTCCCCTGATTTTTTGATATCATAACCCCTCAGACCTGTCTTCTCGCCAATGAATGAGGAAAATGCTCTTGCAAATCCTTGTTCTGAAAGCATATCTGGACGATTAGGGAATATCTCAACATTTATCTCATTCCCCTCGATACTTTCCAAATCAGTCCCAAGCATAGAAATACGATCTTTTAATTCATCTATTCTGAGTTTCTTGCCTACTAATTTCTCGAATACAGTTTTGTTTAGTGTTACTGTCGGCATTTTTTATGTCATCTCTTGATCAATTGTCATTATTTCCATATCTTGACTTCTTTTATTGTCTTTATATCATTATCATAAAGCTTCCTTATATCATCAAATCCATAGTATTGCATGATCCCTCTTTCAAGCCCTTGCCCCCATGCAAGTACAGGAACTTCAATCCCCAATAATGGTTTCACTAATTCTGGCCGGAATATTCCTGCTCCTCCTAATTCAATCCATTCCTTCTTCTCTGGATGAAAAACATCAACTTCTAAGCTTGGTTCTGTGTAAGGGAAATGTGCTGGTCGCATCCTGACTTTTTCAAAACCTAGTTTCTGATAAAATTCTCGAAGATATCCTTTCAGATGCTTCAATGTCGCATTAGGATCAATGACGATCCCTTCAACCTGATGGAATTCGAAAAGATGTTTCCATGTCAATGATTCATTCCGGAACACTTTGTTGACAGAGAAGAATTTAGCAGGTAAATCTTCTGGTTTGAGATTTGCAATTGTCCTCGCTGAAAGAACAGTCGTATGGGTACGTAATAAGTTAACTGATGCTTCATCTTCACTCCATTTTCCGCCCCATCCTCTGCTTCCTGTATCTCCTCCAGTCTCGTGGATTGCTTTGATCTTCGCTTTAAGTCCTGCAGGTAGTTTTGCTTTTGCAGGATCTTTTATGTAGAATGTGTCCTGTTCAGTCCTTGCTGGATGATCCTGTGGAACGAACAATGCATCTAAATCCCAAAAAGCTGATTGTATAAGATTCCCTTCCATCTCTTTGAAGCCTAGTTCAAGCCAGACTTTCTTGATGTAATCAATACTTTGTCTCACAAAGTGTCTCTTTCCTCCAGAAATCTTAGGCACATTGATCTTGATATCATAATGCCTAAATCTGTTATCCTTCCAGTTTCCAGATTTGAGCATCTCATGAGTTATGCTGTCTTCATAATTAACGCTTAATGAAGATTTGTCTTGCAGGAGCTCTTCTGCTTTTGGTTTGAGAGAAATCGTAATAATGAGCTGTGAATCTAGTTTGATTATCTGTCTTCTTTTTGATAAATTGTCATATGCAAACCTCTCCTCATCTTTCAATGCTGAAAGCTCTATCGGGAAGGATTTATTCAAGAATTGCTCCTCTAAACTTTCCTTTTCCAATATTTTTTTTCCTTGTGGGGCAATCTTTGCAAAAAGTCTCTTATCTTTGTTTTCTGTCGATATAGCAACCTTGCTCTTGAGTGCACCAAGAGAAACACCTGCTTCTTGCTGAGAGAGACCTGCTTCTTGCTGAATATCATCCAATGAAACAAAATCTTCAGGAGTCTTGTTAAGAACTTTCAGAAATCTCATCTCAGGAAGGCCGTCTTTTGCATATAGCAAGCCATTGTCATCAAGAGCAATCATCTCTCTCCTAGACTTGTTTATTGTAAGAATATCCTTGTTAGAGAGCCATTGTAATGCACGCATTACCTCAACATCCTTAAGCTTTGTCTGTTCCATCAACTCTTCAAAAGAAACATTGTCCTTCAGGAAAGGAATAACTTTACGTTCAAGAGGATGAAGTTGGTCAGCTATCATTATCATGCTTAGTTGTTAAAAGGTTTATAAAAATTGTGCAGAAAAAATAAAAGAAATTGTAGAAAATCTACAATCATTTGGCTTTGACTTCAGCTTTCTTCATCCCTTTCCATGCAACCTCAAATAAAGTCTGCAAAGCAGAAGCGAAGAAAGGAGTGTTTACCCATATACCAATATCATAAGTAGGGTGCACTTCTTCGTCATCTAATACCATGAATACAAGTTCTTTACCATCTACAATGACAAATCTTGCCTTAGCTTCGGTATTCCTGACTTCAGCAACACTTGCTACATCTTTGACAGCTGCCATATTCTGTTTTGTGATTGGAGCAGCAATCCTTATCTTAACACCACGTTTCTTTAGCTTCTCAAAGACAGGTTTAAGCCCTTCAATCTTTCTCATAAGACCTTGAGATGTTGTCATAATCTCTACTGTGCTTTCTGCATTCCTTATTGTCAATTCAAGATGATTGTAAAGATTGTGCCTTCCGCGTAGACTTCCTGACAAGTCTGTAGGTTCCACGAGTTCAACACCTTGAGAATGCAATGTGTTCAATTCATCAAGAAGTTCATTATCCTTAAGTTCTTCAAGTCTCTTGATCCTTTCATCTGCCTCGATCTTCATATTCTTCTTGACTCGTTCTACAACTTCCTGAGGCGGGATTGCAATATATTTGATAGGTTTACCTAGCTTCATAACGACAAAACCCTTCTTCTCAAGGCTCTCAAGAACATCATATGACCGTGATCTTGGAACATTTGCGATATCGCTCAATTCACCTGCTGTAGAAACTCCTCTGGACAATAGAGCTGCCCATATCTTTACCTCGTAAAGGTTGAGTGAAAAAAAACGTCTTAGCTTGCTTAAAAATTCCTCTTTAACAATCATTTTGTACCTTCCCCCTTTTTTATTGCTGTTGGTTGTTGTCCCAACACGACAATAAAAAAATTGTACTACTATTAATATGTTACGGTTTTTACCTATCGTATAGTTACTAAAATGGAAATTAATGTATTTTGATTAACTCCACCCTTGTGACAATAGGTTACTATAAGGTGAAGTATGTTTATAAAAATTTAGATTGTCCAAATTGGAGATTCAAAATCATAATTTGAGCTAATCAAAAGCACAGTAGCAATGAAGCAGAAGATTATATAGGTATAGATGCTGAAAAAAAGAATTAACTTTATATAATGCTATTGTTTGAATTGAGAGTAATAATGGCAGGCTCTGAGTTTGATGGAATGTGGGATGGATTTAATGTCCTTGGTGAATTTATCTCAGGATTATTCAAAAGTGAAAATACTCTTGCATTATATTTTGTCGTTCTGCTACTAATGACTGTAGTGATCTGGAGCATACTCAAGGTCATTTTGAGCAAAGTCCCGATATTCAAAGGAGAAGGAGATGCGACATTAAATGCTCCAGGAAATATCATAGCATGGTGCATATCCCTACTCACCATCATATCTATCGGATGGCAGATGAGAGAGAAGGGTGGTCCAGAATATATGATAGAAGCATTGACAGGCCCTTATGGAAATATCGTCATGTTTGCAGCTATGATAATACTTGCATATAGCACATATCAAGGAATGGAAGATCAAGATAAATGGTCAAGAATACTATATTCATTTGGACCAGCATTAGCTATATATTTCTGGTTTACAAGTTATAGTGCAAGAGGTATGAGCCCTGTGGCATTCCTATTTGCATTTTTCTTGCTTGTCATTTTCATAATCGGGATATTCCAGAAAGTCAAAGGAGATTACTACTAAAATGGCATTCGAAAGCATGGTATCAATGGCTGAAGTGGTTTTCATGCTGATAGTAGTATATGCTTTCTGGAGAAAAATACGTAGAGGAAAAGGAAGAGGAGCAGAAGTTGCAAGGATAAAGGATTCTCAAATGGAAGACAGAGCAAATAGGCACCTTATGGAAGATGAGCAGAAATTTGTGCAAATAGCTCCTAAAGTTGAGGCTGCTGAGAAAAAAGAAGAGCATGAGATGAGTGAACTTTCCCATATAGTAGATTCATTGCATACTAAAGTGCAACTTGAAAGGACACGGATAGTGCCTATAGTGCAAAAGATGTTGGCTGCAGAAAGCCATGAACATCTCAAAGAAGCTGGAGAAGGAATACCTGAAGCAGGTGAGATAGAAAAGATATGCACTGAAGAGAATCATCTTATTGACATGGTATGGAAATTACTTCTTGAATCAAATCATATAAGCAAGAGAGTAGTTGATTTTGTTTCGCATGAGGACAAAGTGTTGCATAAAGACATACATAAAATCGACGTTGCTGAACGTGAACTAAAAGCTGAAGGCGGAGAGAGCCATGTTGAGGCAAAACGAGTACATGAAGAGAATAGAGAGATAAGAAGAGAAGAGAATGAACTAGAAGGTCTTATGACCATAGAGAAGAAGATACTGCATGAATTACAGTCTACAAGAAGAAAATGCCGTTTCATCACACATATGAATGATGATGTCATAAGACTGGTAAGATCACATAAAGATAGGGTTTCTGAACAAAAAGCCATAGCGGAAAGAGTAGGTAAAGACATACATAGGAAAGCAGATGCGATTGCTGATATAGTTTTGAGTGTTAAAGTGTTGCAGTCATATGAAAAAGATGCAATAGGAGAAACTGAAAAAGCAATTCAGGAAGCAAGGAAGGTAGAAAAAGCATAAAAATCTTGTTGGAATTCTTTTTATTATTAAAAATAATTAATGAAAAAGTATTAAATACACTTATAAGACCCTAATTATGAATATAATCTCCATATGAAATCAAAGGGGCACTAGAGTTTAAAAATATATATCCTAAAATGGTTATTTTCAAAACGAAGTATTTAAATATGAAAGCCTCTTTTTATTTATAAATTCCTTTAAAAAGGAAATATACTTGGGGGTATGCAAATGGCAAAACCAGAACCAAAAAATATCAGAATTGTAAATATTGTTGTATCAACTTCTTTTGAAAAAGCTATTCCGCTTGAAAAGATGGCTGCTACACTCTCTAATACAGAGTATAATCCAGAACAGTTCCCTGGGTTGGTCATTAGGATAAAGGAACCTAAGACTTCTGCATTAATCTTTTCGTCAGGAAAAATTGTCTGTACAGGTGCAAGAACAATGGAAGAGGTTGATGAAAGCATCAAGCAGATAATAAAGAGTCTTGAAAAAATAAATGTGAAGATAACAATCAAACCAGAGATCACCATACAGAATATAGTCGCTTCAGGAGAGATAGGTATAATATTGAATCTTAATGAGCTTGCAATGAAGCTTGAAAACACAGAATATGAACCAGAGCAATTCCCAGGATTGGTATATAAGCTGAGGGATTGTCAAGCAACATTCCTGCTGTTCAGCAACGGAAAAATTGTCTGCACTGGAACAAAATCTGACGAAGATATAGGCATTGCTGTTGACAAGTTGATTGAAAACCTGAAGAAAGTCAACAAGAAATAGATAGCGATCTTCCAAGGAAAACCCCCTTGGACATTGTTCATTTTGCTTCATTAGCACTGGACAAGTACAGATAAACTATTTTAATGATAGTGTAAGCTATATTCAAGTAATGGAAAGGGTTAGAAAAAATTCAGCAAGAATCTGCTGGAAGGTAAAAGAGGAAAATGGAAGTACAGACCCAAATAAGAGTTCTGCAGGAGTTTCTAGAGAGACATTACCATTCTAAGCTTCTTGATGCAATAAGCAAAGGGGATAGATCATTGAAAATTAATTTTGCACTCCTGGCAAAATTCAACCCTGAGATTGCGGATATACTTCTTGATCAGCCTGAAGAAACCTTAAAAGCATTAGAGATTGCTGTAGAACAGTTCGACCTTCCAAACCAGATAAAGAACTTCACCATCAGGATAGATAATCTTCCTCGTACGCAAAGAGTTCTTTTGAGAGATATAAGAAGTGAACACCTCGGTAAATTCCTATGGTTCGAGGGTGTAGTAAGGCAGAAGAGCGACGTAAGGCCACAAGTGACTGCCGCAAGATTTGAATGTCCTAGTTGCGGTAACATCATACCTGTATTGCAATTGGATAAGCAATTCAAAGAACCCAGCAAATGCGGATGTGGAAGAAAAGGAAAATTCAATCTCCTTTCTAAGGAATTAATTGATGCTCAGCACCTTAAATTAGAAGAATTAAGCGAAGACCTCGAGGGAGGAGACCAGCCAAAAAGAATGAACATATTCCTAAAGAATGATTTGGTCTCACCTATCAATGAAAAGAAAACAAGTCCTGGTAGTGCAATAAAGGTTATGGGTGTCGTCAAAGAAGTCCCTGTAATAATGAGGACTGGATCAAAAAGCACGGTGTTTGATCTATTGATAGAGGCCAATAATATCGAAGCAATACAAGAAGATTATACTGATATAAAGATCTCAAAAGAAGATATCAAGAAGATAAAAGAAATAGGGAGGGATCCAAATCTCTACCAAAAGATGATATCTTCTGTAGCTCCAAGCATATATGGCCATGAGCTGATAAAAGAGGCATTAGTGCTCCAATTAATGGGTGGCGTAAGGAAGCAAAGAAAAGATGGAGTAACAACTAGAGGGGATATTCATGTATTATTAGTAGGGGACCCTGGAAGCGGTAAATCACAGATGATAAGACGTGTACAGAAAGTAGCTCCAAAAGGAAAGTATGTCTCAGGAAAAGGGGCTTCAGGAGCAGGTCTCACTGCATCTGTCGTAAAGGATGAATTCCTGCAAGACTGGGCTCTTGAGGCTGGAGCATTAGTGCTCGCAAATAAAGGTATGTGCTGCATAGATGAACTTGACAAGATGTCAAGAGACGATACTAGCGCGATGCACGAAGCATTAGAGCAGCAGACAGTCACTATATCAAAGGCGAACATTCAGGCAACATTAAGGTCAGAAACAACTGTCTTGGCTGCAGCAAACCCCAAATTCGGAAGATTCGATCCTTATAGCACAATAGCTGAGCAGATAAATCTTCCCGTCACACTGATCAACAGATTTGATTTAATTTTTCCAGTAAGGGATATGCCTGATGAGAAGAAAGATTCACAGCTCGCATCATTCATATTAAAAGTTCACCAGAATCTGAGTGTTGCAGAATCACCTTTAGATACTGAATTCCTAAGAAAATATGTAGCCTATGTTAGACAAAATGTGTTCCCTAACCTGACTGATTCAGCAATTGAAGAGCTGAAGAAATATTATCTGCAGATGAGAAATTCTGGAAATTCAAAAAGCGTGCCTATCACAGCAAGACAGTTGGAGGGCCTTGTAAGATTAGCTGAAGCAAATGCCCGTCTACGGCTAGCTGATAAGATAACAAGGACTGATGCACAAAAAGCAGTAAATCTTGTGCATCATTGCCTAAAACTTATCGCATTTGATGAAGAGACAGGAACTTTTGATGTAGATAGAATCGCAACAGATACACCTGGTTCACAGAGAAACAAGATATTGACAATAAAAGAAATAATAAATGATCTTGAAGGGAAGATTGGGAAAACAATACCAATGGATGATATAGAAGAGATGGCAAGAGAGAAAGGCCTCAATGATGAGGATATAACAGAAGTCGTCGACAAATTAAAGAGAAGCGGTGATATCTTTGAACCAAAAAGAGGTTTTATTCAAAAGATTTAAAATTTCATCCTAATTCATGAAACAAATTACTAAGATATTATTTGGGGGCAAATAATGGAAGAGGAAAGAAAAGCAGAAAGACAAACTGCAAAAATAGTATCCATAAAAGAGATAAGTACTGGAAAATACTTAAAACAGGAAGGTTGGGAGCCTAACTATATACTTACAAGGTCCAATGAGAAGGTTTCTAGAGCGAATGTAATAGGTGTAGTAGTCACTGTTCCTGAAAATTCAAGCTCGGCATTCATAGATGATGGGACAGGAAAGATAGAATTGAGAAGCTTTGATGGAGGTCCTAATTTCAGCAATATCACAATAGGAGATATACTCATAGTGATTGGAAGACCAAGAGAATATAACAATGAGATATATATCAATGCTGAGGTAATCAGAAAAATCGAGAATAAAGGGTGGCTGGAGTTTAGGAAGAAAGAGATTGCCCTTAAGAATCTACATGCTGGTGAGGATATTGAACAAGAGAACGAACAGGTCAAAGATGAAAATGTTGAACCTCAAAAAATTGAAGAGATAGATTTGATTGATTCCTTGCTAATGAAGATCAAAGAACTAGATAAAGGTGAAGGATGTAATATAGAGGAACTAGGCGAAACTTTTGAGAATGCCGATGATATAGTAAGCCAATTACTCCTAAGAGGAGAAATCTTTGAGATTGCACCAGGTAGAGTGAAAGTCCTCGAATAGATAATATTCTTACGAAACTTTATTTATATGAATAATTGGTCGATAATCTTAAATCATTCATAACCGACATATAAACAGAGGAGTAACAAAAACTTCTATGATAGTCGCTATGAATACTACTCCTATTGATATCAGAATCAATGTGGTCGCATCAATCATTATCTTCTCAAACTCTTTTGTGCCAAAATTATGCTTCACTAATGCAACAGAAATAATTCCCCCGGCAAGACCTGCAATGAAATATGCAAGTATTTCAGGAATCCCATGTGTGAGATAGCGCGTCAATGCACATCCTGTCCCTTGCATCACTGCAACAGCAATACTTCCAGTAGTGGCGCCGATTATTGTCATTGCATATTTACCTGCCGCTAATCCTATAACAGATGCATTCCAAGTTATGATGAAGATTGCACCTGCACCAAAAACAAATGAGAAAAGGATGCAGAAGATCATCACTTTTATATTATTCTCAAATATATTTACAGCATAATCTAAGGTAATACTAACTTTATTATCGATCGCCTTCCCATTGATTGATCTTATCGTATCAGATTGGACCTGAAAGATAGACTCTGAGTTAACTCCCATTCCTGGAAAAGACGAGAAGATCATGTACCAAAGCATAAAGGCAAACATCATCCCTATGAATAGGAAAATAAAAAATGATATAGCTTTTGAATGCTCTTTAAGCAATCCTCTCTCACCCTTCTCTGTTGAGACATCCTTCTGTTCCTCATAAATCATTGTCAGATAGAACAATGGCACAAAAAACAATGTCGTCAAAGCCACTATTGCAAGACTTGCATGATTCGGGAAGATGTAATTCCCAAGAAATATTGCTATGCTTGAGCATATAAATCCAAGCAGCAAAGTGACCCAAGGGTATCTCTCTGCAGATTTTGGGCTGAGTAATGATTCAAATACCATGAATCAATTCTAGAATAGCGTATTTATATTGTTTTAGTTTTTATCATAGCTTACGCTAAGTGGAAAAAACCTGGAAAAAACCCCCAGAGGAGATTTTTTCCAGGAAAAAGAGGTGATCTAAAGTTTGTTCAATGGTGTCAATTTCTTCCAATTCAGAGCAAATAAACTTGACATAGTTGCTGCAAAAAATGGTGAGTTGACCCACACACCAGAATCATAATTTGGATGCACATCGGCATCATCTACCAACATAAACGTCAATTGATTATCATCGACGATAATAAATCTTCCAAGATTCGCATCAGAGTTCCTAACATCTGCATATTCTGAAAGTTTTTTTGCTGCTTCCATATTATCTTTTGTGATAGGAGCGACAATCTGTATCTTAACACCATTTTCTTTAGCCCTATAGAGAGCACGTCTAAAGCTTTCAGCTTTCCTATTAAGACCGTCTTTTGTGGTGACAATGGTGATTGACTTTTCAGCAGATTTCATCATTGATTCAAGATGGGTATATAGGTTATTTCTTCCTTTGAAACTTCCAGAAAGCTCTGATGGATCGACCATGTCGATACCTTTTGAATGTAATAGATTTAGTTCCTTAAGCATCTCACTGTCCCTAAGATTGTCCAGGCTCTGGCTGCTGTGTTCAGCTTCTTCCATAATCCTTTGCTTAACTCTCTCCAGAACATCAGATGGCTTAACTGCAATATATTTGATAGGTTTTCCAAGCTTCATAACAACAAAGCCTTTTTTCTCAAGACTCTCAAGAACATCGTAAGATCTTGATCTTGGAACATTTGCGATATCACTTAATTCGCCTGCAGTAGAAACACCTCTTGACAGCAATGCTGCCCATAGCTTAGCTTCATATGAATTCAGTCCAAGCACGTTTAGCTTATTTAAAAATTCTTTTTGAACAATCATTAATACCACCACAATAGTTGTTTATAAATGCCCCCTTCTTTTTCCCATATAACCCAATATCAATGAAAATGGCCCTGGTATATTTAAATATTTCGCTTATTTAGTATTTTAAAGTAGTAACACTATTAGGATATTTTAATAGAATCAAGCTAAGTATATAAATAGATAAGATTATAGTAAAGCCTATATGAAGAACTTGCATATAATGGTGGAAGGTAGAGTACAAGGTGTAGGTTATAGGTATTTTGTGAGATCTAAAGCTTTTAAATACAATATTAGAGGCACTGTGCAGAATACAAAGGATAAAAAAGTAGAGATATACTGCCAAGGAGAGGATGATCGCATAGAAATGTTCATCATGGAGCTTTATAAAGGCCCACCTTTAGCAATGATATTGAAAATGGATATAAACAATTCTATTAATGAAGAATTCAGTGATTTCAGAATAATGTAAAGAAAAAATTTCTGTTCTATCCTATGTAACTAGGAGAGACCTTATCTTGAAAACATCATATAAACTTAGCTAATCCTTCCTGTATCTCTTTTTCCTTCCCAAAAACACTATCTACTCTCTCTTGTGTCAATTCTATAGTTTGCTTAAGATATGCAGGTACGTTAAAATTCTCAGCAAGTTCCACTGAAGGGCCCAGATATTTAACTACACTACCTTCTGAGATAGTGAATAATAGTTTCCCACCACACTTAGAACATTTTCCTATAAGAGGAGGTCTGTCAAATTTTGAATTGCATTGCACACAACGGAATTGCTGCAGTGAAAATTTACGAAGATTACCTTTAATATCCTTAAGGAAATGCTTCTGTATAACCATTGTTGCTACATTCGATGCATTGACGGCTCGTATCTTCTTCGCAAGGTTCATCTGCCCATCCAGCTTCTCCTTCATTGAGGGCAATACTTTATATGCAGAGATCTTCGGACCGGTATTGATATTCCCCACCGGGTGAGTTGAATGAAAACCTTCATATTGCTTCTCAGTATTGAGACGGTCTTTAAGCTGTTCAACTTTAACATCCCATGGCATCTTGAACTCTTGAGCTGCTTTGTAAAGATCAAGAGGGTAACGTTTTACGACATCAAGACCGTGAACTTGATCATCCACTTCTGAAGGGATTATCTTTGTCGAGAGTACGAGAGGAGCGTCCATTGTCCTTGTACCCCGTTTATCCGGAAGATATTGCCTTGAGAAGTTCAAGAAGGCGTCCATAAGCATTATGAAACATGCTTCATCGCCATCACAGTCTCTTCTAACAGCTGCATGCATCATCGGATGTGCAGCCATCACTTGATTCTTTGAGAAACCTATAACCCTACCTATAGTCCCGCAGGAGATGTGGGGTGCAAGGCAGATTATCAACGAACCGACAATGTCCTGCTTGGAATTAAAATTGTAATATTTCTTCTGATTATATAACCGTACCAAAAGCTCATCTACAAAATTTCCAGTCTTAAACATAACATCATCTGCCTGCTCTTCCAATGCATTCTCTCCAGCAGGTACGACAACATCTTGTGGGAAAAGCTCTACGACTTGATCATGATGCTCTAGCTTCTCTCCATTAATGTCATGCGTATAACCTAAGTCCTTAAGCTTCTCGATCGTAGTTCCGATCTCTTTTGGCTTAAATGCAGTCAATGGAGTCTCGGACATGTCATATCTTGTTGTCCCATCCTTATTTACATAAATCTCATACTTTGCTCTCAAGAACCCTTTAATCAGATGTTCAGGTATATGGTCCTTATTCGATGTACCTTTAACACCTTTTATCAAATCAGGATAAACCTTACTGTTTAGTATCTTCAAACTAGAATCTACATATTCCTTTATGCTTATCGTCATTGTCTTGTAAGTCTTAGCACCCTCATCAATCTGCAATGGGGCTGAATCTGCCATTATCTCTTTGTTCACATTAGGACAAAAATATAATCTTCTTGATTTTCCTCCGCAAAGATGGCAATTCTTATAGATGGTCTTCTTCTTGCAACTCTCACAATAGTATAGTGGAAAACTGCTGGTAACCTCACCTTTTTCTATTGAGGATTGGAAACTTTTCAGACGACCACCTTCATCCCCTACAGGAAAAAGCACTTGAGGAGAACCTTGTAATTTTCGCATCTTTGCCTTTTCTGGCCTACCCATCCTTGCACCTACAAAAGTACCTGCTTTATCCCTTATCTCCACATCAGACAGAATGTTTATCAGTTCAAGGACAGTCTTATCAGGGTACTTTAATATTAAATTCTCATGCAAAGCCTTATCTGCCGGGTTAAGCAGTTGGAAGGTATGAGCTATAGAATTGGCTACATTATCCTGTATCACTATGAACTCTGTAGACATCAGAAGATGGGGTATTCCTGCATTCTCAAGTATTATTTTTATCCTCTCTGAAAAATTGATCACTATACTCTTAAGCTTATCAGTCTGTGTGTCGTCATAATAGTTGAATTTAGCAGATTGAAAAGATAGTAGGATACTTTTCAAATCATCTTTTGACATTGAAGTATAGAAGTAGATATATTCAGGATGAAGTGGCAATCCAAGCTTTATTGACAGTGATAATGCTTCATTGAAAGTTGGCTTGTGATGAAAAAAATCATCTAATAGTTGTGAAAGACGTTCTTCAGGAATATCCACTACAGAAGATAGTTTATGCACATCCACTATCCCGGAGAGATCAATCACTTTCTTTTCAAGCTCCTGAACCCACCACTCTTCACAATATCCCAATGGCACAAGTGAATGACCATTCTCTGAAAAATCACCATAATTTATCAGCATATCTCCAAGAAAAAGTATCTTCTTCACTCTCCTTATCATATCCTTATTCTCTTTTGTTATACGGACTACTGAATCATCTTCCAATAAAACTGTGGGACCATCTACACATTCGCAAACCGTGACAGAAGACGCTTTTCCAGGTCTTTCTATCTTGAGTTGAGTACCATAAACAATAAAGTTGTCAAGAGTTGATAGTGTAAGCGGATTAATGCCTACACATGAGAATCCAGAGGTCCTTGTTCTTCCCATCCTTATCCTGAACCCACCATATGCCATAGGATAAGTTAATACTGGCCTTCCTGCAACCATATCATTAATGAATGTATAGTTAGGAGATATACCTTTAGACTCTTTCTTCTTCGCTCCTCGTGCTTTTACTTTCTTCTGCAGATCAAGAAAATCTTTCAGGAATGTCCAATCTATACCAAGATCCTTCCCCCATATGCTAAGTCGTTTCCATAACTTAGGTGCTTTCTGGCATAATCCTTCACCTATGACTAAGCATATTCCTCCTCGTATCAGATTAGTCTCTATCCTTGGCTGATCCTTATAGTTTGAAATCTCAATCCTCTCTGTTGGATCCCCATCCACCTCAAGAGGAAGATGCTTAACCATAAACTTTATCTCCTCTTCAGAAGGCAGATACTGTAGATTAGTAATCCTGTCATGATAATCATATAATTCCGTCACTGCCCTGTTAATCTCTCCTTCTGTAGGATCATATTTTGCATATCCTAAGGTCGTTGCAACATAATCTGAGAGTACAACTGATAGGGCAGCAGCAGTGCCTCCAGCTCCACGAATAGGACCTGCATAAAAACATGCGATATATTCTTTGCCATCATGGGTTTTCTTAATCTTTGCCTCTACAAATCCTTCAAGAGGCGCTGAAACAATCCCTCCAGTCAGGTAAGTGAATCCTGTGCGTATCCCAATCTCAATAGCTTCTTTCCTATCCTTAAACTTACAGAATCTTTCCTGAGCCACCTCTCCTGCAATTCTGAACCCGACTCGCCAATCCAGAGGGGAATATTCACTCTCTAGCTCTACAATCCTCGGGACAACATTGGAATCCTGCATCTGGGGAGCAACAGCAGAGATCAAACCAATTACACGTTCTGCCATATTCTTTGCGATTGGTATGTCCACCTTATCCTCAGGATCGAAGCCTTTTGCCCTTGCATTGTTTGCTATCTTCAGAGTCCTGGTAGTCTCGTTCTCTAAATTCTCAAAATATTTCTGGAGTTTCTTTGAAGCCATCATTTAAGCTCATCTCCTGGAACAGGATTTGTTTCTTTATCATTGCCAGCATCTTTTTCTTTATTCTCCTCTTCACTCTCAAAATTTAATATCGTGACTTTACGTGTCTTAAGATTGACTACAGGGACCCGTGATGGCTCAGGATGATGCCCTACCTTGACTTGGAATGAAGTTGTTGATTGCCAACAGCTTCCACAGATCATCGTCACATTTCTGTAATTGCTCACTGCTGTCTTATGTATATGGCCTGTTATAAAAAAATCAGGTATATCTTCAATCACTAGTGCATCACAATTCTCTTCAGGTATAAACAAAGTGGAAGTGTATGCTGGCGCTAAATGTCTTCTTTTGAGTAAAAATTTCATTATCAAATCAGCCCTATCATAACCACCGCTCAATCTTAAAGAGTCTACATTAGCTACATAATAATCAAAACTATATCCGTGGTACATGAGTATGTCAAAGCCTGAAAAACTTTCATCTGAACAGATATTGATAACTGCTGGATTAGATACCATTGTCACATTCTCAATATCATATAGTGATTTTGCATATTTCTTGCTAAGGACGGGTTGAGGCTCAGACAGACGGACAGCATCATGATTACCAGGGCAGATTATCACAGGAATATGCTTAGGTATCTGTGATATTAATTCAGCAGCCTCTTCATATTGCTCATATATATCCAGAAGTTCAAGTTCATCTTCCTGATTTGGATAAATTCCTACACCATCGACTATATCGCCGGCTATGAAAACATGGGTAACTTTCTTTGCTATCTCTCTCTGCCTTTCAGTTCCTGTCTCTTGTTTTAACCATGAAAGGAATTTCTTCAAATCGTCTTTCAAAAAATATTTTGAACCTGCATGTATATCTGAAAGAAATACAATGTAATCATCCTTGTCATATTTTTTGAATTCCTTATCCAATGGGATATCTGGTTGTATAATATTGTTTGAGAATAAGATATTGTCGCCGTTCGTCCCTAAGACACCTACAATCTCATCTTCAACCAGATCATTTGCAATCTCAAAGAGATCTTTATTATTCTTATTTATGAGTACCTTTATCTCGCCAGTTAGATCTTCAATTGTAACAATCAGATTTCCATTCTTGGTTATATCTTTCCCACGCACAAGCCCGATTATTGCAACCGTCTCCCTATCTTTCTTTGCCTTTAACCTTGCTATTGAGAGTATATTCTCAAGCTCTTTTCTCTTACGGAGAAGCGATTCTAGCTGTTTATACCTTGAAGAGAAATAAGACACAAAATGCTCAACACTTCTTTTCTGGGGGATAAGATCAAATGATTTTTTAACTATAAAACCTGACCTGTTTTTATTTTTGTCTGAAACACTTTGTGCATACTGCAAATTATCTTTTTCTTCCGAAAAGGAATCTTCTTTTTCTAGGATATTTCTTTTACTTATTTGAGATTTACCATTATTAATCCCTATTTCTCCACCATCTATTAAAGCCTCTTTTTTCTTATTTTTTTCAATCAGTTTTTGAATATACTCAATACCAGGATCAGACTCGAGAGAACTATACACATCATCAACCAACTGATTATCCTCAAAATCAGAAATCAAGTCTGGGGAAATTAAACTGTTACTTCTCAGGAAATATTTTATTATCTCTTTTTTCTTCTCGAATGTGTCCATGCAGCAATCCCCATAACATATACATATCTTATAAAAATCAGGTCTGTAAATCCTTCCCCTTTTAACAACTGATAATTAACAACAGATAATTATACATTCAATGAATCTTTAAGTATCTGTTTTATCTTAACTTTTGATTCATCTGGTATAGATAAGTTAACCTCTCTTGTCCTCCCATACCTTCCTTTTGAGATTATCTTCCCTGTAATTAACCCGAGCATATCAAATTCAGCAATAATATCAGAAACACGACGTTGTGTTAATGGTCTAATTGATGTCTCAATACATATTCCTTTGTAGTATTCATATATTTCTCCTGTAAATATTACTTTCTGTCTTTTATCTGCAATTTTTAAAATGCTATAAAGAACAATCTGATGCTGCTTAGGTTGAGTAGATACCAAATCTATTATCCTATCCTTCTCTATCTTCGATTCTGCAAGATCAAGATGTGAGATCATTACTTTCTTACTACCTTCTCTTTCAGCAATCTCGCCTGATACCCGTAAAAGCTCAAGCGCTCTCCTTGCGTCACCATGATCGCGAGCAGCATAAGCTGCACATTTCTCTATCAAGCCTTGTTCAATAACACCATCTACAAATGCAATATCGCTTCTTTTTTTCAATATTGATTTGAGCTGAAGAGCATTATATGGTGAAAAAATAAGCTCTTCCTCACTCAAAGAACTCTTGACTCTAGGATCAAGATTATCTGAAAATAGTAGGTCATTTGATATACCTATTATAGAGATCTGAGCTTTTTTAAGTTCAGTATTCAATCTTGTCAGATTATATAATATCTCGTCCCCTGCCTTTTTTACTAATTGATCTATCTCATCGAGGACTAGTATTATAATCTGCTGCTCTTGATCTATTATGTTTATGAATATCTTATATATTTCATCTGTGGGGAGCCCTGTCGGAGGAACTTCTTTTCCCAATTCCCTTATCAGTTGTGCAATTATCCTATACTCTGTATCTGCAATCTTTTTTAATTTACAATTTATATAAAGAATTTTTAATGGTATATTATGTGCTTGTGATGTTTCATTAAGCTGGTTCATAGTATATTGTATAGTGAGTGTTTTTCCTGTACCAGTTTTCCCATATATAAATATATTAGATGGTTTTTCATTTCTTAAAGCTGATGCTGAAATTTCAGCAATCGTATTAATTTCCTTATCGCGATGTTCTATTGTATCAGGCATATAGTTTGATTGAAGAAATTGCTTTTGATGAAAAACTGGCTTGTTTTTCATGTATTTTTCAAATACATGAGATAATTGTTTGCTGTTTTTTTCCATCTTCCATTGGAAATCAAGCTCTTTAAATAATTTATTGTTGTTCTTTATCTGAATCTTTTACCCCACCCTTTTATTTCCTATGGAAATAAAAAAAAAGATGTAACATGGTTTTTTTGATCAATCTATAATCACCATTAGAAAAGAGAAAATATAGATTAGGATTCATTCTTTTTTTATTTTTTTATTTTTTAACTTGATTTTTTATTTATTTATTATTTTTAATATATAAAATAATATAATATAATATATATAATATATAATAAATAATACAATATATATAATAAAAAGCTTAAAAAAATAATTTTTTTCTTTTTCTTAATTTTCTTTTTTTTAATGCTCTCCAAAAAAATATTAATGTTCCATGGGAAATGGAGGGGACACTAACATTGTTATTGAAACAACAATTACTTTTTCTAATAATATATTATATTCAACTTTTTATTTTTATTTCAATAGTTTTATATATGGATGTCTAATCAACTTTATTATGGATTATACTCAATTATTGAAACGGGCACGAGAAGGACTTCCTGAAATAGTTTCTGTAAGGGAAAGGTTTGAAGTGCCAAAAGTGAAAGGACACTTACAAGGAAATAGAACTGTTATTAGTAATTTTTCTATGATCTGTAGCACTTTAAGACGACAACCACAACATATTTTAAAATATCTCCTTAAAGAGCTAGCAACTTCAGGTGAGATAAAAAATAATTTACTAGTCTTTAATAGGAAACTATCATCATTAGCAATAAATCAAAAAGTTCGTCAATATACTAATATGTATGTGCTTTGCACAGAATGTGGGAAACCAGATACAAAAATCCTAATTGAAGGCAATATAAGTTATCTTAAATGTCAAGCCTGTGGCGCAAAACATCATATCAAAAATTAATTTTTTTTCTAAAATATCTTCTAATTTTATATAATAAAAAAAAGATTATCCTATAGAAAAGTTTATAAAAGTCGTCCCTTAGTATTGAAATACTTTCAAAAGGAGGTACAAAAATGGTTGAAGAAACCCTATTAAGACTTACATTAGCAATTATTATCGGTACTCTTGCTGCTATCGTATACAGTTTGAGAATACTTGTTCTTGTTGAGAGAAGAATAGCAAGAATGGATCTTAACATCGAAAGAATGACACAAAGAATTGCTGCTGAAGAACTAAAGATTGAAGCTGAAGAGAAGAAGATTGAAAAGCAATTGACTAGTGGTTCTGCTAAAAAAAGACGTAGATAATCATTCTTTATTTTTCATTTCTTTTTCTATATCAGTTATCTCTTTTTTTATATCATTAATCTTTTTAGAATTGTCTTCTTGATTTAGCAATTCTCCACATTCTGGACATCTATATTCAAAATTTGTAGCTTGTTCAAAATCTATCCTTAAACATTGGTTTATACATGAAAAAAATTGACCTGCTTCCTCACGTGAAAGCCTATCTTTAAGTGTCTCAAGTTTTTTCTTTTTGAGATCTCCAGAGAGGTATTTTATACGTTCAAGATTCAATGACCAATAATATATATACCATCCTTTCTTCTTGTCTTTTTTCCTGATGAAATCTACGAGATTTTGGTTATATAATCTATAAAGTTGATTCCTTATTACATCAACTGGAATCTTTATTTTAGAGGATATCTGAAATTCTGAACTATTTTTTGAAGTTTTTAGATAATCTACTAAGGGTATTATATCTTCACCTACAGCTTCAGCTATAACATCCTCTACTATTTTTTTGGTTAACTTAACCTCTCCCAAATGCTATCACTCCTGATTTCATTTTTTTGACCTTATAAATTTTATGGTATTTTTTGGATCTATTTTAACTGGTTATAATCCTTTTATTTTAATTTCTGCCTTGAATAATTCTAATTTATATCTTTAAAGGACTTAAATACCTTAGATAAAGCATTACTCCTCATTTAACCTCTAAAATAATAAGTAACTTATTTTGTTACTACTATTTAATGAGTTATTAATTAAGGAGCTTATATATAAACTTTTCTATATTCTCCTTGGTTTATGAGGTCCAGGTATAAATCTTCACTCATAAATTTCTCCTTTACAATCTCATCTATCATATAGAAAACCTGTTTTGACCTAATCAAGAATTTATCTTCTATTTCTTCGATAAACTCTTCTAATTCCTTCACATTTCTGAAGATCACTTCAGCCATATAGTCGAATCCATTATTTATCTTATATAATGCATTTATATTCTGATGATGAGCTGCCATCGAATAGAAACCTTCTTTTGTCTTTTTTGGACATTTTACACATATTGTAGCTCTTGCATTGAATCCAAGCTTCTCAAAGTTTATCAAGGAAACATGCCTACTTATTATACCGTCAGAATTTGTTTTTATCCTATCAAAAATTGTGGATATCGGAATATTTGTAGATTTACTTATCTTTGTCAATTGTGCTCTTGCATTCTTTCTTAACTCAACTAAAATCTGCATATTCTTATTTATGTTTTTCTTTTCCATTCTGAACGACCTCATTATATTTTTTCTTATCGCACTATTCACGATAGAAGATACATTGTCTAATATAATTATATAATTATTTTATAGGAAATATAATTATTATATATTTAATATAACCATAATCTTTATAATATAATAAAATAATTACATTGTATGGTTAAACGAAAACTAGTGAAGCAAGGCAATGGGGCTTTGACACTAACATTACCCTTCAACTGGCTATCTCAGAATAATCTTGAAAAAGGCGATTATCTAAACTTGACAGAGGCAGGTAGTGACCTGATTCTTTCTGTGGAAGGAGAGAAATCAGGAAAGGAATATGAGATTCTTATTTCAAATGATAGGCCATTTTTCAAACGATACTTAAGGAGCTGCTATGTTCTAGGATATGATAAAATTACACTAAGTTCTTCTCATCTGTTACCAATTGCGCTGATAAAAAAAGCGATAAGTTCTTTGATCGGTTATGAGATAATCGAACAATCTTCAAAGCGATGCATTGTGGCTGTTGTAGCGTTGCCTTCCGATGAGAATTTTGATAGCGTCTTGAAACGTATATTTTTCATGGTCGAATCTATGCTTAATGAGATAATTGGTTCTTTAAAAGATCCAAATTCAAACCTGAAAGATATCGCTGAGATGGAAGAGTCCATCAACACTTTTGTCGATTTTTGTCTTAGGATATTGAATAAAAAAGGATATTCTAATTTCCATAAAACTCCATACTTATATCAGATACTATCAAATCTTGAAGTATGTGGAGATGCATTGAGGGATTTCTGCCTTTATCACATGAAATCAGAAAAAGATGTCGAAAAAACAATTCATATCCTAAATGATATCTATAAATATATGTCTTCTATCAGATCACTTTTCTATAAATATGAAATGTCTTCTATACAGAAAGTCAAAGAAATGAGAGTTGGAATAATAAAAAAATTAAGAAGTGATGGAAATGCCAGTCCTGACATATATCTGTTAGTGCAGATGTTACACCAGATGGAAGGCGCTTTGGATCCTCTCAACAACTAAAGGATATTGTTCTTGCTTTTCCTATCATATGATATTCTTATATGATAATCTCTTCCATCAGGCTGTCAACTTTGGTCTCCATCCTTCCATTTGTTTTGTCAACAACAGCTTCATAATACTCTATAGGCCTTATATCACTGATTATTGTCTGGTGAAGGATTAGATTACTATCCTGCACACGTCTGATCCTTGTTTGGATCAATGGCATTTTTTTAAGATGTTCCACTTTTTTTTCTGATAAACTCATTTATATCACCATCTAAAAATATTAATCCCAGAAATATATCTTTATCTATTCCATAATTGAATTAATTCCGACACTCTCAAAAATTTTTCATCAGTCTAACTGTTTTTTTTGTTATCTATAAGAAGAAATTTTTTTATATTCAGAATAATCAATCAATTTTTAATATTAATCTTCCTTTCTTTTCATCTATCGATCTAATAATATTATTATCCTTAAGCTTTTTCTTTATATCAGTCCACGTCATTTCTTTCTTTGCTTTATTGATAGCATCGATAACAGTTTGGACCTTATTATAATTTTGATAGATCAGATCACCTTTCTTATTGCATTCATCTATTATCTGTTCCTGTTTTTCAATAGTTGCCTTCTGCATTTCCAGTATCTTCTCTGTTTTCGATTTGTTTTCAATATGTTCTTTTTCCTTGACTTCCTTCTCTTCAAGAATCGCTCTTTCCGTCAACTTTTTATCAAGCAATGAATTGATTTTCATATCTTTATCCAATAAATCCTTTAAGATTTTTGCTAATCTATATGGATCCACTTCTTTTGGCCTACTTTCTTTTGGGATTCCCATCTCAGAACATATTATTTCTGCATATATCCCTCCAAATCCAACTTCTTTTGCAAGAAAGGTCACAATGCTATCCATCATAGTCTTCCTGAGCTCTTCACTTAGATTAGGGTCATTAATTATATTTATCTTCCTTTCAGGAGGGATATAATCCTTTCCACTTTTGATTATCCTATCTTTCCATGTCTGGTGAGTCATAGGATAAATTATCTTCATATCCTTATTACATAAGATAATATTTCCATTACTGAATAACTCACAAATCAAGAAATATGACTGATCTTTCTTGGAGAATTCTATTCTAAGAACTCGTTCGAACCCAATCTGTTCAATATTTTGTAAAATTGCATTCCTGAGATATTTTCTTGTTATTGTACAGAACTGTTGAGGCTTTACTGGCATCTCCTCTTTAAATGATGTTATGTATATGAAATTAGGCAGTGATATCTTCAAGAATCTTTTTCCTTGGCCTTTTATATAGAGTTGTAATATAAGTATATTATCTTTCTGGTATATATTTTCAACTTTTGAATTCTGAAGTATGCTAAATTCCTTAAGCAGATAATACAAATCTAAAGCTGACAGTTCTTTGGGTATTTTCTCCATATTGCAATGGTTATTTTTTTTAATTAATAAATCTTGACATTATTTTAATGCTTTCTTCTGTTTGTGAAGCCTTGAATAGGAATGCATTAATGCCTAGCTCATTTGCTGCTTCCACATTAATCTCCTCATCATCAAAATAGACTATATCTTCTGCTTTAACACCTATGTCTTTGAGAACTTCAAGATAGAATCGTTTATTTGGCTTCTTCTCGCCAATCATACTGCTTGAATATATTTTTGTAAAATATTCAGACATATTTTTCTCTAAAAATCCAGTCCTATATTTCTCATTGTTCGTTACCATGAAGAACTTATTATGACAATTATTATTCTCTATGAACTTAATCAGCTCTTCATTTATTACAAATTCAGAATTAAACCATAAATCAAGAAACCTGTCAACACCGTCATTCCAGTTCCAGTCATGTAGGTATGGTTGTAATTCTTCCTTTAGGTCCTTGGCACCAATTATGCATTCCTTAAACGGACCTGTGAAGAAGGGCAGCATTTTTTCAATAGGGACGTCATATTTGTTTGAATAAAATTTACTGAACTGTTCTCCGAGAATAATGACGCCATCACAGTCAAAAAGAAATATCATCTTATGATTCACTTATCCTGCTTGTCTTTGTCTACGATCTCACCAGGAATAGTTGAGAGACCTGGCCATATCTTTCTTCCAGGATATATCAGTGTTGCAATACCTGTATGGACCATGTTTCCGAGGAATGCTCCAAGTTTTCTTCTTCCTGAATCTACTTTAATACCCCTGACAATCGTCTTATGGCTGTTTCCATCATGCCTATAGTCAGCAGTTATTGTTCCTGCCCCAATATTTACATCTTCACCAATAACAGAGTGTCCAATATAGCAATGGTGTTTTGCCTTAGAGTTCTTCATGAATACACAATCATACACTTCTCCTCCTATATGGCAATTGTCCATTATAACGGTATCTGGTCGTATATGTGCATTCGGACCTATGACACAATTTTTCCCAATAAAAACTGGTCCTTCTATGTAAGCCCCTGACATAATCCTTGAATTCTCACCTATATTGATATCACCTTTCAATGTCACTCCATCTTCTACATCTCCAGAGATTATGTTTGGCTTCTCTCGTTTCAGCAAATCTATGTTTGCTTCAAGATAATTCCAAGGATATACAATAGGTATCCAGAGATCTTTTACTTCAATAATTTTGAATTTTTCAAGGTGCCTTATAGCTGATGTGAGCTCAATCTCTCCACGTTCTGATTTTTCACATTTTTCTAATATCTCAAATATTTCTGATGGAAGCAAATAACACCCAATATTTGCAAGGTTACCTATGGCATTTTTTGGTTTCTCAACCAGTTCAATCATGTTCTTCTCTTTATCTGTCCTATAAATCCCAAAATTCTCAGGAGTTTGTACATTTTTTGCCAATGCTCCATTATCATATCTGCAAAGATTCTTAATATCTTCTTTTGAGTACAAATCATCCCCATTCATGACGATGAATTTCCTTTCATTATTCAACACTTCTTTACACATCAATAATGCATGGCCTGTGCCTAACTGCTCTTTCTGTTCGACATAAATTAATCTTATACCTTTATACTCATGACCTAAATAGCTAATAATCTTATCTTTCATGAATCCTACAACAATGATTATCTCATCTACGATTCCATTAACTTGATCGAGATTACGTTCAATTATAGTCTTCTCCAGGACATTAAGCAACGGTTTTGGCGTTTCTACTGTCAGTGGATAAGTTCTAGTAGATTTTCCTGCACACATCATGATAGCTTTCATATACCAATCTCCTCAGTTATAGATTTTGCAATCTTTATAGCGATATTTCTTGCCTTATCCTCATCTTTTGCTTCAACCATGACCCTACAAAGATTTTCTGTTCCAGAATATCTTACAATTATTCTACCTTCATTTTCAAGCTCTTTCTGTGACTCATCTATCAAAGCATATGCTTTTAGGTCATTTATTTCTTTCTTCTCCTTTACCTTGACATTAATTAATTCTTGAGGATATACTTGCATGCCATCTGACAATTGTGATAAAGGTATTTTATATTCCTGAATTATTTTTGCAATGTTTAATCCTGTGATGATCCCGTCCCCAGTTGTTACATAATCTGATAATATGATGTGGCCTGATTGCTCTCCACCAAGATTTATACTCTTTTTTTTCATCTCCTCTATCACATACCTATCCCCAACTTTAGTTTCGATATAATCTATTCCCTTATTGTTCAAGAATTCCTTCAAGCCTAAATTTGACATGAGTGTGATCACAATCTTATTGGATCTTAACATTTTTTTATTATTGAGATCTTCAGCTAACATGGCTAGTATATGGTCACCAGTCAATATATTTCCCTTCTCATCACAGACTATTATCCTATCAGCATCACCATCTAATGCTATTCCAAAATCAGCCTTATTATCCACTATTATTTTAGATATTTTTCCAGGATATAGGGCACCACATCCTTTATTTATATTCTCACCGTCAGGTTCTGTATTCACAGCTATTATTTCAGCACCAAGCTCTGAGAATATACTTGGTGCAACATTATATGCTGCACCATTCGCACAATCAATAACAATCCTTAGTCCTTCAAGAGAATAAGATTTGATAGATGATTTCGCAAATTCTATGTATCTTCCTAATGCCTCATTAACACGTCTTGCTTTTCCAATCTTAATATTACCATCATGATCTATCCCATCAATCTCTTTCTCAATTTCAAGTTCAATCTCATCAGGCAGCTTATAACCATCAGATCCGAATACCTTTATGCCATTATCTTCTGCAGGATTATGAGATGCACTAATCATTATCCCTGCATCAGCATTCATAGATTTTGTCAGATGTGCCACTGCTGGCGTAGGCATAGGGCCAACTAGCAATACATCCACTCCTTGGCTGACAATACCTGCCTCAAGAGCTGATTCGAACATATAACCGCTCACTCTAGTATCTTTTCCAATTATGACCTTGTACTCTTTTTTATTCTCGGATCGTTTGAGGAACCTTGCCAATCCTTGGCCAAATCTTAATGCAAATTCTGCAGTCATAGGGTATACATTTGCTTTTCCCCTTATTCCGTCTGTCCCAAAATATCTTTTCTCTTCCATTTTTTTTGAATCCTCTGAAAAACATATATTTCCTATGCCTAACTATCAAGTAATATTATCTTGTCCAATAACTTGCAAATTCATTTAACAGTCACAGATTTAGCTAAATTTCTTGGCTTATCTGGATTACATCCTCGTTTCAATGCCAGATGATATGCTAAGATCTGGATCGGGATTATCATTGCAATAGGATTTGCATGCCCAAGCTCCCCTATCTTGATAAATTCATCATATACCTCATTCTCTTTTGAGTTAATGCCTATCATATATCCTCCCCTGACTTTTATCTCGGAGGCATTACTAATAATCATATCCCTTGTCGCTTCTGTTGTTAACACAATGCAAGGAGTTCCTTTTTCAATAAGTGCGATAGTACCATGCTTAAGCTCTCCTCCTGGAAAACCTTCGGCGTGAATATAGGAAACTTCTTTTATCTTCAATGCGCCTTCCAATGCAGAAGGGTATGCAAGATCCCTACCAATCAAGAACATTGAATTCTCCTCTTTTATCTTCTCAGCTATTTTCTCAAGCAATAAAAAATTGTTATCAATTATCTTTGTAACCTCTTCACCTGCTTTTCTTATTAGTTCTTTTGCTTTCTCTTCTTTGTCTACTATAGCATGCGCGAGAAGCAACAATATCGCAAGCTGGCTGGTATATGATTTAGTAGACAAGACACAGATTTCAGGTCCGGCATTCATCATTATATTCTTGTCTGACATTCTCGTTATAGTGGATCCCATCACATTCACTATCGAAACCACTTTCGAACCTTTCTCTTTTGCAGTCTTTATAGCGTCGATAAGATCCGCTGTCTCTCCAGATTGTGATATTGCAACAACTACAGTCTTATCTGTCAGATAATCTTTATAATTCCTGAATTCTGATGCGATTGTAACATTTACATGACGTTTTGCGACATGTGTAAATACATATGAAGCAGAAACTGCAGCATGATAGCTTGTTCCACATCCAACAAAGAATATTCCGAAGGCATTTTTTAAAATATCACTGACCTCTTCTACCAAGCTAGATGGCTGTTGTATGCTTTTCACGATAGTATTCTTTTGTTCATGGATCTCTTTGAGCATGAAATGTGCATATTCACCTTTTTTTGCTTGGTCAATATCCCAGTTTATGTGCTGTATTTCTTTCTTAATTATTTTATTATCAATGATGTCCCTGAACACAATGTCTTCTTTAATTATTCCATACTCATTATCTTCAATGTAATAAACTTCATTTGTGTATGATAGAAATGCAGGAACATCAGATGCAGCGAAGAATTCTTTTTCTCCACTCCCATCTGAGGTCTCCTTCATTCCTATGACCAGAGGTGATTCTTTTCGAGCAAAAAATATACCTTCTTCATCTTCATGCATCCCCACAATCGCAAAACTACCCTTTATCTTCAATATTGTTTTTCTTATGGCATCAATTAGGCTGCTGCCTTCTTTTACAAAAATTGCAATGAACTGAGGGATTACTTCACTATCTGTTTCTGAATTCAAAGTTATCCCTAAATCTGTCAACTCTTTTCTTAACTCTTGGTAATTCTCAATTATGCCATTGTGCACAACATATACCTTTTGATCTGAACTAAAATGCGGATGGCTATTCTCTTTAGTGACTGAGCCCGTAGTTGCCCACCTCGTATGGGCAATCCCTTTATTACCTTGCATGCTAGTGAAGTTAAGCTTTTCATCCACTAAGTCAATTGGACCCACATCTTTTCTGATCTCGATTGAATTACTTTTATCTGCTGCAAGTGCCATGCCTATACTATCGTATCCCCTATATTCTAGGTTCTTGATACAACTTAACAATATGTCACTGCATCCTTCTTTTCCTTTATATGCAACTATTCCACACATAAATATCCTAGGGATACTTTTATTTAAATAGATAATTCAAAAATATTTTTTAGCTTATTTATAAAAATGGATTATAATTAACTAATATCATATTTTATTTATTTTAAAGATTTATTTAGGTTTTTAATGAATTTATAATCTAGTTTTTCTTATTAAACTAGCTTAAAATCTAAATCTATGTTCTCATTAAGATATATTTCTACATAATATTAAAAAAAATATTATAATATTCGAAATATATATAAATAGAATTCACATGTTGTATTTATGGTCAATTTTATCATACGTGATGAAGAAGGAATTCGAAAATTTGACAAATGCACCCTTATCTCTGAAGAAGATTTTTCTAGCCTTAGTAAGATAAAAATAAATATCCTTTTGGAACTTGACAAGAAGCCAATGTATATCTCTGAGCTTTCAGAAAAATTAAAGCTTAACGAACAGAATATCTATTATCATATAAAACAGTTGATGCCTTATCTTGAAGTGGTTGATGAGAAAAAGATACGTGGGACAACAGCTAGGAAATTCAAGCCAAAGACGATGAATTTTTGTTTATCGTTATCTAAAAAATATAAAGACATAAGCCTGATGGATCTTGAGCTTAACAAAGGGAATATGAAAAGCCATTCATTTTTTTTCCCTTTCATCTCAGATGGGAAATTCAATGCAAAAATAATTGTTGGAAGTCCAGATCCTCATGGGAAATACAAAGCACGTGCAAGAGATGGTCACTATGCAACTGATCTGGCATTATATCTTGGTTCATTCTGCTCACAAACGAATCAATTTGCTGTAGCTCTTGATACAGATGTGAATCTTGAATCAGAGGATAATCTTGTAATTGTAGGTGGGCCTGTTACAAACCTTCTGATGAACAGGATCAATGATGCATTACCTGTAAAATTTGTCGAAGAAGGACATTGGGCTATTAAAGGGAAAAAAGATACATATACAGATGATAATATCGGGCTTATTGCTCGCATACCAAATCCTATCAATGAAGGGATGATACTTGTTGTTGCAGGATTAAGGTTTTCAGGCACTAAATCTGCAGTTATAGCCTTAACACGACAGACAAAACTTCTATTGAATCATTTCTCTTCGCAAAATAATTTCTATGCGATAGTACAAGGTTTTGATCTTGATGCCGATGGCAAGATCGATAATATAGAGCTTCTAGAAAGTATGTGAATTAGATAAAAATTCCCTATAATTTTCCTAAACTTATGCTATTCATCGTAGCTTGTTCAGATATTTCTCCATCGGTCTGCACTTCTCATTCATGTCATCAAAATATTCTGTGTATAAATTGACAGCAGCCTTATTCCTTATTATTATCCCATGTGTATTGTTAAGGTGCACAATTGAGAGAAAAACCTTGCTATCTGTTATGAAGATCTGCATAGGTATAAACTCCTCTAGCACACCTATCTTTAAATTATACTTCTTTATCCTATCCTTTATTTCTGAGATAGTCTTTTTTAGATATTCCTCTCCAAACTTCTCTTTTATCAGATTGAAATGAAGTTTAATCGCACTAGCTTCTACAATATATTCTGTATTCTTATCCTTCTTGTATGAATCCATATGCGCTTGGTACAACATGAATGTCATCTCAGGTGTAGTGTGCTCAGGAATGTCTCTATTCTCAACTACCATCTTTCTAACCCTAGCATATTCAGATGCCTTTTCTGGATACAATAGAAAAGGTACACTACCATGCCTAAGTATATTCTTTATTGTTCTACTTTCTTTAAGCAATTGTATTATCCTAAAGGAGAAATCGTTACCTGATCCCACTATCTCTATCTCATCAAATCCTCTCGTCTTATGTTCTAATATATGCATGATCCTATGTTGCTTCTGTACCATATCATCAAAATTATATTTCAAGAAATCAATTATGTTATTGTCCAAATTTTCGATTGAATATCTATATGGTTTTTTTTCACTTCTATCAATCAATTTAATCCTCAAAAGGTTATTGAGATGTTCGTAGATCCTACCTTTTGGAATACCTGTCTTCTTAGATATCTGCTGTGCCTCTAAAGGTCCTTTAGTAATTGATTCGATAATAAGCAATTCTTTTCCATTCAGTTCAAAGCTATTTCCCAACTCTTTCAAGAGGTTGTCCATACTAACCTGTTATTATCCTACTATATAAAGTTTTTTTGAAAACCACAAAAAAATGTTTTTATGTAGGAATAGTTTATATATGCTACGTGATTTAGATACTAAAATAGTTAACTAGTATACAAATAACTATATCCTTAATACCCAGACAGTGACTTAGAAGGATAACAAAGATGATAGCACCAGCAAATACACTGACTTTAGAAGATGTAGTTGATAGTGATGGAGCTAGGATAGTTTCTATACCAAGACACCAGTATTCTTATTCTAAGATGGAAGAGGTTTCACAATTCCTTGGTGAGTATACAACATTGATTTTTGAATTGAATGGGATTGAAGATTTATCATTCCATATGTTTGAATATGAACATTCACATAAAGATCCGAACGTAAATGAAGATCTTACAGATTCAAATACAAAATTTTTTGCAGATGCTTATATACTCATGCTTAGAGACAATAATACCAATTCCGTGATGATCCAAAAGCATAATGGTAAATATCTCTTAGTCTGGAATGAGGTCAAATATGACCCTTCAAGGGAAAAGTCCAGGGGAGGGATAGTATCAGTAACAACTTACAGCAAATCACATGATCATCTCGGTCATCCATTATTAGAGCAGGTAGGCAATCCTGAAGAATTTGAAGATGGGAAGGATATTCTTGCTGCTAAAGCAAAAGCTGCAAAATACATGGAGCAATTAATTCAATATCATAAAGCTGAAGAGGGCAAGTGCGATATTCCATTCATGCAAAGAGATCCAAACGATCCTAGGAGATTTTTCATTGATCATGATCCTAATCATATAAATTATCTTGTTGATTATCATGACCTTCCAAAAGAGCATCTATGGGGGTTTAAAGATGCACACGAACGGACTTTAGCATCTCTGGAGCAATTGCAAAAGATAGGAGAAATTCAGGATTCTGAATATAGGGCCGCTAGAACTCTTTTGGCAATAAACAAGCATCGATATGAAGCTGTAGACCACCCTATCTTAATCAAAGAACAATAATTTACCTTTTCTCTCTCAGATCATTAATCTTTTTATTAATCTCTCTTAAGTTATTATTGCATAATATCATATGGCCTTTTTGCTGCGCTTCTATGAAGCATACCTCAAATATTTCAGCATCGAGGTTGTCCCTTATCTTTTCGTCTGTGTATCCTCGTTTTTTCAGCCTTTTCTTCAAGATCTTTAAATTACACTTGCATACAATGCAGAATGCAACTTTGTTCTTGGGAATATGATGGCTTAAATGTGAATCGACAATCAATATTTTTCTTGGAGATACTTTGATAGTTTTTGAATGCTCTTCTAATATCGCTTTACTAAATCTTTTTGGATCCACTATCTTGCATTTATTCAGCTTATCATATCCTTCTGAAAGACTATATTTTGCTATTATACTATTCCCATCAACATACTTTAGGCCATACTTCTTAGCCAGTCTTTTAGCTAAAGTAGTCTTTCCTGTTCCAGGGGTCCCAGTAATACAAATGATCATTAGATATTATCATCCCTCCACAGATTTTCTTGCATACTATAGTATGGTATCATAATATATTTAAATTCTTCCACTATGCATAACATATGATCTGTGAGATGTGCGGCAAGAATCTTGATGGAAAGATAGTGATTAAAGCAAAAGTAGAAGGCACTGTGCTTAAGGTCTGTGAGAACTGTTCGCAATATGGGACTGTTATAGCCCAAAGCCTTCCTTCATCTGCAAAACCAAATTCTAATATTTCTCCAAAACAAGCAATCAAATACTCAAAAGAAGAGATTGAAGAGATGGTTGTTGAAGATTATGCTGCTCGTATAAAAAAAGCAAGAGAAAGCAATAATATAAAACAAGAAGATTTTGCAAAGCAAATAAATGAGAAAGAATCACTCATACACAAGATCGAAACAGGTCATATCGAGCCAAATATAAAACTTGCTAGAAAAATCGAGAAATATCTTGGAATAAAAATAGTTGAAGAAATAGAATTCAGGGAACATAAAACTTATTCTAAGCCAAAAGGTGATGATAGCCTTACTATTGGGGATATGATAAAAATCAAGAAAAAAGATTAAATAGGTTTTTTGTATCTTCGTGTTAATTTCTATCTTCTCAAGTCTCTATTATGATTATACCACCACAATTCTACAAATTCATCACTGTATGTTTTGCTGAATTCGGGATTACTCTCAAGGACAAAGGCCATCCCTTGACTATCTCTGCTCCAAACAAGGCCTTGTCTCATCTCTTCTGTTATCAATATATAATCAATCCCATATTTATCAAAGAAATTCAGTATCTCTTTCTTGTTTCTTGAACTAAACATATGATTCAATTCTTTATATTTCTGCTCACCATCTGATATTATTGAGATATCATCATCAAGGAATATTCTTCTGTCTGCATGGTATTTGATCATGTATCCATACTTAGGATGTGATAATATTGTGCTATTCTCCTGGGTTCTTGCGCTAATCCATTCTAGTGTGCCACTTATCTCTGTCTTTTGATCTAGGCTATATTTCATAAAACCTAAGCCTGAAAAAAGGATACTGCAGAAAATCAAGATGATAGATAATTGTTTGAGGTCTGTACTTACCCATTTCTCTTCAACTAACTTATCTATCAGCAATGATGCAAGATAAATCAAGATTATATTAGCTAAAAACAATGCAGTAGTCATATTGAGCAACCCTATACCAATGACAACAAGGATCAAATATTTCCCTAGATTGTTCTTCCATTCAATAATAATCCAAGCAAATCCAAGGATCACCAAGAACAATGAGATCCCTATCGGTGAGCCAAAATCTATAAAAATAAATTGAAGTATATTTTTCCCTTCCGGGATGACCTCCTTTGCAAGAGTGAAGAAAATACCAAGCGGAATTATATGGAATCCTGCTTGATACAATCTGATTGCTTTTTTCTTGTATTGCCAAGCAAGGAGCAGAATATTAAAAACTGCAACATAAAAGTTCAAATATGCAATTACACATTGCAAGATAAATGATATAACATATTTATGCTTTTTTAATGCAAGTATGAATCCAATAAAGATCGGTATTAACAACGTCAGATCCGTAAAACTTAAGAAAGTCTGTACAAAGAAAGGAGTAAACATCAATACATAAAAAATAGATGTGACTTTTTGGATGATGAAATAACATAAAAGCAAGGAAATGAGCAATGATGCCAACTGAAGCAGTATCAATGAATGGTTTATATCCTCTATCCCTACTTTTCTGAGAAATGATATGGCTACATCACTTTTAACATCCCATCCTTTATCTATCAATGGATCCGTACTTATTGAGGTCTCTGACTTCCTAATTATATCATATGTCTTATCATTCAATACAATATCCTCAGAAAGATTATAGCTTGCATATATGCCTAAAGTGAATATTACTATGCAAAATGCAATGGCTATAAACTTATTACTATAGATTCTTTCAAATGAGATGCTATTTTTAGCTTTACTATCTTTTCCCATCCCTCTGAGTTTACTTCTTTTCATCTTATTCACTCAATTCCACTCTACATTTAACTTTGTATATCTTTATCTTATTGTCATAAACGCTTTCTACACATTCTGAATCAATATAGTGCAAATCTTCTATGTTGAATGTAGTCCGTGCTTCACCAATTAGTATGTAATCTATGCTATAATAATCTAAAAGTTCCACTGCCTTGACGATGGATGAAGAGGTATAGATAAGCCGCATATCATTAACCCTCTGATTTATATCTTCTATAAGAAGGAAATTGCTATCAATTATATTCTTTCTTTTTGCTATCTCAGTAACGAGATTCCCTTCCTTAATGTCGGCCAATATTACACTATTTTCGTCTGTGTTCCTCTCTATCCATTCCATGGCATCTATTGTATCTCTTGGTATTGAGCTTTGATTGTGAAGTGCCATTATCGAAGGGATGATAGATGAAAGGAGAAAAACAAATATCAAAATCAAGGTTACCCCATGCTTATATCTATTCAATTTTGTTCTCTCTATATATGCTATTGCTCTCTTTAAGAAGACAGCGAAAAAAATGAGGAAGCAAAATCCAAGATAAATCAGACCTTTTTGCAATTCAATCAGCCTGAATAGCAGTAATGCAGCAATCACAACAGCAAATGATGTATATAAGTAAAGCTGCTCATTCTTCAATGTAAAAGAATGTTTATACATTGTATATAATGCTGCAAAGAACGGAACAGCACCTACAAAATAGATTATACTGAAAATATTGACTTGTGAAAAATACTGGATAATCAATTCAAACGGTAGATTCCTCCATATGATTGCTGGACCATGCACCAGATATGCACTCTTATATATGATAAACTGCACCCAAATAACAAAAAATGCAGAGACTATGGTTAGTTCTTTCTGCACTTTGATTATTCTAATATTTTCAATCCTTAGCATCAATAAATACATGATAAAGACTATAACAATAATTGTCGATAGGCCTGTAACCAAGCTGAGGATTACGAATGCAATCATATACCATAATACATCCTTCTCATCTTTCGCTATGGAAAAAAGATATATCGTGAGTAGGCTTAAGGGTATTATCAGTGTTGTGGGCGACAATGTATTTGTAGTATTAATCAGATAAACAGGTATGAATATCCCCATAGCAGAAACTAATACTGAAATGAGATGGTTCCGTGTTAATTTCAATGAAATCAAATAAACAATTAAAGCACTTAAGGCCGCAAGTATGCTCGTTAAGATCACTAATGATTTAGATTGAAATATGAAGCTTCCAAAGAACAATATATAATAATAACCAGGGGAGAAGACTGCATTTCGTCCTGAATAACTCAGCTCATCCTCATAGAGGGGAATGCCATGTTCTTTTATGCTTTCCAGCTGTCTTAGGGTATAATATGATTCGTCATCTGAGAAACTGATACTATTTGCGAAGTACATCCTAATGATGACTGCTATAAGCAGAATACTTATTAGTAATGTATACCTTAAGTATGCTTTCATCCTGGATTTTAACGGAAATAGCAATAAAAATATTCCGGTTTTTATGGATTATTCCATGCTCCTGATGGATAAAATATATTAAGATATCCCGATATCGTTAACCTATGAGTATCACTAAAGTGCCTACAGGTAACAAGGACCTCGATCTTTTTCTAGGCGGAGGCTATGATAATGATGTCATCACGACTTTTTATGGTCCTTCTGGTTCAGGAAAGACCACTTTATGTATATTATCTGCAATCTCTGTTATCGATTCAGGTAAAAAAGTAATATATATCGACACAGAATCAAGTTTTTCTGTAGAACGGCTTAAGCAGATAGTCCCTAATAGATATGAAGAAGTCATGCACAATTTTCTTTTTCTCAAGCCTGTGAATTTTGATGAACAGAAGAAGTCTTTTGATAAATTGCGTAATATTGTCGATGATACCATCGGCCTCATAGTAGTCGATACTATATCCATGCTTTATAGGCTTGCTGTAGGGCAGACAAAAGATGTATACGAAGTTAACAAACAACTAGGCATACAACTGGCTTATCTGACAGAGCTTGGCAGGAAAAAGAAAATCCCTGTACTAATCGCAAATCAAGTATATTCAAGTTTCGAGGATAAGGATAAAGTGAACATGGTCGGAGGAGATATACTTAAATACAGCAGCAAGACATTGATTGAAATACAGAGTATGAAGAATAGTATACGTTCATTAATAGTGAGAAAAAGCAGATCAATTGAAGAAGATAAGACATTCAATTTTGAGCTTGTCAATTCAGGTATTGAAGCGAAAAAAGATTAATTCTATCAGAAAATTAATTTAAAAAGTGAAAAAATAAAAAATACCTAGTTATTCTTCTGTCACGAAATCCTCAATCTTAACAGGCATTTCTTCATCTTTGCTGATCATGCCTTTCTCTTTCATGTATTCTTTAGCAAGTATAAAGAAGACAAGCCCAAGGCTTTTCTGACCTTTATTATTGCATGGAATTATGAAATCGATGTTATTTGCATTGTTGTTAGTATCACACAAGGCCATCACAGCAATTCCCATCTTCAATGCATCCTTTATTGCATTTCTATCTGCCCATTCATCAACGACAAGTATTAGCTTTTTCTCGATAAATGTTTCAAGTTCGATGTTAGTTAGAATTCCAGGCGGATATCTTTTTGCAAATACCTCTATTCCTGTAGCTTTTCCAAAAGCTTTTACAGCTTTCCAGCCATTCTCTCTTCTGCAAATTATTAGTATATCCTCTGGTGCATATTGAGTAAGGAATTTTGCTCCTATACCTACCCTCTCATCAATCTTCTGCAGGTTAAGTACGCTCAATCCATCTGGTCTTGTCTTATAGATGAATTTCTCCATAGCCTTTGTCCTGAATTTTGTCCCTATGTGGATGCCTGATTTAAGATACACATCATGTGCAACTAGCATCTCTTTTTGTTCTGTCATTTTTTCCTCCTAAAAAACCAAGGATATCTTCTAAAACATATGCTGGTTTTTTTATTACCTCACCCAGCTTTTGCATCATCTCAGCGTGGATAATGCATTTGGTGATACAATAGATAATTTATTGTTTGTTTATAAATATATCGGATGGCCCAATCAGTTATTTCATCTTCACTGGACATATTATTCGGTATGGCAATAAACATTATAAAATTCATGTCTAATCAGTTTTTATGCTAGATCTAAGAACGTGCTTGAATCATTATAAGCGTAGTGAAGTCCAGGATGCATTAATCCAGGGTGCAAAAAACAGAGAATTAGGCACAAGATATCTTGATGGTCATTTCGGCAAAAGACCAGATAGCCTGCAAAATAAGGCTGATGTGCTTGAGTTTGCCAAACAAGGAGTAAGTAGTTTCCATATCTCTGAGGAGCATTGGTCAAACCCTCTTGCTTTATCCTCCACTCTTAAGAAATCAGATCTGATCAAGATGCGAAGAGGATGGGACCTTGTGGTAGACGTGGATTGTCCTGACTGGGAACTGTCAAAGCGAATCACTTTTGTAATCATCAAAATATTAAAAAAACATGGAATAAAAAGCATCTCATGCAAATTTTCCGGTAATAAGGGATTCCATATTGGTGTTCCATTCAAGGCGTTCCCAAAAGCTGTAAATGGTAAATCTTCTGCAGAATTATTCCCTGAAAAAGTCAAGAAGATCCTAGAGTATTTGGTTTATGTCGCTGAAAAAGAATATTCTGCAGAGATATTGCAAGGTCTTGACAGCAAGCAACTTTCTGGTAAACTTGATATTCCTGAACATGAATTAGCCCATGAGGTCTGTATCGATTGCAATACATTGTATAAGAGCAGATCCTCTAAGTTACAATATATGTGTGATAAATGCGGAACAATAACAGAGAAGGAAGCTGTCCTGAGTCCTAATAGCACTGCTGAAAGTTTTATCTCATGCCCAAAATGCAAATCAATAGTCCGTCTCTCAACTGACCTATCAAGAAGATGCGTGAAGTGCGGTTCATCAAATATCGGTAAGAAAATAAATCTTAAACTTGTACTTGGTCTGGACCAAGTCTTGATATCTCCTCGTCATCTCTATAGGATGGCTTTATCATTGCATGAGAAATCAGGTCTCGTCTCTCTTCCCATAAATCCTTTCTCTGTCCTTGCATTTGAGAAAAGCATGGCATCACCTGAGAAAATGAAATGCAATCTAATCTTTTTGGATGATTCATCCACACATGAAGGGGAAGCAGCAGATTTCTTGCTAAAAGCATTAGATTTCAAACCTGAAATAGTACTTGAGTTCAATTCAGATAAGTGGGGGTCTGCAGATAATCCTACAAATTGGGAAGATAGCCAGGAGAGAATACCTATCGAGCTTTTTCCTCCGTCGATAATCAATATACTAAAAGGACTCAAGGACGGTAAAAAACGCGCATTATTCGTTCTTATCAATTTCTTGACTTCAGTCGGTTGGGATTACCCTGAAGTTGATGAACTTTTGCATGAATGGAACAAGAAAAACCAGGATCCTCTTAGAGAGACTGTAATAAAAACTCAATTAAGTTATCATAAAATCCAAAAGAAGAAAGTATTGCCTCCAAATTATTCTAATCATAATTATTATGCTGATCTTGGTATAATCTCAGCAGAAGAAGCTAATGGGAAATTCAAGAATCCTGTCAATTATGCAAAAATGCGAGCAAAGATGTTGAACAGCTCAAAAAAACGGAAAAAGACATCGCAAAATCCTGCAACTACCATAATCCAAAATAAGGATACGGAAAAAGAGAGCAGTTAAAGCCAGATTTTTTCAACATACATCTAGTGATTCAATATTTTGACAGCAACATTTATAAACAGACTGGGATTCATCTGAAAAGCTTAAACATAACCAAAAACCGCATTCAATCATTGAATGCCTTGGTGTATAGCAAAAAATGCTATATTTAGGCCTGAAAAGGAGTTTTCAGATGGGAATATCTGAAAGTTCTAAGGGAAACTTCATCAATAGGCCCCTTGAGTAGATTACCAGTACTATTGATAGTTTTCTTGCGCTCAGACTTGGATATATATGTTGGCAATATCATAAAATAGCATTCATTAAACATAGGAAATATAAAAAATGTCAAAAACAGATGGACCAAGACATGGAAGCATGCAGTTCTGGCCTAGAAAAAGGGCTAGCAAGCTGACACCTAGGCTTAGATCTAGGACATTAGCATCTGCTGTTGATGGGTTCTATGGCTATAAGGTGGGGATGACACAAGTCTCAATCAAAGACTCAGGCTCAAACTCCCTTACTAAAAACGAAGTCATTGTCAAGCCTGTCACCATCGTTGAATGTCCCCCTTTGAAGGTGGCAGGGATAAGATTCTATAAGAAAAATGATAAAACCATATGTGCTGTTTCTGATGTTTTTGCTGATAAACTTGATAAGGAATTGTCAAGAAAACTAATTGTGCCAAAATCCAAGGCTATAAAGGATGATATTGAATTTGACGATCTAAGATTAATAGTATACACACAACCAAAATTAACATCTATTGGCAAGAAAAAGCCAGAAGTATTTGAGCTTGCTTTAGCAGGCAATAAAGAAGAGAAGCTAGCATACGCTAAGGAAAGATTAGGAAAAGAAATTTCTGTAGCTGAAGCATTAAAAGAGAATGAGCTTATCGATGTTCATGGAGTAACAACAGGTAAAGGATACCAAGGTCCTGTAAAACGATTTGGGATTCAGATAAGGCAGAAAAAATCAGAAAAGACAAAGAGGGGTCCAGGTTCATTAGGACCATGGTGCGGACAGCAACATATCATGTATAGAGTCGCTCATGCAGGTCAGACTGGTTTCTTCTTAAGAACAGAGATGAACAAACCAATACTAAAGATTGATGAAGATGTTTCAAAAGTAAATCCTAAAGGCGGATTTGTGAACTATGGCAATGTAAGATCAACTTATGTCTTGATACTTGGTTCAATACTTGGCCCTAATAAGAGGATGCTAAGATTAACTCATGCTGCAAGGCCTAACCCTAAGAAAAAAACAGGTTCATACTCAATAGTAAACATAAGTAAAATATCCAAACAAAGATAGTTAAACGACAATGAAACTCAAAATATTATCCATCGATGGAAGTGAGAAGGGAAATCTAGATCTCCCTAAAGTCTTCAATGAAACAGTCAGAAAAGACTTAATCAAACGTGCTGTAACCGCAATCGAAGCGAATAATAGACAGGCTTACGGTGCTAAATCTGATGCAGGAATGCGAGCTTCAGCAAAATTGTCAAGAAGAAGGCATGATTATAGAGGAGCTTATGGGCATGGAATTTCAAGAGTCCCTAGGAAAATCATATCAAGAAGAGGAACAAGATTCAACTGGATAGCTGCAGTTGCTCCAGGTGTTGTTGGTGGTAGACGAGCACATCCTCCAAAATCTGAGAAGATACTTGATAAAAAAATAAATTCAAAGGAGAATAAAAAAGCAATAAGGTCCGCATTAGCAGCAACATTGGACAAAGAGATGGTTGCAGCAAGAGGACATAATGTACCTAATACTTATCCTTTCATTGCCGATGATGCTCTGGAAAATGTATCAAAAACAAAAGAACTTAAAGCGATTCTAGTCAAGCTTGGATTTGCCGATGAGCTCTTAAGAACACAGGAGAAAAAAATCAGAGCAGGAAGAGGAAAATCACGAGGAAGAAGGTTTAAAGAGAAAAGGGGCCTGCTACTTGTGACCGGATCAGGTTCAAAGCTTTTGAAATCCTCTTCAAACATACCTGGCTTTGAGGCTGTTAGCGTCAATAATCTCAACACTTCCTTGCTAGCACCTGGTGGAGAAGCAGGAAGGATGGTAATATTGACCAAGAATGCAATTGAAACAATGGATGCAAAGAAACTTTTCTCTGATGAGAAAGTCAAGATTACTGAACCAAAAAAAGAATCAAAAAAAACTGCTTCAGCAAAAAAAGCTTCGCAGATCAATAAAAAATAAGAAGGTTACACATTTAGAAAATGAGCGACGATATAATAATCAACCCATTATCCACTGAAAAATCACTTAGGATGATGGAAAGCGATAATACCTTGGTTTTTGTAGTGAGCAGGACAGCCAAGAAACCTGAAATCAAAGAAGCATTGGAGAAAATGTTTAAGGTAAAGATAATAAAGATAAACACCCTTATAAAAGGGAATCAAAAAAGGGCTTATGTAAAATTCAGCAGCGAGACTCCTGCAATTGATATTGCAACAAATCTCGGCTTAATGTAATAAGCTAAAATAAAAAAATAAAACGACGAAAATGGGAAAAAATCTTATCCAGCAAGCTAGAGGAAAAGGATCACCGACTTACAGGTCGCCTAGCTTCAAGTTTGTAGGAAAACCAATCCATCCAAAAGACGGGGACCTAGCTGGGAAAGTCTCAAATCTTATCCACTGTGCAGGACATACTGCACCGTTAGCCCATGTTGTTTTTGAAGACAATACCGATGGACTAATCCTTGCTTCAGAAGGAATTGCGATAGGTGAATCAATACTTGTATCAAAAAATGCTGAAGTCAAATCAGGAAATGTATTGCCTCTTGACAGCATCCCTGAAGGAACTTTAGTGCATAATATTGAATTAATCCCTGGTGATGGCGGGAAATTTGTCAGAGCTTCAGGAACTTTTGCAAAAATAGTAGGAAAGAAGAATGATGAAGTGAGCGTTATGCTTCCTTCAAAGAAGATCAAGATATTCAATAGCAAATGCAGGGCAAGCGTAGGTATCGTAGCTGGTGGCGGCAGATTAGACAAACCATTCCTTAAAGCAGGAAGAAGGATGCATAAGATGCGTGCAAGAAACAAACTATATCCACGCTCAAGCGCTGCATCAATGAACGCAGTAGATCATCCGTTCGGAAACAAACATTCATCACGAAAATCAAAGGCAAGACCTATATCTCGAAATGCTCCACCTGGAAGAAAAGTAGGAATGGTAGCAGCAAGAAGGACTGGGCGAAATAAAAAATAAAAACAAGATCATAAAACGGCAAAACAATGAAAATCAAAGATTTTCACGCTTTGCAATAAAAAAAGAAAATGGCAAAGAAAGAATTCAAATATAAAGGCAATTCAGAAGAAGACTTAAAGAATATGTCAATAAGTCAATATGCAGAGATTATCCCTTCAAGGTTGAGAAGAAAAGTCAAGAGGGGATTTACAGATGCAGAAAAAGCTCTTTTGAAGAAAGTCGAGAAGAATGAATCAAATATTGAAACACATTGCAGAGATATGATCATATTGCCTATCATGTTCGGGAAGACAATAAAAGTCCATAACGGCAAGGAATTCGTACCAGTAGACGTGAATTTCGAGATGGCGGGACATGTTTTGGGCGAATTTGCATTAACAAGAAAGTTCAGTGCACATAGTGGGCCAGGTGTAGGCGCTACAAAATCAAGTTCAGCACTATCAGTAAGGTAATCAGAAAATGACAGCAGGTTATTCAATTAAAACGGAGAAGAATACGGCTAGGGCCTACGGAAGGGATATGCCTATATCTTTCAAAGCTTCAATTGAGATCTGCAATTATATCCGTGGCGATAACATAAATAAAGCAAAAAAGAAACTAACAGACGCAATAGAACATAAAAAACCAATACCTTTCAAGAGATTCACTGATGGTGTAGGCCATAAAAAAGGAGATGTTACATCAGGAAGATATCCTGAAAAAGCTTGCGGTGCAATATTAAAACTAGTGAATTCAGCAGAATCAAATGCCTTATTCAAAGGCTTGAATTCAAAAGGATTAATCATATACCATATAGCTGCAAAACAATCTTCAAGCACATGGAGATATGGAAGGCAATCCAGAAGGCAAATGAAAAAATGTCACGTGGAGATCGCCCTCAAAGAACTTGAAAAATCAACTAAAAAGACTGATGTTAAAGCAGATGTTAAAGCAGATGTTAAAGCAGATGTTAAAGCAGATGTTAAAGCAGATGTTAAAGCAGAACCAAAAGTAGAAAATAAACCAAAAGTTCAGGAAAAATCACAGGAAAAATCACAAGAATCAAAAGCACAAACAATAAAATCAGAGGTTAAAGCAGATCAAAAATGATTGAGACAAAATTCATCAAGGAAATTGTAAAAGAATTCCAAATAGCAGAATTCATAGCAGAAAGCCTGAGCAACGTCGGATTTGCTCGTGCAGAGTTGCACAAGACTCCATTGGGGGAGAAGATTGTCATTTATGCTTCAAGACCAGGTTTAATTGTAGGTAGGAAAGGAGAGAACATACAAAAGCTTACAAAAATAATGAAATCACGATTCAAGCTAGAGAATCCTCAGATCGAGATAGTTGAAGTTGAAAAGCCAATGTTAGATCCTAACATTGTTGCAGAGAGGATTGCATCTTCGCTTGAAAGATTCGGTTCGTCCAAATTCAAAGGAATCGGACATAAAATGATGTCTGATGTCATGAATTCAGGAGCTCAAGGTGTAGAAATAATCATCTCAGGAAAGATCCCTAGCAGCAGAGCTAAGCGATGGAGATTTTACCAGGGTTATCTGAAAAAATCTGGTGATATAGCGGTCTCTGGCGTACTCAAATCATATGCACAAGCCAAACTAAAAACGGGAATAGTAGGAATTCAAGTAAGGATAATGCCTCCTGATTTGCAGCTACCTGATAAAGTTGTGGAGACAACAGTATCAGTTGCTGAAGAGAAAGAGGAAGAGAAACCTGTAAAGAAGAAGCCTGCAAAGAAAAAAACAACAAAGAAAAAGAGCGAACCAAAATCTGAAGAGAAAGCAGATCAAGAACCAGAATCAAAATCTGCTGCTGAAGCTGAAAAGAATAATGTTAGCGTGACTAACGAGGCAAATGATGAAAGCAAAACTAATTAGAGAGATGAGCAAGGAAGATATCCTTAAGAAGCTTGATGACCTTAAAATGGAGATGGTCAAGCATAATACTCAGATTTCATCAGGAGCAACAATAAAAAGCCCTTCATTAGTAAGGAATACTAAGAAGGATATAGCTAGATTAAAACAAGAATTGAAAAACAAGGAGAACAATGGTTGAGATAGATCCGATAACAGGTTTACCGAAAGAGTTGAGCGTTTGGGAAAATATAACCAAGCAAGATCAACAAATTTTTGTCGAACTTGAAAAGCGGAAATTCGGCAAGCAATACACTGTCATCAAAGGTTTGAATGACAAGGAAATCGACGCAAAGGAGCTTACAAAGAAACTTAAGAACAAGTTCGCTTGCGGTGGTTCATTCAAGGCCGATATCATTGAGCTCCAAGGTGATCATAGGTATAAAATGAAAGATTTCCTCATAGGAGAGGGATTCGCAGAACAAACAATTGTTGTCAAGTAATGCTTGATAACATGACTGATCAAATGAAAAAAATCATATCATTGACTCAATGCTTCATTGGGAAAAAGATGATTGTGGTTGAAAGCAAAAACAATTCCTTTATCGGAACAGAAGGCATCATCATCGATGAAACAAAAAACCTCTTCAAGGTCGATACAGGAAAAAAGACAATCAGCCTTATCAAAAACAATATCATATTCAAAATCGGATCAGAGTTGATTAACGGAGATTCGTTATCAAAAAATCCTGAAGACAGGATAAAAATGAGGATAAAAAATGAGTAAAGAAATCACAGCAATCCTTGAAGAAGGAAGGAAGAACATTAAGGCAGGTTCAACCAGGAAAGATTCAAAATGCCCTTTCACTGGGGGACTAAAACTTAGAGGCAAGACTTTCACTGGGATAGTTGTTTCAAAAGATACTCATCGGACTGTAAAGGTTGAATGGACAACACGGCAATTCGTCAAGAAATATGAGAGGTTCATGGTCAAAAGGACAAAAGTAGCAGCTCATAATCCCGAAGTCATAAATGCACAGGTAGGTGATGTTGTGATTATCGCTGAATGCAAACCTTTAAGCAAGACAAAAAAATTCGTAGTTATCAAAAACCTAGGACATTCATTGGAATATGCAATTAAGAAAGAATCAATAGAAGACGATAAGAAAGTAAAAGAAGGCAAAAAACCTGTTAAGAAGGAAGCTAATGCTGAAGATGTCTCTGATGATTCAGACAACTCTGATGACGAACAAACTGAAGAAGATCCAAAAGAGGAATAAGGTCAGAAAATGAAAGCAATTAAAGCAGCTGTAACCAACGGTATCCAGATTGGAACTATGATGGAAACTTGTGACAATTCAGGCGCTAAGATAGTAAAAGTTACAGCAGTAGTCGGTGCAAAGACTGTCAAAGGCAGAAAACCTAGTGCAGGTGTAGCAGACTTGATACAGGTTGCTATCAAATCCGGAAAGCAAGACGTAAGGAAGCAAGTCATGTTTGCTGTAATTGTTAGACAGAAAAAAGAGTACAGACGGTCAAATGGCATGAGGATAAAATTCGAAGATAATTCATGCATCATCTTGAAAGATAAGAAGGGCAATCCAAAGGGGACCTTGATAAAAGGACCTGTTGCAAGAGAAGTTTGCGAACGATGGGCGCCAATAGCCAAGTTAGCTAAATTAACTGTATAATCAGGTATATCAAAATGAAAAAAGATTATGTGAGCACGTGGAAAGCAAGCAGCCAGCCTAGAAAGCAGAGGAAATATCAATATAATGCTCCAATGCACATCTCAGGCAAGTTTGTATCAGCGAATCTCTCAAAAGAGTTACGGCCTAAGTATGGGGTACGTTCAATAAGATTGAGGAAGGGCGATAAGGTAAGGGTATTGCGTGGTCAATATAAAGGAAAGTCGGGCAAAGTAGAACGTGTCTCTTTGAAATACACTAAAGTATTCATAACAGGGATTGAACTATTAAGGAAAGACGGTACAAAATCATTGATTCCTGTTGAACCATCAAATCTTCAGATAACTGATTTGGATACATCCGATAAGAAAAGATTCAATTCAAAAAAGAAAGATAAAAATATCAAAACAAATGAGAAGCAATGATTAGAAAATGGTAAAACAACATCTTAAAAACATCGCAACACCAAGAACATGGGAGATAGGCAGGAAAGAGACTATATTCACAACACGACCAAACCCTGGATCACATTCATTAGATATGGGAATGTCCATAAACCATTTCATGAAAAAAGATCTGAAGCTTTCAATGACAACCAAGGAGACAAAATCAATACTCAATGCAGGCAAGTGCCTTGTAAACGGAAAGGCAATTACTGATGTCCATTATATGGTTGGGTTCATGGATGTCATATCATATCCAGACCTTAAAAAATATTATAGGGTCATATTGAATAAGAAGGGAAAACTTACACTTATAGAAATTGATGATAAAGAAAGCAGCTTAGTTTTATCAAAAGTCATAGGCAAGACAAAACTAAAAAAAGGGAAGATACAAATAAACACCCTTGATGGAAGGAATATCCTTGTCGACAAAGATTCATATAAAACTTCTGATTCAGTGGTGATAAAAGTACCTGGGCAGAAAGTCGAAAAGAATATCGAATTCAAGGAAGGGAGCTTTGTCATGCTCATGGGCGGTAAGCATATTGGCGTGACTGGTAACATTGAATCAATAAAAGACAATTCAATCATATTTAAGACAAAGGATAATGTTTCGTTTGAGACATTGAAGAAATACGTGTTCGTGTTAGGTAACGGGAAAGCAGAGTTGAAAATAGAATGAAAGAAATACTAATTGAGAAATTGACATTGAATGTCGGTGCTGGAAAAGATCAGGCCTTGCTTGAGAAGGGCATGAAACTTTTGAAGAATATCACGGGCATCGATCCAGTCAAGACTATCACAACGAAGAGAATCCCTTCATGGGGTGTAAGACCAGGTTTACCTATCGGCACTAAGATAACATTAAGGAAACAAGACCAGATAAAAGATCTTGTTACAAGATTCATCAAGTCAAAGGAAGGGAAATTACGAAAATCATGTTTTGATTCAGCAGGAAATGTCTCATTTGGTATACATGAGTATATAGATGTTCCTGGATTGGAATATGATCCTCAGATAGGCATAATCGGTTTTCAGATATGCATAACACTAAAACGAAAAGGATTTTCAATAAAATACAAAGGGAAAAAGATAGGTAAGAAACATCAGATAACACAAGATGAAGCTATCGAATATATGAATAAAACTTATGGAGTTGAGATTTCCGAATGACAACAAGCAATCACAAGAAAGTATTCAAGCAGCTTAAAGTTAAGCAGCCAAAGCTGGAGAAATACATCAAACATAATGCTCCTAAGAAACGAAGTTGCGGAATAAGCCTGAAAAGATGCAAAAGGTGTGGAAGAATAAAAGGCCATGTAAGCAAGTATGGTCTAGACTTATGCAGACAATGTTTCAGGGATATTGCTACAAAGATAGGTTTCAAGAAATATAATTAACGAGGATAAAAAATGGTTAATAACGATCCACTCTCAGCATGTCTTTCAAAAATCGATAATGCTGGAAAAGTATCAAAGAAACATGTTGATATAGCTACAGTATCAAAGATAATCAAAGAAGTACTAGAGATATTGAAGAAGAACGAATATATTGACAGTGTAGATTATACAGAAATACGAAACATGACATCAGCTAAGATAGCGCTTAATGGGCATGTCAACAAGACTGGAGCGATAAAACCACGATTCAAGGTTAATGTATCAGACATCGAGAAATTCGAGCAACGATACCTTCCTGCAAAAGGATTCGGAATGCTGATAATATCAACATCGCAAGGGCTACTTACAAATGCAGAAGCAAAGGAAAAGAGATTAGGAGGCAGGCTTATAGCTTATTGCTACTAAGCATTAAAACTTCAAAATGAGAGTCAAAGATTTCAAAGAGACAATAGATATCCCTGAAGGAAAGGAGCTTATTGTAGCAGGAACTATCATCTCTATCAAAGGGAAAAATGGAGAAGTATCAAAATGCTTCAAGATGCCAAGATTCATCTTCAGCAAAGAAGGGAACAATCTTAAAATATCATGCAAAAACTTCAATGTCTATGACAGGAGAAATCTTGAGACAGTAAGGGCACACATACGTAACATGATAAAAGGTGTCGATGAAGGATACACATATCTGCTCAAAATATGTTCAAGCCATTTCCCAATGACAGTTGCAGTGCAAGGCAAAAAACTTACAGTTAAGAATATGCTTGGTGAAAAAGTACCTAGAGAGCTTACACTAAAAGATGGTGCAAAAGTCGAGATAAAAGGTGACATTATCGAAGTCACTGGTGCTGATCTTGATATTGTGTCTCAACAGGCAGCAGATATAGAGCAGTTAACACGCTTAACAAACAAAGATAGAAGGATATTCCAGGATGGAATATATATTACAAATAAAGATGGAACGGTTATGTAAAAATGTCAAAAGAATTCCCACGATACAACAGTCATAAGCTGAAAAAGCTTGCAAGAAAATGGAGGAAACCTAGAGGACTTCACAATAAGGTCAGGTTATCTCATAAAGGCTATACTAAGCTTGTAAAAGTAGGTTATGGTACTGCTGGGAAAATACAACCATTAGTAGTAAAGAATCTTACAGATATAGCTGCTCTAAAAGCAGGAACAGAAATCGTTGTAAGTTCCTCTTTAGGCCAGAAGAAAAGACTTGAATTGATCAAAAAAGCTGAAGAGCTTAAATTAAAAATCATAAATATAAAGTCTGATTATGCTCAGAAAGTGGCTGAAAGCATGAAGCAAAAGAAGGATGCAAAGGCCGAAAAGAAAAAGAAGAAAGAGCAAAAACAGAAAGAAGCAAAAGAAAAGAAGCCTAAGAAAGATGATAAAGAAAGTTCTGTAGAAGATATCACAGAAGAAGAGAAAAAAGCAGAAGAGAAAAAGGAGAAAGATAAACTTCTTACGAGAAAAGAAGGAATCTAGTAATAAATACAATAAACAGGTAAAAAAATGGTCAATTTAAAACTTCAACGAAGACTTGCAGCACAGATACTCAAATGCGCACCAGAAAAGGTGAGATTTGATAGTGAAAGTCTTGCAGACATCAAAGAATCAATAACAAAGGCAGATATCAAAGGGCTCATAGGAACAGGAGCTATTGATGTCAGGGCTTCTCCTGGAAGTTCACGAGTTAGGGCCAGAAAGATCCTTGTACAGAAGAGAAAAGGACTTAGGAAAGGACATGGGTCAAGAAAAGGAACTGCCAATGCGAGAGATAACAAGAAAGAACTATGGATCAATAGGATAAGGAAGCAGAGGACATTATTAAAATCCCTTAAAGATAAGAATAAACTTGAAGCTAAAACATACACATCATTATCAAATAAAGCAAAAGGTGGATATTTCAGAAGTGAAAGGCACCTTAAAACATATATAACAGAAAACAAGTTGTTGAAAAATGTCAAAAAAGCATAAACCATTCAGAAGAAAAGAGAAGACTGATTATCACAAGCGATTGTCCTTGCTGAAATCAGGCATGCCTAGATTAGTAGTAAGGCTTAGCCAAAAGAACATCTCAGCACAAATTGTAGAATATTCTCCAATTGGAGACAAGGTTATGTCAGCAGTCACGACTAAGAATCTTGAAAAATTAGGCTGGAAAGCTTCAAAGACAAACCTTCCTGCAGCTTATCTGCTAGGTTATCTATTAGCTAAGAAAGCAAAAGTCAAGAAAGCAATACTTGACCTGGGATTAAAAAGATCAGTCCCTCACTCAAGAGTTTACGCTCTTGTCAAGGGAGTCAATGATGCAGGTATTGAAATCCCTGTCGATGAATCAATGTATCCTGAGGAAAAAAGACTCAACGGGGAACATATACAATTATATGCAGAATCACTATCAAAAGATAAAGCTGCTTATGACAAGAAATTTTCAAAATACACCAAATCAGGGATAAAACCTGAAACATTACAAAAACATGTTGCTGAAATAAAATCAAAGATAGAAGGTGCTAAATAATGGTTGATAAAGTTGAAGAAAATGCCACTGAAGAAGTTTCATCAGATGACGAAGTAAAGCTTGATGCAAAAAAAGATACATTAAATGTCAAGGAATTGGACGAAAGGAAAATTGAAGAAGATAACATCAAGAGGCATCAGGAAGAAAAACTTACACATTGGAAACCTAAGACTGAACTAGGAAGGAAGGTCAAATCAGGAGACATCACTTCAGTCGATGAAATATATGCTACAGGCAAAAAGATCCTTGAAGTAGAAATCATCGATACGTTATTCCCTAATCTTGAATCAGAATTATTATTGATCGGACAAAGTAAAGGAAAGTTCGGCGGTGGAGCAAGAAGAGTTTTCAAGCAAACCCAGAAAAAGACAAAAGAAGGCAATAAACCAAGCTTTGCGACAATGGCTGTTGTAGGAAACAAAGATGGATATGTAGGAATAGGATATGCTAAGGCAAAAGAGACTGTTCCTGCTCGTGAAAAAGCTCTAAGAAAAGCAAAAATAAGCCTTTTCCCTATCAAACGTGGTTCAGGAAGCTGGTTGAGTTCAACAAGTGAACCTCATTCAATTCCATTTGCAGTAACAGGCAAATGCGGAAGTGTTAAGATAACATTGATGCCTGCACCAGTAGGTAAGGGCCTTATCATAGAGAAGGAATGCAAGAAAATACTTGAGCTTGCAGGAATAAGCGATATCTGGAGCAAGACAACAGGTCAGACCGGAACAAAGCTTAATCTTATACTTGCTTGTGTTGATGCGCTTAAACAGCTCAACAAGGTCAAGATATCCAAGAAGAAAGAAGAAGAGTTATCAATCGTACAAGGTAATCGAAAATGAAGATAGCTGCAATAAGGATCAGAGGTGGAAGAGTCGAGAGGAAGATAGCCGATGCTCTAACCACCATGAAGTTGACAAACCAAAATATTATGGTAGTATATGAAAACAAGCCTAGTGTAGTCGGCGCTCTGAAGAAAGTCAAGGATTATATCACTTGGGGAGAGCTTGATGCTGAGAATGAAAAGAAATACGGTGAAACAGACGTTCATACGATGCATCCACCTCGAGGCGGTTTTGAAAGAAAGGGCATAAAGAAATCTTTCTCTATCGGTGGAGCTTTGGGTTACAGAGGAGATAAGATCAATGAACTTATAGTAAAGATGTCTAAATGAAGGTCAGAATCATGAGAAGAAGAAGAAAAGTCCAGAAATACAGGGGAAGCAAGACCCATGGCGGCGGAGCTATGAAAAAACGCCGAGGAGCAGGAAATAGGGGCGGTAGAGGAAATGCAGGTTCAGGTAAAAGAGGAGATGCAAAAAAGCCTTCAACTTGGAATGACAAGGACAAATTCGGAATGCATGGTTTTAAATCAAAGACAAGAAAATATGATAAGGCAATAAACGTAGGCGATCTACATAAGATTGCAAAGTCAGGCAATATCAATCTTGCTGATATGAAAATAACTAGACTGCTCGGAGCCGGAAAAGTATCTGGAGCATATAATATAACAGTCTCAAAAGCTTCAGCAAAAGCAATAGAGAAGATTGAAGCTGCTAAAGGAAAAGTAATTGTTGATTCAAACGATTCTAATGCTGATAAAGCTGATGAATCTGAATAAGTAGCTACAGAAGAAAATGGGGATAATTGAAAACATAAGCAATCTTTTGCCAGAAGTAGAAGCACCTACACAGAAGAGATTGCCTTTCAAAGAGAAAATTAAGTGGACTTTGATAATTCTTGTTTCATTCTATATACTAGGTCATATCCCTTTATTTGGGCTTGGACAGAATGCATTAACTCAGTTCGAGTATTTATCTATAATCTTGGGTGCGAGTTTCGGCAGTATCATATCTTTGGGCATCGGACCAATTGTCACAGGAAGCATCGTATTGCAGCTTCTCAACGGTTCAGGTATACTCAAATTTGATCTAACAACTCCTGAAGGCAAGAACAAATATCAATCATTGCAGAAACTGATGTCAATCTTCTTCGTAATATTTGAATCCTGCATATATGTCTTTATGGGCGGACTTGCTCCTCCTGAAGCTTTGGCAGGAACATCAGCATATTTCTCACTTGAGATATTCCTAGTTCTGCAGCTTATCCTTGGTGGTTATATGATCATATTGATGGATGAGGTATGTAGCAAATGGGGGCTTGGTTCAGGTCTAAGCTTATTTATCGCGGCTGGAGTCTCTCAAGAGATATTCCTGAAAGCATTGAACCCTTTCCCATCATTGACAAATCCAGAAGTAAGTGCTGGAGCTATACCTGCAATATTCCAGTTCTTGGCTACTAATGATCCACGACAAGCATTCTTGTTGCTCAGCGCAATACTTGCTACAATATTCGTATTCATAATATCAGTATATGGACAAGCAATGAAGGTTGAGATACCGTTGTCATATGGCAGAGTAAGAGGACAAGGTGTAAGATGGCCTCTTAATTTCATATATACTTCAAACATCCCAGTAATACTTATTGCTGCATTGATGGCAAATATCCAGCTGTGGGCAAGATTATTGCAGAATTGGGGTAACCCATGGTTAGGAACTTTTGTAGGTAATACTCCTGCAACAGGTTTCATAGCATGGATACATCCTCCTAATCTACTTGAAAGAATAATGACTGGAAGTCTTGTACCTCTAGATGTAGCTCATTCAATAACATATTTGCTTTTCATGATAGGTGGAGCAGTCCTTTTCTCATATTTCTGGGTGCAGACATCTGGAATGGACGCACGAAGCCAGGCCAAACAGATCTCAGCCTATGGACTACAGATACCTGGTTTTAGGAATGACCAGAGAGTATTGGAAAGACTACTTGATAGATATATACAGCCTTTGACGATAATGGGTGCAATACTTGTAGGTTTCCTTGCAGCATCAGCAGATCTGCTTGGTGCATTAGCTAGAGGAACAGGTATTTTACTAGCTGTCATGATCATCTATAAGATGTATGAAGAGATTGCCAAACAGCATATGATGGATATGAATCCAGGCATGCGAAAGTTCATGGGCGGAAAATAAGTTTTTCTTTAATATTTTGAGTTTGTTTTCATTTAGTCTAAATTTGTATAATAATTTGCTTGCGAGTCGTGGGATATATGAATCGCGCTGCTTTGAATTATGTTTTTTTGATTATTCACTCATTTCTTCAATCATCATTTCTGCAGGCACAAAAAACTCTTCTCCCCAGCAATAATGCATGGTTATTATTTTCTGATATTCTTTCGTCACAAATGTATCTTTGACTAATTCTGGCCTTGATCTTATCCTTATAGATGCATAATTGTAAATACCGTTCCAGAATTCAACCTGTGTGTCGCCAAAACTGAATCTAGCCAAGCAATCATCATATCCTATGACTCTTTCTGCATTAAAATTGGCGATCTCTTCAAGATTTGGTCCAATGAATAGCCTATGATTCCCTTGCTTGTTGAACTCTTGGAGTATCTTCATATTCTCATTTTTCCTTGATGTAATATTTTCGTAAGGAAAAACCGAATCTGCTGCCAGTATTACGTAATGGTCTGCACCATCACAGGCTCCAAATGCTAAATTAAATCCTTCAAATCTTTTGCCAATTCTTGCTTCAATATCTGTTTTATATGTCATAATTCTCTAATTTCTATGTATAATAAATAATATTTTAGAGATATTTACGTATATCGGAAAATATATAAATATATCTTGCTTATTTTAAGTAAAATGAAGCTTGATGCTAAAGACAAGAAGATACTTGAATGCTTACATGAATCAGGAAGAGCAAAGGTCTCTGAATTGTCTAAAAAAACTAAAATACAACGTGATTCAATCAAATACCGTCTCCAAAGGCTTGTCTCAAGGAACATCTTACGAGGATTATTACCTAGAGTAAATTATACTATCTTAGGCTTTCCTCTCCTATATAGGATAGATGTAAATATAGCAAGCTCTGATCTTGAGAAAGAGACGCAGCTTCTTGGTTTCCTTGAATTTTTTCCACGTGTAGTCTATGTCGAGAAGATAACTGGAAAATGGGACTTAAGCATTGTAATTGCTGCCAAAACAAATCATGATTTTGATGATGTACTAAAGGAGATAAGGTCAAAGTATGGAGACATAATAAAGGATTATGAGATATCAACAATCAGCAGGATAGTAAAGTGGTGGGACTATCGTGGATTGTTATAGATAATTATTTAAAGAAACATGATGGACTTAATTATAATATGGTGGTGTTAAGAAATGGCATTTTATGATACATGGTTTCACTTCTTGCTTGTGATGGACCCATTATGGGCAATATTATTAGTTTCTTTCTTGCTTTCTGTAGCAATAACAGTAATCTATAAGCTGATGACTGATCAAGAGCTCATGAAGACACTGAAGGCTGATATGAAAGCCATGCAGAAGGAGATGAAGAAGCTAAAAGATAATCCTGAAGCAATGCTCAAGAAACAGCAGCAAGCTATGGAGAAAAACATGAAATACATGACCCATAGCATGAAACCTACACTCGTGACTTTCATACCAATAATACTGATATTTGGATGGCTGAACGCTAATTTTGCTTATGAACCTATACAACCTGGAATGGAGTTTGATATCAACCTGCAGCTAAATAAGGATGTATACGGTTATGTGGAAGTCTTCCCTCCTGTAATAAACAACAGCATAACATTCCTTGAACCAAACAATACGAAGATGATAAACTCAAGAAGCATGGATTTTAAATTCTTGGCTGAACAACCAGGGGAGTATGAAGTTGTCTTCAAGGTCAATGACAATAGTGAGTTTCCAGTTAAAGTATTGATCGATGAGAAGAAATACGGGACCGTCGAATACCAAAAATTTGACTCAAAAGAGGTCAAGAAGATAACAACTGGGAATGAAAAGAAAATAGTACTTGATCTATTCGGATGGAAATTAGGATGGCTTGGTGCTTATATCATATTCTCAATAATATTCAGTATGAGCTTGAGAAAATTGTTGAGGATACATTAGTTATTTCTTTTTAGGTTTATTTTTTTGCTTTTATCCCATACAGAATTGAAAAAGATGCTTAATGAAGATGCAAAATCTTTGTTTGTGGTGTAAATAGAAATTCTGTCGTTTGATTTTGTATTAACTATACTTATCATTGCTTCTTTGTTATCAGTAACTATTAGTCTTAGTCCAGGGATGCTATTTTCTTTTATTTTCTCTCCTAGTTTTATGCTTTCTTCTAAGAATCCTTTATTTTTGTTGGTTACTTTTCTTATTAATCTTTTTATTTCAATTCCTTTTCTTAATGCTCTTATTGTAGCTGTTTTTCTAGAAGTATTTGGTTCGTAAACTCCGGGAATCATTAGAATTTCTTTTTTTGCACGATGATGCATATCATTAATCATATTTAATTGTTTTTGTTTTCCTTGTAAAACAATAGTCGTATCCTTGTTTATTTTTTCAGTTTCTTTTTTTGGGATAACTAAATTATCAATTTCTTGTTTCAAAGTTTGAAGCTTCTCTTCTTTTCTCCTTAAGAAGTTCTTTAGTGCATTTTTTGGTTCAATTGCTTCAAATGTTTTTGGTTCAGAAGGTATTACAGAGATTAGACCTTTACTTTCAAGTTTTTCTAGAATCTCATATATTCTTCCGTAGGAAACCTTACTTTTCTTGCTGATATCTCTAGCTTTTGCTGTTCCAATCTGCAATAAAGTTACATAAGTTTGTTTCTCATATTGACTAAGTTCTATTTCATTGCAAAAGTCTTCTATCTTCATTGCACCTTTTAGGAGGTGTTGCACCTATTTAAATATTACGTTTGATTCTCCTCTATTGTGATAAAATGGTTGAAGTTGATAAAAAAGCAGAATTATTAGAAGTATATGATCTTCATGAGGATTTCATCAAAGTAGATGAAAGAGCGAAGATTTACAAGGAACTTGAAGAAGAATATCAATCTACTAAGAAAATAACTAAACAGCTTAGGACTGTAAGGGCATTGATTATGAATACACGCGGTAGGATCTTACTTCAAAAAAGAAGTGAGGATAAAAGTTATAATGCAGGTCTATACGATAAAACTCTTGGCGGACATTGTAATCATAGACAACAATCTGATTTAGCTCTTGTTGCAGAACTAGCAGAAGAACTTGAATCACCAGGGTTTGTATGTGAGAGTGCTGATTTTCTTTATAATGTTCGTAATATCAATCTTCAAGTTGTTGGTTTATTCAAAAGCTTAGGCTATCAATCAGGATGGATGTCTCATAGAGCGGGTAATTCTAATAGAGGCGTAAAAGATATTGAACAACCATTGATGAATCATTTTTATTTTGGCGTATACGATGGGAGATTTAGTTGGATAGATTCAGAAGTACGTGGTATGGATTCTTTTACTTTAGAGGAATTGATGAATTCAATGCAAAAGACTCCAGAGATATTTACAAAAGATATGCATTATATGCTTCCAATGTATGAACCACATATTAAAGCTGTTTTAGAAAGACTTGAACTCTAAATAATCATTTTGCAATGAATTGGCTCAGCAAGGCTTCAAGCTGTATGAATTCATCACTCCCTTCAACCAACCTGAACTCAATCTCTCCACATTTATCAATCAGTTCGACTTTGCGTTTGTCGTCGACAGAGAGGTTCCATATCTCCTGCTGGATCTGTTTGATTATATCAATCCCTGACAAGCCATATTGAAGCATTATATCCATCATCCTATTCTTCGCTTTGATGAAGTCTCCTTTTATTGCAAGCTCTAACGTCTCTTTTAACTCTTCAGGTCTTGCATATGATGACATCTCATAAACAGATTTCTCGTCAACAACACTATTGACGGCTACACAACTTTGAAGCAGATTCTCTGCTTTTCTGCAATCACCATGCGAAACAATATACAATGCCTCTTTTCCTTCTTCAGTTACCTTTATACTCTCTGTCTCTGCAATCTTGTCAAGAATCTTGAATATCTCTTCTTTAGGAATTGGCTTAAATCTGAAAACTGCACATCTGGATTGTATGGGATCTATTATCTTGCTCGAATAGTTGCAGCTCAGCACAAACCTGCAAGTCTGTGTATAGTTCTCCATTGTCCTCCTCAATGCTTGCTGAGCTTCTTTAGTCAGGGCGTCACATTCATCTAGATATATTATCTTAAATGGCACATCCCCTATCGCTCTGGTTCTTGCAAAATCCTTTACCTTTACCCTGACTACATCTATACCACGTTCATCAGATGCATTTAGCTCTAATAAGTTCTGTCTCCAAGATTCACCGAAGAGTTGCCTTGCCACAATCAATGCCATGGTTGTCTTTCCTACGCCTGCAGGTCCAGAAAACAATAAATGAGGCATATTCTTACTCTCTACGAAGGCCTGGACACGTTTTTTTATGTCTTCTTGGCCGACCATCTCTTCGAACTTGTGAGGCCTGTATTTCTCAGTCCAGATAGAATATTCCATGATAATCAAAGAAAAATGTAAGAATTATAAAGATTGCGGTTAAGGTCTAATCAGATTATATCTTCTTCAGCTATAACCATGAAATCACCCATAGCAATAACTGCTGAGAATGGTATCAATAGGTTGCCTTGCTTATCTTTCTCTAGTTCAAGCTTGTCACAGTATGCAGTTGGATTTGATACCACAATATGGATCAATTCACCTGATTTTGTCTCATAGATGATATCTCCTACTTCTCCGAATTTCTTTCCAGTCTTGCTGACAACAGTCTTGCCTATGATTTGTTTCGAAAATTTTTTTTCTTCTTCAGCCATGATCTACACCTTCTAATGATAATGCGTTAAAATTGATATAATTCCTATAAATATACGCCCTTTTTAAACTTTTCTATAGTCTCATATTCGATTTAATACATCTATTCAATTCTTTAGCTATTCAATGGTTATCTTCGTATATTTCTTATTCAGATATTTCCTGGCTATCCTTAAGATGTCATTTCTTGTAACTTTTCTTATATTCTTGATATAATCTTCAAAATTCTGTCCGGATTCTTCAAAGAAACTCAACAGGTCAGCATGCTCTTGTGAATCCTCTACCTTGACAGCTACCTGTCCCTCAATGTATGATTTAGCCTCTCTTATAAGCGAAGATTGTAAAACATCATCATCTTTTAACTTCTCAACTTCTTTGAAGAATATCTCTTCAATCTCCTTTATATTCTTCTTCTCAGCACTCGCATAAAAAGCAAAATATCCGAAATTCCTAGAGACATTATGGAAAATTCCTAAATCATAGCCTAATCCGCGCTTAGTCCTTATCTCTATGAAAAGCCTCCCAGATTGACCTCGTGCAAGTATCGCGTGTATAACATCGAGGATATAGCTCTCAAAATTATTTCTTCTTGGTGTCTGGTAGCCTATAATAAGATATTTCAAACCCACCCGTTTTCTCTTGCTCTCAGATTTCCTGGAATTGATTACGTTATTCTTTAGATCGGTAGATCTTGCCTTTTTAGATTTTGCAGGGCCAAAATATTGACAGATGTATCTCTTATAGTCGGGACAATCGCCAACTATCGTTATGATCATATTGTCTTTTGTATAATAATCTTTGTGGAACTGGAGAAGATCTTTCTTCCTTAGACTCTTTACGGTATCCTCTGTACCATATGTGGCCCATTTGAATTTTCCATTCTGAAGATTTCTTTCAAGCATGATCCATTGGAAATGCCGAGGTTGGTCATTGACCATTTTTATTTCTCCTAGGACAACTCCTTTTTCCTTCTTTATTGCCTTCTCATCAAAGCTCGGATTAATCATCATATCAGCAAGCACTTCAAATGCTTTTTTTGCATGTTTTCTGTGTATCTTTATGAAATAATTCGTTCTTTCAATTGTCGTATACGCATTAAATTCACCACCATATTGTTCTATTGCAGATGTTATCTCTTCGGCATTCCTATTCTTTGTTCCTTCAAAAACCATGTGTTCCATAAAATGAGCGATACCTCTGATTTTAGCAGTTTCATTTGCGCTTCCGACCAAGACTGAGACATTTATGCTGACCAAATCTGAATCTCTTCTCTTGTATATTGTCCGTATGTTAGAATTCTTGGTCCTTATCATTATATCTAAAGCAGAATTTATCTTTAAAAATCTTTTTAAAACCTGGAACTTATGGTAAAGCATGATAAATATTTTTGTGAATACAGAGTCCTGCAAGGACCCTACAGTGACCTATCTGACTGGGCACTCACCTAGTTTCTGCATCTTATTCTATGATGATGATTCTAAGAAAAGATGCATGTTCGTAGCAAATTTTGAGGTGAGCATGTACCCAGGCGTTAGATGTTTTCCTTTCTCAAGAGAGGGTATGCGAAAAAAAGCATTAGGGTTCTTCAAGAGAAGGAAAATAGATTCAGTTGGATTTAATTATCCTTATATCTCGATATCTACTTCACGTAAGATAACTAAGATTCTAGGTTGCAAACATAAGGATATATCAAAAAAGTTCCAAAAACTAAGAGAGGTAAAATCAAGAAAGGAGATTGAGAAAATATCTGAGGCTTGTAATATAACTGATAAGATCTACTCATATCTTATCGATTGTAAGGAGGCTTTCAAGACAGAAAAAGATATCTATGACTTCCTTCTGATAAAGATGCAGATCATGGGTGTTGAACGTTCATTTGATCCGGTTGTTGCAACAGCCGCAAATGCAGCTGAACCTCATCACATAGCAGATAAGAGCACGTTGAAAGGTTTTACTGTAATCGATTTTGGAGTCAAATTCAAGGGCTATTGCAGTGATATGACCAGGATGCTATTCTACGGGAGACCTAAATCTGATGATATTGATAATTATGATAAAGTCATCAATGCATACGATACGGCATTTCGAGAACTAGAGTATGGTTGTTCATTATCCAAGATCGATAAGGTTGCACGAGATATATTAGGCAAGAGATTCATACATAGCTTAGGTCATGGGGTAGGCATCGAGATACATGAAATGCCCACATTGACAGTAAATTCTAAAGATAAGCTAATGAATAATATCATATTCACTGTTGAACCAGGGATTTATCACAAGGGTAGTTATGGAATCAGATATGAGAACACGATTGTTTTTTCTAATGGTAAGGCAAAAGAGCTTACACGAAGTCCAAAGCAATTAATCATTGTCAATAATCTTGAGAAAAATAAGAGTAAAAAGAAAAAATAGATGGCCTAACCCATCTTGATCTTGAATTTTCCATTCTCTTGGATGACTTTACCATCAATCATGAACTTTCCACCTTTTCTAAGATCCTTGATCATGTCCCAATGCAGTGCAGATTTATTCTGGCCACCACCTTCAGGATATGCCATGCCTAGTGCAAGGTGTATCGTCCCACCTATCTTCTCGTCGAAGAGAATGCTCTTTATGAACTTCTTTATGCCGAAATTTGTCCCAATACCAAACTCTCCTAATTTACATGCACCCGGGTCAATCTTGATCATTTTCCTCAATAGGTCCTGATTCTTTGATGCTGTTGCTTTCACTACCTTGCCTTTCTTGAACTCAAGCTTGATATTGTCAATCTCTTTGCCATATACACAGACTGGGAAATCATAATGTATGTAACCTTCAGTCGTATCCTCGACAGGGGCGATGAAGACCTCTCCGTCTGGCATGTTTCTCTTTCCAAAACATTTTATACCTTGTCTACCTTCTATTGAGAAGGTAAGGTCTGTATTTGGGCCAATTATCCTGACTTGCTTTCCTTTGTCTAATACTTTCTTAAGATTTGTCTGGATCCTTTCCTCTTTTTTCCAATCCCTCAAACATGCTGAGTATACGAAATCTTCGAACTCCTCTAATGACATCTCTGCATCCTGTGCCATTGCATTAGTTGGCATATCACAGATGACCCAGTTATCTTTCTTGATCACGATATCACTTATTGGTTTTGTCGCTTTCCTTCTTAAAGCAATCTTTTCAGGTGCGATATTACTAAGCTCTTTTGTATTGTTTTCTGTACCAATGCTGATTGTCCCTGCAATCTTCTCAGCCTCATAGATCCTTAGTTCCGGTTTCTTTGAGAGCTGCTCGTTCGTTGCATTCTTAAAATAGGTATATGCAAAACCTGGCAGTCCGCAATTCACTCTTGGGAACGCTCCCTTGAGAAGAATCAATCTTGAGATCTCTAGTGCCAAATCCTTGGCCTCGATGCCACAGTTGACGTCGATGATGTCATCCTTCTTTATCTTTAAAGAATGGTTAACCAATATGTTTGCTAGTTTTTTTATTCTCGGGTCCATGCCTATTTTCATGGGTTGTCAATTTATAAATGTTATTAATCCTTTATATAAGCAACTATACAAACATTTAAAAAGGCAGTATTGTAATCCTTCACTATGGAATCAAAAGAAACTAAGAAAGAAAATTCTGTATATTATTCCTATGTAGCAAACTTTTCAGCTCTTGAAGAAGAGAATAAATTGCTTAGGCAATCAGTGGATCAGTTGAGGGAAGAGCTGCAGAAGTTCAAATCAAATCCATTGATGGTATGCGAAGTAGTAGAAGTGATCGATGAGAAAAACGCAGTCATAAGGATACCTAATGGGAATTCATTCTTGGTAAATGTCAGCAGCGGATGTGAAAAGCTTGCAGCAGGAGACTCTGTTCTCGTCGAACAGAAGAACCTAACAATCATAAGGAAGACGTCAACAGACAAGAAATTTAATGTTGAACAATTCGTCATAATAGATAAACCTAACATAAAATGGCAGGATGTAGGTGGTTTGAAACAACAGGTGCAAGAGATAAAAGAAGTGATTGAACTTCCTTTGAAGAAGCCTGAACTTTTCAAGAAGATAGGCATACAGCCTCCTAAAGGAGTACTTCTTTACGGTGAGCCAGGCACAGGGAAAACCTTGCTTGCAAAAGCTGTCGCAGCTGCTACAAAGTCTACATTCATAGAAGTAGTAGGAAGCGAGCTTGTCCAGAAGTTCATAGGAGAGGGAGCAAAACTTGTACATGAGATGTTCCAGATGGCAAAAGAGAAGTCCCCTTCTATAATATTCATTGATGAGATTGATGCTATTGCTGCAACAAGGATTGAAGTGGGAACTTCAGGTGAGCGTGAAGTACAAAGAACATTCATGCAACTACTTGCAGAGATAGATGGGTTTGATAATCTTGAGAATGTAAAGATAATAGGTTGTACTAACAGGAAGGATATATTAGATCCAGCAATACTTCGTCCTGGAAGGCTTGATAGGTTGATAAAAGTAGGGATACCTGATGAAGAAGGAAGGAAAGAGATATTCAAGATACATACCAAGAATATGAAACTGCAAAATGTCAAGACAGATAAACTCGTGAAGGAGATGGAAGATTTCTCAGGTGCTGAGATACATGCAGCATGCACAGAAGCGGGATATTTCGCTATAAGAAAGAATAAAACCACCATCACTCATTCAGACTTCTCAGAAGCAATCAAGAAAGTAAGACTTGAGGAGAAGCTTGAGGGTGAAGATTATCTTAGGATGTTTGGTTGATCAATCTCTTGAACAAGTTAGAAATAAAGGAAATAAAAAGAATAATTAAATCTCTATTTTTTTGATTCTGCTTTTGTTGTCTCTTTCTTAGCAGTTTTTGCCTTCTGCTCAGGCTTCTCTGCTGTTTGCTTGTTGTTGACTCTCACTTTTCTTGGTCTAGGTTTGCTTTCCTTGCTTTTCTTCTTTGTTTCAGCAATCTCTATGTCAACTTCTTTCAAAGCCTTGACAACTTCACTATTAGACGCACCTTTCTTGACCTTAGCAATCTTATCTGTAATCTCGAGGTGGTTTATATTGCATTTCCTCCTCCTTGTAGCCCCTTCGATAAGCACTGTCTTATCATCAATGTTGTCAACTACAACACATATTTTTCCAGCATCTCTTCCTGCTATCTTAACACAAACTGTTCCTATCTCAAACATTTTCATGCCTCCAAATCATACCTTGCTAGGGGGATGTCGCCATCGATCCCAGGTTATGTAGATTATCGTTAATTGATCGTTGAAAAATCAAAGCTCTCTAGCTTTCTTTTTCATTTTCTCTCTCATAGCTCTTGATGAGAGAACTCCACCATATGGTCTTTCAGGCCTTTTTGCTGTCTTAGGCATATTCCTCATCTTTGAAGGAGTCTCTCTAGCAACTCCTGCCAAAGGTGTCCCATATACAGCGCAAACAGCTTTATTAGGCTTTCTTTCCCTATAATGCACCTTTACTGTATTTCCAGGTGCCTTTACAAATACCTTCCTTTTTGAGTTTGATTTATGTTTACCTGATACCATGTTATTCAGGAACCCGATTTTGTTTAAAAAGGTTTTGATTGTAAATGGTTAAAGAATTGAGCAAATAAAAGAAAAATCGAAAGGATATGCTTAGATATCCTCAATCAATATGTTCTTTTCGATAAACTGGTAATACCTGTATTCAAGCCTTACATTGATCAATTTCTCGAAATCAGTATTCACATCGCCTACATCAAAATTGCATGTCACAATCTGGTCAACACCATTGTAAAGCTTGACAAATCCACTATTGCCTGAACCTTCAGTGAATCCTGAACATTGTGCTTTATTGCCATTGATATCTGTCAAAACTTCAAAATGAACCTTGTCCTTATCATTGTTTGTGTGGCTGTCTTCGCAGTCAGTATCTGTCTTGAAGAACCTATCATTAACCTCGCCTACATGGCTTATCGTGAACTGCAACTGTATCTTATCAGAACTCAAAGGTGTCTGCGATACTTTTGTGATCTGTAGAGGAGCTCCACTGTTGAAGACAACCTTCTCTCCTGTCAGTTCACATACTTCTTTCCTGTCATATTTGCTTAACATATCCTCTTTGACACAAGCAGCAACAGTTGCGTTCGTTGCATAGTTATAGCAGACATTTGCCCTTATCCTTGGCTCCCAGTTCCCTGGCAAATCACCTTCATACCTGAATCCAGGGAATTCCAATAATGTCCTTCCTGACCTGACCACTGTTCCGCCTGGGTATGTCTTAACACCTGGGATGTCGTCAGGGAAGTTCTTTACGATGTCATTGTTTGAGAGGCTGAATTCTGTAGGATCGACTCCTGAGATCTCAACATATCCTTCATTCTCCTGGACATCTTCTTCGCCTAGATTCTCGATGCTAAGGCTGATTGAGAATTCCTGCTTATCATCATCCAAGACTCTTTCTGGAGGAGCTCCTTGTACAAATTCCACTCCTAATGCTGTAGTTCCACCAACGAATGGTGTCTTTGAAGGTCCTACTGAATCGTTTCCACCTTCACCGCAACCGTAAAGAAACATCATGCTTATCAGTAAAATGCTGATTATTAATCTTTTCATATTGACTCTCCTCCTTTTTTGAGTTTTAGATTCGGATAATGATCCAAACTAGATCAAGGTATCCTCTTCGTTGATAATTTTTATACTTTTTTGTATTGAATCCTTTATTTTGTAGTTGAATATCTCCATCTCCAAAATCGTATCATATGAACTCTCATCCCTTTCAAGAGGGAAATTGCATATTATTGATGCTTGCCCATTCCTAAGCTTCAATGGTGATTGTGTTGTACAACTTCCTGATATACCTGCAAGCGTAGGTACTGAAAACTCTACATAATCCTCGTCTTCACGTAAAGGTATGCCTTTGCATTGCGCATTGCTTCTCAGGACTTCTCCTTGTCCATAATGCTTTACATTTATCTTCAATCTTACATTGCCAGGCATCGGAGTTTGTTCAATACCGCTTACTCCAATAGGAGCCCCTTGTCCGTTTGTTGATACAGTGCCTGGAGTGCAGGCATCATCCTTATTTACACGGTTTGGATTAGGATCTACACATATTCCTACAGCAACTCTTGATACGTAATCATAGCAGTATACAAGCTTGAGGTTGAATTCGTAAGTATCAGCATTCCCTAAATCCTGCACGGAGATCTGTGAAGAATCCGCACTATAACCGCCTTCAGGATTATATCTTGTCTTATAGCTATCCTGACTTGAGAAATCAATCCCTGAAAGATCAGGTATGGAAACTATTGCTTCATCAAATCCTGTAAAGAATGTCTCTATACTTCCTGCAGGTGATGTTCCTCGGTTGAAAGCTTCAACCTCTACTGGAGTGTCTTCTGCAAATGATCTGTCCAGGTAAATAACTGAAGGTGGATTATTCTGGACAAATTGCATTGTGATACCTTCTGTACCCGACATATAGCTTGAGCTGCTAGTGCTTGATCCTGATGAAAAGCATCCAGAAATTAGCAAAATACCTAAACTCAGCAAAATCAGTATCCATCTTCTCATTTACAATATCCTCTAACCACTAGGTTATAGTATAAGACTGCCTTTTTATAGTATATAAATGTTTCTATGTTCTGAATAGAAAATAGCATTATTCTATTTGTTCAAGAATAAAAAAGAAATCACTCACCCTGTATCTGAATCCTTCTGTCTATGGATTTCTTGTATCCATAAGTGAGTTCCATCTGTAGTACAGTCTGGAATGCAGGCATGCTTTCATCAAGCCCTTCTGCTTTGCATATGATAGTTGCTTTGTTCCCTACAAGGCTGACATCTCCATCAGGAGTGCAATCAAGAGGTATTCCGTTTGAAAGCTTAGCATCGACAATAGTTATCTTGTCTATGTCTTCTCTATCAAGCTCTACATCAATGCATCTACCAAGCTCACTCTCTTTGATCACTGCACCATTACCTACATTAGTTATTGTGACGACAAACCTTGCTTTGCCTTTCTGACTGATCGAATCAACAGAAGATACTGCTACAGGTGCTCCTTGACTTCCTGAACTAACCAATCCTGGCGTGCATGAGTCAAGTGATGAATCCCTATTAGGATTAGGGTCAATGCATACATCAACTGAAGCAAATGTCTTATATGGATAACAAAGAACAGCTTTTATGTTTGCATCATAAGTATCTATCTTAGCTTCCTGGAAGAAATTAGGATCAATTGTAGCTTCACTGCTTACTACTGTGAAACCACCTTCAGCGTTGAACCTTGTCTTTGCTTCTTCTTCATCAAATGTTATTGGTTCACTGACAAGATTCCCTATTATATCCTTGTCAAAACCAAGATAATAAAGTACTGCATTCAATGCACCATCTCCTTCTCCTGGAAAAACACCTTTATTCTTGATCTCAACTGTTACAGGAAAACTCTGATCCTCTGCATATACTATATATGGAGGTGAATTTGGAGTGAATTCCAATTCAAGACCATATGTCCCAGTCCTATATTCATATAAAATATTGCTGTTGCTGTTACTATTGCCTGAACAGGAGCTAAGAAGCATAGTTAATGCAAGCATTGTCAGAATTGAAAATATAGTCACTTTTCTCATTTTATTCTTATTCTGCTTATCATGGTATATAAATATTTTGATTAAATTAGTTCATTTTAGTTGGGAAATTCATAACTTGCAATCAATAAAAATAATTTAGTAGTCGTTGACTGTGTCACTCTATTTCGTTACAGCTCAACCTTGATGATATTTTATGCCTTATTCTCTTATTTCTCTTTGACAATGTCAACATTTATACTATCAGATGTATGGAAACCATATTCCAATTCTACATATATTGTCGTATCATAATACCCTTCCGGACTTTCTGGCTGAATTCCTGATAACGTGCACGTTATGGTTTTCTCTTCGTCGATAAGCAAAGTCTTATCCGTAATACCACAATCAAGATCCTGATTGCCAAGTTTCACATCACCTATCTTCAATCTGTTGATATCCTCTTGAGCAGTGCATCCTTCCTTGAACTTATCAGGTAATGTCACAATCCCTCCATCATTATTGTCAATTGTGATCATCAGTTTCGGGATGACAACACCATCCTCCTGAGGGATATATCCTACTTCAACTTTCTGGACAACTACAGGGGCACCTTGGCCAGAACTATAGGTATACTTATCTTTTACACATCCACCTTCCTTGTGCTTAATGGTATTGATGCATATACTATCACTCAAAACAGTCTTATACCTATAGCATAAATCTACATCAACTGTTGTGGAAACCTCATCAGGATAGGCTGTGAAAGTCGCATAATGATATGCAAAATCCCCCTTATTTGAGTAGATATTCTTGCCTTCAATTACACTCATGCTCTGGCCTGAAAGTTCACTGACAGAATTGACAATCATTGGTGTTCCCTCTTTTGGCTTAAGGAAATCACCCACTGATTTTATCCGCATATAGATGTCGTCATTGTTTAGGTCTGTTGCACCTTTATTCTCTACCTTTATGTCATAAACTTCTACAGGAAGAGGGCTTCCAGAATATAATGTGATCTTTTCAGGACCTGTGATCTCAACACTTACACCATCCCTTCCTGATCTGAAATCAACCTCTGTCGTTGAAGGGAGACATGACACTAAGAATAACATGATAGATAATACCATTAATATCCTCACTACTGTCTTATACATTCTCACAGACCTCATTTGTACATCTCATATTTGCTGGGCAAGGATTTTCTGTATCATGGCATGGTTTGCAGACTGAATTCTCAACACATAAACCTGATTTGCATTCTGAATCTTTGGTGCAAGAATCTTCGTTTTCCTTCAGCACATTTACTGCAGTGACTGTAGGTGTTGCTGTTGTGTCAACTGCAGTTTCGACATTCTTGCATAATGTCCTGAGCCAGTTGTAATAATCCTGCAATGTTGCCTGCTGTTCAGTACTATAAGTATTTTTGTTTGCTTCATAATATGCTTTCATGGATTTCTCGACATCATTGCTATTCTTCAAGAAGAACTCGCTTTGGAATCTGCTTATCAGACATTTAATGTCTTCCTCAGTCTCGTCTGTCAATGGACTTGATTTTCTGCAACCTGTTATGTAATCTATAGTTCCATCATCATCTACATCTGTTGTCGGATTAACTTCAAAACCATTGTATGCTTCGATGATTGCAGCAACTACTGCCTCATACCTTATCTCTTCCATATCTGCAAGCTGTGGTATATTCTTCCTGACAGTGTTTTGGTATTTCTGTGCATATGTATCCTTGTTCTGGGATTCTGTACCTTGTGATGCATTCTTCTCTATATCTCCTATGCAAGTATATTGCTTTATCTTATCATAAACAGCACCTTGAGATTTTGCAATGTTTATACGGGCAGTCTTGCTTACATCATATTCATATGAAGTGAATATCTTTATCGGCACTTGATTCACCCCTAAGCTTGATCCATCTGATAAAACATCATCTGATGTGAACAAGCCATTTATGTCTGCTTTCAAGACACATGAGATGGATTCGAAAGTGCTGAATGATTTGAATTTTTTATTACTCCCTGAACGGTCAAGGCTATAGACATTATCGCCACTATTGCATATAAAACCTTGAGACTCTTGCGTTCCCGTGCTCAAGTAGGATAATGCTTGCTTTTCAAGTTCAGGACATGAATGCGACAGCGTGAATGTATATCCACCACAAGCCTCTACGCTATCTGAATCCTGCTCATCATCTGAATCAGACTGCAATGACAAGGAAGAAGGGAATACCATGATGAATTCTTTTATCTCGTTTACTTCACCCTTATCCCATCCATTATCCTGCTTATCCGCATGCAATGTTATCCCCATAATTATATCCTTAACTTCAGTCACTGAAGGATCAGAGACATCAACTCTTCTCTTGCCCTGTTCACCATCTATCTCTCCTGCAATCCATACCGGGGCATTATGAGTCTTCAAGAAATTCTGACTAGCAAGATTTTCAATCTCTGCTTTCTGTTGGTCAGACCTATTATCCCATGCAGAAGATTTTATGAATAATGGTGTCATATAAGCAAAAGTCATGAAATCATATCTTGACTGGAAATTGAATTTTGTATTCTCAGTCTTTGAGAATATGTCCCTGTCAAATTTGCATATTATTGTCCTTTTCTGGCTTTCTGTAACACTAAATGTTCCATTCTCAGGAGTTGTTGAACTGCAAGGAATTCCATTTATGGACCCTGATGCAACACCTTTCACTTCCTGGTCTACAGTCTCAACTTTCAAAGTCACAGGTATGCTGATAACTTCATGAGTATAGTACTTATCTTTCGTATCTATCTTCTCTATGAAGACACCCATTGGAACCTGATTCTCGTCGACTGCAGTATACCAATAATCCCCTGTTGCCTTATATACCTGCTGGTTGATGAATTCCATGATATACCTTGTGAAATCTATCTTCTCCAAAGCAACACCAACGTCGCTGAATGCATTAGTAAGTACACAATTGGTGAATTCAACATTGTTATAATCCGCCCAAATCTCATCATAGCCTTGCGTGCCAGGAACATGATATTCACTACAATCTTCACCCCATGTAGCTTTCCCTAAGACTAAAAGTAAGAATATTATTCCAAAGGCTATCGCTAAAATTGCTGTCACTTTCACACCAAATAAACTTATTGAACCAATACCTTTTGCATACCCTATTCCTGATCCAACTGCTCTTCCCATTGCAGAGTTTTTTGTTTTTTCTATAATTTTACTTTTTATTCCTGATAATTTATTCTCAGAATTGTATGTTTTCTTCTCTAATTTCTCTGTTTCTTCTTGCTGTTTTTCCTGTCGTATCGTTTCATTTGATGCTTGTCTTTGTGCATCGGCTGCCTCTTTTTCTGCTCTATATGCAGCTTCTTCTTCAGATAATTTTCTTTTTACTTCTTCCCCATATCTTGAGACAGGATCTTCTTCCTCCTCTTCCAGAATTCTCTTTAGCTCATTCCTTTCCTTCTTAGCTAAAGTACGAATATCATCCACCATCATAATTCTCCAAGAAGCTGAATTGCATCTATCTTATCCAAAGATCATCTGTGCAAATATCATTGCACAACATCAACCTTGATCTCCCTTATGTTCAAAAGGCTGAACGGAACAATCTCGATTGAATTGCTTCCAGGCTCGACAAATGTACTTATATCGCGTTGGTATGCAAGATTCTGCGTATCGACCCTTGTAAGATGTCCATTAATGTAAATATCAGCTTCTTTCCTTTCGAAGTCATTAGTAAATTTCATAGTAAGTATTACACTATAATCTGGATCAAGCTCTTCTGCTTCCAAAGCATTCACAACTGGTCTGCATATAGGTGTCTCTTCTTCACCTTCGTAGCCTACAGGGCATATATCACATTGGCTCAAGGAGACTGAATTCACGCATCTGAAATCCAATCCATTAGTAGGCATCATATCACACCAGAACTGGTCTCCTGATTGATCAAAGCAACAATCTTTGTCTAATGCAGGAGTGCAACCATAAGGACATTCATTGTCTTCATTGTCTCCACAAAGGTCCTCGCCTTCTTCTGAGACATCCTTATCACGTCCTACATAATTTGTAGGGCATCTGTCAAGATTCTCTTCACTTACAAAACCTACACATCTATCATCGCTATTTGAAGTAGCAGCCACGCACCAATAAGGTGTTGTATATTCCTGCATGCAGCAATCATAATCATTATCCTCATCACAAGGTTCGCTGCATATTCCGTCAATCTCTCCGCATTTTGCATCGTCTATTACATCATATCTCAAATTGAATATATATGGATCAAGCTCAAAGTAATATACAGGAATCTCATTATCCTCGAACTCAAGCTTAACTGTTATCAGATCAACAAGATATGAACCTTGGTCTGTTATGAAATCTATCTTGTTCTTGCCTACGAATATCATGTTAGGAGCAAATTCTACAAAATTCAATGTTCCACAATCAGGGATCCCTGCAAAAACAGTCCTATCGTTGAGCTTTATCGTCAATCTTCCTACATCGTTTGTTTTGCAGTCAGGATGGAATTTCAACAATGCACGTTCAATGCTTTCTCCTTGCTTCTCACTCAAGAAGAATGTATTCATGCTCTGTTGCCTTGATGTGTCTGTTACATCTCCAATCACTTTTATGTTCTCGATGCTATACTCATTAGTCTCCCAGAATCTCCAGCCTACTTCAGAAGTACTGAATTCAAGGCTGTTCTCATTTGATAGAAGAGTCTTCTTAAGGCTTATGGGTTCAGGATTTATCGTCTGGATGTCATATTCATATATTGTATTACCATTAAGTTTTATTGTCAGGACTCCTTCGTGTTTTGGTGTGCTGAAGCTGAGTTGGAAGTTATCAGCATTTGCAAGGTTGTCGATATCGAAAGTAAGGTTCTTGACACTCTTATCACCTAATCCATTCTTTACATATACAGGGTTGAACTCTTCAATAACCTCAGCATTGACTGTTTTGAACAATGTAAAACTGTTCAATGGAATCTCTAATTCATTCAATGAAGAATAGTCAATCTTACCAGGTGTCTCTGTTAAAATTGTCTCTTTCTGAGCATATGGTGAATATCCCTGACTGGTACCCTGCACCTGGCCATTTGTGGTAACAGTTGTTGTTTGGTCTCCAAGTAATTCTGCTCTGTCTGCAGGTGGTAAAAACAGAATATAAAGAAGTACTAGAACTGCAATAGCGATAATCAAGTTTGGTGCAGCTACTTTGTATTGGGAGTTTTTAGGAAACATTTTTTAATTGTAGTATTATCTCTACTAATATAGATTTGAACTTAGCTATATATAAATATTTTGGATAAAATGTATTTGTTTAATATAAATACTCAAAAGCCATTAATTTGTTTTTTTACATTATTAGAGAATTTGTCAACAATTTCTGGCTATGACATCAATACTGTTATAACACATTCCTTAACAGAAAAAAATGAAAATCTTACAGAATGACGCAAAGAAAGGCATCATGAAATTGATGCCGCAATCCAATGATGACCTTTGGCTATTAAGCCAAGTGATCAATCCTGGGGCTTTTGTCAGTTCCAAAACTACAAGAAAGGTCAAGCTTTCTGAAACAAAAGTAGAGAAGAAAACCTATTATGTCACAATCAAAGCTGAAAAGGCAGCATTTGAGAATGAAATCTTGCGTGTATCAGGGATTGTTGAGAGTGAACATGACGATATACCAAAAGGAAGCAGCCACTCATTAAGTGTTTCCATCAATGATGATGTAAAGATAGAGCAAGGATGGTTAAGGTATCAGATAGATAAGATTAGTGAGGCTACAAAAGAGCAAGCAAAAGTTCTGCTTGTCGTAATGGATAGGGAAGATGTTTATTTTGCGAAGCTTGTCAATGAAGGTTACAAGTTACTTTCCAACTTTGAAGGGAATGTACAGAAAAAGGTGGAAGGCATGGCAGTTGAGGGGAAAGGCAACTTCTACTCAGATATAGCGAAAAAGCTCAAGGAATATGATGGAAGGGAAAAGATCGATTCAATTGTAGTGGCTTCGCCAGCTTTCTTCAAAGAAGATTTCATGAATCAGCTCAATGATGATATCCTCAAAAGGAAAATAATATTGGCAACTGTCTCAAGCGTTGGAGAGAATGCTTTCAATGAATTGCTAAAACGTGATGAAGTGAAGCAGGCATTACAGAATCAAAGATTCAAGATCGAGATGGAAGAAGTCGAGAATCTTTTTTCTGAAATCGGAAAGGATGGCAAATGCACCTATGGCTATGATCATATCATTGAGAAAGCGAATGAAGGGAATATATTGAAATTACTGGTGTCAACGCATCTCATCCAACAGTATAAAGAGAATGAAGATTTCCTAAAGCTTGAGGATCTTTTCAAGTTAGTGGATTCAATCAAGGGTGAAATAGTAATCATCAGCAGCTCAAATGAAGCTGGAAAAAAACTAGATGGGATTGCAGGGATAGGCGCTCTGCTAAGGTATTGATAACTTATTCTTTTTCAGATGTACTTATTGTTATACCACATGTCTCAAGAGATAATATCTGAAACCCTTCAAGACAGCTTCCATGGATGCTTCTATGATATTTGTTGATACACCACTTGTTGCAAAGTCCTCTTCATGGTTCTTGAACTGGATGTAAACCATGACTGAACTCTCAACACCTTTATCCTCAGCAATCTTGACCTTGAAATTCTCAAGCCTCACGTCATTTATCTCTTGATACCTATGTGAGATGAGCTTCTTTAGACCTTGGTAAATTGCATCTACAGGACCATTGTCGTCTACTGGTACATATACATCATAATCCTTCCCATCAACAATCCCAGTCAAGGTACATTCTGCAAATTCTTTTCCTTTCCTTCTTCCTGTCATGACTTTCCAAGTATCTCTATTCACTTCAAAAGGTGAGAAATCATTGTTGAAGTACCTGTTCATAAGAAGATATTTTTCTGCCTTCAGATCTCCAACCTGATATCCTTGCTTCCGCATTGATTTCATATCTTTAAGTATCGCTTGTACTCTTGGATCTTTCTTCTCTGCTTCAACATCGAATTCCTTTAGCATCTCTACTATATTTGCTGCTCCTGATAATTCACTTAGGACAATATCACGGTTATTTCCTACTAGACTTGGATCTATATGTTCATATATCGCACCTTTATTTATTGCATCCACATGCACACCACCTTTATGAGCGAATGCTTTCTTTCCTAGATATGGTTTGGAACTATCCTTGTCTATATTTGCCAGAAGATATACCATATCACTCACATGTTTCAGCTGATCGAGCCTAAAAGCTGTGCTTATCCCCATTTTGAGTTCAAGTCCGGGGATTATCTCACATAGATCAGCATTTCCAGTTCTTTCACCTATACCATTTATCGTTCCCTGTATCTGCACGAGATCATGTGCACACATAAGGGAGTTAGCCGTTGCACATCCTGTATCATTATGGCAATGTATTCCAAAATGTTCATCAGGAAATCTTCCCCTTATCTCACTGAATATCCTATCAACTTCCATAGGCAAGCAGCCACCATTAGTATCGCACATTATCACTGCATCAGCACCTGCATTGAAAGCGGCCTGGACAACTTTTGTCGCATAATCCTTATTGTCTTTGAATCCATCAAAGAAATGTTCAGCATCAAAGAATACCTCATCAAGATTCTTTTTCAGAAATTTCACTGAATCATATATAGCTTCTAGATTCTCTTCAGGCGTCATCTTCAGTTGAGCCTTGACATGCTGCAGCCATGTCTTTCCGAATATGCTACTGACTCTTGCTTTTGATTCAACTATGGCTATCAAGTTTGGGTCTTCCTCTGCTTTCAAATCTTTTTTTCTTGTAGAACCGAAAGCCGAAATCCTTGTATGCTGCAGACTCATCTTGTAAGCTTCTAAGAATGTATCCATATCCATTTGATTGCTTCCTGGCCAGCCTAGCTCTGCATAGTCGACTCTAGCCCTATCTAGCAATTTAAGGATCTCAAGTTTTTCCTTCACTGTGAAATCCACGTCCTTATCCTGCGCACCGTCACGCAATGTAGTGTCATATATCTTCATTAAAACCACCTTTTAATTATCCTGATTAAATTTTTATCAAAAGAAATAAATCTAAATGATTCTATTGTAAATCAATGCTGTGGCCCTGACCTGAAAAAGAATCAAGTACCTATAGAATAATAATAGAAATAATGCTAATCAAAACTGCTACACTTATTTTTGATATTGCATTTATCATAATAACTGAGAATCCTTAGTAGTTTATAAATTTCACGCATTTATTGGGTAGATTATCATCATTATTATCGTGCTTGGGATATCTATCAATCTAGATCATCTGATCTGTTTATGGTACTTGTAGAAAACTAACGAAATCACTATCAATACAAACCCAGTTATCAGGAAAGGGTACCTTAGTCCAATCAATTGCGCCATTGTTCCAAATGCGAATGGGCTTGTATCCCATCCAAGATTCTTGGCGAAGAAGAATGCGCTCTCAACTTTTCCTTCAGTATGCTTTGTTGATATCAAGCCTGCTTCTATCTCAAATGTCGCCCATGCGAAATTTACACCAACAGTCGAGATGAAAGCTGTCAGCATACCTAGTATCAATGTCTTTGTGAAGAAGAATGCAACCAACGATGTACCTCCGAGCAGGAAACCTACAGTTATGAGCAAGAACCTCTTTTTCCTATTAGTGGCGATGAATCCATCAAGGAAGTCACTGAATATGAAAGGCAGGGCAAAGGATGCAACAACTAAAGCACTAGCCATAATATCGTTGCTCTCGATCACGTAAAGAAGCGGTATCCCTATCCCCATTATGCTGTACCAGAATGTGCAGCAATATATCCCTAAAAGAATCAGATATTCTTTCTTCACCAGATCGATGAAGAACCCTATATCACTTTTTGCATATGTCTTCTTATATTTTGATTCTTGTTTACTGAACAATAGCTTGAATAGGAGCAAGGAAATTATTGCAAAAGGGAATGCGAGCAAGAACATCGTCGAGAAACCTGAAGTAGATATTATTATTGCAGCAATGAACGGTCCCACAATATACGCCGTCTGCCATATCGGGAAGAAACCGCTTGTAGCATAATTAAACTCTTTCTTTTTAGTTATTTTTATCAGATATCCTTCAGCTGAGATGAAGAATACATCAAATCCCAAGTAAGCGAATATGTTGAGCAAAAGAAGGATGAATATATTATCCGTGAATGCGAAAGCAGTATAGAATATTGCCAAGATAATTATGCCTATAACAATCGATCTTTTTTCACCTATCTTATCTATAATGCTTCCCCATCCTAAGTCAAGGAAAGTGGTTATTATCCAACTGAAGCTTATGAAAGCTCCGATCATGATCAACCCGGTATCAAGGCTTTCCAGCTTCAATGGTAATGCAAATTCAAACATAGAAATGAATAATCCAATCGGCAGAAAAGCTAGACCTAACCTTGCAGCTTGCTTTAAGGTCATGATCTGTGATTTAGTGAGCATGCTTTATTTAGATAGTTAGGTTTTATCAATCTTTTGTGTAGGGTTGTGTATGCATAGATAAGCTATATTGTAATGCTCTCAGAATAAACTTGTAAATGCACCACCAGCTATTATAGTAAGGATTGCACCTAAGAACATCAAAGGGGCGAAAGGTATTGTCTGGTTGATGTGAACTTTGTTGAAGCTCAATTTTCTTTTCTTGTAAAGCTTTGCTATCTGCCTTACAGATTCTTCATCCAGATACATAGGGAAATCAGATTGAATCCCTTTATCTTTCTTATCAACAATAACATAGACCCCATCTTTCTCTATTATCTTCTCATCAATATTCATACCTCTCTTCAGATGCAGAACATGGATCCTTCTGCTATTAGTCGCTTCACTATAGACATATCTTCTTAGCAATGTCAGTATGATATAATACCCAATGAAAGAATACCAAAAGTTTGATGTCTGCATGCTTTCCATCTCGAAGAATATCCTGAAAGAACCAATTATTAAGGATACTATGATAATTGCAACAGACCTTACCGGAATCCCAATGACTCTGCTTTTGACTTCAGTCTTCACGAGTTTAGCTCCTGCTTTCTGCTGGAGAGGTTTCTTCTTTATGATCGTATTTTTCCAATTATATTTCTTCGGAAAGAATTTGAACATCATCTTCCAGATTGTATACCATACCACTCCTGAGAATATCAATGTAGTGAAGAAAGTCTTTTCGATCCCTAAAAGACCTGGTATCATCCCACCTATCCACGTTACCGAGAAGAAGAAGACTATGTTCTCTATTATCTCCCTGATGCTGAGAGTCTTGAAGAACCCATGGATCTTTGTGCTTGTTATCAAATCCCTTGATGTCATCAACAGGGAATATCCCAAGAACGGAATGAATGTGTTGAAGATGATGAAGAATGCAGGGAAGAATGGTATTGGATTGATTTCATAGGTCGTTATCGGTATTATCACGCTATAAGCAAAAAGAAGCTTAGCATCACCTGCTGACCAGAAATTTGCTTTCCAAAGAATGAATCCGAGAAAGAGGGTGATAGCTGAGTTAGATATTCCATATATTATAAGGTTGAGATTGATATATGAATGCTGTGTCAAGCTATTAGATAGTGATATGACATATATGCCTAAAGCTAGGATAATCACCAACAATATATTCCTATTCTTTATCCTATTTTGATATATGTCTTCATATGAAGTCAACAGACCAAAAATCAAAATTATAGGGAAAAAATATTCTAGCATCTAGCCAAAACTTTTCTTGCATGGTTTATATCTTTTATGGGTAAAACTACAAAAATAATTCTGTAGTTTTTCCTATACCATGATTATATGATACCTGTAGGTGGAGTCTTGAAATCGAACTTGTAATCCAATTCGAAGTTAAAGCTCTCAAGGAACTCTCTTGCCATCTCAGGATATTCGTTCTCAATCAGCCATGTATAGATCTCGTTGCAGTAGCAATGTGGGCAGATATTCATATCATCTCCACAGACCGCACAGAATGTATTCTCATGGTCGAATGCCTTCACGCTATCCCCTACAGACTTAAGTAGAGGGATCAGCGATGGCTTTCTATCTGCTACCCAGTACATGACCTGCCTTTCCAAGCAGTGCGGACATACCGGGTTTGTGATGGCTTCATCACATATTATGCATTTGTCTTCATATGCCATTTTATTCCCTCCTTTGGCTCTTCTCGTGCCTGTGAAAGTTTAAGAACAAGTCCTGACAATTTTTAGTGAGTGTTTTTAGAATGCCAACCAAGAACCGTCAGGACGTGCCTTAACAATTCATAGGTCTATAGCATGTAGATGCCACTAGATAAATCTTACACATCTTGTGGTGATTGTTTACATGCATACATGATTGATTCTCGCTGGGATATATAAAGTTTGTGAATGTTTTTTTCGTTTTTTTTCGAAAAACAGATAACCACATCTATTTTTTCTAGTTATATGGAATTGAAAACAGTTAGAAAAACAGAGAAATCATTGGTGCAAGAGGCACCACATTATATCTTGAAGACTGTCTCTAAAGAAGATGGTCTGAATGAAATAAAGTACAACAAGATCTTTTCTAAAAACTTCAATGTCCCCAAGATATTTGAGTATTCAATAAAGAATGATAATATGATCATCAAGATGGAGAAAGTCCCTAAGCGAGATGCTTTGATGTTTGCAGATAGGAAATTATTAGGTAAGAAATTTGCTGAGGTTGCATTAAGCTATACAATGATTACAAATACAAAGAGCTTGCTCGATATGTTCGATAACCATTACAAAGTTTATTTTGGGAAAAGAATCTATTCGGAATTAAAAAACAAACTTTTCAAAAGCAAGATAACTACATTAGGATTGACACATGGCGATATAACCAATAACATCATAGGGAATAGCAAAAAACAATACCTGATTGATTTTGAGACTGTAAGATTTAGAGAAATCGAACATGAATTGGCAATACTCAAATACATATATTCAAACTGGTTCTCCCGCGACATAGCAAAGCATTTTGGAAAACATTTCAGCTGCAACAAAGATAGGCTAAGGTTCTACGCAATACTTTTGCTCAATGAGAAGCTGTTCGGAAAAGAGCATCCTGCAACACAATTCAAAAAATGTTTTTCTTTCGATCCAAGGTATAGTTTTTGGAATCTTGCTGTTTATTTTTTTCGGTTAATGCATGTCTTGCTTTTTAAGTGAATAGTTTTGTTGATATAGAAATGGATACTTTATTATGTGCATAATATATATAAACAGCCTCGGCATTTCTAGCAATATGACTATCGCTGAGTCAAGTTCACCTACTGCAACCATATCCAAAGAAGATTTGCCTAATGAGCTGATCATCCTGATAACAAGAAAATGCAATTTCGGTTGCCATCATTGCTTCGTAAACAAGAATTCCACTGAGGAATTGACTGAAGAGCAGATACAGAAAGGAATTACGGATTTTCTTGAAGCTACTGAAGAGCTTGATGAACGGATAATCTCTTTTTTCGGAGGCGAACCATTGACACGTAAGGAGAATCTTTTCAATCTTATCAGATTCATCCGTACAAAATCAAGTGATGTCACCGTACGGATAGTTACAAATGGAAAGCTATTGACTGTTGAGATTGCTAAGTTCCTCGCTGCTAACAATGTCAGGATGATGGCAGGAGTGAATGACATAGATTTCTTCCTTTCAGACAAGGAGATAATAGATATATGCAACCCCATAGGCAATCTGGTCGTCACAAGGTCACGGCTTAACATAATTGAGAAGATGAAACCGTTGATTGATGCAGGTTACCGGAAAATTCAAGTCTCTGCTGATTGTACATATGTATGGACAACTGCTGAACTGGATGAATATGAAAAGAACCTAAATGCCTTCTACAAGTATTATGCTGATAACCTATATGGCAAAGTAAATCTGCTTGACCTGGAAAGATATACTCATTTCATCAATGGAAGAAGTTACAGGGAATGCAAAAATGCTTTTTTAGGTACTGATGGGAATTATACTTTCTGCAGCGGGCATTGCTACAACCATCTTAAAGCTGTAGAGACTACAGGTAATGTCGAGACAGGAATCGATTTCATGGCTCGAAAACAGCAGTATATAGATACAAATAAGGAGATAGATTCCTTGAGGACAGAGTGCAGCAGCTGCGAGCTTTATGATTATTGCTTTTGTCCTGTGCAGAATTATATATACGATAAAGTCAACAAGATCGATCCTCAAAAACATTTCAATGCATTATGCAGGATCACTAAAATAACATTTGCAGCGCTCAATAAGCTGCATAATATATTGAAGTATAAGGATATGCAGAAGAACGCTATCCTCAAATCAATGTGCAACCACATATCTATCCCAAGATTGTATCTGACCACGACGGATATATGTAATTGCCGATGTGATTATTGCTATGTTGAAAAGGCTACAAATAAGATGTCTTTGGCAACAATTGATAAGACTCTAGATCTACTGTTCTTGACCAAAGGAAACCATAAACGTGTTCTCTTATTCGGTGGTGAGCCTACCTTAGCACAGGACGAACTAGCATCAGCAATAACCATGGCCAAAGACAAGGCAGAAGCTTTAGGGAAGACTGTACAATTCAGTATTGCGACAAATGGGATGTTCGTATCAGAGAAATTCATCTCATTGGTGAATCATAATTCGATGAAAGTCTGTGTCAGCATCGATGGAAAACAAGACTGCCATGATAAACATAGGCCAACTGTTTCAGGTAAACCGACATTCCAGAAAGTAATTGCTGGAGTGGATAGACTAAAGTCTAGGATTGATCCAAAAAACTTATCCTGCCTATTAGGTGTACATAAAGATTTTATCGGAAAGATGCATGAGAATTTCTTGTATATCGTCGATGAGATTGGAATACCACATATCAATATAGAGCCCATAGATAATCCTGAATGGAGTGATGAAGATGCTGAGGAATTCAAGAAGAATATAGTTAAGATATTAAATACCTTAGTTGAGAGGATCAATGATGGGAAGCCGTTTTACTTGAATAATCTTAACCTGATACTTCATGAAAAGCTTCATCCTGAATCAGGAATCGATAGCCCTGAGAAGAACAAACATATGAATATCGTAGCTTTTCCTAATGCTGATATTGGTTTCAGTCCATTGAACTATTATAAGGATCCTAATACAAAAATAACTAATCTGATTGAAGATGATGTTGTAACAGTGCTAAACAAGATATTTGACTATGATACTTCAAAAGTTAAGACTCAGAGCAATATAGGCATGAAATTGAGAAATCATTTTACGAAAAAATTTGCAGATTATCTGATAGATGAGGCTGCTGATAATTTTAAATTCAAAGAATATATTAATGAAGCCAGTTCTAGGGTCTTTGAATGATCCTTATGAAAAGTAAAGCTGAAATTGAAGAGTATTTCAAATCTAGGTATGAATTCTCTTCTGATGGGTTGAAACAATTTGATTCAATCTTATTGCTTCTTTCATCATATGAGCCAAATGGTAAGAATCATCAGATTGAATTTGTTCTTCAAGAAGGAAAACTTAAAATTCTTAGTCTTTTCTTCCCAGATGAGTTCTCCTCTAAAAGGATTGAGCAATGCAGAGAAGCACTTATGAAATTTACTACAACACAGAATACGTCTGATTATATCTTTCCAGAACATGCAATTTATTGCCCTATTCAGATGGCTTGGGAATTCAATAATGGTTCATTCTCAAAATTTAAAATATATTATTCTAATAAACCTGGAAATGATATTGGTAAGATAGATGTGATAATAAATAAACTTTTAGTTAATCTTGGCATGCCAACAAGTATCAAGAATTTAGATTTAGTTGGAGAAGAATATGATTGCATAGGTATTGACTTTTGTAAAAATCATGAAACCTCATTAAAGTTATATACTAGATTCAGCAAACCTTATTCTGCGAATATGATTCTTGATATCTTGGATAGGAATTCTATGGGAAAACATATATCATTTGATGCATTTTCAGAATTTATTAATAGGAATGATTACACCTCTTGGGGGTTCCAATATAAACTTGATAAGAATTGCAATATCTCAAGTTTAAAATGCTGGTATAGGACGTCAGATAAGCCTTATTATGATAGTAATTCTTACATTAGCTATGTGTGTATGAATAATCAGGTTATCGAATATTATTTGAGGTTTAATCCTTATGGGGAAGTACTAGATATACAGGGCATAATATCTTCCCCAATAAATCATATACGTAGAGCATTGCTTGGTTTGACAAATAAATGCAATTTAAGATGTGACTATTGTTATGTTGATCTGAACAATAATTCTCTTTCTCAAGGAGATATAAAAATGATGGTAGATATCATGAGTAAGAGTGTTGTCCAGGATGAACGTTTGCTCTATCTTTATGGTGGGGAACCTTTTGAGAATATGGCAAATGTTTATTATGCAATAGATCTTGCAGATTCTAAAGGAATTCGATCTATAATAGTAACTAATGGTACAATCCTTTCAGAAGAAATCTTAGGATTCATCTCAAAATATAAACTTAAAGTCATGATCTCATTATCAGGTCCCAAAGATACACATGATAAACATAGGTTTTATCCTAATAAATCTGGGTCTTATGATAAAATTATTACTAACATAAAAAAATTGAGATCTATTATGCCAGAGGATGACTTATGGATAAGTTATACAGTTGTACCAGAAGATGCACTGAATATTCTTAGGAATGTCAAAAACTGGTTCGACCTAGGCATTACTAATTTTCATATTGAACCAGTTCTGCATACAGATTTTGATTGGAAACCATATGCATCTCTTTTTGAAGAACAATATTTAGAATTTCTAGAATTCATATCCGCTATGAAAGATAAAGGAATACTTATTGGTCATTCCATATTAATACGGCAGATGGAAGTTCTTCTAGGATTGCCTAGTAGCTATAAAGAGTATAACGATCTAAGAATCTACCCTTCTACCAGTATCATTTCTGATCATTTTACAAATTCTTCTATGAACATTTCTGGTAAAAATAGTGATCAGGGATTATGGCGATTTATGCGTGACATGGCAAAAGAATATGGTCGAAAATTCCTAACCTCTAAAGAATTTAAAGAATATATGAGAAAAGGAATATAAAAAATAATTATTGAATCTTAATTATTTTTGAATTCTGTTTCACCATAAATATCTACATATTGTTGAGGAACCCCTGCACAGGTATCATTGAATGTACATCCTTCACATATCTTGAATTTAACATTATTGAAATCAAGGGCATTATTCCCTTTTTGAATAACATGCTGGCATATTTTATTCAATTCTTCAATACTAAAGTAAGACCTAAGAAAACATAAAGGGTAACCTGGGATTCCACATGATATGAACTCAAGTTGTAATCCATTATCTTTACTATACATTATGCAATTTTTTACTATGTCTTTTGTATCTGATATTTTTGGCATTACATCCTCAACATTTTGCAATGCATTGCCTGAAGGATACACAAATGTCATATATATCTTCTTGATTCTGGGAAACTTTTCTTTTATAAATTTTAGAAAATCTAAGGCATATAAGTAATTCTGCTTTATCAATGTATGGTTGACAGTTATATTAAGTTTACTTTTACTTAAGTTATGTAATGCTTGTATAACCTTATCATAGAAGTTAGTCTGTGTTATTTCCGCATATATCCTTGGTTCATGACTATGGAAGCCAATTATTATTTCTTCTATCATATCTTTGAACTTTTCAAGATATTTAACATTACCTTCTGAATATAATATTGATGCATTTGTTTGTATTTTTAATTTTGCTTTTTTTCTCTTACATTCTTCAAGCACACTTTTTAATTTTGAACTGCAGAAAGGTTCTCCACCTGTTATCAAAAGCTTTTCATTATCTTTTATTGAGATGATTGGCTCAGCTAGTGCTTCTTTGTCTTCAAAACAGAAAATACAATTGTAATTGCATTTGGGAAATCTTATTACTTTCATGATTGTTATCTAGATTAAGCACCGGGTTAAGCCTAAAGTTGTTTTGCATTCCTGCTCATCATCTGTCGTTATCGCTATGCATTTCTTATATATCTGCTCACCACTTTCTGGATCATCTGATTTTAGATTCTTGCAGTATTCTGAGCCCTTCTCAAGAGCTTCTAAAAAGTAATAATTTATTTTACATGCTCCTGGATCATCATCTTCTTCACATGCATCAATATTTCCTTGAGCCATAGCTTTACAATATACTTTTCCAGATTCTTCAAAACATTTCTCATAATCATTAGATATTATTCCAAGTACAGCATTGCAATTGTAATCTTCAATAATTCCAGATCCTGTACAATAATCAGTCTTATCGATTATGCTCCTTACTTTGTAATGGTGTATTAAACATGCTTCTTCAAGATCAGGGAACTCAGAAAGCTTATTGCATACTGAAGAGTCATTCTCTACGATGCTGATGCAATTTACCAACTCTAGATTCACTGAACAACTCTGATAATCTAATGCTGATAAATCTTCTATAGATGTCTCTGTAACCTGCTCATTATTATTGCAAGATATGCAAAGAACTGCAATTAATAGGAAGAAAAAATAAGGAAATATTCTGTTCAACACCATCCACCTTCACTGTGGTTTTCGTGGCTGCAATGGTTAGCATGTGTTGTTGTCCCTTGGCAGCCATCCATATCGCTTACGCTTGTGTGGGATGCATATTTGAAAGCAGATCCTTCATATCCCGTTGATGTCCTTTGTAACGATAATCCATTAGCATGCTCAGCCTCTATCATAGATTGGATGACGAGAGTTCCTGAATTCCTGTGATCATAATGTTGATCGGTGCAGCAAGGTCCTCTCCATGCTTGCGGTTTTGCTTCACATGTCCAAGTGCAATCAGTCCTTTCACATTCCCATAATGCAGTACTGCCTCCTTTAAGTGTCTGTGGAAGTCCATTGCAACCAGTACCTACTTCTTCTCCACCGCAGTAGTAGCCAGTCTCTCCACCTTGTAGTGGGACATTGAAATTGTAATTACCATTCTGTATGTCTGCTGCTGATATTGCAGGGGCTTTTCTCACACTTGTACCTAAAGCGCTTAAGAAGATAGCTCCTTTGATAACATTCTTTTTTGAAATTGAACCAGTTTCGTCCATCAAGAATTGTTTGACATCTTTGATTATTTTAGGTAGCATGTATTTGTGTTATCTGACGACTATATAAATATTTTGTTTACATATGAAAATGAATCAGATATATACTATTATATCAGATGCAAGTCTTAATCTTAAGGCGTTTTTCAGGGCTTACCCATCTCTCAAGAACTTTCCTAGCTTCTGGATCGTTGAGTTTTTGGAACACGTAATCAAAGGTTGCCATATTTATCTTGCATCGAGAAGTCCTCAATACATCTGTTATCAGATTGCCTGTTTGGGCATAATTGCATGCTGGGCAGACTCCACAATATGCCTTATATACGCATTGATCGCAGTAATAAGTGTCATTAATTGTAGTTGATAGAAGCTGCATGGTCTTCTCGCTTGCCATTATCTCCTTAATGGATTTGCTCTCTGCATTCCCTACTCTGAAGATCTCTTCTCCAATAAGGCGACCTTCATCACAAGTGAATATATTACCATCATAATTATATGATATCTGGCCTATCACTGCACCACAAGGGGTTGTCATATCAAGATACCCTGGTTCATACTTGTTCAATACTTTCTCCAGTATTATCTTAAGCCTTCTTTCTTCAATATATATCCCTTTCTTGTTCAGTTCTATTATATAATCAGCAGCTGTCTTCCAGAATTCTATGAATTCCTCAGCAGTATAGCTTATCTTGTTCCATGTTCCAGTGGCCCTTCCTATGAAATTAAGCTCCCTTAGATGCAATGACTTCAGTCCTAACCTGACAAATTCATCAACAATCTCTTTAGGCATGCTTATGCTCTTCTTGCTTATAGTTGTCAATGCTCCTACATAGATGCCTCTCTCATTCGCTTTCTTTATCCAGCCTGTAGCTATGTCATGGCTTGATTTTGATTTCCATGATGGTCTATTGTGGTCATGCAATACTTTCGGTCCATCTATGGATGTGCATAATCCCACTTTCTTGCTTATGAGATAGTCGAATTTCTCATCATCCATTATCTCCATATTCGATACAATAGAAAATCTCAGATCCTTCTTTTTTGTCTTATTCAGTTCATTAGCATATTCTATAATATATTTTATCATGTCATAATTCAGCAATGGTTCTCCACCTTGGAACTCTATAGTGATATTAGGGTTAGGAGAATTCATTATCAGTTCTGTATATCTCTTCGCATTCTTCAGGCTAAGGTCAAATTCTTCCTTGTTTGAATTGAGTGCAGAAGCATGACAATACCCACATGTCTGATTGCATCTTTTTGTCATGACTACGATATGAAGAGAAGGCCCGACAAACAATTTATTCATATAATCCTTGCTTCTGCTGACAACTGAGTCAGTCTGTTCAGAGCTCTTCAGGATCATGTCTGAATCAACAAGCCGTGTAAACAATTCAGAACCAGCATCCACATCTTTGCCTTTGACTTTTTCAAACTCATCTTCAGTGACCCATACATAATTGAAATGATCATTTGTAAGAAGATATTTTGAATCGAACTTCTTGTATCTGAACGGCATATACACAACGCTTTTTGATTCTGTTACCATTTTATAGCATCAACCCCATAACATAATTCCCGAATTCATGTTCAATGTTCTTTGGATGTTTCTCTGAATCAATGTCAACTTCAAAACTCTTATCTGTCTCTTTGATCGTTATTGTTGCAGCCTCTGAATAATCGCTTGCAGCTTTCTCTATGGCTTCTGCAGTGTATATCCTCTTATCAAAATCAATTCTTGGCATCATTCTTCCCCCATGGGACTGCAATACCTTCCGGATCATCAAATGAATCTTCTTTTTTCTTTATAGACATGATCTCCTTTACAGGTTCTAGGATCTCTGTCTGGGACTTGTCAGTGCTGACTTCACCTAAATCATCATCTATAGCAAGTATCCTTTTCATCATCAATGTCTTGATGCCAAGTGTTTCATCATGCTGTTTCTTGTAGAATGCTGATTTTATCAGCTCATTCTCAAACTCATTCGCGAATTTAGTAATGTCCTCTTTCTGCTGTGGAATTATGCGTATGGTCAATTCTGTCTCAGGATCGCCTTCGATATGGAAATAATAATATTGCAATAATGCGTAGCAAGCTGTAAGAATAACTTTCATCCCATAAATCTGAGGTTTTATGGTTACATATGCGATACCATCTTCGATCTTTATATTGTATGCCTTGTTTTCCATAGTTCTAAAAATCTAGGGGTTTTTTATATACTTTACTGGGTTTTTGATATGTAATTCTTCGTCTGAAAGGTATAATATTTTATACCTCCTTTTGTTAAACAATACTAATAATTATATACTACCTTTGGATTACGATAATCATGGAAGACTTTTTTTTATCTGGGAAAAATTGGCAGGAGCTTGTTGATTATGCAAATAAAAGTGATATTTCACCTATTTTGCTGTATCCCTTATCTGGATTTGTAAACCAGAAAGGGATTAGCTGCGGCATTATTTGTATTGGTAAGGAAATAGGTAAAGCAAAATCAAAATCGGCAGTAGTTGTCGTCAAGGTAGGTGATGATATACGTTCAGTACTTGAAAAAAATACTTCTCTTCATATTTATGGCATGGAATTCCATAGCAACAAGGACTTTGTCCATTTCAGGAATTCAGGTCTGAATCAGATATTGGTTGCCATAGCAAAAAAAAATAACCATAAGTTTGTTTTCAACTTTGCAGATTTCCTCAAAGTAAAAGATTCAAGGAAGTCTAAAATTCTGGGAAGAGTAAAGCAAAATATGACTATGTGCAAGAAAGCAGGAGTGGAATATTCATTCAGGAGTTTTGCAACTGATATTTTAGGAATAAAAGATTTCACTTCATTAAAAAAATTGCTCGAATCAAATAAAGCTGAAGAAGTTGTTTTTGGCAAAGATTGAATATAATCATACAAAACATTTAAAAATACCCAAACTTAATTCTGGTATCATCAAAAAAGAGGGGTTAAGTCTTATAAAATGAATAAGAGATTTTCATTAGTTCTTGCATTTTTCCTAGTATTATTTTCGATTGATGTTATGGCAATATATTGTCCTCTTGGAGGAGATCCAATGCAATGGAGTCCTGTAACTGTAACGATTTATGGCTATGATCCCGAAGGGACACAGGATTTTTTAGCTACAGATACTGATTCAGGAAGTTTTAGGTATGAACCTACTTGTAGTTTTCCAGAAGCTTTTACTGAGTTCACTGCATTTCCTAATGCCCAATGGGGCGGAATGTCTACTGTCTGTAACATAGGTGGTCTTGAAGGCCAATATCGCTTTGAAGTCGTATCATCTGAAGGACAGATTTGTGCATCAGAATACGAAACCATTGATTGGAACCTTGATAAATCATGGTGTGAATTAAGCGGATGTGGCAGGGGGGATTGGGAGACGAATACTTGCTGCTCTGCTTTTGAGATGTATCCTAATTCACCTTATATCAGATATACAAACGAAGACTGCAATAAAATTGTAGGTAATGATCTGTGCTACTTTACAGAAAATGCAAAACAGGAACAACCTACAAGTACGGGTGAGTGGCTTGATGCAGGAGCTAATCGAGGAGAGATAGTATATGAGGAATGTGGGCATGATATCAACTCTTATAAAGAAAATGGCCCTGAATATCTTTCTAATGGTTTGAATTGGTTAAAGTGTACAAATTCTAGCATCAACAAACAATTTGTAGTTGTCACAGATGCTAATGGCGATAATATCAATCATCAATATATCTGCATTAATAGATTAGCTCCTCAGAAATATAGCTGGGTCGAATGTGCTGCAGACAGCAATAGCATCGAACCTGGAAAATATCCTGGAGGAGTTATTGCAAGCAAAGGAAAGAGCATATATGATAGTAATGGAGAAGTATATTTCTGCAACATAAATAACCAATGGGATGCTGATCTTGACCATGTATCAGTCGCTGGACAGGATGGTTCAGTATGCAACACTGCTTATTTTCCTACTAAAGACCAAACTAGTACAACATTATCAGGAACAAAGATTGGTGCACATTGGACAGGTGATTATTGCTGCGGTGAACCGGATGATTATACTGGAGCATATCCTGATAGTGCAAATTATTCTTCCGACAAGGAATATTATAATGATGATGATAGGATAATAAGCAATGGCGGGAAGCATACTTCAACTGCCAGTGGTGCATGTTGGAACAGCTTATGGCAGCAGAATGAATCATTCCTTACAATACCTGATAAGGATGGTGATGTCCATGAGGCTAGGGAAGTGATGATATGGCATGGAACTTTCCAGGGTTGTGGAATAGATCACGAGGCTGCACTTGAGAATAAACAGGACCCAGGAAGAGTGAATGATGGTTATTTCTATGAAGAGATTGAATGCGCATTACCAAATAGCCTAAATAAACCTTATGAGGGAACTTTCAAATATGACAGCAAGAGTGATTTTGGGTTTGATAATTCTGTCGTTGTATCGGGGTCTGGTGATGGTAGTCCTGATCCAGGTATAACTGGTAGTGCAGTTGGGTGTGTTGATAGTGACTTAAATGATGATCCGAGCATTCTGGGTACTGTAACTTGTAATGGTGTTACATATACAGATGAGTGTACTGATTTTGGTCTGAGAGAGTATTATTGTGATGGGGATACCATGCGTTATAGTGAGTATGTTGATGATATATCTTGCGTTGGCAAATCTCTTCCATCTTCAGTAAATTTAGTTCAAGTTTCAGAAAATGTAGAAACTAATTGTCCTGTAAGCAGGGGTGGTGTTGGTTATGTCCCTTGTACAGGGAATGCAAATTGCTGTGATTTAGATGGAGGAAAGTACCCTTATGTTGATGGTGGTGTTGCATGTGGAATTGGCTCTGCTACTGTTTCTGTTCAATTTTTTCCTGAAAATTGTGCAAACGGAAATACTGTAAATGAGTATAGCTGTTCAGGAAATAATGTTATACATACTGAATATAGGGCAGTTTCAACATGTTCAGGAGGAAAATATACTCACTCTAATATCAGGCCTCAATTTTACTCATATCCTACTCCAGTTGATTGCAATCCATCAGCTAGTGCACCTACAGGGAGTACCGCTGGACCTACTGATACTGGTGCTTGTACTGATAGTGATAGTGGGAGCAATCTTAACACTTATGGTACAGTTTATTGTAATGGTGCTGCATTTGCACATGATGCATGTAGTGGTGGGAATGTTGTTGAATTCTGGTGTTCAGGCGATACTGTCAAACGTTCAGTATATAGGGCATATGATGGAACAACGACATGTTCAGGATCAACATTCCCTGACGGAACTACAGTTGAATTAGTTGAGGAAAGGGATGAGTATGATTGTGCAACAGGTACGGTGTTATCTGGAGGCAATGGTGGCACAATTACAGGAGATCCAACTCCTCAATTAAGAGGACAATCTACTTTTGCTGAAGCCGAAACTGAATGTACTAATATAGGTAGCTCTTTGCCTTTATTATCTGATTTGCAAGCAAATTCTAATTACGTTATTACAAATGAGCGTATGTGGGCACGAGATTTTCCTGTTGTTTGTATTTCAGGGAATCGTATTTTCTATGATAAAGATGACCCTCTTGTTTCTGGTAGTTGTCATCCTGAAACAGATTCTCTTCATTTTCAATGTGTTTCAGATCTTGTTGAGATTCTGGTTGGTAGTGGTGAGTATTGCATTGATAGTGATGGTGCAGTTGCTACAACTAAAGGAACGAATACTTGTGGAGATTATACTACTGATGACTATTGTATGGGAAGTGTAGCAAATGGAGATTTGATGATGGAACTTACTTGTTCAGGTAATAGTAAGACTAGTACAATATGGATTGGTTCATCTTGTAATGATGGTGTATTAACTAATCCCAGATTGGCTACAGCTGCAGATTTTGCAGGTAGTATTGTGGCTGTACCAGCTATGGTCACAACTCAATCTTGTGATGAGATTATGGTGCCTGCTGGATCTATTACTGGCAATGTTATTGCTGATGATTTTAATATATATGAAAGTATTATTGAACCTGATACAAATCCAATAACAGGTTTTGCTGTGTCAACAGCTAATCCTCGAGGTAATGATTTTATGCTAGGGTTAAAGAATAATCCAAACAGCAGCAGGAATGATAATTCAGGTCCTGATTTGATTTATGATAATGAATATTGTAACATTAAAGAATGGTCAAATGGACAGAGTTTCTTTTGCTCTTACACAGAGCAATGGGTGCAAGATACTGATGCTAGTAATCCAAGGAATCATTTGAGTTTCATACCATGGAAGAATGCTTCAGCGCAACAGGCTGAATGTTGCAGGCAGAGCGAATGCTGGGATGGAAACCAATGTGTCCCTTCAGTGACAGACACATTTGCTGTAACACCATGGGAAAACAATTTCATGAACTCAAGAGAAGACGGATTCATCTGCAAGAATGGAGATTGGGAATGGAGCTATAAGAAAACGAACTGGGACGGTACAGAAGAAGGATACTGCATGGAGAATACTCAATGCTTTGTCTCACAATCAGGCCAATACTCAAATACAGATGTTCATGGACCATTAGAATATGCGATTGATGAATTATCTGGAAAATCTATCCCAGCATGCATAAACAATGGTGAGTTCTATGCTGATCATTATTGCAACAATGGCACATGGACGTCAAGGACACAGTATGTTGCACTAGAGATGTACAATAAGGCAAGTGATGATTTCACATTGTATTGCGATACCTATGATAAAGTACTTAATCATTTCAGCTACAGTGTCGTTCCAAGCGATCTTTCAACAGTTGCTGATAAGTTTTTCAAGACGAATCCTTCAAGCAATTGCAAGACATGGGGTGGAGGGGAAATCCCATGCGTAAATCATGTATGCGTCATGGTTGAAGACCCTAGCTCAGATACTCCAAAGATAAGCTTTGGAACTTCAATCAATTATCTAATCGAGGCTGAGACAACATCAGGACAGCCGATACAAACATATGATGTTGCAGAAGCCTTAGGCACTTCATTGACTGGATGTGAGCAAGGCATTGATCAACCAGATAATCTTGTCTCATGCGGTGGGACAAATATAGCCTTCAACCAGAACAAGAGCATACTTATCTTCAGCAGAGATGGTGGCTATAGTTCGGGAGATTTCGGCTCTATATTGAGAGGATTATTCTCAAATTTCATAAAAACACTAGTCGATTCTTTAGTGAGCTCTGGAGATTTCACAGCTTATGATTATAGCGTATTTGAACTTCTTTCTGAAGATCTATACAATGCAACAGGCGATCCGATAACCCATTACATCCCTGATTTTGAATGTAACAACTGCACAAATAACCTAGGTGACATAGATGATGATAATCGGAATGAAGTTTGCGGTGAAGCTGCAAATCCTCGACGGATATTGGATCTTAGCACGCTCTATCTATCTAGGGTTGATGGCAAAGAGATATTCGGTCTAGCAGAATATGAATCATACGAGAAAGGGACAAGTGCTGAGAGATTGTATGGTGTGTCATTCACAGGATTTAATGAAGATATGTGCGTCGCTTTCAGGCCACAGGTATCAGGTTATCAATGCAAGAATGTAAATGGGAAGCAAATAGTTGCAGCACGCATCACTACACCTTCACTTGATATCTCATATGATTCACTCGTAGACATAAGCTCTTGGGAACAGTTTGCCTTCATGGGACCATCAACAAGGATACAATGATTGCAATTTTTTCATAAGTTGATATCATAATGGAAGATAAAAGAAAAGAATGGTATTGCATAACAAATCCCTTTTTAAGAGCAATAAAGCTCAAGTAACATTATTCATAATAATTGCAGTAGTGATACTTGTGATATTCTCTGTCTTCATGATCATATTGAGCGGATTGGGTTCAAAAAAGATAGACACTGGAAGGACTGCAATAATCGAAACAGATGCATCATATGGTGAATTCAACTCCTTCTTTGAAGCCTGCCTTGCGAATGCTCTTGACGACGGCATATATCTTCTAGGGAGACAGGGTGGCTTTATTTTCAAGGATCAACAAGGAAGCTTGCTTGATTTCGATATAGAGACTGAGGAACTTGACGGATCAAATGTGACTGTCGTGACTGAATTCAATTTCCCTTCCTACATGCTTCCCTCTCCTGGATATCCATGCTTGAACCAGAATGCCGATGGTTGGCCTTTGAATCTGAGAGGCAATACATGCATCGGCAATTTCAACCATGCAATGCTAAATATCAATGCATTGAGCTTCGGAAGCTATAAGAAATATGCACCTCTGAGAGATGTTGAAGTATCTCTCTGCAAGAATGAATTATTCTTCAATCATACACAATACGACAGTGCAATCTCACAATGGAGCGATGAGTATCTGCAGTCGATATGCAAACCTTCCCCTTTTACTGCCAAACGAAAGTATTCCATTGAATCACAACTGACTAGTTTTATAGAATCCCAGCTTGAGGATTGTTATCTTGAATCATTGAACTTCTTCAACGAGAGTGATGTAAAGGTAACAGACAGGGGAGATTTCAATATCTCACTTTCTTTCACAGATACATCTACTCTGGCCTCAGTAGTATTTCCAATCACCCTTGATTTCTTGAAATCAGATGCGGTAGCTGAAGAGATGAGTTTCTTTGCAAAATCCGATGTAAGACTTAAAGTAATCTACTCATTGCTCTATGGAGGAAATATATTGCTCAAGAATGTCAACAAGAATCTTTTTGTCTACAATGAAGATGGCATCATAGATCATGACATAAATAACCTAACTTATGATGTAGAATCTGATTCTTCAGAATTGATGAACCAATTCGGGATATTCAATGTTACCATATCAAGGATACATGACAATGAGGGTTCATTGATACAGGTAATTGATCATCTCAGCCTTTCAAAAGGACAACCCTTTATCTACAATATCAGGACTGAGAATAGGCCTCCAGCACTTGATAGTTATCATGGTGCAGGCATGAATGAATATGAAGCATATGCTTTTGTCGGTGATGATCTCTTTTTTTCACCTGTTGCCTATGATCCAGATGATGAGGGTAAGGAAGGTGCAGAGCTCCTATATGATTATGAGATATTGGATGATGACTGGAGATGGAGACAAGATTTCCTTATGAACAATTCTCTATACCTGAATGGTTTAGATGAGAATTCCTTATGTATACATCCTAAATACGGGATGACACGTAATCGCTGCTCTTATCTAAAGCTCAATGAGAGTGATGTAGGAATCCATCGGTTGAAGATAATAGTGACAGATAGTTTTGGCGCTCAAGATTCAGAAATAATAGACATATTTATCGATCAAGAACCAAACCTGACCTTTAAAATATCACATATCTATGACACCCTGCCTTTAAGCTTTACAGCAGGCGGCAAATTAAGGTATATAGTTAGTAAAGAGGATCCATTCATATTGAATGCTACAGGTAGTGTACCTTCAGGTATTCCAGGAGTATCAACAATATGGCTCTCTTGGGAAGATAGATATAACACTAATATGGATATTGAACCAAATACTGTCGAGAATTATTTTGAATCCAATTATCCCTACAAATTCTCCTTCAATTCCCCAATCATTGTGCATCCAGGTTATTATAATTACACAGAGTACAATATCCTTGAAGAGTACATTAAAAAATCCAAGACATTCACTGATAATGTCGTTTCAAGCAATTTAGACAATGATGCAGTCAAGAATTATATGTCACAATTGCATCATTATATCGTAATATTCAACCAAAGCCAGAAGCAAGGTTATCCTTTAAGCTTGACAAACAGATACTCGTCTATAGAGTTATCTTATTTCAAAGACGGTGTGCTAGAGCAGGCAACATCCAGAGATATATATGGTGCTGATTGTATACCCTACAGGAGTGATGTGCCTAGTTATCCATATAATTCCTTGATATCAAATAAAGAGAATAGGAGCCTTAACGGTTACTTCAGCAATCATACATGCTGCGCTGGAGATATCAACAATCCATTGACATGGAATATCAAAAGCTCAGGTGAATGCTACAACTCCTTTGAGATAGGTAAATACAGTGATTTCATGCAGGAGGATTCTACGAACATCTCTAATAATCTCTTTACATCATTAGATGACGACTATGATGTGTTCAATGTTAATTACTATAGCGGTGGTGTTCTTGAACCCCAGGATGATCTTGTCGATCGTTATATCCGTGAACTTAAGGGCGAATGCGCTGGCAGCAGAGGAAATGTATGCAATCCAACATCTTTCAAGATAATGAAGATACCTTACTGTGGCCAGAGGAATCCCTCAGGTGATTTTAATTTCAATTATACTGTTGAAGATACTTTTGTCTATATGAGCAATCCTGAAAGCCAAGGTTATGCAGAAACGGATCTTTGCGTATGCAAGGATGTTTCAGGGACAGTGATACTGAACAGGACGAAGACCGGAGAAAAAGAATTATATTGCTGTTCTGATGATGAGGGTGTTCCTGCATCATTAAGCGACAAGCCATGTGTCTTGCAGCAATGCTTACAATATGATGCAAGCACTGATCCTGGATGGTCTGCAAAAAAGGTATGGCAAACACCTTTCTATGATCCTAGGAAACCTGATCCTTATTGCTATTGCAGCTATTCTGATCCAGTTGTAGATACCAATGACCCTGCAGTGAGGAACAAGTATTGCTGCAGCAGTGATGGCCTTGGTTTCAGCCTTAAAGATACAGTAGCTGATTGCCAATCATGACGCTTTCAGTTTTTTATCAAATTCTTAATATATTTTGGCGAAAAGTTTTTAAAGTCTCTTCATGGATTTTTATGGAGTCGTAGTTGAAAAAGTGGTGTTTGTATGTTGAAAAAAGAGGGTACTGATAAGAGGCAATTCTATTTCCATCTATTTGTTTTGCTATTCACATCTATTATTCTTGTTTCTACAGGCATCACTTATGCACAAACAGTAGATATAGGTTGTTGCACGGCTTCTGATGATATCAATTCATATTGTGTAGAATTCACTTCTTCTACAGAGGCAGCAAATGCAGGCTGCAGCAATTATGTACCAAATGTGGCATGTGAATCTACAGAATGCGGTTATATGGGATGCTGTTCTGGGAGCTGTTCATGGGAAGAGAAATCTAATTGTCCAGACTCATCATTCTTTGCATGGCAGGCATGCTCTGATGTTGCTGCTTGCACTGTCACTTGCTGCGAGATAGATGGGCAGATGTTTGAGAGTGTAGGGTATGATAGTGAAGCTTCGTGCAATGATCAAGGTGGAAGGTTCTATAATAAACCATGTGCCGAAGTAGAGCCAGGCGGTGGTTTTGGAACACTCCAAGGATATGTAAATGATTCAAATGGGAATCCTGTCTCTGGTGCTACCGTTTATGCAGGACCATATTCTTCAGCTACAGATGGTGAAGGAAAGTATAAGTTTGATAGCATACCTTCAAGCTATCCCAACTCTTATTCCATAAAAGCATATTTCAGCGGTTATCAGCAGAGCAATGATGTGACAGCAGTCGTAGTCAAGGATTCAACAGTCAATGCAAATGCAATCATCATGGAATCAACATCGGAAGCATTAGTGATAATAAAAGGAAAAGTATTAGATCAATATGGAGTTGCAATCCCTTCAGCGATAGTGATATTGAACAACGAATTCAGTACATATACTGATATCCAAGGTTATTATACTCTTAGTGCACAGGTTGCTGATGGCAGCTATGAGCTTAAGGCTACTAAGGCAGGTTTTGCAACCTCCACTAGAAGTTCTCCTATAAGTGTTGTCGCTGGGCTACGTTATGACGGAGAGGATTTTACACTTTTTCCTGATTCATCAGGTGATCAATGCGGAAATGGTGTCCTTGAAGGGAATGAAGAATGTGAATTCCCTTATCTCGGTGCATGTCCTGGAAGCTGTCAATCAGATTGCACATGCCCTGATACATGCGAGGAACTAGGGAATTACTGCGCTGATGTAGGATATCAATGTGATAATGTGAATGGACAGAGGATAAATGTCCATAATGATGACTGCCAGACGACTTACAACCAGAACATCCAGGATAGTGGTATATGTTGCAGTTCACAGCCTACGGCCTTACCTGAGTGCATATATGGTGAAATCGTGGGGAATCCCGACATAAGCTATACAGACATCACTGGTTCAGGAGGGGATTACTGTAAATGTGGGAATTACATAGGTGATGCGACTGATTCATCTTTATATTGCTGTGTTGTGGATGGCGAGAGGAAACTGCAATCAAATGTATGTGCCCCACCTGGTACTGTAAAAGGCTACGTTTTCAGCTCTACTGGACCATTGAACAATGTCAAGATAGAGCTTTCAGGCATATATCAGACGAGATCCAATTCAAGCACTGGTACAAATTTCAATCTAGCTAATGTAGCTCCTGGTACTTATGCAATCATCGCACAGAAAGCAGGGTTCAAGGATTTCTCTGGCAGCGTTACTGTCACATCAAACAAGATCATAAATTTCAATATTGATATGCAGCCTATCGATGGCATAGATCCTGGCTTCAGCATCTCACTCTCTCATGTCAAAGGATACCCTTATGTGAAGATAACAATAACTGCCAGCGACATTTCAGCCATAAGCTACTATAATATCTATAAGGATGGGAACTCTGATTCTAATATAATCTTCAGGGTAGGGGAGGAAGACATAGCTACGACCTATGAATATGTAGACACTTCAACGGATTGGTCTACAAGCTATAGCTATAATGTTACAGCATTCTCATCTTTCGGGATGCTTGATACAGATTCTTCTAGCTTGACTACAGGTGATTCTGCTTGTGAAGGGATCATTGATACTTCACAATTCTGTGGAAGCAGTCTATGCTTTTCCACTAAACTGCAAAGCACTTGCGGAATCAATGATGAGTCCCCTTATACATATAGGCTTTTCTGCAATGACAACAATGCATTATCATTCCCAGATTCACCAAGCTCTTCACACTGCGCTGATGTATGTGTTGAGACATCTCCTGGAGTGACAACTTGTGCAGGTAATGAATTATGCAGAGAGATAGGTTTACCAGAATATTATGGGGCATATTCTGCCGATACTGGAAACATATTCGGACTCTACTATTTTGATACTTATGGAAGTGAAAGCTGTGAATCAGACGCATCAGGCTACAAGTTCTGCTATTCTGATTATTTCTACTCAGACATCTTTGACAGGATGAGGGGTTCATATACCACTGTAGACCAATGTCTTGCATGCCAGGATGATGGATTCTGCTATAATTACCAATCAGAGGATGCATGCTTGCGTGATAACTGCAGGTATGGCGCGAATTATGATACTGCTTGCAAATGGCAGGATACTTATCCTGAACTTGGGAGAGGATTCTGCTATTCAGATGATACTGCAAATTCAAATTATTGCGCAATGTGCGACATCAATAATCCTGTATTCTACAACCAGAACTGCACTCAAGATATATGTAGCCAACTAGGACAATGCATAGCAGACTCACAACAGACAACATGCACTGCATGTTCAGTAACTACTACATGCGATCAATTCTCAGGAAATGAATTGGCATGCACAGGAAGACAGGCATATGATTTCACAGGATATCCTCAAGCTGCAGGGCTGACTTGCAACAGTTCAACTGTCATATTGAACAGTGATGATGCATGTGGGATTGGCTTCTGCAAATACCAGAATGGTGCGTGCATAAAGGATGCTAATGATGATGGAATCTATGATTGTGTCGACTCAGGTGGAGATGTTTCATGCGACCAAGATAGGAGTACACCTACAACTGATCTGATATCTCCTAACTATATCAGTATGACAAATGATGCGATAAGCTTCAATGTGGATGATAACCAGGCAATCACATATTATTGCTTCTCTGATGTCAACGGGTATTGCTGTCCTGATACTATAGTAAATGGTGGAACAGTCACAGTCCCTAATCTTGATTATGATCTTGGCGGTATTGAAGAAGAGAAGGTGCTATGGTTCTATTCAAGCTCAGCATATGGCAATCCTGAAGCAATAAAGAACGCGACTATAACTATAGATAACTTACCGCCTCAACTTGATGTTGTAGCAAACGTAAAGAACAGCACTTTAGGCATGGACTTATCTGATGTGATCATAACAGTGAAATCACATGAGACTGCTTTGAATTGCCATGATTCACTTACTGGACCTGCTTCTCTATCTCAAATAAACAATGATGCAATAGATAAGGAAAGGACAGTATCATATCCTGGTGTAGTGGATGGAAGCTACATTTATCATATAACCTGTGAAGACATCTACGGCAATGTAAACAATTCTGTGTATGTAAACATAGAGGTGGATCGTGTGAAATTGATCAGGGATCCGAAACCTAATTTTGTCACATTACCTTATAGCATCATAAATTTCTCTGTCATGACTTTAGACAAGAGATACTCATGCTACTACAACCAGATATCTCCTTTAGTCTTGCCTGATAAGAAATATCCTAGTGATAGTCCAAAATCAGGTGATTACATCTATGAAGATAAGGAGATTGATCTTGTAAGCTCTGATACTTACTCCTATGATATATTGTGCTATGTCTCAGATGCAAAACAAGAGCTAGCTGATAGGACATCACAGATCTTCACAATAGACAAGATAGCTCCGAAGAGCAGTGTTTTCGTCCAGGATGATGGAGGTTATGTGAAGATCGATAAGGACAGGTATTATACAAATCCACTGATCAAACTGAACTGTACAGATCCTGTCCAAGGACCTCCAAGAGAATTCGGCTGCAGCATGATGAGATATTGTTTATCTACCAGCAGTTGTGTACCTACAAAATCAATCTCAAAGAATACTTATGAGTTCAGGCCATCAGTAAATGTTTCTGGAAAATATTATCTCTGCATCGAGTCTGAAGATAAAGGAGGTAATAAGGAGACTGCTTATTGCGAGACGATAAATCTTGACCTTACTCCTCCTAAACTCCAGATAGATAGCCCAGCAAACAACAATGTCATCGGCACATCAGTGCTTACATTCAACGGAAAATGGTTCGATCAGATAAAGCCGACTAAAATGCAGGCAAAGATAGTTAATGAACGAGGATTCCAGATAAATGTTAACAATGTTCTTGCCTCAGGAAGTGTTGATGCAGGCACATTCTCAGGATCCGCGAACCTTAACCTGCTTTATGCAGGCTTAAACACTTTAACAGTTGTTGCAATAGATGCATCCGGAAACTTCCAGACGAGTTCTGTGAATTTCTATTATGATGTATTCCCTCCTGAAGTCAGGAAAGCAGAGATTTATGGGTTAGATATAGTCGATAAATCTGAACAATACATTATTGGTGGAGGTTCACAGGGAGATTTCGAAATAAAATTAGGATATGTACTTGTTACTGAGAACCAAGACTTACTTCGTCATCATGAGTATGGATTCAGATTAAAACCTGTACTTACAGCTAATGATTATCAGTACACAGATAGGAATAACATATTTCCTGATGAAGTCGATATTAATGCAACAATAACTTCTTCAACATTCCCTAATCTCTCTATCGAGCAACCCTTAATAGCTAATGCAACAGGATATGGATATTATGGTATTTTTGATGATGATCTTGAGATAGGCAACTATACCATCACATACAATGTATCTGATGAGTACGGAAATGATGATCTTTATTCACATAATTTCTATGTAAATGATACATTGGAGCCTTACTTTGAGATAAAAATATTTGATGACCAAGGCAACAACATCAGTGAAGTTAAATATGGCACCTATCCTGTGAAGATATATTCTTCTGAGCCTATAAAGAACCTACATTACCTCAATTTCTCAGTCAACGGCAAATCCAAATATGTTGAATTGCTCTCAAAGAATGGAACTGAAATAAATGGCTTATTGACTATAAGCCCATCTGATCTGGATATGCGAAACCTGAATCAACAGACTGCAATATTCCATATACTTGGAGAGGATGAGCATGGTCTTTTAGGGTCAATAATAACCACAATAAAGCAATTCAAAATAACGACTGCAGGACCTTTACAACCGGTGATCCTTACTCCAGATATAAGCTCAACAAATGTGCATTATTCCTCATCTCCTAATTATACTGTTGAGGGTATGGTCTATAAGCGTGCAGATGTCGGTCTGAAAGATGGGGATGTAATCTTGATGAAGAACACCATAGTTGGAGATTTCACAGATGGGAATTGGTTCATTGAAGGTGAAGCAACTACAACAGCGAACACATTCTCTGGGATATGGGAGAATAATCGTTTCGGAGATGAGATAACATATAGGGATACTGATACTATAAATCTACATGATTATGATAATATGTTCTTGTCAGGAAGATACTTTGAGTTCAGGGATAATCCAACACCTAATAGGAAATTATATGGCATACAATCAAGAGTCTTCACCAACAAAGATGGAGTGAAGGATCTTTATGACATCAAATCAGACAGGGATTTCTTAGGTTTTGAAGGGTTTGTACCAGGCACGCAGTTTGAAGATAATATCTTTGTCTGGGATCAGCCTACTCCTGATGGTTGGTTTGATGTCAATGTGACCTTGTTGCAGGGTGCAAACCACTTCTACGCAAGGGCTTTTGATGACTCAAATGAAGGACAGTACTCGCAGATGTTTACAATAATCTATGATACATTGCCCCCTGAGCTCATCAATGTCAGCCCTAATGATGGCACTGTCACCGGAAGCCTTGATATCCCAATATATGCTTATATAGATGGAACAGGTTCCAATATCTCAAGCTATAGTCTTAGGCTTAATGGACAACAAGTAACCTCTACTATCTCATATGATGAACAAGGCTATGCTCGGATCGAGGCTGCAAGCGGCCTCAATGCTGGTGATTATATAGCTAATATAGTTGCTACAGATATGGCTGGAAACACCTTGAGCTATCAGTGGTCTTTCACTTTGGACCCTTCAGCTCCTTTAAGCCCAGATATATATCCTGCAGCTAAGATAAATGACAGAACTCCTTTGGTAGAGATAGAATTCAAGCAAGATGTCATACTTGATAATGCCACGATCAAAGGTGATGGTTATGAAATTGACCTGACTCCTCTACTGTCAAGGCAAGGCAATGTATTCACATATCAGATTACTGACAAAGACTCATTGCCTAAAGATGGTGATTATGCAGTATTTGTCGAGGCCAGAAAGCGAGTCGGAAATGATTATGGTACTCAAGGAAATTACATACAACCTTTCACGCTTGACAGAACACCGCCTTCAATAATCCAGACAAATGATCCTATAAGCAATCCAACTCTTCCTGTATATATTTCTGTCAAGACTGATGAGAATGCATTATGCAGGTATGGATATTATGATGTTCCATTCAGTCAATTACCATATGGGCCAAGGGTTGAAGAATATGTGATAGACCATGTGCTTCCCGTCTATGAACTTAATAAGCTAGATACTATAGTATATGTACGGTGTTCTGATTCTGCAGGGAACGTGATGACATCAAGCGCTCAAGTCGGTATATCTGTAGAATCGTTGTTATTCCCTGCACCTAAGATATATGTACCTGGTGATCTTGTTGATGTAGTAAAAGTTGGTTCATACAATGTTGTAGGAAGCACATTCGATAACCCTGATCCATTGATGTGGGTCCCTAACGTCAATCTTCAGATAGGGAAGAGCAATCTCTTCTACACCAGGGATGTCGCATTTGAGCAGATATACAATACACAATCATTGCCAGATGTTGTGATGCATAAAGTTAATCCTTCAAGCGGATATACATTAGATATAGCAAGCAATGCCATTATCATCGCTGATAATGATGAGATATTCCAGCCAGGATATTATGTGGATTTTGCAGGAAGCAGAAGGATTGATTACAGGTTATATGAAATCAAATCCGTAATAGCTCTTGGCTCTTCAGGAAATGTCATGGTATCATTCAAGACCCTTCTTCCTGATGACCTTGACACTTCAAGTGAGTTATATGTTTATGCACAAGAAGCTCCTCCTGGATGGTTTGACTATGATCTGAGCCTTGCAGAGGGAAATAATTTCTTCTATGCGGCTGCCGTCAATAAATATGGGCTAGGATCAAAGACAGAGATATATAATCTGATAAAAGATACTACTGATCCAATATTGAAAGATGAATTCCCTAGAAATGGTGAAATTATAGCTGAAGAGAATATTGAAGTCAGTATAGTGGCAGATGGGACTTATTCTCAGATAGTTGATTCTGAGTTTGAGATCGATGAGCTTCCACTTAATGCTGAGGTCCAATACTTGAAAGATTATGAGTCAAAGATCAAGTATGATACTACACAGAGCAATGGGTTGCATAGCATCTATGTCAAGGCTTATGACGAGTCAGGAAACTCTGCAGAGACAGATTGGAGCTTCACTATCGATGCCAGCGTTCCACATAGGCCAATAATCAAGCCAGATAAGCCTATCAATGATAGTACACCTATGATCGATATACAGTTCCCAGAAAATGTAGATATTGCAAGTGCAGTACTCAGGTCCAGCGATGGAAGCTATGAGTTGGATTTCACAAATTCAATAAATCCAACAGGTAACATCTTCAAATATGATGTGAACAGTCCTTTATGCTCACAAGACCAGGAGATACCATATGAAGTGCATGTAAGAGCAAGCAAGCAAGGAAGCAATCCTAAAGGATATTGGTATCAACCTTTTGTATGTGATCTCAAGGCACCTATCATCACAAAGATACCAGTTGATGTAAAGACCTCAAAGATCCCAGTGAAGTTCTATATGGAGACTGATGAAGACTCAAAGTGCAGATATACTGAGAGAGGACCAAGCATCAGCTATTTCGATATGGAATACGATCTTGACGCGATATATCAGAAAAATCATTATGTGTCTGCACAGACATCCTCAACAAAGACTTCTTTGTATATAAGATGCATAGATGTTGCAGGCAATGCGATGAAGAATTCAAAGGTAGTAACTATAAACCAATATGAAGATGCTCCTTGCGTTTGCGGTGATGGTCAGATAACTTGCGGTCATCAATGCGATGGTTCAAACTGGGGAAGCATAAAGACATGCAATGATTATAATTCAGATTATTTTGGAGGTTTCCTCACCTGTGATCCAGTATCATGTGAATTCGATACCTCATCATGCAGGCTTGCAAATTATTGCGCTAGTGATAATGACTGCAATTCAGATGAGCTTTGCATCGATAACAGGTGCCTTGTCGCTCATTGTTTCAATGGTGTGAAGGACCAGAATGAGAATGGTATCGATTGCGGTGGTAATGACTGTGAGGCATGCAGTGCAGCACATTGCACTAATGGTGTACAGGATTATGATGAGGTCAGCATTGATTGCGGAGGCTCAGATTGCAATGTATGCCAGATCTGCGGCAATGGTGATATTGAGCCAGGAGAGACATGTGACGGGACGGATTTTGGCAGAGTTCGTGGTTGTGGGGATCTTCCAGGATTCGTGGATGGTACTCTGACATGTGACAATTCAATATGCCATTTCGACACCTCATTATGCATACCTGAAGATAGCATATGCGGGAACGGAGTTGTAGAACCTGGAGAACAATGTGAAGGAGAAGTTGATCCACAGATGGGATGCACCACAATCGGATTTAGTGGAGGTACCTTAACATGTGGAAATGATTGTCAATATGATACATCATCTTGTCAAGGATCTCAAGGTGTATGTGGAGATGGTCTACTCAATGTAGGTGAACAATGCGATAGTACAAATTTCGGAATGACAAGCTGTGCATATATGAATCCTAATTTCGCTTCAGGAAGTCTAGGGTGTGATGATAATTGCATGCTAACAACAGATGCATGCGTATTCATCGCAAGCTGCAATGATGGTCTGATAAGTCCAGGTGAGGAATGTGATCTAGGAATTGGAACTGCATATTGCGGCCAATTTGACAGATTCAGAGGGGGTGCATTAGGTTGCGGTACCGATTGCCTATATGATACCACATCATGCATCAAACATCCTCCAGGATGCAATGATGGAATCATTGACGCTGGTGAGCAATGCGAACCGAATCTTCCTATAACCTTGTCTTGCACAAAATTTGACTCATACCGTTATGGAGAGATCTCATGCGATAGCGAGTGCGATTATGACCTTTCAGGATGCTCAAAAGATCCTATCATCATTGCAGGTTGCGGAAACGGATTGATAGATGAGAAATTAGGCGAGCAATGCGAGAGCAACATCATCGTGCGAACATGTGGTGATCTAGGTTTCAATACCGATGGCAGACCTAATTGTTTTGCTCCAGGATCGGCCAATGAATGCCAGTATGATACTTTACCTTGTGGAGGATACATATGTTCAGGTTCAGAGACAATAGACTGCAATACATTGAATCCTGTATATGCAGATGGAATCGCTCAATGTTCTGGAAATTTCTATGATATGAGCAGATGCTGGTCTCTAGAAGAGCCAATAATCTCATTGACAAACAATTTCATCGTCAGTAATGATCGGATAGACATAACCGGAACTACAGTAACAGCAAGGATCCTTGAGATATACATGAATGGTGTGCTTGTCGATACATGGGAGAATCTTGATGATTCACCAAGCGAGCATAGTTTCAATTTCGAAGATGTATACCTATCAAGATCGACAGCTACAAGTGACGGATTAAATAAACTCACCATGATAGCTTATGGTGTCTTCCCAACTATCAACACCACATATGAGAGAGACATATTAAATGATCCTGTCGGACCTTCAATCACTCTTGTAGATCCTGCAACAGGAAAAGTGAAATCATCGACTCCTACAATTAAGATCAACACTTCGAAAAGAGCAGATTGCATGGTGATTTATGATTCATTGTCAGGGCACGATACACAAAGCATGACAACGACTGATAGGATTACTCATTCAGTCACCTTAACAAATTCATTATTGAGCGATCAGTCAAATCCTCTTACGTTCGAATGCATGGATGAATTAGGCAATACTCTCCAATCAATCATAAATATCTTTGTCGATACACAGAAACCTATAATCGAAGATGTTACGCTATTGACACCAAATAAATACGAGGATATCGAGACATCTGCAGACAAGAAATATATCATCTTTGAGAATCTTAAGACAAAAATGCAGGTTAAGTCTGATTCAAATGTGAGATGCAGATATGGCTTTGATACTGTGGTATATGATAATATGATCGATTACAGCTCAACCCAGAATATCTATAACATGTTATGGACCACTTCAAATGATATCGAATCCTCACGAGAAAATCTAAGCGTTGTAACAATATGCAAGGATGAGGCAGGATGGTTATCTGATCCTTATACACTTGAATTGCATGTAGATCCGGATGCACCGATAATAATAACTAGCCTGATGGGCAATGGATGGGTAAAGACAAGCAAACCTAACATCAACATATCCACAAATAGACCTTCATCATGCACCATAAGCTATAGGGGCAACAGCAAACAGATGATCAGGAATGTTATAGATTATAGATATAATTATCACATCAACACAGATGCATTCGGAATCGATATGATCGAAGATGCATCTTATGATTTCAGAGTCACATGCTCAGTCGATGGAATAGATGATGCGATCAAAGACCTTACATTGAGGGCAGATTATACTCCACCTTATATTGAAGTATTGTCTCCTGCAAACAATCCTGATCATTTCAGCCAGCAACGCATAATAATAGAGGCAACAACAGAAGCATTATCAAGCTATGACATCTATCTTGATGATTTCTTGGACAATTCAAGTAGGGCAGATTCGGGAAGCATAACATACCATGCATATCTTGATGAAGGAAAGAATCTGATCACTATCTCAGTCAAAGATAAAGCAGGTAATACTAATGCAACTACCTTGGAGGTATATTATGTTGGAACTGCAGTATTGCCTAAGATCAACAGCATCTATCCAAGCGATGGATCAGTCCTCCAGTCCATCTCTGCTAAGAAGATGATCGCATACGTGTGGACAGTATATGGGGCTGACCTTGATCTATCCGGATCAGAGATCATATTGAAGAATCAGGATAACAGTAGGATATATGGTAATGAAGGATTTGAGAGAGATACTACCGGATCAAACATAGGAAACTATACTTATACCTTGGATAGCAATCTTGATGATGGCAATTACACATGGGAGATACAGGTAGCTGATAAGCTTGGAAATGTCGGTAAACCAGTCTCAGCAAAATTCATGATCAGCAAAGAAATACCACTGATCTCATTAGTATCACCTATCGTTACCAATTCAGATTCATCAGATAGAGATTATCTGACAAATCTCAGTAGTTTTGAATTGCGTGCAGATATCTCCTCAACATCTGAAGTGATCTCTGCAACTTATGATCTGAGGAAGTTCGTCAAAGGTGAGTTCAAGAGCGTCGAGGACGGAGACCTTAACCTTTATCCTGAAAAAGACGGTTTCAAGAATCTTATAACTCTTGAACCTTTATCAAAAGGACAAGTAGATGCATATCAGTTAATAATAGAGGTAAGTAATAAGGCAGGACATACTGCCAACATGAAATTCACGATCTACTATGATCTTGAGTCTCCAATACCTACTAAATTCATCATAGAATAAATTATCATCATATATGATATGGAAGTAATAAGACTGGAAATTGTACAATGAGACTGCACGAAAGATCAAGACAGACTGTATTTTTGCTATTGTATATATTCTCCATCCTTACAGCAATAAGCATCTCATCAGCTGCAGATATAACCATAAACAACAATACCAAACCAACTATAACCGTATTCTACAATGAATCTGTAGATGTATCATTCGTATGGTATTATCTCCATGATTCTGAAGATAATGATATCAGCGACTTACTTAACAGATTCACATATAACGGTATGACTACAGAGCTTTATTTCACTCTAAAGGATGATCTCAGGCCTGATAATTACATATTCGGTATACAGGCATGCGATATACTCCATAACTGCCAATCAGAGCATACAGAACAGGAATTCATAATTGAGCTTCCTGACCTTTCTATAAATCTGATGCAACCGATATTTGCCATATTCAATGACCAGGATCAAGATTTGATAATCAATACTACCCGTGAGGCTGTCTGCAAGATGGATACTTCAAATAATCTCTTTGAAGATATGCGTTATTCCCTCGGGAATGATGCGTACAAGGTCCAACACAAGATTAGGATCCCAACATTCGGGAAGGATGGGAAGAGATATTATATCCTATGCCAGGATAAATTCGGGGAAGAAGCTGAGGCAGATTATCTATTCAAACTTGATAGACAAAGACCTTCCATCGATGTAGAAGCAGATGATGTCCTAACAAAACATCTTGAGACTGAACTTAGGGTGACATCAAGCAATAAGGAGGTCCAATGCCGCTTTTCAGACGATGGAGGAGAGGATTTCTACGACATGTACCCATTTGATGGCTTTGATCTTTACGATGAGAGCAAGTATAAAAAGGCACATTCACATGATATAGGCGAGAACCTCCTTGTTGATGGAAGAAAGAATACTTTTTATGTCATGTGCATCTCTAAAGCAGGGCTACTCTCTGAGGAAGAGAGCGTGACAATAGATGTCGATTCAACAAGACCAATAGGGATATCATTGAATTATCCCGTATCAGACACTAATGAATCATCATTCAAGATAAACCTATCTACAAAGATCCCTGCAAGCTGTTGGTATGAGAGAAGCGACAATGATGATGTTGAGTATTTTGACACTGACGATGACTTCATGCACATATCGGAGAGCACTGAATCATTTGATGAAGGAGAGGACAATTGGCTGGAGATATCATGTGAAGAGAAATATGGGGACAAGGATGAGAGCAGGAAATATTATTTCACAATAGATCTCACTGATCCCGAGATAAGGAATGCATCAATCATAAATACTGTCGACCTTAGGATCATAGATGAGGATACATTATCATTATACGTAAAGGCTTTTGACAATCTCTCAGGAATTGATGAGGCTCAATACATAGTCTATGAGAGCGGAAAATATAGCATTGACAATGTAACGGATTGGGAATCTTTCAACATGCCAGGAGATGAGATTACGCGTAATATCACAGTCTTCATGAATAACCAGAGCAGGTATTTTGTGCAAGTGAGGGTATTGGACAACTCTGGACGATTGAGCAAGGAATTAAAGACAAATACCGTCACATATGATCCTCACAAAGGTGGAAGCTCATCGTGCATAGGAACAGATGGCTTATGCAAGATTGGCGAGACCTGCTCAGAGGATGATGACTGCACCAGCAGATATTGCAACGCAACCTCGTTGAAATGCGCAAATCCTAGCTGTGAAGATGATGTCATGAACGGTGAGGAGACAGATGTTGATTGTGGCGGAAACTGTGGAGAATGCAGTCTTGACAAGAAATGTGAAGTTGATTCTGATTGCGAAAGCAATAATTGTGAATCTAAAAGATGCGCAAATACCAATCATTGTGAAGATAATAGCATAAACTATGATGAGACTGATATGGATTGCGGCGGCCTTGATTGCAATAAATGTGAAGTTGGAGAGATGTGCCTTATCGATGCCGATTGTCATTCTGGGTTGTGCCAGCTATCAACTAATGGAGGATTGTGCTTCACTCAAGATGGCGATATGGATGGTGATGGAATAGTTGATGAAGAGGACAACTGCCCTTCAAAGAGCAATCCAAATCAGGAAGACTTCGATAATGATGGTAAAGGAGATGCCTGTGACTCAGATAAGGACAATGATGGACTTGACAATGATTGGGAACTACAGTATGACCTTAATCCATTGGATCCTAGCGATGCTGATACAGACCTTGATGGTGATAAGCTGACAAATAAAGTCGAGAAAGATAAAAGAACAAATCCTAGAAGTCCTGATAGTGATGGTGATGGGTATAGTGATTATGATGAGATAATGAAATATGGTACTGATCCGACAGATCCTAATGACCATCCTAAATCATTATGGTTATTCTTTATTGTAGCCTTATTATTCATATTGCTCGGTATTCTCGGAGGGTATTACATCTATTATTCAAAGAATAATTATATCGCAGTTCCATCAGAAAAGAGAAGTAAGATGCAGAAAACAGCGTCAAAAGAATCAGCTGTAGCAACCACTAAGGCCCAATCATCTCAATCAGTCCAAAATCCGTCAAAATCAGATTCAACAATACAAACATCACGACCAAGGCCTGGTTTGCCTCCTGGACCAACATCTAGGGGGCAAATCGTACGGCCTTCCTCTTTGCAGCCTAAGCAGAAATCAATTGTATCTGGATCTGCAACTAGGCAAATATCTAGTGAGCATAAGCTTCCTGCATCTCTCGTAAAACCAGCAAAGAAATCAGCGATCAGCAAATTAGAGGATATGAAAGGAAAAGATGTATCAGATATATTCAAGAAGCAGCATAAAGGAACTAAATTCACACCTAAACTAAAAGAGATGTATGGGAAAGATGATAGTAAAGCAATGTCTGAACTAGATGAATTAGAGGGAAGGAATAGCCTTTCAGAGCTAAAAGACATGTTTAAGAAAAAGAAGAAATAGGTAGAAAGCTACAATGATGAACGGGAAAAAGTTAATTGATGCAATCAATAGTAAGATAAATATTAGAGCGCATATAAATGGAACAAAGGCCATGATGGCTAGCCAGATATTTGTCTATAGCCTGTCTTTAGTAATAGTATCGATAATAGTAATCTTTGGCTATACTACTATCACTGAATTCATTGAAGGGTCAAATGATGTCGAGCTTCTTCAATTCCAGAAAGCATTCGAAAGCGACGTAGATAGTTATTCTGCTGAATTCGGAAGCGTAAAATATCTTCCGCTTGCAGCACCAAACTCAGTCAGGATGATGTGTCTTACGGACTATTATTCATTGAACACTAATCTTAGGAACTGTAATGGAAGCACTGACCAACCTAATCCCATCATAAAAGATTCATATGGAATGAATCCTGCTCGAGAGAAGAAGAATATGTATCTTTTGGATTCCAACGGCAATCTTATCGATAGCTATTATCTAGGGAATGTATCTGTCTTACCGCAGTCAGGAGGACCAGCTGCCTGTAATTATCTATGCATACGGAGCATACGTGGCGTGTTCAATATTCGTATAGAAGGTAAAGGGGTTGGAGTAGAGATCTCTGATGCATCATGACTCTGAAAAATCGAAAGGAATCAAGAAGAGAAATATTCCATTCTAAGTTAGGTATAATAGAAGTAGGGTTCTCATGGATATTCATACTCATTGCAGGTGTTGTCATACTTGGTCTATTCATCTACATAAGCAGTGACCAGGCAAGCTTTTTCAGGGATCTGATAAATGCAAATCTTCTGAAAGACCTCAATGCCATATTTGTCGGCGCGACAGTAAGCAAAGATACTGCAGCATTGTTTGAGATACCAAAGACTGAATTAGTATTTGATTGTGATAGTTATGGTATAGGTGGAGTCACACATCCGCTTACAGGCCATATTGTCTATGCGCCACCCTTACTTAAGACAAATGAACTGATAACCTGGACAAAGCCTTGGAGTCTTGGTTTCCGTGTTACGAACTTCCTTTACATTACATCCCCTTTCATAAAGTATTATGTCATATATGATTCTTCACATGCATCCTTAGCTGCAGAAGTTTACGATGATCTTCCTGATCAGCTTACAAAAGAAATGATCGCAATAGGGAATGCTGATGGGTCATATATAAAAAATCAAGGATATGATCGTATACATGTGCTTGTGCTAGCAGGTTCAACTTACAGGTCTTCAAATCTCCCATCTTCTCTTTATAATCCAAACGATTTCAAAGGCTACGGGAATGATGAGATAAAATTCATCATGCTATATGATGAGACAAAGATTGCAGATACAATACTTAAAGGCGAGATAGTAATAAAAAACAAGAAGCAGGAACAACAAGATTTCAATGAGGATTTTGGCGGAGAGCCGAGATTGTCGCAAAGGTTCTATGATTTCTCATCTCTTTATGCAGCATTCATATCAGGAAATCATAATGTATGGCAATGCATGACCGACAAGAGCTATTCCAGAGCAAGAGATGTTGCATCAATCTATAAATCTCGAACACAGTCATTGAATTCAAACATATTGTTCCCTGTATGCAATGGCCTATATACTTCTGCTGACAACCAATTCACTATCATGAAGCAAAACCTAGGCGATTCAGGCGTGATCATCAAGATCAACGAGATCGAGTCAGATATAATACTATTCCATAACATAAATAATAATCTTGAGAGGGCATCATGTCCTCTATTGTACTAAAATAGCAAGATATACTAAAATGATGAGAAAAATAACGCAGAAAGGTCAAATCAAAATGATGGAAACAATAAGTGTACTTTTAGTCTTTCTTATCCTGCTTACTTTTGTCGTGATCTTCTATGTCAATATAAGCACTTCAAGTGCCCAATCCGGAAGGGAAGACATCACAAATCTTAAGGCTGTTGAGATAAGCCAGCTTATTGCATATATGCCAGAATTCCAATGCAGCTCTAAAAATATCGTCGATGAGAACTGCTTTGATATGCTAAAACTTGAAGCATTCGGGAATTTTTCAATCACGACAGAAGGTCAAGATGCTATAGCAACATCTTATTTTGATATATTTGAGTATTCAAGGATCGAGGTGAATGAGATATACCCTGATTCAACTAAATCCTGGTTGGTATATGAGCGAAAACCTGAGAGCTCAAGGGTCAGCTTAAAAAGAACATTCATACCAATAAGCCTTTACAATGCATATGATAACAGCTTTGCCTATGGAATCCTAAACATAACAGTATATTCATGATGTGATTCAAATGATAACTCTAAAAAATATGATTGGTGGAAATGCCAAAAGGACAAAAGCACAAGCAGAGATAGTTGGGATAACTATAGTCATGGTCCTGATAATGCTGGGGATTGTTTTTGTAATCAAATATATTGTATTGCCTCAAGATTATAATATCAAGGATGCATATGATAAGACACAGACAGCTGCAAATTTCATGGATGCTGTAATGAAGACAACCACAAAGTGCAATACATTAACGATAACTGAACTTATCCAAGATTGCGCTGAGAGATATGGGACAGAATTCCTATATAATTGTCCAGAGGATACAATGGCAGGCATATGTCCAGGAGGATGTGATTCCTGCACTTATCTTAATGCTTCACTGGAGCATATACTTGAAAACTCCTTGGATGAGATGCCGCAAGTCCATTATGACCTTTATGTATGCAGATGGAACCATGCAAATGGAGAATGCTTTGATTTGGTTGAGGGAGACATGATCTCATATTTTCCTATGCATGATTGTCAAGACGGTTCAAGGTGGACAAAAGGGTATGAAGCGAAAAGGCTTGCGATCCCTACAGATGTCGGCAATAGGGTAATGCAGATGTACATATGTTGATGCATCTGCCAACTATTAATATAACCTCACTTGTCAAGATATCTGCAAGTAGGTAAATTATATAAATAGATAATGACAAGGTGATAATAAAATGAGAAGCAGATTATACTCAAGTAAAAGAAGCAAGAAAGCACAAGGTCTAAGCTTGACTACGGTTGTAGTTGCGGCATTGGCATTGCTGGTACTGATAATCTTGTCAGTTATTTTTGTAGGAAGAATGGCAAGGGTAAGCAGCTCATCAAAGGATTGCCTGAAACAGGGAGGAACATGCTATAGTCTTGATGATGGCGCAGCATGTCCAGATTTCGGTGAAGGGTTGATAGAACATCCAAATGCAGCTTGCCAAAGACAAGGAGCAGACGGTAATCAAGTAACAGATGATACAAAGATATGTTGCATACCTGCAAGCTAAGTCTTCAATTGATAGATTATTGTGCAGATGAAAGTTAAGGCATTGCTTATAGGGATATGCATACTTGTTTTTCTTATTTTATCTATTAATCTTGCCTCTAACATGACATCTTTCTCAGAGAAGAGTGAGGATTGCATCATGGCAGGGGGGATTTGCGCAGAGGAAAATTGTCAAGAGGGATACATTATATTTGAAGACAATTATTGTGATACAGGAGTATGCTGCATGAGGTTCGGATAATCTATCTTGGATGTGGTTAAACGCTAGATATATAAAGAATAATCATTATATGTGAAGGTGATATTATGAAATCTAACAAAAAAGGGGATTTGAGCTTGACTACCGTTGTAGTTGCAGCAGTTTCTTTGCTTGTATTGATCGTACTTACAGTGATTTTTGCCCAGAGAATGGGGATATTCGGAGATGGATTAAGGCATTGTGATACAATATGCACTGAAAGTACGCAGCAATGTCAGGATGCAGGATATGACCTTGCAGCTTATTATGGGAATTGTAAAGATGTACAAGGCAATCAGATAAAAGAGAATGCATATTGCTGTAAAGGGCCACAAGAAACAAGTTAATCACTTTATTTGGTCAATAAGGATTATTTGATCCAATATAGCTTATGGAAACATTTATATATCAATTCCCTTATTTTTACATAAAGAGGTAATGTTCATGAGAAGCAGAAAAGCTCAAGGAATAAGTCTTACTACAGTTGTCATAGCAGCATTAGCATTGATTGTTCTTATCATACTGATATTGATATTCTCCGGAAGGATAAGCCTTTTCAACAAAGGAGTCGTAGATTGTCCAAACGGTTCACATACTGAGTCAAATCTTGATAATTGTGATGGACTTCCAGTAAAGATAACTGAGGATCCTGCCAATAAAGGTGAGGTCATCTATTGCTGCAAAGATACTACAACTACAGCTAATCCTTAGTGATTATTTTTTTGTTTAATCCCATAATTTTCTAATATTTTCTTTAGAATTTACCTAACTATCTTTTTCTAAACATTTATATAATTCAATCTTTTGGATAATAACATGAGTGATGATGCAGAACCTAGCAAACAAAGCCTGATGTGGCTCGTATTATATGCACTCTTAGCTATCATAATATTAACAGTAGTTGTTAGTGGGATTCTGAAGGTGCTCTTGAAATGACGAAGTTCAGTCTTTTATCTGGGAAAAACTGCTTCATGCACATAAATGCTGTCGCAATGCTGATACTTGTCTTGGTATTCCTTATACCTGGGATGCTCTTTGCAGCAAAGTTCACTGAGAAGGCTTCTGAAAAGCAAGGAATAGACTTATGCAGGGCTTCAATGCTTCTCAATGCTCAAGCCAGGGGAGTCATAACTGGGAATTTCAACCCAGTTGCACAAAACAGGGAAGAGATACCAATAAATTGTCCAAAACGTGAAGATCTGGTGATAAGGTACAGTGATGTGAGTTCACTAGGTGGAACTGTGGAGGGAACAAAATTCAATATCATGAAAACCATTGCTGATGAGATGGTAATAACTCACTACAAATCTGTAGCCGATGTCAAGGATGTAGTACCTTTCCGAAATGATGATGGCATATACTGCTTGATAGATAGGAAGATAAGCTTTGACGACAGCATAAAAAATAAAGCTGAATATGATTCCATTGATAATTTTATGAGTTTCCTGATAAATACAAAAGAACCTAAAAGAGGGACATATTACTCAGAATATCTATGGGGATACAAGAAAGATACATCAGATAGGAAAGAATTCTCTGAAGTATTCCATGATGTCCAGAACTCACCTAATCTAGACTCTGTTGTCAAGAATAATCTTAATTCCGCTGATCTTGATAGGTTATCCCTCAATATCGATACAAGCAAAGAATATTATACTATGCATGTGACAGTCAAAGGCCTTGAGTTCTTATCAAGATTTGATTCATACACAATGAAGTCTGCCGGATTAGGGATAGCTGCATGTGGTGGAGGCTATCTATTGGCTAAAGCAACAGGATTTACAGCAGCAACAGGCGTTGGTGCTCCTATAGCTATAGGTTTAGGTACAGCTAGCGCGATACTATTTGCTACATGTGCAGTATCCGAAACAATCAGCTTCTCACGTATGATCGATGCTGATCTAGAATCAATAAGATTGACATTGCTTGTCCCAGTTGATGATCCTTTACTTCATGAATGTACTCAGATATATCAATAATCTAATTCGTGTCTTATTGTGTCTTATGAAATAGGGATGGAATGTAATACGAAAAAATGAGTAAAAAATCACAGACAAATATCATACCATGGTCCTTAGGCGGACTTGTTCTTATGCTTGTAGCGATAGTCATACTTATCGGTTTCTTGAGCAAGGCAGGAAATGTACTTGATGAAAAAGCATTTGATAAGGCATGCAATGACTACATCAAATATTCTATCCTAAGTGCTAAATTCGGCTTCAATAGTGATCTAGGCGATGCTCCATGCAGGACTGAAGAGATCCTAATAGATGGAGATAGTGATTTTGATATAATGAACAAGGTCCTAGAAAGGCAGGCAGCATGCTTTAATTCTTTTGACAGGGGGAACTCAGAATTGCTTAAATTCAGTAACATGCAGGATATAACATTCTGTTCCGTATGCAGCGAGCTTACCTTCTCAGATAAGAACTTCAAGATGGATGGCCATGATTATGTATCCTTCTTAGGGCTGAAGAGCAGATCAGGTGAGAGGTATGTAGACATACTGGCTCCTGTAACATTTGCATCAAGCTATGAGACCGGCACTTGGCGAGCAGATGCAAGCTTAGATGCCACAATCATAGATGGTTCAAAGAAATATATCACTGTCATGCGTTATGAGAAGAAGACAGGGGCATTCTGGAGATGGTTCAAAACGATGAAGGCAAAAGATGACTCAGAAGAATTCATGCTCCTTGGAAAGATAACAGGTTTCCAGACAGTCCATGATGATTACAATGTAGCATTGCTTCTTGCAGAATTTGATTCTAGCACATTGAAGCAGATGGAGTGTGATGTCATATTAGGCATACAGCAGCCAGGAATAACATCAAGCTCATAGTAAATTGTTCTTTATTCAAAATAGATAGTTTTTTACTGTATTCCTATACTCTATCTATATTCAAATCGTGCCAATAACTTTATAAATCTATATTCTATAGAAGTCATATGCTCAATAAAAAGGCTGCCTTGTCAAGAGAGAATGTAATAATGCTGTTGATCGTACTTGCAGTTGTAGCAATCTTGCTGTTCTATCTATATGAACCTGTGAAGAATGCACTTCTAAACAGCTTAGATCTACTTTGATTATATGATCCTTGGAAGACACTATAATCAGCATAGAAAGAGCATAAAAAAATGAGATGGATGAGAAAAGGTTCAATGACTATTGAAGTTGTAGTAGGCCTTGCCTTGCTTCTTTTATTTGTAGCATTGACTTTTGCAGGACAGATACCAAAGATCATTGATTATTCCAAATCAAGCACACATCTTCTTGATACCGCTTCTTTGAATGAGGAGAATCTGTTTAATTTCATAAAAGCCAATCTCCATGATAAATTATATGTGGAAGCAGAGCAATTATGCACTGAATTCATCTCACGATATCCAAGCTCTTACAGAGTGCATGAGGTATATTACCTGAAACTTTACTCTCTTACAATGCAGAACAAGCATGATGAAATCCCTTCACTAATACAGACGTATGACAGCCTCTATCCTGCAGAAAAACGTGAATTTGATTATAAGGGGGCAGCTAATGATTTTGAGGCATGGACATATATGAATAAGACAGCATATCATATATTAGATAGAGAATATGGAGATGCTATTACAGAGATCGAAAGCAAGATTGATATTGCAGCAGGGACTTTTGACCCGTTGCTTTTTACGACGATAAAGTGGCCTCATGTCGAAAGGTATGAATTCCCTGTCAACAGTTTCTTCTTCAGCTGGTATTGGTACATCTATTCAATTGAATCAGATAAGTCATGTGAGTTAAATCTTATACAGGATAATTTTGAGGTATTGTTCAGCTGTTATAGTGAAGATTATCAGGAATGCAAAGAGTATAGTACTCCTGAATATACACAAGCATTCTATTCCTATATCCTTGATAAAGGGTTATGTGTTGAGCAATTCTCACTAGCATCTTTGAAACGGTTTGATTTTAATCTATCATTGATCAATTATAATAATCCATACAATATCATTGTTGATATAACTTTATTGAAGGTTTTTGATACAAACTCATTGTTCTCAAACTATTATTCTGTCTCAAAAGATTACTTGTTGTATCTGAAAGAAAAGGTTGATCATCCTGATAATATAAAATTTAAGGTAAGTGTCACCCCTAAGACGACTAGCGATGAGACAATGATCTTATGGAACCTGCTGGCAGGAATTGTAAAAGCAAGAGAAGCAGATGGATTATTGAAGAAAGATTGTGGAGATGGACAATATAAGGATCTTGCTGATCTATATTCTCTTGATGGGAAGACTGATGACCTAAAGAAGAATCTTATACCTGGGAAATGGTTAATCTCGAAAAGCTTAGGGAATTGTATGGATGATGAAATAAAGGAGAAATTTAAAGAATCATATGAAAGTTTCAATATTGCTTTCAATTCAATAGATACCTCGTCTAAATTAGATATAGTCAATGGGGCAGCTATGAAAGTCACTCTAAGCGAAGATGAGATAAAGAAATACAAAGCTTTAGTATATCCATATCTCCTTCAATCCAGCTATATCAATGATGCCTTGAACAATGGTTTCACTTTCACGACTACCGATGGACTATTATCGATTCAGATAGATCATCTTGATTTTATAGATACACTCCCATCCACACATTCAAATGAGATGATCCATTTCGGCGAGCTGGTACAAAGGACTTATGCAGGCAATATCTTGACATCAGGGTGCAGCACAAACTCATATTCAAAGAGTAATTATTATTATCTATGCTATATAGGTGATAATACTAAATTAATTGAAAATATAAAAAATAAGATCCAAGCAAAGATAAATTAAGGTGATAAATATGACTACAGTCTTTAAAATCAACAATAGGAAAAGAGGAGCATCAACCTTGTTGTTCGCTTCAGTTGTATTAGCAATCTTAGGGTTGCTTGTATTAGTTGTAATGTCTCTAAGCTTAGGACAAGGTAATCTTATCTTCTGGAAAGCAATCAATCCCATAGGTGAAGATAGCCAATTTAAATTATGCCAGCAGAATGCGAATGACAAGACTGACATAGATGGAGATGGAGCATATGATGTGTGTGATTATTGTGTTGTTGATATTGTCGATAAAGGACAGATCTCATCAAGCCTACAAGGTGGTAAATGGGCAGATCTTGAGAGCTTTGATTCATACAATCCGGGAATAAGGGAGAACATAGATGATTCTGGAAGATGGGATATCTTAGACAAGGATGGGGATAAGGTAATAGATATATGTGATGCTGATCCAGAAAAGGAATACAAATGGTTCAATTTTGATACGGTGAAGAAGAACTGCAAGGCTCTTGAAGATGATGACAAATATGGCCTTACAGCTAAGACTAAGAAATCAGATAATGGTGCATATTATATCTGTGAGATAACAATCTAGTCGATTAGTAAAATCAAGTAAATTAGGCATAATTATCATACATAAAATGAAAGCACAGATGAAGGCTGAACTTGTTGCACTTGTGATTGCACTAATCATGATCCCTTTCGCTGTAATCCTTGGCGCTAAAATCATCAATAGTTTCCATTCAGGTGATCCAGAAGATACTACTTCTATAAGGAGCTTTGAAGTTCTTGGGGATGAAATAAAAGATCTTCTTGATGAAGATGGAGCATTCTCATTTACTGATAATGTCATCATCGATCTTGATTCTAAATTCATATTAGTAGGGTTTGATGCAGCTTCAGATAAGATCCTTATGGAGTTCAGATTTCAGCATGGGAAGGAACTATCAAAGCCATTGAAATGCAACAATAAAGCATGTCTTTGCTTGATACCTGGAAAAGATTGCAAGGTATCTGATCCCCCAGATGATTGCTATGACATGGATGGTGCAAAATGCCAAACATTCGACGGGAATATTGAATTCGTATCATTAGATCTAGGATTGACAGAACTTCATTCATATGGCGATATCAAGCAATCAGATTACAATCCATTGTTTAATAACAACCCTAAATATAAATCTGAGTTCAATGGTTTTCAAGAATCACCTGATGATTTTGATAATACTATATATAATCATCTTGTCCTTTCAGTATCATCTCCTTCCCCTAGTCAGAATTCTCTATCTGGAAACAAGAAAGGATTGCTTGGCATGAAGCCTAGTCAAATATATATGGATGTCATCGACAGGAATACATTGAAGGGTAATCTTCAAAACGATAAGGTCTCAATATTCCTTTCATTTGATCCAATTGAACTGCAGCTTCTGAGTGATGCTTTGCCTGACGATGATTATGTTAAATTCCTGAAATCAAAATCACTTTATGATAATTGCGGAACAATAGCAGAAGGTTATGAGACGTGCATAGTGGATAATGTCATTGTTGATAGCAGGAAGGAATTTCTGTCTGCACTAAAAAGCATTGATCCTATACAGCAATCTTCATTGATTGAGAATTCTGGAAGCGATGAAGAAGCAATGTATCACTTCTTGAAATATCTTGAGTGGGCGGAAAATCCTTTGCTTCATGAGAATAGTGAGATTATTGGATTGATAAGCCAATTATCTGCAAATGCAAAAGAGGATACGCTCAAGATTGTTAACAAATGCAAGAACTGCAGGATAACAAATCCTACCTGCCATTTAGTTGACTGCTCATCCTCTACAAATCAAGAAGAATGTACATATGTAAATTCAGACAATCATGCGGTTGATGATTTGCAGAAGATCCTTGCTGAAGCTATAAATTCGGGATCATATGAGTTGACAAAAGCAATCAATGAGATAAACTACTATGAGACAAAGAATGACTTCTCAGCCTCGCTTAAGGTTCTCTTGGATTACCTGGTTGTTGATCCCTCAATAACATCGTCAAACCTTAACCCTGAACTGTCAATGTTCAAAGATGCCTTAGCATTGAAAGAGAAAAATTCTCCAAGTGTTGATACAAAAGAAAAGAAACAGATTGATGCATATGAATATTATGAAGTGATGATCTCAGGCGAGAAATATCTGTACATAGAATCAATACCTGTATTTGAGAAAATTACACCTGAATTTCAAGCTATAATCGACGATCCAGTTAAATTCAACCAAGTGATTAATGATTATAAGATTGACGTAAAGTCTTTACCTTCAAAGATATATGAGCTTGAGCAATTGAAACTGATCTTTCCATTATTGAATGATATCTCTGCAGCAGCTAATCCAAGTGTAGGCTCTCCTAATGCAGCCAACCCTTCACAAACAGTCAATAGTCCTTCACAAACAGCCAACAACCCTTGAATCTGAAATATCAATAAGCATCGTAATTTATCAATGGCATATCACAATAAACCAATACATATTAATAACACGTCAATAGCCACTCAATAACTGTAAACACTAAAATGAAACTACTCAAGAACAAGAAAGCACAAGACGGCTCTGCGCTGCAGCTGCCGATGCAAGCATTCATAGAGATATTGATAATAGCAAGCGTAGGATTGGCTTTCTTTGCTTATGGTGTGTTCATATTCAATGATCATAGGATCTACCAGACTTTTCTTGCAAAGGACGTATCATTGCTCCAGGATGCAGTAATACTTTCAGACCATGATGTAGATGTGATGTATCTGCCTAAGAATAGTTCTAGCACCAGGATGTCGACATTACTCTTTGATATGAAAATGCACCATACTGACGTCATAATGCCAGGAGATAATCCTATAGCCAAAAGCTATATACATTTCACTCAGTCCGGGATATCCTCTTTAGGAACATTTCCAAATTCAGGAAAGCTTTTTCTGAAGAAGGAATCATCCCATTATACAATCAGCAATGATTCAATTAGCGTCTTAGGGAGCATCAAATGTCCAGATGTGAAGATGTTCAAAGCTGATCTACAACGTGGGTATTTCTTCTTTGAAGGATTCAACGGTATTGATACAGATCCTTTCTTCTCAGATAGATCCAAATACCTTAGGACAAGCACAGATTTTGATAATCTTCCTGCTACCTCTACAAAATTCCATGCCAAATATATATCAGAAAGCAGAAGTAACATTGTTGTATTTGTCCCTTCAGGAGATAAGAGTAAATTCGGATGTGAACTTGCATCAATGCTATCAGGAGAAGGCAGGGATGTAACCTATATAGAGTCAGATAACATGGATAGTCTATATTACAATGTCATCATAAATGCAGATCCCTCACATATGGCTTCCATAACTGGTTTATCAAAGGAGATAATATCATGACTTGGGAGATAATCAAAAATAAAGCTAGAAAGTTTCTTGATAATGATAATGCATTCTCTGATTACATCTTATGGTGGCTGATATTCAAGATAGGATTTACAGTTGCAGTTGTATTGGTAATATTTGTTATCGTGCAATCAGGCCACGGAAATGTCGATTATGGTTCCCGGGAGCTTGATGGAAAGATAATTGCAAATGCACTATATAACTCAAAACTTTTCATGGAATATGATGAGAAGATAGATAGGCTTTATCCTGGAAGGATAAACTCTACAAAATGGGATGATCTTGCTACATTTGAAAAAGAGATCAATGAGCAATTATCGACTGGAGATGTAAAGTACATCGCCATGTGTGTAAGGCTTAATGCTGAAAATAATGAGAGAGTAGTCTGTTATGATAGAGATACTTACAACAAATGGGCGACTTATTTCAATGGCGATTTCAAGCAAGGCTCAGGTGCATATGTCTATTCACCTACTGAGTATTTAGTGGATGTCAATGGAAAATCAGGGAAGCTTAGCTTTGACATATTGATTCCAAGAGGATAATAAGCGCGTAATCAAAGAATAAATATTTTGAGTAAAATGATAGCATGATAATGGTGTTATGAGTGTATGATAAGAGTATGATAAGATTATGATCAGAAATAAGATACAGAACAAGAAAGGAGCAGCTGAAGTTTTCAGCCTAGTCTTGCCTATCTTCATCTTTGTACTTCTTGCACTGCTATTCATATTCCTTTTTGCCCTTGTAAATAAAGTTACTAATCCTTTCACATCAAATAATAATGTTGATGTATCGTATAATACATCCCAAGATATTCTCGGGATGATGCTATCGTCGAAGATCAATCACAAGTCCAGTGCAGCGGCAAGCTTGCCACAGAATAATGCAAGGCTGTCGTTGTATGAGATTCTCTATTACAAGCAAGAAGACGATTATACTAATGAGATTAAATCGTTGCTTGATTACATAGGGCCGTCTTATCCCGCAGTGTACATAAATAAGAAGTATTTCCTAACTATCTATCCTAACAAGGATTGCAAGATCTTCGGCTCAATAAAAGAGATAATACCGATAGATCAAAATCTTAACAGAGTGCAGATTAAATTTGTTATCGATAGAATTACCATAAATCAAAGATGCATAGAATTGAATGTGGGCAAGATATCATGAGAAGACGAATATTATCGAATAAAAGAGGGGCGACATTTGAGACCTTTAACTGGTTCTTGCTATTCATGGGATTTGCATTGATGGTCACAGCATTATTCTCTTTATTTGTGAAATTAAATGATATTGACCGAAGTTCGTTAGGAAATCATGCTGATGCAGTCTTTGATGCATATGCTGATAAGAACCTTCATATGGTATTGCTTGATGAGAATGTCAATATAGCTGCCCAGCGTACTGCTTTCTTATCTGCAAAATCAGGAGGGAATATCACGAGCGATTTCATAATGGGAGCACCAATCATCAAGAAAGGGAGCACTTTGACACAATCGCTTAAAGATAGTTATCTTAACAAAGCAAAGTCAACATTTGTCACTATATTCGCTGAAGAGCTAAAGAAAGAGCTTGATGCACCTTATCCTATGACTGATATAAAATTGAATGAATCAGAGTACAGCAAGAATTCCATCTCTTTTGATGGTGATAATATTATAGGATATGCATTGCATAAGATAACGATGATTAGACATGCAAACAATAATCCTAAACTAGGGAATGTTACTGTTGAATTCTTGCCTAATTTCAGGTACAGCTTTGATGATTATTCAATTTCGGATTATAATGATATTCTTGAATTCTTATATATGGGTGTAATGCCTGCAATAAGTAGCTGCAATGATGATAATTGTGTAATTTCAAAGATAAATGGATTAGGAAACCAGAGGTTTATAGTTGAAGTCAATAAACGATGCGTTGATTGGTTCAATGGCAACAATAATCTTAGATCTTATCTGGATTTGTATAGCATAGAAAGGAAAGACATCCAATACGCGAATAATGTATATTTCTTATGTATAGAAGATACTTCCCGTCAGCTTTTTGGGAAAGCTGGTAGGGACTATGATATTTTCCATCCTGTCTATAATTATGCAATTGATCTCTCCTGATAAAGGTCAAAAAACCAATAGAGATCTGAATACAATTAAATCTTATTCAGAGACTTTGTTCTCTATTAATCTACTTTAATCTACCTCTGGAAAAATAATCCACAATCTGTTGTTCTGAAAGCAATAAAGTATATAAATGAACCTCCTTCTGAAAAATAGATGATAAACATCCCTTTTGAGACTGTTCTCGAAAAATTAAAGGAAAACGGACTTTCTGACGAGGACATAAATTCCAAGATTAAACAGAAGATGGATCAGTTGTCTGGTCTGATATCAAAAGAAGGAGCTGCTCATATCATCGCAAATGAGATGGGCATAAAGCTTGTTGAGAAGACTTCTGGGCAATTGAAGATCAAAGACATAATGCCTGGCATGAGAAACATAGATACAGTAGGAAAGGTCACGAATATATTTGATGTCAGGGAATTCCAAAGACAAGGCGGAGAGACTTCCAAAGTTGGAAGCTTAATCATAGGCGATGAGACAGGTACATTAAGAGTAGTATGTTGGGGAAGCCAAGCAGATAACCTATCTAAAATAATAAAGGATGATATCGTCAAACTAGTGTCATGCTATGTAAGGGAGAACCAAGGCAGAAGAGAGATCCATCTGAATGACAGTTCCAAATTCATAATCAATCCTGCTGGAGAGACAATAGGTGATATCAGCTTCAAGTCACGTGAATTCGAGAAGAAGAAGATCTCAGATCTACAGGAGAACATGATGAATGTGGAACTTCTTGGTACTGTGGTTGGTGTTGATAGTCTTCGTTTCTTCGAGATAGATCCTGTCACAAAGAAAAGGGCAAGACTCCAGCGTGACCAGTTCATTGCTGATGGTAAGATCGTTGAGAACCCGGATTATAGTTATGTGATGAATGTCATCGTTGATGATGGTTCAGGAAATATCCGTTCAGTATTCTTCGGTGATCTTGTTGAAAGAGCACTAAATCTTGAGAAGACACAACTAATTGCCTTGAAAGACAGCCAGGACATAATCGACATAAAAAATAGTCTCCTAGGCAATATAGTTAAAGTCAAAGGGCGAGTCAAGAAAAATCAGATGTTCGACAGATTGGAATTTACTGTGCAAGATATGGACCTGAAACCTGACCCTTATGAAGAGATGGAAGATCTTGACAAGCAGCTTGAGGTTGCTAAGGTTACTGAAAATTAACTAGATGAAATACAAAACACATCTATCTTTTGGGATTCTTTGCTATCTATCTCTTCTACGATATTCTCTTGTTGACTTTAGTATTGCAGGTCTTGCATTGTTTATTGTTGGCAGTCTTTTACCTGATATAGATAAACATACTTCTTTCATTGGTCATAAAGCTAAGATATTCTCTTTTTCTTTGGAACTTTTATTTAGACATAGAGGAATCTTTCATAGCCTATGGGTTGTCTTTTTGCTGTGGTTTATCAACCTAGAATTGTGTCTTGGCTATCTGAGCCATCTTATATTAGATTCGATTAATCCTAAAGGTGTAAAGTTTTTCTGGCCATGGTTCACGATTAATGGCAGAGTAAAGGCTGGTGGGATTGTTGAAAGTTTATTTTTTTTAGTATTCTGCTTACTGGTTCTCATGCTGGTAATATATTAGTTATCTTTTGTTGGTCATTGGACATTATCATCTTATTCTGAGCTAAATGTGCCAATGGTCATTGGACATATTCATTTCATTCATAAACCAGTGGCCATGGACCACTGGACATGCTGATGTGAGATATATAAAGGGATTGGCTTCACTACTATTTCTCCGCTTTTTGTGAAATCAGCATATGCTGACGATGGAAGGCTGAAATAAGATCCGATAAGGAAGGAGGAGATATAAATGGAAAAGACAAATACAGTTGAAACCCAAAAGAATCTACCAGACAAGAGATTCAAAGCTGGTTCTATCACAGCTACAGTATGGCTGAATAACATTGAGAAAGATGGAAAATTGGCATCCTACAGCTCAATTACATTAGAGAGGTCATACAAGGATAAGGATGGTAATTGGCAGACGACAAACAGTTTCAGATCAAATGATCTGCCTAAGCTTGCTCTAGTTGCTCAGAAGGCGTATGAGCATGTGATGATGAAAGCTGAAGCTTGAATCATCGATTGAAGATAAGATAAAAACTTAAATATGTGAGGTTGATAAATATGACAAAAGCAGTTTATGAGGAAGAAATGGATATTCCAATCGAAGAGAATTCAGTCGAAAAAGTTGAAACTAAAGCAAAGAGAGCTGAACAAGCAGACATAGGTAATCTACCTGGTGTCGGTCCTGCAACAGCAGAAAAATTAAGAGAAAGCGGATATGATACAGTCATGTCTATTGCAGTAGCTACTCCAGGGCTATTGGTTGATGCTTCAGGTGTCAGCGAGACAGTTGCAAGAAAGATGATAAATGCTGCAAGGGAAGTACTTGATATGGGTTTTGAATCAGGATTAGATGTGCTTCAGAAAAGGCAACGTGTCAATAAAATAACTACTGGAAGCAAGGCTTTTGATGATCTGATGGGTGGCGGATTCGAGACGGGCAGCATAACTGAATGTTTCGGTGAATTTGGTTCAGGAAAGACGCAAATAGGTCATATCTTAGCTGTGAATGTACTTACAGACAATCCGGAAGCGGTTGCAATTTATATTGATACTGAGAATACATTTAGACCTGAGAGGATAACTCAGCTTGCTGAAGGTAGAGGGTCTGATCCTGAAGACATCCTTAGAAGGATCAAGGTTGCACGAGCATATAATAGTGATCATCAGCTACTATTGGCAGACAAAGTTGAGGACCTAATCTCAAAGGATGGTATGAATGTCAAGCTTGTTGTTGTGGATAGCCTTACAGCGCATTTTAGGGCTGAGTTCATCGGTCGTGGAACTTTAGCTGAACGACAGCAGAAGCTGAACAAACATATGCATTCTTTGCTGAAATTGGCAGATCTGCACAATGTATGCGTCTATGTAACAAATCAGGTAATGGCTAAACCAGACCAGTTCTTTGGAGATCCAACACAAGCTATAGGCGGGCATATTGTCGCTCACGCTTCAACTTTCAGGGTATATTTAAGGAAAGGGAAGAAAGGAAGCAGAGTCGCTAAGCTTATCGATAGTCCAAACCTGGTTGAAGGCGAATGTAATTTCATGGTAGAAACTGAAGGTCTTAAGGACCTTTAATTTTTTATTTTATCTTTATTTATTAAAAAAACAATAAATTACACTTTTATGGTGATCCTGGTTTGGCATATAATAGCTGAGGTCTTCCATAATCATCAAAGACCATCGGGTCATTCTGTGGGCTAGCAACGACAGCACCATGCTTCTTCTCAAGGTCCAATAAGTATTGCCTATCTATACCCAGCCTGTTTGCTCTTTGCTGGGTCTCATCTTGTACAACAGTTCCTAAATTGAGATCTTCTTTCTCCTGCATTATACCACCTGTAGATGAAGTTATTGCTAGTTATTTAAATTTTAGCATTTGCATAAAGTATATAAATGGTCTTGGAAGATTAATACTATTGCATGGGCAACTGTGCGTAAATAAGTAAATGAGGTAAATAAGTATGAGACAAAATTTTAGAACACCACCAGTCAATGTAGGTGACGAATTAGATGTACAGATTGAAGCTGTAGGCGAGAAAGGCGATGGTATTGCAAAGAAGGAAGGATTTGTTATCTTCGTTCCGAATACACAGCAAGGCCAGACAGTAAGAGTCAAAGTGAACAAAGTATTGAGAAAAGTAGCATTCGGAGAAGTTGTCGGAGATGCTTCAGGACCAGTAGAATCATCCTCTCAAGATGAGCAGGAAGATGATATGGTAGAAGAGGACACTGCTGAAGATGCTGAGTCTGAACCTGTTTCTGAAGATTCTGAAGATTTCGGAATGGATGATGACGAAGAGAACAAAGATTAATCCTAAGTTTCATTATTTCTTTTTTTAATTATTCCTTATGAATTCATTTCTGATCATATTTCTCATCAATGATATTCTTGATCTTAGAAGCAATACTCTTCCCTACTTTTTCGACCTTCTGCAACTCATCTTCAGAAGCATTCATAACTTCCTTAACTGATCCAAATGTCTTCAATAGTTCTTTCGCAAGATTAGGGCCTACATTAGGCAATGATGAAACAATGTATTCTTTCTGTTCTGAGCTTGTCAGTGGTTTCTTTGTCTGATGCAATGATATCTCAGACTGCTTATTGTCTTGTTCTCTCTTGGCTATTGCAAGAATAGTCTCAGCAGTGTCATTCGGATCCTGTGTATATATTATAGGTATCCTGAAATCAACAGTTATTGCCGCAATAAGGCCACGGATTGCATTAGGGTGTATGTTCCTAACCCCAAAGATGCTTTCTTTTCCCTCAACGATCACTAGGGGTCTTTCAAAGTTCTTTACAAGTGATGCAGCCTGGCTTAGTAATCTTCCGTCCACCAAGCTAGCTATGAAATCCTCAACCTTCTTGTATTCTATGCCTGTCCTGCTGCTGACTATGTAATCTGCAGTCTCAAGTTGCTTAAGCTTTACTTCAGCCCCTATATCAATTAGGCGTTTTGGGATATCATTCCCTTTTTCCCTATTGTCGACGTAGATTGTTGGTTTGTTAGCCTCAAAGCTTGACAATGTAGCTTGCTTTTTCAATGTGAATTCATGGTGGAACGTATCCTTGAGCTTCTTTAGTATCATATGCATCCTTTTCTCTTTGTGATGCGCACTCCATCTATACGCTTCATCCCTAGTGTCTTTTGTCATGAGGATGGTTACTTGGCCTTTGTCCTGTCTTCCAGTCCTTCCTCGACGTTGTATGTGACGTATTGCACTAGGTATCGGCTCATAGAATATGACCAGGTCCACTTTTGGGATATCCAATCCTTCTTCCCCAACAGAGGTCATAATGATTGTATTGAACTCATTGTTCTTGAAATCTTCAAGCATCTTTATCTGCTCTTTCTGGGACATCCCTGTCGTCCCCTTCTTCTGCTGTCCGACGAAAAGCTTGGCATCCACATTTGATAGTTTACTTATCTCCTCCAGAATCATCTGTGCACTATCCCTGAACTGATTGAAGATGATGACTTTGAATCCTTCTGACGTGTTCTTTGGAGGGATCTTCTCTTTGAGGATCTCTTTCAGACGTATAAGTTTTGGATGCTGGATGTTCTCTTTTATTGCATTCTCTGTCTTTATCAAAGCAGACCTGAAGTTTATATCCTTGACCAAATTTATGACAGCTTTTGTTTTTGTCGTGTGGGATTGTCGTTGAAGGTCATTCAAGTAATTGTGCAATGGTATCAGGCCCTGTGTCTCAAGAAGCTCCAATGCATGCTGTATTTTCAATGCTTCTGCTGCAATGCTTATCGCTTTCATAACATCGAAATCTTGACGATTGCGTGAAAGTTCAGCGTGTAAACCAGCTTGAAGACCTAAAAGGTCTTTTTTTGACATCTCTGTTATAGAATGAACATACCCTTTTGCCTTAAGCTGTTCCATCTTTGACTTGTAGCAATCCTTAAGATATTTCTGGATTGCCTTAAGCTCGTCTGGAAACTCCACTTTTTCCCAATTTATCTCAATATCCTGTATATATGGCTTGACGTCAGGATCCTGGTCAGATCGTAACTCAACATCTTCTATGAACAGGTTCTTGCAAACTTCATTTATCTTCTCCATGTCTGAGCCAGGAGATGCAGTCATTGCAATTATCCTCGGGAATCTGCTTAATTGATGGTATTTTTTAGCTATCCATACATAACTGTAATCACCTACTGCACGATGCGCCTCATCAAAACCGAGCAAAGATACTTCTTTTAGAGAGATACGATTATTGATTATGTCATTCTCAAGACCTTGAGGCGTGGAGAAGATTATTGTCGCTTCCTTCCATTGCTCTTGCCTTTTCTCAGGTTTCACTTGGCCAGTGAATGTGATCAACTTTTCCGTCGGGATATCAAAGAACTTCTCAAATACATTGCGATATTGGTCAATGAGTGGCCTAGTTGGTCCGAGCATGAGTATCTTGCTGTTAGGATATTGTCTCAGACGCTGTGCTGCAAGCATTAGGAATATATTCGTCTTTCCCATACCTGTTGGAAGCACTACAAGCGTATTCTTAAGCGATGCTGTAGCTAGGATTGTCTGCTGATACAACCTTGGTTCGAAGTTCTTTATCATATATCTCCTAAGAGAATAAATGGTATATGTGTTTAAATATATTTATCGTGTGGATGTCCAATGAGGAGAGAATCAGGCGATACTTAATAATCATGACCTGGTGCGATTATAGGCTTATGCTTCTCTATGAGTTCAAAAACCTTGTTTACACTACTCTGCATAATCTCTGGTTGACTAGTAGGCAGATCAGTCCTTCCAAAACAATGGTTATTGAAATAGGTATCACCTGTAAAAAGGATGTTTTCTGATCTTAGGTATAATGTAATGCAGCTCTTGCAATGTCCTGGTGTCATGTAGATATCAAACATTTCTTTCAACTGTTCATCCTGAGTAATGTCTTTTAGCTTAACATCAAATTCTTTATTTGTCTGAGGATTGAGTATGAAATTAATCCTTTCTTCATCAGTTATGCACATTGCAGCAGGGCTTGCAAAGAATTCTGCATCAGGGAATAGATCAACATTACCTATATGATCATAATGAAGATGTGTGAGGATGACTTTCTTGATATCTTCCGGACTGATAAATTTACGGACTGTCTGCTTAAGATCTTCCTTGTATTCTTTTTGTGTTGTGTCGATTATAATCTTCTTGTCAAGGATGATATATACACAAGGATCTGTAAGTATCTTTACTACATTTTCAGTCAGTTTCTCTGTCTTGAGCATCTTACATCGACCTCTAGAAATCTATTGCTTTTATGTAACCTTTAGAATGTGCATAGTAACTTGCAATTATTCCAATTACATAAATAAATAATGTAAGGAAAGGTGTTATGCGTGGGTTTCCATATGGCGTGAAAAGGCTTCCTATTACAAACCCTATCATGAACAATGTGATTATCATGAAATACTTGAACTGCAATGTATTTCTTGTGTTGTACCATAGTCTTCCGAAGAATATGCCTGTCAGTAAAGCTATGACATAATACATAAACGCGGAACCTGCAAAGAATGATAATATGAATCCAATAATCAAACATATGGTTGCAATTGTTTCAGGCCATGATAAGCTCTTATAGCTGGGATGAGGTATGAATCTGCTCATGCTGCTTCCACCTTGATATAATACCACAACCACAGAAGCAATGCGATGAGCAATGCCAATATCCACGAGAATACACCAAATGCAGCAAGTATTGCATATGCTACCATGAAGGAAAAGATGAAGATGAATGGCAATCTGCTATTATAGATGAGCTTGGAACCTGCTAGAGGAGGTATTGGTATCATATTGACCAATGCAAAGATAAGAGCAAAGAAGTATATCTTGTCGATGATAGGTATTCCAGCAGGAGGCCCGAACCAGTTTGCTATCTGCTTCAGCACTGTTCCGAAGATGACTGTAGCTAATGGTCCAGATGCTGCTATAATCCCATTATCAAGCATGTTAAGACCATACCTGAAGAATCCTAGGCGGTGCCCTGACATATGATGAACAAGCATTCCTCCTGCGATAGGTATCCATATATGGCCTCTTGCGATGAAGGTTATTATCAGTGCAAGTATCAGCCCAGGCCACCACATCTGAAATTCTACACGATATCCTGCTGAAAGCCCTGCAATCCTTTGCCCAGTCAGGAAAACGATCATCACTATAGCGACTATACCGACACTGACAAGAAGATTATATGACCAATGTATCAGGTTGAACTCATCAGCTCCATCATTGAATCCAAACATGAATCCTATTATCAATATTGTGAGGACAATATTCCTTGCCTCAAGAAGCGTAAATGGGAAATATTTGTTGATCTTGTCTGAGTAGTTGCTCATGGTTAAATACTTGGTTCAGATATTTAAATAGTTTTTTGAAAGTATATGTTGGAGAATCAATAGGTTCTGGTTCAGTCTGAGGTTTAACTTGAATGTGTATAGGTGTATGAAACATTATTACCTGATTGCTTTGCTATTGCTGACACATCAGGTATCTCAATATTCTTCATGTATTTCTTTATTAAGCTCAATATCTCATCCTCATGGCCTGCTCCTATAACTGCCATGATCTTCTTGTCCGGTTGCGTTTTTAATATCAAGGCAAGTTTTCTTGCCATCACTTCATTCCTTTCCTTGACGAGTATCCTGATCACATTAGGGTATCTTCTCTTCGTCTTACTTATGAGTTTCTTGATCACTTTCTCAGTCGGGACAGCATTTAGGTCAAAGTCTATCTTCTCTTTCTTCCTTAAAACAAGGCCATTGAAAAGATCGACAATGAAATTCCATTTCTCTCTCCATGATATCCCTTTTGATAATCTCTTCAATGTTATCTGGATATCTTGGTCAATAAGTGCAATCTCTTTCTTGTTCTTCCTTGCAAGATTGACAGCAGTTATCATATCACTGCCGGGCTTCACCTGGACTATATCCCCAAGCTTCTTCTCTGCCCAATGTCCGATCAAGTAGAAGATGTAACCTTGGATGCCTACTTCAAAGATACCTTTGAAGGAAAATCTCTGCTTTTTTGGTTTTGATATGAGCGTCAGAAGCCTTCTCTTGTCAAGCTCAACAGCTACAAGATCAGGGTCATAAGAGATGAATGCTTCTTCTATCTCCTTTATAGATTCTATCGCGATATGGGACGTGCCTATTAACTTTAGATTCTTCATTTTGCAGAATAAACAGGATTGTATTATATAATTAATGAAAAAAACTAGAAATAATGTATTTACTTGTAAAAAATATAACAGAAAATATCTCTAAGAAAAAAAATTATTCTTCGTCAGCTTCTTCTTCCTGGTTATAGCTTGGGACTGCAGCTTTGCTGATTATCATTATATCACCAATGCTCTTTACAAGCTGATGAGGAACAATGACTCCTTTAGCTGAGCCTAGAACCTTATTCAAGAATGAATTCTTAGTACTTCTTACTCTCCATCCAAAAACCTTGTTTTGAGTAAGGATTGATTCTTCAACATCTCCGAAATAATCACCAGTATCAGTAAAGACCTTCATTTCATAGGATTCTGAGATACGCTTCATCTTTAACATTCATGATCACCTTTATTCATGTTGGAAATCACTATATATAAAGATTTCCATTATCTGAATTGAATCATACCAGCCATCTCATTGTATCTAGAGCTGTATAAGGGATTAAAAACATGTTTGGGTAAAAACCCTGTTGGATATTTTTGGACCCCCTTTGCACTGCTCTACTAGACATGGATGGCCAATATCTATCATATTTATTTCTCTGGATGGTTTATAAATATTACTGGACTTGGTAAGCGATATACAATCTGCTCTAATTCTCTAGAATTCAAATACATAGTGCGATCAACACATCTCTACGGCTTCGGCTAGACTGTATAGTCCTGTCTTCAGGACTGCTTTTTCAGTTATTTTATGGTGGACAGCAGGTTTCAATATCCATTTATTCTCTTGAGAAGATTGTGGATTGACGAACATCATCGTGAGGAATGAATAATCAACTATACTATCCCATTCTTTCACCATGAGGTCGATATTGGCTTTTTTATTGAGTGAAACTAAATATAGCCTTTCATCTTTCTTGTATGGCCTAATTATCTCCTCATATGATAAAGGATTCTCCTCTATAATGCATATCTCTCTTGTACCATCCTTGTTTGTGATAGTGATGATGCCATCTTTCTCCTCGAGCTTGTCTATCTTCTTCAACATCAAGTCCCGGTTCTTTCGATAGAACATATACCACTGCTTCAAGTTTTCTGTCATAGCTAAAAGTTCAAGAAAGGGATTTATATATATTTTGCAAGAAAAGCTATGAGATTATCTTTTGTTGCGTGATGATTATCAGAATACATTAAGCTTTTTTGGGAAATAAGCTTATGCAATGGATGTGGATGTTGGACATACCTAAATTTTCCTTCTTTATTTGTTTCTATTGTTATAGCAGATAATGTTGCTGATTCTCTATAAGGAGCTATTCCATAAGGTACATTTTCTTCACATTCATTGAAATATACTGTTGAACTCATCAATCTAATTGAATCACTTATTTCTCCTTCGATATTAAATGGTTCTCCATCTTCTTTTATGAATAACGATTCAAGAGTAAATCTATGGAATGCTGTACTAATAGGTCTTTCACCGAACACAATTACGCAACCGTGTGTTTTTTGAGGCGAACTTGATCGTAATGAAAAAGTATCTCTATTGTATATATTGATTCCATTTATTAATTCAGTATCTTTTGTTGTATCTTCTTCCTCAACTAAGAAATATTTAGATGCAGATCCTGGTCCAGGAGGTAATATCATACTTTTTCGCATATCAATGGAGTTATTATTGTTGTTTTAAGCTTATCTATCTAAGAATGGCTTTTTTTTACTTTAATCGATAGGAACAGAACTAAAGTTCTTACTTATCTCATTAAATTTTGATAGGAACAGAACTAAAGTTCTTACCTATCTCACTAAATTTCGATAGGTTTATAAACAAAAGCCGATTTTCTGAAGAGTAAGAGCCCGAGTTAACGCGCCTGAGGGTTTGAACAGCGTGTTCTTTAGCTCTTGAAAATATCAAAAAATCCAATAAATACATTCAAAAATGGCAGACGAAAAAGGAAAAGGAAGATACATAGTACGTATCCATAATACTGATCTTAATGGAGAGAAAGCAGTCGGTCAAGCCCTTACAAAAATCAAGGGTGTAGGCAAGATGTTCGCAAGAGCAGTCTGCATCTCAGCAAAAGTCGATACAGAAAAAAAAGCTGGATTGCTTGAAGATAAAGAGATAGAAAGTCTTAATGAAGTTGTTAAAAATCCTCTTAAATTCGGTATCCCTACATGGATGCTTAATAGGAGAAATGATCCATTCGAAGGGACTGATCAGCATCTTCTGACAAGTGATCTTGATTTCGTGAAAGGAAATGACATAAAGCATCTTCAGAAAATCAAGGCATACAAGGGAATGAGACATGCAGCAAGATTGCCTGTACGTGGACAGAGAACAAAATCCAATTTCAGAAGAAACAAAGGAAAAGCAGCATCTGTAAATAAGGCAAAGATAGGTAAGTGATCGATAATATCATAATCATAATAACGTGATACTCAATGGGAAACATAAAAAAATTCAGGAAAAAATATCAGACACCATCACATCTATGGGAAAAAGATAGGCTTCCTGAAGAAAAAGAACTTTCAAAGGAATATGGCTTGAAGAACAAGCGTGAGATATGGAGGATGTCCTCATTACTTACAAAGTTCAAAGGCCTAGCAAAAGACACTATCGCTTCTACTACAGATCAATCGGTCAAGGAATCTGAGCAGCTATTGAAAAAGCTTAAGGGACTTGGTCTTCTTGGAGAATCTTCAACTCTTAGCGAAGTACTAAAGCTAACCAACAAGGACATCCTTGAACGAAGATTACAAACTGTGGTATACAGGCTTGGGCTTGCAAGATCAGTTGATCAGGCAAGACAGTTCATAACACATGGTCATATAAAAGTAAACGGAAATACGCTTTCTTCACCATCTTACCTTGTTAAGAAGAGTGAAGAATCAAATATCACATTCAATCCTAATTCAACTCTGGCTGACGGAGAACATCCTGAAAGAAAACCAGTTGAATTGCAGAAGGCTGAGGCAAAAGAATTGGCAGAAGCAAAGAAGAAAGCTAAAAAAGAAGCTCAGAAACCTGCAAAATCAGTAGAAGAGGCTGCAGACGCTTCTGATGCTGAAGATAGTTCAGAATCATCTGAGGAAAAGAAAGAGTAAAATGGCAATCAAAGAAGATAAACCAGAGGCAAAATCTGCTCCAGCAGGTACTTCAGAAGACAAGGCGTCATCAGATCAGCCTAAGACTGAAGGTAGACGAGATTACAGAAGAGACAATAGAAGAGAGATCAGACCTAGAAGAGATTATAGCAATTTAAACTGGGGAATAGCCCATATATATAGCTCATATAACAATACAATCATACATATTACAGACATAACCGGTACAGAGAGCATAGCTCGTGTCTCAGGTGGTCAAGTTGTTAAAAGTGACAGAATGGAAAGTTCACCAACTGCAGCAATGGTTGCCGCTAAGAAAGCAGCTCAGACCGCAAGAGAAAAAGGTATAACTGCTATTCATATCAAGGTAAAAGCTCCAGGTGGACATAATGGACCTAATAATCCTGGGCCAGGTGCTCAAGCTGCGATGCGAGCATTGTCAAGGATGGGACTAAGAGTAGGTACAATAGAAGATGTGACACCAATCCCCCATGACAGATGCAGAATGAAAGGTGGACGTAGAGGACGAAGAGTATAATCATATTTTATTCATTTCATCATCATAAAAAAGAGGTCAGTAAACAAAATGCAAATAAGCCTAATCAAGAAGAATCAAGCGAAGACAAAATACTGCATGTCTGCAAATTCAGGCGATGTATACTTGTTGAACGCAATCAGGAGAAGTGCTATAAGCCTTGTCCCGATAATGGCTATTGAAGATGTTGAAATACGGAAGAACTCTTCTGTATTGTATGACGAGGCTTTAGCTCATAGGCTTGGACTTATTCCGCTTAAGACAGACCTTAAGAACTATGAGATGATAAAGTCACCTGAAGATATTGAGAAACTTAAATGTAGCGTAAAATTGACACTTAAAGCAAAAGGACCAAAAATAGTCTATTCAGGAGATATGAAGTCAGCAGATCCTGCTGTGGTCCCTGTACATGAAGGAATACCTATAGTGAAGCTTATGAAAGGACAAGAGGTTGAGCTTGAAGCAACAGCAATACTTGGCCTAGGACGTGATCATATGAAATGGTCACCTGGAATTGTGTTTTATAAAAACAGGCCAGTAGTCAATGTAAAGGGAAAAGCTGACATCGATAAGCTAAAAGAAAAACTTCCTGAAGATTCACCTTTGAAGATTTCAGCAGGAAAAGTAACTTTAGATGACGCAAAAGCAGCAATATCACCATATTTAGATGCTTTTGTCGGCGAAGAGATAGTGCCTGGCGTTGAAGTAACAATGGAAGAGAATAATTTCATACTTACAGTCGAGTCATTTGGACAATTGAGTCCGAAGGACATGATGACAACCTCAATAGATGCATTGAAAGAAAGATTGAATGACCTTGCATCACAACTGAAATAGATACTAAAAAACAAATAATATTAAACATAGGAAAATGAGAAAATCATATAGCCCGAATGAAGAACTGCAATCCTTGATCAGCGTACTTCGTGAAGTATCAAGCAAGGAGAAGGTCAATATTTGGAAGAGAGTAGCATCAGACTTATCAAGGCCTACACGGCAGAGGAGGATTGTTAATCTTTCAAGAATAAATAGGGTAACAAAAGAGAATGACATAGTCATTGTTCCTGGGAAAGTTCTTTCAGCAGGAGATATCGATCATAAAGTACAGGTTGCAGCTTTCACATTCTCAAAAACTGCGGCTGATAAGATTGCTGAAGCAAAGGGAACTGTAATATCAATCCCTGAATTGCTTAAGAGCAATCCGAAAGGAAAAGGAATAAAGATAGTCGGTTAGAAAAATGATAATAGACGGTAAAGATGCAGTTTTTGGACGATTGGGCACACAAGTTGCCAAGAAAGCTCTTTTAGGAGAGAAGATAGACATCATAAACTGTGAAAAGATATTGATTTCAGGGAAAAGAGAAGTTGTATTAGCCAAATATGAAAGGATTAAGAAGATGGGGGTCCCTAAAAAAGGACCTTTCTTGTCAGTTGATCCTGAAAAATTTGTCAAAAGGCAATTAAGAGGCATGCTGCCTTACAAGCAAGAGAAAGGAAGAGAAGCATTTGAAAGGATTAAATGCTATGAAGGAGTACCTAAGGCTTTTGAAGGAAAAGATGCTGAAAAGATTGCACAATCCAAGCTAAGGATAAATTCAGTCACAATTGAAGCTATATGCAAACATATCGGTGGGAATAAATGAAAATAATAATCACTTCAGGAAAAAGAAAGAATGCCATTGCAAGAGCAAGATTGAATGAGGGCAATGGAACAATCAGGATAAATTCATTGTTAATAAATAACTTCCAACCAGTAATGTTAAGAGAGAAGATCATGGAACCAATAAAGCTTGCTGGAGATGTTGCTGACAGCGTAAACATCAGCATAAAGACAAATGGCGGCGGAGTTGCAAGTCAAGCAGAAGCAGCAAGATTGGCAATAGGAAGAGCTCTTACAAAATACAATAACAAGCTTGAGAAAGTATTCCTTAATTATGATAGACAATTGCTTGTAGCAGACGTAAGAAGGAAAGAGGTCTGCAAACCTAATGATTCAAAGGCTCGTGCTAAGCGTCAGAAATCATACAGATGATTAGAGGAGTCAAGAGGTGCACTAAAAAATGATAATCCCAATAAGATGTTTTTCATGCGGAAGACCTGTTGCTCAGAAATGGGAAGAATATTCCAAGAGAGTCGACAAAGGAGAAGACAGGAAGAAAGTGCTTGATGAGCTTGAAGTTGAGAACTTCTGCTGCAGAGCATTGTTCTTAGGGCATGTGGATCTTATTGATACAGCTGCACAGTTCAAGAAATTTTAATCATAATATTGAATGTGTAAAATATGAGCATACGACAACGAAAATCAAAAGATTTTCGAGCCTTATGCAGTTAATGGTGAAAATATGAGCATACGACATGACAGGGACTTAAGATACAGGAAGACAAGATGTAAAACTGTAATCAGGCCTAAGACTTTCTCTACTGAGGAAAGTGCTAAAAAGTATGCTGAAACAAATAAAATTTCTAAGTATAAGCTTGTTAACCTAAAATCTTCTGAGAATAGCAAGAAGAAGATAAGGGTTGTTGCTGAGTAAATCTGTCTTATAACTGTTTCTTAGAAGTAAGGTTTTTAAATCACTTTAGATTCAGTTTATTCATGACAGAAAACAGCAATATTAATACAACTTCAAAGCCAGAATTGCTTACAATAGCAGAGAAGTGGCAGAAGAAATGGGAAGAATCAGGTATATTCAATGTTGATATGGATTCTAAGAAAAAGAAATTCTACTGTTTAGAGATGTATCCTTACCCTTCTGGGAAATTGCACATAGGGCATACAAGAAACTATTCGCTTGGTGACTGTTTCACCCGATATAAGAGGATGCAGGGATTCAATGTACTCTATCCTATGGGGTTTGATAGTTTCGGCCTGCCTGCAGAGAATGCGGCAATCAAGAATAATGCGAATCCAAGAGAATGGACCGATACAAGGATGAAAGAGATGGTCGCACAATTCAAGAGCCTTGGCTTCAGCTATGATTGGAACAGATATCTGTATAGCCATGATCCTGACTATTATAAGTGGAACCAGTGGTTCTTCATACAAATGCTAAAGAAAGGGTTGGCTTACAAAAAAGTAGGTCTTGTCAACTGGTGCCCTGAATGCAACACTGTACTTGCAAATGAGCAAGTTCATGACGGAAAATGCTGGAGGCATGAGAAGACAGATGTTGAAGTAAAGGAGTTATCTCAATGGTACTTGAAGATAACTGATTATGCAGATGAGCTTTTGCAAGACATAGAAAAGCTTGATCATTGGCCTGAGAAAGTAAGGACTATGCAGAAGAACTGGATAGGGAAAAGCTATGGCACTATAATCAAATTTGATGTTGTTGATGAAGACGGTAAAAAAATAGATGTTATTGAGACATTCACTACAAGACCAGATACGATATTTGGAGTAACATACCTTGTACTTGCAGCAGAGCATCCTAAATGCATCGAATGGACAAAAGGTTCCTCTAAAGAATCTGAAGTCAAGAAATTCATATCAGAAGTGCAAAAGAAATCAATAATCGAAAGGACTGCTGAAGGGAAAGAGAAGAACGGATTATTCTTAGGGAAGTATTTCATCAACCCAGTCAATGGAGATAAATGTCCATTATGGATTGCAGATTATGCATTGATGGATTATGGAACTGGTGCAGTAATGGCAGTCCCTACACATGACCAGAGAGATTTTGATTTTGCTAAAAAATACTCATTACCTATGAAGATAGTCATAAATCCATTAGATGGATGGGAGCTTAAGGTCGAGAAGATGACAAGAGCTTTTGTAGACGAGGGGAAACTTGTAAATTCAGGAGATTTTGATGGTATGCACAACAGAGATGCGATAGAGAAAATTTCTGAATGGATGGAAGAAAACAAATGGGGAAAACGGACAGTAAATTACAAGCTTCGGGATTGGCTTGTATCTCGTCAAAGATATTGGGGAACACCGATTCCAATAATCAACTGCCCTAAATGCGGTCCAGTCCCTGAGAAAGAAGATAATCTTCCTGTTAAGTTACCTGATGATGTAGATTTTACGAAAGGTGGGAATCCTATCGCAACATCAAAAACATTCATAGATTGCAAATGTCCTAATTGCAGCAGCCCTGCAAGACGAGAGACAGATACAATGGATACTTTTTTTGATAGCAGTTGGTATTATTTGCGTTATACTGATGGTAAACGTGATGGAACCAAGATGTTTGACCCTGAACAGGCAAATTATTGGATGGGAGTCGACCAATACATAGGTGGGATAGAGCATGCTTGCATGCATCTGATCTATGCAAGATTCTTCACAAAAGCCCTTAGGGATATGGGAATGATCAAGCTTGATGAGCCATTCAAAAGATTGCTTACACAGGGCATGGTCATCAAAGACGGTGCAAAGATGTCAAAAAGCTTAGGCAACGTAGTTGACCCTAGTGAATTCATAGAAAAATTCGGTCCTGATACAGTGCGTCATTTCATCTTGTTCACTGCCCTTCCTGAAAAAGAGCTTGATTGGAGCGATAAAGGGGCAGAAGGAAGCTACCGTTTCGTCAAGAGACTATATTCATTGAAGGATCTTGACATGGATTTTGAGAAATTTGATATTGATACATTAACAGATTCTGACAAATTTGTGCTATCAAGAGTGCATGGGACTATAAAGAAAGTTTCCGAAGAGATGGAATCATTCAGGATAAGCATTGCGATCGGCGATATGATGAGCTTAGTAAATGATATCCAGGACTACAGCAAAGGAAATCCAAACAAGTCCATAATTGGCGAGTGTGTCAAGAATATTATATTGTTATTGTCACCTATTGCTCCTCATGTATGTGAAGAGATATGGGCTTCACTTGAATTAGGTAAGAACGAAGGTATTGAATATTGCTCCCTTGCAGACTGGCCTAATTATGATGAGAAGTTGATTGACGATGGTGCTGAAAGTGCACAGGAAATGGTTGAACAGACAATCTCAGATATAAGGAATGTGTTAGGAATAATCAAAGCAGAGAATCCTAAAAAAATAACCTTATTCATCTCTGAAAACTGGAAATATGATTTCTTCAGAATGCTGAAGCACGCTTTGGAAAAGACACGTAACATCGGCGAGATAATGAAAGAGGTAATGATCGATGAATACAAGAAGGAAATCGGGAATCTGGTCCCAAGGTTAGTGAAGGACCAAAGCAAGATACCAATAGTGGTACTGGACCAGGATAGGGAATTTAGTGTCCTTCATGGTAATAAGGATAAATTAAGCGATGCTTTCGGATGTGATTTTGAGATCGTAAAAGCTGAAGACAGTCCAGAGCAGAAAGCGAAGCAGGCAATGCCCGGGAAACCAAGCCTTGTCGTCGAGAAATGATCAGAATAATCTTTTTATTGTGCTATAATCCAGGTCATTGATATCATCCAGAACTATGTCTGCATATTGCAGGTCTTCTTTAGAATGATACTTGTTTGCAATACCTATAGATCTGAATCCTCCTGCGATAGCAGCTTCAATCCCTCTTGCTGCATCTTCTATGACAACACATTTTTTTGGCGATAAGCCTATCCCTTCAGCACATTTCAAAAACACTTGTGGGTTTGGCTTATGATATTCTATACAGTCTGCTGTTACAATAGCAGAGAAATAATCCTTTATCCCCATGACTTCCAGGATTTGTATTGTCCTTCCTTTCTGAGAGGATGTTCCAACAGCTATTGGTATCTTGTTCTTTCTCAATGAATCTAATGTTTGGATTATATTCTCCTGTATTGGCTGTTCTTTTAGCAGCTTCAATTCATATTCCCATGCTTCTCTTCCGAATATATCAGGCATGAAAGAACTACCATATTTCTCATTTAGGCTAGGCAAAGAATCTTTGAGTGATCTTCCGACTGCAAATTTTATGTCTTCCTCTGTTAATCTTCCATATGGTTCAAAGACTTTCTGGAATGCTTTTGCTATTAATGGAAGCGTATCTACTAAAACACCATCCATATCAAATATTACTCCGAATTCTGCCTGTTCCATCTTATCTATGCTTGTTTCTTTACATTAATCATCGAATAGGTTATCTATTACCCTATAATTGAGTTGTCCTATATTATCCAAGATTATATCTGCGTGATTGAATTCAATTGGTTCATGCAACATGCTTGCAACAGCTATTGACCTGAAATTCCCTCTTCTTGCCGCTTCTATCCCAGCGATACTATCATCAATCACTACACATCTATCAGGAGTTATGTTTATCGATTCAGCACATTTCAAGAATACCTGTGGATCTGGTTTATGGTATTCTATGCAATCTGCTGTAATTATTCCCATGAAATAATTGTGAACGCCCATTGCATTAAGCAATCCCTCAGCTCTTGACCTTTGGGATGATGTCCCTAAAGCTATTGGGATCCTGCTCTGCTGCATGTAATCAAGGGCTTCAATGATATTTCTAGGCATTGGCTTCTGCCTAAGCATCTCTACCTCATATTCAAGAGTGTTCGTACCAAAGTCATCCATTGTGATGTTACTACCAAATTTCTCATTGAGCCGTGGGAGCTCGTCTCTTAAGGACCTGCCATTGACTTCTTTCATGTCCTGTTCTGTAAAATTCCCATATGGTTCAAATATCCTTGCCATGCATCTAACTATCCCTGGCATGGTGTCTAGCAATACCCCATCCATGTCGAATATTACCCCATATCTCGGTTGTATCACATGCTGCATTATTGTCCATAAATTTCAGGAAAACTATTTAAATATTCATCTAATAAAGAAGATAGATTAAATATGACAGGAAAAGCAACTGTTACACCATGGGAAGTCAAGGGAAATATCGATTATGATAAGCTCATAAAAGAGTTTGGAGTCTCAAAGATAGATGATGAGCTTCTTTCTAGGATAGAGAAGCATGCCAAGAAAAAAGGACTTGAACTGCATCATATGTTGAGAAGAGGAATATTCTTTGCACATCGTGACTTGAAATTCATCCTTGATGAGTATGAGAAAGGCAACAAGTTCTTCCTTTATACAGGGAGAGCACCTTCTGGACATACACATATGGGCCATCTTGTACCATGGATGTTCACGAAATGGTTACAGGATGTATTTGATGTTGAACTGTGGTTCCAGTTCCCTGATGATGAAAAGTTCTTGTTCAAGAAAGAGCTTTCTCTTGATGATACTAAGAAGTTCACATATGAAAACATGCTTGATGTCATAGCCGTAGGCTTTGACCCTAAGAAGACTCATTTCATAGTCGATACTGAACATGCAGGGATAATGTATAAGGAAGCATTAAAGGTCGCAAAATGCATAACTTTCTCAACTGCAAAATCAGCATTTGGTTTTACGAACGAACAGAATCTAGGTGCGATATTCTACACGGCGATGCAGGCAGTACCAGCCTTTTTGCCTAATGTCCTTGATGGTTCAAGAAGGCCTTGCCTGATACCTCATGCAATAGATCAGGACCCTCATTTCAGAGTCAGCAGGGACGTAATACCTAAGATAGGATATGATAAACCAGGTTCAATACAATGCAGATTCCTTCCAGGACTTGGAGGGATGATAAGTGATGGTAAGATGTCAAGCTCTTCAGGAGATAATGCTACAGTATTCACCATTGATGATGCAAAAACTGTCAAGAAGAAGATCAATAAATATGCTTTTTCAGGTGGACAAGCTACAATAGAAGAGCATAGAGAGAAAGGGGGCAATCCTGATATTGACGTAAGCTATCAGTGGATGACATTCTTTGAGGAAGATGATGAACAGCTTAAGAAGCTATACTCTGACTATAGTTCAGGAAAGCTTCTGAGCGGTGAGCTTAAATCCATCCTGATCGAGAAGCTTAATTCATTCTTGGCAGGTCATCAAGAGCGAAGGGAAAAAGCTAAGAAGGTTATAGATAAGTATATCTACAGGATAAAGAGTCCATAAATTATTTAAATATATACACCAAAGAAGGACTATGGCAAAAAAAGAGGGGAGATCTGCCGGAGAATTAGAGGAAAGGAGAATTGTCAGCCCTTTGAGCTCTTCGTTCATGCTGACAAGCATTGTAGGTTTTCTGACATCTGCATTTTATCTTCCTACAATGGTTGATGTCTGGCCTTCTGCCATCGATTATGCTTTTGCATTTGGACTTGTATTTGTACTTATGTTCATAGCTTCATTGATATCCATGACATATTCTCCATTGTCTGATCATCTTCAGATAGACGAGAAAAGAAGGATAAAACTTTGATTTGGTTAACCATATTGTGATTACTTATTAGTTACATGGCTTGGGAAAGGATACCTTTCAAAACATGATAACAAAAAACCACTAACAAAATACTGATATTGGATTCATTAAATCTTTATATACGCTACAGGAAAGTGATTGATGATGGCTTGGAAAAAACTGCTCGACACAAAAGATGTAATCGCCTATGAGAAAAAGGCCAAGGACAAGAAGATAAGGATTGAAGCAAGATTTAGGAAGAACAGGTGGAGAGTATACAAGACATATAATTTTCAAGAGAATGGTGAATGGGTCAGCCATGTCAATGAATATATAGCCGCATCATTGGATGAGACGCAGCAGCTGCTCCTCGAATTGAAGGGTGAGCAGGATATTGAACTGGATGATGTGAATTCAACTTCTAATGTCATACTTGAGCTAGAGAGATGCTATAAGGAAGAGTTTGTCGAGAAATGGAAGCTTAAAATCGATAATTTCAGCGATGATAATTATGTGCATGTAAGATTCGATGAGACGATAAAGCTTGACATAATACTTCATGACAGATATAACCAATTCGAAAAGCTGATTCTTGAGAAGATAATAAAATCCCTAGGACTTAGAGATATAAGCAACAGGATACAGTATGATTTCTTCTACTATAGGAAGCATTCTGCAAAACGTCGTGTCTATGAGAAACCAATGGACAGAGAGCTTATAGCACAGCTAGAATTCAACATAGATAATATGGATAATATCGATAATATAGATCCTTGATTGTATACGTGATTTAGAGATCTATGTAAAGAATAAAACGAATTGAGGTGTTAATATTGGCAAAAGCTAAATCTAAAAGTTCAAGCAATAAAAAAGCGAAATCAAATGTAAAAGACAATACAAAGTCCTCTTCATCGGACAAGAAAGATTTGGAAAATAAATCCATAAAAAAGTCAAAACCAATAAAATCAAATACTATAGTCATAGCAATAATAATATTGATAATATTAGTTGTCTTTGGTTTCAGCATCGCAAATTCCGGGCCTAAAGCAAAGGCAGGGGATAAGGTTTCAGTGTGGTATACAGGAAAACTCCAATCAGGAGAGATATTCGATACCAATGTGGAAGAGATGGCTGAAGGTACTGACATAGTGAGAGAAAAGTTTGAGCCATTATCATTCACAGTCGGTGCTGGCCAGATGATAAAAGGATTTGACAATGCTGTTGTCGGTATGAAAGTAGGCGAGAAGAAGACAGTGGAGCTTGCACCTGATGAGGCTTATGGTTCATATAAGGCAGAATATGTTCAGACATTGCCATTAGCTGAATTTGAATCAACCTTCAAACCTGTTGATGATCTTGAAGAAGGAATGGTTCTTTATTATCAATCACAAAATGGCAGGATTGGCTCTTTCATGATCAAAACAATCGGAAGGGATTTTGTTACCATCGATTTCAATCATGAACTTGCAGGCAAAAGTCTAATATTCGATATTGAGTTAGCATCAATAGATGAATAGCGACCAAAAATAATTTTAATACTAAATGATGCAATGATCAAATGCTTAAGAAGATAATCAATTACATTGTCATTGCAACTTTTTTTCTTGTTCCTTTGATTATCTGGTTAAACCATTTCAAACCTTTTGTGTCAATGAAGGATTTTATCTTCATCCTTGGTTCTTTCTTATCTTTTGGTCTCCTATTGATCTATCTTGTGTTTACTGGGAAGTTTGTAATAAAAAAGCGAAGGATTTTTGGGGTTGTGTTGATATATCTTGTAATAAATCTATTATCTTTTCTTCTCTCTGATTATGCAGATGGAAAAGTCTTACTAATTCTGAGCTCTTTAATTGTTATGTTCTTTGTAGTAGCATACTCATTTGATGAACAGTATAGGGACAAGCTTGTCTATGGCTTGTTCATTGTATCTTTTATTTCATCTATCTATGGTTTTTTCCAATTCTTCGGTGTTGATTATGGATTGTTCGTGAATTATTTCGGTTCTCGGACAGAATATGGGATGAGGATATTCACATTGTTCGGTAATCCTAATATTCTCGGTGGCTTTTGTGTCTTCATGCTACCTGTGATAGTAGGTTACTGGATAAAGAACAGAGGAGATCTGAAAAGACAGATTATTTTTGCTATCTTATTCATACTTAATTTCCTATCTTTACTGATGTCGCAGACTAGAGGTTCATGGATTGCATTCTTTGCATCCGTTATCCTCTTTATTGCTCTCTATTATCGGAGGTATGGCTTTACTTTTATCAAAAAATACAGAATAAGTCTCACAATAATCTGCTTGACCATCATAATTGCCTCTTTATTTGTAGGTTATTTCCTTCTCTCTTCTAAAGATTTCACTGATCCAACATCTGCAAACATAAGGCTATTCTATTATTCAAACACTTTGGATATGATCTCTGAATCTCCTTCCTCTCTATTATTTGGTCGAGGGATAGGATCATTCAATGTCTACTATCCTTTGTATCGTGATAATCGCGTTGCATACCATACAGGAGAGAAGAATGCGGAATATCGTGTCGAACATCCTCATAATGAGCATCTAGAGATATTGAATGACGTAGGTATCTTTGGTTATCTTGTATTCTTGTGGATAATATTTGAAGCAGTCTATCGACTGTTGAAAAAGAAAGATGTGGTGAATCTTGGATTCTCTGTTGCAATATTAGCATTGCTCATAGATGGTATAATGTCACAGAATCTTCGGTTCATAACAATAAGCTCATTATTATGGGTATCTTTGGCTTTCAGCCAGATCAATGAACAGAAGAATGCTACAAAAATTAGATTAAGCATGATGAAGATAATCTTTTCAATCATTGTCCTTATCATCTGCCTTATCCCTGTAAACTCAGCATTTTCAGTTATGAGATCTGATGAAAGTCTCAAATTAGGTATTAGCTATTATATCAGCCAGGTCCCTGATAAAGCAATACAAAATTTTGAGCAAGTACTCAAACTTGATAAGAATAATAAACGTGCATTGTATTATCTTGCTTCTTCATACTCTATCCAAGGAGAGGAGGAGAAGGCAATCTCTTCATATAGTAGATTGCTTTCTATCGATCCAAATTTTATCCAAACCAATTATCGTCTTGGGGTGATCTATCTTGAACTGCAAGAATATGCTCTTGCTGAAGACTCAATGGAAAAGCAAATACGGGTTAATAACATGTATTGGCAAGCATATTATGCGCTTGCATATCTTCATGCAACGGATGACAAGAGCAAAGCTCTTCAAAATCTAGAAGAGATTGAGAAAATATCATCCATCCTTGATGTTGAGAATGCTTCTGGCATAGATCAGTATGCTATACCTGAATCAGATCATATAGAGATCCTTAAGCTACAAGCACAGCTTTATGCAGATATTGGTGACCTTAACAATAGCCTCAGGATATTGAAGATACTTGATAATTTGACAGATGATGAAGCTATTGATCAGAATATTGCTGAGATTGAGAAATTCTTTGATATTTGATTATATTGTCTGATTTTTATATCAATATCTAACGATACCTTTAAAAAGCATAATTCTTTCTTGTATATTGAGCGGAATATGTCGGGTAGGTAGCCTCTACCTCTGTTGCAAGCAGGCTTCATGGCAAGACTAGCGCCTGGTTTCGGCTTTAGGCCCTATGAAGGGTCTTTGCCTGGACGTTGAGAATCTGTCCTTCTGGACCGGATTGCATGGGAATCATGTCAGGGCAGGAATGCAGCAGCATTAACCTTGCAAACTGGTGTCTTAAGGGTTGCGGATTTGAGGAAAGGTGAAGGTAGCTTTTCATTGAGTTTACTGTCAATGCCAGGGTGTCCGCTCACTTTTTTCTTTAGAATCAGATTGTAAAATAATTCTTATTTCTTTCTGGTTTTTGTTTAAGCAATCTTTTTATCTCTTTTTGAGGTAATGTCCTATACATGCCAGCTAATGCAACAGATACTAAGACATCGACCTTGTCATAATACTCTTTTGCTAATTCTGTTCCCTGTACATACGTATCTTGATGATGCCTTACGAGATCGGGATTTTTTAAGATATCCAACCTTCCTAGGATGATCTCTAAGTTTTTTTTGATGCTTTCATCAGGAAGCCTTTTATCATGCATAATTTCACCTACTACATCATATGCTTGATTATAATCAATTGGGTCTATCACTACCAACTGTGGTCTCCCTTGCTCATGCAGCATCTCTGCAGCAAATGGTGCAAAACCAGCTATACCTGCTCCTAGTTCCATTACGCAATCCAATGTGGCCCAATTAAGATACTGAACCAATGTTGGATATACTTGAATTGTCCTTGATGTTGCCGTATATATCCTATCTTTAAAGCTAAAGCTTATCTCTAAAGGTTTTCTTGGGTCCCTCTGTTCCTTATCTTGATGGAAAACCACTGCATAATCTTCTGTTCCTGTATAAATCATACCTGAAGGCATTTTCTTGAATTTCAGCATATTTTCAAGATTCTTGGTAGAGTTATAAAAATATCGTAATATTTATTAAAATCTGAATTTAATGTAGAATTATGACGTCAATAACATTCTTGGGGACTGGTGGAGACATATATGTCATATCAAAATGCATTAGGAATTCTTCAGGTATAATAATCAGACATGATGATCTGCAGTTCTTCATAGATCCAGGTCCAAATTCACTTCTTTCAGCAAAGAACAATGATATCAACATAAGAGCAACTACTGCTATCATCTGTACTTCCCCAAAGATAACCATGTCGAATGACGTTAATGCTGTCATTGCTGGAATGACCTACAATGGTGAAGACGTGAAGGGAGTAGTTGTCGGTACAAGAACAATGGTGGAGGGAAATGAGATGAACCAGCCATTGCTTCGAAAATTCTACAGAGAATGTGTCGAGAAAGTCATAATAGCTGAGCCTGAGAAGAAGATAGGCATCGAGAACATCGACATACATTTCACTGAGACAAGCACTGGAACAGATAACGTAGGATTGAAACTTTACATGCCTGATGTCACCATCGGCTATACTTCAAATACTGGCTACAGTGATAAGATTGCTAAGCAATATGAGAAATGTGATATCCTCATACTCAATGTCCAGAATCCTTTTGGTATACAAAAGAAGAACAAGATGTCAAGCGATGATGCTGTGAAGTTCATCACTAAAATCAGGCCTCAACTTGCGATAATAACCCATTTCAGCAAAGAGATGCTGGAACAGGATCCAATACAGGAAGCGAGGACAATCCATTCAAAGACAGATTGCCAAGTCCTTGCAGCAGTAGATGGACAGACTATCTCTCCTTCAGGATATAATGCTAAAGGCAAACAAAAGCAGCTGAAGCAGTTCCAGTAGAAAAATAGAAATCTTAAGGATAGCTATAGCATTGCAATTAGAGTTGACAAAAGAGTCTATGCAATGATGAGCACAATTCCCCATCCTATCAAACAGCCTATTGTTATGAAAGGCATTGCAGGGTAGAACTTGTTCTTCTTAGCCTTCAGGAACAGAATAGTTAATGCAATTGTTGAGAAGACTACTGGAATCAATGAATAAATGAACCCATACTCCTTCATCACAGCTCCTGCAAAGAAAAGCGGGAATGCCATATCTCCTCCACCAAGGACAGCAGTCTTGACCTTGTTCTTATCGCTTTTTGTGGAAAGCTTTGTCGTACTTGTAGAAGTCTTTGGAGGACGCAGATGTATGTGTTTCTTATATGGAAGGAAAGCACCTGCAAACAAGTTATGCTGTGTCTGGAATTTTGCCATGGTTATCATATGCTTTAACTTCCATACAGCAATCATATCATATGCTGCTATAAGTATCAATAGTAATGCAGCAAAGAATGTAGATAACATCTCATGGAACAGTACGGCGATGCCTCCATAGACAAGTATCTCTGTCAGATTGTGTATAATCGTATTTGGGTGGAACATCCTCCAGTAAGTCACAATAAATGCAATGATGACTGCACTATTCTGTCCGATATATGCAGCTAATGCAAGGACCAATCCTATGAATATAGCAAAAAAGAACCATATCCTAGTTATTATAGTGCTCTTAATCTTTATCAGGAACAGAAGAAGCAGGGTTCCTATTATAATAGCTGTGAATATGTAAATCCAGGCTTCACTTTCACTCACTTCAGGTCTTTCAAGAAGAAGAGGAAGGTCCTCATATTCTATATTACCACTTTCATCATGTCCAAAATACTGGCTGATCGTGAATAATCCGATCAGCTGAGACAATAAAAATATTGTCAATATCACCACAGTTGTCTGGACATTATGCTTCATGTTTTTCACTATGAGGAACAATGTTTATAAAACTTTATTCTACTCCCTCAATAATGGTCGTAAACAAACTATTCCATAATGTACATGCAAGCGTCTTCATTAAAGAGGAGGAAGACTATGACGCAATTAAGGCAGGTTTCCTGAAAATATTTCCATGGAATCTAAGGGATGCAAAGATTCTCTTGATGGAGAAATCAGTCTCAACATTCAATGAACGGAAGATAAGCATTTTGGAAGTTACAGTCGAGAGGAATAGGCAGATCAATGAGCTGATTGCTCATATTCTAAGTAAGCTTTCCCATTCTAATATTATGATGCTCCTGGAGCAGTTACCTACACGAGTTGATGATGATGGCAATTTCTTCTTCAGGCTTTCCAAAAGCAGAATTCTACAGGAGAAACCAGAATATATGATAGTGGATGATGGTGATTGCTATCATTTCAAATGCCATGTTGCAAGCTTTCCTCAAAGCAAAGAGAATTCCATTAAAATAGTGCAAGAATATCTATCATCATCCAATTAATATCACTACTCTCTAGTGGAAATGTTTATATATATCTATTTGATTCTAATATGGATGAATGATACTCCAGGCGGAAAGCAGGCTTTTGAGACTAGGATAGATTCTTACAGTGAACCTCTCACAAAACCTTTTGCTATGAAACAGGAAACCGATTGTGTCCGTTCTGATAGGGCTAAAGAGGTTTTTGAAAAAGGCATAATTGAAACTAAAGAGATACTTCTTTCTGAAAGGCCTACAAGAAGGATTGCTATCCTAGGTGGTTGTTCTTTCCATGACCCTCATGGGGCTGATGAACTTACTGATAGATTAGTTGAATTCAAGAGAGAAGTTGAGAATGATTGGGTCATAGTTGAAAGGATAAATATGCTAAAACCTAGAACAAAGGAGACAACCAAGGATGATTGGGCAGGATATATGAGGGATCCACGTCTTGATGGAAGCATCGATATCGAATTTGGAAGGAGACAAGGGAGAAAATTCTATCTGAATGTTCTTGAAAAAGGGCTTCCTATAGCTACTGAATATCTTGATACATTGACACCTCAGTTCATTGATGACCTGATCTCTTATGCATGGATCGGCGCACGGTCAGCTTGTGACCCTATGTTAAGGCCTATGATGTCAGGAGTCACTGCAGTAGCAGGCATCAAGAATACATTGAGTGGTGATCATACTCAAACAATAAACAATATCCAAACAGTTTTCACTCCTTCACATTATCCAGGAGTCAATCATTCTGTAGAGGAATGTAAAGTCAATACACTCGGCAATGAGACTGCCCATCCGATTTTGAGAGGTTGGGAAGCAAAACCAAATTTCTATGCTGAAGACCTCAAGGAGATAGGAGCAATGCAATCTGCTAGAGGTTTGCCTGTGGCTGTAATAGTCGATACTGCTCATGGGCACTGCTTGACCAGTAAAAAGAAGAAAAGCCCTAATGTCCAATATGATCGTGTTGCTGAAGTCCTTACATTAATGAAACAAGCTTCAGATGATCCATACAGCCATCATATGATGGCAAGAGGTATAATGTCAGAAATAAATCTTCTTGAAGGTAACATGTCTCTGCAGGAATACAGAGAGAACCCTATCAAAGGCATGTCTATAACTGATCCATGCATGGCTTTTGATAAATTCAGGGAAGTTTTCCTTAAAACATGGTATGGATAAGGTAAAGCTATTCTGTAAAAACTTTTATATAGCATTCTTTTTTCCTGGATATTATGGAAATAGAAGAAAGATTAAACCTGATCAAGCAAGTCGGCGAGGAGATAATAGGTGAAGATGAGCTGGTCGAACTCCTAAAAGAAAGGTCAAGATCCGGAAAGAAGATCATAGCTTATGATGGCTTTGAGCCAAGTGGGCGTATTCATATTGCTCAAGGCATCCTCCGAGCAATAAATGTCAACAAGCTTACAAAAGCAGGTGTGCATTTCAAATTCTGGGTAGCAGACTGGTTCGCCTTGATGAACAATAAGATGGACGGAGACCTTGAGAAGATAAAGATCACAGGAAAATATTTCATCGAAGTATGGAAGGCTTGTGGGATGGACATGAAGAATGTTGAATTCCTATGGGCTTCTGACGTCATGAATGATAGTGATTATTGGCTTAAAGTCGTAAACATTGCAAGAGCAAACACTGTAACAAGGATCACAAGATGTGCACAGATCATGGGCAGGAGCGAGAATGAAAGTCTTTCTGCTGCACAGATATTCTATCCATGCATGCAATGTGCAGACATATTCCATCTTGATGCAGACATAGCACAGCTTGGACTTGACCAGAGAAAAGTCAATGTCCTTGCACGAGAAGTCGCGCCAAAACTAGGGTTCAAGAAACCGATCGTCGTCTCACATCATATGCTTATGGGTCTTGGAGAACCTCCGAAAAGCGATGCAAAAGGTGCTGAGGCAGCAATAGCGAAAAAGATGAGCAAGAGCAATCCTGACACTGCTATATTCATGACAGATACGCTTGATGATATAAAGAGAAAGATAAAGAAAGCTTATTGTCCCGAGGGTATCATTGAGGATAATCCTATACTTGAATATTGCAAGTACATAATATTTGAGAAGTTTGATTCAATTAAGATTGAAAGACCTGAGAAGTTTGGAGGTAATCTTGAATTCTCAAGCTATGAAGAACTAGAGAAAAGCTTCTCTTCAAAATCACTGCATCCGATGGATCTTAAGCAGGCTGTCGTAAATTACATAGATGAGATCATAGATCCAGTAAGGGAGCATTTTGAGAAAGATGCAGTAGCTAAGAAACTTAAGGAGCAGGTAGACGGTTTCAAGGTTACAAAATGAGTCTTAAGATTTATTCTCGGTGATATCATGACACAATTCGTTGCACTTTTATCTACAGGAAAAGGTACGTGGGCTGAAGTAGCAGGACTAATAAATAAGGAGGGGTTTAATGAGATATATATACTTACCAACGCATTTGGAAAGGATAAGTTCACTAACCTACCGAACAAGAAAGTCGAAGTGTTTGCATTTGATTTTGAGAAGGATATCAAAATGTTGACAAAAGATTTTGTTTCTGCTTTACGAGGACATGTCAAGTTTGGAGATTTAGCTGTGAATATCAGTAGCGGTGGCGGGAAAGAGCACATGGCTCTCATATCTGCATTGTTAAGCCTTGGTGTAGGTCTTAGATTTGTGACATTGCAGAACGGTACTGTATCTGAAGTCACTCCATCGTTTGATTCTGAGACTGGCAGATTGAAATAATGAAGTATACTTCAAGATTGAGAATTCTATTTATTTTCCACTAATCTTTTCTTGATATATATACTCTGTATCCAGAACCTTTTGTCAATGCATCAACGTTGCCGAAGATATCTTTCATATGCTGTTCATACTGCTTTCCACCTTTCTGATGACGGGAGACGGCTTGTAATGTACCACCTTCGTTTAGATGCTGAAAAGATTTCTCAATCATCTGAAAACATATATCCTTGCCTGCATTCTGTGGAAGATTCACAAGTACAGTATCGAACTTCTTTCCTGATAAGTTATCAAACATGTCGCTTTGGACTACAATCACATTGACACGATTCGATTGAGCATTCTCATTTGTAAGCTTTACTGCTCTTTCGTTTATGTCGCTACATGTCACATTACAATCAGGATTCAATCTCTTAAGTATTATACCTACTGCACCATATCCACACCCAAGATCAAGAACCTCTTTTCCAAGGACTGGTTTTTTTATCAGAAGCAAAGTGCCAGTATCAACCTTTCTTTTTGCGAAAACACCAGAACCAGTCTTGAAATTGAAACTAGTATTGTTTACGTCACATCTAATCGAGCTGAAGATAGCTTTAGAAGTCGGTTTTTTTGTGAAATAGTGCTCGGTCATCTTCTCTCCTGGCAAAATCTTAAATTGAGTGAACAATAGACTAGTAGATTATTATTGCATGATACCTAAAAGTCCATACAGCATCCTATCAGTCGACCTTATTATTGTCTCATCAGTGCCATAGATAATAAAGCAGTTGCCATCAATCTCAATCTTCTCTTCTTGGTCTTCCTGGAAATAAACCACGAGATCATCCTCATTGCTGTCACAAGTTACTATAGGTCTGCTCTTGCATGCATCTGTTACATTTTCTGAGCATGCAGATATTAAGTTATAACTCTTAACTTTTTTGAGAACTTCACTCATCTCTGATACAGCTAAAGTAAGGTATGGCCTTGACACAGATGGATCTTTAGGGTCTATTGTTATATACATCTTTGTGTAATCTTTTTTCGGTATTGGGTTGATCGAATTCACTGATATATTCTCAACTTCCTTAGGCCCGAACCTGAATGGGATTATGAACATATTCTCTTCAATCTGGTATTGCGTATACCAAAAATCAACATTAGTCTGTTCATCAGATAATCGTAAGAAGCTATATGAATTATATATGTAACTATTATCGGTAGGAGCTTTATTATAGTTTTCTGAGAACAACTCATCCATTGTCTTAGGTTGCTCTTTGGACAGGTTAGGTATGATAAAGAGCAGTGCGAATATTATTATTATTCCCCCTAAAAGGACTGATATCTCTTTTAATGATATATCCTCAAACAGATTTCTTTTATTTCCTTTAGCTGTTGTTTTTTTAGTCTCATAAATATCTTTTTTATCATTATCGTTATTAATATCTTTGGAAACTGTACTCCTAGAATCTTTAATCTTGGAATTATTATTGCTGGATCTTGCTTGCATCAACAACACCTAAGAATTCATAAATTATCCTTCCTGTAGCTCTTCTCATCTCATAAGCTGTCTGGAAATGCAGTCTTATACAGTTATCTGATTCGATATATGTAGAATTATCCTCAACAAATTCAACCACAAGGAACTCATCTGTTGAATTATCACATGTTATAGTAGGCAGTTGTACATTATCTTTTGTGAATGCATTAACCATCTGTTTCTGGTTATTTGCAAAGACAGTATTCATCTGGTATGTTTGCAAAGCAATATCTTGTCTGTAGCTTGAGAATGGGTCTGATGTAATAATTATCGAATAAGCATCCTTAAGCCTATTGATAGTTCCCTGCTCAATCTCAATATGCTCTGTCTCAATAGGGAGAACCTCAAAGTAATATGTCTTACCATCTACCTTAGTCTCATACCCATAATTTGTCTGCTTGAACTTGAATCCATTATACTTTTCTGTAGAATTATTACTTGAAAAGCCATAGAAAATAACACCAAACCCTGAAGTTGCCATTATCAAAGTTATGAAAATACCCATATATAATGTCATCCTATTATTCTTCTTGTGAGTTCTATGACGTCTCATAATCAAAGGTTTCAGAGGTATCTTTAAAAAGTTTTTTAAACAATCTTCCTTGGTATATCAGCATGACAAAAAAGGATGATGTAGTCATAAAACTTGAAGATGTGTGGAAGATCTATAAGATAGGGGATAATGAGATAAATGCATTAGCAGGGGTTGATATTGAGATACCGCGCGGAAAATTTGTAGTTATAATGGGTCCTTCTGGAAGCGGAAAAAGTACTTGCGTAAACATGGTTGGTTGTCTGGATATACCAACTAAAGGTGAAATATATTTGAATGGTGATAATATAGCTCATCTTGGCGAGAGTGAGCTTGCGCAAATAAGAGGGAAAACCATAGGTTTCATCTTCCAGCAATTCAATCTGATTCCTACCTTGACAGCATTACAGAATGTCATGCTGCCAATGGCATTCCAGGATATGGATGTAGGGGAAAGAGAAGAAAGGGCAAAAGAGCTCCTTACTATGGTTGAACTTGGTGATAGGATGAATAATAGGCCTACTGAACTTTCAGGAGGGCAGCAACAACGTGTTGCAATAGCAAGGGCTTTGGCCAATGATCCTGATGTAATACTTGCAGATGAGCCTACAGGCAATCTTGATTCTAGAACTGGAATAATAGTCATGGAGTATCTGCAAAAACTCCATAATCAAGGAAAGACAATAATAATGGTGACCCATGACCCAAAGATGACAAAGTTCGCTGAAAGGGTAGTCTTGCTCAAGGATGGAAAAACAGTGAAAAAGTTATAAATGAATGTAGTTTAAAAGATTACTAGGTGTAAAAAGGTGATTGCGATGAAAAAAGGAAGTCAAATAATGATGATTTTATCAGTTCTTACAATATTATTATGTACTATTATGGCAGTCTCTGCTGCTTCAACAAATGTGATAGCAGATAAGGACATCAGGCTTACATTGGTCAATCAAGAGCCTGATCCTGTAGAACCTGGAGAATATGTAAAAGTAAAGTTCAAAGTAGAGAACTGGGGAAGTGAACCTACTGCACCTATAGTTGTTGGCCTCAAGCCAAGTTTTCCATTTGAAGTAGTTGATGGTGATTATGAGCAGACAATACCTGGACTTGAGAGAAGACAGAAGGCTGACGATAGTGAAATAGTCGAATGGAGGCTTCTCATAGATAAGAATGCTGCAGAAGGTGCGAACAACTTGACTGTATATTATAGAGAACTCTCAGGGCAAAGAGTAAATATCATATCTGAAGAAGAGTTTGATATTGAAGTTAGGACCAGTGATACTATCCTGGAAGTTGTTGATATAATGACTGTTCCTGAAGATGTTGAGCCTGGACAAACTTCTAAATTAATATTAAAAGTAAAAAATCTTGCTGATAGTTTCATTAAGGATGTTAAGATTAGTCTTGATTTAGAAGATGTTAATATTGCAACTATTGGTTCAACAAGTGAAAAAATAATTCAAAAATTAGACGGTGGTGAAACTGTTAATGTTGAGTTTGATATTATGCCATCTTCATCTGTAGCTTTAGGAACTGTGAAAATTCCACTTAATATGGAGTTCAAAGATAATTTGAATAATAAATATACTCAAAATTCAACATTTGGTCTAGTTTTGAATAGTCCGGTAAGTTATATTTTGAATGTTGAAAGCAGTGAAATACTATCTCTTAATCAAAAAGGAGATGTTACAGTACAAATTTCAAATAATGGAATTAATAATATTCAATTTCTTACCGTAGAGCTTAAACAAAGTAAAGATTACAAAATTTTGTCATCACCTAAAATTTATATTGGTCAAGTTGATAGTGATGATTTTGAAAGTATAACATATACATTATATTCCAATGATACTGATGATTTTGGAAACATGAATCTTCGACTTTTGTTGACATACACTGATGATTATAACAAGGAGTATAATGTTGAAGAAGAAGTACCTATTAAAATATTCACTGCAAAAGAAATTAAAGATTATGGTCTAGTTCCATCAGGTAATGGTGGTATGTGGCTGTTAATAATAATAGTAGTTGCAGGTGTTTTTGGTTTCTTGTATTACAGAAAGAGAAAGAAGAAAAAGCAACAACAGCAACAAAAACAAAATAAGAAATAAGGTCTGAAAGATGATCATAGACCTTTTTTTATATTCTTTTAGAAATCTCAAAAATAGAAGATTGAGAACTTGGTTAACTATGATTGGAATAGTTATCGGTATTGCAAGTGTAATAGCACTTGTAGGTTTAGGAGGAGGATTAAAGGCGGCAATAACTGGTCAGTTTACTGGTGTTAGTGCTGATATTCTAACTATACAAGCAGGTGGTGTTGCTTTTTCAGGTCCACCTGGTTCAGGTGTTGTAAATCCTCTTAAAAAAGATTATGTTGATGATATTGAAAAAATCTCTTATGTTGATTTTGCTGCTGGTCGTCTTATTGAGGCTGTTAAGATGGATTATAATAACATCCAAGATATAGCTGTAACTGCCACTATTCCAGGTGGGAAAGTTCGTACAGAATTTGAAAAAATATTTGATCTTAAACTTGAGCAAGGACGGTTGTTAAAAGATGAAGATACTTCTAAAGTCTTATTAGGACATAATTTCTTAAAAAAAGATAATGGCTTTGATAAAGAAATAGTTGCTGGTTCAAAAATTGAGCTTAATGGTAAGGGATATGAAGTTGTTGGTATTCTTAAAGCAAAAGGGAGTTTTATGTTTGATAGTGTAATTTTCTTTAATGATCAACCATTACGTGATATTGTAAATAATAAAGATAATGTTGATTTAATTGTAGCACGTGTGAAAAACATTAATGATATTGATAAAGCTAAAGAAGCGATTGAAAAATATCTTAGAAATAAAAGAGATGTTAAAGAAGGTGAGGAAGATTTTAGGGTTCAATCTGCTCAATCAACTATTGACACAATTAATGGGGTTTTGGGCGGTGTTCAGGCTTTTGTAATCATTATTGCTGCAATTAGTATGATTGTTGGAGCTATAGGAATAATAAATACTATGTTTACTGCTGTACTTGAAAGAAGAAAAGAAATTGGTATTATGAAATCAATAGGAGCTAAAAATGAAGATATCTTTTTATTATTTTTAATTGAGTCAGGTCTTCTTGGTTTTGTTGGCGGATTAATTGGAGTAATAATTGGATGGTTATTAGCAATCTTAGGAACAAATGCATTAAGTGCTGCATTAGGACTTGAAGCTTCACCAGATATCAGTTTTGCTTTTGCATTATTTGCATTACTTGCTTCATTCTTTATTGGAGCTGCTTCAGGTGTAATACCTGCAATGCAAGCAGCATCGATGAAACCAGTAGATGCTTTGCGGGGTTAAAATCAATTTTAGGTTAATAATTAATAAACTGAAAATATAAAACAAATTTACAAAAATGATAACAAAAGAAAATTTTAATTATGCATTGAGGAACCTTTTCAATCGAAAGGTAAGGAGTTCTCTGACAATATTATCTATTTTTGTAGGTATAGCTACAATATTTATATTTTTAAGTTTTGGCTTTGGATTACAAAATTACATTACTCAATTATCTACAGAAATAGGTGTTGATAAACTTTTTGTTCAAGCTAAAGGAATTGGTGCTCCAGGAACAGATCCTAATTTTAAGTTGACTGATGATGATTTGAGTGTGATTGAAAAAACAAGAGGAATCACACAAGCTATAGGGATGCCTTATGGGAGTGGACAAGTAAAAAAAGATAAAAAAATTGTATATCAATACATGATTGGTATGCCAGTAAATTCAAATAAAGATATTACTTTTGCTCTTGAATTTTTCACAGTAAAATTGCTTGAAGGTAGGAATCTCCAAAATGGTGACAATAATAAAATTGTCTTAGGATATAGTTATAGACTACCAAATAAAATCTTTGAAAAAGCATTGAAGATAGGAGATAAATTAGAAATCAATGGAGAAGAATTAAAAATTGTTGGTTTTTTTGAGGAACTTGGTAATCCTAGTGATGATGCGAATATTTATATGACTATAGATACATTTGATAGGTTAACTAATGCTACTGAGACAAATTATGCATTTTTAGTTGGTAGAGTCAATGACCCGGCAGATATGTCTGCAATCAAAGATAGAGTGGAACGAGAATTACGTAAATCTCGAGGTTTAGATGAAGGTAAGGAAGATTTTTTTGTCGCTTCCTTTGATGAATATATTGAATCTTTTTCAGGAGCTACAAATATTGTAAATGGTTTTATTTTGCTGATTGCACTTATTTCAGTTTTTGTCAGTATGATTAACACTGCAAACACAATGTTTACTTCAATTCTTGAACGAACAAAAGAAATCGGTGTATTGAAAGCAATAGGGGCAAAAAATTCTGAAATATTAATTATTTTTTTATTAGAATCTAGTATATTAGGAATGGTTGCAGGAATTATAGGGGTATTAATTGGTTATCTAATTAGTTCTGCTGGAGGGAATATTCTGAAAGCATTAGGTTGGGGTTTTTTGCAACCTGCTTTTCCAAGTTCCTTATTCATTGGTTGTATACTGTTTGCAACATTAGTCGGCACAATTTCTGGGATGATTCCGGCATACAATGCTTCAAAACAGAAACCTGTCGATTCACTGCGATATGAGTGAAGTGAATTAGAATTGAATAACTTTGTTCTATCATTAGATATATTGGTTTGGGTTATCTTTTTATGATTAATAATTTATTCTAAATGTTACTTCTGTTAGGTAGTTATTATTAGAAAACTTTATAAACTTGCAAAAATTTCTACCTTCAAATGTTGTTATTAAGTAGTAATTACATATTATTCATGCTTATGAGGGGGAAATAAAAAATGAGATTCATCAATCTGATATTATTCTTTTTTGTGATAGCACTTGCTGGTTCAGCATTTGCATATGACTCAGGATGGAATCAGCTTGCACCTCAGAATGGCGGTGCATGTGGCTGTGCTTATCCTTCATGCGAAGAAAGCGACTATGGTCTTACATGGTTGCAAGAAGGCTCATGCGTAACAAGTGCGAGTTATGATTTCTTATGCCAAGGCAATAGATGTAATATCCTAAAAAGCATAGGTGCAGGCAGGACATATGATATTCCCTCAACAGGCAATTACTATCTTTCTGTCGACGCTATATGGAGCAGTGAATATGAGCGATTATATGGTGGTGTAAACACATGGGGTTCAGATTCAATAAGAAGATCATCTTATGATTTCAACAGTGCAGTACAATGTGTATGGAGAAATCCTTTCTATGTAAATTCAGATCCTGCACAAGTATGGTTTGAAGGCGCATCAAATTCAGGTAGCGTCCATGTAGGATATTTCAGGCTTTCAACAGAGATCCCTGATGATGTATATGTGTTCTGTGACGATGGATCACAGGTTCCACATGTTTATGAATGTAATGATGGTATTGATAATGATGGAGATGGTTATGTAGATTACCCATATGATCTTGGATGTTCAAGTTCTGTTGATAACGATGAGGGTGATGGCCATGTAGCATGCTACTCGGACAGCAACTGTGGAAATACTCAGATAAGCACAAGCTGTAATATTGCTGGCGATCATGTAACTACTATAACTAATTATGATTGTATAAATCCAGGAACAGAGCATAGCTATTGCACAAGTTCGCAGCAGACTTCAACAGATGATTGTGACTACATCTGCTCTAACAGCCTTGGTTGTGATTATACAGAATGTTCCGATAAGATTGATAATGATGTTGATTCTACCATAGATTTCCCTAATGATGCAGGATGCAGTGATTATTATGATGATGACGAGAGTGACGGACCAGTAACTTGCTATAGCAATAGTGATTGCGATTATCTAGATGATATTGACTCATATTGTACTGGTTCCCTATATAAGACTGAGACTCTTGATGGTGTATGCAACTATGCAGGAACTGATGCAAGCTATTGCTCACAGAAAGTTAAGAATGTGGTAGTTGACCAGTGCAGCTACATCTGCAGTGATAGTCTTGGATGTGATTATACAGAATGTTCTGATAGGACCGATAATGACAATGATGGGACAATAGATTATCCAATTGATCTTGGATGCAGTGATTACTATGATGATGACGAGAGTGATGGCTATGTCGCTTGCTATAATAATGCAGATTGTGGAGCAATTACTAATGACTATTCATGCAATTATGCTGGAGACTATGTGCAGACTACAACTGTTCCAAACTGCTTCAATGCAGGTACAGAACAGAGCTATTGCATTGATATAATTGACACAACAACAGATGATTGTGCAAACATCTGCTCTAATTCATATGGATGCGACTATACAGAGTGCAGTGATGGCATTGATAATGATAATGATAATTTTGTAGACTTCCCTGATGATCTAGGTTGCAGTAATTACTATGACGATGACGAAAGCAATGGTCCAGTGGAATGCTATTCAAATGGGGATTGTGTAGTGAACAATGTAGTCAATACCTATTGTGATGGTGATGATTTTGTGACTGAAGTTCCTAAGGGAGTATGTGATAATCCTGGAACAGAACAAAGCCAATGCATCATAGAGTATAATGTGGATGTTGAGAAGTGCAATAACATCTGCTCTAATTCACTTGGATGCGACTATACAGAATGTTCAGACGGAATCGATAATGATAATGATAATTTTGTTGACTATCCAATTGATTCAGCCTGTAATAATTATTATGACGATGATGAATCTGGTGATATTAAATTAGTTGAGACAAAATGGGACATAGATATATTGAGTAGTAGTGATACATATCAGACAGATAGGGGATGCCATGATATCTCTGTTAAGGTAGAGGCATATGATAGTTTTGACGATGTTGAGATTACTGTGAGGATACCAGGTACACCATATGGTCTAGTTAATACCTCTGACTTATTTGATATCGTGAATGGTCAGATTGTGACAAAGAGTATGCTACTATGCCTTCCTGATGATATGGAAACAGATTATTATACTCTAGTAGTTCAAGGAGATGACTCTGATGGGTCATTGTTCATACAGAATTATCCAATCAAACTTGAAGGATTACCAGTGGAATGCTATACACATTCAGACTGTGGTCTTAATGGATTTACAGAATATTGTTCAGTCCAAGGGAATCATGTGACTGAGAGTACAATGTTCTATTGCCATAATGCAGGAACTGAATTAAGCTTCTGTACAAATGAGACAAATTCAAACGTTGATGAATGCGATTATATATGCAGCAATAATCTTGGCTGTGATTATACAGAGTGTAGTGATGGGATCGACAATGATAATGATAATCTTGTCGATTATCCTAATGATCTAGGGTGTGATAATTATTACGATGATGATGAGAGCAATGATCCTATTGAATGCTATTCAAATGATGATTGTCCTCAGACAAGCCAGCCAGCACCATATTGCGATGGCAATGATTATGTGGTCGTTGAAGTAGACAGTGTATGTGTAAATCCAGGAACAGCCCAGAGTTCATGCGAAGCAATATCAAATGAGATGATCCAGGAATGCAACTACATCTGCAGCAATAACCTTGGTTGTGACTATACAGAATGCAGTGATGGACAAGATAATGACGGCGATGGACTGGTTGATTATCCTAATGATCCTGGTTGTTTAAGTTACTCTGATACAGATGAATATAATATAATTACAGTGGTACATGAATGCAGTGATGGAATAGATAATGACGGAGATGGTTCAGCTGATTATCCATATGATTTCAGCTGCTCAAGCCCTACTGACGATGATGAGACATATCCAAGACCTGAATGCTATGATGGCATTGATAATGATGGCGATGGGTATGTAGATCTTGTAGATGCAGGATGTGATAGTACTCAAGATAATGATGAGAGGAATGTAATATGCTTTAGCAATTCAGATTGCGGTTCATCTAACGATGATTCATATTGCAATATCAATGGAGACTATGTTGTTGACACAACAACTCCTACATGCTTCAATGCAGGAACCTACTATAGTTATTGTGCTGATATTGTCTATGACAACGTAGAGGAATGTACAGGCTCATGCACAAATGCAAACGGTTGTGAGTACACAGAATGCAGCGATGGCATCGATAATGATAATGATGGCAGCATTGATTATCCTAATGATCTAGGTTGCACTTCCCCTGAAGATGACAACGAGGCTGACGGATATGTGATGTGCAACTCCAATTCAGACTGTGGAAGCATGAATATTGGTACTAGTTGCGTCGATGGTGATTTCCTTACAACAACAACGATTCCAACATGCCTCAATCCAGGAACAGAACAGAGCTCATGCTATATAAATATGAGTGATGAATGGGACTATTGCAGCAATTCATGCAGCGATGATCTAGGATGCGATTCTACTGAATGTTCAGACGGCATCGACAATGACAATGATGGTTATGCAGATTATCCTAACGATCTAGGATGCAGCAATTACTATGACAATGATGAGAGTGACGGGAACGTTGAATGCAACACTGATCTAGATTGCGGAAGCATTTCTGTCGGATACAGCTGCGATTACAATTCATTTACAACAACAACTACTACACCTGTATGCATTGATGCAGGGACAGAACACAGTTCTTGTACAGAGACTGTTGATGTAGATGCTGTAGGATGCAATAATGTATGCTCTGCTGAATATGGCTGTGATTACACAGAATGCAGCGATGGCATCGATAATGATAATGATGGCTTGATCGATTTTGGAGACGACCCTGGTTGTGATAGTTATAGTGATAATGATGAATATAACGCACCTGTCATAAGCTGCTATTCTGATTCAGACTGTGGCTACCTTGATGGAACAAACACACATTGCGAAGAACTTGATTTTGTGATTGAGACAAATGTAGGCATATGTGTTGATGCAGGGACTTCAGATAGCTATTGCACAGGTGAATATTATAGCACTGAAACAATAGCTTGTACATTGACATGCAATGATGCATACGGATGCATGAATGCAGAATGCAGCGACGGTATCGACAATGATGGTGATGGAAACATAGATCTCAGCGATGCAGGTTGCGACAACGAGTTTGACGATGATGAGAGTGATGAACCGGTTTATGTACCACAATGTTCAGACGGTATCGATAATGATGGTGATACATTGGTTGACATGGACGATCCAGGTTGCAGTTCTCCTGATGATGACTTTGAAGGAGATGGAACAAGCGCTTGTGATGATGGCATAGACAACGACAACGACGGCTTAATTGATAGTAATGATCCTGGATGCCTAAGTCCTCAGGACAATGATGAGTATAATGCAGCAATCTATAGTGATGCAGGGGATGATGAAGACCTCATAATTGAGAACATGGTACTTATCGATGGCGGTAAAGTTACAGGTATTGAATCAGCAGTTGTAGAAGCAGGAGATGAAGTGACAGTTGGAGTAACTTTCAGAAATAGGGGAGATAACAGGCTTGATGATGTCAGGTTACAGGTATCCATCCCTGAGCTAGGGATTTCCAGAAGGATACATAAGTATGACCTTTCAGTTGGTGAAAGGGAGCTGGCTCACGTTGATTTATTGATCCCAGATTGGGTCCAACCAGGTGAGTATCTAGTGAGGGTGCTTGTCTATGATGAAGAGGCAAAACGTCTTCAGCATAGGTATTTAACCATACAGTAATAGCAAAATTCCATTTTTTATTTACTTTAAAATGGTAACAAAAGCGAAATATTTAAATAGTAGGGAGGTATTCTCTACCTAAAACGGCAGCAATGCTGTCCACGAGAATACTCGAAAATAAATAACAATCAAAACACTAAATTGGGGGTTACGCAAATGAAGGGTTTTAAAACAATAGCAATCGTCGCTTTGATGCTTTGTGCATTCCTGGCTTCAGCTCTTGCAGTTGATCTAGGCAGCGTACTTGACGTTACAACAAAGATCGATGGCGATATTGTAAGTCCAAACGAAGATGTTAGAAAGGACTTTGAAAGAGGAGAAATAGTTGACCTGAAAGTCAATGTGATTTCTGAAATAGAATTGGAAGATGTCGAGATTACAGCAATAATCTCAGGTTATGAATTCAACAACATCGAGCCAATGTCAGATACATCAAGCATTTTTGACATGGAACCAAATGTCTCATACAGTAAGAGACTTAATGTAAGAATTCCAGTTGAAGTTGAAGAAGACAACTACAAGTTGAGAATCTTGGTTTCAAACAGATATGGTCAATCAGTGATATATGATTATAATCTAAAGCTAGATTCACCAAGACACGGATTCCAGATTGAGGATGTAGTATTCTCACCAGGAACAGTTGTTGAAGCTGGAAGAGCTTTGTTGACAACAGTACGTGTTGAGAACAAGGGTGAGAGGGATGAAGACAGCGTTAAGGTGTCAGTAGCAATCCCAGAACTAGGCGTAAGCGCTTCAGATTTCATCGATGAGATCGAATTTGAAGATTCTGAAACAAGTGAAGAGATGTACATGAGAATTCCAGTATGTGCACAGCCAGGCGATTATCAGGCAGTTATCGAAGTAAGATACAATGAACTAAGAGAAGCTGTTTATGAGAATGCTATCATCACAGTTGTAGAAAGTGATGCATGCGGTGCTGCAATGGGACAGAATGAAGCTCAGACAACAATCGCTCTGGGTGCAACATCACAGAACTTGGTTCCTGGAGAAGCAGGAGCATTGTATCCATTGACAATAACAAATAATGGTAATGGTGCAGTTGCTTACAGCGTTTCAGTTGAAGGAACAAACGATTTCGCATCAGTTCAGATCAACCCAGTCAGTACATTCGTACTTAATGGTGGAGACAGCCAGGCTGTTTTCGTTTACCTAACACCTGCTGAAGATGCAGCTGAAGGTCAGCATGTATTCACAGTAAGCGTGAACTCAGGTAATGAAGTACTTAAGCAGATCCCTTTGACTGCAGTAGTTGAAGAAGGAGACGGCAAATCAAGTTCAAGTGGAAGCGTAAACCTCAGAGATGCACTTGAAGTTGGACTTATTGTGCTTGTTGTCCTTTTGATCATCCTAGCAGTTGTTGTAGGAATCAAGAAGCTTAAGGAAGAACAGGAAGACAATGATGACGAAGATGACGTAGAGGGTAAAACCTACTACTAATTTTCTTTTTTTTTACTTTAAATTTTCTTTAATATCTTTTGTGTGAATCTGATGTCAAGAACACAATCTAACGATATCCTTAGTTTCTTTGTGAGGCAAATGACTTCTGAGTCTGCATTTAATAAGGTGTCTTTGAAAGGTATAATAAATGCATATTCTTCAAGAGTTGTTCCAACCCTAGGAATCGAGACAGTTACATCAATACGTGTTCAAGCTGATCCTAGCTGTAATCCAGGTTCCTGTTCCAATTATTTTGTGTATCTCAGTGGTTTATTGAAAAAAGATTTCAGCACTCTTGATCTGCCAGTAGGGGATAGCATATCATCTTATGGGATATTGCGAGAGGATAATGTTTTTATCCCTACAGAGCTTGCAAATTCAACGACTTGCATTGTATACGGGATAAAACCCTATAATTGACCATATTTATATTCAAATCATGCAAAAGTTTATATATACAATAGCTATTCCAAAGTAGTAAAAGTTACTTAAAGGTATATTCAAAATGGGGGACTTGAAACATAGTGTACTAGTAGGAGTTCTAGCTATTCTAGCAATATTCAGCTTATCAATCGCTTATGCTGCTACAGAGGATTTCCAGTACAGTGCAGCAAGCCAATATCAAGCATGCGCTTGTGATGCATTTGCAATTCCTGCTATCATTGAGAATACCGGTGAAGTTGTCTCATTCTATCAAATCTCACATCAAGGTTCAGCAGCAGAATGGGTGCAGACAGTACCTTCTGTCATTTCAGTGAATGCTGGAGAGAGCGCTTCTGTAGCAAACTTCGTGAATGTCCCTTGCGATGCGCGAGGAACTTATGAAATATATACACAGGTCGAATCAACTTTTGGATTGAACAAAGTTCATGTGGCAAATATCAACGTTAATAAGTGCCAGGTCATAGATGTCAGTCTAGCAACTCCTTCAACTGCGATGGTTTGTGCTGGAGATGTCGCTTCTTATGAATTCAACCTGGAAAATTCAGGCTCATTCCGAGAAGACTTAAAAGTTGAGATTGACAATATCGAAGATATCAGCCAATTCAACCTTCCTAGCTATACTGTTAATCCAGGAAGGACAGAGAAAGCTTATCTATATATAACATCATTCAAGGATATTGGCAATTACCAAGCTAATATCACATTTACAGCGACAAGATCAGGTTGGGAATACAAGATACCAATAAGATATTCTTCAGTTGATTGTAGCCCTAAAGATGTTTCAGGTGATGAGGTTGGATTGCCGTCTATTGCTACCTTACTTAATGTTGCAGTCATATTGCTAATAATACTGCTGTTGATAGTATTCATAGTATTAGTCGTGAAAGTAGTCGATAAGAGAAGACGAACAGAAGCTGTCATGACTGACAAAGAGAAAGGGAAACTTAACTCTGAGAAGGAGAAAGAGAAATTACGAAAAAGAAAAGAAAGAGAGGAGCGAAGACGTAAATTCAGAGAGAGATGGGAATCAGCCAGACTGAAAAGGAAAGAAGAAAGAGAGAAAGCAAGGAAGAGACGTGAGGAAGAGCGAAAAAAAGCCCAAGAGAAGAGAGATAAAGAGAGACAGGAGAAAGAGAAACAGAAGAAAGCTGACGCAAGAAAGGTTGCCAATAAAAAAACTCGTGATGAGAAGAAAAAGAATGATCAAAAACAAACTAAGCCAGCAAGAAAGAAAACAGCTGGAAAGAAAAATAGTATCAAATCAACTATCTTATGGATAATAATAATTATTGTAGCGCTTCTATTGCTAGGTTTAATCATTTGGGGAATAATTGCTGCAGTACCTTACATCTCTGATATGTTCCAAAGCAATGCAACTATGGATGGAAATGCAACAAATATTTCAAATGAAACTATAGATATATTCGATAATTCAACAGGTGATGCATTTGATAATGAGACGTTGAATGCAACAAATATAACTGATGTTGAATCTAACAATCCCGTGATCGGATTCTTCACTAATTATGGGACAGCTTGCTCTGTATGGATTTCAATCTTCTTCATACTATTCATCGCATCATTGTTTTTACTTGGGATAAAAGATGGTGTGGATTGGTCAAAAGCTAAGAAGCAATGGTTCAAATATGTAAAGTATACGTTACCTATCGTATTGTTTATTGCTCTATTACTGAGCTTTGTATTCTGTATAATGAGCAATCTATCAAGTGAATGGCCAGGAAGCTGCAGTATTGTGACTATAGAGAATGAAACTTATGATGGAGGATATTTCGCTTCAAATGAGTCAATATTTAATACTACTGAACTGATGAATGACAGCAGTGTGATTGTCGATAAAAAACCTGTGTCATCATGTTTCTGCACTACTTTGTTCGGATTTGATGGTTGGTGGTGCCTCATATTACTTGCATTGCTTATAGTTATCATCTTGATAATAATGTGGCTTGTAGTTGTAGTCCCTGTATGGGTTGCTGGATTGAAACGAAAGCAAAAGAAAGGGGCTAAGGCTACAGAAAAACAAAAAAAATCTTCTGTTAGAAAAACAGCAAGAAAGAGCAAGAAAGAGAAGAAAGATCCAAAGATTCTCAACATATGGAAAGATATCATATTATTATTGATATTATTGCTGCTCTTATTGGCAATTGGTGTATATTTTTACAATGCTTATAAAATGGAGCAGCCTTTCATGAAACTTCTTGATACAGAAGAATTTGACCATCCTTATGATGAAAGCTTGATATGCAATGCAACTTTTGAGCATAATGGTATTGCTTTGACGTTGCCAGAGACACAATTATTTGATATAAACAACGCTACTTATCTGCTTGAATACTCATGGTATCTTGAGGATCTTGATGAAGAAGGCAATTACAGCCTTGAAGTCGAGAACCAGAGATCAAATAGGTTATTGACAAGAGATATTGAGATTGGAGATAGATGGATCTGTGAAGTAAGCTTTATACTTGAGGAAACTGATGATGCAACAAATGAGACAAATGTGACTGTGCAGAGATTCAATAGCACAATATACAATATCATCGATCCTGAAGCAATCATTGAAGACGAGCAGCCTGAAGAGATTGAACAAGAGATAACCAATGAGACTAATGTTTCAGATGATGCTGATATTGTTGAAGATACTGAAGTTATAGATGTTAATGAGAGCGGTATTGAGGAGAATGAAACCGTTATGGAAGAACCTGATGAAGTTGATCAGATGATCACATTCATAGCCGAGAATAATCTTACTAAATCTTTCCATTATTTAGTGATGAGTTCAGGCTCAAAAGTCATAGACCTTACGGATAATTTTGAGGATCCTGATGGTGATGAGCTATTCTTCACTTCTGCTACAAATTCAAGTAATATCACTATAGATATCTGGAAAGGAAAAGCAACCATAACTGCAGCTGAAGGTTTCAGGGGACTGGCAGATGCAAAATTCCTTGCTGAAGATCCTTCAGGTGAGATTGTCACTGCAACAATGACTATTGTAGTTACAAATGAACCAGTATGGGAGGAAAGCTATACTTACATATTGATAGGCATGGTAATAGTCCTTCTTTTGATAATATTGATTGTATTCTTGAACACGAAACCAGTCAAGAAAAGTGAGCAAGAGAATAATAAGCCAAAAGATGAGAAGCCTGTGAATGATAAGCAAGGGATTGAGGAAGAACCATCAAAGCCTGACTCAAAAAAGTCTGAAGGTTTTTTCAAGAATTTCTAGAAAACATTTAAAAAAGAACTTGCAGTTCTGATATTCATTACGTTTTGGGGACGTAGTATAAGCTGGTTAGTATAGTTGGCTCCAGACCATCGGATCGGGGTTCAAATCCTCGCGTCCCCATTTTCTATTTAGGATTTGAACATGCTCTCACTTCGTTCGGCAGTTTGCTCACTTCGTTCACAAACAATCCTCGCGTCCCCATTTTCTATCTAGGATTTGAACATGCTCTCACTTCGTTCGACAGTTTGCTCACTTCGTTCACAAACAATCCTCGCGTCCTCATATTTTATTCTATATATCTGCCTAAACAAATGCTTAAATATCATTGTTTTACATTGCAATAAAATGCTATACAAAATAATCAATTCTAGGACAACTGAGTTAGTGGATAAGTTGAGAGACACAAGAACCAAGTCATTTGCATTCTCTACAATAGTGGATGAATTGGCAGCGATTCTAGCTTATGAAGCTGGAAAGGATCTTCCTATGCTTACTAAGGAAGTTCCTCATTGGCAAGGTACTTATGAAGCAAAGTATGTTGATCAGTCAAGGATAGGCATATTTCCTGTGCTTAGGGCAGGAATTGGTATGGAAAAAGGTGTAAGGTCACATTTCCCTAATGCTTCAGTCTATCATCTAGGCATGAGACGTGATGAGACTACAGCAGAACCTATATGGTATAGAGAACCAGAGAATGTCACTTGCGAGTTAGCGATACTTCCTGATCCGATGCTTGCAACAGGTGGTAGCGGTGTTGAAGCGATGAAGCTAATTGAGAGCTATGGATGCAAAAGAATGAAGATGCTATCAATTGTTGCTGCTCCTGAAGGAATAGCAAGGATTGAAAAAGAATTTCCGCAAGCAGATATCTATGTCACTGCACTGGATGAAAGGTTAAACGAACAATTCTTTATTCTTCCGGGATTGGGTGATGCAGGCGACAGGATATACAATACTCAATGATAAATATCTTTCTTATTATATTATTTTTCTAGAATCTCAACCAGCTTGCTATAAGGAATATCACTCTTTATCCCCTGCCCTGAAAAATGTGTCCTTGTAGCCTTGAATTTTTGCTTTTTTATCTCTTTCATTATCTCAGGTATCTTCTTTCCATTTCCTATCTTCTCTTTTTTGTAGATTGATGGAATCTCGTAGAAACCTAGGATGTCTAACTCTTCTTTCAGTGTTTTTGTGAAACTATCATCTGATCCTAATCTTTTTACAATCTTATTGTCTTTCAGTTGTCCTGTCCAGATAGGACCAGCTTCTCCAGCTTTGATGTAATTATGCTGTTTGAATATCTTGTCACATTCACTTTTGCTCTTTTTTGCAATGAAGAAAGCCCGCATGTAATGGTCTTTACTGTAGCTTAAAATTGGTATTAGTGCCTTCTCAAATTGCATTCCTATAAGCTGAACTTTGCGTATAAGTATCCTAAGTCCAATCTCATGCATCTCTGAAGTATGGGAGGGTGTTGCCCAGTATTTTCTTTTGCATACATTTGCATATGTTCCGCATAATGCAGATGTATCAGTAGCCGTGACTGCCAGGATCGCATCGCGTTTCAGATGCAATATTGCGTTGTTAAGGAAGGTGTTAGGACTTCCAAATGGATCTATATCAGTATAGTCAAAGGCTTTTGCTTCTGCAAGAAATATGTTGGCATCTTTGTTATGTAATTGTATACTACCTTTTTTTATTCTTATGCCGTTGTCTGTAAGATTCTTTTTTATAAGCTTAATAGCATTTGGATCATAATCATTTATCTCAATTGTATCTATCATTCCTTTCTTCAATTCCTTTAGGAATCTTACAGCTCTCACACCTGTTCCTGCTAACGGAAGAGCTATTCTCATGCTTTTTCTGTTCAAAGCATTCAGAAGATCAATGGATATTGTCCTGTTATATTCCATCAATGGATTGTAGAATACAGGCAGATCCTTGCTTATCTTCTTCTCTTCTGGGACAGTTATTTTGGCTTTTCCTTCCTTAATCTTATGGAACATAGTATATAGAAAAAGTATTGTTATTAAAAAATTAATGCTTTATCCTAATTTAGGAAATAGCTGATTTATCTGGTTTGTTCTTGTATACGTTTTATGAAACCTTCAAGTCCAGGAGTAAGCATTGAGGCTTCCCTTATGAAATCTCTTACGCTTTCTGGCCTATTCCCCATATCACACAAGACCTTTGTCACTATCCTTTCTGATTTAATCTGACCTGGTGTTACTTCTGATCCATTTACAGGAACTCTTATCCTGGATATAGCTCCCCTGTCAAGACTGTAAACTTCTGTATTCTGGCCGATAAGGACATACCAATCCTCTTTTGCAATTCTTTCGTTCCTTATGTATAGGCAGTTTGTAAAAACCCTTTCCATCCCTGTCTCTATTTCATGCCCTAGAACTGCAAAGAATTCTCCTCGCGAAGGATTATAGTGGGGAAGTTTATCATACATGATATGTTCACTGTATTATGATTGGCCTGTGCTTAATATGTCTTTCTCCATCGTCGCCATAAGCATAGATCCTTACCCAGTATTCTCCTGGTTCAAGATCATGGTAACCATAAGCAACCTTTGCTGCAGTATCTCCAGCCCTCACATTGTTCTGAGAAGATGTTCCTGCATAGCCATAGTCATCAAGGACTAAGAATTTGACTCTCATGTTATCAACAGCATTCTCATTCCCTCTGTTGTCTATGTTTGCATGCAATATTATTGGACTTTCTTGATATAGGTTATCATCAATGAACCTGATGCTACCAAACATTGCGAACACGATTAATACGCTAAGTAGTATTGTATAACTCTTCATTTGAACACCCCGTTGCTCTATAATTTCAGAATGCTTGCATTGTATTTAAAGATTGTGTAATTCAAATACCACTAGAAGCTTACCTGTTGTCCCAAATTGATGTCAAATTTTGCGATTGTCCCTTTTTTAAGTTCGACGACAAATCTTGCTTTTTTCTTTGGGTTGTAGAATGTGAATGGCTTGAAGTTCTCTTTGATCTCGATGATCTTCTTTCTCTTGTCCAAGTATATCACATCAATTGCCGTGAAGACAAACCACATATGCAAAGGCACCAATTTATCTTCTAAAAATATGAATATCAATGGTTCTTTTACTTCAGCTTTGAACATAAGCCCTAACGCTTTCCCGAGTATGCTCTCAACTTTAACTGCGTTCTTGGAGATTATTTTCTTATTTATCGTGAGCATTTTAGACGACTTCAACAAGCGGTTTGATCCTTGCAGTATTGTTTGTTATATGTATATAGTCTTTCTGCTTCAGCTCTTCGATATACCTATAGAATGAAGCCTTTGAGCAATAATTATGCTGGTCGACGATGATGTCCTTGATCTCTGGAATGGAGAGCTGTTTTAGCTTTATTGTCTCTAGGATCTTGTTTTTTATCAGACGTCTCTTATTCCTCTTATATGAAGTGATGACCTCTTTTTTCAGAGGATCACGTTCTTTTATCATTGATTTCAACTCTTGATTCTCTTTCTGCAGTTGCAATATCATCTGCTGATGAGAAACAATGTTTTGCGACATAGAACTCAACGTATTCTCTAACAACTTCTTTATCTCTTCCAACTCCCCCATATCAATTTATCTTAAAATTGCTTCTTTAAATAGTTTGTTGTTGTCTGAGAGTTGTCTCAGACTTTACTGATACACTTTTGAGACTTTTAGCAATAGATTATGTACTGTATATTGAACACCCCTTCATTTCCTATGGAAATTAGTGAGACAGAAATGAGACTCTCCTGATACTTTTTTGATTTATAAGTGACTAAAGCTTGTTTTTTCCTAAAAATAAAGCTTTAAAATACTAGAAACTCATAATCAAACTATTTTATACTTTATTTAATTAATTTAGATATTATAAACTTATCTTCCTATTGATAAATACCTAAAACCTGCCTTTCTTGCTAAAATGGGGTCATAAATGTTCCTTCCGTCAAAAATTAGTGGTGATGAAAGCCTTGACTTTATATCTGAGAACTCGATGCTCCTGAATTCATCCCATTCAGTACATATGACTAATGCATCTGCTTTTTCAAGAGCTTCCATTGGTTTTGAACAGTATTCAATACCTTCAATTATCTTTTTTGCATTATCTTCTGCTACTGGATCAAAAGCTTTTATTTCTGCCCCTTTAGCCATCAATGATCTTATTATATCAATTGAAGGTGCTTCTCTCATATCATCTGTCTTTGGTTTGAATGCAAGGCCCCAAATTGCTATTGTCTTACCTTTCACATCAATGTTGCTTGTAATCATATCGACAAATTTCTTACGTTGCTGACTATTGACAGCATCAACACTATGTAATATTGAGTTGTCGCAACCATTGTCCTTCAATGTCTTGATAAGCGCTTTGACATCTTTCGGAAAACAGCTTCCACCATATCCGATTCCAGCATGCAAGAATCGTGTGCCTATTCTTGTGTCTAGGCCCATGCCTTTAGAAACCTGTGTTATGTCTCCTCCTTGCTTCTCACATAACTCAGAGAGCATGTTGACAAAACTTATCCTCGTAGCTAACATTGCATTGGACGCATATTTTATTATCTCTGAGCTTTTGATATCTGTGAATAGGATGGGCTTTCCAGTCCTTTCAATGCCAGCATAGACTTTCTTCATGACTTCTTTTGCCTTCTCGTTATCTACTCCGATCACTATCCTATCAGGCGTGAAGAAATCTTTTACAGCTGCACCTTCTCTGAGGAATTCAGGATTAGATGCAACATCAAACTCTGCTTTTGCATCCTGTTTTATTATTGTATCTTTGACTTTCTCGGATGTTCCTACGGGGACTGTGCTTTTTGTTACAATTACTTTGTAACCATTGAGATCCTTTCCTATGTCTTCTGCAACTTTCATCACATATTGCAGATCAGCACTCCCATCTTCATCTTGAGGAGTTCCTACAGCTATGAATACAACTTCTGAATCCTTTATCCCTTCCTTTATCGATGTTGAGAATGTGAGACGACCTTCTTTGACATTCCTGTCAACTATCTCTTTTAAACCAACTTCATAGATTGGCATGATACCTTTCTTCAGTTTATTTATCTTCTCTTTGTCGATGTCAATACATACAACGTTATGGCCAAGGTCTGCAAGCCCTACACCTGTTACAAGCCCTACATATCCTGTGCCTATGATTGATAGTCTCATCTTGTGTGTTTCTCCTTCACAAGTGTGCTTGCCTTATATAAGCTTTCAAATGTTCCTGCATCGCTCCAATATCCTTGTATTATCTCTGCTCTCATCTTCTTATTCTTGATATAGCTATTGTTAACATCTGTGATCTCTAATTCTCCACGTGCTGAGGGCTTAAGAGTCCTGATTATATCGAAAACATCACTATCGTAAATATATAGGCCTGTGACTGCATAATCTGTTGAAGGTCTCTTTGGTTTTTCTTCTATCGATATAACTTTATTATTCTGATCAAGCGTTGCTACACCGAACCTATTCGCATCCTCAACTTCTTTTAGAAAAATTAGTGCACCATCCTTAAAATTGTCAACCTGAAATCTATCCTCAAATATATTGTCACCTAATATTACACTAATATTCTCATTATCTGCAAAATCTTCTGCTAAACTTAATGCTTGAGCTATTCCTCCTGCATTATCTTGCACTTCATAGCTTATCTTTATACCAAATTCTTTTCCAGAGCCTAGAAGATTTACAAAATGCCCCGCATGTCCAGGTCCTGAGACTATCAAGATATCCTTTATCCCCATATCTATCAGAGTTTGCAATGGATAATATATCATTGGCTTGTTATAGACTGGAAGTAGATGCTTATTAGTCACTTTTGTACAAGGGCTTAATCTTGTTCCGTTTCCACCTGCTAATATTACGCCTTTCATTCTAATCCTTCTTTTTTATATCTCTACTCCATCAGCCAATAATTTCTTGTATTGATTCAATGTGATCGTCCTAGGATCATCAGGATCTGTTCCCTTATTCTTCAATGCATCCCATATCTCCTTGGCGCCTTTTTCAGCATCATACTCTGGCTTAAAACCAAGAACAGTCTTTATCTTATTGAAGTCAACCTTATAACTTCTATGATCAGGTTGTCCATACCATTCATACTCAAAAGGGATTCCAGCAGCCTTTGCAACCATTTCAGCCATGGGAAATATCTGATAATTCTGCTCATTGCTTCCAACATTAAACAATTGCTTATTCACTTTGTCAATTGGAGCTTCCAATATCATAAGCTGTGCTCTTGCAGTGTCTTTAACATGCACCATTGGCCTCCATTGCTTGCCATCTTTCAATATAGGGATCTTGCGGTTCTGGAAGAATCCTTTTGTCATGCCATTTATCGCGAGATCAAATCTCATTCTCTTTGAAAGACCGTATACTGTCGCCTGCCTTATAATCGTGACACAGAAATTATTATCCGCTAGATCGATTATATCTTCCTCCGCTTTTACATTAGCTTTTGCATATGTCGTCAATGGATTGATATCTGATGTTTCATCGACAACATCATCTTGGAATCCATATGCACTGCATGAACTTGGCAAAAGATAACGTTTGACCCCCATGTTTTTTGCTAGAACTGCAATCCTAAGTCTACCCAGATGGTTGATGGACCATGTCTTTGTAGGGTCAAGCTCTCCAGCAGGATCATTTGATATTGCTGCAAGGTCTATAACGCCATCTATCCCTTTGAAAATTTCTTTGCTTACACTTCTTATATCTTCTTTGATTATTTTCAGATTCTTATCTTCTTCTGGCAATGTTTCTCTACCAAAAAATAATCTATCAACTACTGTTACTTTATGGTCTTGCTCTAATGCCATTCTTACTAGAACTGAGCCTATGTATCCTGCTCCTCCTGTAATCAAGAGATTCACTCTTTATCATCCCCTTCATAGGTGAAATTAATATCAGCATCTTTTAATCTTGGAGCTTTTGCATCTTTTTCAGATAGAGTCGGGTCCATTATCGGCCAATCTATTCCTATATCAGGATCATTCCATAGTATCTGCCTGTCATCAGCTGGAGCATATTCTCCTGTGGCCTTGTATAAAAGTTCTGTATCATCTTCCAGGACACATATCCCATGTGCAAATCCTGGTGGGACCCATAACATGCATTTATTCTCTTCAGTGAGCTCAATAGCTACATGCTTTCCATATGTGGGGGAGCCTTTGCGTATATCAACCGCAACATCCAGAAGCCTTCCTTTCACAACTCTCACAATCTTTCCTTGTGAATTAGGATCTTTTTGGTAATGCAATCCTCTGATCACATTCTTGCTTGACTTTGAATGGTTGTCCTGTGTGAATTCTATATCTATTCCGTTTTTCTCGAAATCGCTCTTTTTCCATGTCTCCATGAAGAAACCTCTTTGATCTCCAAAAACTTTGGGCCTTATCAAGATAACTTCAGGTATTGATTGTCTCTCAAATTCGAATGGCATCAGGTTTCAACCTCTACTTTATCTTTATTCTCAATTATTCTCCTCTCGGAAATGAATTGCTTAATCGCCTCCTTCCAATGAGGCATAATATTTATTCTATGTTTTTTTAGATTTGAATTCTCAAGAACAGTATATCTTGGCCGTTCAAAATTAGCCGGATAGGCAGAACTATCAACAGGTATTACTTTTATTGATATATCTGATAACCTAAAGATCTCTTTTGCAAACTCATACCACGTGCATGATCCCTCGCAAGTGCAGTGGTATATGCCATACTCATCTGTTTTGATCAAAGGAATTATTTGCTTTGCTATATGCAATGTTGCAGTCGGTGTCATATATTGGTCATCGACCACTGAAAGCTCATCTTTTGTCTTTGCCAGCTTAAGCATTGTCTCTACAAAATTGCCTTTTTTCTGTGTAGATGCTTTATTACCATATAGGCTGGCAACTCTAAGTATGAAATGTTTGCACCCTATCTCCTGGATCCTTTGCTCTCCTTGAAGCTTTGTCTTCCCATATACATTAATTGGAATAGGTGTATCCTGTTCAGTATATGGCTCTTGAGATTTACCATCAAATACATAATCTGTACTTATGTGCAGAAGTATCATATCTTTTTCTTTGCATATCATGGCAAGATTCTCTACAGAGTCCATATTAACAGCTTTTGCTTTCTGTGGATTTGATTCGCATTCATCCACTTTGTGCAGAGCAGCACTGTTAATGATAATATCAGGAGAATATTCTTCAATCAATCTAGATACATGAGCTGAGTCTGTGATATCCACATCATCATGTGATAATGGTATTGCATCTATCTTGTTGCTTCTTAATTCATTCACAATATCAGTACCTAATTGGCCGTAGCCCCCAAATACAACAACCCTCATGGCTGACTTAGAAGTAGGATTATTTAAATAGTTTGTCATCTAGAATAACGTTTAAAAAGTCTCTTCATCCAATAGAAATATGGCGTGAGCACCATTTTCTTTGCAATTGATTTCTGTGTCATAATTTTTGATTCTTGTATTATTTTTCGTTTCTTTAACATTCTTGCGATAGTGCTATAATTTTGTTTTTTTTCTGGTAGAAACAGAAGAATTAGGATGCATAACACTAGATTGGAAAGCATTCTGGCCTTCGTTGAATTCTTTATCATAAGATAGCATTTGTTCCTCAACGCTTGTTTGAACCTGAATGCATGCTCTGTTGTAGCCTCCCTGATATGGTATGCAACCGCTTTGTTATTGTAGTATGAATTCCATCCTTTTAGTTGAAGCCTATAATCTAGGTCAGCATCTTCTAAAACAGCAAAGAAATCATTGTCGAAGAATTCCCTAATTACATTTGTTCCTTGAATCTTTATTGCTGTATCTTCCAGCGCTTTTCTCCTATATATGGCAGCAGCAGCACATACACCAAATACATCTCCAGATTCTCTGCCATTGATCTTATTATCTTTTTCCTGATGATCCCTATCAATAGAGAATCCACTTCTTGTCATAATATGTCCAGTAGAATCGATAAGTTTCTTATTATTCGCTAAAATAAGTTTTCCTTGAACTGAAGAATATCTCTGATTCTTCTCCATAAATCTAAGGCATTCATCAATATAATCTTTTTCTAGAAAACAATCAGCGTTCAATGTCATTATATATTCCCCTTCTGCAACTCTTATCCCTTTATTATTACCTTCACTAAAACCAAGATTTTGTGTATATGGGATAACTTTTACCTGTTTTGGGTACGCTGCTTTTATTCTCTCTAAAACCTTTTGATTATCATCATTATCCACTATTATAATCTCATATGGATAACTAGATCTAATGCACTTTATACATTTCTCTATAAATCCTTCAGATTTGTAGCTGATTACAATTATTGATATATAGGCAAATACCATTCTGGACCAGTGTACATGATATAATGCACGAAACCTCCGCTAATCATGATTATCACTAAAAGTATCAATATGATTATTTTAATAAATTTAGGCGTCTTTTCAAATGCAATAAATGAATAAACAATCGCCATAGGGAGCAGGACAGGAAATAGATATCGTGCCTGCAATGCCATGTCAAATATCCCTATTCTCCTATACGTTAAGTAATTTACATAGAAAAACATCACAAAGATATATCCTGCAGCAAAAAAAAGGCAAGTCACCAGTTCTTTCTTCAGTATACTTTTCACCTTCTCCTTGGAGTTAAAACCAAATGCAAATAGTGATAGAATGGCCAGTAATATATAACCATAGTATGCTTCATTCCCTTTGTATAAAGAATAATGTGAGTTTATAGTGAAGAACCTTTTTCCGATATCCTCTGACCATTTTTTTGCATAAATAATTAATGGGTAGCTAGTCGTACTCTCCCACTTGCTTGTCATGCATACCTTATCTCCATTTCTAGTCCTTTCATCGACACATTTTCCATCTAAATTGCACAATCCCATATAGCAGCATATGTTATCCTTATCTTCATAATAGTCTGGGACGCACCAGTAGAACTGAGAGACTTCCCCACACTCTGCATTCTGATTGCATTGCTCAGGGAAAATAAGTTCTGGTTGTTGAGATCCTGAAATATCTCTCTTATTAAAATCAATTATTCCTATGTTTATGAGTAGCAATGTTATTGATATGCACGAAACAACCAGTGCAATCCATTCTTTCCAATGCAATCTTCTCATTATTTCCTTCATTGATGGATATGTCCTGCTCACTAACAATGCTATAATTGCAAATAATCCTATCGGATAGAATGATCCTTTTGTAAAGCATCCTAATGATAATATCCCTAGAAGGATGATGAGATCAATTCTCTTCTTATCCTGCATGGCCTTGATAGTATAATATAATGCTGATACTGCCAGAAAATTAGCAAGATTATCATATGTTAGCATGCTAAAGAGGAAAACATACATGATGATATTTGTTAGTATTATCATGACTGCTATATGGATATACCCATTATCAGTAATTCTCTTAATCGTGTTATATGCAATAAACAATGTTGCAATCCCAAATAATGAATTGATGAGCCTTAGCGCTATTATGGCGATTGTATTTGGAAGAGACAGGTTGAAAATGAATGCAAGAAATCCGATCATATAATGATATGGATAAGATTGCGACAAAAAGTTGCTTTCATACCCAAAATCTCCTCCATGAAAACTATTTTTATAGCCATCTATAACAATGAAATGGAAATTCTCGTCTGGTGATATCCCTCTGGCAGCAGTAGAAGCAAAGAAGACAACTTGAAAGATGAACCATATGAAAATCATAATTATGATCTTCTTCTTATTCTTATTTATGAAGAAATCAACTTTATTGATGAATAATTTTATATCTTTTATCGTGATAAGATTTTTCCTTCTGAAGAATATGTAAGCTGGAATTAATAGCAGGATGAATACTGTGAATGATTTTGGGATCGTTGCTACATGATTTATCTTTTCTATCAATGATGCTGTAGCTTCCAATGTAGGGTTCGGTCCTTCTTGCTCAACAATCATTGAATTATCTGAGAACGAGATTTCACTTATGTCTTTGCTTATCTTCAAACTTTGCAACAGATTCTCGCTGCCGACACAATATCTTCTGAACAGATTCTTGATACAGATATCATGTATTATGATATTGTAATTGGTATTATGAAGATCAAATCTCAATTCTGACACTTCTTTGAACGGGAGGTTGAAAGCAACCAAAGCTGATCTATATACCGGTACTATGTATGATGGTTTCTTCTGGAAAATTGAATGATATCCGAATCCTATGCTATAATACATCTGATAATCTGGGTATCCTTCAGATGTCATGTTGAATTCTATGTTCGAAGGGAAGGTCAAATTCACCGTCAGCATGAATATTGAAGATAATATCAAAACCAGAATTACAATCATATCTACGGCTAAAAGAATTATCTTCTTCATCTTACTCTTCTCAGGTGATTCTCAATAATCTTATAGTCATAAGATGTATCTTTTACTACATTCTTCCATAACTTGATATTACTAAGCTTGTTTGGATTATCTCTTAGCAATTCCACTTTCAAGAATGGACATCTGAATTCCTCTATCAATTCCTTCCAGAAGAAATGGCTTGGGTTGACAAAAAATCTTCTCATATGCATCTTAAGCTTAAGATCTGAGAACTTGTATGCGAATTCTGATACCTCTTCATACTTACATAATGCTCCTACTGTGAAACCATATCTTTGCATAAATTTTGTTATTCCAATCTCATATTTTATTATCAGCCTTCGTTTATTCTTAATATCTTCAATATTTTCCATAAACTCCATCAGTTTTCTTACTGTTCTTCTCTTGAAGACTAGAAAGTAGCTTTGTAGATGATGGCTTATCTCGTAAGAATCTGTTATACCCCAAACATCAAACTCTTGCATCTTCTTCATGATTTCATCAAGGCCAAATAAAGGCCCATATACGCTATCATTGGCAAGAATAATGTTATCGTATCCACTAATATCCGTATTTGCAATCCCACAATACCAGCTTCCGAAATCCCTTCCAGTATTCTCCCTTAGGATTATTTTAGAGCAGTATACGCTTGCCTTCTTAATGCTATTATTATCAATATTTTTGCATGTGCTTATCAAGATTATATCTGTGCCAATCTCATGTAGTTTTCTGATGTAATATATCACATGATCATCTATCTTGTTGTCAACATCATAATGTGCAAAAAAGCAGATGTTATTTCTTTTTATCTGTTCCTGTTCTGATCCATAGGACCTGATATATCCTTCTGCTATCTTTTTTCTCTTTATCTCAAGCCCGCTGCTAAATCTTACGAATATATTCTTTATCATCCTCAAAGGAGCAGTAAGCTTCCATGACGTGGAATTAAATATCTGCTCTACAGTTGAGTTCATCTGATATAATTCCTGCATAAGTGTTCTATTCCTATTTGAGAGTTCCTTATTCCTCTTCTTAAGCTCTGCAAGCTCTCTCTTTGTCTTATTATCTACCACTTTTCTCCTCATTCTTTATCATAGCCAGATATTTATCCACTACCGTGTTGATCTTACCCTGCCCTATGACCTTACCATTCTCTAGAAGGATACCTTTATCGCAAAATTGTTTCATAACATTATAATCATGACTGACTAGGATTATTGTCTTACCTTGTTTCTTAAATCTCCTGAACACCTCATAACATTTATCCTGGAATTTTATATCTCCTACAGCTAGTGCTTCATCGACCAGAAATATCGGAGCATAAGATTGGATTGCTACAGAAAATGCCAATCTGACCTGCATTCCCGATGAATAGTTCTTGAGCTTCTGGTCAATGAACCTCTCAAGCTCTGAGAATTCAAGTATATCTTTCAGCTTATCATCAATCTCTTTCTTAGTCAAACCAAGAACTGCCCCATATAGATAAACATTGTCCCTTCCTGATAGCTCACCATTGAAGCCTACACCTAATTCAAGGAATGGCGAGATATCCCCTTTGATATTTATCTCACCGCTATCTGGATGATAAATTCCTGCAAGAAGTTTTAGTAGTGTGCTCTTTCCTGAACCGTTCCTACCTATTATGCCAACAAATTCACCTTCTTTAATCTCAAAGCTGATATCATCTACCGCATAAAAAGTCTCAAATGTTTTTCTTCTAAATAAATTGATCAATGTAACCTTAAGTGAATCTGTCTTCTCGTGCGGTATCACAAATCTTTTCTTGACATTTCTTATCTCAATCATGCTCTTATTCATTTTATCTTCCCGATTAAAGCTCCTCTGCAAATCTTAATGATCTTTTATTGAATATCAATATACTAATAACTAGGATAATTATTATCACAATAGTTGTTATTAAAGTCTCTATAGGTGAAAATCCCACATTGTAAATTATAACATTCCTTGAGTTCGTAATAATATTTGCTAATGGGTTTAGAAATATTATATCTTTCAAGTATGCAGGGATGCTTGCAACCGGATAGATAATAGGTGTTGCCCAAAAGCCAATCTGTAGCAATACTTCCCAGATATGCTTAATGTCTCTGAATTTTAGATAGAAAGCCCCTAGGAAGAATGATACCCCTAATGCCATTAATAATAATTGCAGCATGAATATCGCAAAGAAAAAGAGATTCCAACTAGGCTTGATTCCTGCAATTATGATAAATATTACCAGGACTACTAGGTTGAGGATAAGACTCAATAATGAAGTCAAATTTGATGCAACAAGTATTATCCATTTCGGGAAATTGATTTTTGAGATCAGAGACGACTTGTATTGCATTGACGTCATCCCATTCGTAGTCGCTTCAACGAAATATGTCCATAAAATTATTCCCAATAGCAAATATAGCTGATAGTATTCTATATTATCAAACCTTATTATCAAAGAGAATACGACATATAGCAGCATGAACATAAGTAATGGGTTCAGAAGGCTCCATAAGTAGCCCAGGATCGAATTATTATACCTAAGTTTGAAATCAGTAATAGATAATTCTTTGATAAGGAACCAGTAATTTTTCATGAAAACCCCCTAAATAAGTTTTAAGTCATTGAGATTTTTAAATGTTGCTGTAAATAGATTGATCCTCATGATAAATGATATAAATATCTCACTTTATACTCAGATATGAAAGATGTAACAATCATCATAGTCACATATAACTCAGCAGCCCATATCACTGATTGCTTGAATTCTATCAAGGGTCAAAAAGTAATCATTGTTGACAACAATTCAACTGATGATACTATCGATATCTGTTCAAATTCCGATGCAGTTCTTATAGAAAACCCTTGTAATCTTGGATATGCGAAGGCAGTAAACATAGGACTAAAGAAAGTAAAGACCAAATATGCATTGCTGATAAATCCAGATGTCTTAATTGAAGTTAAGGCAATAAAAGAGATGATCAGATTCATGGCTAAGAATCCAGATTGTGACATACAAGGTCCAAAATTAATCAATAACCGCGGTAAGCTTCTTTATTCATGTCATCGTTTTCCAACTTTCAATTCACTTCTTGGGAGGAGATTAGGCCTATTCAAGCGTGATGTTAAAAAGTATCTGATGAAGGATTTTGATCATGAAACTGCAATAAAAGTTGATTGGGTATCAGGCGGCTGTATGCTTTTCAGGACAGCGATATGCATGGATGAACGTTATTTCTTATATTTTGAGGATGTTGATCTATGCGTCGGAAGAAATGTGTATTATAATCCTAAAGCAATAGCCATCCATGAAGCGCAACGTCAGTCTGCTAGAAATATTGTGCTTTTCATTGTCCATTCAATTAGCTACCTGAAGTTCAGGACAAAGCACGCAAAGGTTTATAAAAAATTAGTCGCTGATTATTGATATGACTCCGTATTCAGTGTTAGCATTATTATTCAGTTTTCTTTTCACATCGTACCTTATACCTAAGTGGATCTATCGTGCAAAAAAAGCAAAACTAGTTGGAAAAGATGTTCATAAGTTAGGCTCTAAGAAAGTCGCAGAAGTTGGAGGTCTTCCAGTGATCTGCGGTTTTACAGGCGGGTTATTAGTTTATATCGCATTCAAAGTATTCATATTCAACGATAACAGTTCAATAGCAGCGATATTCGCAGCTATAATGGCCATATCAACAGCAGCCGTGATCGGCTTTGTTGATGATCTATTGGGATGGAAAATAGGGCTACGGCAATTTCAGAAGGCAATATTGTCATTAGGGATTGCAATACCAATAGTTGTTATCAACGCAGGTTCATCTGTCATGAATTTTCCTTTTGTAGGATATGTTGATTTTGGATTGATATATCCATTAGTGCTAATCCCTTTAGCGATTGTCTTTACTTCCAATGCATTTAATATGGTTGGAGGTTTCAATGGCCTAGAAGCTGGGATGGGGATAATATTGCTTACATCCATGGCATATATGACTTTCATTCTTGGACATTATTGGGTTGCTATCATGGGTGCTTCAATGGTCGCTGCTCTGCTTGGTTTTATGCTATTCAATTGGTATCCTGCAAAAATCTTCCCAGGAGATACATTAACATATTCTGTCGGTGCATTATTCGGCATAATGGCCATCATGGGAAATATCGAAAAATTTTCTGTCATACTCTTCTCACTCTACATTCTTCAATTCTTCTTGAAACTTAGGGGTATGATGCAGAAGGAATCGTTTGTTGGTGTCAAAAAGAATGGTACACTTAAAATACCTAAGAAAGCATATGGGATTGAGCATCTAGCGGTCATTATCCTAAGCAGATTGACAAAAGAAGTGACTGAGCGGAAGGTTGTGGTTAGCTTATTATCGGTTCAAGTATCAATAGCTCTTATTACAATAGCATATTTTAGTTGCTGTTAATCTTTCTTACTAATGTCTAATCCATATGCTTTAAATGTAGACTTAATCATGTCAGAAATCTTCTTCTTGGGATTCCAATTGAGCATCCTTTTTGCTTTTCTGTTTGATGCTACAAGGATACCAGGGTCACCAGCTCTTCTAAGACCAAATTTGTATCTGAACTTTTTGCCTGATACTCTCATGAATTCATTAACAAGTTCCATCACACTGAAGCCTTTGCCTGTGCCAAGATTCAAAGCTCCATTATAATCTGTTCTGAGAGCAAGTATATGGGCATCAACCAGGTCATTGACATCAACATAATCTCTTATGCAAGTGCCATCTTTTGTCTTATAGTCTTTTCCAAAAATTGTAAGGCACTCTCTTTTTCCTGACATAACTTCAAGAATCACAGGGAATATATTCAGTGCGTTGGGGTCAATATAATCAAGTCCGCCATCTCCTGCGACATTGAAATATCTTAAAGCTACATAATCAATATTATGAATCTTGTGATACCATTCAATAGTCTTCTCCATTGCAAGTTTTGTATACCCATAAAAATTTATAGGTTCAAGAGGATGCGATTCTGTTATTATCTTTGTCTTTGGCATACCATACACTGCTGCACTAGATGAGAATATTATCTTCTGTACTTTATATTTGACCATTATATTAAGAAGGTTGGTCATGCCAACAATATTATCAGAATATTTCACAGCATTTTCCATTGATTCTCCAACTGCTTTATATGATGAAAAATGGATTACAGCATCAAACTTGTGTTTCTTGAAGACTTTCTCAAGAGAACTCTTATCAACAAGATCAACCTTATAGAATTCTGCCTTCTTATCAACTAGTTCTCTTTTTCCTTTTGAGAGATTGTCAATCACTACTACGGATTCTTTCTTCCTGATCAACTCTTTGACTGCAACACTGCCAATATATCCGGCTCCACCAGTTACTAAAATCTTCATAATCCACTTTTAGAAAACAGGGTATTTATATTTTTCCTTTGTTTCATAGCATGCAGGTATTATCACTTCTATATCTCTACTTTTTTGTGCCTAAAAATGACTCTTAGAAATGGCTTAAATCATATTCAAATCTATCAAAAAGTATATATATGAGCTCTCTTTTAAAAATACCATGGCATCTAAGGATTTCAACTTATCAATGGACGATTATATCAGTACAAGAAGGGACAAAAAGTCACTCTTTTTTGAAACTAAGAAACGAAATGATGAGATGGATGATGAAGTGCCTTCAGGAGTAAGTTCAGACTCAGTATACATCATCAAGAAGCCGAAAACCTTCTGGAACAAGCTGATGGAGAAATTTTCAGGTACAGAAGAAGAAGATTTTCAGGAAAGATCCAAAGAAGAAAGCGTTGAGGTATCCAAGGAGTCAGAGCAGGTATTTGAACAGGAATATGATGAGATAAAGCAGGAAGAGAAGAAAGGATTCTTGAGCTGGCTTTCAGGCATATTCTCAAGCAAAGTAAATGAGACATATGAAGATATAGACCAACAGGAGATGCTTGAAGAGAAGAGCACCTTTGATGGGGCAGACATACAGAGGGATTCGGAGCAGATGACATTAGAACAAACACAGGAGCCTGAAGCTGAAAAGAAAGGACTTTGGGAAAGCATATTGAGCTTCTTCGGTCTAGGCATAGACAAGGAAGATGATGGAGAAAGTGATGAAGAGAATGTCCAAGAATCGATTGAGAAGATCAATACATCTGAAGAGCTTGAATCAATGAAAAAAGATTTCAAGGAAATAGCTGTAATATCTACTGCTGCCTTCAAGAAACTGCCTAAGGAGCAATTTGAACTTTTCAAGAAATCGTCTGATTTCGCAAAGTTCAAAGAGATACTAAAGAAACATGAGATAATACGCGAGAAATAGTCTTTAGAAAAATGAGATTCTTAATGAGATCTTTAAACACTAGTATTATTTTTCTGTTATTATTGATAGCTATCTCCATAATACCTTCTGCATTAGCTGATATAACCCTGCATAATATAGATGAAGAGTATTATCTCGGAGAAGAGCTTATCGTGAATACAACAATAGAGAGCGATAAGGACCTGTATGGTTTCTTGTCATTGAGCCTTGTGTGCCCTGATACCAGTTTTGAATATTTCAGGATACCTATGGTACTTGATGAAGATGTATCTGTCAAAGTTGAATCTGAACCTCTTATCCTATCTAGGAAAATAACAAAATCGGATAAGTGCAGCGTCCTAGCTAAATTCAGCGACCAGGAGAATGATGTCATATTTGATGAGAGATCAGACAAATTTGCAATAAATTCAGGTTTTGAGTTTGGTGTTTCTGTTAATGAAAGAGTTTTTGCTCCTGGAAATACATTGAAAGCAGACATAACAGTATATGTTCCTGGCGAGACAATTAGGAAGATGAATCTTGATATCATCCTTGGGAAGAAGTTGACAAGTTATGAGCTAACTGAAAATCATTTAACAATCCAGCATGTAATCCCTGCAGATATGCCATCTGGCAAGCAGAAGATCTTCTTTGAGATAAATGATGGGTATGGAAACCAGGAAGAGTTCGAACAGGAGATAGAAATATTGCAGACTCCTACAAGTATAAGGAATACTCTTTCCAGAACAAATTTTTATGCTGATCAGGCCAATGAATCCTTCAATTTTACAACTGAATTACTTGATCAGGGTGGAGAGTTGATCAAAGATAATGTCTTGTATGTAAAAGTTCTTGATCCTGACGGTGATAGCGTATATTATGAGAGCGTCAAATCTGGAGAGATATTTGTATGGAATCTAAACAGAGGATTGAAACCTGGTGATTATAACATATTATCTGAATATGAAGGCATCCGGGAAGTTTCCACTATCAAGGTAGCAAACAAGGATTACAAGAAAGTTCTTGAAGAACTTGAACAGACTGTTAATTCTAATGAAAGCATCGTTGATGCATCTGATCAAGAAGGCAAATCTGATATTGGCTTCAACGGCTGGTCTTATCTGATGTGGTTCATTATTGTTCTAGCGATACTTTATGTATTCTATAAAGCTGGAAGAAGCCATGAACGAAGACGGAACAAGAAAAGCAAAAAAGGAAAAGATATATGGTCTTGATTATCAATTATTAACATCTATTTTTAGGCTAATTTTTCTAACTAACTCAATACCTATAATGTTGTGGCTTGAACGGACCATCCTTTTTTACACCTAAGTAATCAGCCTGCTGTTGTGTAAGCTTTGTCAATGTCGCTCCAAGCTGTTCTAAATGCAGACGTGCAACCTCCTCATCAAGCTCTTTGCTGAGCATATAGACCCCAACATGCCTTTTAGGATTAGCTGCAATATCAATCTGAGCAAGTGTCTGGTTGGTGAAGCTATTTGACATGACAAAACTTGGATGACCTGTAGCACATCCTAGGTTTATCAGACGTCCTTCTGCCAAGACATAAATCGAATGGCCATCCTTGAATGTGTATCTATGCACTGGGCATTCGCTACCTTTTATCTCTTCTTTCTTGATGCCAGGCCATTTCTCAAGCCTTGACATCTGAATTTCATTGTCAAAATGACCTATATTGCACACTATGGCCTGATCCTTCATCCTGCTCATATGCTCAGCTGTTATTATGTCCTTGTTTCCTGTAGTTGTCACGTATATGTCAGTTTCCTTTAATGATTGCTCAACAGTCTGAACTCGGAATCCTGCCATGCATGCCTGCAAAGCGCAGATGGGATCTATCTCAGAAACGATGACTTTCGCTTTTTCACTCTTCATCGCTTCTGCTGATCCTTTACCTACATCACCATAACCGCAGACCATCACAGTCTTGCCGCTTATGAGTACATCCATAGCTCTCTTTATTCCGTCAGGAAGAGAATGCCTGCAGCCATACACATTGTCAAATTTGCTCTTAGTGACGCTGTCATTGACATTTATCGCCTGGAAAAGCAACTCTCCTCTCTCCTGCATATGGATCAGCCTATGGACTCCTGTAGTTGTCTCTTCTGAAACACCCTTGACATCCTTTGCAACATTATGCCAATGCTGCTTGTCTCTTTTCAGCTGTCTCTTGAGAAGATTGTTTATTATCAGCAGTTCTTTATTATCGGTCGGCTCATCAAGTATCTTAGCATTACCTTCAGCAGCATATCCTCTGTGGATAAGCAGGGTTGCATCTCCTCCATCATCTACGATCTGGTCAGGACCTGAACCATCTGGCCAGGTAAGTGCCATCATCGTGCAATCCCAATACTCTTCCAAAGTCTCACCCTTCCATGCAAACACAGGAATTCCTGCCTTTGCGATTGCTGCTGCTGCATGATCCTGCGTCGAGAAGATATTGCATGAGCACCATCGCACATCAGCACCGAGTTCAGAAAGCGTCTCAATCAATACTGCAGTCTGGATAGTCATATGAAGGCTCCCCATTATCTTTATGCCTTTCAATGGCTTTTTCGGGCCATATTTTTCTCTTGTAGCCATAAGTCCTGGCATCTCTTTCTCTGCAATGCCTATCTCTTTCCTTCCGAATGCTGCTAGATTGATATCTTTAACCTTGTAATCTGTATTATCTCTGCTATAATCCTTCATCTTCTCTTTATTGATTCTTTCTTTTTTTCCCATTATTCTAACCTCTCACATACCATTAAGAAGCATCACCAGGATGCTTATAGTTATTATTGAAGATAATGTGCTGAAATTTACAGCAGATGCTGCAAAATGGCTGTCTGCCTTGAGCTCTTTCGCAAAAGCCTGGCTCATGACTGCAGTAGGCATAGCTGTAAGAAGAACAGCTGTCTTTAACTCTAGACCATGAAGTCCTAAGAAATTCAAAACTATGAAAGCTACAGCAGGCATGATTATCAACTTGATTGTCGCTGCAATAAAATCAGGCATTATGTATTTCTTTATCTCATTGAATGATAATGAGTACCCTATGACTATCAATATCAGCGGTAGGCTTACCCTTGCGAGGAAATCAAAAGTATTTGATATTATGATAGGCAATGGTAAGGCAAAATAAGAGAATATCAATCCTGCAACAATTGATATCACTAGTGGATTGACAAATAGTTCCCTTAATTTAGGCGGCTTATGATCTTTTCCGAAAGCCTTGAGTATAAGAATGCTCAGTATTGTGTTTGTTATGACTGCTACCATCACAATTATTGCCGCAATCCCTAATGCATCCTCTCCGAATGTTGTCGTCACTATAGGTATTCCAAGGTATGCCATGTTGCATCTGAAGCTAGCTTGGATGAAAGGTCCCCTTATATTCTTTAGTCCAGATGATGCGATGAATGATATTAATAATACCACAGCAACTGTTATCATGAAACTGATGATTATCTTGAATGAGTCAATACCTCTTATATCGCTGCTGGATGTAGAAACAAAAAGCATTACTGGAAGCGCTATATAATAAACAAATCTATTAAGCTGATTCCCAAACTTCTCAGGAAGAAATCCAGTCCTCTTCATAGCATATCCTACAAACATCACAATGAAAAGCGGTACAATCAAGTTTATGATCTGCATTTTCTAGTTATCTCCTTTTCTGCCTGTACTAAATCTTCAACAGTCACATCGGCTTCAATATCGTCGAATGAATGCTTCACTCCAACTGTAAATATCCCATTATCCATGCCACTCTTTATTCCGTAATGGCTATCTTCAACCAGTATAAACTCATCAGGGCTTAGCCCTGTCTCCCTAATTATGTTGCTTATCATCTCTCTCTTGTTATTAATCTTGGTAGTATCGGCGCAGACTACCAGGTCAAAATACTTCATCATATCATTCTCTCCTAAAATAGATTCAGCAATCTCTGTCAGCGATAAAGTCGCAAGTATCATTATAAAATCCTGGTGCAGGTTCTCAAGAATCTCAATGCTATATGGCAGTGGTTTCGCATTCCTGATGCTTGACTTATATTCTCTTATTAGTTCCTCTCTCATAGAAGGAATGTATTCTTTCCCATTCTGATCAAGTACTTCTTTGAGGATATCAGCAAAACTCCTGAATGCAATCTCTTTGATATGCTCTTTGTTGTATCTGAGTCCTTTTTTTTTGACATAATCTTCCATGACATCAAAACCTATCTTGCCTGTATCTATGAGGGTTCCATCCATGTCAAATATAATTGCCTTAATCATCCGGTTTTTGTTTTTAGACTATTTAAATATTTTATTAGCTATTTATTGGACATTGTCTAATATTTTTGTTAATTAAATAGACAAATATGGTAAAATATATAAATAAGTTAAACATAATACTCTTCAAGCTGTTTGCTTGGAAATCGCCCCCAATAACCTATCACATTTTATGCAAACCCGTGTTGCGTAATTCTCAATCTCGATTCCAGGCAAATGGCCCCTTTTCTCGCCAGATGATGATGTAGCCATATCCGTTGGATTAGGATATAGACATACTCATTTCATGAACTAAAATCAGAAGATAAGGGACAGCGATGAAACTTGACGACAAGGATATAGCAATAATCAACCAGCTTAGGGAGAATTCCAGGATAAGCATAAGGGATATAGCCAAGAATACTAAGATACGTCCATCAACTGTACATGTAAGGCTTAGTCAACTAATTGATTCTGGTGTCATAGAGAGGTTCACTCTAAAGCTTAACAATGAGATCTTCGGCGAGAATTTCATAGTTTTTGTATTGATTAAGACATTGGAAGAGATACCTTCAAAAGCCTTTTCACACCCATGTGTGAGAGAAGTATTCGGTATCACCGGGGAATATGATATGATGATGAAGCTTAAGTTCAGGGATATTGCAGAGTTCAATGATTTCCTCCTAAAATTCAGGAAAGATAACAAAGTTGGTGCAACTGTTACGATGGTAAGTACAATAACAATCAAAGAGGAGATATGATGATCGATTCTAAAGAAACAGGTAAACTAACACCACGTCCAGGGATTGCAGTAAAGGCTTTAGTCGTATCTACTGGTAAGATCCTTATCGTCAAGCGACGTCCTGATGATGTACAGAAACCAGGAGTGTGGGAGATTCCTGGTGGAAGGCTATCTGAAGGTGAGAATCCATTTATGGGGTTGCAGAGGGAAGTTAAGGAAGAGACTGGACTTGAGATAGAAGTGAAGAATCCCTTAGATGTGGATTATTTTGTCAGGGCAGATAACCAGACAATAACAATGTTGATCTTTCTGTGTTCTGCAAAAAACGATAATGTAATCTTAAGCGAAGAACATACAGATTACAAGTGGTGCAATATTGATGAAGTCAAGGATCATCTTGTAGAGTTCTTTCACAAGTCAGTGGATAATTATATTGATCATTTTAAAGAATAAATTATGGCTGTCAGATAAGGCTATTAACCTAAAGCTCCATATTCTCAAGCCGCGCTCCAATTGTCTCGCAGACTTTTGCAGCATTATGTGAAGCTATCCTTCCTGCCTGGCTTATCTCTATACCTTTCACCAGTCCATAAAGAATACCTGCAGCATACATATCTCCTGCTCCTGTAGTATCTTTTGTCTCGACTTGATAGGCAGGGATATCATAAACCTTATCATCAGCCTTTATCATCGATCCTTCCTCTCCAAGCTTGATTATTGCAATATCGCATAGGTCTGCGATGATATTGATAGCCTTTACTGGGTCCTCACCTGTAAGCTGGAACGCTTCATCCTTGTTAGCGAATACTATATCTGCATATTCTTCTATAAATTTCTTCAGATTAAGACGGTTTCTCTCAACAAGACCTGGAGAACCTAGATCAAATGATACTTTCACACCATGCTTTCTAGCAAGCTTCACCGCTTTCATGGTAGTCTCATGGATGCTTTCGAATTCATATGCTGTTATATGGAGAAATCTTGTTTGCTTTATTATCTCTTCAGATATATCATCAGGTGCAAGCCTCTGCGCAGCTCCAAGATATACGACAAATGTCCTTTCTGCATCAGGTGTTATCAGGCATATGACTGCACCAGTAGGAAGATCATCATAGCTTAGGAAATTGCCCATGCCTTTGATATTCTTCTCATCAATCAACATCTGCCCATAGCCATCTTTTCCTACTTTTGCGAATTCTCCTACCTTGCAACCCATCATATTAAGTCCAGCAAGTGTGTTTGATACAGAACTTCCGAACTTTATTTCTGGGTTCTTCAATTGGCCATGTATATACATGAATATCTCCATGTCTACAAGATGTTCATCTCCTTTTGTGAGGCTGTTGTCCTCCAGGAAACCATCACTTACTTGTGCACATACATCAACCAATGCATGGCTTATACCTATTACGTCGTACATAATTGTCTAATCCGTTGAAGCTCGTTTAAATATTTTATTGCCAATAGCTTATCATGTATCACAATCATGTTCTCATCATTATTATTATCTGCGTTATCGCTTGGGTTAAAGCTCCCTGTTATTACAATCGAATCATCTATTATGAATACCTTATGATGCATAGTTGCAGGATTGCAGTCCTTGATCACATCTATATCCTGATATCGTAGTTTATCGAACATTGAATAGCTGGATATCATCCTGTTCTCCATAATACCATCTATCTCTAGTCCTTGCATGTTCTTTATAGATAATATATCAGCTATCCAATCATCTGTTGCAGTGAAGAGCATGAATTCTATTGAAAGACTAGCATTCTTGAGGTATTTATGAATCACAGCAAGACAGTTTCCTCCTCTTGAGAAGCATATCTCCATGTTTCCTCCATCTAAGAAATTGTTTCTTGCAGTATCATCATGAGTCTCCCCATATCTATATTCATCTATCATCATGTTGAAATAATCATCATATATCTTCGCAACCTTCGAAGAATCTATTACCAACACATTATTATCATTCCTAAGCTTACCATTCTCTGTCGGGTTGAAACTTCCAGTGATGACTGTTGAGTTGTCTATTATGCAGAACTTATTGTGCATATATCCTGACCTATTGTCATAGATTACATATTGTCTGTGGATACTATTCCTATCATCTAGTATGATTGTCTTTTCTGCTTGCGAATTATCCATCGAATCAATCATTGCTGTTAATTCAAGCTCAAAGAAAGCGCATCTTATTGAGTATCTAGCATCTTCAATCAATTCTATGAATACTTCCTCGCAATCACTTGTCCTGCAGCTGAAAAAGGAGTAGGAATAACTTCCAGGGATATTTATAGGAATAGCATTCTTGTCGTCTTGGCTTTGAACATAATGATCAAGTGCAATGAACACCACAATCATAATCAATAAATATGATGAATATCTGAGTGAATCCATGGACTTATTAAAAGAACTAAGAAATAAATAACCTTACTTTGGTTTTCGGAAAATATTCCGGTACTTTAGGAAATATCGGACTATAATCTTCTTCGTCTTCTAGTCCCGTATTTTCTTGTATACTTGAGCACTTCCTTGACATTCCTTATCAATAGCGTGTTAGTGTTTGATATTGTCTGGTTCAATGTCCTCAGTCCAGCAGTCAATATGATTGTGTCATCTTTTTCTAGTATGTGATTATCATATAGCTCTTTAACAAGCTCTGTGGTAGAAGGGTCCTCAAAGTTTGACTTTGTAATAGTGGCATGTATCCCATAGTATAGGTTCAGCTGCCTTTGTAATTGTTTTGTGCTTGTCACTGCAATTATCGGTTTATTTATCCTGAAACGAGACACACGAATTGCGGAATGGCCCTCATGTGTAAGACAGACTACTTTAGTAAAATCTATCTTATCGCATAAATCCTCTACACAATGCGAAAGAGCTTCTGATACGCTGACATTCTTGTTCTTGACAGGATCGCGTTCTGGAACAGCATGCTCAATGTTTAATGCAGCCTTTGTCATATATTCAATCGCTTTTACAGGATATTTTCCTACTGCAGTCTCTGCTGAGAGCATTATGCAATCTGCACCGTCCAATATCGCATTTGCTACATCAGATATCTCTGCCCTTGTTGGAATTGGATTGTTTATCATGCTCTCAAGCATCTGTGTCGCTACAATTACCAGTTTTCCTTTCTCGTTACATTCACGTATTATCATCTTCTGCACAAGAGGTACCTTCTCTAGAGAAAGGACAACTCCTAGATCACCACGTGCAACCATTATTCCATCCGCCTCATCAATTATCTCAATTATATTCTCGATACCTTCACTGTTCTCTATCTTTGCAATTATCTTTATCCCAGATTCACCTAACCTATTCCGTAGGTTTATTATGTCATGCTTGCTTCTGCAGAATGAGAGCGCTATGTAATCTATCTTCTCATCGATACAGAATTTAACTGCCTTGATATCTTTCTTAGTTAGCGATGGAAGCTTTATCTTCTTTCCAGGAAGATGAACATTCTTGTTCGGTTCGATTATACAATGCTCTTCAGAATGCGCAATCACATAATTATTCTTTTTGGATATTATCTTCAACCTATATTTTCCGTCCTCAATAAGGATTATGTCACCTTTCTTCAAGTTTGATATTATGTTATAGTTGAATGTTATAGCATGGCTTGCATCTCCTATTATTATATCTGTTCTTCTTGGGAATTCGTATCTTTGTTCACATCTTATCCTAAGTTCAGGCCCTTTTATGTCAATCATCGTGGTGATATCCCCTGCCTTCCTGACCTTCTTGAGTATTGAGCTATAACTTTTGAAATCACCATGTGCCGTGTTTATCCTGACAGCATCCATGCCAGCTTTGTACATATTCTGCATTATATGCAAATCATCAGATGCAGGTCCTATTGTGCATATGATCTTTGTATTCTTGATGTTGTTTTCCATGTTTGATATCCTCTTTTCAGAATCCTTCTTTCTTTTGTTTTAATGCTGTAGGAGATGATCCTCCGTGCCAAGACATCCTTGGCCTAACCCTTATTTGGTATAATTTCTCATTTGTATCATCGAAGATCAGTGCTGTCCCTTTGACTCGTGGAAGACTATCAAGTTCAAGATCCAGTCCTTTCCTCATATATGATTGCATCAATATGCCTAATGCTTCAGTATCTATCTTTGCTGTCATCCTATGAGCTATTACTGTATCAGCTTGTGTAAGCACATCTGTATGTATCTTTCCAGGTTGCTGTGTAGCAAGTATCAATGATATTCCTGGCTGTCTTCCTTCTCTTAATATGGCAATCAATGCATCTGAAGCAGCTGTCTTTCCCTCTCTTGGGAGGAATTCATGGGCTTCATCGATAACAAGCCAGACTAATGGAACATCCTGTTGTTTCTTGCTGACATCTTCAGTATTGCTAAACAAGTTCCTTGTCGCATTTATCTCATCAAACTCCTCATTCTTCCTATGTAGCAGTCTTTCTATGAACATCTTCTGGCTTACCATTCCTACAACCAATGATTTGACGTTCCAACCATTCTCCATAGTGGCATAGCAGCTTACATCAAGGACTATTACTTCCCCTCCACGTGCAAGATCTGACATCTTCGTGCCTTTCTCATCGAATAGGCCCCAAGCTTCTGTAGATAAGAGCCTGTTTGAGAGCGCATCTTTTGTAAGCTTATCTGCGGAATCGTCTCTCATGATATGCTCAGCCATATCCTTGATCGAATAATTCTTGCCTTGATCTTTTAAGGTCATAATGGTCTTCTCAAGAAGTACTCCAACATTACTGGTTATATCTACCCCTAATGCTAGGCACCAATCAACTGCATCAAGTTCAGATGGTTTTATTGCAAACGGATGATCAGTCGGTATCCCTTCTTCCTTATATTTCTTATAGAACTTATGTGGTGTAAATATCTTGATATTAAATCCTTTAGGTTCTAGCCCATATGGTTTGAGTAGTTCAAATTCCTTGTGGTTTTCGTATTTCATGGTCCAATAGACACCCATGGTATCTAATAGTATTATACTGATGTTCTTCTTGAGCTCTATTGGCATATTCGCAAGCCCTTCTGCAATGACGCCCATGGTATATGATTTTCCTCCACCACGTTTACCGCAGAGCATTATTACGTGTGGTCTTATCATGTCAAGCATGACATTATTTGCCAGACTGCTTGTCTGACCCATCTTGACATAATGCTTCCCCAATACAATTGTACCTGCGGTTCCGAACAGTTTCCTGTCTTCGTCATCACGGCCAATTATGATATCTTCCATATGAAGATTCCAGTATAGTCTATATATATAATTTACCATATCTCAGTGTCGAATATAGCATGATAAGTCTCCGAGTAGGTTTTAGGTGTTTTATCAACTCAAATCATAAACTTTAAATAAAGACCACCAATAAGCAGACAGATGAGATATGCAACATTTTTTGGATTGGCTGGATTGTTGGTATTTTCATTGCTTTTGATAGCTTGTTCTCAATCACCTCAAGCATGCGTGAACGACAAATGCTTTGATGTAGATATTGCTGATGAACCAGAAGAGCATACTAAAGGGCTTCAAGGAAGGGATGAGCTAGGATATAACTCAGGTATGCTATTCATCTATAATGAGACTAGACTACGTGGTTATTGGATGAAGGATACAAAGATACCATTAGATATCATATGGATTGATGAGAATATGAAAATAGTGTACCATTATGAGAATGCAGAACCTTGTCTGAAGTCCGGATGTGTAGCTTATTATCCGCCAAACTCTGCAAATTCAAGGTATGCATTGGAGATCAATGGAGGCATGTTCAAGAAATACGGTTTCAAAGATGGGGATGAAGTTGTGTTGCAAAATATTCAGATTTAATCATACTTAAATGGAGGTCACAATAAATGGCTAAGAAAAAATCAACAAAATCAAAAGCTGGAACAAAAAATACCAGCCATGACAAAAAAGCATCAACACCTGAGAAGAGTGTTGAGAAACCAAGTGCTAAAGAAACATCAAAAAAGAAAGAGAACAATTATCTAGGTGCTACTGTAATTGCTGTTATTGTAATTGCTGCTCTGTTGTTCATAATATTTGGGATTGGAAAATCATCTGTCGGTTCAGCAGATGTTGCAGCAAAGGTTGGGAATCAAGTCATAACAAATGAGCAGCTTGATGCTGAATATGCAAATCTGCCTGACGGGTACAAAAGTTTTGTAACGAAGACCGATTATCTTGAAAGCGTGCTTATACCTCAGACGATACTTGAGATAAAGTCAGCATATGTATCAGATGACAAGGTAGACGCAATATACCAGGATTATCTGAAGAGTACAAATCTTACAGAAGAGCAAATTATAGATTTGTTAGCGAACCAGGGCATGGACCTTGAGAAGTTCAAGAAACTCATCAAGATACAGATACATCTCAATGAGACCCTTTACAGCAACATTGAAGTGACAGAAGAAGAGCTAAAGGAATTCTATGATGCTCAGAAAGATGCTTATCCTAGCGATGATGTGCCTTCATACGAAGAGATGCATGATGATCTTGAGCAGTTCCTAATAGGACAGAAATCACAGGAAGCGCAGATCGCTTATGTAGATCAGCTCAAGGAAGAGATGAATGTCGAGATCCTCTACAAGGAAGGTTCTGATTCAGGGGATGAGATTGGCCTATCACCAACTGATGGCACATTTGATGCTACAGGTGATGAGACCTGCATGGAAGATGGCAAACCTGTAATAAGGATGTTCTCAACATCAACATGCCCCCATTGCAACTGGATCAAGGATACATTCGATGCTACAGTCAAGGAATATGTAGACAATGGAGATATTGTCGCTTATCATTGGCAGCTGGACAAGAAGGATGATCTTTTGACACCTGAAGTTGAAGGGGTATTGCCTCAGGATGAGATTGCTATTTATCAGAAATACAATCCAGAGGGAAGCGTCCCTACATTCGTATTCGGATGCAAATACCTAAGAATTGGTACAGGCTATGAAAGCCAGGATGATCTTGCATCAGAAGAAGCAGAATTCAGGAAACTTATAGACGAATTGATTGCATAGGCAATCATTCATTTTATTTATTAATTTCTTTCTCTTTCTCTTAGAATCATTTGAATGCGAAGGTCTCTAATGCACCTGCAATTATCACTAACGTTATACCTAATGCCAAGAATATCAATGCGTCAGTGATTATGTGATGGAACTTCTTTGAGAAAAGCTGTTCTCTCAGCACTGCCTTGCTTACTACGCCGCCGACTATAGCTGCACATACATATGATAATGCTTCAGTTATTGTATGAGGTAGGACAGGAAGGATGAAAGCTGCGAATGCCATTATCTTATTTCCTGATGCAGCAACAAGAGTCTGTTTTACTACATATCCGAAATAAACTCCCCATGCAGATGCATTGACAGTTAGGAACAATATCGATCCAGCACCGTAGAATAATGATAAAATGAAACATACTATGAACACCAATAGGTTATTGAGCACAATCCTATTGAAGAAATCAGTGCTTGTCGCTTTACCTATTATTCCCGTGAGCGTCAATTGAGCCTCGAAGATATGGCTGCTGAAATCATTGCTGAAAATCAACGCCATCAGGAAGAAAGCTACAAAGATCCCCAAAAACAATGAGATGTATACTTTTATTATGTCCTTATGGTCCTTGAAAAGCTGTCTTATAGATAATTTCTTCTCTCTTATCTCGACATTCTCCTCTATCATAAGAAGCTGATTCAGAGAAGGGATAAGAAGAATCGATGTGAAAGCTATGCTCATAATTCCCGCATAACTAGGGAGTATTAGGTATGCAGAGAGGATACCGACAAAGGTATAAATCAACCCTAAGAAGAATGAGTGCTCTTTCCTCTCAATCCATCTCACTTTCACTATCTGTTCTAGGACCATTTCATTGTTTTGATTGTTGGGATTAATATTGTTTTCTGTTTAATTAATCAATTCATAATCTTATTTCTCACCATTATCAGAAAAAGGATTCCTGGTGCGAGTTGTCGTGTTATGTCAATATCACGTCATGGTATATGTCATTTTTGATATCTAAATGTTATTGTTATTTAATCAAGGAATATTATTTAGAAAACTATTTAAATATTAAATCTACGACTTGTATAAAGATGGTGAGTAGAAGGTCAAAGAAGACCAAGGTGGATGATAAGTTCTTGATTACTATTGTAGCTATAGTTGCATGTGTTGCTATTGTAGCCATAGTAGCTTTAGTATTGAATAATGGATGCGGTATCCCTAAAGGCATTCCCGCAGGAGACATATTGGGACAGGCTACAAGTTCAAGTTCTAGCGGAGGCAGTGGTGCAGGTTTACCAAGTTCTCCTATATGGGTAAGCACTTACATGGATGTTCTTGATAATAATCCCTCAGGTTACCATATTATGATTGATGATAATGCTTCATCTTCTGTTCTTGAAGCTGTTGCTGAATTTGCAGGAAGATTTGGAATAACTAAGACTTCATTGGATGATGAGTATATCAATTTTGATTGGGGTAAGATGATAATAATAGGCACTGTTGATCACTCTGTACTTAATGAGACTATACAGCCAGGGCTTGCAGTCGTTGAAATTGTTGATTATGGCTTGAACATAAATGGTGGTTCAGAAAAAGATGTGATAATTGCATTGAATAAGTTAGTCAATTATGAAAATTATTATGGATTTAGGAGCAGCCTTGCTGCAGTAACCCCTAATGATATCTACAGAGCAGAATGCAATGATTCAGATGGTTCTGATATTTATACTCCTGGTGCAGTCAATGGTGTAGGCTACGGACAATGGATTGTCGCATTTGATGAATGTTTAGGCGATGCAGTTGTTGAATACAGCTGTTTATCAGGTGGCTATGACAGAGTACAGAAGACAAAGTATGATTGCAAGTTTGGATGTCTTGATGGTGCATGTTTGCCTGTTTCTACTTGCGGTGATGGTATTGTAGACGAAGAGACTGAGCAATGCGATGATGGCAATAATGCAAATGGTGATGGTTGTTCAGAGAGATGTGGTATTGAGATTGCAGTTTGTGGTAATGGTATTATAGAATATAATGAGACATGTGATGATGGCAATACACATAGTGGAGATGGATGCAGTTGGGATTGCCAGATAGAAGAGGTTCCAGTTTATCAGATTGAGCAAGTATTAAGAGGTCCTGCAACATATGATGAAGCTTATAGATATTGTAAATATGCGAGCATGAGACTACCTACTTGGAATGAATTACTTATATATAATTTGAACAGTCAGCTCTTAACAAAAGCAGGATCTGAGAATAGAGTATGGACTTCAACTGAATGTACATCCGGTCAACCTTATGGTGAGATTCATCATTCAGGTTCATATAAAGGAATCAATAATTGGGATTCTGGAGATAGTAATCCTGAGAATAATTGCGCTAATAATGGTAATCTGTTTTATTATCAATGCATGACTGATGTATCCATAATGCCTTTCTGCGGTGATGGTATTGTAGACGAAGAGACTGAGCAATGCGATGATGGCAATAATGCAAATGGTGATGGTTGTTCAGAGAGATGTGGTATTGAGATTGCAGTTTGTGGTAATGGTATTATAGAATATAATGAGCAATGCGATGATGGCAATAATGCAAATGGTGATGGTTGTTCAGAGAGATGTGGTATTGAGATTGCAGTTTGTGGTAATGGTATTATAGAATATAATGAGACATGTGATGATGGCAATACACATAGTGGAGATGGATGCAGTTGGGATTGCCAGATAGAAGAGGTTCCAGTTTATCAGATTGAGCAAGTATTAAGAGGTCCTGCAACATATGATGAAGCTTATAGATATTGTAAATATGCGAGCATGAGACTACCTACTTGGAATGAATTACTTATATATAATTTGAACAGTCAGCTCTTAACAAAAGCAGGATCTGAGAATAGAGTATGGACTTCAACTGAATGTACATCCGGTCAACCTTATGGTGAGATTCATCATTCAGGTTCATATAAAGGAATCAATAATTGGGATTCTGGTGACAGTAATCCTGAGAATAATTGTGCTAATAATGGTAATCTGTTTTATTATCAATGTGTTAATGATGATGTGTCAATAATGCCTTTTTGCGGTGATGGTATTGTAGACGAAGAAACAGAGCAATGTGATGATGGCAATAATAGAAATGGAGATGGATGTTCAGAGAGATGTGGTATTGAGATTAAAATGTCATGTGATGATTTGTTGAATCAAGGTGGAGCTATTGGATATCAAATATCTAGTTGCATTAATGATGATCAAGTCCATATGATGTTCAATCCTTTTAATGGTGAACTTCTTGAATGTGATATAGGAGATGGTATTCAAGATAAGTATGGTTGGGAAGAAAGGTACTGTGTGGCTGAATATAACTGTATTGATTCAGATGGTGACCTAAGCTTAGAAGATTCAAAGTATGTAAAAGGTTATGTAGAAGATGATGGACTGATACGAAATGATACCTGTGATTGGGGATTAGGATCCAATCCTTTTGAAGGTTATGACATGGTTATTGAATATAGTTGTAGTTCTGGAAAAATATCTCATACTTCATTCAATTGTCCTTATGGTTGTGTTGATGGTGCTTGTCTTTCAAAATCAATACAATCATCTATATATGATGCAATGGAGATACCTTACTCATACAATGTTGTTATTGGTAAGGATGCTGCAACGATTGATAACATTGCAGCTGTAGATTTAAGTGGTTTCACAAGGATAAGCGATACTGTATTGGATACTGAGTACGATAGCTTAAACCATAATATGATAGTTATTGGTGGACCATGTGCAAACAGAATTACTTCTTACTTACTAAATATACCTATGTCAAGACCTGGTTGCTATGAGCAATTTGACCTAGTAGATGGCCAGGCAATGATACAAATATTTGATGTTGATGGTTATAATCAAATCTTGATTGCTGGTGCACAAGGCGAAGATACTAGAAGAGCAGCAAGGTATGTGATTGAGAATCTTGATAAGCTTGATACTGGTTATGTTATAATCTAAATCCTTCCTGAACGCATGTATTCTTCCATATCTTCTGCTTCGATATGATGCTTTATAGAAATTTTATTAGTCGCTTTCTTTTTCTGCATCCTTAGATAGATACCATATATTAATCCTACTGCTAATCCTGCAAGATGTGCTGTGTTAGCTACATTGTTAGGCAAGAATATCCCTAATGTATCTATCACTACGAATGCTATTCCTGCAAGCCATAATGGGACTGGTAAGAAGTTTATGTAGATGATCTGTTTAGGGATTAGGATTATACATACTCCAATAATCCCCATAACTGCTCCTGATGCTCCTAATGCTCTTTCTCCTGTGAATGAATATAGTATTCCAGCTAAAATGCCTGATATAAGGTAAATTGCAAGGAATCTCCTGTTACCTATTCTTGCAATAAGCATTGATCCCATGAAAAACACCCACATCATGTTGAATATTATATGAAATGGATCATTCATAGAATGCAAGAACATTGAAGTCAGGAATCTCCATGGTTCGTTCCATACTACAGAGGAATCAAGTAAGAACATATTAGTAAAGCCTGGAATTAGCCATTGTAATAGGTAGGCAACAGCATTGATCCCTACAATTATCAGCAGGATATTTTCCAGATTTAACGTAAATCCTTTCTCTCTGTATTGCATCCTTGATTTGTTGCAATGGTTGTTTTTAAAGTTTGTTAAGAACATTTATAAAACTCAGATTGATTGTATGGCAAATGATAAGCAAGAAAAAATTTGATGAAATGAAGAAAGAGCTTGAAAAGCTTGATTCAGAAAGAGAGAATACCATTGAACTGTCAAGGAAAATAATCAAGGAGTCAAAGCTTATAATATACGCTCTTCAGCGTGATAAAGCCGATGAGGCTTCAAAACATGTCAAGAGCATCAAGGAGATGATGAAGAAGCTTCCTGAAAGCGCTGTTGATACTAATATGGCAACGGTTGCCCGGCAAGAATTTGTCGAGGCCATGACATTCTATCATTTTGTCAAGGATGATAAGATAGTCGATAAAGATGAATTGCATGTATGCAGCTATGATTATCTTCTTGGCATCTGCGATCTTACAGGCGAACTCATGAGAAAAGCTGTCAATTTTGTCATAAAGGATAAGATTGATGGTGCGGAGAAGATAAGGGACACAGTCGATGACATCTATCATGAGTTCCTCAAACTTAATTTACGGAATGGTGAATTGAGAAAGAAGGCTGATCAGATCAAATGGAATCTTGAGAAGCTTGAGAACATGATGTATGACCTTAAGATAAAACGTGGTTGATTGAGGTTAATAATCGGTGATATCATATGCCTAATTTCTGGAAAGTAGTCAATGAAGTCATAGAAAAATCAGATATACTTCTTCTAGTCCTTGATTCAAGATTGATAGATTATACAAGGAATGCAGAGATAGAGAAGAAGATAGAGCGGCAAGGGAAGAAGATAATATATGTACTCAATAAATGCGATCTTGTAGAGAAGGATGAGCTTGATTCTGTGAAGGATGAGTTTGATTATTGCGTCTTTATGTCTGCAGTGAAGCATCTTGGCACAAACATTTTACGCTCAGAGATAATGAAATTAGCAAAAGGGCAGAAGGTCACTGTCGGTGTTCTTGGATATCCTAATGTAGGAAAAAGCAGTGTCATAAATGCAATATCTGGCGGTGGTGGAAAAGCAGGTACTGGACGAATGCCAGGTTATACTAAAGGCTTGCAGAGGATAAAGGTATCAGAGAAATTATACATGCTTGACGCTCCAGGAGTATTGCCTTACAAGGAAGATGATGAAGTCAAGCATCTTCTTACAGGTTCAAAGGACCCGCATAAAGCAAAAGATCCTGATATGGCTGCAGAATATCTTCTTGAGCAGTTTGCAGACAGGGATTGGTATGGAATAGGCAATGTAGATGAAAATGAATATGTCCTGGAGAAAGTCGCTCAGAAACTGAATTACTTGAAAAAAGGTGGTGAACCTGACATAAAAAGAGCAGCTGTTAAAGTAATTGTGGACTGGCAAAAAGGCAATATAAAATGAAAAAGGAATTCAAACTTCTTATATGGATGAATGTATTGCTCTTCTTGGGAGTCATACCCTATCTAAACATATTGATATTCATACCATCTGCTTTGTATCTATCTTTCATGCTGTTAAGACATGCAAATTCCATGGAAAAGCCGAACAAGTTATGGCAGATCATAAGTATTTGGTACATAATGCTATCATGTGTAGTGCTAATACTTGCAATTGTCGCTCTTACTCTCGGTATTCTTGGTTATTTCTAGAAATCTTTATTAATCCTCAAGATGCCCTTATTCCATGACGGATTATATCATGGTTATAGGTGCAGTATTGTTCTTCGGGTTGTTCGTATATCTATCATTCATATTATTATTGACCTTGTTGTCTGTCTTTGTAAAGGATAAGCATGAGAAGTTTGATGGTTCAGTAAGCATACTAATACCTTGCTACAATGAATCAGAAGTGATAGTTGATACCTTGCGTTCAATAAAACAGCAGGGCTATAAAGGAAAACTTGAAGTGATTGTCATCGACGATGGATCAACAGACGATACACAAAAATCAGTAGAAGAATTCAGCATGAGAGAGAAGTTTGCGGTGAAGATCATCCATGGAAAGCATCAAGGCAAGTCCAAAGCACTCAATGATGGCGTAAAAGCAGCGAAGAATGATTTCATACTTACAATAGATGCTGATACTATGCTAGAGAAAGGTTCATTGCAAAAGCTGATAGCACCTTTCAAAGATGCTAAAGTAGGAGCTACAAATGGCTCTATGGTTGTTGCTAAAGCAGACACATTGATCCGGATATTCCAGAGGATCGAATACCATTATAATAACCTGATAAGGAAAAGCTTCTCTAAGATCTACAAGAACAGCATATGGTTCTATGGTGCATTTGCTTGCTATAGGAAAAATGCCTTGAAGAAAATAGGCTCATTCCACACAGATACGATGACAGAAGACATGGACAGTTCGATGTTGATATGCAAAGAAGGTTATCGTGCAGTCAATGTTTATAGTGCAATAGCTTCAACAAATGTTCCGACAAGCATCTCAAGGCTGATAAAGCAGAGGATGCGATGGTGGATAGGAGGCATGCAGGTAGTATGGAAACATAGGAACCTATTCTCTTCAAAATCTTCTGCTGCTGTAAATTTTTTCTTCATCAATCAGTATTGGTGGTCACTATATGCATTGATGCTTTTCCCAATACTGATATATCAGATATTCTACTGGCTTCCTTTCAATTTAGGAAGTGTTGCTGATACTTTTTGGTACCTTTTCAGGTGGTTCACTTTATCAGGACCTATATACGTGATCTATAAAATCCCTGAATGGGGAATATCTTTATATGGCATATTTGGTGTCCTTGGAGGACTCATTAGCGCTTTCCTTATAATATGGGCTATAATTGTGTTCAAGGATAAATTTGACCTGAAAAACATTATTGCTATCTTCTTATATTTCCCATATACGTTAATTTTAAATATGATAATTGTCATAAGCTTGGTTAGGCTATTGTTTTTAAAGAGAAGCTATTTCATAGAGTGAAACAGTTAACCGACTTAAAATATACTTAAAATAGACTAATTACGGGTTAAATAATGCAAATCACAAATATATGGGGCGAGTTCCTAAATACATTAGAAGTACAAGCGACATACATCAGGTTAATACTTGATTTCTTGCATATCATATTCGATAATATATTCTATTTCTTGCTATATATCTTCATAGGCATTTCAGCAATATATGTGATATTCACAATCATATCCATGATATGGAACCCTAAATACAAGGAGAGAAAGCTGGATTTCTCGAAAGCGCCTACTGTGACAATACAGATACCTACTAGGAATGAGATAATAGCATTAAGATGTGCAAGGAAATGCCTTGAATTCGATTATCCTAAAGATAGGTTCAAGATCATGATAGGAGATGACAGCAATGATGCAGAAGTATCTGCAGAGATTGATGCATTCGCAGCAAAGCATGACCAGATCACAGTAATAAGAAGGAAAGACAACATAGGTTTCAAACCTGGTAATCTTAATAATATGCTGAAACATACAAAATCAGATATCATTGTGATATTCGATAGTGACTTTGTCCCTGGAAAAGATTTCCTCAAAAGAATAGTGGCCCCTTTCACTTATGATAAGGACGTTGCTGCTGTACAATCAAGATGGAAATTCCTGAACAGCAGGCAGAATTTCATAACAGTGCTTGGAACTACAATACAGAGCGTAGTGCACTACATATTCCTTCCGATAATGGCAACAAGCCACGTCGCTTTCTTGTGCGGTTCAGGAGAAGCTGTAAGACGTTCAACCCTTGTCAAGCTAGGCGGTTGGAGATCAGGAGCACTGACTGAGGATATTGAATATTCACTACGATTGCACAGGAATACAAAAAAAGTTGTATATCTAGATAATCTTCCATGCTTGAATGAACTGCCTGATTCATTGAAGGATCTGTATAAGCAGCAGATGAGGTGGGCATACGGTGTAATTGCAGCATACAAGATGCATTCTGTAGGAGTCATGAGATCATCATACAGCATGATAAAAAAGATATATGCATTCTGCATGGCATTCGGTTATCTTACACCAATATTCATACTTTTGCTAGTGGCCTTCGGAGTGCTAAGCTTTGTGACACATCCTCCTGGTCCATTGGATGTAGTGAGGTTTCTCACTGAGACAGGAAGGAATATCCTTGTGACTTTTGGATTGATGGTAGCTAGCGTGATAGCTCTTCTCAAGGCGAAGCAGATGAAGATAATATGGAAATCATTACTGTCTTCATTCTCGATCGGTTTTGTCATAACATATTTTGTTAATGTAGGCATCTTCAAGGCATTGTTCAACAAGCCGATGCAATGGTTCCTTCTGAAGAAAAGCAAAGATTATCTAAACGATTGATAGAGTTGTATCTTCTATGGTATCTTATAAAATTGGGAATCTTAAGTTTGAAGGTAGAGTATTCTTAGCACCTCTTGCAGCTGTAAATGATCTTGCATTCAGGGAGATGAGCACTAAATATGGTTCAGCGTTAAATTTCACAGAGATGGTAAATGTAAATGCTGTCGAGAGGATGAACAAGTCAACTTTGAAGATGGCAGATACTTTCAAAGACGAGAAAGTCTTCATACAGCTGTTCGGCACACGGCTGGATGCAATAAAGAATACTATACGGATCCTTGAAAAAGAATATGACGATTGCACTCCTAGCGGTTTTGATTTCAATCTAGGTTGTCCTGTCAAGAAAGTGATGGATCAAGGAGCAGGTTCTGCTCTTCTGAAAAGACCTAAGAAGATAGGTGAGATAGTGTCTACTATGCGAAGCTCTACAGACTTGCCTATAACAGCCAAGATGAGGTTAGGATTGAGTCCTAATACAGCAGATCATATCAAGATAGCAAGGCTGATAGCTGAGAACGGAGCAGATGCAATAGCTGTCCATGCAAGGTATCAAAGCCAAGGATATTCAGGAAAGGCACATTGGGACAAGATCAAAGAGATTGTAGAGGCTGTTGACATACCTGTAATTGGTAATGGAGATGTAGTCGATGAGGATTCATGCAAAAATATGTTTGATATTTCAGGATGCGCATTTGCTATGGTAGGCAGAGGAGTAATGGGGAATCCTTTCCTCTTCACAAGGCTTAATTCTTTCTTGCAGGATGGGAAAAGACTGGAACAGAAGGACAAGATTGAAATGTTCCTTGAATATCTGCAAATTACTACAAAGTACGACGTGAAATTCTCTTACATAAAGACGCATGCTATGTGGTTCACTAAAGGAATCAATGGAGGCGCTTCCATCAGGGAGAAGATAAGCCTTGCTGAGAATGTTTCTGATTTGCTTGCAATATTCAAGAATCATCAAAAATCTTGAATATCTTGGCACTTGGTAAAAATTATATCTTTGAAAATTGTTTACTAAGAGTAGAAATCTTTAAAAACCACCCTTGTGCATAATGCATTATGAATTGCGATATCTGCGGCAAAGAACATCAGTTCCTGGAAGTGATAGGTAAAGATTTTGTCTGCCATTCATGCATACAGAAGCATAATAAGCTGCTTGGTGCAATATTGCGGACACATATGGATTCTTTCATACGTGTCATGAAGAAGAAGGAAGTCAAGGATTTTGAGGAATTCAAGAAGCTGACTAAGGAAGACATCAAAGACATAGTCAATATAAGCCATGCTTTGAATCTGAAGTATTAAGCTAAATTCTCTTAGGATAGGTTTTATTATCAATTATCGTATATCTTCTTGCCTGCATCTTCGATAAGATTGTCAAGATCAGAATTCCAATCCTGTTCAATCAGGTTTGTCCCTCCACAGAATGAGCATTGTTTAGGAAAACCTTCTTTTATTCTAACAATATGCTTGCATTTGTTACATTTGAACCTGAGCTTTCTTCGCTCTTCTCCAGCAGTCTTTTTTGGGACATCTTTAGGTGGAGATCTAATCTTATCTACACAGTCAATGCATAGGAGATTCTTAGCACTATTGAGATATCTCATCTTATTAGGCGGATATTTCTTGCCACATTTCCTGCATGTAATCAACCTGTCCATAAATTGTTATGAAGATATGATGAATATATATTTTTCTATGGTTTTGTTGCTTTTTTGGAGAATTAAAGTGTAAAAAGAAAAAATTAGGTTGATAATCTAAAGATCATCAACTGTCAGTATCTTTATCCTTGTTGTGCCTGTCTTGACCTTCGATTCCATACCAATTACGTATTGTACTGACGCTTTCTCAGCTATCTGGATCAAAGTAGGGTCTATGCTACTGTCGAGAACAACTGCAAACACTCCTGAGCCAAGACTCTTGATAGTACTATTTAGTTCTGTGACTGGCACTTTTCCAAGTATCTCTTTCTTCTCATTCAGGATGTAAGCCCCGTTTGTGCCAACTAAATCCTCTAGAAGTTTTTTGAACTCTGCTTTATCCTGATCAGTTGTCCTTTCCTTGTTATCTCTTCTGCTATCAGTGTCTCTTCTTTCAAATTGTCTCTGTTGTGGACGTTGCTGATAGTTCTGCTGAGGCCTATTGAGCTGCTGTTGTGACAGCTGTTTTGCCTTCTTGAATGAGCTCTCCTGCATCTTATCGCTCTTAGGAGTACTGTCGATCTCAAGCTTGATCTGCTCTGCAGCAATCTTGCCTCTTAGGCTCTTGTGAATCTCTTTCTTTGTTATCTCCTCAACTTCTTTTCCGTCTGGAGCTTTTGTTACGAAATCAACTTCACATACATTCAATAAAGCTTTGATTATGAGATCTCCACCTCTGTCTCCATCAGTGAATATGGTGCAAATCTTCTTCTTTGAAAGCTCTATGATAGTATTTGATACCTGTGTCGTACCATTTGTAGAGATTACATTCTTGAATCCCTGCTTAAGCAGGTTTATTACATCAGCTCTTCCTTCTACTATTATTATCTCATCGCTCTCGTCGATTGAAGGTCCAGCTGGAAGCTTATCAGGGCCGTAATCTGTAATTTCCATGACTCTGACAGAATTAGCAACCTCATCAGAAAGTTCTTGCGAATCTGGGCTTGTCGCTGAAATCATATTCTTCAGCAACTCTTTTGCCCTATTTATGACAAATTCACGCTTGCTGATCCTTATATCCTCAATATTTGTTACTTTGATCTTTGCATTGCATGGTCCTATACGTTGGATGATCTCCAAAGAAGCTGCAATTATTGAAGTCTCTGCCTTATCCAGTGATGAAGGTATGACAATTGTCCCTGAAGTCTTTCCGCCTTTGGTATTCATGTCAACTTCGATCCTACCTATCCTTCCTGAACGCTGCAATTCCCTCAATTCAAGGTCTGCACCTAGTAGGCCTTCGGTCTGACCGAAGATTGCTCCAATTACATCTGGTCTATCTACAACACCATCAATCTCGATGTTCGAATGAACTATATATTTTGCTGAAACTTGGCTTATTTTGGCCATAATAATCCCCTCATAGTCTAAAGAACTAGAATTCTCACACTCAGCTATCTAAAATTATTCTATTTACTTTTACTGGGTTTAAACTGTTTAATTTTACAAAAGACAGCTTTAAACCTCTTTATTTAGTGACTGAATGATAAGTGAATTTAATTTTTTTTCCAGTTCTTACTCTTATTTTATTGATCGTAATTTCGAATTTATTTTGTGAAATTACCTGAAATTATGAATGAAAGTTATGTTGCCCGAAATACTAACTCCCAAGCTCATAGCTTGTCTTTGACGTGCTCCATTGAGTACTCTCGCATCGGGCTGTAATACACAAGAGTGTCTTCAAAGTCACCGCTAAAGTTCAACTTCAGCTCTGTGAAGGACCCATTTGTATATCTTGATTAGAAATTAGGAAATATCTAAACTTTAAATATGTTTTGGTTTTCATGAATTTTTAACTACTTTTGTGTAGTGATAAATTATATAAATCTGGCATCTTTTGCAAGATCATGACAAATAGCTTATTACCGGGAACACCTAAAAGGTCGACTCTAGGAGATATATTATTGCGTCATACTGATGCAATAAACAGGGATACTGTAGAAAAGCTTGCATCTGATAACTCTGTCATGCTGATAGAATTCCCAAATACTGTGACTGAAAATGACCTTCTAAGGTATGCTAAGGTCCTTAATGCGCATAATTTCTACAATGTACATTTTATTGAGTCATCACAGAACAGAGAAGGTGAGAATCAGCATTATATCCTCTTCTTTAGGGAAGCAATAAGGCCAGATTTATCCATGGATGCATCTGCGATACTGCGTAATTATCCTGGGTTGCGACGCTAAGACATTTCTAAAGCTTTAAATACTGCAGATTTTTCCTGCTAAGGATGGCAAAGATAGCTAGAGAGAAGTGGAAGACATACAATAATGTGTTTGATCAGTTTACACATCGTAACTTGTTTAAGCTAGCGTCTGAAGGTTTCTTTGAGGATCTGAAGAGTACAGTCGCTCTTGGCAAAGAAGCAAATGTTTTCACAGCTGCCAAAGAAGATGGAAGTGAAGTGATCGTCAAGATCTATCGTCTAGAAAATTGCAACTTCAACAAGATGTTTGATTATATCAAGCAGGATCCTCGTTATGAAGGATTGAACAAAAAAAGAAGAGAGATCATCTTTGCCTGGACACAGCGTGAATTCAGGAATCTACTAAAGGCAAGAGAGGTTATAAGGGTACCAACACCTCTGAAATGCAAGGATAATATAGTGGTGATGGAGCTTATCGGTGATGTTGATCCTGCACCAGAGCTCAAGGATGCTGTCCCAGCTAATCCAAAGAAATTCTTTGATGAAGTCATAAAAAACATAAAAAAACTATACAAAGCTGGACTTGTGCATGGAGACTTAAGCCATTTCAATATCTTGAACAATAATGAGCATCCTGTCTTCATAGATTTCTCGCAGGCGACAACGACAGACAACGCTGAGGCTGAAGATCTATTGAAAAGGGATGTAGGCAATATAGTCAATTTCTTCAACAAGCGATGTGGAATGAAAGCTGATCCAGAATCCATCATCTCAAAGATACGGAAAAGTTAAAAAGGAAAAGAAAAACAAATCATATGGTAGATAAAAATGGCAGACTTCATGAACCAAATCAAGATTCCACAGGATAGGATAGCTGTACTCATAGGCAAGGATGGGGAGACAAAGGATGAAGTCGAGAACAGAACAGGATGCAAGCTAGACATCGATTCTAAAGAAGGCGATGTGAGCATAAATGGCGTGGATCCTCTGATGATGTTCACTTGTGCAGAAATAGTAAAGGCAATAGGAAGAGGATTCAATCCTGATATTGCATTACTACTTACTAAGATAGATTATGTTCTTGAGATAATCAGCATCGCTGAATATGCCAAGACACAGAATGACATGATAAGGATCAGAGGTCGTGTTATAGGCAAGGAAGGAAAGTCAAGAAAGGTTATTGAGGATCTTCTTGAGGTATATATAGTAGTATATGGCAAGACTGTCAGTGTAATCGGTAGAGGCGATAGTGTTGCATTGGCACGACGTGCACTTGAGAATCTTCTAAGCGGAAGCACACATGCAAATGTCTACAAGTGGCTGGAGAAACAACGTAAATTGTACAAACAGCGAGAGATTGAAGGCGATGATGATCTTAAAGAGTAGTTGCTTCTTTGTTGTTCTCTCTTTTTTTGTAATCTTTTTAACATCCTGCTCTGATAATATTGGAAAAGCAACAGATGGAATCTCATTGAAAGACTCTAGTTCAGATTGTCCTCCGTGCAGATTTGAAGATCCAGATGGACCAAGTGGTAATTGTGACGGTGTTGATCCAGGAGGACCAAAAGCATGTCCTGATGGAAGTTGCATAGGCGAGAATGATTGTTGTGAGGATTGTGGAGAGAAATGTGAGGTATGCATAGGTGGTTCTTGCCAGAATCCAGGAGGATTGAGCGTATGTGGAGATTTCTGCTGTGATTCTAGCCAGACCTGCAAATCAACTTTTGGCGTAAAATATTGCAAGGATAATTGTCAGAATGGGCAAGTTGAGTGTCAACAGACATGCTGCAATCCTGGCGAGTGCAAGAAGTCTGGTGGATTCATTAAAGTCGGATATTGTCTTGATCCTGATTGTCCTCCTGAAGATGTTTGTGCTGGAGTAGATTGTTGTGAAGCTGGTGAAACTTGTGATGAGGTCAAAGGATATCCTGCATGCATATCAAATGATTGCCCATCAGGTCAAGAAGTCTGCAGTGGTACATATGGCTCTATCTGTTGTGATGCTGGTACATGCATAGTAAACTCCGGCGGTTATCCTTATTGTAATGGATAATTCTTTAAGATATTTTTATAGAATCAATCTTCTTTTGAAATATATTTTTCTATGAATAGCTTGTCATAGATGAAACCAGCCTCTTGAACAGTGGTTGTTATACCGATTCTTTCCATATCAGAGATTAAAGCTGCAATGTCATTTGTTGAAGCTTTAGCATTGTATCCAGAAATACCCTTGTACTCTTCCCTTAGCTTCTCGATCTTATTATATGCTCTCTCAATCTTTTTAGCTGCTTCTGCAGCGTACATGGTATCTGGAAAAACTACAATATTATCTGTTTTCGTCTGAGTATTTGTGGCAGCATAAGCTTGAGAACCAGCTAGAAATAATCCAAATGTTGCTGGTATTAGTAGTTTTTTTACTAAGCTCATAGATTAGCTATATAGTCAGAATATATAAATCTTTCGTTTTGTTGTCATTAAGGAGTGGTTAAATAATAATCTTTTACTTTCTTAATTCCTTTCTCAATTAGGTTTATAGGATATTTGCTTAACCCTGCTTGTATTTCTACTAAATACGATAAATAGCCCGCAACCCATGTGTGATAATTGATACCCATCCCTAAAATTTCTGTCTGTGCATCTTGTGGGATTACATTAGAAACCAAACTTGACACTATCGGATACACTAATCCCATTCTTATGAAAATACTTCCTTGAATTTTAGGAAATTGTGTAATGTTTAATGCTGCACGCTGTTGAAAAGTTCCATACAATCTGGCATTTTCTGAATTTATGCAACCTTTCATGTATTCCTTAACTTTTGAATCTATACTCATCTCTATTACCCCATATTTTATATTTTATAGAGTCTATTTCGATTTATGATAGAATATGCATCTAATTCTTCTTTTAATTTAGTGATGTCTATTCCTTCTTTTACTACTCTTTCTGTTATATCTTCTATTCTGAACTGGTTGAATGCTTCTATTTCTATCATTTCTACTATTTCATCGTGGAGCCCATGAAGTCTCATTACTCTTGTATTGCAGTCTATTCCTGTAGTTGGTACAATCTCTTCAATACTATTTACTCCTTTGTATTTTGTAATTAATCTTACACCATTCCCATTACAGCCCGCGCCTGAGACTAGAATTTTTTCGTCTTCAACAGGTAAAATACTATATACATTAAAATCTAAAGATACTGCATCCATTAAATCTACATCTAAATCAGTCTTTGTACTTATACGATATTTTAATAAGTGTCCACTACAGCATCTTGTGGTCCCAATTAAAAGTTCACCATAACCGTACTTATTAGTTTCTTTTGAATATGTCATTGAACCAATGAAATTATCATATTTTGTTGTATTCATTGGTACAATTATTTGTTTTCTTTGATCCCCAACTTTAATTTCTAAAGATTCACTATTTATTTTCTTTACATTTATTTTTTCATTCATTTGTATCACCCCAATAAATTGTTACTAACTTGGATTTGTTGTTACTATATAAAGATAATTTTCCTATGGTGGGGAAAGACTAACTATCTCTTTAGGGGGAAAATATATAAAGAATTGAATATAAAATAGCAATATGGATACAAATGTACTTACTGAACTTGGATTAACTGATGGTGAGATAAAGGTATATGTTGCTTTATGCAGATTAGGTGAAACAACTTCTGGACCATTAGTAGATGAGTCAGGAGTTAGTGTTTCTAAAGTATATCAAATTCTAGATAGACTTGCAAAAAAAGGATTAGCTAGTCATATTGTAAAACGTAATACAAAATATTTCAAACCAGCGGATCCAGATAGGCTTAAGGATTATTTGAGAGAAAAAGAGGAAGAACTAAAGAAAAAAGAAGATGATCTTGATGTTCTTATTCCTCAACTTAAGGATTGGTCTGGCACTGCAATAAATGCAGAGACTGCTCAAGTTTTTGATGGATTGAGAGGGTTACAAACTGCACGAGAAAGAAGTTTGAAGACTATGAAGAAAGGCGATGAAATGTGGATAATTGGAATTGCTAAAACCCCTTATGAGGGCACAATGACTCCTTATTTCAAAGATTTTCATGAGCGTCGATATAAAAAAGGAATCTTTTGTCGATATCTTTACAATGATTATGCAAAAGATCCTCATGGAAAGTTATCAGCAACTTATCCGTTAAGTGAAGTTAGATATATGAAAAAAGAGTTAGTTACTCATGCTTGGATGGAAATTTATGGTGATACTGTTACAATAGGAATAAATAAAGGAAAATCATTTTCAGTAGTTATACAGAATCAGGAAGTTGCAAACTCATTCAAGATTTATGCTCAATTGCTTTGGAGCATGGCAAAACCCTAGAATACAAAAATATTTAAATTAAATACAAGCAAATTTTAGATAAAGATGGCGGATGAACAGAAAACATTGGCTGGAAACGCAGCTAATGAAGCTGGAAAAGAGAGCAAACATAAAGCACACGAGCTAGCAAAATCTCAGAGAGATATTGGTGTTGCTGAATTCTTTGCAAGGAACAGACACCTTCTAGGTTTTGATAATAAAAGGAAAGCTTTGATGACCACAATCAAAGAAGCAGTTGATAACTCACTTGATGCATGTGAAGAGACAGATGTCCTTCCAGAGATAATAGTTGAAGTCATTGATATGGGAAATGAAAGGTTCAAGGTAATTGTAGAGGATAATGGTCCAGGTATAGTCAAGAAGCAGATCCCGAAGATATTTGCTAAACTTCTTTACGGTTCTAAATTCCATACTTTAAAGCAATCACGAGGACAGCAAGGTATCGGTATTTCAGCATCTGTAATGTATGGGCAGTTGACTACCGGAAAGCCTGCAAAGATAAAATCAAAGATAGGGAAGGGACAACCTGCTCATTATTATGAGCTTAAGATTGATACGCAGAAGAATGCACCGCATATACTCAAGGATGATACAATTGAATGGGAAAAGGATCATGGCACAAGGATAGAGCTTGATCTTGAAGCAAGCTACCAAGGTGGAAGCCAGAGCATTGATGAATATCTGAAAGAGACAGCAATAGTTAACCCCCATTGCACAATAATCTATACTAATCCTAAAGCAGAACAGATAATATTCCCAAGAGCAACTGAAATTATGCCTGATAAGGCTGTCGTGATAAAGCCTCATCCTCATGGTGTTGAGCTAGGTTTTATGATGGACATGCTCAAGACTACAGAAGCAAAGACATTGCAGAGCTTCTTGACTACAGAATTCTCAAGAGTCGGTTCAGGGACTGCTAAGACTATATGTTTGAACAGCTCATTGCAACCTAATAATAAACCCTCAGAGATGTCAAGAGAGATGGTAGAGCAGCTTATGGAAGGGATCAAGAACACAAAACTCATTGCTCCTCCTACTGATTGCATCCAGCCTATAGGTGCTGAGCATCTAGAAAAAGGATTGCGAAAGGAGATAAATGCTGAATTCTATTGTTCAACAACAAGACCACCTGCAGTATATCGCGGAAATCCTTTTGTCATAGAGGCTGCTTTTGCATATGGTGGCAATATGAGTGGTGATGATAGCGCCCGAGTGCTCAGGTTTGCAAACAGAGTACCATTGTTATACCAACAAGGAGCATGTGCAGTATCTAAGTCAATAATACAGACTGCATTCAGGAATTATGGCATCAGCCAGAGCAGAGGTGCACTTCCTGTCGGTCCTATAGCAATAGTCGTTCACATAGCTTCTGTATGGGTACCTTTCACTTCAGAGAGCAAGGAAGCAATAGCACATTATCCTGAAATAATAAAGGAGATCAAGCTTGCATTGCAGGAATGCGGAAGGAAACTTAGCAGCTATGTCCATAAGAAGAAACGTGTTGGTGATGAGCTCAAGAAAAGAGGCATCATCGAGAAATTCATACCTCATGTGAGTGAAGCATTGATCGAGCTGCTTGAGTTGAGCAAGACAGAGAAGGAACTGCTTGACAAGAATCTTGAAATTATACTAGAGAAAAAGCGTGGAAAAGTTGATGACATGTCTTTTGATGAATCAAAGAACACTGATTACGATGAGAGCTTTGCAAATCTAGGGTCAAAGAAAGGCAGTAAAGATTATGATGAAGAGACTGATGAAGATTCTGATGAGAATTCTGATTCTAAAGATGATAAGACTAGTAGCGATGAGGAGGACAGACTAGAATGAGCGTCCTTAAGCAGATAAAAGAGATTGCAGAGAATATCTATAAGAAGATAAAGAAAGTTGAACAGCCTGAGATATCAGCACCTTTGCGTAGCTTGTCTAATGTCAGGTATGATTCCTCTGGCGGTTATTTTGAACTTGATGGTAAATTCAAGGAAAGGACCATGACTGTTGGAAGTGTCAAGACATTTGCACAGACACTCAGGATGATGAGCCTATCGAAGAGCCTTATCCAGAGCAATGATATTGCAACAAAGAGAGAAGCTTATTACGTCTCAAAGAACTGGGGCGATGCACGTTTCAATGAGCAGCCAGAATCAGATACAGTCATGGACGATGTAGAGGCTATGCTCATGGTCAACAGGGAGCAGATTGGTTTCATCCCAGAAGAGAAGGGAGGAGACATCGCTGGACAGCTTGTTGTAGTAGACAAGGATCAAGATACTGGCAAAGAGCTAAAGATTGATTGCACTAAGATGGGTTCTGGAGCATATAGCATCCCTTCAAGCGTTGAGGAACTGAAATTCGAGACTAATGCGAAATTCATCCTTGCGATAGAGACTGCGGGTATGTTTCAACGTCTTGTTAAGCATAATTTCTGGAAGAAGCAGAATTGCATCCTTATCTCACTAGGTGGAGTCCCTACAAGGGCTTGCAGAAGATTCATCAGAAGATTATCTGACGATAAAAAACTGCCTGTGTATGTCTTCACAGATGGTGATCCATATGGATATGCAAATATCTACAGGACACTTAAGGTAGGTTCAGGCAATGCTGCACATATCAACAAATATTTCTGTGTCCCAAATGCGCAATTTATTGGAGTCACACCACAAGATATCATTGATTATAAGCTTCCTACACATCCTCTTAAGGATGTAGATATCAAAAGATTGAAGGATGCTGTAAAGAATGACCCCTTCATAAAGCATCACAAAGAATGGCAGAGAGCGTTGGAGCTCATGGCCAAGATGAAGAAAAGGGCAGAGCAGCAGGCGCTTGCAGCATGGGGATTAAACTTCGTCATCGATAAATATCTTCCTGACAAGCTGAAGAGCCAGAAGACATGGCTGCCTTGAGAAAAATTGCTTCTAAACGGATAATAATATTTTTAAAATCAGGAATTTTGTTTGGATGATGTTTGAGCAAACTAGCGAGAGATTGAAGAAGGTGAGTTCTGAAAGGCTTGATTCTGCAAAAAAGACTGCTAGAAAGAATATTGATACAGCAAAGAAGACTGCAATGAAGAGTCTTGAGCTTGCACAGAAGAACATTGAGAGAACCAAACAGGAGATCAATAAAGTCCATCATCGGATCAAAACATATCCAGAATATGTCTTGCAGTATGGCTTGAGTTTTGTATTCCTATCTGCTGCCATCTACAGGATCTTTAATTTCTCTTCAGGAATCAATGAGATGCATAATCTGCTAATGCCTTTCTTCATGGTTTATGTTGTAATATTCTTTGAATTGATTGTTGCTGTATTCTTGCTTTTCGATAAACTAGTCAAGATAGCATTGATTCTTGTCTCTGTTTTCCTATCGATATCTTTACTATTTAGCCTTGTGGCCAATGGGACCTATATTATCAGGAGTCTGGGTGAATTGTTTGTTTTTGACTTGAATCCTACTGATTTTGCATTACATCTGTGCTTCTTGATAGTCTCGCTATACCTCATCTTTGTAATGAATCTTAATAGCAAGAAATCTATGGAAAATTATAAATAGTATTGAATTGATTTTCCTTTGATGAAGAAAATAGTTTATTTCTATCTGAAGACAGGCGGTGGGCATATCTCTTGCGCTAGAGCAATATCGGGTTATTTAGACAATAAGTACAAGAAGAATGTGAAAAACCTTCTAGTCGATGGATTTACTGAATCTCCACGTTATATAAGAGCGTATTATGAGGAAGGATACAAACTTTCACAAAGTTACGCTCCTTGGGCTTATGGAGCAATCTATGCAATCAATAAGTATTCAAAGATTGTACGATTCTGGTCTAAGATCAATGCTGACAGGATGATGCATAAATATGTAAAAAAAGTGATCCAGAAGGAGAAACCAGATATCATAGTAAACCATCATTGCGTATTCATACCTGCAATTGAGAAGGTTGTTGAGGAACTTGACTATAAAGTGCCGATGTTCACTGTTGTCTCAGACCCTTACACAGTCCATCCTTTCTGGGTGATAGGAAAGAAGTTCCATTATATAATGTTCAGTGATGAGGCTCGACGTGCGGCCTTGAATTATGGCAGATCACCTGATCAGATATCAGTATTCCCATTCTTCTTGAATGAGAAATTCTCCAAGATAATGTCGCAGAAAGATAAAATCAAGACCAGGGCCAAATACGGATTCTCAAAAGATAAAAAGATAGTGTTATTATTAGGAGGAGGAGATGGTGTTCCGAAAGCTGACAAGATCACTAAAGAACTCCTAAATTCAGGCCTTGATATCGAGATTGCAGTAGTATGCGGCAAGAATGACATACTGAAAGAGAATGTTGAGAAAGTTAGTTCTGGAACTAATGTAAAAGTGTACTCTTTTATTGATTATGTGTATGATCTTGTAAGCATTGCTGACATAGCCATCGGAAAAGGAGGACCTTCAGCTGTTATGGAGACATTGCTTAGCCAGAAAATCCCAATCATCACAAGCTATGTATGGGAACAGGAAAAAGGAAATGTTGAGTTTGTAGTAAGGAATAAATTAGGTTTCTTTGAACCAGACATAAAGAAAGTTCCTCTAATCGTTGAAAAATTATTGAAAAACAAGAAATATTATGATTCTTATAAAAACAGGATAAAGAACTTAAAACTTGTTAATGGGACATCACAAGTTGCTGATTTCATCTACAATTCCAAAATAAAGTAGTCATATCCTCCTGATTGATCCTTTGCCTAGGTGGTCATTTAGGAATATCATTATATCCCTTGTGATCTGTTGATGTTTTCCAATTTCATAAGTAGCAGGATCATTCTCTTTGCTCATTGCATGGTATAAATTCCAGTATCTATTCTTCTTTATTAGTCCTAAAGAAGTGTAATGTTCGTCGAGCTCTTTCATGTTTGAGCCTTCCAATGGTTTTAGAACTTCATCACTTATTCCATACATTGCGAATTTTGGTATCTTTCTAATATAATTATAATAATATTTGAAGAAGCTAGTCTTATTGTCATCATATTTTGTTTTGGATGCCAGAAAAATCAACGCAGAGATGAAGTCATAAGGGTTGTTTAATTTCTCTATATAATCAAATGTATCATAAATACTTATCATGTGCCAGCTTTTTAATTGTGCATCTGTACCTTGGCCTCGATTATACTTGTGATACATCTCAGGGTCTGTTTGGTTCTTCTTCTCCATCTGCTGAGCTGCTTTTGTTCCAAGGTATCCAATCATTCTGAAAATTCTTTTTCTTATTGCACCTTTTCCAAATTGCTTGAGTTTTCTTGACATATTCTCAGGAAATACTTTCTGGAATCTCAGAGGCGCTGCCATAAGAACAGCACAATCAATCTTAGAATTGCTTTTGTACATCTTATCCAATGCTTCAACAATAATTTGTTTCAATTGCTGATAGGATTCAGCAAGGTGTATGAATTCGTTTATCTTATATTGATCAATTGTTCCAGAAATGACTTTTTTATTTATATGCTCCAGATGTTCTTTTAAGAGAGTCACTTGATGGAACCACCTTTCTTCGACATCACTATTATATCCAGACATGGCAAATATTGCAGAGGCCGCACCTGCGCTATGACCTACAACACCTATATTACTGCATCCTCTTGACCTGAGAAATGCTGCTGCTATATGTATGTATTCTGAATTCTTTCCTAATCTAAAATTATTCCTATCCTCACCGTGGGCAGTCATATCTATGCTGACATTTCTATAACCCTGTAACACCATTCGTTTAGCTAATGTAATATAATTCTCTTTGTTTCCTGTTATACCATGCTGGAAAACAATCCCTCTATTTGTATTTATCTCAGGGTGGTATATATATAACGCAGGGACACCACCAATATTTATTCGTTCTACCTTTACATTCTCAATATCTTCTTTTTGTGATAATTCATTCTGCTTAGCTCCATAGTCAAGTTTAATAGAATATTGTAATAATCTCTTCATGTCGATAGAGTCCTGATACACCCATTGTTCTGCACGTTTTTTCAATTCCTCAAGTTGCCTTACTAGATTATCAAAATTTTTAACATGCCTTAGAAATTTTACATAATGATCTATTCTGTGGATCTTTCTTGCTTCTTCAATCTCAATATTTGTCTCTATGCAAAGGAAATCGTTCAGATCCTTTTTGTATTGGGTGATAAGTTTTCTAACTTCATGCAATATCGATTTTTGTTGTTCTAAAGACGGGTTTGACTTAAGCTGTTCAATTGCATCTCTCACTCTTGGAACTAGTTCATGCTCTTTATTTGTATTATTGATCATGTCTTTAGCTTTTCTTTTAGTCTTCTTGTCCAGATTAGCATCAGACTGCAATTTTTTCATAACAAATCCAAAAGGTGTTCTTCCTCGTGCAACTTTTCTCTCTCGTCTTTTCTCTGATTTGATAGCAGCAATCGTATTCTTTGCCAGATGCTTTTCAAAATCACCTAATCTTTTTCTCAATTCGCCTATATTAATCTCATTTGTTATTTCTATAAGCTGCTCTATCTCTTGTATCCTCCTGAATTCCTCCTGCTCTTCTTTACGTTTCATCTCTTCAAGCTCTTGGATTATCTTTTTTACATCATTAATGAACTCAGAAACCACTTGATTGACAAGTCCACTATCTATAACTTTTGTCTTATGGTAAACCTTTATCAGTTTTGCAAGTTTTTTATCAATATGTTCTTCGTATTTTTCTTTAGAAACAAGATCTCTACTATCAACGACTACAGAACGTTCGATCCCTTTGTCAGATTGCAGTATATTACGATAATTACCCATAGCATTTTTTAGGTTATTACATATATAAAGTTAACTAATAATTAGCTGTATCAATTATAATACAGCTTTCCTTCTTTCTTCTGTTTCTGGTCCATCTGCGAATCCAACTTGTTCGCTCTCGGGCGATGGTTCTCTTCATCTCTCCTGAAAGTGATGCCGAGATCTTTTAGGAAAAGGTTCATCCCTTTCTCCATATCCAATGGGCCATTAACCTTTCCTGATTCAGCAGGCACGCCATCAAACACTATAAGCTCATCGCTAAGGTAATCGATGAATAGAAGATCATGGTCAACTACTATTGCTGAAGCTTTCCTTATTATCATCATATCCTTTACGACTCTTGATATCTTCAGCCTTTGCTCAACATCAAGGTATGCTGATGGTTCGTCTAATAGGTAAACGTCAGCATCTTTTGCAAGGCATTCAGCTATCGCAACCCTCTGCAGCTGTCCTCCTGAAAGCTCGTTCAATTGCTTCTGGAACAACGGTTCAAGATTCAGGTCATCTACAAGGTTCTTCTTGTACTTCATAGCATTAAACAATATCTCTGCAACACTCTTGTCCTGTACTTCTATATACTGTGGCTTGTAAGAAACCTTAACCTTCTCATCAATCTCACCTTCGTCTGCTTCAATTACTCCTGCAAGTATCTTGACAAAAGAGGTCTTACCTATGCCGTTCTCTCCAAGGATGCCTACAACTTTCTCCTGCTGCAGGGTTCCTTCATTCGTATCAAGGTTGAAATTTCCAAGTTTTTTCTTGATATTCTTCCATGTTATCAATGGAGAAGTCGCATGCATCTTCTCTGCATTCCTTTCCTCAAATGTAATAGGGTAATTCCTGAATCTTATGTTCTCTTCTTTTAAGAATCCGCTAAGGTATACATTGATTCCTAGCTTTGTCGTCTTAGGTTGGCCCACTATACCATAGGCATTCTCCTTTCCATACATCATATGTATTAGATCAGCCATATAATCTAATATTATAAGGTCGTGCTCAACGACCATGACTGCAGTATTATCGTCTGCTAGATCCTTTATGAATTTGCTAATTTTGATACGTTGCTTTATGTCTAGATATGAAGTTGGTTCATCAAAAATATACAGGTTAGCTTTCTTCAGGACTGTTGCAGCTATAGCCACTCTTTGAAGTTCTCCACCAGAAATCTTGTCAATCTCATTATCAAGGACACGTGTTATGTCAAGCTTTTCTGCTATCTCTTGCAGTTGGTCCTTCTGATCAGCTTTCTTGAGAAGCTCCCTTACTGTTCCAGTATGTGCTTTAGGTATGAATTCTACCTGCTGAGGTTTGTAGCTTAGTACAATCTCTCCAGATCTCAGCTTCTCAAAGAACAGCTGTGCTTCTGTACCTTTGAAATGTTCTATAAGTTCATCATATGATGCTTCTTTTCCTAGTTCATCAAGGTTAGGCTTAAGTACACCAGCAAGGATCTTTATCGCTGTTGATTTTCCTATTCCGTTCACTCCAAGTATACCGACTACTTTTCCGAAAATAGGGATTGGAAGGTTGTACAGCTTGAATTCGTTCTCACCATAGCGATGGATAGATTGTTGTTCTAACTCCTCTGGAAGGTTTATGATATGGATTGCGTCTGGAGCTTTCTTTGGACATATTCCGCAGCCTATGCAAAGGTTCTCATTGATAAGAAGCTTGCTGTCTTTTATGAACATGCATTCTTTTCCCGCTCTGTTAACAGGGCATAAGCTAACAATATGCTTCTTAAGTTCCATATCTTTCAATTTAGTATTGTCAATGACTGCTATCCTTGCCATGGTCCATGTTTGTGCTGGAATGGTTATAAAGTTTTTGGGATGAAAATCAATATAAATGGGCTCAATGAAGTAATTCCTGATGAGGACAACTGCAATAGCTTCTGGCAGCAATGGCAACTGCTATTTTATGGAAAGCGGGAATGACAGCATACTTGTAGATGCAGGTCTAAGCTGCAAGGAATTAGTGCATAGGATGAGCAATCTAGGGCTGTCTGCCAAACGTCTAAGCGGGCTTTTCATCACGCATGAGCATAGTGATCATATCAGAGGCGTCGAGGTATTGTCAAAAAAGTTTGATATACCTGTCTATGTGACAGAAGGAACTTTCAATGCATCTAATTTCAGGGTGAATGATAGGCTGTTGAACCTTATCAAATGCGGTTCTAGCATCACGATGGGGAATATTGCTGTCAATCCATTCACAAAGAATCATGATGCTGCAGAGCCTTGCAGTTTCATGCTGAATGCTGAAGGCTACAACGTCGCTGTCATGACTGATATCGGAGAGAAATGCGCGAATGTTGTTGATGCAATCTCAAAAGCCAATGTAGCTTTCCTTGAGACTAATTATGATGAGCTCATGCTTGAGAAGAGCAATTACCCTTATCCGTTGAAGCAGAGGATAGGTGGAAACATGGGTCATTTCTCTAATTATCAGGCTTCACTGCTTGTCCTTGAACATGCAAATCCATGCCTTAAGCACGTATTCCTTTCGCATCTGTCTGCAAACAATAACACTCCTGAACTAGCCTATCAGACCTTTACTGGTTTTTTGAAGGAAAGGAAGGATCTCTCCATCAATGCTATAATGACTTCTAGGCATAAAGAGAGTGAATTGCTAGAGTTAGAATAGACTTTTTGTTTCTGTAATATTTATCATTTAGAAAATGGATAATTACCGCGCGAATATGATGGATATCGAATCGCGTTGAGGAGAACTTTTTTTGTTAAATGTAATTTTCTTGATTATGATAAATAAGTTATTTTTGAGTAATATTTATAATTGTATCAAAATTCTAATGACTATGGCAAAATGTGAGTTGTGTAAGGAGAAAGTTGGTGAAACGTTCTTGAATAAGGTTCTAGGCAGTTATATCAAGGATGAGGCGGGCAAGAAGCATCTTGTATGTTCAAACTGCCAATCAAAGCTCAAAGATAAGACGACGATCTTAGAAAACCTTAAATAAAGGTTTCATTGTTCTATGATTTATTCATGCCTCTGTAGCACAGGACTTATAAAATGCGTCCTTACTCCAGAAACACTTAACAGTGCCCCTGTAGCATAGTAGCCATTGCGTGTGATTCGTATATGAAAATCAAAGATTTTCAAATCTCGAGAAATCACAAGGTCGTGAGTGCAACTCTCACCAGGGGCTTTATTCTGTCTGGACTTGGCGTATTGCCTTATGCCAGCCTTTGAGAAGCTCTTGTCTTCTTTCATCAGGCATGTTTGGAGTATATATTTTCTCTTTTTTAGAACTCAATTTATCTATTGTGTATACACCTGCTTTTATTCCTGCAAGATATGCTGCACCTAATGATGTCGATTCAATTGTTTTCCTAATTATTGTCTTATCCAACATGTCAGCCTGGAACTGCATCAGGAAGTTATTCTGTGAAGCTCCACCATCTACAGCTAATTCCTTTATCTCAATATAAGTCTCCTTCTCCATGAGATCTATGACATCATATGATTGGAAAGCAATGGACTTGAGTGCTGCTCTGATTATATGGTTCCTGTTCGTCCCTCTTGTCAACCCTACAAGAGCTCCACGAGCTTCCATATTCCAGTAAGGAGCTCCTAGGCCAGTAAACGCAGGCACGAGATAGACTCCACCTGTATCTTCTACAGCTAATGCAGCTTTTTCGCTCTCTTGAGCATTCTCAAGAATCTTTAGCTCATCCCTTAGCCATTGCACTGCAGCTCCAGCGATGAAGACTGAGCCTTCAATGGCATAACAAGCTTCTCCTTTCTTGTCTATAGCTAATGTAGTTATCAATCCCTTGCTGGATTCGATCTTCTTTTTTCCAGTGTTCATCAGGATGAAGCAACCAGTGCCGTATGTGTTTTTGATCTGGCCTTCATCAAAGCATAGCTGTCCGAATAAGGCTGCTTGCTGGTCTCCTGCGACTCCTAATATATGGACGCCTTTCAGCTCTTCAATAGCTTCAACTTCTCCATAATCACCCATGGAATGCTTGATTTCAGGAAGCATGCCTTTAGGTATGTCAATTATTCTGCATAACTCATCATCCCATTCCTTTGTCTCGATATTAAATAACAAGGTCCTTGAAGCATTTGTAAAATCTGTTGCATGGACTTTTCCATTCGTCAGATTCCAGATTATCCAGGTGTCAATAGTTCCAAACAGCAAATCATCAACATTTGGAAGGCCCTTTACATTATCCAGTATCCATCTGATCTTTGTTCCGCTCAGATATGGATCTAGAGGAAGCCCTGTCTTCTTCCTGATCATCTTTTCATGTTCCCTTAGGTTGCTGCATATCTCACTAGTTCTCCTGCATTGCCACACTATTGCATTATAGACTGGTTTACCAGTATTCTTGTTCCATAATACTGTTGTCTCTCTTTGGTTTGTGATGCCTATTGCAGATATCTTAACTCTATTTTTCACTAGAAGTTCTTTTACTGTGGATTTGATAGATTGCCATATCTCTATAGGATCATGCTCGACCCAACCTGGTTTAGGGTAGAATTGCGTTATCTCCTTGTAGATCTTATCGACTTGATTTCCTTCCTGATCATATAGGACAGTTGTTGTCCCAGTTGTTCCTTGGTCGATGGAGATTATATGCATCTTATTATTCTCAGGATGAAAATTTATAACCTTTTCTGCTCCAGACTTCAACTTTGCATCTGTCCTCAGTGACTTTGTTGTACCAGTGAGTTATTTTTTTGTACTCCGGTCTTGGGTTATAGCTTTGTTTCAGTCCTGTCTGAACACCTGAGCATTTCTCTTTTGATCTGTGGCTCACAAAGATTATTACCTTTGGATTGAGTCTCTTGATGTAGGGAGTCAGATTTACTCCAGATGGCATCCATGAGTTGAAGATGATATCTGCCATTAAATTGGTCTCTTCAACTCTGTCTATTGTTAAATGCAGGTTCTTATGCCTGTAGATTTTCTTTCCTGCTTCAATCATCTCTTCATTTGGATCAATCCCTATCACTTCTATATCTAAATCTCTTGCAAGAAGATAAGATAAGAATCCTGCTCCACAGCCAACATCAAGGATGAAGTTTGGCTTTACTTTGTCTAGGATAGTCTTGAAAATCTCCATCTCTTTCGAAGTTGGAAAATAGAAAGAAATTCTTGGACTGAGACCTATATCCTTGGGTTTGACCTTATCAGGATGCTTGATTGTGAAGGTGTTTGTCTTGTATATCATCTGTAATTGTAATCATTCATCATCTTGAAGAGTGCCATCCTTACATAAAGGCCATTATCAGCCTGGATAAAATATTTTGCACGTTCGTCATGATCGACATCCTTGGATATCTCATCAAGCCTTGGCAATGGATGCATCAAGATACTGTTGCATGGTATCAGGTTGATGTTATTCCTGTCTATCTTATACATGTCTCTTGCTCTCTCATATTCTGCATTCTCCTCTGGCGTAAGTTCTTCAGGCCTTTCAGGATTGCTTCCAAATCTTTCTTTCTGCACCCTTGTCATATACACTATATCTGATTTCTTTAGTGTACCAAGGAGATCTTCTGTTTCTATATAGGCAACATTTAGATCATTGAGATGAGTCTTAATGCCATCATCAATCCTGCTATTGTCAGGTGCTACAAAATTGAAACTGTTTCCAGGGAATTTTGCCATAAGGTATGTCAGGGATTTTACAGTTCGTCCTCTCAATAGGTCTCCTACAAAAGTAATTGAAAGATTATCTGTCCTTTTGAAATGGTCTTTTATCGTGTAGAAATCCAGCAATGCTTGAGTTGGGTGCTGGGATTTTCCTGATCCAGCATTTATAGTTGGGACCCTTGAGGCAAGGTAGCATTGTTCAGATGCATCATCATGGTTATGTCTTACGACCAAGAAATCAGTGTATGCGCTGCTTACCCTTATCGTATCTTCTAGAGTCTCGCCTTTGGAGGCTGATGAGAATTTTCCAGCATTGACAATCAATGTAGTCTTGGCACCGAGGTATTGTGCAGCATTGACGAATGATAAAGCAGTCCTGGATGATGCTTCCCAGAACATATTAAGCACATTCTTTCCTGCCAATTCATCTCCAACATTCCTTCTGTTCTGTTTCATGTGAAGCGTCAGGTCACATAACTCTTCAAGGAAATCAATGTCAAACTGCTGGCTCTCTATGACATGAGCTTTGGGGTTAACTGATTTTAGGTTCATTTTGCTTTCTCCTCCATTTTAGAAGCCTGCCCAATATAATTAGAATCTCGTCTGAAAATTAATATCTTATTGAACATTAAAAATATATGTGAATATCCTTGCTATATAAGCATAGTTGTCTTGCAGAGTATATTTTATTGTCGCTGTTTCGGATTTTCATTATTTCTGGGAGTGGCAAAAATAAAAATATTTATAAATGCATTTTGCACACTATGCCTTCAGCCAATATCGTCCCTTATTTAGGGCGGAGGAGTGGTATTATCGTAATAAAGAATGAAACCATTTTACAACATAGGTTATAGCGAATTATTCACGTCCTTCTACAGGGGACGGTTGTCGAGGTTCTTGTTAGCTTACACGCTTTTTGGTCTGATGTTCATTCTTGTGCTTGTGTTCTTCCTGAACAACAAGGACAGCTTTTTTATCATGGGTCTTTTTGTGATCTGTGTCATCTCTATGCTGCCTCTCAGAATCATACCTTGGTTCGGGTTCTTTGATATGAACACACTGCTCACTAGTTATGCAGCAATGGCTTATGGACTGCCTGCAGGATTGCTTGTCGGGACTGCATCACTTATTGGGATAATAAATTCAGGTGAAGTAGATAATAATCTTCTTTTCGACCTGTTTGCAAGTTATATAGTAGCAATAATAGCATCTTTGTTCACTTTGCAGTTCTATGTTCCAGTAGTTGCAGGAGTTGCTGTCATATATGCAACCATATGCTTTACATTCCACAAGATATGCGGTACACTTGATTTCATGAACATGACGTGGATATCAACTAATCTATTATGGGTACTGCTTGTCTTGTATAAGATAATGCCTCTTCTAGGGCTTGCTTAAGTTTTCATAATCTTTTTAAACAGTTCTTGAATCATCTATCATATGGATTTAGAGGAATTTTCAGGTGTCGGAATTGATAATCTAGATATGCTTGAGCACTATTTCGAGATCTCTTCAATTGATGACAAGGAAGGGCATATCATAAGAAATGTCCGAAGAAAGATAGTCGATAAGCTCGAGAGCATAATCATAACGTTCTCAAATTTTGTCAATCCGGATTCAACGTTGATCCAGATACATGATGCACAGGCATTGGATGACAAGGATAGGTTAAGGATTGTTGAGATACTCAAGGATCTTGCTAGATTAGTAAAAGAACACCAAGTTCTAGAGATAGATTCAGAGGATGTGATCGAGAAGAAATGGATTAAAGAATCTTTGCAATCATACATCAAGCATCTCAAATCAATGAAGGATCTAATAAATAAGATCAAGGAATCTTACGATGTTGAGGATATCAAGATAGACGTGAGCTATCTTGGATAAGTTTTCAATATAGGAAAGAGAACAATAGAAACGGGGGAATTACAATGCACATCAATATGCAAGGAAGAGCAGGAGCAGGAAAAGGTAAGCAAGCAGGTTATTTAGTTGAAGATTTTAGTTTTCCTTATGTAGAATCAGGTGGGAAGTTCAGGAGAGACCTCAAAGAGAACAGGCCTATTGGCGTACAAGCAAAAGAATACATGGCTGCAGGTGATCTGGTCCCTGATGAAGTCTTATTTAGGGGATTAGAGATATGGGTCAAGGAGGAGGATCCAGAAGAAAGATCAGAGGGTCTTATCACTGATGGGTTGCCGAGAACATTGGATCAGGCAGTCAATTTTGCAGATTATATGCTTAAACGAGGAAATGGTACTGCAATTGATTATGTTTTTGTACTGAATTGCTCTGCAGATACTGCAAGACGAAGGATATATGGAAGGATGAATGATGAAAATGGCAAGGATTACAATGCTTTTTTTGATAATCGAATAGAGATAATGCAGACAACAAATGTCAATGGTTTTGAAGTCCCTATAGTAGCATATGTTGATGGGAAAAAATTGACGAAAAGAAAGGATGATACGGATTTCAATACCATCGAAAGACGATTCTCAATATTTGAGAATGAGACACAATTTGCAATCGATTATTTGAGGGGAGAGATTGTGAATGGAAGGAGATGGAACCATGGTCCATTGCCTGTAGTAATCGATATAGATGCTGAACTTTCTGCTGATAAGGTAAGAGAACAGATTCTTGCATCGCAACTTTATGCTAGCATCAATTTAAGCAGATAAAAAAGGAGGTCACTTAAATGAACATGATAATAATGGGCCCGCAGGCAAGCGGAAAAGGTACACAGGCTGCAAAATTAGTCGAGAAATTCAGTATTCCTCATATCTCAACTGGAGATATATTCAGGGAAAATATAAAGAACCAGACTGAATTAGGAAAGAAAGTTGTTGAATACACCAATAACGGAAAGCTTGTACCTGATGAGCTTGTTATTGAGATCGTCAAGGATAGGTTGAGCAAGGATGATTGCAAGAATGGCTATCTGCTTGATGGTTTTCCAAGGACATTGCCTCAGGCTGAAGCCTTGGATAGCGTGACAAAAGTTGATGCTGTAATAAGCATTGAGTTGCCAGATGATGTCTGCATGGAGAGAGTATCTGGTAGGTATGTTCACAAGGAAAGTGGCAGAACCTATAATGTATATACAGCTCCAAAACCTAAAAAAGTGGAGTATGATGATAAAGGAAAATGCTTGCATGCTTATGATGATGAGACTGGCGATGAGATATTCCAAAGGGATGATGACAAGCCAGATAAGGTAGCGAAAAGACTTGCAGATTTCCATAGCCAGACGGAGCCAATCAAATCACATTATGCTGACAAGGTTGTTGAAGTAGATGGAAAGCAGGGAATTGATGAGGTATTTGCAGCTATTGCAGCTGATCTATCCAAATAATTATAAACTTATTTTCTTATTCTTTTTCTTATGAGCTTGGTTGAAAAAGCATTTTCACAATTATATCCAGACCGAAATCTAAGCAAGTATTCATTCAGTCTGAGCTATAGTGGAAGATTCTCTCCTTACAATGGCAATGTAAGATATGGACTAGGAAAATATGAATTCACTATAAGCAGATTGTGGAGAGGTGTCAGTGAGGAGATTGTAATTGGATTGCTCCAACATCTGATGCAGAAGGTATTCAAGACTAAGATACGTACACTAGAGCAGGATCTCTATGATACATTCATCAAGAATGTCCATGTCTCAGTGCCGAAAGATAAGGTTGATCCGGATCTGAAGGAAAGTTTTGACAGAGTCAATGATCGTTATTTTCTTGGAACAGTTGAGATGCCTAACCTTGTATGGGGGAAGAAGACATTCAGGAAACTTGGGAGTTATGAATATGCTGCTGATACAATCACAATGAGTGAAGTGTTCAAGGATATTTCAGAAGAGAACAAGATACTGCTTGATTATGTCATGTTCCATGAGATGCTGCATAAAGTGCATAAGTTCAAGACAACCAATGGAAGGAGCCTTCATCATAGCAAGAAATTCAGGGATGCAGAAAAGGAGTTTGAAGGTTTTGGTGATATGGAAAAGGAACTCTCTAAATTCTTGAGGAAGAAAAGGTTCAGGCATAGTCTTGGTCTTGATTGATTGCTTTTGATTGATATTATTTCTATCTGTCTTTTTAATATAAATCGTGTGTATATTTACACCAAAAGTTATATAAATAAGATAAACTAATATACAAAAATACACACAAAGCGATGGTAAAGAAAGGTTCACAGAAACAGAGGTACAACTTTCTAATAGATAAAAAAGTCTATGATGAATTTTCTATGCTTTGTGAAGAGCTAGGTCTTGTCAGGAGCAAGAAAGTGGAGCTTTTCATGAAAGAGTTTCTAGACAGACAAAAAGAGGTCTCTAAAAAATGAAGAAACTCTCTTTTATCATCGCAGGCTCTATTCTTCTAATATTTATCTTTATGTCTTCTATCTTAGGAGTAACTGGGAAAGCTATTGATAATCTAATTATAGAAAGGAATGCTGTCCAGGAGGAAGTTGTCTATGAATCAGTTCAGGCATATGAAGGATTGTATGGTGTGCAATTCAAAGGAAGATTCAAAGGCGAGAATCTTTCTATATACACTGTAGGGGATAGCAAGGAGCAAATATACTCTCAGAGTGGCGATGGTTATCTTAACTTCATCTATGATCTTAATGGCGAGACTGGTGAGATAACTTTCATGATAAAATATATTGGAGAGCTGAAGAATCCGACGAAAAGATTGATCGAGGTAGAGCAGAGTGCTATCATCGATTCAGTACAGGTCCAAAGCAGGACAACAAGGGATGTTCTTGATACTGTGCAGATTGATGAGGTGATTGAGGATGAAGTTGAAACAAATTCTGCAGTAGTTGCGCCTACATATTATACAACAAGATCGGTGATGATTCTTTCAGGAGAAATTCCTTCTGAGATCCTTCTTGATGGATTGATTGGCTATTGGCCATTTGATGAGACTTCTGGAACGAATGCAGAAGATTATGGAAGTGGTGGGAATAACGGTACAGCAATCAATGGAGCTGATATGAGTGCAGATGGAAAAGTAAATAGCGGTGTCATGATGGATAGTGGCAGCAATCAATACATCAATACGGCATTAGATAGAGATTCTGCTCCTGTTACGCTTTCTATCTGGGTAAACAATACAGGTGATGTCTCAAGCCAATACAATCTGATCTCTAATGATGATGGAAATTTTGATCATGGTATAATTATACATCCTACTGGTAATTATTATATTTGGAGTGGATCCGCATCCTATAAGAATACAGGTATAGCTGCAGCACAAGATCTAAATCAATGGGTGCATCTTGCTGCAGTCATAAGCAGTAGTGGCGTATATTTCTACAGGAATGGCGTGACTTCTGGAAATTTAGGTAGTGGTTCAAATGCTGCTGGCGGTGGTTATTACATAGGCAGAGGAATGGGTGCTAATTTTGATGGATTTGTCGATGAGGCTGCGATATGGAATAGGACATTGAACAGTACTGAGATCGGATGGTTATATAATAATGGGACTGGGCTAAGTTTGCTAAATGGTTCAGGTGGTGGGAGCTGTCCTAATGGTTGGGCAGGTTCTGGTACAGAAGGAGATCCTTGCCAGGTTACTGAAGCGGGGAACTTGACTGAAGCAAATATGGTCTATAAATTACAGAATGATATTGGTCCTGATTTTGTTGGAACTCCTTTTAATATAACGGCTGAAAATATAACTCTTAATGGAGATGGTTATACTATTAATGGTGACGATACTGGCACAGATTATGGTGTATTAGTACAAGATTATAACAATGTAACTATTACAGGATTCAATAATCTATCTGGGTTCTCTAAATCAATCTATCTATCTAATAGTAATAATTCCATTATCAATAACAATAGTATTACAATAGTTTCTGCTGAAGATGTCTATGGAGTTTATATTGAGGATTCTACTGACTTCTCGGTTGATAATAATTATTTCAATCTAACATCAACAGTGACTTCTAAAAAATTATATCCTATAGAGATCTCTTTAACAAGCTTTAATTCTACTAATGCTAATATTACTTCTAATTATATAATCTTGAATCTTACAGGTGGTGGAATCTTACAAGGCATTTTATTTGGTATAGATTCCAATTCAATACTTAACAATGTAAGGATTGAAAGTAATATCATTACAGCCTATGGAAGTTCAACAGGCATTAATTTTCAGAATAACGGAATATTATCAAATTCACTTATCTTCAATAATAGCATGAACTTGACACAAGGTAGCACAGGTTCCAGCTATGGGGTTCTATTCTTTAATAATCAGAATATACATAACAATACTATAGATTCTAATCTCATAAATACGATATCTAATTTTGCTTATGGTATCTACGTCCAGGACCAAACATCTTCTTTCGGTAATAATACTTTTATCAACAATTACATCAATGTAACTGGTAGTGTTTCTAATTATTCAATTTACAATTATGGGATTGATGAATTAAACTATTTTATCTACAATAATTCATATGGTTCTATCAATTGGTCAAATGAAACTTTCTTATCTGATATAAGCATCCAAAATAATATTTCTTCATCATATATCATTATTGACAATAATTCAGCATATGTAAATAGCACATATTATGCATCTGAATATCTGAATAGCTCTGCAAATGTTACTTTTTATGGTGCTGATCAGTGGGGATTGACAAACCCAGTTATATTAAGAGATGGTGTTGAGTGTAATGAAGGAACAACTCCCGCTTGTTATAACTTTACTGCTTTAGACTCTGCAACTGTTGTGTTTAATGTTTCCTCATGGAGTAATTATAGCATTGGAGAAGGAGTCAATATCACACAGTTGCGTGATGGACTTGTTGGATATTGGCCATTGAATGAGACTTCAGGAAGCATTGCTGAAGAATTCTCAGGTAATAATCTAGACATGACAATCAACAGCGCTACTTTGAATCAAGAAGGCAAGGTCGGGACCTCTTACTCTTTTGATGGTTCAACTAGTTATCTGAACATTACAGATACACCTTTGCTTGATATACCAAGCAACATCTCAATACAGGCATGGGTGAATGTAAGTTCAACCATAGGGAGCGTTGCGGGAATAGTCGAGAAGAATAATGATGGTACAGGTGGAAGGGCCTATGATCTGAGGTATGAGAGCGGATATATTGTGACTACCCTTAATGAACTATGCTCCGGTTCAACACGATGGGATGTTTATGCTTCAACAATGATTGATACAGATGTATTTGTCCATGTAGTGATGACTTGGGATGGATCAAGCAGTCCTAAGATATACTTTGATGGAGTCGAACAAAGCCTTACTACACGCTCATCTGGAGCATCAAGCATATGCGATTCCAGTCAACCATTAAGCATAGGTTCAAAGAGCAATGGCGGCTGGCTCTTCAAAGGAAATATCGATGAGGTTGCCATATGGAACAGGACATTGAATGATACTGAAGTTGGTCTGCTTTACAATTATGGTGATGGGCTTAGTCTATTCTCTGATCAAGAATCTGAGACCCCATCTGAATCTTCCTGCCCTAATAGTTGGGCAGGTTCTGGTACAGAAGGAGATCCTTGCCAGGTTACTGAATGTGGTTATCTGAATGTTTCTAACTTGTATTATGGTCTTGCTAATGATATAAATACAACTGTCTCTTGCATGAATATAACAGCTGATAATATTGTTTTTAGTGGAGAAGGTTACATAATAAATGCGACAAGCAATTTCTCAAGCATATATGGTATTACTATAGATGATATAACAAATCTTACATTAGGTAATGTTACAATCTATAATTTCTATCAGGGTTTTAGGATAACAAATATGAACAATTCATTATTTAGAAATGTCACTTCATCTGGAATTGATACTGATTCTTGTTTTGGATTGTATTTGATTAATTCCCATTACAATAATTTTTCTGATTATAGCAGTTCAGGTTATAACTTCTCTTATGGCCCACCTTGTTCAGGTTTCTTGGTCGATTCATCATCTTATTACAATAATCTTTCTGATTTTAACATATCCTATTCTAAATATGGATTGTATGTAAATGGAGCAAATAATACTTTAACTAATAATAATCTTTATTCCACTATCTATGAAAGACTTTATCATTCTGATAATGATGTAAATTATCTCGTATATAATTCGTCTTTTGGTGAGATAAAGTGGACTGATAACACTTTCTTGACTGACTTAGATATTTATGATGACATAATATTGGGAGAACATATCAATATCACAAATAATTCAGCATCATTAGGTGCTTCTCATTTCTCGACTGATAACGATATTAATAGCTCTGCAAATGTTACTCTTTATGGTGCTGATCAGTGGGAATTAACAAACCCAGTTATATTAAGGGATGGTATTGAGTGTAATGCAAGTACAACTCCTAGCTGTTATAATTTTACTGCTTTAGATACATCAACAGTTGTGTTTAATGTTAGTTCGTGGAGCAACTATAGCATTGGAGAAGGACCAATTGGCTGTCCTGCGAGCATGTCTGGAAGTGGTACAATTGCTGATCCTTGCGTTATAACAACATGTGTACAATTGCAAGCAATGAATGAAAGTCTTGGTGCTAATTATAGTCTTGGGAATAATATTGATTGTAGTGATACTGCTTCAGGCAATCAAGGTGGAAGTGACATCTGGACTGACACATATGGGTTCAATCCAATAGGTTGTGATGATGAAGGTGGAGACTATTGCGGAGATAGGATAACTTATACATATTTCTCTGGAACATTTGAGGGTAATGGATATAATGTAACTGATTTATTCATTGATAGACAAAGCGAGAATAATGTTGGGTTATTTGGCGCAGTAGATAATGCTACATTACAAAATGTCACTTTGTTTAATGCGGATGTGACAGCAAGATCACATGGTGGTTCTTTAGTTGGTATTATGACTAATTCAAACGCGACAAATGTCCATGTTGTTGGTGAAGTTACTGGTGTGTATGCATGGGGTACTGCAGGTGGACTGATTGGAAATATTGGTCCTGGGTCTAAAATAATGAAATCATCTGCTAATGCAAACACTTCTGCAAGATATACAGGATTAATTACTTACAGCAACTCAGGTAATATCTCACAATGTTATACTACTGGGACTGCCGCAGGTATAGATATAGTTGGAGGAATTGCAGGTGATATGGGTGGTGGTTATATAGAAGACTCTTATACAAATGCAGTTGTTACAGGTAGTGGTGGCGGAATGACAGGGAATACCTGGGGGAATATTTCAAGGTCTTATTCAAATGGAGTAGTCAATGGTGGCAATGCGGGAGGTATTGCATCTGCATTCAGTGCAGGAACCCAAAAAAGAATCCTTGATTCATTCACTGTCAGTAATGTATCTGGTTCAGGTTCAGATGCTGTAGTAGGTACATTCAATGTAGGCCATCTTCTTGAAGGGATATATTGGTATAATCACTCAAATAATCCCACTAATTGCTATGGTGGTGGAAATGAGAATTGCACTGCATATACTGATTCAAGCTATTTCTTTGACGTATCAAATGAACCAATGGCATCCTGGGATTTCACGAATGTCTGGAGCAATTATTGTGATGGTGAAGGATATCCTATATTGTCATGGCAGAATCTTGATAGTGTTGCAGACTGTCCTGGATATGTCCCTGATACAGTACCTTTGATTGACTTCATCAGTCCTACACCTGATAATGGTTCTACTAACTATAGTGATTCAGTTTATTTGAACATTTCATCTTCAGATGACAGAGACTATTATTCATTCGTTGACTTTGACAATGATGTTGTATTGTGGATGAGGTTTGATGATGTCAATGCTTCAGGCGATCCTATCGATAATTCTTCATATGGAAATAATGGAAGTCTGGAAGGGGATGCTTTGATTAATAGTTCAGGTAAGTTTGGAGACGGTTTGTATGTCGATGGAGATAATGATTGGGTAAATGTGAATGATTTTGATACTTCTGTATTTCAAAATCCTTTTACTTTCTCTTATTGGCAGAATATTGATCAACAAACTGGGAAGGGGATTATTTCTGCCTTGAATTGTTCAGGAGCAGGCTGTGCAAATTCATTAGGTATATCTTTTTCTGTTTATCATGTTCCTGACTATCATACCAGATTTAGTTTTGCAAATGGTACTGTTTTTTCTAATCTTCAAACTACCAGCACAACCATGACATTAGATTGGACTCATATTGTAGGGAAGTATAATGGTTCAGCTTATTTCCTTTATGTTAATGGTATCTTAGAGAATAGTACTGAATCAGAAATAGTTCCAAATTCATCAGGAATTTTAAGCTTGGGAAGAGCATTTGTTAATAGTGATGCTTATGAGATAACTGGGTATATTGATGACATAGTTGTTTTTAACAGATCATTGTCTGACGAGGAGATATTATCTCTTTATAATTCAACATCATCTAATTATCAGAATAATTTCACTAACTTAAGTTATGGGGAGCATAGTTTTACAGCCTATGCTGTTGATGAAAATGGAAATGTCAATGAGACAGAAGAAAGAGTTGTCACATTGCAGGCTCCTGATGGATGTCCTAATGGATGGCTTGGTTCTGGAACAGAAGGTGATCCTTGTCAAATTACTGAGGGAGGAGATTTAAGTGTTGCTGATCTTTATTATGAAGTTCAAGATGATTTGACTGTCTCAGGAACTTTATTCACTATAAATGCTGATAATGTAAAGCTTGATGGAAATGGAAAAAGTATTGATGGTGATGGGACAGGTTCCGGAATTTACTCTGACTCTGTGTATAACATTACTATCTCAGACTTCAATTCAATTTCAGGATTTGGATATGGTATAAATTTGTATAATGTTCAAGATTCTTTAATAGAAAATTTGACTATAGCAAATAGTACTGATGAAGCAGGATTATATGTTTATGATGTCAGAAATAATACCTATACTGATTTAAATCTTTCAAATAATTCTATGGGAGTATGGTGCGAGATAAATTGCAGCTATGATAATTATCTTAATATAATCAGTGATAGCATTTACTACGGAGTGAGTCTCTATCAATTAAATTCAAGTATCATTGATAACATCAATGTAAGTCCGTCAGTTGAATATGGAATTACTCTGCAGGATTCATATCTTAACAATATCTCCAATATAAATGTGAGCGATACTAATTATGTTGGATTGAACCTAGAATATAGCTATAATAACAGTATTGCAAATGCGAATGCAGACAGAAATTATGGTAGGGGAGGAATTGCTTTTATTAATAGCTCTTATAATCACCTTTCTGACTTTACTGCTGATGGTAGTGAGGGTGATGCAGGATTCTATATCAATGCTGGAAGTTCGTGGAATATACTTGAAAATGGAAGCTTGAATGGTACGGTTAATGGAGTCTGGCAGGAAGAAGGATATTCAAATGATCACAATATATTCAGAAATTTAAATATCTCAGGTTCGAATGGTATCTCAAGTTTAGCTGGTTATAACAATACAATCATTGATTGTATAATATCATCTCCTTATGTTGGAATATTTATACAATCATTTGAAAATTCTGATGATTGGATAATCTCTAATAATATTATAACCACTGATTATGTAGGTATTGAGTTTGGTTGTAATGTTCCTTTAACAGGTCATCAACTAATAAATAATAGCATTATAGCCACTGTATCTTCAATCTCAATGCCATATTGTACCGAGGAGAATACTATTTATTACAATAATTCTTATGGTTCAATTAACTGGACAACTACAAATATTACTACGGAGAATAATTTATCTTGGCCTGGTAATATCCAAATAGGTGAAGGATGGGCTTATTATAATCCATCAGCTGTGGATGAGTTAAATGGTTCAGCAAATGTCACTTTGTATGGAGTCGATTCACTAGGTTTTGCAAATCCTACAATATACAAAGACGGTGAAGAATGTGCTGATTGTAGTAATTTCACTGCAATGGATGCTTCAACTATAATCTTTAATGTAAGCTCATGGAGCAACTATAGCATTGGTGAAGGAGAAATCGATATTCCTACTATAGATTATATATCTCCTACTCTATCTGATAGTGAAACTTCAAATAGAACTTCATTATCGGTGAATATTAATGTCTCATCACTTTTAATCTCTTCGATAGTACATAATCTCTATGATGATTCAGGGCTTGTTGCTACATCAAATGCATCTAATTCATCAGGTTACAGTCGAGGTCATCAGACTTTATCAGCAAAGCAAAGTTATACTTGTTACTTGTTAGATAATGGTGATGTCATCTGTCAAGGAGATAATACTCAAGGCGAAGCAAATAACTTTACAGGAAAAGATGTAGTCCAAATAAGTGCAGGCTATTTCCATAGTTGTTTCCTTCTGAATAATGGAAGTGTTGAATGCCAAGGAAAGAACAACTACGGACAATCAAATCCTTATTACGGAGGAGATGTTGTTCAGGTTGAAGGATATTATGACTTTACTTGCCTTCTGTTTGCTAATGGGAGTGTAGATTGTCGTGGTTATAACAACCGAGGTCAATCAGCAGATTATAATGGTGATGATATCATACAGATTGCTGCTGGCCAATATCACATGTGCATGCTTAATGAAGGAGGAAATGTAACTTGTCAAGGTTGGAACAATAATGGACAATCAGCCAACTACACCTCTGGAAATGCTATCCAAGTTGCTACAGGTGCATATCATACTTGCGTATTGCTATCTAATGGTAATGTCGATTGCTACGGTTCCAATACATATGGTCAATCTACTGATTACAATGGCGGTGATGCTGTGCAGGTGGCTGCAGGGCATTCAAATTCATGTTTCTTATTGTCTAATGGGAACGTCAATTGTCAAGGAAGAGATGAGGGAGGAGAATCAGCAGATTATACAGGCGGAGATGCTGAACAAGTTACTATTGGATATAATCATGTATGTTTCTTGTTTTCAAATAAGACTATCCAATGTCAAGGGTCTAATGGGGATGGTAGGGCAGATAATCATGATACTGCAAATGTCAGGATCGGCTCAAGTTATTTTGTATTCCCTGAATTAAGTTATGGGACATATTATATCAATTCCACAGCATGTAACTTAGCAGGATGCAATTCAACTGAAACAAGGACAATAACGCTAGGTGTGCCTGATGTTACTTCTCCAACAATTAATTTTGTTTCGCCAACTCCTGATAATGGTTCAATAAATGATACTGATTCCATTTATGTAAATGTTTCTTCAAATGATTCAAGTAATTACTACTCATTTGTAGATTTCGATGATGATGTTGTCTTGTGGATGAGGTTTGATGATGTAAATGCCTCAGGTGATCCTATCGATAATTCCTCGTATGGGAATAATGGTAGTGTTGTTGGTGATGCTTTGATCAATAGCTCAGGTAAGTTTGGTGAAGGTGCTTGGTTTGATGGAACTGGAGATTATATACAATCTGATGCTTATAATCTGATTCCTGATGCTTTTACAGTATCTGCTTGGGTACGACCAATTTTAGACTCTGCTGACACACTTTTGAGATTAGGATCAGGTGGTACACCTACATTAAGACTGTCGAATGGTGGAAGTCCATTAATGTGGATGGATTCTGTAAATTACCGGTATTTTGATGGAAGTGAGTATGACATCGAAGATGGTAATTGGCACCATATTGTTTTTATGATAAATGGATCTACTGCAGATTCAATCTTGAGTGCACAAATGTATGTAGATGGAATATCAATAACTCCTATTGCAACAGTATCAAGTAGTGATCAAGATTCTAGAAATGTTTTTAGGATAGGTGGTAATGGTGATTACAATGGTTCAATCGACGAAATGATAGTTTTTAATAGGATGTTATCATCTGATGAGATATCTGCATTATACAATTCAACATCTGCAAATTATAAGAATAATTTCACAAACCTAAGTTATGGGCAGCATAGCTTCACAGGCTATGCTGTTGATGAGAGTGGAAATGTAAATGAGACTGAGGAAAGGTTTGTTACTTTAGCTGATGGTTCATCTCCTCAGATAGATTTCATCAGCCCTACACCTGATAATGGTTCAGTCAATGATAGCTCATATGTTTATGTCAATGTCAGTTCTAGCGATGAAAGCAATTATTATTCTTTTGTAGATTTTGATGATGATTTATTACTCTGGATGAGGTTTGATGATGTCAATGCTTCAGGAGATCCAATAGATAATTCAAGTTATGGGAACAACGGAAGCCTGAAAGGTGATGCTTTCATCAATAGTTCAGGAAAGTTCGGTGATGCTGTACACTTTGATGGTGATGGTGATGAGATTGATGTCGAAGGGCTAAACGGCAATTCAGGCTCATATACTTTCTCTTATTGGTTAATCCCTTCTGATATCCAATATTCTACATTGGCTTATCTGACTGATATCCAGTCTGGAAGGCTTATCACAGCTATGAGAGCAAATCATGCGACTCAAATGGGTTATTATTCCTCAGGTTCTTGGCATCAACTTACTGAATTATTTACAAATGAATGGACTCATGTCGTATTTGTCCTTGATGCAGCAGCAAATAATGGTTCTCTATATATCAATGGCCTATATAACTCAAGCAGCACTTATAGTAGTATGAGTATCGGAGGAGATATTTCAATAGGGGGTCATTATGCTGCTTCAAGTACATATTATAATGGGTCAATGGATGAAGTTCTAATATTCAACAGGTCATTATCAGCAGCAGAGGTTTATGCATTATATAATTCAACATCAGCTAATTATCAGAGCAATTTCACTAACTTAAGCTATGCCCAACACAGCTTTACTGCTTATGCTGTTGATGAGGCTGGTAATGTAAACGAGACTGAGGAAAGGTTTGTCACGTTAAACCAGAATATTTGCCCTAATAGCTGGTTTGGTTCAGGAACTGAGAATGATCCTTGCATGGTTACAGAGTGTGGTGTAATAGACGGGGACCATGGGAACATGTATTATCAGCTCCAGAATGATATATCAAATGAATCGACATGCTTTGAGATATATTCAGCTGATGTTGTATTTGATGGTAATGGATTTGCATTGATCGGAATTGATCTGGATGATACAGTAGATTATGGCATTTATACAGATTCTGCTTATAATCTTGTTCTTGCAAATTTCAGTAACATATCAAACTGGGGAGATGTAGGATGCGAGGGTGATTGTGATGGTGCAGGGATATACCTTATAGATTCATCAAGTGCAATGCTTGAAGACATTTATCTTCAATATAATATGTTCAGCATATTTGTTGGTGGAGAAGCAGTATATGATAATTTCAACAATATTACGATTCTTGATTCAGGAGAAAGTGCCATGTACATTGAATCTTCACCTTATTCGAACATCTCTAACATTGTAATATCAAACTCATCAGGTGATGGTGCGATATTTATTGATTCAACTGCTAGCGGTATGATTCTGGAGAACATGACAGCATATGATACAGACTTTGGTATTGCATTGAATATTGATAATTCTACATTAAGAAATGTTTCAACATTCAACAATGATTTTGATGATCTTTCAATATATGGAACAAACAATACAATAGAGTTCAGAAATTCATTTGGATCAATAATCTGGAATGGAGGAAATTTTGTATCCAGGAACAATATAACTTTCCCAGGTACAATACAGATAGGTGAAGGATGGGCATTCTATAATTCATCAGGTGATTCTGGAACAGATGGCTTGAATTCAACAGCAAATATCACACTTTATGGAGTTGATCAGATAGGATTGATCACACCTATGCTTTTCAAAAACGGAGAACAATGCATTGATTGCCATAACTTCAGTGCTTTAGATGCTGCAACTGTTATATTCAATGTCAGCAGTTGGAGCAATTATAGTATTGGTGAAACACCTATTTGTCCTAACTATTGGGAAGGAAATGGTTCAGAGGAGAATCCTTGTCAGGTCACTAATTCAGGTAATTTGAGTGTTCCTAATCTTTACTATAAACTACAGAACAATATACAAAGAGATGGGGGAACTCCTTTCAATGTAACTGCTGATAATATCACATTTGATGGAGATGGATATTATATCTATGGTGAGAACATGATTGGTGAGAAATGCATTGAGATCTATGGTTATGATAATTTATCATTGATTAATATCAAGTTCGATAATATCTCTGCCAGTTCAGGAGCTTCAGCTATAGTTTTGAGTTATTCATATAATAATACAATATTAAATATATCTCTCGAAAACAATTATTCAAGTGGTACTGGTGTTAGTCTGTCAGCTGCGCAATCAATAATTAATTCTTCAGTATTCTATGGTGAAACAGCTATATGGTTTGGTACAGTGCCTCCAATAAATGCATATATAGAGAATTCTGAATTCTTCGTGAATAATCTTGCTATAGGGGCAGCAGTATGGGGGTTTTGCTGAACATAACCTAATCAGGTACTATAACGAATATGGTGAAATAAATTTCAGCAATAGGCTATCAGATGTCTTTGGTAATATCAGTTATCCTGGTACGATTGCAATACAAGATAATAACATATATGTAAATACTACTGATAATTCAGATCTTGATTATTCAGCTAACATGACGCTTTACAACATTGATCAGCTTGGATTAGTTCATCCTGTGATATTAGATGGAAATGAGATATGCAATTCAACAACATCTCCTAGCTGCTATAATTTAACTTCATTGGATTCTTCAACAGTTGTATTCAACGTAAGCAGCATGGGCAATTTCAGCGTCGGAAATCATCCAGGATATACACTGACGGATTGTACAAACATCACTGAACCTGGAGTCTATGATATAGGGAACAATATCTCCTCTTCAGATGAGTATTGCATTGTTGTAAATTCAGATGATGTTACGATAGATGGTAATGGTTTCAATCTTAGCTGTGCTGCTTCTTCATCTAAAGGAATCTATGTAAACTTCTCTGCAAGTACGACAATTGAGAATATGACATTAAAGGATTGCGATACGAATTTATATCTTAACTCTGTATCCAGAAATATCATCAATAATATCTCATTATTGGGAGCAAGAAATAACATCATCATGACAAACAGCTCCTCATCAAATATTACAGATGCTGTCATTAATGATAGTCTTTCAGTAGTAGATTTGTATGGAATGAGAATACTTGATAGTTCAAGCATATTACTCTCTGACATCTTCATAGGCCCAATGGGTACTGGTATTGGAAATGAACTATTGTTGTCAAATGTGAATAATTCAAGGATCCAGGATATAGAGATAGATTGTGCAGCATTCTCTTGCGTATCTTTGTTTGGCACCTACAATATCATCTTTGATGATTCAATAGTTGATGGGATAATGTCTGTACAGAATTCCAACAATATCAACATGACAAACCTTACAACTCCTAATTCAATATCTTCAAGCGGAAGCAGCAATATCAGGAAGAATTGGTACATTGATGTATATGTACAGGATAATTCAAGCATGGCTTTGCCGAGTGCAACTGTAAGTGCATATAACACAACAAGCAGTAATGTTTTCTCAACCACAACATCTGGAACTGGATACATCTCACAGAGGAATGTATCAGAATACGTGATAATAAACGATATCAAGATCTACTCTAATAATTATACGATAAACGCTTCAAGAACATCATACAATTCCAGCTTTGCAATACTTAATATAACTGATAATGTGATGGCATCTCTTACATTGCGTCCACAATATCTCAATATAAATTCTGTGAGCCATGTCCCTACCAATACTTCACCTGAAGATGAGATAAATATAACTGTTGATGTCTCGAATACTGATGGAATTATCATATGCAATATCACAGGTGATCTTGGGAACTTCAGTAATAGCTCTTCAAGCGGAACCAATCAACAGATCATATATCATGTTGCAACCCAGCCAATAGGCATGTATGATTATGATGTAACATGCATTGATGATATGAACCAAGATTCTGATACAAGTAATGCATTGACTGTCAATTATGTACCTAATATATTCCCAGTGAACCTATCATCTTCAGTCGGAAATCCTTTGTTAGGGCAGCCTGTATTGTTGACAGCAAAGATAAACACTAGCTATGGTTTTGTTGAAGATCTTACTGTAGCATTCTATGACGGAACAACAAATATCGGAAATAAGACGATAACCTACATAGGGCCTAATTCACAGCAAGAGACATCCTTAACACACATATTCACATCTGAAGAGAACCATGTAATAACTGTGGAAGTTAACCCTAATGGGCAGAAGCTGGAGACCAATTATTCTGACAATAACTATTCAATCGTATTACCTGTAGGAACGACAAGCTTAGGCGATATATTTGTAGAATTCACTGCTTCTCCTAATCCTGTAGATTTGATGTCAACATTTGACGTATCTGGAAGGGCTACATATGATTTCTCGCCTTATCTAGCAGTTGCTGGCGGAATAATAGTGGTTACCTTGGAAGGCTCAGATACTTCATACTACACCTATACTGATTCAAATGGGATGTTCTCTGTAAATGACATACTTGCCGATAGTGGTGCAGGTGATTTTGAGCTTAATGTAACTTCATCAGATGGTTCAATATCTGGAATAAATTTCACAATCATGACTATTGAAGAGGATCTGTTTGAGTTCCCTGATCTATGGTTGAAGGATATATATTATAACGACTCTACTATCATCATAGGCGATGATGTAATAATCTATGCAAGAGTGAGGAACATAGGTGGAAACAGCACAAATAATTCAGTGTATTTCTATGAGAATGATGTACTTATAGGCAATGCTAGTTTCGAGAATCTTTTCGGTTATGGAAACGAAAGCATAGTATCTATTAACCATACTTTCTTGAATCCTGGAACTAGGTCAATAAAAGCTTCAGTCGATCCATTGAATAACCTAACTGAGTTGCTAGAGACAAACAACAACAGAACAGAAAGCCTGAATGTCTATGATATGGTTGTAGATCTGCAGCCTTATTCTTTGTCAGTAGACAATACAACTCCATTGAGCAATGGAAGCTTCTCAATAACTGCTTATGTAAGGAATAATGGAGGAAATAGTACTGAGAATGTCACTGTTGATTTCTATGCCAATGATACATATCTAGGAGAGTCAATAATACCTTTCATAGGATCTGCTGGACAGAGTACAACAATACTTGCAACAAATCTTTCTTCAGCTGGAACTTATGATATCAAGCTAGTAGTGAATGGTATGCAGAATATAACTGAAGCTTCGTATGATGATAACAATTATACACGTAGCAGCTATGTCACTGTATATGATAGTTATCTTCCTGATTTTGTCATAACTGATATCTCAGCTCAGCAGTTGTTTGTACAAGCTACAAGCACTATAACGATAGACGTGTTAAACAATGGCCTTGAGTCTGCGACTTCAACTGTGTTACTGGAAGTCTATATCGATGATGTATTGCAAGACTCGAATTATGTTGGTCCTATCTCTCAAGGGCAGACATATGAGTATCAATTTGATCATTACTTCGACAGATATGATTTCGGCACTCAATCCATATATGCATCTGTGAATAGTGATGCAAATGTATCAGAGATAAATTATGCAAATGATAATAGGACAGAAAGCTTCACAATCTATATGCCTGACCTGTATATTGTCAGCACTGATATATCTTATAATATTACAGAGGCTGAAGTAGGTGATGATGTCAACATAAGCCTTACAATACATAACCCTGATTCAGGTGTCGATAATGTAACTGTCAATCTCAACAAGACTATAGGGAATGAGAGCGAGATATTATCTCAATTGCTAGTCAATCTATCTTCAGGTGATAATATTGTAAGCACGCTTTGGAACAACATACCTTCTACTGGAAGCTATGTAATCGCAGCCAGCGTAAATCCTTACGAAAAGCAATATGAGAATAACTCTAACAACAACATCGCTACAAAATCATTGCTCGTCTACAATCGTATTGATATTGGCAGTTGTGGGACTTTGAATGAAAGCAATACAGAATATGTCCTAAATACAAGTATCTCAGGAATCATAGGTTCGTGCTTCAACATCACTGCATCAAATGTGACATTAATGGGTAACGGATATAACATTACAGGATCATCAGGAATAGGAATATATGTGAATACGGGAACTGTTAATGTTACAGTCAGGGATTTCGCTGGAATAATAACTTTCCCTTATGCTGTGTATCTTGATGGAACATTGAATTCAACTGTTTCAAACATCACAACTGATACATCCGATAATGGTGTCACTTTATATAATAGTTCCAATACAGATATAATCGGTAATACAATCAGATCCGGAACAAGTGATGGAATAACTATTATCGATTCAGATAATACTACGATAGAATCAAATTCAGTATATGATTTCTTCTTCACATCTGGTGTACATCTGGTCGGGACTTCTGATAATGCTACATTGCTTAATAATAATATTTACAATAATATTGGTGGTTCAATTGAGGATGAATCATCTGGTTATCATAATCTATTGTACAACAATTCATATGGACAGATAGAATGGGTTGATAATTCATTCCTAGCATCTATGGATGTTGCAGCTGCATTGACTTTCCCTGGTCACATCAGAATTGATAGGAATTCTGCATATGTCAACGCAAGCAACTATATCAGTGAGAATATTGATTCTGAAATTAATATAACGCTTGATCTTTCTGGACTAAGCATATCATCTCCTTACATATTGAAGGATGGAGCGAACTGCACGAATGAATGCAGCATCCTTAGTTATTCAAATAATATCATTGTGTTCAATGCAACTTCATTAGGTGAGTATACAGTCTCAGATGAGGAAATATCAATAGGTAACTGGACGAGGATCATTTCACCTCAAGGTATATTTGAGCCTTATAATTCAAGCCTTTATGGAACACATGTAAATACATTCCAGATACATTTTGAGAACCTGAGCATATCAAATGCTGATCTTGTATGTGATTTAAAGATATCAAATGGATCGGTTATCACGCTACGCAATAACAGCCTTAACATATTTGGATCAAATTATTCCATGAATTATACAATGACTTCATCAGATAGTATCGTCAATAATACTGGAGCTCATTATATCCCTTGGATATTGAAGAATTGCAGCATTGTTGATGGTATAAACATAATACATAATGAGACTTTGAATGATAGGATATATGTGCATCACGGAAGAGAATGGGATGAGAGTGAAGTCACACGTGCAGTATCATGCATGAGTGCCGCAGGACAGTATTTCAACAATACTGCGACATGCACGTTTAATGAGGATGTGAACTTTGCGTTGAAGATGGAAGCAGGTGCTCCTGTCAATGAATCTTGTTACAACTCACTTGATAACTCAACAAATGATCCTTATTGTAGAGGAATCTTCTTCCCATTGTATGATCCGCTTGACTATCATGTAGGATATTCTGCAGCTGTTGATGATCCTAATGGTTATGCTGAATTCAGTGTATCTGTAGGGGGTTATAGTACAGATGTAAGCTATACCAGCTACCCAGATGCATCCAATAACATGAAGATAAGGTTTGTTGAATCATTGACAGGGCAACCTTTCAGCTTTGCTATCAGGAACCTTACTAATGCAAGCAGCGTCAGCGCCTATGGTGAGGAGTTAGGGGATGGTAGTGTCCAGCTTGAGCAGTTTGCAAATAATACACAGAATATACTCTACACCAACTTTGACGGATTCTCTGGTGACCTTGATTTTACACTTAACATAAGCTTCAATGATTCAAAAGATGAAGATAGAGTCTTTGCAATAATAATAAGTTATGGAACTTCAACGAATGCTGATAGTCCTGCAACTTTCATTGTGTCATTCAATTCAACACATGGATTTGACAGCAATGATGAGGGCTTTAATACAACACTTGCTTATGATATAAACTCCAGCGAGGCACTGATCTGCGGCGATGGGGCTAACAATGATTTCGACTATCTCGGAAACAGCGGAATATGGGATTATAGCTATGATTGTTTTGACGAGGATTGTAACGGTAGCCAAGGAAGCGTTACACAGAGCAATGAATTCGGAAGCTCACTATCAGGAATATGCAGTTATGGCACTGAAGCTGGCTATTGTAATGATAGTTACGACAATGATTATGATTACCTGCTTGGAATTGATTTCACAGACTGTCACGACGCTGACTGCTTCCAGAATGATGCAGAATGCCTTATTGTTGAAGCTATATGCAATGACAGCGTAAATGATGATTGGGATTACACTTTGGGAGAGAGTGATCTTACCTCATCTCAAAAGATAGGGAATAATGGAACGAAGTATGATGGCACTTACATATATGACTTGACAGATTGTGAAGATCCTGATTGTGATGGAAGAGTAGGTGGACCTTCAGGCCAATCATGTGATTATGGATATGAGACAAGCTGCGCTGATGGATTTGACAATGATGCATTACAGTTGAAGGATTGTGAACTCTCTGTTCTTTCAGGAAGCACTGATATGCCAACTCCTGCAGATGCAGAATATGACTGTAAAGAGTTCTGTAGGATAATAAATTCAACTGAGACTGGAATACGATGTGATAATAATCTCGATGATGATTATGACGCTATCATAATAACTGGATACTATTCAGACCAGTATTCCGCAAATAATGGTATAGGGAATTATGGAACAGATTGCAGATGGGGTGGATATTTCGGAATCGGAACGAATTATAATCCTGATGAGGATTGCAATATGACAACGATGTCTTCTGGAGCAGTTTGCGAACTTGCTATTGAGTTAAGCTGTGATGACGGCTATGATAATGACTTTGATCATGATGCTTCAGGAATGTATAATGCAGGATGGACAGAAGAGGCATATGAGCTTTATTTCAACAGCAGCTATTCAGAAGATGCTGACTATGATGATTATGATTGTGCAGATGGGGCAAATGTCCCAAGCTCTGAAGCTTTGAATGCTTCATGGTGTTTTGATGGGGTCGATAACGATCTTGATGCATATTATTTCAATGGATCAGGATATTCCATAAATAGCTCATCTGGTTATGATTGCTCTGATCCAGATTGTCTTGGAATATCGAACCCGAATAATGCAAATCAAACATGTCTTGATTATGAGTATAACAACAGTGATCCATTCTTTGATACGATAGAGTATCCTGGATTGTATTGTGCAAATGGTCTTAATGATGATGCTGATGAAGACGGTTATGATTGCTCTGATCCAGATTGCTATCAGCAGTTCAGCATCTGCTCTCGTGGACCTTGTTACACAACTGAGAATACTACTTGGTACAGCTGTTCAGATGGTACTGACAATGACTACGATGGAGACATGAACTGCCTTGATCCAGATTGTGATGGGATGGTTGGTTCAACATCAGGATCAACAACTGGAGCATTATGTGAGCATGCAATTGAGACGAGTTGTTTTGATGGATTTGATAATGACGGCGATGGTGATATTGATTGCGCAGATTCTGATTGTGATGCATATGACCATCCATTGACAGGTTTAGATTGTGAATTCCTATTTGAATCTGATTGTGATGATGGTTTTGATAACGATAGGGATGGCAGCTATGATTGTTCAGATAGTGATTGTTATGCAACTTGTGGAGTATCTGCTGTATCTGGTCTTAACCCTATAACCTTGCCAACAACACAAAGCTCAAGCTTGACAGGAGGTGTCTCAGCATATATCTCATCCTATACTTCAAGGGTAAGAATGGGAGAGTGGTATAATATAACTATGAGGACAACTTCTGCATCAACCAATGCATTGTGGATAATCGGAAGTTCTGATAATGTATTCCCTAAATCACAATTTGATGTATCAGGAGCATATCTTAGCGGACCTAATGCTGCTGATTTCACACTTACTGAAGAGGATATAGGATTCGTGATAGAAAGCAATGGTGCAAATCTTCCTTCAGGATATACTGTCTCATTATTATTACAATCTATCGGAACATTGACTCCTTACTCTTATGAGATATCACATTCCGAAGAGAATGGTGGAGACATATCAAACGGGAATACTTTAAGCATTGAGATTGTGGAGAACAACACGCCTTCAATTGATATCATAAGGGTTGATCCTAATGCTACTGGAATGAATTATGGTGGAAGTGTCTACATAATCGCTGATGCAATGGATGATTATTCAATGGGTGCATGCCAATGGTCTGTTACAGGGGCTGACATGATTGCATTATCAGATTCAACAGATTGCAAGACAAGCTTTTCACCTACAATTGAGGGAACTTATGTGATAAATGTAACACCTGTAGACTATTATTCGAATGTTGGTGAGAGCGTTGTCGTGAATTATGACCTTAATATAGTACCTATCGGCTCTAGAATAGATACTGACAAGACATTCTATGCTCCATCTGATCTGTTAGATGTGAATGCTTCATTCAGTGTTGCCTCATCTGATAATCTTGATAGTTGTGAGCTGATTGCACAGACTGAAGGATTTGGAAGCAGCAATGTAAGCATTGCAAATATATCTGCATCATCTGGTTCATGCAACTTCACGGATGTATCGCTTTCAGGATTACCTGATGGCATGTATAATATAATCGTGCTTGTGAGTGAGAGTACGGAAGACGATTATGTCTACAGTTATCAAACACCAATATATATCTGTTCAGCAGCAGAAGGTGAATGTAGTTTTGTCGATTTCGGCGGCGATGAATATCCTGACATCTGTGATGAGGTATCTCAGGATTTGATTGCTCCTACTGTGACGATAACTTCACCTTACTCAGATTATCATACTGGTTCAATTATCTTAGATATGGCTGTATCAGATTCAAATCTGCAAGCAACCTATTATAATATAACTAATTCATCTGGCAGTGTTGTCTTCCAGAATAGCACATTCGATTCAGGCCCTTCATTTGAATGGAATGACGTGATTGATATATCCTCACTTGATGACGGTAATTATACGATATCAGTATATGCTAATGATAGTATAGGGAAGTCAAAGAGCGATTCCATCTGGTTCATAGTCGATAATACCTACCCACAGATAGACTGGGATAGTTTTTCAGTCGCTGATGCTGCAAGCGTTCCACAAGATTTCATAGTATCAAATGTAACCTGGAATGAGAGCTATTTCAGCTTCATCTATTGGAATATAAGCAATGTTGCAGAAAGCAATTATACCACTGCAACTTATGGTCACAATGAGACTAATGGTTCAGGTCTTGCATATGGGCTATACTATTATAATGTGACAATATGCGACATGGTTGATCATTGCAATACGACAACTACTCGATCAATCACATTATATGATGGAAGTGAAGAGGCTGCTCAATGCCAGGATGGAATTGATAATGATGGTGATGGAGCGATTGATTATGGTATACTCCCTGGAAATGATCCTGGTTGCAGCTCTGGAACAGATGATGATGAGTCTGATGGATATGTGACTTGCACACAGGATAGTGATTGTGGCACGACAATCGTTGATTATTATTGTTCTGGTTCATCCTCATATACGCATTACACTAATACAACAACTTTTACGTGCAATAATGCAGGACATGATACAAGCTACTGCAGCAACTCATCTGTTGTAATGGGTGGCCCTTGCGATTACATCTGCAGCAACAGCAGTCTTGGTTGTGATTACACAGAGTGCAGTGATGGAATCGATAATGATAATGATACGACGTTTGATTACTCAACTGGATCAGATGGAGATTCAGGCTGTGCGAACTATTATGATGACAACGAGTCTGATGGAGTAGTTGCATGCAGTTCTGATAGTGAATGTGGTGAAGTATTTATAGTCAATTTCTGCTTAGATTATGAATACTATACAAATTCAGTCACACCAGTATGCATACTTGCAGGATATGATAGCAGTTATTGCTATAATTCAACGATATCCACATCTGTAGAATGTTCATATACTTGTTCAAACTCTTTAGGATGTGATGTTATAGACGAAGATGCTACCTGTTCAGAGGATGCAGACTGTGGCAATCAGACAAGCATATCATGGTGTGATGGCCTTACATACAACATGAATACAACTACACCTACATGTTTAAGCCCTGGCACATCTGATGCTTCCTGTTCCGATATCTTAACAAATGTGAACTCTACAGAATGCAGTAACATATGTTCAGGTGCATATGGTTGCGATTATTCTGCTTGTTCAGATGGCATAGATAATGATGGAGATGGTTTTATAGATTACGGCACTGGAAATGAGAGTGACGATGGTTGCGTATCATTTGAAGATTCGAGCGAAAGTTCTGAGGATGATTCTATTGTTGATGCCCCAGGAGATAATTCAGGATATCTCAGGATAGAACATAATGGTGGAAAATACTATGTCTTCAGGGATGATACAGCAGTAGACAAGGTTCCACTAGAATCTATTTCAGAGAATGACGTCTCTTCAGATGGGAATGGTGGAGCTACAGATGTTACCGATACCAAGAGTAAAGTCAATCGGTTCATCTTCAAGATAGATTCCCAGGAAGTCGATATAATCGACACTGCTGATTATACAGCAGAAGAGATCGGCTTGATTGATATTGAAGTGAATTTGAACAAGGAGAAACATACTAAGTATGTTGATTTCATCGATGACCTTGAGCAGACACGCGTCGATGATGATTATGTGGTTGAGATAGGAAGTGATGTTCCAAGGGAAGGTTCATATGAGGCTGTTGCCAAGATTTATTATAAGGGAATGCTTATCGATGAGAAAGTAATAAATGTAGAAAGATGAATCAAAGTGTGAATTAGAAAAGTGAATTAGAAAAGTATAATATATAGTGAATTAGAAACTGAATTAGAAACTGAATGATATATGGATAGTCATTTAATGATTACAAAAAATTCAATGATTGTAAAAAGAGGTGAACTCAATGTATGTTTTCGGATATGATCTGCCATTGCCAGAGATGCTTACTGTAGGTTTTTGCATACTCCTATTTGCGCTTATATTAATCTACTATGAGATAAGGAAGCTTTCGAAACTGCTCAAATTCGAGAAGAGTGAAGTTTCACAGCTTGAAAGCGATATCAATCTGCTAGAGAATTTTCTTGACAGGAATCCAACTGATGTCCTGATAAATTATGTATCAGACAAGCTTGAACGCGGCACTCCAAAAAAGAGGCTGCGTGAGGAATTGCTCAAAGCTGGCTTCAAGGCAAATACGATTAATCAGGTATTCCAGAAGCTAGATTGAGCAGCTAGCCTATGGGAAAACCCTTATTAATGGTTCAATAATATTATACCTATGGCAGATATAGAACCATTCCCTAACAAGGATAGCATAGAATTCAAGGACAAATTTGTCGAACGTTATTCAAAGCTGACAGATTTTGAGGAGTGGAAGAAGTATTCTTTAGCTTTTCCACGGAAGGCCATCCGTGTCAACACCTTGAAGATATCTGTGGAAGAACTTAAGAAAAGGCTTGAGGAGAATTGGGTTCTTGAACAAGTCCCTTGGTGCAAGGAAGGTTTTTGGATAACACACAAGGAAGGAAGACGTGATATAGGGAATCTCAAAGAACATGCTTTAGGCTATATCTATGTGCAGGAAGCATCCTCCATGATACCTGGTAAGGTGCTCTTTCCGGATGCAGGTGACAAGGTTCTAGATATGTGTGCTGCTCCCGGAAGCAAGACGACACAGATGTGCGCTTATATGGAAAATAAAGGTTTAGTATTTGCTAATGATGTTGAAGGAATAAGGCTTGCTCCTCTTGGGATAAATATCCAGAGGATGGGGATAACTAATTGTGTTCTTACGATAATGCCAGGGCAACGTTATGCCAAATCAGGCATGGTCTTTGATAAGATACTAGTTGATGCTCCATGTTCAGGGACGGGAACAGTCAATAAAAGTCCAGGGACATTGAAAATGTGGAACCCTGCAATGATAAAGCGACTTGCAATTGTGCAGAGGAATCTGATAAAAACTGCCTATGACATCCTTAAACCAGGCGGTATCATGGTATATTCAACTTGTTCAAATGAGCCTGAAGAAGATGAAGGTGTGATAGATTGGCTTCTGAAAGGGACAGATGCCAAGCTTCTGGATATAGATCTTGATATAAAACGGAGCGATCCAATTGTTGAATTTGAGGATGAAAAGTATAATCCTGAGGTGAGGAAATGCTTGCGCATCTGGCCTCAAGATAACCATACTGAAGGTTTTTTTGTCACAAAAATTTTAAAACCTGGAAAAAACAATTAGAAAATGATGAATCATATAGCTATCGTGATGGACGGGAACAGGAGATTCTCTAAAAGGCTGATGCAGATGCCATGGCAGGGTCATGCTCACGGTGCAAAAAAGCTCAAGGAAGTGATGGAATGGTGTAAGGAGAAGAAGATACACGAATTGACATTGTACACTTTCTCTTATGAAAATTTTGATCGTCCTGAGAAAGAATTCAATTTTCTAATGGAATTGTTCAGGAAAGAGTTCAAAGAGCTCATGGACAATGAGGCAGAACTTGAAAAGAACAAGCTCCAGATAAAATTCATAGGGAGGCTTGAAAAATTCCCTAAAGATATCCAGGATATGATGCATGAGATAATGCAGAAGACTCAGAAGTTCTCAGATGCTGAAGGCAGCTATAAAGTTAATTTTGCAATGGGGTACTCAGGGAGGGTTGAGATTGCAGATGCGATGAAAAAGATGATTGATGATTATGATTCAGGAAATCTTGAAGGTGATGCTATCAATCAAGATACAATAAAAAGATATCTATACCTTGATTCCGAGCCAGAGATAATCATAAGGACTGGTGGAGAGAAACGTCTCTCTAATTTCCTGCTTTATCAGTCAGGCTATAGTGAGCTTTTCTTCGTTGACTCATTGTGGCCTGAATTCAGCAAGGAAGAGTTTGACAATATCATCGATGAGTTTGAGAATAGGGAAAGGAGATTTGGAAAATAATAACGTGATCTTATGGAATATTATATGCAGCGATACAAAACTCAAATAGAGAAAGAGCTAAAAAGTTTCTTCTCTGAAAAGAAAAAAGAATCCAAGGACTTTTCTGATGAGATATATGAAGCTATAAAGTCCCTTGAAGATTTCACCATGCGCGGTGGTAAGAGAATAAGAGCACTGCTTATGATCGTTGGCTATAAATCAGCTGGTGGGAAAAAATTACAGGAAATGATCAAAGCATCAATAGCAGCTGAGCTTGTGCATAGTTTTCTGTTGATTCATGATGATATCATTGATGATGATGATCTACGGAGGAACGGTCCTACTATCCACAAATCATTCCAGAAAAGATATGGAAAAAAGGGATCCTCTGATCTTGCAATGATTACAGGTGACATATGCTTGTGTTACGGTCTTGAACCAATAATGGATTCAAGGTTTATGGCAGACAATAAGCTTAAGGCCATAAACAAGCTTGGAAAGATCATAAAGCATACATGCTATGGGGAATTCATTGACGTCACTTCTGTTAAGAATAATGTTTCTGTTGATGATATACAGAAGATCCATGAGTACAAGACTGCAAAATATACAATCTCAGGGCCTCTACAAGTCGGAGGGATGCTTGCTGGAGCGAATAATAAACTTCTACAGGATTTTGAGAAATATGGGTTATATCTTGGGCTTGCATTCCAGCTGAAAGATGATATATTAGGAATATTCGGTGATGAGGAGAGAGTAGGCAAACCAATTGGTTCAGATATTGTTGAAGGAAAGAAGACCATGCTTGTCCTCAAGGCCAACAGTAAGTATGTCAACTCTTTGTTAGGTAAAAAGATGACTAATAGGCAGCTCGAAAAAGCGCGTGAGATAATCAGAAATTCAGGTTCATTAGATTACTCAGAAAAATTGATTTCTGACCTTGTTATAAAAGCTAAAAATGCTTTGCATGATTCTAAAATGCCTCGAAATGAGAAAGAATTCTTGAAGTTTCTTGCTGATTATGTAAACACGAGAAAACTTTAATCTTGGCTGATCATTTCATAGTAGTAATAAAGATATAAATACCTTTTGGCTTGTTTTATATTAGAGGTGCGCAAATGAACTATAATATCCTAATAGTAATGCTTATTTCCATACTCACTCTTATCTTTGCGAACATACTTTATCGAAAAATAATCAAACATTCTCCTGGAACAAAGAAGATGCAGGAGATATCTGCAGCCATCCGTGAAGGTGCAATAACATTTCTGAAAAGAGAATATAAAATATTATCTATATTTATAGTATTATTGACATTGGTAATAGTCTTTCTTCTTGATGAGAAGAATACTTTACATCATGAAGGTATAGCTATAGCGATATCATGCATATTGGGAGCGATATGTTCTGTATTGTCTGGTGTAATCGGCATGAGGACTGCAACGATAGCAAATGTCAGGACAACCAATGCAGCAAAGAAAGATCTTCATAGCGCACTTGATGTCGCATTCAGTTCAGGGAGCATAATGGGGTTAAGTGTTGTTGCATTAGGTCTTCTTGGGCTAACAGTATTGTTCACATTGTTTAGCACATTTTTTGGTTTCAGTCTTGAATTCATAGTAAAAGTCATTTCAGGCTTTGGTCTTGGTGCTTCTTCAATAGCCTTGTTCGCAAGGGTTGGAGGAGGTATATATACGAAAGCTGCAGATGTTGGAGCAGATCTTGTAGGGAAAGTAGAGAAGAATATCCCAGAAGATGATCCAAGGAATCCTGCAGTCATTGCCGATAATGTAGGAGATAATGTAGGTGATGTTGCTGGTATGGGTGCAGACCTATTCGAAAGTTATGTCGGAAGCATCATAGCTGCGATGACAATTGGATTGGTCACATATGATGTGAATGGCGTGTATCTTCCTCTAGCTATAGCTGCTGGTGGAATAATAGCTTCAATCATAGCTACAATATTCGTTAAACTCAACAAAAAACCTAAGAATCCAGAAGGTGCTCTCAAATACGGCCTATTACTAAGCACTTTTGGAGTAATAATCATATCATATTTTGTTACAGACATGCTTATTCCAGGATGGGGATTATACATAGCCATCTTATCTGGTCTTCTAGCTGGAACATTCATAGGATTGGTTACAGAATATTATACCTCTTCAAGCCACCACCCTACACAGAAAGTATCTGAAGCAGCTCAGACTGGTTCTGCCACTGCAATCATTGATGGATTATCTCTAGGTTATCGAAGCACTTTGATTCCTGTCTTACTTATATCAGCAGCTATATGGCTGTCTTATCGTTTCGGAGGGCTTTATGGAATTGCATTATCTGCTGTAGGTATGCTTTCAACATTAGGATACAGTCTTGCGACTGATGCATATGGGCCAGTTGCTGATAATGCTGGCGGGATAGCTGAAATGAGCAGACTCCCTAAGAAAGTAAGGAATATTACTGATAAGCTAGATAGTGCTGGGAATACAACAGCTGCGATAGGCAAGGGATTTGCTATAGGAAGTGCAGCTTTGACAACATTGGCATTGTTCTCAGCTTTCATAACTGCTGCTGGCATAAAAGTAATCGATATATCACAGCCATTGGTCATAATTGGACTATTGATAGGAGGAATGTTACCTTTCATATTCTCTGCATTGACAATGAACGCTGTAGGAAAAGCAGCACAGACAATCGTAGAGGAAGTAAGGAAACAGTTCAAGCAGAAGAAAGGACTGATGAGCGGAAAAGACAAGCCAGATTATACAAAATGTGTTGATATAGCTACCAAATCATCATTGGTAGAGATGATCATGCCAGGGGTAATAGCAATACTAGCTCCTATCTTTGTGGGAGTGCTTCTTGGTGCTGAAGCGCTTGGTGGTCTGCTTGCAGGTTCATTGATCACAGGAATATTGCTTGCAATATCAATGGCTAATTCAGGTGGTTCATGGGATAATGCAAAGAAGTACATTGAAGAAGGTCATTATGGCGGTAAAGGAAGCGACGCACATAAAGCATCAGTAGTAGGTGATACTGTAGGTGATCCATTCAAGGATACATCTGGTCCCGCACTCAATATTTTGATCAAATTGATGTCAATCGTATCATTGGTATTCGTTGTATTGTTCATCTAGGATAATAATCAAGGATGAGGCATGCATCGGAAAATTAAATTACTGCAACAATAAATTTAAGGTGTAAAATGAAAAAAAAAGTTACAAAAAAATCTGTTGAGAAAAAATCCACTAGTAGCGATGTCTCAAAAAAGGCTAAGGCAAGCAAATCAAAAAGTAAGCCTAAGTCATCTAGGCCAATCAAGGTAACTGTCAAGACAGGGACTGTAGTCAAACCTATAGCTAAGATCGGGAAGAAATCTTCAGCTGGTCTAGATAATGGGTTGAAAGTGCATGACAAGATAATAACTGCAGATGTAGCTTTTTACTGTTGTAATGGCAGTGTGTTTTATTGCTTAGGGGATCTTGTGGCAGGACTGATAATCATGGATGAGAATGCTTTCAGGTTCCATGTCAATAAGGATAAGAATGATTTCTATAATTGGATAATGCATATCTTCAAGGAAGAAGAGCTTGCTGAGAAGATCAAGAAGATAACAAGCAGTTCTGCACTCAAGAAGGTCATCCAGAAGGCCATCATACCTTAGATTATGGAGTGTAAATTGTAAACTTTTCTAGCATTGACAGAAATCAAATCTTGAAATCTTATTATTTCTTTCTCAATTGGAAACTTATATTCTTAGAAGTCTCAACTTGAGGCTGGTCAAATGGGTTCACATTGTTGAATGTGCATAGATATACTGTGACATAATGCCAGAATGCCAGGTATTGACCAACACTTTCAGGATTTATCTTCTTCACATGGATAACAATATTCGGGATCTTATGATTATTTGTATCTTCTCTTGTACCTATAAACTCGTAACTTAATGATTTGCTGTAATAGTTATCCTGTAGGTCTGATAAAGTTCCATCTCTTAATTGGACATCCTTTATCTTCTTTGGCACAGTTACCTTATCGAACTTATTATTGAATTCATCGACGATGATAAAGCAACCAATCATGTTCTGTCTTCCTCCGAAGAATCTCTGATTAGTATGGTGCTGGCTTTCAGGGGCGAATGCTGAGAGAATTGTCTGTCCTTTCTTGTTCTTACCTACTGATTCATGTATCAATTGTGTTATTATGTCTTTTGATCCGAGCAAACCAGAAGAATATATAGGCATGAAAATCTCATTATATCCTTTCTTATCCAATTCATACAATGCATGAGCAAGCTCTACTGCAAGATTCTTACTTTTTCCTGGAGCATAGGATGAATATGCTTTCTTGGCACCTTCCCATATTGCCTTGATATCTAAACCTGCGATGGCTGCAGGAAGAAGACCTGAAGGAGTGAAACCTGAATAACGTCCTCCTACAGGAGGATGCTCAACATAATCGAAATCATAAGCTTCCTGTATATTCTTTATTGCAGATTTCTTGTTCTCCGTAATCACAATTGTTGGATAATCTATCAGATATAACATGCTCTCTATGACTCCAACAGTATTACCTGATTTTGACACAACTATCACTACAGTGTCTTTCTTATTGCATTTCTTCTTGACATCAGCGAGGAAGTCAGGCTCCATCGTTGAGACTATGAAAACTCTTTTCTTGATCTCAGATCCAAGAGCAGTAAAGTAATAATGGAACGAAGTTATGCTTCCTCCATTACCTATGACAACTATATTCTTCTTTGACTTGTGCTTTTTTGCGACCTTTTCGATCTCTTTAAAATCAGGTGTATATTGCGCAAATAGCGGAGTATCAATCTTTACAGCTGTCTTCCTATTCTTTGTTGCAGAATGCTTGAAATCTACTTTTATCATCTATAAAGCCATAGGCCCATTGTTTATAAAATTTGTTAATGCAAATAGAGAAGAAATTAATAGTCATTCTATATATCGATGATCTTACCAGCTTTTCCCACATTGATCACTTTTGTCTTTCCTACCATCTCTTCTATTCCTTCAGCCTCGTGGACATGGCTGCAGAGAACAATGTCTGGCTTGAATGTCTCTATAGCTTTTGTGACACCAGAACTTCCAGGGAATATATCAGTAAATTTTTCCATCAATCCGCCTTTAGGATGGACATGGCTTACCATTATCTTCTTTTTTAGGTATTCTATCTTGTCGTTCCCTTGTTTAAGGAGATCGAAGATCTCATCTTCCTGCAATTGGAACAATCCTATGTTAGCTCCTCCGCAACCGAAAATCCCTACATCATCATATTTTACCGAATAGCCATGGATATTTTTAGTATTCTCATAAACCTCTGCGAGAAAATCCGCAGTGGCAACAGTCTCGTGGTTTCCAGGTATAAGGAGAACTTTCTTGTGTGCCTTGATGAATGGTGCTATTATATTTCTTGCAGGTTCATCATTCATGGTCAAGTCACCACAAAGTATGACGAGATCTACATTCTCTTTAGTTGCTTTCTCTGCAAGTTTTTCAGAAAGACGAGAATCATTATGTATGTCGCCTGCTGCTAATATTCTCATTTTGAAATGAATTTATTTATGCTGATCGCTTGAAAGATAAAATTATCTCTTCTGGATATCTTCAGGATCCTTGGTCAAATCTACGATTGTTGAAGGTCTTCCTAGTTTCTCGCCTTCATAAATTATGAAATCTGTCTTTGACTTTATCTCTGGATCAAGATTCTCTATTGATGTCATGAAATCGTTCCCTACCCTATTAGCTGATGTTGTAACAACCGGTCTTCCAAGAAGCTCAACACCTTTCTGGATCCAATGGTCAGTAAGCCTTATACCTATTGTATCAAGTCCATTGTTTACTTCTGGGGCAATTGCATCCTTATTCTTCAATTTCAGGATCAATGTATATGGGCCAGGCAATTTCTTTATCCATTCAATCACTTGGTCATTGACTTCACAGTTTTGTCTTATCCAAGTCTTGTCAGGAACCATGATAGAAAAAGGTCGCGTGTACCTAGATTTGATCTCTCTAAGCTTATGGACTGCTTCAGTGCTTGTCGCATCACATCCAATACCATAGATTGTATCTGTTGGATGTATGAAAATTGAACCTTGCACTATCTGATCAACTATTGCATCACTTCTCAGTTCAAATTCTGCTTTTGAGTAGCTTAACATATCCGTAGTAATCCCAGAGCCTTTATAAATGTTCTGATACTCATTTAAATATAATCTTCTATACTATTTGTTGTTTCAGCGTGCATATTGGATCGGAAAATAGGATAAGAAAAAAGAAAAACCACCTCAAGGAGGTGGAAAGAGGTGTACTTGCTAAGAAATGGGGCTCATAAATACATCTATAATGGCATATTTGATGTATTGGGTATCCATTGATCTGAAAATTGATAATCAAATGCATTAAAATTTGAGCTTGTTCTTCTTGTCAATGTTGCAAATTGTTGGTAAAAAAGATCCTTTATCGTTTCATGGTCAGTATTGTACATTTGTATCACCTTTTTTTATTGTTGTTTTCTTAATCGTATCTATTTATTATCTGATCCTCTGGGTTGGATGCTTGAATATGATGCAGGAGTGTTGATTTCCTGCGGATGATGAACAAAACCTTGGTTTTCATTAGCCAAGATCGCAATAGATTATAGTTGGTGCAATTTGTTTAAATATCCTATCCGGGGATGTCCAGTGGGCAATGGAATAGGGTTCTATTGGATTTCTGTGTCCAATGGTATGTTTTTTATATTGTGCTAGTTTCAGCAAAAATATGGGAGATGATTATAAACTGAAGCAGTTGCCTGAGGATTTCTGTGTTGAGGAAGTGCTTGAGGATGATGCCATCACTTCTGATAGAGCAAAGTTTGTCGTCTATGAAATGATAAAGAAAGATTATTCTACCTTTGATGCTATTGATTTGATAGCTTCAGCACTCAAGGTTGACAAGAAAAAAATAGGTTATGCTGGTCTGAAGGATAAGCATGCAGTCACTAAACAATTCATCACTTTTCCATACATCAATTCATTAAAGAATGAATATGAGATCGGTGATATAAGATTATCCAGGAAAGGATACAGGAACGAAAGATTATTTCCAGGATGTCTGCTAATGAATAAATTCATCATTGTTGTAAGGAACATAACAAATAAACCTGAAGTCAAAACAAGGATGATAAATTATTTTGGTGAGCAGCGTTTTTCTACAAAGAACATAGAAATAGGCAGAAATATAATAAAAGGCAATTATGCTGAGGCTGTTCTACTTATCAAAGAAGTGACTGATGACCATGCTTTTCTTGATTTTATCGATGAAAATCCTACTGATTACATTGCTGCACTAGCAAAGCTGCGTAAGAACATATTGAGAATATACCTTCAGGCTTATCAGAGCTATCTTTGGAATGAAGGTATATCCAAATTGATCCAGAGTGAGATGGATATCGAAGATTTTCCGTTGCCTGGGTTCGATATTGAAGGAGATAAGAACACAATCAAGATATTGGATGAGATATTAACTAAGGAAGGCATAAGCGAGAGGGACTTCATATTACCTAAATTGCCTGGGTTCGGTCTTGAAGGAGGGTCAAGAAGAGTATTTGTTGACGTTTATGATGCTTATGTTTCTGATCTTTCTGAGGATGAATTGAATGAAGGAATGAAGAAAAACACAATAAGCTTCACTCTACCTAAAGGATCATATGCTACAGAATACATCAAGCAACTGTTCCTTGCTAATTGAGATAGTTACCTAATCCTATTGTTGCCATTGCAAAAGAACAACTTAATTTTAAAAGCATTATAGGTATAGCATTCTCATGGTAGTAGATTCTCAAGATCAAAAGGATGAGATTGCATCACTCAGGGCTGAGATTGAGGGCATAAAGAAAAAAGAGGATGTGCTTCTTCGGAAAGTTGACCTTGACATTCATAAAGATTCAATAAAGAAGAAGATGATCTTCAAGAAGGTCGAGAAATTCTCATTCAATGATTTTGCACAGATAACAATCGGAGTATGCGTCTTTGGACTACCTGCATTCATCAACACAAGTTTTTGGGATTATCTCCCATCAATAAACACTGATCTTCTGATCTATATCCATCTGTTCTTTGTAATGTGTGTCATACTTGCATTGAATTATGAATTCAGGGATGATTTTACCATAAATCGGTGGTTCTTCCAGATGCTGTTGAAGAGATTCTTCTTCACTTATGTCAGCGTACTCATGATAGTGATGCTATTGCTAGTGCTCGTCAATAAAATGTCATATGACTTGACAAATCTCATAGTGTTCAGGAATTTCCTTGCAGCACAATCAGTAGGGATGTTTGGAGCAGTCACATTCTCATTCCTGAAAAAATGAGCCACAAAGATAAAATTGATCAATGAAAAAATGAAATACATCAATCACAACCCAAGGGCTTTGAAGGTACATGTAGATAGATATAACATAGATTTCATGTATTACTTTACTCTGGGAAATTTCATATGGGCAGTATTTGGAAGCATAATAGGCGTATTGCTATGGCTTTTCATACCTGATTACTATGGTCTCACTCTACTGTTTGATCTTAATCAGCTATATGCAATATTCTTTATAGGTGGAGCATCATGGTTTATCTTCACATCATTGATAGTATATTTTGCAGGAAACAGTAAATTTGAGTCTGCAAGGCTATCAGGAAGAAGAGGACTGTTCACATTCAGCGTGATGCTGCTAGTGACTTTGGTATTCTTAATTTTTACATCAAGAGTTGCTTGGAATCAACAGTTCTATTATTTCCTGAAATATGTCCTTACAGGAATGATCGCTTCAGCCTTCTTTGCTGTGCCTTTTGATTATGGCATATCAGCGGTTCAAGGGATCCTTAAGAAGAAAAAGATGGATATCCTGGATAGCAACAGCATAGCTGATTAAGAATTTGTCATAGATAAATCTTTCAATTAATATGTGAGCTTATATCTTAATATCGCGCCATATTGGCCCATATCATGCAATTGCTTCCCTTCTCTTGTCTCAGTAGAGATTATCTCTACATTTGTCCCGAACTGTTCACATAGTGTTTCAAAATCCTCGATGATCTTGTCATCAACAGATTCGCTTATCAGAAGGATATCAGCAGCACCTTTCTCGATGCTCTGCCATACATGCTCCTTCCCATAAGCTACCATATCTGCATCTGTGTTGAGAAGTTCAAAGAACCTGCCCATCAACCTCTTCTCATCTACTACAGCTTCATTAGCAAGCAAGTCTTCACTTTTATCCACTAATTCCTGCAATCCAAAATTATCTGTATACGAGATATCTTTGATACCTATTATTTTCTTCTTGAGCTCGTTTGTTATGTAATCATGCTTCTCCACTAATTCATATTTTGAAGGACCAGGTCCGCCGACAATTATCCCTTTCAGGTCCTTTACCTCAAAGAAATTATCCTTGATCATCTCTGCAACTTTCTTATAGAAATCTTTTGCAGCGTCTTCCCTTAATCTCATGTACCTAGCAGAAGACTGTCCTCCTGCCCTTGTCTTGCCTGGGACATTGGATGTCTCATGAGCTAGTGGTACAATCGTCTTCCCTTTCAAGAATGCTATGCTGCATTCTCTCCTATCCATAACAACAAGCCCAAAGACTTCCTTTACTTCCATCATATCCATCAAAGGTTCAAGGACAAACTGCTTGTCGCATCTGTAAAGACGCAAATTCAAGTCAACAGGAGGTTCTATGCTCCATACCTTGACATCGCTCTGCCCTTCACGTTCAGCCACATTCCCTGAGAATGCAGCAAGTCCATTCTTTGGTGTCATCTTGTAAAGCCTTAAGTGCTGTATCATCTTTTCAAGAGCATCCTGCACATTCTTCCTTGTAGAAGTTGATTTTATGTTTGAAGCTGTTCCTTGCTCTTGAGAGAGGTGAGCAACTATCTTGTTGATGTCATACCCAGATGGCACATAAACCGTTACAAGCTCAGTATGCCTGCCTCTATATTCTTGCAATTCCTTGACGAATTTAGTCAGTTCATGCTTCTGTTTTGAACTTATTGACATGATAGAAAAAAGTTAGAAGTCTTTTTATAAACTTTTGTGATAGCGAATAGTTGTTACCTTTACGATCTGATAGCAACCTGAAAGTCAGTCCTCTGTCTCGAGGTCTAAATCATCTTGTGCATATCCTTCCTCATCTTGGTCATTATCAATCTCAAGCTCATCGTCATTGATATGGCCATCCTCATATTCATCTATGTCCATGATATCACCTTATACGATCTTTTAGATGTATAATTTCACCTGGAGAATAAAAAATTTTGGTATGATTTTAGATCATGTAGTATCATATATTGTATCGCTTCTTTATCCTATATTTGTGATTGAAATAAATCTTATAAACAGTCCTGGCTAATGATACTGATGCCAGATATAAGCTTTGTATTGCCATGCAGGAATGAGGAGAAGGCTTTGCCTTATGTCCTTGAGCAGATCCATAAGGTAATTTCAGATAACAAGCTGGATGCAGAGATAGTCGTATCTGATAGTTCCTCAGATAATTCTCCTCAGATAGTCAAAGATTTCGCTAAAACTTCTGATTGTGAGGTCAGATTAGTAAAACATGACAAGGTAGGTTATGGCAGGGCATATATCGAAGGTTTTTCTGCTGCTAAAGGCAAATATATTGTGATGGGAGACGCTGATGGAACTTATGATTTTAACTATGCAGTCAAGATGTTACCATATCTTGATAAAGGATATGATCTTGTCATGGGCAACAGGCTCAAAGGAAAGATGCAGAAAGGTGCAATGCCCTGGCTTCATCGCTATATAGGAAATCCTTTCCTTTCTTGGGTCTTAAAACTTTTTTTCAGGGGAAATGTGAATGACTCGCATTGCGGTCTTAGAGCTATAAAAAAAGAGGCATATGATAAATTGAATCTCAGGACAACTGGCATGGAATATGCTTCAGAGATGATAATCAAAGCAATTAAGAATGATCTTAAGATAAAAGAGATAATCATAAATTATAATGCCAGAGAAGGAGATTCAAAATTGAATTCATTATGGGATGGATGGAGGCATCTTCGTTTCATGCTCATGTATAGTCCATTGTTTCTTTTTCTGATCCCTGGAGTATTGCTTTTCCTCATTGGGATATTATCGATGATATGGCTATATCTTGGGTCTCCTGTGATATTTGGTGTCAAGATATATTTCCATCCCATGTTCCTTTCATCCATGATTATGATCGTTGGATATCAGTTGATCCAGTTTGCAGCATTTGCCAAGACATATGCTGTAACCCATTTTGGCGAGAGAAGCAGAATTATGGAGATGATGTATGAATTCCTTACGATAGAAAGGGCTTCTATACTTGGCTTGGTATTTGTCATATTTGGATTAGCTTTTCCTATAATGATAATATATGATTGGATAACCTCAGGTTTCAAATCAATCAACGAAGTCAAGAATCTAATAGTCTCCATGACCTTCCTGATATTGGGCGTCCAAACAATATTCTCATCTTTCATGTTAAGCATAATCGGAATAAGGGAGAATTGACGTTTTGGGACATTAATTCCTGACCTTTGTTAAGCATATTTATACTATATCTCCAGCATAATTTAGGAAAACATTTATAAATAAATAAGTTTAGAATATACTAAACAAATAAAATATTCAAAATTTTGAGGTGTAAGAATTATGGCTAATAAAAAAGGACAAGCAGCAATGGAATTCTTGATGACCTATGGTTGGGCATTACTAATCGTTCTTATTGCTATAGCAGCTTTGGCATTTTTCGGATTATTGAATCCAAAAACATTCCTGCCTAAGAAAGCAGATTTAGGACCTGAGTTCCAGATTACAACTGTAAGCGCTGGAGCAAACGGAATAACTTTGATGGTTACAAATGGTATTGGACAAACAGCTTATGATTTCCAGATAAATTTCACAGGTTGTCAGAATACTACAACTTCCGCATATGACGGTGCTCTTACTACCCAGTATGATATAGGTGCTGGAAAGACACAGAGAGTAGTAGTAGAATGTCCTGGTTTGATCAATGGTACAACATTTGAATCAGACTTGATTGCAAACTGGACAACAGTAGCAAGTGGTCAGACTGTACCTCATGTAAAAGAAGGTTCAGTTGTTGTTGATATCCCAGACGTATCAGTCTCAGGATCAGCAACCTACGGTTACACTGGTTAAATTTTATTTTTATCAGTTTTCTTCACTATGAAGAAACTTATTCTTTTTTTGATTCTAATATTTTCGTTCCTTCTTATCTATTCTCCACATCTTGAATATAAGTACCCATTCTCGATAGATGAATGGCATCATATAACTGAAGCATATAAGCTAAGATCAGGGGATTATACAGGAGGCGATGTCTCGTATAGGTTTGGCTTCCATGCAATGCTTGCAGGCTTGTCACTTGTCTTTGACTTAGTTAAGATATATCATATTCTTCCAGCTTTGTGGGTATTGGCATCTTTGTTTTCCTTATACTACACAATTAACCAGGTATATGCTAAGAGCAAGGAGAATGGATATCAATCAACATTTGTGGCATTGGCTTCTATGCTGTTCTTCGCTTCAATCAAATCAAGCGTCAATATCCTTGGGTTAATGTTTTTTGTGCCTATGTCTTTTGTCATCCCTTTCATTTATCTGTATTTATATTGGTTCTATGAAGGTATAGTGGATGATAACAAACGGTATCTAATCTATAGTTCTTTGCTTATGGTTATTCTTCTAGTAATATATCCTCTTGCTGTATTATTTGCTGTTCCTATAATCATTGTCATAATGGTCATGAACTGGAACTGGATCATAAAGCATTGGAAATTCTGTGCTTTGTTCTTAATAGTGCCTCTAATCGGGCTTATAGCTTATTCTATGATGTCAGGTGGTCTCTCTTCTGCTAATTTGCACACTCTTATGTTGAAATTATTTTTATGGGATTCATGGGAAGGTTGGATATATTACAATAATCCACTGGAGCTATATAGTCTAGTCGGATATGCATTGGCAGTAATTGGATTCATCTATGTAATATTGCAGAAGAAGAAGTCATTTTATCTTTTTGTCATCTGGGCAGTATCTGTATTATTCAACATATTACTTTATGTCTTTACGTCTATATCATTATTCAGTCCTTTCAAAAGGAACCTATACTATCTAGCTATAGTATTACCAGTCTTTAGTGCAATAGGACTTTGGTGGGTATTTGGTAAGCTGAAGATTATTATTAGTGGTCTAGGAAAAGCTGCGAGAAATGCTGCGATTGCAATATTCTTTTGCATTATATTCATTTTGACATTCATAGGTTACTATCATCAGCCATGGCCTTTGTATTATGCAATAGCAGACAGTGATTATGATGCAATGACTGAACTTCATGATTACCCTGATGGTCTTGTGCTCCTTGAACCAAGGATGGCAATGGCATTATACCCAATAGCAAGGAAAGATCCTGCTGCAGCACTTCATTTCTATGGTGATCCATTTGCTTGGCTGAACTATACAAGCGATTCTTTTAATTGCTCAGATAAGGAAGGATTGATAATCGAAAGGAACATATCATATGTAATAGACAGTTTTGGAAACAGTTGCAATTGGTCGATACTTTTTGAAGATAGTTTGTACGTATATGATACCAGAAGCTTTCTGAAGCCGCATAATATTTAAATATAATAATCTCGGAGCAGTATTGATGGGGGAACAATGAAGATAGCGATATTTCACAATTATATGGACAATATAGGGGGAGCTGAAATAGTAGGGCTTACTTTAGCTAGAGAGCTTAAAGCAGATTTTTATTCAACCAATATTGATACCGAAAAAATCAAGTTGATGGGATTTGAAGATATTAAACTGAAATCAATAGGAGAAGTTCCTATAAATCCACCCTGGCGACAACAGCTAGCTTTATGGAGATTTAGATTGCTAAATCTAAAGGAAAAATATGACTTCTACATCATCGATGGTGATTGGGCAATGTCAGGTGCATTCAATCATAAACCTAATTTATGGTATGTTCACTCTCCTATAAGAGAGATATGGGATCTGTATGGGTACATTAGGAAGAATACAGTACCATTGTGGCAGAGAGGGATATTTGATATTTGGGTCCATTATAATCGTTATCTTAACAGAAAATACACTAAACATGTCGGCAAGATTGCATGCAATTCTCTTAATACTCAACGACGTGTAAAGAAATATCTTAATAGAGATGCTATTGTCATAAATCCACCTATAGAAACAAAAGATTTCCATTATAAATCAAATGGGGATTATTGGTTATCTGTTAATAGGTTAATCACTCACAAACGCGTTGATATCCAGCTAAAAGCTTTTTCAAAGTTGCCTAGTGAGAAATTGATCATTGTTGGAAGCTATGAAGTCTCTGCTAAACATTTTGAGGAATATGCAGCATACATCAAAAAGCTGAAACCTGATAATGTCGAGATAGTACATTGGGCAGACAAACAGAAGATGGTGGATCTTTATGCAAATTGCAAAGGTTTCATCACAACTTCTCATGAAGAAGATTTTGGAATGACACCTATAGAAGCTATGGCATCGGGAAAGCCAGTAATTGCGCCTAATGAAGGTGGATACAAAGAAACGATTGTCGATGGACAGACGGGAGTACTTATTGATGATATTGATGTTGATAAGCTGGTCAATGCAGTAAAAGAGGTTGGAAAAGATCCTGGAAGATACAAAAATGCTTGCCAGATACGAGCAAAGAGATATGATACTAAAGAATTTATTAAGAAAATAAAAAGGATTGTCAGTGAAGGAGATAACAAAAGATGAAGAATGCTGTATTAGTCACATTAGCGGACAAGAATTATATCGATCAGGCTAAACAGCTTTTTTCCAGTGTATATCATTATTCAGGATGGAAAGGTAATTATCTTCTTTTGGCGTATGACATACCTGAAAGTAAGCTTAAGTGGTTTAGGAATAAAGGTATCATAATCAAGAAAGTAAAGCCGCATAAGAATGACAAATTCAAGGATTGGCCGTCGACGATATTATGCAAGTTTGAGTTATTCAATACATATTTCAAAAAATGGCAGCATGTCGTGTTTCTTGATGGAGACATAATTGTGAAAGCTTCGCTTGATAGAGTTCTGGGTGTTTCTGGCATAGGGGCTATCTCTGATCTTAACCACAATATGTGGTGGCAGTTCAAGAATAAAAGGTATAATGGTATATATAAGACTTTGATTAATAATATGGACATGTCAAAAAAATCTTTTAATGTTGGAGTATTATCAATAAATACTGACATCATCAAAAAGGAAACCTACAGTACTATGTTAGAATTATATTCTAGATATAGAAAAATAGTAAGATACCCTGAACAAGCAATTATGAATATATATTTCCATAAAAATTGGAAAAGATTGCCGGCAGTTTACAATACTTTCATATTGCCAAAAGCTCTATGGTTCTCAAAGTTGCACAACGATGGTATTATCCTACATATGATAATGCGACCTAAACCATGGGAGTCAAAGACATTATATTCAGAGGAGTGGAAATATAATCTAGACATCGCAGATGAAATCGATTTGAACCATCGTCTACCAGCTAAGGATATCTGGAATGAGAAAAGAGTAAAGAAAGTTTCAGCGATGCTTGAAAACAGGTATTTTATCTTCGAGATTGATAGGATTATAGGAAAGGTAGGGATTGCTGTAAAAAAAATATCTCCTAATTTGTATAAAGCACTCAAGAAGATATCAAGACTATGAAAAAAGTATTATTTACCATTGCGACGCAAGATTATGTTGATAAAGCTAAACAGCTTTTTAGTAGTGTTTACCATAAATCTGGATGGACAGGTGACTATCTGATCTTCCATGATGGCATTAGAAATGAAGATTTGAATTGGTTCAAGAGTAGGGACATATTTACTCATAAGATTAAGAGCATGATAAAGTCCCCTGTTAAAACACAGTGGAATGATTCAATCTGGTTGAAGCTTTCAATATTTGACCCATATCTCAAAAGATGGGAAAAGGCACTCTATCTAGATTCAGATATGATAGTGCGATATTCCCTTGATGATCTTGACAAGTACAATGGATTATGGGCAGCCTCAGATGCAGACAGTAAGATCCTTCATCAATTCAATCATGGATTAAACAAGACGGACACTGAACAAATCCTGATCTCGAGATTGAAGAAAAAATTTAATATTATGAAAACTGCGTTGAATTCTGGGATGTTCTGGTTTGATACTAAGATTATAGATAAAGGAATAATCTCAAGATTGTTACGATACTATGATGATTACCACGAGATAATATTCTCACCTGACCAGGCACTATATAATTTGGTTTTCTATGGGAAATGGAAAAAGCTCCCTAAAGTATACAATGTTCTGGTTCCAAAACTGTATAGTTCACAGAATCATCATCATGTTAATGGAATAAACATACATCTATTAGTATATCCAAAACCATGGGTTGCTAAGAAGGAATTTTATGAAGAATGGAAAGCAAACATTGATCGAGCAGATGATATTGACCTAAGAAAAAGAATCACGGGCAATAAAATGAGTCTAGTCGATTATATTCCTGCTGTTATTTACAATAAATTATTATATCTTATTTATGGTTGGGAAAGGTCTTACTTGATTGCAGTGCCAAAATTGAACAGACTCTTAGGCAAGTTTGGGATTGTTATACGAAAGATTTTATTCATAAATACTAATAGAAAAAAGGTGGAAAAAACAAGATGAAGAGTGTTATTGTAACAATGGGCAACAGTAAATATCTTGATGCCGTCAAACAATTGTTCTCCAGTATATATCATAACTCTGGTTGGAAGGGAGATTATCTTTTCCTTCATCGGGATGTCCAGGAGAAAGATCTTGAGTGGTTCAAGAGCAAAGGTATTCTATTAAAAAAGATTAGTCCAATACGTAAAAAGCGAATAACGGACTTCAATCCTATTGTTCTGGATAAGCTTGAGATATTCAAGACTTATTTCAAGAGATGGGATCATGTCATATATCTTGACGCTGATATGACTGTAAATGCCTCAATTGATGCTCTTACTAAGATAGATAGTTTCGCTTCTGTTCCAGATATGGACTATAGCATTCGATGGCAGTTCTATTATGATTGGAGAAATAACAAAGGATTGTATAAGGAACTTTCTCAGAAATATAATCTGAAGAAGACTTCTTTTAATGTAGGAATAATGTCATTTCCTACAAAGATAATAAAAAGTGAAACATATAATGAAATAATAAGATTATTCCACCGATATAAAAGTATTGTCTCCTTCCCAGAGCAAGCGATCCTAAACCTTTTTTTCTATGATAAATGGTATATGCTACCATATGCATACAATTTCTACATTTACAGGACCTTATTACAACGCTTTCTTCCATCTAAACGCGTTCGAAGAATTGACTCTGCAATAATATTCCATTATGTAGCTCAGCCAAAAATCTGGAAAATCAGGAAAGGTCATGCATATGACATTTGGAATCATAACTTCATTAGGCATGATGAATTTGATATACAAAAGCGAATAATACCTTCTAAAATATTTTCCAGGGAAGAAATAGACCTTATACAGCAAGTATATAAGAGGAAATTCAAGTATATCAAGTTTGATATATATCTTCGTTATAAAATAGATCAAGTAAAAGTAGCTCTTATGAGATTTGACCGTTCCTTGGGGAAGATAGGGATATATCTAAAGACTAATCATCCATTCATATACAGAATGTTAGGGAGATAAAATGAAACAAAAAGTGCTTGTAACATTGATTGACTCAGGCTGGGTAGATCAAGCTAAACAGCTTTTCTCCAGTGTTTTTTTCAATTCTGGGTGGGAAGGAGATTTTTTGTTGATGCATAATGGGATTCAAACAAATGATGCTAAATGGTTCAAAGAAAAGGGCATCTTGCTCAAGAAAATAAATATATGTACGAATAAAAAAATCAATCAATGGCATCATATTGTTTTAGGAAAATTCTTCCTTTTCAACGAGTTTTTCAAAAGATGGAAACATGTTATTTATTTAGATGCAGACATAATAATCCAATCTTCATTAGACAATCTTGAGATGTATGACGGATTAGCAGCTTCTTATGATTTACATACAAAAGTTAGTTGGCAATTCATAAAGAATAGCAAAACGATTAATCTATTCAAGGAATTGGAAAAAGAATATGATCTTTCCAAACCTTCTTTTAATTGTGGTGTTCTTTCATATCCTACACACATCATAGAACAAAATACATATAATGATCTACTCAAACTCTTCAATACATACAGCAAGATTGTTAGAAATCCTGAACAAGCAATACTTAATGTATATTTCAATAATTCATGGTCAAGACTTCCAAATTGCTATAACTATTTCATCTTTGGATCAATCCTCGGTGGACTTTCTTGTAAGTTATATGCCCATAGACTTCCAGGAGCACCAGTATTACACTTTATTGGGAAGAAGAAACCGTGGTTGTACACAAATATAATATACACTATTTGGAAAAAGAATCTTATAAAATCAGAGCAGATTGATCTTGAAAAGCGAGTTAGAGGAAAAAAAGTCAATGTTTTGAGATTATTTCTCATGTCTATGTCTTCATACTCTATGAATTATGTTTACATGATATATGTGTATAGAATAATCAGGATTGAGTCTTTAGGAATGCTGGGTTCATATTTGAATAAAAAATTCAAATTTATCTATAAGGTACTAAAATTCTTAAAACGAGATTAAGGGATGAATAAAATGAAGAGCGTTATTGTCACACTTGCAAATAAGGATTACCTTATAGCAGCAAAGCAACTCTTTTCTAGCATTTATCATAACTCAGGTTGGTCCGGAGATTATATGATTCTTACTAGAGATGTAGATGATTCAGATGTAGAATGGTTTATAAAAAAAGGCATAATTGTTAAAAGAATAAAACCATTGATTGCAGAGAGGATATCTACATTCCATCCAATTGTAATTGATAAGTTATATCTTTTCAAGAAATTCTTCAAGCGTTGGGACCACGTGATATTTCTTGATTCGGATATGATTGTTAATGCAAGTCTTGATTCTTTGCTTTCACTATCTGGATTCTCAGCAGTACCTGATGCCAACAATAATCTAGGATTCCAATTTTATCATAATATATTGGATGAACCAGAATTGCTGGCTACACTTAAGAAGAGATATAATTTCAAGGAATTGTCATTCAATGTAGGATTATTAAGCTTTAAGACTGACATAATAAAAGATGATACATTTAGTAATCTTATGAAGTTGTTTAATGAATACCGTGATGTGGTTGATTATCCAGAACAGGCAATCTTAAACCTTTATTTCTATAAAAAATGGAACAGACTTCCTTTAGCATACAATACTTTTGTACTTAAATGCATCTGGGAGAACAAGGTACCATTTTTCTTCAGATTCAACCCGATTGATGCAATTATTCATCATCTTATACAAGAGAAAGTCTGGATAACTAAAAAAGGAGAATTATATGATGTGTGGATGAGAAATTATAAAAAGTCTGATAGGATAGATCTGCAGAGAAGGCAGACTGCAAGGCGTGTCTTTTCAGGTAAAGAGATTAATAAGTGTAACCAGGTTTCAAGTCGAAAATGGATTAAATATAGGCTAAATGGAAAATTGATTCATTTTTTGAAGCATCTCAATGGGCAGACTTTTGATAGATTTCTAGGTGAGATTGGTATCTTCCTGAAAAGGTATCTTCCTGCTTTACATAAAATAGTCAAACGAAAATGAAAGCTGCAATAGTAACATTAGCTGATCGTAAATATGTAAGGGCAGCTAAAGCACTCTTTTCTAGTATATTTCAAAATTCAGGATGGAAAGGCGATTATATCCTAATGTCAGAGAGCATACCTGATGATAGGTTAGACGCATTCAAAAAGAAGGGAATTAAGATATATCAGTGTAAATGTCCTTACCATAAACGTTGGTATTATTGGCCAAAAACCATCTTCAACAAGTTTCTGCTGTTCGATGATTATTTCAAGCAATGGGATATTATAATCTTCTTAGACAGTGATATGATTGTGAATGGTACTTTGGACCATCTTCTTGCTACTGATTATTTTGCAGCAGTCTCAGATTTTGATCATCCTATATCTCACCAATGCATACACAGAAATCGTCCTGAGTATAAAGAACTGAAGAAGAAGTATGATATGACCAAGATGTCTTTCAATGTAGGTGCGATGGTGATCAACAATAAATCAATATCTAATAAAGCAAAAAAAGAACTATTGGGTATGTTTGACAAATTCAAGAAAGTTGCTTTTTTTCCTGAACAGTTAATATTTAATTTGTATTTTTACAATAAATGGAAGAAACTTTCATTCTCATATAATTATCCACTTGTAACTTCTCCATCAATACGCCTGTCTTTTAAACCGCAGTTTATTCCTGATGCTACAGTTTATCATCTTCTGACTACGCCAAAACCATGGATTAAAGGGGGTATGCATAATACTATGTGGAAAAAGTATTTTAACCTTTTTGATGAAATAGATCTAAAGAACAGGCCATGTGGGAGGAATGTTCACTATCAACAGACACTTGATCTTTGCAATGATATTCGAATGGCAATATCTTTTGATGGCTATCTTTTCATGCTTTGTTGGCCTTTTGTCAAGTTACGTGAATTGCCTTTTATCATTGATAGATGTATAGGTAAGCTAGGTAGATACATCAAAAAAAAGAACCCACAAATCTATTATTTTCTAAGAAGGATAAAATCCTCAATATTTTGATAAGACATACTCTGTATCACCTTGATACTTTACCATTCCGTCTTTTAGCCATACTACTTTGTCACAATGCTCTCTGATCATCCCTAGTTCATGGCTTACTAAGACTATAGAAGCGCCTCCTTTAACAAGTTCTTTCAGTTTTTCTTTACTTTTTTTCTTGAAATCCTTATCTCCTACTTCAAAAACTTCATCCAAAAGCAGAATTTCAGGATCAGAGTGTATGGCTATAGAAAAGGCAAGTCTTTGCACCATACCACTTGAAAACTGGAATAATTTAGTGTCTACAAAATCTTTGAGTTCTGCAAATTTCACAATACTGTTAAATCGCTTTTTCACAGTTTTCCTGCTTAGTCCGAACAATGAGCATACCAAATATATGTTCTCTCTCATTGTCAATCGATCCTTAAGACCTTGGCCAAGCCCAATCAAGGAGACTATCTTACCAGTGCTTTCTACTGAACCTTCATCTGAATCATAAATTCCTGAAATTATTCTTAGTAGTGTACTCTTACCACTGCCATTCTTACCTATTAATCCTAAAATCTCACCTTTGTTCACGTCAAATGATACATCACTTAGGACATTAAGAATCTTGACACTAGTTTTGAAGGATAAGAATGATATTATCCGAGAAAGTACACTTTGGTTCTTCATGAATCCAATATTAAAGGTCTTCGATACATTTCTTATTTTAAGAGCAATCATCATATCAACTCGGCAAATTTGTATTTTAATCTCCTGAAGATAACCAATCCAAGTATTGGAGTAAAAATAGCAAACGTTATACTACCAATTATAATTGTGATGTCAGGCATTGTTCCATTGAGACATAATTCCCTAGCAAGAGTTATGAAATGATACAATGGATTCATCAAATTTATATAATATAATTTTGAATAAGGGATGAGCTGGTGGAAGATAGGAGTTAAAAAGAATAAGACTCTTGCAACAAAATCCCATATGTTTATGAAATCTACAAAATAAACAGTCACTGAAGCAAATATCAAAGATAATCCTACTATCACAGGGATGAACATTAATATGGCTATGAGATATAATAGTGATTGGCTTAAAGGTATCTTGAAGTAGAAAAACAGAATAAGAAGAACAATATATTCAGCAATATGGGACAAGAAAAATTTGGCTATTATTGATGTGACTAAAGACTCTCTAGGAAAATTTACTGATTTTATAATTCCTCCATTACCTCTTATTGCTGTCATACTTTCAGATACACACATCTGAAACAAGTTGTACATAATAATTCCAATCAACAAGTATAAAGGGTAATATTGGATATCATTACCTAAAATATTAGCAAAAACAAACCATAAGAAGCCAAACATCAATAATGGATTCAACAAATACCAAAGTATCCCAAGATAGCTTCCTTCATTCCTAAGCTTGAAATCTGCTATGCCTATGCTTAATGTAAGGCCGGCAATTGACTTAACCCTGTCTTTAATGGCTATAAAATCCATATGATTAGCCTGATCATATGTTTATTTAAATATTACTCTTCATTTATTCAGCTAGTGGAAACCTTTATAAACAGATTTGGATTCTACCAACTTATTGCCGGGGCTGTAGTGTAGCTTGGTCCAGCGACACTTCATGTCGAGGATTGCTGGGAGCAATCTATCATCTGTGGTTTGGGAGACACTCAAGTTCATTCTTGAAGTCAAAAACACCATAGGACCCCAGTTCGAAAGCATCCAATTCAAATTATTGGGTTGTCGAAAGTCTGGGCAGCCCCACTTTAATTTCATAAAATATATGATCCAGAAAGCCAATATATTCTGGAACGGAAATACAAAATGGTAAAAGAAAAAAGCCTGAAATCAGGGAACAAGTTCGGAACAAGATATGGTAGGAAGAACAGGGATAAGTTCGCTAAGATAGAGAATTCTCAGAGGAAACTCTACAAATGCCCTTCATGCCATGCAATCAAGGTCAAAAGGTTGTCTACAGGGATATGGTCCTGCAAGAAGTGCGGATTCACTTTCGCTTCAAAGGCCTATAGCGTAGACAAGGTATCAATAAAAGAGGAAATTGCAGATGGCACAGTATAAATGCTTCGTATGTGACAAGGAAGTAGGCACAGAATACACAAGGAAGAGGGTAAGATGTCCGTATTGCGGAAGCAAGATCCTTTTCAAGCCTAGGAACAAGATCACTCATGTCAAGGCTGCATGATTAAGAGCAATCTTAAATCATTCAAGAACAATGTTCAAAGCAACCATTACATTTGATGATCCTGATCTGGCAAAGGTGCTTGAGGCTGAAGATAATATCGACATGGCACGTTCAACTGCTTCAGTCAAGAAAGGTTCAATAACTATCGAGGCAAAAGACATCATAGCTTTGAAAGCTACAGTGAATGGCTACCTGAAGATAATGGAAGCCTATGACAAGGCATCATCATCAATAAGCGTCAGATAAGCATAACATAAAATGGCAAGTGAAAAGATTTCTCAACTACAACTTCTGGAGCAAGGGATGCAGAGTTTCAATATGCAGAAACAGCAGTTGCAGGCAAATATCTTAGAGTTTGAGTCTGCTCTTGAAGAATTAGATAATACTGATGCATCATACAAGATAATCGGGAATATCATGGTTAAGGTCGATCAGGATAAGCTCAAAAAGTCCCTTGAAGAAGACAAGAAGAATGCAGAGATCAGGATAAAAGCAGTAGAGAAGCAAGAGGATTCAATGAAAGAGAAAGCGAAAAGAATCCAGCAGGAAGTAATGGAAGAGATGAAGAATAATGGATGATAAGATCGAGAACATAATCGAATTCCTCGACGAGATGAAGGAAGAGGATACAGTCCCAAAGAATGTCAAGCTCAAGATAGCTGATGTCATCGGGATACTAAAGAGCAATCTTGAAGAATCATTAAAGATTGATAAGGTCATGCATATCTTCGACGAGCTTAATGAGGACTCAAATCTTGATTCATTCACAAGGACTCAGCTTTGGAACGTCGTATCGATGCTTGAAAGCATCTAATTGCATTATTCAAATTTACATTTAATTCTATTTAATTCTATGATGTTTAGTCACACAAACATTAAAAGACTATTCAGAACTTCTTCCTCTTAATAATCTCATTTTTTGTGAGGTTGGAATTAGGTATTATTATTATATCACCTGTCTTTGTCTCAAGCTTTGTCTCTAGGAGGCTGAAATCTATTATCTTGCCTCTGATCTTATTGTATTCTATGATATCACCTTCCTTGATGTCTGATTTCTGGTGCATGACAATGCCTGAGATTATGTTAGGTATGAAGTCCTTAACACTCAAGATTATGAATATCCCAATCAATATTATCACAACTGCAGATAGAATGTTCAATATATCAGTGTATATGCCAATGTGACGCAATGCCATGACGATAGATACAAAATATATGAAATACTCGACAAAATGGCTTATTATCCCTTCTAAAGAAGATCTTATACCAGAGATATCCTTGACGATCTTATTCAGCTGTATCTCCTTCAAAGCCTTGAGCAGGAATCTTCCCGCTATCTTACCTATGACAAATCCGATAAGTACAATCAATATAGCTACAAAGTATTTATTGATTATCTCGGAAACTACATTCTGCAGCGTGGCTATCCAATCTGTATCTGCCATAGACATAATGCTGTTCAGTTTTTTATAAATCTTACTCTAGCAACCTGTTTACTTATGAAATATTGACGATATATACTGAGAAAAGCATATAAACATGCTAAGCTGGATTCCTCTGATGGAACCTTTAATATCTAATTTTACACTTGTTGTGAGCCTTTTTATCCTGACTTATGGCCTGATAATATTCTTCTACAACAGGAAAACAATATTCATCTGGATTGCAATAGTGATCTTCTTCATAGCACAAGTATTGAATCCATTGCAAGCGCTAGCCGCAATAAACTGGAATGTTCTTGGGATTTATGTAGGGATGCTTTTCATATCTGAACTTTTCATATATTCTAAAGCTCCTGAAGTCATGGCTGAGAAGATTGTCTCTAAGAGCCCAAAGCTTTGGATAGCCATGCTGGGAGTATGCGCTCTTGCTGGATTCATCAGCATAGTCGTCGAGAACGTGGCTGTCGTGCTGATAATTGCACCTGTAGCATTCTATATTGCAGATAAGCTAAAGATACATCCAGGACCATTGATAATTGGTATAGCAGTCTCATCAAACCTACAGGGAGTTGCGACGATGATTGGAGATCCGCCAAGCCTACTTCTTGCTGATTATGCAGGGCTAAGGTTCAATGATTTCTTCGTCTTCTTGGGGAAACCATCATTATTCTTTGCAGTTCAGATTGCAGCTTTTGCATCTCTATTCGTGCTATTCTTTTTTTACAGAAAATATTCTTCTAACATCAAGAAATTGAAGCCAGATAGGATAGTGTCATGGTTACCAATAACAGTCTTCGTAATCATGATCGCTGTTCTAGTCCTGATGTCACTCCATCATTATCATGGGCAGAATGAGACCATAAAATTCCTCAAAGATAATGAAGTCGGGTTGATATGCCTTTTATCTGGTTTGTTGATGTGGGGATGGTATTATTCTGAGAATAAAAAGGACTTCATACCCATGATAAAAAGGTTTGACTGGGATACCGCATTGTTCCTGATGGGAGTGTTCATTATGGTTGAAGCTCTTGTACAGGTAGGTTTCATGGAATGGTTTGCTGTCGTTATATCAGGGCTTACTGGAAATAATATATTGATTGCCTTCATACTTATTATAGTAAGCAGTGTCCTGCTGTCTGGATTCGTAGATAATGTCCCTTTCATAGCTGCAATGCTTCCTGTCGTCGACAGGATGGCAGAGATTATGGGCATATCTCCCTATCTTTTCTTCTTCGGTCTTGTGATCGGGGCAAGTGTTGGAGGCAACATAACACCTGTAGGAGCATCAGCTAACATAGTGGCCATGGGAATGCTCAAGAACAGGAGATTTAAGGTGACCTTCTGGGACTTTATGAAGATAGGACTGCCATTCACCATTGTCAGCGTTCTGGCTTCTACACTATTCATATGGCTAATGTATAGGTAATTAAGTATAGAAATCCTTATATTGTTAATTTTGACTTCTTCAGATATGAAAAGAGAAGCAGAGATCATATTGAAAGTGATAGGTGATGATTTTCCAGTATATCCAAAAACTGGTGTAACTCTATTATCATTATTATCTGATACAATCAACTCTGGTGAGATAAAAGATGAGTCTTTGAATGGGTACAGCATAGATAGGAATGATTATAAGGCAGCTGTGATCGAGCTTGTACCATATTTTAACCAGATGTCAAATCATGCTTTCCAATATCTAATGATATTCTGCAGCAGCATAGGGCTAACTAATGATAGGGAGATTATGGAAGCAGCATATCATGGCAACGTCCTTCCTGTGCATAATGAAGACAATCTCCCTAAGCGAGCATCTTTTCTTCAGTATTTTGCAGAAGTCAATCCTCCTGTATATGATCTTCTAAATGAGAAAGAGGTAAGAATCAGATATCCTTGGCAATGGATAGATGCCTCAATGTTTAGCAATCCAGATGATTCTTTGGCAGAGATAGTAAACCAGTTATCTGATGAGGACAAAGCTGATCCTTTTTTCTGGAGGCTCCCTAGTATAGTAGATAAGATGCCTGTAGAATATCTCTCAAATATGCTAGTGGTCTTATCAAAGTCAGTGAGTCCAGAGCTTTTCCATGAGATAGAGCAGAATATCAAAGTTTAAAATTATCTTCAGAATTTAATCTATTTTAAGTGCAATTCTACAACGTCTTCATCTTCTAGCATATGGTCAAGTTTCACTATCTTCTGTCCGTCGAACCTGACGCTCTTTCCCCAAACTCGTGCAAATTTGAATTTTATCCTGAAATCCTTATGGATCCTCTCACATAAATTCTGTAGGCTACATGGCGATCTTACAATCATAGGTTCTGCCATGTCAGCTTTCTTGCCTATCTCTTTAAGGTAAATCCTCATGAAACTCAATCTGCTGAAGATAAGCTCTTTTAGCTCTTCCATATGGTCTTTGTTCTTTGCAGAGATGCCAAGGTTATAGCCGATGTTCTTTGTCTTGAACTTATGCAATTGTTCAGGTGTTGCTATATCTATCTTGTTTATTATCGTTACAGCAGGAGTATAAACCTTGTTTGCTTCTACAACATCAATAAGCTGGTCAGCGTCTATATCTTCTCTGAGCACGACTGAAGCATTCACATATCCAAGCTCATTCATCATCTTCTTTATGGTGTCTGCATCAAGTCTTGTAAGCCTCACAGTATAGCCTACATCAATCCCACCTTTTGCCTGCTTTGCTATCTTCACATCCGGTTTTGTCTCATTTATCCTGACTCCAACCTCCCTTACTTCCCTTATTATCTTATCATAATGATCAGGATAGAATGCATCTAGCACTATTATTATAAGGTCGGCATTCCTTATCACTTGAAGTACCTCTTTTCCTCGTCCAGTACCTCGTGCTGCTCCTTCAACTATTCCTGGAACATCAAGGATCTGTATCTTAGCTCCATTATATTCCAAGGTTCCTGGAATACATGTCAACGTAGTGAATGCATAATGACCTATCTCAGAATTCGCATTTGTCAATGAGTTAAGCAAGGTAGATTTTCCTACAGATGGGAAACCTAGGAGTATCGCTGTAGCATCTCCAGATTTTCTCACGGAGAAACCTTCGCCTTTCTTCTGTCCTTTTCCTGCACCAGCAGCTTTCTCTTTGAGTTTTGCTAGCTTTGCCTTAAGAAGCCCGACTGCGAACTGTGTACGCTTATTGTATTTAGTATTTGAGATCTCTTTCTCAAGATCAGCTATCTTGTCAGATGTTGATGCTTTCTTGTTCTCTTTGCTATCCTTGTTGTTTTCCGCTGCAGGATTGCTGTTCTTGTCTTTCTTGTTTGCCATATCCTTAAAAATCAAGAAACCACTTATATTTTTTATCTAATATAAAGATATTATTAGCATAATATATGTTGGTTATTGGTCTGATGTTACTTAATTCCCTCCTGAAGGTCCACCTGGAGCAGGATCTGTGAAAGGCGTATGAAGGGTATCATCATTGAAGAACTTATGGTTCTCAGCCTCAGGTAGATATGATTGCAGGTTGAAATAGGTCTTCACTGCCTGTTTGAACAAGTATACCTGATGATATAGCTGTTTCCTATGTGCAAGTATATCCTTATAATACATGCGCTGCCAGAATGTCTCCTTTATAGATTTGAGGAACCCTTTATCAAATTCAGTCTGTGGATCAAATATCAATTTAACATAAATCTTGAACTCGCATTCCCCTTTGTTCATCTTATATTTCTTGCCATCTTTGACCATCTCAGCTTTTTCCATGCCAACTATATGCCAGTCTATATCAAGGTCATACCGCAAGAATCTATTGAATTGCTTCCTGAATCTCCACCAGATCCAGATCTCTTCGCCTCCTGATTGGAGCCATCTATGGAGATACATGGTTTCAGGCCATTTCTGGTCGCTGCTTGAGCCCCAGCTGTGTTCCATGAACCATTCATGGCACATCATGTAAAGATATTTCATATCAAAATAATCCTTGTGCTTTATCCTAGTGTCATCTATGATTATCTTCTTGACATAATCGCTGTATTTGTGCTTTATCTTAGGAGCTGGCATTTCACATTTCCATCATCAACCATACTAGTAATCAACACTATATGGCATAATATATTGAATTAGATTAAGCAGTATTTATTATTTACGATAAATCCATTGATTTTTGACTCGCGATAAACACCATATAGCAAAGAGTCCTATCCGAATACTGTGATCTTCTTGGCTCTGAAGTCATTATAGAACATGCAGATAGTGTGCCATATTAAAGTGAATATGCTTCTTGGCTTGGCATGCTTTTTGAACTTTCCTTCCTTTATAGCCTTGAAAATATCCTTGGTGTCTTTTGTATCAATCAGATTATAATTCTTTCCGAAATTCCATAGCAGGTGGTTGTCTGAAGTAGCTACTAATGGAAGCATATGCTTTTTTGCAATTATCTCTGCCTTCTTATTCCTGTTGAAATATGATGTGAAGAACCAACAGTATTCTATTGCATCAAAGAGATCTATATGTTCTTCAAGCTTATCTTCCAGACAGAAGCTGAGATAAAAATAGGGATGTGGAGCCATTATGAACAGTTCCTTTCTTCTCTTCTTCAATTCCCTTAGCTCTCTGAAAGTCCTTATCTTGTCGTCGCCTTTCTTTAGGTTATACACTAATACATCTTTACCTTCTATTGATAGTTCCGCCCCAGGTATCAAGGTTATGCCTTTATTCTTCGCATATCTCACAATATCTTGTTTCCAGAAGAATCTTTTGTGGAAAGTTAATGATAAGGCATCATAGCTTAGATCTGCTGCTTTGTCAATAAGCTGCTTCGCTGAGTAGGATATATTGTCCTCTCTATCCTCTTTTGAGTGCATGTGCAAGTCTATCTTGAGCATATTGAAAATTTATATAGGTTTTTTATAAAATTTATCGGAAATACATATAAAACCATCAGAATCCTTGCTTATCCATGATAGTAGGCGTAGTAGGGAAAGCAAATGTAGGGAAGAGCACTTTTTTCAAAGCTGCTACTTTAGCTGAGGTTGAGATAGCTAATTACCCATTTGCAACTATAAAGCCTAATTCTGGAGTCGGATATGTGAAGGTTAAGGATGTAGCTGCTGATTTTGGAAAGACTGCAAATCCTAGAGAAGGTTATGTAGTGAAAGGATTCAGGTTCGTCCCTATGGAGATGATAGACGTGGCAGGTCTCGTACCTGGTGCTCACGAAGGTAAAGGTATGGGTAATCAATTCCTTGATGATCTACGTCAGGCTCATGTCCTTATCCATGTGATTGATTGTTCAGGAAGCACAAATGAGAAAGGCGAACCTATAAATCCAGGCAGCTATGATCCAGCAAATGATGTACGTTTCCTTGAGGAAGAACTTGATTATTGGTATCTTGGTATAATAAACAAAGGATGGGATAAGTTTGCGAGGACTGTGCAGCAGACACATGGTGAGATCCATAAGGCGATCGCAAAGCAGCTTTCAGGGCTTATGGTCACTGAAGAGATGGTCGAGGATACCATAAAGAAACTTGGGCTTGGATCAAACATGCTTGATTGGAGCGAAGATGATCTGATGAGGATATCCACAGAACTTCGCATGCTGACCAAGCCTATGATCATAGCATGCAATAAGATGGATATCCCTGTAGCATTTGAGAATTTTGAGAGATTAAAGAAAGAATTCCCTGATAGGATGTTTGTAGCATGCAGTGCTGAGAGCGAGCTTGCACTGAAAGAGGCTGCAAAGCATGATATCATCGAATATGTCCCTGGCGAGAAGGAATTCTCTATCAAGGATGAAAGCAAGATCTCTGAAAAGCAGAAACTTGGATTGGGTTTCATACAGAAGAACATATTGGATAAATTCGGCAGTACTGGTGTTCAGACTGTGCTGGATAAGGCAGTCTTGGAATTATTGAAATACAAGGCTATACACCCTGGAGGAGTCAGCAAACTTGAGGATTCTAATGGCAATGTACTGCCAGATTGTTTCCTTATGAAAAAAGATGCTACTGCACTAGATTTCGCTTATAGACTGCATACTGATTTTGGGAAGAACTTCGTCAAAGCAATCAATGTCAAGACAAAGATGCCTGTTGGCAAGGATCATGTGCTTGCACACCTAGATATCGTAGAAATAATGGCTAGCAAATGATTCTTGATATTGTTTCTATAAGATAATCATTAAATATTGAGGTGAGCAGAATTTATTTCTTTCTGCTTCTCGTGAACTTGTTGAATGTCTCTATGACATCCACCATATACTTGCCTTCACCAAGCTTGAATACCAAGGGATCACCTTTGAACAGATGCACTAGATCAAGTTCGTACTGTCCTGGTTTCTTCACTCTTATGCTCTCTATATCAAGAACTACTGGATCATCTTCCTTCAGCTGATCTCCGACAAGCTCTCGTACATCCTTCTCAATCTGCTTCTGCTCCTTCTCAGTGAGATGCACTTCTTCAGTCGCTTTCTTGAGCTGCTCAAGCTTCTCTTTCTTTATGTAGAAGAATAATTTTCCTGTGCAACTGCTGCATCCTGTAAGTATCTCTTTTGCACCATCAGGGTACAGAGCATTGCATCTTACGCATTGGTGAGGCATTTTCTAATTATTTCCTCTTCTTTGCAGAACCAGGTTTTGATTTAGGTTTACTTATTGATCTTTTCTCTGTCGTCAATAACTCAATCTTCTTAGGATCCTTCTTTATCTGCTTGACTATCGATGCAGGGCCGACTATAGTAAGCCCTTGCCTATCACCAAGCAATGTATTTATCAGCGTATTCTTTATGTTTGAGATCATGCCTTCTTCCTTGCTCTCTCTAGGATAAATGACAGCAAGCTCAATCCCTTGGAAATCCTTGTCAATCTCTTCCATAGTCGTCTTTATCAGTTCTGCCTCTTCCTCTTTCTTCAGACGTCCTTGTATGAGCACTATCTTGTTCTCTTTTGCTATATTTAGGATCTTCCTGATCCTGCTCAATGATGCAAGATGTTCAATCTCGCTGTATGGTAATATCTGAAGTGTGACCATCATGCCACCTCAAATAGCTTATCATAGAACCCGTCCATGCTCTTCCCATATTTAGCAGATATGCCTATGACAGGGTACTGCGGGAATGCAGCTTCCACTTTCTTTATCTTTGATTTCTTCAGATCTATCTTATTTGCTGCAATCAGCACGGGAATCTTCCTTGCCTGGAGATTTCCTATTATTGTAATATTAACCTGGCTATATGGGTCTATTGTTGAATCAAGTACGACGATTACTATATCCATATCATCCAGCCATTTTATTGAGTCTATGACACCTTTTGTCGCTTCTTTGGCTCGTTTCTTAGCCTCTTTCTCTTTCATCCCTGCTTTTATGAACTCCTCATAATCGATCTTTGTCGCTATGCCAGGTGTATCTATGAGGTTGAATGTCAATTCTTTCCCTTTTGATTTTATGTTTATCTGCTCTTTTATCTGGATCTCTCTTGTCTCGTGAGCAACATTTGATACAGAACCCATATCCTCACCTATCCAGTCCTTGCATATCCTATTGGCTAGAGTTGTCTTTCCACCATTTGGAGGCCCATAAAGGCCAATCTTCATGTCCTTTTTCTTCCTCATGAATTTATTGAAGAAATTGTTAAAAATATCCTTAATCTTGTCAATCATTCATCATCCACTCTCGATAATTGCACCTATTATGCAATATATTTACCCTACTGAAGAATCTTTAAATACTTTTCGGTGATGTTTTTTCATGTATTTTTCAGAACTATATTCATGATTTACTATTCTCTCATCATCCTATGCATAATAATATCTAATATTAGTGATTCTTTTGATAAACTTTTTAAAAATTGGAATCAAAGATTGCTATGGTTTATACTATGGATACTGAACTCAAGGATAACATGCTATTCGTTCTGAAAAATGTCAGAGAGCTATTAAGATCTGATCATATCAGGATCTCAGAGCTAAAAAGGCTCAGCAATCAGCTAATGGAAGATGTATCATTGATGCATAACAAAGATTCGATAAGCATATCTGTTTTGGTATATTCATTGTATAAGATATTCTCTAAAAACTCAAATATCTCAAGGGAAGCCCTGTTGAAATATCTGGATGATGCTATACGCTCAATAGACAATCAGACGATATTTAGGACAAGGTTAAAGAAACTTTTTGATCAGATAAAGAAATATGACAAAGAACTAGGTGTTACGATATTGCAGACAATACGTCATGCACAGGTCAAGAAAGGATTGAAGGTTTATGAACATGGCATGTCAATAGGTCAGGCTGCAGAGATAATGGGTGTATCTCGGTGGGATATACTTGAGTACTTAGGAGATTTCAAGATTGATGATGAAGGATACTATGATAGGGTCGATGCAAGGCAGAGGCTTAGCTTTGCAAAGGGGTTGTTCAGATGATAAATGAGATCATGTTCTTTAGATTCACAAGTTGTGAGGTGTATCTATGAAAGCGATAGTGTTCGATTCAGGTCCAGTTATCACTTTTGCATTGAATTCATTGCTGGACATAATCCCATTCTTGAGAGATAGATATGATGGTATATTCTACTTATGCAATGCAGTGCATAAAGAGTTGATAGAAGCACCCTCTCGGATGAGAAAATTTGCTTTTGAGTCCATGAGGGTTAAGAAGCTCATAGGCGAGAATGAGATTGAGGTATTCGATACCAGCGTTTATTCAGAGGAAACAGAGATCATAACCGAGATGGCAAACTCAATTTTCAGCATAAAGAACAAGAATCTCAACATATTGAATCCTGGTGAGATCGATGCACTTGTACTCGCTAAAAACATCAACGCTGATGCATTAGTTGTAGATGAGAGGACTACACGGCTGCTTCTGGAAAATCCTATGAGGCTCCATGCTATCCTGCAGAAAAAATTCAATAAAAATGTAAGGATAAACAAAGAGCGTCTTAAGGAATTCCATAGGCATTTCTCGACGCTGAAGATCATCCGCAGCGTTGAGCTTGCGCTTATTGCATTTGAACTTGATTTCTTTGAAGATTATCTTAAGTATGATACAAAAGAAAATTTTGTTGAGGCTCTGCTCTGGGCGATGAAACTCAATGGCTGTGCAGTCTCTGAAAGAGAGATAAAAGTTTTCACAAAGCTCTATAAAGATAGCAATGCTCGAGGGTAGACTATAACCGTCCACGAAACATTTAAATACCAGTTCTTCCAAAAGTAAGGTATTCTGGGTGGATGACACTCACGATTCAACCAAAAAAGAGAGGAGGAAAGCAAAAATGGCTGAAAAAGTAGCAAAAGTTGGAGTAAAGAAAGTTGCTGGTTACCTTTATTTTGTCGATAAGAAAGGTAATGTCGCTAGGGCTAAGATGTCCAGAGGCGGCGGCAAGAAAGGAAAACAGAAAGTAGAAGTTGTAGCACAGGCAGGTGTCAAGAAAGTATCAGGTTACCTATACTTCATAGACAAGAATGGAGACATCTCAAGAGCTAAAATGTCCAGAGGCGGCACAAAGCGAAAGAAGAAAGCTACAAAGAAGAAAGCAGCTAAGAAAGCAAAGAAGAAAGTAGCAAAGAAGAAAGCTACAAAGAAGAAAGCTGCTAAGAAGAAACCAGCAAAGAAGAAGGCTGCTAAGAAAGCAGGAAAGAAGAAGAAGCGATAAATCTTCTTATTCTTTGTTATTTTTTTTTTATTATATTTCTCTCATTCAATATCATGTTTCTGATTTATACCTTATTGGATTGTTCATAATCCCTACGCAAATCTTATAAATGGACCAATACTTTGAAATAGAGTTGTGGGGACGTAGCTCAGACTGGGAGAGCACCACGCTGAAGCCATTCACGTATGTCAGATACGTGGGTGTCCTGGGTTCAAATGCGTTCATTGACGTTTGATATTTTCATTCGTCGACGCCTGAAAGTCCCAGCGTTCCCACTTTTCTTTCAAAATACCTTAAATCAAAAGCAATCAAGAATGCTGAATAAATATAAAATAAATAATATCTAAGTCTATTCGACTTTCTCTTCATCTATGTCGTCATCAAGTGCCATCTCTGGCTCATAATCCTCGTCATCATATCTTTTCTTGTCAAGATCAGATTCTTCCATCTCATCCATGGTGACTTCATCTTCAGGATCGGGTTCTGGAATCTCCTCATTTAGAGCTTCAGATTCCTGCACTTCATCATCTGTAAGGATATGCTCTCCATGGTCCTTGCTAGACATGTCTATTATCTCCAATGTGCCAAATTTTCCTGTTGAAAGCTGCATCTGGCCTTTGTATTCAGAAACATATCCATTTGATATCTTAACTATGTCATTGACATTCACATTCTCTGCCTGTTCATTCCATAAGCTTAAAGTCATCTCTCCAGATTCGTCCTTGATCTTTGCGTTGCAGACTTTTCCTTGCTTGCCAAACTTATCAAATGTCCTGATGTCTCCTTTCTCGATAACCCTTGCCTGAAGTTCAACTTTTCCTTGCCCTGGCGTCAATTCACTTATTTTCATTTTTTGCTCCCCCATGAAATGGGTTCTGATTTCGATTAAAAATATTGTTGTATTACATCATCCCTATTATGGGATATTTGGTATATTACTGTACAGAATTATTAAAATCCTGTCTTAAATCACTCTTCTCAAACCTCTCTTCCAAAGTCATCATTCCATCTATCCTTACCTGTTCAAAAGCTTCATCAATGTCTCCTTGCTGCCATCCAACTTCTATCAGGCTTTCTCTTATCATCTCATTGCTATTCCCATTCTTCTGGGACTCAGATATATACGTTTTTATCTGCCTGAGATTATCATCTTCCTGATCTTCTTTCCTACTATCGTCGATCTCATCATCTTTAGAGCTCAATAAGACTATTGCTCCAGTCCCGACTATTATGCAGACTATGACTAACGCAATCAACCACCAAAATCCTTCTATGAAATCTATGAACCAATTTCCAGCAGGATTCTCTGTCTTGACATCAAGACAGCAAGTGATGCCTAATGTCTTCTGCTCTGATTTCCTGTAATTGGTGTTTATGAACTCGCAATAAGTATCCTTGAAATCCTGATCGCATGATACTGTATCTTGATCCTTCACGTATTTTGAAAGCCATACCTCAAAATATTGATTGTCTGTCTTCCTTTTGAAATTGCTTATATCAAAAAGATTGTTGAGCAGCTCCAGCTGTGAGTGATCCTTGAATGTGAAGACCCAATCTTCATTGTTTTTTCCATCACAGTAGAATTCAGCAGGTTCTACATCGAATACTGATCCTCGTTTCCTGACTGCAAAAGTATAGTATTCATCAGTATCATTCCTTATGTTTATGCACATCTTAGCTCCAGGTTCTATGCTCTGGAAGATATCTTTCCTGAAGAATTGCTGAACTGCAGACTGAGCATCCTCTGTGCTCTCATAAATTGCAAATCCAGTTATGGGGCTAGAATTGCTAAATATTGTAGTAGAGAATATCATAAATAGAAATAACACTGCTGCAGTTATAGCTTCAAGTTCTAGCCTCTTTATCTTCTTCATTTTCTTATTGGGATATACTCCACACTACCTCTCTCTTCATTGAATCTCACTGCAAATTCCTGGCCTTTCTTGAGCCTTAGAAGTTTCACTATCTCTTTTGGCACACCTATCAGAAATGCTTCCTTCTTCTGTTTCTTATTGATGATGTGCTGTAGTTTTGCCATTTAGGTTATATATAACATATTATCTAAGTTATATAACTTTTATATATCTATATTATTAAAGTTATTTAATAGTTATATAACCTGAACTTTATAAATGTTTGGGCATATTCGAATCATAATTGGTAATGTTTATATCTGCATGTGCAATCATATTCTCTATGGGGGTTGACGTAAGATTCGTATGCACAGGCAACTCTGCAAGGAGCAGATTGGCTGAGATAATAGGAAATAAGCAAGCACGGGAGAGGGATCTGCATAGGTTGATCAGGTTCAGCTCTGCTGGTACTTCTGTTGGAAAGGACAAGTCTTGGAACTCAGATTATGTCCGAAAGATTCTGCAGACTGCAAAGCGTGCTGGAGATATAGATAAATATTCTGTTGATGATAGACGTTATGAGAATGAACCTAAATACAAGAAGATGATCGATGATTATGCAAGATGCATCATTGAGGAGTTCTTCAGGCCACGAGAGGCATTCTTCAGGAATGAAGTGATTGTACAGAAAGGCATTACAGGATATTCTAGTCTTGGACTAATGCGTTCTCTTGTAGGAAAGGATCTTATCCGTAATCCGCATCCTACGCCATGCAATTACGATCCAGAGGTTTACTTATGGCTTGGCATGGTGGATAAGCATGTTAATTTCATGAGGGAGAATTTTCCAATTAGTACTCATATTGCTCTAATCAATGAATTTGCAGGTCTTGAGTCGCAGATACCTAATAAATTCGGCGAGACCAGCATCAAGCCTTATCTTGAGCTATATGATAAGCTTGATAGAGAATATTTACCAAGAGTATTAGATAGGTTGGTTGTTGAACTTGGAGATTAGAATCAATCTCATGGCGTAGCCTATTCTTTTAATGTGCCAGCCTTTTCGAATTCTATATTCCCTGAGAGAAGCCTTGACAATGTATCTTTCAATTTGTCTTTATCGACTATTATCTGCTTTGTTGATTCCCTATCTCGGATTGTGACTGTATTCTTCTCATCATAATCGAAATCAACTGTAACACAATATGGTATGCCTATCTCATCAGCTCTTGCGTATCTTCTTCCTATGCTTCCTGACTTGTCGAACATGCATACGAAATCTGATTGCAATTCCTTGAATACCGCTCTTGCAGATTCCAGATTCTTGTTCACTAAAGAAAAGACTCCTACCTTGTATGGCGCTAGTTTTGATGAGAGGTGTAATACTATATTTCCTCTCTCTTTATCATCATCATATGCATCGAACATGAATACCAGGAAAGCCCTATCTACACCCTGTGAAGGTTCAGCGACAACGTGCGGGACAATCCTTTCTTTAGCTTCCTCATCAAACAATGAGAGGTCTTTCTTTGAATGCTTGATATGCTGTTGAAGGTCGAAGTCTGTCCTGTTTGCCATTCCCTGAAGCTCTTTCCAGCCCCAAGGGAATCTATACTCCAGATCCCATGTATCAAGGGCATAATGGCTTTTCTCTGTAGAGACATGCTGCCTTATCCTGAAATTACCAGCTTTTGCTCCTAGACTAATGAACCATCTATGTTCAGTAGCAAGCCAGTATCCATGCCACTGTGTCTTTATGATCTTCTTGTCAAGAGCATCCCTTATCTTCATAATTGTGCCTTCAGTGTCTTTTCCATCTTCCTGGTCACATGCTGAGTAGATCATAAGTTCATGGTCAAGAACATCTGCTATGTATGGGCAATTATCTGTGTCTTTAGGATGTATGAAATATTCGATCTCCATCTGCTCGAATTCACGGCATCTGAAAAGAAAATTTCTTGGAGAGATCTCATTCCTGAATGCTCTTCCCATCTGCGCGATGCCGAATGGAAGCTTCAATCTTGAAGTCTCTACTACCTGCTTGAAATTAGTGAACATCAATTGTGCAGTCTCAGGCCTAAGATATGCAAGGCTTTCCTTGTCCTGTTTCGGACCAACGTTTGTGGTGAACATTAGGTTGAATTGTTCGACTTCCTTGAAAGCACCTTTGCATGAATCGCATACGAGCTTGTTCTCTTGGATGGTCTTGTTGACCTGATCAGCTTTCCATCCATCAGCCGCTACATTAAGTTTCTCCTCGATGAATACATCTGCCCTGACTTTCTCTCCGCATTTTGTGCATTCAAGCATCAGATCCTCAAAATTAGCGACGTGCCCTGATGCTTCCCATACTTTTGGATGAGTTATTATCGTACCATCTATGCCAACTATGTCTTCTCTATCTTGGACATGGAATTTCCACCATGCATCTTTGAGGTTCTTCTTCATCTCTGAACCTAGTGGACCATAGTCAAAGAAACCTTTCATGCCTCCATAAATCTCAGAATTTGTATATATGAATCCTTTAGCCCTGCAGAATGTAGCCATATCATCTGTGCCAAAGATCTTCTGCTGGTTTTCTTGACTATTGCTTGTTTCTTTTTCCTTATCTGCCATATCAACGGAAGATTATGATGGTTTTAAAAACTTTACTCGATAAATGAGCAGTAACAATTATAAATGCCATATCTCAAAAGAATGTATGTATAAGTCTGACAATCCTATAAAGGAATTCATGCTCACTTTTGGATGGGGTTTTCTTGTGATCATTGTAGGTATAGGGATGCTTGTATTCTTTGATCTTTTAGGTCCATCGACATTCATCCCAAGCACTTGTGAGCTTAGTGATGACTTGAAATGCATTGATTTTGATATAGGATACTACCATGCAGGTTATGATTTGAATTCAGATGGGCGGAAGGACGATTCAATAATCTCCATTGGTGGTGAGGAAATGAATGTTCTTCACGAGGATGATAGTATAATTCTTGTGACATTGAAACTTGAGAATAATCTTGCTGCTGATATGGAGAATTTATACATAACTATGGAGAATTGCGTTCCTGTAGCAAATGTAAGCTTCATCCCTCAACAAGTAGGCATATCCTTTGCGATGATCTCAAAGCTAGATGGCATGATAACATATGATAATTCGACTTTGCTCTCTGGTGAGGCTGATAAATTCTTTTTTGCGTGCTACCCTGATCTAGAAGAGACATTCATCAGAAATCAACGTTTCAAATCAAGCATAGAAGCAAGGATGAATATAGTGGACAATACAACACGCGAGCCTGGATTGGTCAAGGGTAGCTTGAGCATGTATTTCAAGTAGGATCATATCTGGATATGTCGTTTAGCTTTATACTAATAGAATATTTTTCTCTATAACTCACTTCTTTATAACTCACTTCTCTATAATAACAAAGATTTAAATACAAACTTCCTTATCATTTTATCATGGCCAAGATAAGCGGATTTGTTTTCATCCTTATAGGTGTTCTTTTTAGTTTCATGTCTTTCTACCTTAATGGTCTGCAGGGTACAAAGAGCCTTACAGTATTCATCTACATAGGTTTTGCTTTCATCGCATATGGTGTCGCTAAGGTCGTCATAAATTTCATATTGCGTAAGGATAAGAGAAAGAGTGCGGACAGGCGATTGCCTGAAGAGGATGGAAGTGTTCCATCTGCACCTAATCTGGATAACCTTCCGAATGATGGTAATCGGAAGAAGGATCTCTATGGTTATATTGGGTACTGCAGGAAATGTGGCACACCCATGCGCGGAATCAACATCTACTGCCATAGATGTGGACTTAAACAGCCTAAATCTAATTAAAACTACTCCTAAGTAGTTATTTTACGAAATATATTTAAGGTCAGAGCAAATCCCATAATCCATGGAACTATATAAGATAGTAAAATTGCCAAATGATAATTTCAGCATGTCTTTCCAGGATATGAACACAAGGTATCTTGCGACAGTACAGCGTCTTGATCTATTCATTGCAAAGCTTAAATCTATCCGGGATACGGTGGCAGATCTTGATGTCAAAGCCATCGCTGGTGATACTACCTATGATGAGGATAGGACTCTTGAAAGGCTAGAGAACATATTATTCAATGCTAAGCTTGAAGAGGATGACGGAAGATTTATCCTAACAGGCCTTGCTAATTCCAATATCCAAGAATATTTTGACCTAAAAGATTGCCTTCACCCAAAAAAGGTATTAGAATTGAAGCGTTTTGGTGAAACAAGCAAATATGTTGTATCAAGAGATGGTGAACATCATCGACTGTCCCAGAGAAAATATAGGTTAAGATTTGCAGAATTCGCTAGCCATATCAATGAAGTGATGTATCAGATGATGGAAGAGGATTTTATCATGCATACTGAGGCAGATGTAATCACATCAAGACTCGCGCAATATGCACAATCATTCTATAGTATAAACTGCAGCTTCCCTGATGCTTATATAACATTCTTCAATATGGAAGGCAAACCATTGTTCTGCCATAATAGCACTTACCCCGATTTCACTGATAGGGGAGCATGGATGCTTGAGAGTGCAGACATATGCATGGATGCTGAGAGAAGATTCAGCGATTCCTTAAGGCAGAGCCTATCATAATGTGTTGTTTGTTATGCAAAACTATAAAAATCTATTAAATCTACATCTAATTTAATGGGGATTTTCAAGAACATTCTGAAAGACAACGAAAGCGTATTTGCAGATACAGTTGCACTGGACTATGACTACATGCCTAAACTCATGCCATATCGTGAGAATGAGCAGCATAAGATAGCTTCATGCATAAAACCATTGTTCGCTGAAAGGAATGGCAAGAATGTATTTGTCTATGGAAAACCAGGGATAGGGAAGACACTTGCAATAAGGAGCATCCTCAATGATCTTGAGGAGGAGACTGATGATATCATCCCGATATATGTGAATTGCTGGCAGAAGAACACTACTTACAAGGTCCTTGTTGAGATATGCGATCTTCTAGGATATAAGTTTACGCAGAACAAGAAGACGGAGGACCTTTTCAAGATTGTAAGGGATATAGTGAACAAGAAAAGCGCTGTATTTGTATTTGATGAAGTCGATAAATCTGAAGAGCTCGATGTCTTATATACCCTGCTTGAGCAGGTTTATAGAAAGACCATAATCATGATAACAAATTTCAAGTCTTGGATGGAGAATCTTGATATAAGAGTAAAATCAAGGATGACTCCAGAACTTATCGAGTTCAGGCCTTACAATGCTGATGAGACCAAAGGGATACTTGACAACAGAAAAAAATATGCTTTCCAGCCTCAGGCATGGGATGAAGATGCGTTCACAAAGGTAATTGCAAAAACATCCTCTTTAGAGGACATACGTTCAGGATTGTATATCATGAAGGAAGCAGGCAACTCAGCAGAGGATCGTGCTTCAAGGAAGATAGAGATGCAGGATGTCGATTTCGCGATAAAGAAGCTTGATGAATTCTCCATAAAGAAATCAACAGATCTTGATGATGAGAGCGTGAAGATACTTGAGATTGCAAGGGCAAATCCAGACTCTAAGATAGGTGATCTGTTCAAGATGTATGAGAGCAATGGCGGCCAGATGACATACAAGACATTCCAGAGGAAGATCGAGAAACTTTCAAAGAGCAAATTCATCTCAACTGAAAAGATCACAGGCGGGAAAGATGGCAAGACAACCATCATTAGGCCGCAGAATGTTGAGAAGAAACTGAGCGATTTCTAAGGCTTTACCAGTAAAACTTTAAAAGGATTTGAGTTTCTCTAATATACATGCGTCTGTAGCTCAGCATGGATAGAGCGAACGCCTCCTATCTAATGGTGGAAAGCGTTAGGCCCGGAGTTCAAATCTTCGCAGACGCGTCGTTTTCTTTTATTTTTGTTATTATGAACAGAATTATTGCAATGATAAAAATTAGTATGCATATAATAAATGGGTAAAACAGAAGCAATGGCATATTATTTAAAGTAAACATGAATGATATATCTCGCTCTATTCCTTTTCTAATGTCATTTGTATATTTTCCATATCTTATTAAGAATTGGGGAATGTATAATAGAATGGATGCAATAAAGCATCCAATCATCCATTTCAGGTGATATTTAGCTTCTTTCTTTTTGCCATATATCTTCCCTATGAAAAAACCTAACAAGAAGGCCGGAATAATAGCAAATGGCCAGAATGCTACAAAAAATATGAAACCCCATGAATCAACTAATACTATTATGATTCCAATGATGAATAATATTGCCTCCGCAATAAGTCCTCCTTTAATTTCTGGTTTCATACCTTTTTAGCTCCAAAAGATATATATAAATCTTTACTTGATCACAGATTATGATAAGTCCTATCTTCTTTTCTGAATGGTGGAGGATGTTTCGTAGAAGTATCTATGTAAAGAAGAATGGCTTCAAGCGGTATAAAGGGGATGCTGAGGCTATCTGCAAGCAGATACTTGAAGATTGCTACAATAGTGAAAAAAAGTTCTATCAAGTCAGTGATGGTCATTTCACATTATTCTATACAAGGGACTTTGCATGGATAACAGAATCATTGATAAGATTAGGGCATAAGGATAGGGTGAGAAGCACATTGTCTTATGCATTGAAAGTATTCAGAAGATATGGGAAGATTACAACTACTATAAGCAAGAATGACAAGCCTTTTGATTTTCCGAAGATGGCTATAGATTCCATACCTTATCTTGTATATAGCCTTGCCTGCCTTGGAGATTCCAGACTGGTTTCTGAATACAAAGATTTTCTAGAGGATCAGATAAAACTATTTTGCAAATATGTAGTCGACCAAAATACTGGAATGATAATGCAGAATATACATTTCTCGTCGATGAAAGACTATTCAAAGCGAAGCAGCAGCTGTTATGACAATTGCATGCTGCATCTGTTGAGTAAAAGTTGTGATAAACTTAGACTAATCAATCCTCTTTCAGAATGGGAGTATGAACATATACTAATTGATAATTTCTGGAATGGAGAATATTTCTACGATGATTTGAAGAAAAGAAGATATGTTGCCGGCGATGCCAATACTTTCCCTTTCTGGGTAGGGGCAGTAAAGAATAAGGAGATACTTAAGAAAGTCATCTCTAAAATCCATGAGGAGGATCTGGATAACCCATTCCCTTTGAAGTATACAAAAGTGAATAGAGCAGGAGATTATATTGGGATGGAGATATTTGCAGGTAATTATGAAGGGAATACAGTATGGATGCACATGGGTCCATTGTATGTTGAGATTGTAGGTAGAGTAGATAAAAAATTACAGTCTGAGTATATTATTGGATATAAGAATGTAATTGAGCGTTTTGGTAATTTCCTAGAAGTTTTCAATCCTGATGGAAGCCCATATAAACTTCCTTATTATGTCACTGATGAGAGCATGTCTTGGTGCGCAAATTATCTGACATTAGCGATTGAGGATATAACAAAATGAAGAATTATCTTTTTATGAAAAAGGACGATCAGGAATCACAGCTAGCTTCAAGTCTTCTTGACTTGAAAGGTTTTGATTTTGAGATATTCGATGTAGATTCTGGAGCATCTTCGGAATTGATTGAAAAGTTTGGTATTGGTAGAGTTCCAACACTCATAATAACAGATAAAGAGCGCATCACTGATGAAGCAAGAGGTATTGAAGCTATAAAAAGATTCATTGAGATTGAGCTTTAGCATATATGCCGTTTATCCTCATATCAAGCTATCCTCAGCATCAATCACTTTTCATCTTCAGTAAACTATTTAAATAAATTACTCCCTATCAAGTATATGGAATTCCAAGAGATGATTATAATATTCAATAATTTCCTGAAAATAAATCCTTACATAGAAGCAGGATTCTATCTGATAGTTTTCTTCATCTTATCAAAGATAGTACTTTACCTATTTGAGAAGGTATTCTTGCAGCTTGCAAAGAAAACTGCTACAAATGTTGATGATGAGATCGTACTGGCATTGCGAACACCGCTCTCCATAATAATCTTCATAATCGGTGTCAAATTATTTTTCATAGCATTATTGAGCAGTTTTTGGTGGGAGAAATACCTTGGTTATGCTCTTGATTCAGTGATGATATTCTATGCGATCAGCGCTGCATTAAAAGTAGTCGATATCATAATAGAAGGATGGGCTAAGAAGTGGGCACAAAAGAGTGAGTCTACTTTAGACGACCAGATAATAAGGCTTGCACATCAGTTCCTAATTGTAATAGGATGGATTGTTGGTTTTTTGATGATACTCTCAGTCTGGGAGATTGAAGTAGGACCTATGCTGGCAGGATTAGGGATAGGTGGTTTAGCAATTGCATTTGCATTGCAACCAACTTTAGCAAATATATTCGGAGGTATTTCGCTTATACTCGACAAGACAATCAAAGTAGGGGATATAGTAAAGCTTGAGTCAGGAGAGAGTGGAGTAATACATGATATTGGAATAAGGAGCACTAGGATAAAGACCTGGACAAGGGAAATACTAGTTGTCCCTAACTCTAAACTTGTCGATTCAAAAGTATTCAATTTCAACCAGCCAGACAGGATGGTAAGGGTGGATATAGATTTCGGAGTTGCATATGGCTCTAATATTGAAAAAGTAAAAAAGCTTGCACTTGACTGTGCCAAAGGCGAGAAGCATATCATGAAGGATCCTAAACCTTTTGTATTATTCACAAGTATGGGCGATTCAGCACTTCTCTTCTCATTAAAAATCTATATCGATGATTTAGACAATAAATGGGATACACATCAGAGCGTCATCACAAAGTTATATGACAAGCTGAATAAGGCAAAGATCAGCATACCATTCCCTCAAAGGGAACTATGGGTGCATAATCTTAAGAAATAGATAGGGAACTTATTCTTACTTCATTTTTGGATGATTTAATTTATGAAGACTCAGAAACTAGTCTCTTGAAGTCTAAGAAAGGCATAGCTTGCATATTAAGAAGTTTACAAATGCCTGCCAACAGTAAATAATTGTTTCTTGCAATCATGCCATAACCTGTATATCCTTTCCATCCAAGTTTTGACGCTTCATTCACTAAAGAGATGCTTAGATTAGGCCTTAAATCAATGTAAATATTACCTTCCTGATAAGAATGTGTTTTTAGAAATGATTCGATACTTGGAGTATCTTTACCTATGCAATTAATCAGAATAATATTACCTTGTACTTCAATCTGGTCTAGTGATTTACACGAATATACAGTAGTAGTTACTGATTTTTTTGTTAGTACTTCGTTATTTAGTTCAATGCTTAATTCTGCTTTGTCGATTAGATCAACAAGTATAATATTTTCAGGTGATTTCTCTAGAATATGTCGAGCTATTGGTTCGCCTTCACCTCCTACACCAAAAATTATAACACTTCTTCCTTTGAAAGTAAAGTTTTCTAAAGCCCAGCTAATAAAAGCAGGTCCATTATGGTCATATGGAACAAGTCGGCCATTGTTATCTTTCATTAGTGTATCTACAAGTTCGTTCCTATACCTTCTTTTTAGCAAAAGGCAACTTTTATGAGGTCGTGCAAAATTAACAGCTATAATTTTCTTCTCTTTTTCCGCAAAATCTAAGAATAAGTGAAGGTTTTTATTATCTAACTTTTTAATGTTTACAGGCAGATATACAAACTTTTCAGATATATTATTCATATATTTTTTACTTGTGGATTTTTCCCAGCCATTATCATCTTTATCAGCTATGTAAAGACAGATATGGTACCAATGTTTAGAAACATATTTCTCTAATTCTTTTAAAGAACGTATTGTGGGTATATCTCTATCTTCAATAAAGCTCATACTTAACATATTGAATGAGAATGCTTAAAAGTTTTATGAAGAAACCATATATTTAGAAATAAGAAATTTGAAAATAAAAAAAGTAGAGGAAAATCCTCTCTATTTATTTCTGCTTAAGAGCTGCATGTGCTGCTGCAAGTCTTGCGATAGGAACCCTGAAAGGTGAGCAGCTAACTTCGTTCAAGCCGATCTTATGGCAGAACTCAACTGAAGAAGGCTCTCCGCCGTGCTCTCCGCAGATCCCTATATGCAGTTCAGGCTTGACTGATCTTCCAAGCTTGATTGCATGCTCCATTAACTTCCCTACTCCTGTCTGGTCTATAGCCTGGAATGGGTCCCTGTCATAGATCTCTGAATCGACATATTTGCCTAGGAAGCTTCCTGCATCGTCTCTTGAGAATCCGCAAGTCATCTGTGTCAAGTCGTTTGTTCCGAATGAGAAGAAATCACATTCAGGTGCAAATTCATCAGCTGTCAATGCTGCTCTTGGGACTTCGATCATTGATCCGATCTTGTAGTTAACTTTTCCTTCTGCTCCAAGCTCTTTAGCAACCTTCAGGATGATATCCTTTATCATCTTGAATTCTTTGACATTTCCTGCAAGAGGAACTTCGATCCATGGTTCAGCATTTGAGACATTCTTTGCAGCCTTAAAGATTGCTCTTGCCTGCATCTCTGTTATCTCAGGATACTTTACGCCTAGCCTACATCCTCTGAAACCAAGCATTGGGTTGAATTCATGCAATGATGCAATAGTCTCTTTCAATGCTTCTACTGTTACACCAACTTCTTTTGCGACATTCTTTATGTCTTCTTCCTCTTTAGGCAAGAACTCATGAAGCGGTGGATCCAACAGTCTTATGATGACTGGCTTTCCATCAAGCACCTTGAACAATCCTTCAAAGTCTTCCTGCTGGAAAGGCTCTAACTTGTCCAATGCTTTCTTCCTTCCATCAAGTTCTTTTGCGACGATCATCTCTCGCACTGCCTTGATTCTTGATTCTTCGAAGAACATGTGCTCTGTCCTGCAAAGTCCAATCCCTTCTGCTCCGAACTTGACTGCAACTTCAGCGTCATGTGGAGTGTCAGCGTTTGTCTTTACCTGCAATTTCTTATATTTGTCAGCCCATTCCATCAATGTTCCGAAGTTTCCTGACAATTCTGGATCAACTGTCGCAAGAGCTCCTTCCATTACTTCTCCTGAACTTCCGTCAAGGGTTATGAAATCGCCTTCCTTGAATGTCTTTCCGCTTATTGTCAATGTCTTTGCTTCTTCATCGATGATAGCGTCATGACAACCTGCTACGCAGCATTTTCCCATACCACGAGCAACGACTGCAGCGTGTGATGTCATACCGCCTCTGCTTGTAAGGATACCTTGAGCAGCGTTCATACCGATAAGGTCTTCAGGTGAAGTCTCTACTCTTGTAAGGACAACCTTCTCTCCTTTCTCATTTAGCTCGTGAGCTTCCTGTGCATCGAAGCAGACCTTTCCTACAGCAGCTCCTGGTGAAGCTGGCAATCCTTTCGTAAGGACATTTGCTGTCTTCTTAGCCTTAGGGTCAAGCTGCTTGTGCAATAGCTGATCAAGTGATGCTGGGTCAACTCTCAATACTGCTTTCTTCTCATCAATTAGACCTTCACTTACCATCTCTACTGCTATCCTTACAGCTGCATGGGCAGTCCTCTTTCCATTCCTTGTCTGAAGGATGTAAAGCTTACCTTCTTCAATTGTGAATTCCATGTCCTGCATGTCTGTGTAGTGCTTCTCAAGATCATCCTTGATCTTAACAAGCTGATCATAAGCTTCCTTGTTCTGCTCCTCAAGTGTTGCAATCTTCTGCGGAGTCCTTACTCCAGCTACAACGTCTTCACCCTGAGCATTCATAAGGTATTCACCATAGAATACATTCTCTCCTGTTGATGGATCCCTAGAGAAGCATACTCCTGTTCCTGATGTCTCTCCTTTATTACCGAAGACCATCACTTGGCAGTTAACTGCTGTTCCATTTATCTCTTTAGGGATGTTGTTTAATTTCCTGTAAAGGTCAGCTCTTGGATTACCCCATGACCTGAATACAGCCTCGATACCCATCCTTAGCTGTTCTCGTGGATCCTGTGGGAATTCTTTTCCTGATTTCTCCTTCACCATAGCTTCATATTTCTGGACGACATTCTTCAAGTCAGCAGCATCAAGCTCTGTATCAAGCTCAACACCTTTAGCTTTCTTGACTCCTTCCAGAATCTTCTCGAATTCATGGCCTTTTATCTCCATGATAACATTACCGAACATCTGCATGAATCTTCTGTATGCATCCCATGCAAACCTTTCATTGCCTGTCTTATTTGCAAGGCCAAGTACAGACTTGTCTGTCAGTCCAAGGTTCAATACAGTATCCATCATACCTGGCATCGAAACAGCTGCTCCTGATCTTACTGATATCAAAAGCGGATCATCATTGTCTCCGAGCTTCTTTCCCATCTTCTTCTCAAGAGCTTCAAGATGCTGTGTATATTCTTTGATGATCTCTTCAGAGATCTTCTTTCCATCCTCATAGAATTTATTGCAAGCTTTGATTGAAACGATGAATCCAGGAGGTACCGGGACACCCATATTTGTCATTTCAGCTAGATTAGCACCCTTTCCACCAAGGATGAACTTCATATCTGCCTTACCTTCTTCAAAATCATAAATATATTTTTCTGCCATGTTCTTTTCTCCTCCATGAACAATTTTTTTGGTTTTTGATCAAAATTAGGTTAAAAACCACCATTTTTTGGCTATTTTCCCCTACTATCGGCGAAATCCAGCCTATTTATATGTTTTACGAACTGAAAATAGAGACTTTGTTTTAAGCAATAGTAACGTTTTTATAGGACTTTGAGGAAACCTTATCCATGGTTGATATTGATTATGGCAAACTTGGTTTCAAGTGCGGACTTGAGATACACCAACAGCTCGATACGCATAACCTTTTCTGTAATTGCCCTAGCATAGTGCATGATGAGAATCCAACTGTTGAAGTCCATAGGAAACTGAAAGCTGTAGTAGGTGAAACAGGTAATATTGATATTGCAGCAGCTGCAGAACAGGAGAAAGACAAGAGGATGAACTACCAAGGTTGCGAGAAAAGCTATTGTCTTGTAGAGCTTGATGAAGAACCCCCGCATTCTATAAATAATGAAGCTGTAGAGATTGCGCTTCAAGTATCAAAGATGCTGAATTGTGACATTGTCGACGAAATCCAGATAATGAGGAAAACAGTAATAGATGGAAGCAACGTATCAGGTTTCCAGAGGACAGCTTTGATTGGAATAGATGGTCATATTGAGACTTCTCGCGGAAATGTGAAGATTGAAACATTATGTTTAGAAGAGGAAGCAGCAAAGAAAGCTGGAACTGATAAGGATTCAACATCATATCGTCTTGACAGATTAGGTGTATGTCTACTTGAGATTGCAACAGATGCATCAATACAAGATGCTGAACATGCAAAAGAATGTGCAGAGATACTTGGCATGATGCTAAGAAGTACAGGAAAAGCTAAACGCGGAATCGGAACAATAAGACAGGACGTCAATGTTTCAATCAAAGGTGGTGCTCGTGTTGAGATAAAAGGCTTTCAGGACCTGAAAAGCATCCCTAAGGTAATAGATTATGAGATTGGCAGGCAGTTGAAAGAGATAAAGAAGGGAAAGAAACTTACAAAAGAAGTAAGGAAGGCGGAACCTGATATGACAACATCATTCCTTCGTCCGATGCCTGGTGGAGCCAGGATGTATCCAGAGACAGATGTATTACCTTTAGAGATAAATGAAGGGATGCTGAAAGCAATCAAAGTGCCTGAACTCATCTCTGAAAAGAAGAAAGATCTAGAAGATAAATATGGTCTTGACCAAGGCTTTGTCAATGATATAATCAAGAAAGGATTTGATTTTGATGCTTTAGTGAAGAAATACAAAAAGCTAGACGCTAAATTCATAGCTTCAATACTTGTCCAGATGCCTAAAGAATTGAAGAGAAAATCAAGCCTTGATGTGGATAGCTTAAGTGAGGCTGATTTTGAAGAGATACTTACTTATGCTGAGAAGGTCCCTAAGAATGTCGTTCCGGAACTAATAGAGAAGAAAGTCTTGGGTGAGAAGATAAGTGTCGGTGATTTCAAAGGAGTAGATGATTCAGAGATTGACGCTTTCGTTGAGAAGATAGTGAAAGATAAACCAGGTTTGAATATGGGTGGCTATATGGGACTTGTAATGAAGCAATTTGCAGGCAAGGTCGACGGCAAGAAAGCGAGCGAGATTTTGAAAAAATATATATAGTTCTTATTCTAGAAACTGATTAGGTGGTAATATGGCAGAATTGAATCTTAAGAATCTCTCAACTGGACTGCAATTTCCTTGGAGCAGGGCTAGCAGATTATGGTACATACTTTGGGGTATTGTTCCTATCTTTGGCTGGTTCCTTCTTATCGGATATGTAAAGACTGTGGTCTTAGAACTTGTCAAAGGAAAGAACAAGGAGTTACCTAAAATTGAGGGGCTTGGAGAATCTTTTGTAGAAGGTGTAAAGATAGTAATTTTTCTGATACCTACAATGGTTGTGCTTGGATTGATCTCAGCAATACCATTTGGTGGACAGGCACTAGCTTCATTGATAGGTTTGTTCATCGTCCCATGGCTGCTTATAGATTTCTTAGTGACTGGAAAGTTCGAGTCATTGTGGAAGATCCAAGAAACTTTTGATGTTGTCATAGGGAATTCACTAGAATATGTTTCTTCGTTGATTAAAACAATAGTCTATGCAATTGTGTATGGATGTTTAAGTTTTGTGCTTGTCGGAATACCATGTTTGTTTTTCGGACAAGGATATTTCTTAGCTGATTTTTATAGGAAGCATAGCAAAGGCAAGAAGAAATGATCCAGTCTTTTTTCTTTTTAATCTTTATTTCTTAACATTAATCCAAGAATTCTAAAGCAATAATCCGAATGGCTCTTCACCATGAAGTATTATCCTGTATTCTAGACCTTCTATAAAATGATGCTTTTTGTGAAACTTTATGTCTCTAATTCCTGCTTTCTTCAGAAATTCGGTCACATAATCCTCTCCTTGCATGAAGAAAGGAAAACTTGCATTTCTTGGATCTGCAAGCTCATGGTAATTCGTCCCTGATCGCCATGTTGCCATGCTCTCACCAAATCCATAAGACAGCATCAACATCAATGATTCACCATCTTCATCATGCATGTATGTTGTTCCTCGAAGTATGTTTATCTGTCTTGGAATATTTAATCTCGGTTCCATCACACCTAATGTAGTATACAACTTAACATCATTATCCCTGTAGAAATTCTCTAATGTTGATTGCTTGTTTATTTGAGCTAACCTAGCGATATCTTTTGAGATGTACTTCGGTTTAGGCATCTTTGAAGGACTGCTGTCTACTTCCCTCAGTGCTTGCATAACCAAATCATTTGCCATGCATGATGAGAGTCATTTTGGTTTTATAAAGACTATTGTTGAGAATGTTGCATTTGCCTGGTGTGAATAAGATGCACTTAGATCGAGATCATCCTTTAATGACACCAACAGGCTTCAATTCAACTACTTTTGTTGAGACATTTGCTCCATGGACTGATTCAATGACAAGATCAACATCCTTGTAAGCTTTAGGTGCTTCTTCTGCAAGGCTTTTCGGGTTAGGTGCTCTGCTCTGGATGTCTTGTTTCTCAAGATCTGACCTAACCTTCTCTCCTCTGAATTCTTTCAATGCAGCATGCCTTGACATCGCTCTTCCTGCACCATGTGCACTACTGCCGAAACATTTTATCATAGCATCTTCTGTTCCTCGCAAAAGCCATGAGCTAGTCCCCATACTTCCAGCAATTATTACAGGCTGATCTGGAAAACTTCTTGTCGCTCCTTTCCTGTGAACATATACTTCCCGTTCTTTTCCGCCGATAGTGTATTTCTCTTTCTTGACAACATTATGGCATAGATGATATACAGTGTGCATGTCCATCTTCTTCCATTCTTTTCCAAAAACATCTTCGAATACTTCCCGTACACGGTGAGCCATCGCAAGCCTGTTGCTGAAACTGTAGTTCACAGCACAGATCATTGCAGAATAATAATCCTTGCCTTCTTTTGAATCAGCAGGGCTGCAAGCCAACTGCTTGTCTGGAACCTCAATCTTATATTTCTCCAAGCTCTTCTCCTGGATCTTAAGATAATCCGTAGCAACCTGGTGACCAAAACCTCTGCTTCCAGAATGAATCATTATGCAGATCTGATCCTTCTTTGTTATGCCACATTTCTTTGCGAACTCCCTATCGAAGATCTCATTTGCACGTTGTATCTCAATGAAGTGATTTCCTGCTCCAAGAGTCCCAAGTTGCTTTAGTCCACGTTTCATGGCAAGTTCGCTGACTTTTTTTGGATCAGCACCTTCCATGTATCCATTCTCTTCAGTATTCTCCATGTCTTCCTTGCATCCTATGCCATTCTTGACGCACCATTCATTGCCTTTTGTTATGACACCAAGAAGTTTTTTCTCGTCAAGAAGAATACCTCCTTTTGTACCTACACCGACAGGTATCTTCTCATATAATTTATCCATCAACTCTGTGAGTCTAGGTTTTATATCCTTAAGAGTGAGATTTGTCCTTAGAAGCATGATCCCGCAGTTTATGTCAAACCCGCAAAGCCCAGATGAGATTATGCCTTTCTTTGCGTCAAATGCAGCAACGCTTCCCATAGGCAACCCATATCCCCAATGTGCATCAGGCATTGCGCATACAGATTCCATGACTCCAGGCAGCATTGCTACGTTGGTCAATTGCTGGATCGCTTCCTCTTCGATATACTTTAACATCTCTTTTGAGGCGAATATCCTTCCATCTACATTCATTCCAGGCCTGATTGACTTTGGTAATTTCCATTCAAACTCGTTTATCTGTTCAAGTTTCTGCTTGTATTTTAGCTGGTTATCCATTTTATGCTTTCTATTGAGGCTTGATGGGTATTTAAATAATTTCTGTTACCTATTTATCTAAAGTTATAGTTTCTCTTAGTATACCTTTATGCTCTAATAAAGCTTTTTTGTCAAAATATTTAAATACTCCAAACTGATTTGTAGGATAATGGCAGATAAGGACTTAGAGGGTGACAAGCTTCTTTTTGAAGAAAAAGAAGAATCTGGCAAGAAAGAGGATAAATCTGAGAAGCTAGATAAGAAGAGTTCTACTAAATCCAAAAAGTCAGTGCATCACAATTCAGATTCTTCTAAGAAACGACTGATCGAACAGAATGAAGATGGTATTTCATTCAACTATAAGCACATTAGCCCTTTCATGGTTGAGAGGATCATTTATATAATCATAATTTTGGTGTTATTGGTCTTTGTTTTCAAGGGATGCTCTTTCCCTTCAATAGGCAGTGTAAATATCAGCACTTCAGATAGCGCGAATTCAGATGTAATAACTGGAGCATCAAACAATACAATCGTACAGAACTCATCGTCTACCAAAACATCTGAAGATCAAGGGACTGGAACAGGCTATTGGGGTAAGATCGACGGTAAATGTATTCAGTTGTCAGAGGCACAACTGCTAAACCTAGATAATGTATTTAATTCAGAATCAAAATGTAAATCCTCATCTTCAAGTACTGCTTCAGCTACTGCATCAGATGATGATTCTTCAGAAACAGCTTCAGAAACATGTGATGAAGGAGATATAACAGTCGAAATAACAAAAGTCGAGACTTCAGGCGATAATGAGAACAAGCTTGAAGAGGTTACAATCAGGGTTAAGAATAATGACCAAAAAGATCTCAATGGTTTCATGATCTCATTAAAAGCAGAACAGTCAACAGATACATATTACCTACTTGGAACAATAAGATCAAATAAGATTGAATACAACACTAAAGTGAACAAATGCGGCGGTACAAAATCAGTGGTATTAGATGATGAATTGAAGCAGAAATATCTTCCTTTGAGAGATCGAGATATAGACCTTGTTGTTGAACTTTTTGATTCTGATGAAGAGGAGATCGATTCAGCTGAATATACACTTAAAGAATTAGATTAAATCTCTAGATATCTACTGTAACTGTAGATACATATCCTTTCTTCGTCCTCTCAAGATTGAATAGATAGTTAGTCAATGCTTTAACATGGGTCCTGGATATCTCAGGTTTTGCATCATCGCCAAAACATATTGCACTCACTTTATCTCCTTCTCTTTTTATTTCAAACTCACAGAAGAACATCTCATTTAGCTCCACTTCAGCTATCAATGCCTGAAGAAAGTTGAAAAGGATCTCTTTCTCGTCTTCACCTTCGGCTGATGTGGTTATTGATTTTTTGTCCTTAACATTCTCTATTTCACACATTATCCCAATCAATGCCTTTCCTGAATTCCTTAGCATCTCTTCAAATGTATTTCCATAAGCTTTGAAAGCTACATCTGATGTCAGGTCTTTCAGATACTCGTATTCTTTTTGCATGGGTTATCAGAAATGGAATGTGTTTATATAATTTAGTAGAACTGTATTCTTGGCTTCTTCTTATCGCTTTCCTCTTCGTCTTCATATTCCTTGAAAAAGGTTGACTCTTCATCATCAATGATCCTTGTCCTGCTGCTGGTATCTTCTTTCTCTTCTATTATTGTAGTCGGTTCTTGGCTTGCAGGACTATCAAAGAATCCAACCAAAGGATTGACCGGTTCAGGTTCTGCATTTGTCATCTGCTCCTCTTTTGTTGGATTAGGTGCGAATAGATTTACATATCCGTCACTGTCCTGTCTGCTATCGAATCCAGAGGATGAACTATTACCGTTATTTGAGAAATTTTCATTGTCCTCTCCAAGAGCAGCTTTCAGGACTCTTATAGCATGACGTATCTCCTCTTTAGAATCAGTCTTGGTGTCGACTTCTATCTTCATATTGCAATCTTAATATCTAGAGAATATATAATTTTCGCAATATAACATCCTATATGATGAAATGTGTTTAGGAGAATATCCGCTGATAATTCATGAATATCTGGTTCTCGCAATCAATCTCAGTTATGCCTTTAATCTCAGCAATCTTCTTTATAGTTTCCTTGATGTATGAAGGTTCATTCCTGTTGAAGCTTTCGTCCTCATTCTTGTAAGGGGATAGATATGGGCCGTCTGTCTCTGTCAGAAGCCTCTTTATAGGACATTTCTCAACCAATTGCTGGAAATTCTGTGCACGAACAATATTTGTCGGTATTGAGAAGTTATAGCCAAGCTCTATGCATTGGTCTATCAAAGCTTTCTTCCCTGAAAAGCAATGCATTATGACCTTATCAGGTTTTATCTTAGACTCTTTTAGCACTTCAATTGTCTCTTTCTCAGCTTTCCTTGAGTGTATTGTTATAGGTCTATCCAGTTCAATTGCAAGATCCACCATCTTTCTGAAGTGCTTCTTTTGAGTTTCAATATCTTTTCCAGTGAATTTGTCTAAACCAATCTCACCTATAGCGACTATTTTTTTTCTGTTCTCTTTGATGAATTCAATTTCTTCTTCTATTGTTGTAGTATGCTGCTCATCTTTGTCTGCAGCATCAAATGGATACCACCCCAATGCTGCCTCTACAATTGCATATCTTTCTGCTAATTCAAGTGATTTAAGGTTTGTCTTATGGTTCAATCCTACTGTTATTATCTTCTTTACTCCTGATGCAATAGATCTATCAATTACATTTTCCCTATCCTTATCATATCTTTTCTCATCAAGGTGGATGTGTGTATCAACTATCATATCCGTCATTTATGGTCGGTTTTTTATATACTTTCTGATGGTTCTGAAATATCTTTTTAGTATCCATAAGATTTATAAAAAGTGTCAAATAATACGGCTTATTCATTATTATGGAGGGAGTAATATGGCAATAGTCGGTTTCAATTTCACAAAAATTTCAGCAGAGAAAAAATCTGCAGTAAAAGGAAAGATAAATATAAACAATAATGTGATGTTTACAGATGCTAAGGAAGTGGATATTAGCCTAGGCGCTAAAGATAATAAAGGATTGCTAATAAAATTCTTGTATACATGTGAGTATGAACCAAAGATTGGGAAGATCGAGATTGAAGGAGACCTTGTTACAGTAGAAGACGCTGCAAAGATCAAGGAATGCATAGCTTCATGGAAGAAGAGCAAATCAATGGACATGGATCTTTCAGAGAAGATAATGGCTCATGTGTTAAATAAAGCTACAATACAATCAATCATCTTGAGCAGGGATCTTAATCTGCCTGCACCAGTTCCTCTTCCAAAAGTCCAGAAAGGCAAGAAGTGATCTAATTCAAGATAGCAATGATAGGTCAAGCAAAATTTTGACTCATAAAAAAATTCGACAAAAATGCCGGAAAAACAACCAGTAGCACTGAAAGTCGCTGAAGCTGTACAGGATGATGTCAATAAGGGCATTGTCAGGATAGATTCTAAATACATGAAAGAGATAGATGTCAAAGCAGGTGACATAGTAAATATAGAAGGTCAGAGAAAGACGCTTGGCATCGTTGATAGGGCGTATCCTGGTGATATAGGTCTTAATATCATCAGGATGGATGGTTTGATCAGGAGGAATGCAAAGACAGGCATCGGCGAGATGGTCAAGGTCAGTAAGGCTGATGTAAAAGAAGCAAAGAAAGTTGTCATTGCTCCTGCAAGGAAAGAGATTATAATAAGGGCGTCTCCTCATATATTCAAGCATGGGTTGCTTGGAAGAGCAGTATTGAAAGGCGATATCATAAGCCTTGGCGGTACACGTTCAAGAAAGAGTGCTATGTCAAGCTCACCATTCTTCGAGGATGTATTCTCAATGCTTGATGAGAGCATGGCTGGATTCGGTTTTGGCGACCTGAAGCTTGTGGTTGCTGATGTCAATCCTAAGGGAGGGGTCATAATAACCGAGAGCACTGAAGTTGTCTTCAACCCTGAAGCAGTTGAGGTCAAGGAAGAGGAAGAGATCCCGGAGATCTCATATGAAGACGTAGGCGGACTTGAGGAAGAGATAACAAAAGTAAGGGAGATGATAGAGCTTCCATTGAAACATCCTGAGCTCTTTGAAAGGCTTGGCATCGATCCACCTAAGGGAGTGTTGCTACATGGTCCTCCTGGTACAGGTAAAACTTTGCTTGCTAAGGCTGTTGCCTCTGAGACAAATTCAAATTTCCATGTGATAAACGGGCCTGAGATAATGAGCAAGTTCTATGGGCAGAGCGAGGCCAACTTAAGAAAGATATTCGAGGATGCTGAAAAGAATTCACCAAGCATAATATTCATTGATGAAATAGATGCTATCGCATCAAAACGTGAAGAGACACATGGCGATGTAGAGAAGAGAGTCGTTGCACAGCTCCTTTCCATAATGGACGGATTGAAGTCAAGAGGGAAAGTGGTTGTCATTGCAGCTACAAACATACCTAACGCTCTTGATCCTGCATTACGTCGACCAGGAAGGTTTGACAGGGAGATAGAGATTGCTGTCCCAAATAAAGATGGAAGATTAAATATTCTAAAGATTCATACAAGGAACATGCCGCTAGACAAGAGTGTGAAGCTTGATGAGATCTCAAGCGTTACACATGGTTTTGTCGGAGCAGATCTTGCTAGCCTTGCAAAAGAAGCCGCAATGGTCCGTCTCAGAAAGGCTTTCCCACATCTGCAATCATTGAAGAAGAAAGACAAGGAAGCTTCAATCTCAAAAGAAGATATCGAAAAACTAACTATCTTGCGTGAGGACTTTGTCGATGCATTGAAAGTTGTAAGACCTAGTGCTTTACGTGAAGTTCTTCTTGAAAAACCAAGCTATGGTTGGGAAGCTATTGGAGGTCTTGATGAAGTCAAGCAGGAAGTCAAGGAAGCTGTAGAATGGCCTCTTAAACATCCTGGTGCATTTACAAAACTTGGAATAAGGCCTCCAAAGGGAATACTTCTCTATGGTCCTCCTGGAACAGGAAAGACACTGATGGCAAGAGCAGTCGCAAAAGAGAGTGAAGCTAATTTCATTTCTGTCAAAGGTCCTGAACTGCTCGTGAAATGGGTAGGTGAGAGCGAGAAAGCTGTTCGTGAAGTTTTCAAGAAAGCAAGACAGGCTGCACCATGCATAGTGTTCTTTGATGAAGTTGATAGTCTTGTTCCTGCAAGAGGAGCGATGAGCGATTCAGGAGGCGGACAGGTACATGATAGTGTCGTAAATCAATTATTGACTGAGATGGATGGCCTTGAACAGATGAGCGATGTTGTTGTCATTGCAGCAACAAACAGGCCAGACAGGCTTGATACTGCATTGCTTCGTCCTGGAAGGATCGACAGAATAATATTACTTGGTGCTCCTGATGAGAAAGCTAGGCTTGAGATATTAAAGGTTCATACAAAAGATATGCCTCTTAAAGGTGTTGATCTTAAAGATATTGCTGCAAAGACAGAAGGATATGTTGGAGCTGACATTGAGAGCATATGCAGGGAAGCTGCCATGCTTGCTTTGCGCGAGAACATCGATGCTAAAGAGATCAGCAAGAAATATTTTGAGGATGCGATAAAGAAAGTAAGGCCTTCTGTAACACAGCAGATCAAGGAAGGATATGAGCAATTGAAGGATAATTTCTCTTCAGCTGCAGGGAAGCAGATGATTGATGAGAAGCCTAACTATTTCGGTTGAATCTGCTTCTGTGATATGCTGCAGCATAGTTAACTTTTTATATTCATAGATCCTAATTAACATCATGGTAGAACTTGATCAGATTGTGACATTCTTGGATAGTGAGATTGATATAAACTCAGTGCCTGACAAATGCAGGAATGGATTGCAGTTCCAGGGATCTAAAGAAGTTAATAAGGTAGGTGTGGCTGTTGATGCTTCCCTTAAGACTATAAAGAAAGCAATCGAAGAGGGATGCAATCTTCTTATTGTACATCATGCATTGATATGGCAGCCACCTAAGATAATAACAGGGCTTCTAGCAAGGAAGATAAAGCTTCTTGTAAAGAACAATATCTCAATCTATTGCGCTCATCTACCTTTAGATATTCATAAGAAATATTCTCATGGTGTGAATATAGCTGATGAATTAGGATTGCATGGTATTAACTTATTTGGTGAGTCGGAAGGATATCATTTTGGTGTATCAGGTAATCTAAGGAAAAAGATATCACTTGAACAGCTCAAGGAAAGTATAGATCTGAAACTGAAGACGAATTCAACTATTGTGCAGAACGGTCCTAATGAGGTAGGCAGCATTGCAATAGTATCCGGTACAGGAAGCTTTGCTGTTGAGGAAGCAGCAAATAACATAGATTGTCTTATAATAGGCGATGCAAAATATGGTGATCTAGTCGATGCAAAGGATCTAGGCGTTAATTTGTTGATTGCAGGCCATTACGAGACAGAAACCCTGGGTATGGTGAAACTTTCGCATTCCATCACCAAAAAGTTTAAAATACATTGTCAACTGATTGAATGAATTCTATAACATAAATGGATGTTTTTGGAATGAGTCCTGGAAGATCATAAGATGAGAGACATAGAAGAGATAAAGAATCTGAAAGAGATATTCAATGATCATATCTATTCTGTGATCAAGTATGGGTTTGGTAAGAGGAATTTCCTTGTTGTAGTCAATGACATGGATATACCTTATATGATGAAAATCAGGCCATATATCAGGAGAATTCGAAAGCAGAAGAACATATTGATACTTACAAAAGAGAATGTCAGCAAGAAGAACATAGGGGTTGATTTTCTTAACATCAAATTGACTTCAGTAGTGATCTATGGTCAAGACATCTTCAAAGGAGCCTCTATTGATACGTTAAGGCTAAAACGTCAGATAAAATATGAAGCAAACAGGATACTAGTCAACTTAAGGAATGAGATACTTGATACTGGCTGGAAGAGATCTCTTAAGGACATATTGTTTTCAGTCATACCTAGGGTGCTTCCACTGATTGTCGCTCATCTGTATGTCCTTGGAGAGAAAATACCTAACGCAATACCTGATACAATCAATAGGTATGTGAAGCATAACTCAGACGCACTCGTATTGCTTAAAATTAGGAAGGATATAAGCCAGAAAGAAGTAGAGATATTGCTTAAAGATTCAATGGTCTTCCTTGAGAAGCTAGTTGATCTATGATGAGATATATCCTTATTTCCTGCATTTAACCTTCTCTTGACGAATAAAATTTAAATATCTGATTAAATGGGATGATAATATGGTAAATACTGGAGATCGGATCGAACTGGAGTACAATGGGAAGAAGCTTGAAGGCATACTTATGCCCAGAGTAGAGCTGATGAGTAAAGATATAACTGTCTTAAAACTTGATAACGGTTACAATATCGGGATGAGAAATTCTAAAATCAAGAATGTCAAGGTCATTGAGAAATATTCCTCTAAAAAAGAGGACAAGCCTAAAAGCATCTCTAAAAACCCTAGACTTCCAAATGTTCCTATCTTGAGCTTTGGTGGCACAATAAGCAGCAAGATAGACTATAGGACAGGTGGTGTCTATGCAGATTATACGGCAGAGGATTTTGTCGAGATGGAGCCTGCACTGAAAAGTATCGCAAACATTGAAGCTAAAAAGATACTTTCAATAATGAGTGAGGATGCAGCATGGAAAGAATGGAAACTTATCGCTGCTGCAATACATAAGGAGGTATCAAGAGATGATGTAGATGGAATAGTCTGCACAGTAGGTACAGATACAATGCATTATATCACTGCAGCAATAAGCTTCTTTCTCAAGAATTTAAACAAACCTGTGATATTCACAGCATCCCAACGAAGCATCGATAGAGGAAGCAGCGATGCTTTCATGAACCTTAAATGCGCAGTAAATGCTGCTGCAAATTTTGATGGTGCTGTCGTTGCAACATGCATGCATGGAACAACTAATGATGACTATTGCTTGCTCATCAGAGGAACTAAGGTACGAAAGATGCACACTTCCCGTCGAGATGCGTTCAGGCCTATAAATGAGAAAGCTCTTGCAAAGGTCTATGTCGATGGAAAGATAGAGATCATAAATAATAAGTATCAGAAAAAGTCTGAAGTTAGTGGAAGCAAATGCATCCTTGATGCAAAATATGAGGACAAGGTCGGATTGATAATGCAGCATCCTGGTCTGGATCCAGAAATAATTGATTTCTACATCAGCAGAGGATATAAGGGCTTAGTGATAGCGGCTACTGCTCTTGGGCATGTTGCAGTGCATGGAGATATATCATTAGTTGATGTACTGAAGAAAGCTGTGAAGAAAGGAATCCCTGTAGTTATCGCTACTCAGACTATTTATGGAGCTGTAAATCCTTACGTATACACTAACCTTCGAAAACTCTCCTTAGAGATAGGATGCATATTTGTTCATGACACTCTTGCAGAGACTGCTTATTCTAAATTAGGATATGTACTTGCACACGCTAAGGATATGGATGAGGTCAAAGAGATGATGCAATCTAATCTTCGAGGAGAAATAAATGACAGGCATCTGATCGAGGATTTCTTGAATTAGGCTTTTATTATAAGATTGATATAGGTTTTAAATCGAATTATTACTATACAAATATTTTAGGATGATCCTCTAGCTTAAATGATCTCTTCAGGAAAAAACGTCCTTCATTTGTAATCTTTTCAGCATTCGTCAGAATCTCAGGACCAAGTCTCTGGAATATTGGCTTATGTTCTTTTGTTAACCTGTTTGCAAGCGCAAGATAGCGTCTGAACATCTCCTTGTCATGCCAGCATGCTTTCTGTGTAAGAATGTCCTTTGGCAAAAGCATCTTCTCTGTAATCTTCTCATTTATTGATTGGAGCCAGTCAATGGATATTACTTCATCCTGAGAATTCTCGATTGCGTCTCTCCAGCTTTTTGCAAGCATATCATCCGGTGTCTCAGGAGCTATCCTTATGTAATTGACTTCTATATTTTTGTTTCTCAAAAGACGAGATAATCTTTCTGCATGTATGTCTCCGATAATTATACAATCACCTTCTTTTGCAGATGATGCGATTATGTCTGACATATACTCTTCTTCAGCAAGCTGTAGTGCATACTTTTGATATAAGTACATGCTTGAATGTGATAGCATTGTGTCAGGGTTCAGAGGGATTATGCTGCTTCTTTTTTTGTTGCAGAAATCTATGATGTGATCGAAAAAATCCTGTATTGATTGCTCTGTGCAGATCTCTTCTCCTTGTATTATCGATCTCTTAGGCTCAAGGAATACTGAATTGGATTCTTCAAGCTGTAAACTATTCAGAGTTTCATGCACTTCCTCAATAGTTGCCCAAATGTGCGATACCCCCAATAAATTGACCCTCATATAACTTTGGGAGAATCTTCTATTTTTAAGTTTTTCGGTTTTTAACTACTAATAAGTAATAACTTTTTGAAAATAATCAGGGTAGATCAAGATGTACTTATCTTCTCTAGAACCAGTTCATATCTATCTACAATTGCAGCCTTATTCTGTTTATTAAGCTTAGCATACATCTCTCTTATCTCTTTCATCTTCTGCTTTGCAGCTTCTCTCTCTGATTTATTTATATGTTCTATAGTGTCTGAGATTATATTGTCTGTCTGAAGCATCAGAATCTGATTGTATATGTCTTGAGTCCTCTTGAATATCATGTCTTTTGCATTCTTTGAAAGATTCCTATAATTGTCTGTTATCTGTGAATAGACCTGTTCACACTTCTCAGAGTCTTTCTGTTTGAAATATCCTTCGAATGTATGGAATAGATGCTCTATGTCTTGGAGCTCACGTTTTGCTGATACATTAGCAAGAAATCTATCAATCAAGTTGAAATGATAGATCAGATATAAGCTCAACAATACGATTGATGCGATTATTTCAGCAATCATTGATCTAAGCAATATTATGATTATCAGTATTAGCACAAGTTCAGTTATATTGAGAATAGTGACTCCATCAACTTCTCTTTTTTTGAATACGTTTCCAACCATCATCTTTGTTTCTGACATGGGCGTTTATAAATTTTACTAGCATAATTGAGTATACATAAGCAAAAGATTTATTAAGAGATAGTCCTAATATCTTTCATAACGGGTTAGTCTAGAAATATGATTGCTGAGCTCGTTAAGATGGGTGAACAATGAGTTTTTTAAGCGCTTTCAAGAAGCATAAGGATGCAGATGATTCAAATATAGAATCAGCACCAACCGAGCTGCCTTCTCTGCCTGGTTCAGATAGTCAAGCATTTGCAAGACGAAGTGATCTTTCTCATGATACTGATTCAACTAAAGTAAATGAAGAAATCTTAAAGATGATAATGGATGATTCAGATATGCTTGAATCAGATATCAAAGATTTAGGAGGAGTGAATGTATCTACAGCTTCTGCTGAAGTCGCTGCACCTGATGAGCTTCCTCAATCTGCAATAAAATCTATACGGCAGGCAAATGCTTCATCAAACCAATCAAGTTTGCAGCCTGCAGTACAAGCTTCAGGATCAGTCTCAGAAAGTACATCTTCTGCTGTAGGAAATGACAGCAAACTTTATTTCTCTGAACTTGTCAGGAAGTTCATGACAGCTGAAGGAAAGTCTTCTGTTGAGAAGGAATTACTTTCAGCAGCTTCTAGTGAGGTCATTGGTGCCATAAAGCATCAATGGGAAGAGGATGAGCATGAGAAAGAGCTGAATTCAGTCAATGGTGAGATACTTGGAATGATGCAGCCGATGAAGACACTGGAATCTGAATGGTGGAGCCTGAAGACACATATTGAGATGAAGAATAAAGAGCTTTCTGCGAAAGAAGACAAGATCAAGGAGATGACAGATAAGCTCAAGAACTTGTTGATCAAAAAGAAAGATCTTGAAGAGAAGTTTACAGGCCAGAATCGATAGATTGACCTGCGTATTCTATATGGGAACCATCTGGCAATCTTGATTGTGATGCAAATGCTCGAAACATCTCAAGACTTTTTCGAGTCCTTCCTTTCTGTAAATTTTCTAAAACCATTTCAGCTGCTGAATATACCGTAAGCCCACAATGAAGGCCATTAATTATGTCATCTCTTAATCCATAAAACTGCCTGCTCTGCAAGCAAAATTCCCATTGTTCAGCTGCTTTCTCAAAATCTCCTTTCCTGATATAATTATCCTCAATCTCTCTTAGATCTTCTTCAAGCCCTTTAATGCAATTTCTTGCTCTACCTATATTCATGAGGTTGATGTTCAACTGGATTTTATAAATATAATAGTACTTTTTTATTTACTACTAATTAATAACAACATTTATAACTTCAGCAAGAATTCTGCTATTGGGGGTATATATGCAGAATGCAGTTTCAATGCTAATTATTGTACCAATATTCATCTCAATATATCTAGGTGCAGCTATGCAGCTTGTTGATCTTTCTGAAAAGGTATCTGATAAGGCTATAGACTTTGCTGATAAGATGGAGAATTCTGTTCCCTGTGCAATGGAAGCTATCGACTTGGAAGAATGTAGTCCTGGCATATATAATATCACTTGGGATGAGGAGACTGCTGAACTGAATGAGATAAATTCCGAGCTCATAATGAAGTCAAAGCGTGTTTTAACACAATATACTGATCAGGATATCTGAGAATCTGCTGTTTAATCATTTCTTTACAATTCTATATTCAAATCCGACAAATATTTATATATCTTTAATTCCTATTTATAAATAAATATTATGGCTTAAAACCCAATTAGTATACTATTTATTACGTCAGTATACAAAAAAATATAGTAAATTATATAAACTACCTATACTATAATGCTATAAGATGCTGTGATTTGAGGCTAATATGACAGATAAGGATGTAAAACTAGATGACAAGGAACTTTCTGAAATCGTACCTGATGAATTGCCTGGGCTAGACGAGGAAAGCATAGATGTTTCCAAGATTCATGAGGAGCAGTCAAAGAGGTCCATGGGCACAGTCACTAAAGTTTCTATCCCTCCTGGGCAGAACGCTGGCAAGATTCCTGGCAGTCATTCATACAATGACAATGTAAAGGAGATAAGTATAGCTCCAAAGCAGGAAAGAAAGATTGAAGTCTCGACTGCTGCTGCTGAAGTAGGGGCTATGATTCCAGGAAGTCCTGGAGAACAACAATTATTCTTTTCAGATGTAATGTCTAATTTTAGGAGTCCAGAATTGCGGCAAGAGATAGAGAATAGGATTCTTAATACTGATACTAAAAAATTCATATCAAGTATGCAGCAAAGCTTTGACATACAAAAAAAGATGGATTCATTGAAAGAGCTTGAATCTCAGATACTTGAGAAGATGGATATACTTCCAAGGCTTGAGCATGATTGGAGAAAACTACAGGTTGCAGTCATAGAACAATCACATCAGATGAAGCAGAAGGAAGACTCAATAAAGGATATAACCTCTGAGCTCAAGAAACTGCTGACAGAAAAAAATGAACTTCTTGAGAAACTTGATAACGATACAAAGAAATATAGGAAGTAATCAAGATATCTTAAATATTAACGTCCCAGTCCTTATCCAAAATAATCTATCATTATCTAATTTACAGATATTATTTCCTCATCATAAACTTCTTCAGCGACGAAAATCTTGATCTTGTGATTGCCATCGCTTAGATCCTGCGAGACATTAATGTTAATTGATTCAAGTGGATCCCATATATTTGGGTTGCTTATCTCTTCTATCACTGATATCGTCCTATTTTCTCTAGATATCCTGATATTATCTATATAAACATCAATCTCAGCAAGATCTATTATCTTTGATTTGCCAGTATTCTTGACGATGACAGTGGTATTGTCTGGCACTTGTGATTGGTTATAAATGACAGATGTTATTGTTATGTCTGTGTTTATTGAGTCAATCATCTTATCCTTTTGGTATTTTAGGCCAGTGCTTGTATCTTGTATAATATTCTTGGTAACGAATACCAAAGAAGCGCATACTCCCAAGACTGCCATGAATACTATAATCTGTGATGCTATTGTCCCAAATCCCATTCTTTCATAAATCTAGCTTCGATTTTATTCTAAGCTAGATCTCTCCTCCTCCAGAAAGCACTACATTTACATCAGGAATCAGATTCTTCACCATCATAGGTCCTGCCCAAGAGATTATTGCCACAAGCCAGATCATGATGACTATGTCAAGGAAATAGTTCGAGAATCTTGTCCCGTGGATAATAGATATTCCATAGCACATCATAATAACATGCACTACAAGTAAGAGCGATAAGAGGAAAAAAACCATCTGGAAATCTATTATTGCATTTGGCAATATCGATGATATAAACTCCTGCATCTCGCTGCTTCCTGTATTCGATGAGCTGAAGGCAGCTACAAGAAGCTCTGATATCTTGACTGAGACGAATAATGTTGCTGACAATCCGATCAGAATCCCATAGAATGAATGCTTTATCCCGTCTTTGATATGGTATTTCATCTTCCTCAATTCCAGAACTTTTGTAAGGTTTGTACTGATTATCTGTCCTATCTTTTTAGCATTACCACCAAGATAGACAGATTGTGAAAAGATCCTTGCGAAATTATATATCAGATATGTTCCAATATCGCTTCCAAATATGTGCCAGCATTTGAACTTATCATTCCCTAGCTTCAATCTCTTGTAAAGATCTAGACTCGGCTTGTTCAGTATCCCGAAATCGTGGACTTGAGTAGCTTGAAGTGCTCTTGCTACTGCACCTCTTCGTACATCAATTGATGATCCAATCGCTCTTATGTATACAGGGAATGCATAATCGCTCTTTATCATCTGCTCTTCGTATTGTCTATACAGGAATGAAGGAATTATCAATGGTAGTGATGAGAATGCAAGATTAAAGAGGAAAGGCATCGCTGTTGTGTTTCCAAGAGTGACAAATATACCTAATGATATGAATACGCAAACAAACATGATTATCCTGAGTTTCTTTTGAGTTGTATTCTCGTAACTTATCTCTGCATATATCGGGTCATATACTGTGTTTGCCTTGAACATCATTATCAGCATTAGGTCCATGACTACAAAACCAATCAATGCATTGATCATAGATGCGTTCATATCCATATCGGCAAGCAGTGGGCCTAATAATATCACACCTAGAACTAATGCTGCTGATATCGATAAAGATATGAACACTTCCTGCAGTGTCTTCAATGTCTCAATCTGTTTCTTGTATTCGCTTCCGAAATCTGACATGACTGCTGCTTGCTCTTCTATCATATAAGGGCCTAATTCTTGTCCCATCTCTACAGCTACTGCCATCCTATCAAGAAAGTCTGCCATTATCCTTGATGGACAGGAATTGCCTATATGACGACATGCACTTGCATATCCAAGGTTCCATGCTTTTGCAAGATATAATATCTTCTCAAATAGCATACCTATGCTTCCGAAATATTTCTTATCTGATAGTCTTGTAAACAATTGCGAGATGGATATCTTCATAGTCGATACAGTACCTGCATAAGTGATGAAGAAGAACAGTCTCCTCTCAATATCAGCTTTCTGCTGATAGAACTTCATAGCAGGAGCAAGGAATCCGTATGCACCTCCGAAGAATATCAGGCCAAAGCCAAACCAAAGAGGCAATGCTGGAATCAGAGCTATGATAAATGATCCCACTATGAATGATCCTAGACTGTATGGTATGACAAACTTCACTACCATCTCTAACGGACTGTCATAGCCATTGATCAAGGCAATCTTATCTATTGTATCAGCCATCTTCTGAAATTTACCCTCTATGAATAATTAAATTAGTTTTGATATTGAAAGGTTTATTGTTATTACTTATATGATCTATACTTTGAAAGGCAATGCTGAAGGACCTTGGAAATGGAATTTCTTGAGCAATTCCCAAACATCATAATAATTGAATATCTTCTCCTCTATCATCTTCTTCAATATCTTTGTCCTGAAGAACATTTCATCATATATCTTCCTTGGATCCTCGTAACCCTGCATCTTTGCGATCTTCTGCTCAAGGATATAGCTGTTATAGAGCCCCCTGAACACATGCTTGTCATGGGTTGAGTTCCACGTGAATACCTCTTTTGTTATTACCTTCTGCTCAGCCTCATAAAACCTTTCTATCTCTGTCAAAGACAGCACACGCCTTAGGACTTTACCATTATGGCCTACTGCCATCTGGATGAGAACAAGGTTAAGGTTATCGACGAAAGCTATAGGGACATTTATAGGATCACCAGTGATACGCTGGATCATGGTCTGCACTTTTCCTGCGTGGAAAGTGCTCATTACTGGGTGACCAGTCTGCATAGCCTGGAATGCTATCGCTCCTTCCTCTCCTCTTATCTCTCCAACAATTATATAATTAGGACGTGATCGCAGTGCCGCAATAAGCAAGTCTAGATATGATACTCCTGATCCTTCTTTTGCTTCCTTGTCTGAACCTCTAGTAACCAGGTGCTGCCATACGTCGTGCGGCATTGTTACTTCAGGAGTGTTCTCTACTGTATATACTTTATCAGTAGGCTTGATGAAGGCAGAGATTGCGTTTAGTGTTGTTGTTTTACCTGACGCCGTCTCCCCACAAACAAAAAGATTCATACCATTCTCAAGCGCTATCCATAGATATGCTGCAAGCTCTGCACTAATAGTCCCCCAATTGATTACTTGAGTGACAGATACTGGGACAGATGAGAATTTACGGATGGTAAAGCTTGATCCTTCTAGACTTACATCTCTTCCATAGATGAAGTTTACACGAGAACCGTCTGGCATCATTGCGTCAACGACAGAATGCGCATCTGAAGTAGGACGTTCTACACGTTCGCTTACATCGACTATATATCTATTCAGCTCATTATCATCCTTGAATACTATACTTGTGTAGACAAGATCAAATATCTTGTGTATAGTCTTTATCTTTCCGACACCTGTACAATGGATATCTTCAAGATTTGGGTCGTAGAACAATGGTTCAAGCTTACCATATCCAACACGATTCCTTATCAGATAATACTCTATTTTCTCATATTGAGCTTTTGTTACTTTGATCTTTGGATTGAGCATACCTGTGTCATCCTTATACGTTATTATAGTCGCTAGAAGATCTTTGAATATCTTCTGCATGGATCCAAGATCTTCAGGGATATTGCCCTTGTAGACAAGATGTACAAGCCTTTCCATGACTTTCTCGTAAATCTTTTTCTCTGAATCGTCCATAGTTGGCTCAATTACGTTATATTCTGTAGGTTTTCCAATTTCTCTCCTTATATGGATAAATATCGGGTCACCTACAGGGTATATCAGGTTAGGATCTTTAATGTTCTTCATGTCCCTACCTAAAGCAGGATAGAATTCAGGAGTAGGTATTTTATCTGCTGCTAGCTTCTGATAATATTTCTCTAGATGAGGGAATCTTTTCCTAGCTTCAGCTAAGTTTTCTGTCTTTTCAAGATTTCTTGAGTATTCTTTTCCCATCTTCTCTAATTTTCTTTGTTTTCTTCTGTGCTAATTTTTTTATCCTAGCTTGCCAATTTGCTTATGATGTCAACTCTGGCAGTATTCCTACACCTGACTTGACCTTGAATGCAATCTCTATGTCGACGTCGCCTGCAGCTCCATTGAACCTTTCGACCTTCATCATCCTGATCTTGTTACCGTAAAGCTCTTTCTCAAAAAGCCTTAAGTATACATCAGATACGCTCCTCAAGACGCTTAGGAATTTAGGATTGATGTTATCAGGATCAACACAGAATACCATAGATTTGTTCTCTTGTGCAATTGCTTTCAATGTGCTGACCAGCTCAAATGATTCTGCAAGGGTCATGTCCTCCCTGATGAGGAATTCACTGAGAGTGTCAAATACTATTATATTAGATTCAAGCAATTCTTTGGAACCTAGGATTATATTCATCAGGTTATCTTTTATGTCCAACTTGTTGAAGCTTGAGAACAATGTTACATACTTGAATTTCTTATGCAGCATGTCTTTCCTGATATCATAATTCAAAGACATCATCTGTCCTATGAATTCAGTCACTGAAAGTTCAGAGCTTATATAGGTGACAGAATGTTCGTTTTTAATGCAACCATAACTGAACCTTTGCGCAAGAATAGATTTGCCAATACCGTTTCCCGCTTCAATCAGGACAAAACTCTTTTTCGGTATTCCTCCACCTAACTTTAGGTGAAGTTCGTCTCCTGGTAAATCAAATCTAAAAATACTTGCCATTGTCTATTTTTTTTTCAGTTTGTTATCCTATCTGTATCCTCCTTAGTTTGAGAATGTATCTTCATCATACACTCCATTGCTTGCGGCAATCCTTAATGTATGTATACCACTTGAGAGGTTATACGTCACTGCAAATCTCGCAATCTCTGTAGGCTCCCAAGCTAATACATTCGCCTTTTCTGTATCAGCCTCGATTGAAGAGGTTCGGTTGTTAGGGCTGAAACGAAGACCGTCAATATAGAACTCAGTATAGTTCAGGCTGAGTTTTGTCTTTCCTGTATTCTTAATATATACAGTTGTCGTATTTGTCGAATTATCAAATGCTATTGAAGTGATGGTTATATCCGTCTTTAGAACATCAACTACACGATCTTTTTCTGTCTTTAAAGAATCGGTTGTCTGTTGAGTATAATTATTCAGAACAAAGACTACACTTGTAGCTATTGTAACTATAGCTATAAACATGATCATCTGAGCGGCAATACTGCCAAAACCCATACATCCATCACCTCTTCAGATAGTATCTTGCACTAGAAAGTTATAAACTTTTCGCTACTAGTATAGCATTTTGTTTGCATATTGAATGGATGATTACGACATTATTTTAGTTCAATGCAACAATAGTACTAGTCTTTATGCCTTCACTGCTTGCAATTGTTACAGTATGACTTCCAGTCTCATATGTGCCATTGGTCTCAATCATCAGTTCTTCCTTTAGATCGAATATGCCTGGATTAGTAATATCAGTAGAAGAAATTATCCTAATGAATTTCTTTGAATTTTGAATTCTTGCACCATCAACATACATTTCAAAATCTGCAATGTCATTGATTGTTATCTTTCCAGTGTTCATCATTGAGATGTTCAGGCTTGATTCTGAGATATTATACCCTGTAATTGTTATGTCTCCTTTTGTGCTGATCAAGTTTTCTGTCTTCTCTGATTCAAATAGTGACATTGTATTGATACTGTAGTCATTATAGTTTGCGAGCATGATTGCAGATATTATCATAATAGAAAACACTAACATTGCTTGTCCAACCAATGAGCCAACTGCCATAAATGATTATATTGTCTTTGGTATAAAAATTTATTGTCTCAATTCCACTGTTTGGTGACATATCGAAAAGTATTTAATCTAATAAAATCAATGTGAACAGATGGAAAGAGGTGTAAGTCTTTTTTTTAGAGGTAGTTTCATTCTGTTATTGTTTGCACTAATGATCTCTTCTGTCTCTGCATTGAACATAAAAGACCTTGATGATAATTATTATTATGGTGATCAGATATATTTCATATCATGCACAGATTATCTTGATAACCTGAACGCTACAATCTCTTGTCTTGATCCATCAAAGCTGCAGCGTGAAAGGTGGAGTGACGGCTGCTACATATTTGGCTTTGATACTAAAGACCTTGATTGCTATAAAGTAGATATTGCTCTGAAAGATCCAAGCTATACATTAAGACGTACGATTGAAGTGAAAGATTATCTTGTCACTCTTGTTAACCATCTTCAATCTACACAGATAAGTTCAGATACTGATCCTTTGGAACTTGCTGAGATGGCTCATGGTTATTCTTTGCTTGAGAAATATGATAGGATAACTGAAATACTTGAGATATTAAAGAACCAAAGAGACAATGATGACAAGTGCTGGCCTTCTGGAACTTGTAACCTGCAAAAGACTGTCGATATCCTATATCAGCTTAGTGAAGCAGGCGTCAATTCAAGCAACAGGGTGTATAAGGATGCAATATTGTGGGTCCAAGCTCAACAGAACCTTGCAGATGCTGATCTCATAGTCAACTATTATTCTAATGATAATACAAGCTGCATATTCTATGTGAATAGTGCATCCAGCAAGACTTTCGATATTGATGAGGAGGAGGGTAACTATACTTTTAATCACACTTATGTTAGCGGTACTAACTTATCCTTCTATTGTGACGAAGATTATTCAATCGATATAATAAATGCATTCAACGAGATAATATATTTTGATGATGATAATAATGACACTAACCTATCTTTTGAATATACTTTAGGATGCTGGCCACAGAATGTAGGTTTTGATTGTTCTACTTTAGTAACATCTAAAGTCTTATTGCTTGATGGGCTTGACACTACATCAAGGACAAAAGGTGAAGATTGGCTTACAGCTCAATTGACTGATACAAAGATAAAGGCAAAAAAACTTGGCACAACTCAGAATCTATTGAGGAATATCTACGCCTACAATGTCACTGGGAACGCAGATGTCAAGACTTGGATCTTCTATAGCCAGAACAATGACGGAAGCTGGGGTGAAGGGAATGACCAGTTGCATACGACTCTTGTTGCAATAAAGGCTTTCACAAAAGAGAATAGCGAGTGGGTCAATGATGCAGTTGATTGGGTGCTGTCGTACAGGAGCTCTGAGAATCTAAATGATACTGAAGACAACTCAATACTTTATGATCTCTTCAAGAACGAAAAACCGGTGATAAGAGCCGATCCATTGATACCTAAGGCGACATCTGAAATCATTGATTTCCAGTTAAGCACCACATTACCAGTCACAGGATTGAATCATAATACTTCTTCAGCATTGAGTGTAGAAGCGACCTTGTCTGATAACATTACAGAGAATACTGATGTCAAGCTTATGGCCATTGATCTTAAAGATGGCATATGGAATGGGTTTCTTCATCTTGAAAGCAATCTTCTGAACAAGAGCATACCCTTTGTCTTCTGGAGAGCACCTGCAATATCATTCAATTATCAGCCTACTTATTATGTGTATGATAGGGAAGGCAGTATTGCAATCAGCTATACAAGATCTGAATCTCTTGATAATTGCACTTTCTCTTTCAATTCTATATTTGAAGACAGGAATGCAAAATTAGATGGTTCAGCCATAGATTTTTCTTATGTTCTTGATGTTGCTGAAGATGTTAACATAACAAAGCCTGTTAGCATCCAATACACTTGCTATTCTCCCGTCAACCAGGTAGAAGGCACAATCAATTTTGTATTCCGTTATTTCTCTACATTCCCTATACATGTTTCTCCAACTGAATTGTCAATAGATTCCAAACCTGGAAATGTGAAAATCCTTAATAAGCTAAATGAAACAATAACTATAGAGACTTCGTGGTTAAAGGATTCTGATTTGTATTCAGTAAGCCCTGATTATGAGATCCCCATAGGTATGGAACTTGTGCTCCCTATATGTCAAGAGCTACCTTACGAGAATGGACCTGTACCGGACAGCAATGTCTTGACAATAACTGCTTTGGATTATGATGTTGATGTCCCTATAAATATTGTATTGAATCCTACAACTCATGACCTTGACAAGTGTCAACCTAGCCTTCGAAATCCTGATATGATGAAATGGGTAATAATAGGACTCATCGCAATATTCATCATGATATTGCTTGCTTTGATATTGATGAAGATCTGGTCAATGAGGTTCCTGCTATTCAAAAGGAAGAAATCGGCTGAAACAAAAGAGTCAGGTGCAGATGATGGAAAGGACAGTAAAGGCAAGACTGGGAAGCATGTCAAGGACAAATCTGAATCAGATCCTCATCCAAAAGGAAAACATGGACACAAAGATATGGATGAAGGTGAGGAGAAGCTTGGAGATGATCAAAAGCATCATAAGAAGCAAAAGCCGACAGTAATAAGATCAACAGCTTTGGCTGAGATATTAGTTGCTCTTGACAGAAAGATGGGTGAGTCAGATAATCAGATAAAGGATGAGCTTAAGCATGAGGGTTACAAAAAGAAAGAGATGAAAGAAGCTGCAAAAAAGCTTGATGAGCTTGAGCATAAGATGGAAGAGGCAGAGAAGAAGAAAGAAGAAGAAGTAAAAGAAGCTAATGGAGCTAATCCGGAAATAAAAGATGCAAATAAGAAAGAGGATAAAAAATAGCTGTCTTTTTTTAATCTGGGTATTTCTATATTGGTATTATTAATTGTAATTTAGTTACCTTATTTTTCCAATTTTTGATGCTAGTTAGTATCTAGTGATGGTGACTGCATAAAAAACAATACTAAATCCTGTTGTGCATTTCCTTCTTTGATATGCTCGTCGATAAATAAGTCATTCAGGATTATTTATTTTTGTGATGCATATTATGAAATTCAAGTTTTTGTTGAATTCTTTTTTTCTTGGATTAGATGGATTGGCTTTTATCTTTTGAATATTCTCTATCTTGATATCCTTATTTTCTCGTCGATAAGACTATCTTTATCTATTAAGCAAAGCTTTTTTTAATATAGCTTTGGGAAAACTTTATAAATAATCAAATCTAAAATTCAATAAATTACATTAATTTGGATGATAATTTAGATGATGAGGTGAAACTAATGTTGAGTTCAAAGAAAGCTGAGATGGGTATGGGTACCCTGATAATTTTTATTGCAATGATTCTTGTTGCAGCAGTTGCAGCAGCAGTATTGATCAGCACTACTGGTACATTGCAGAATAAGGCACTGGCTACAGGAAAGTCCACTGCTACAGAAGTTGGTACAAGTTTGAATGTAGTTCAAGTATATGCTGAAGATGGAAGCGACCAGGCTTTGGAAGAGTTCCATACAATCGTAAAGCTAAACGCTGGTTCAGAACCAATAAGATTCAGTGATCTTCTACTAAGTGTCAATTTGGTAAACAGCTCAGCTGATTATACATATGATTCTGGTGTTGATTGTGATGACAGTTCAACAACAGTTGCTGGTGGTGACTTCGGAGTACTTTATTCAATCAATGGTACAAACAACCAAGATGGATACTTGACAAAGGGAGATGTTGTCAAACTATGTTTTGAAACTCCAAGGAACGTAAGCGAGTCAGAGAACATTGTAATCAGTTTCGTGCCAAAGGTTGGAAGCGTAAGAGTTGTTGAGACAGACTTGCCTGACCTAATGGTTGATACAAGAGTTGATGTATATCCATAAGGATATATATTTTTTATTTTTTCATAAGAGGTGATTGAGAGATGATGAGAAACAAAAAAGCTGAGATGGGCATGGGTACATTGATCATATTCATAGCAATGATACTAGTTGCAGCAGTTGCAGCAGCAGTATTGATCAGTACTACAGGCACATTACAGAACAAAGCATTGGCAACAGGTAAATCAACTGCCACAGAAGTAGGAACAAGTTTGAATGTCGTTCAGGTGTATGCTGAAGATGGTTCTAACCAGAATATCGAAGAATTTGTAGCAATTGTCAAATTGAATGCAGGTTCAGAGCCTATAAGATTCAGTGATTTGCTATTGACTTTTAACCTAGTTAACAGTTCAGCAGATTACACATATGATTCAGCAATCGATTGCAACAATAATTCAAATACCACTGCAGGTGGGGATTTCGGAGTTGAATATTCAATCAATGGTACAAACAACCAAGCTGGATATTTAACAAAAGGAGATGTTGTTAAGCTGTGCTTGCAATCACCAAGGGATGTTGGAGAATCTGAGAATATAGTTCTAAGCTTCGTACCAAAAGTAGGAAGTGTTAGGGTTGTTGAGACAGACTTGCCAGACCTAATGGTTGATACAAGAGTGGATGTATATCCATAAATTTTCTTTTTTACTTTATTTTATTTATTATCTATCTTAATCATGATAATCCATAGTCATAAATTCATATTCATAGGTGCATAAGATGAAAAATAAAAAAGCTGATATAAGCATTGGAACTCCTTCCTTGTTCTCAAAGAGAGCTGAGATGGGCATGGGGACATTGATCATATTCATAGCAATGATACTGGTTGCGGCAGTTGCAGCAGCAGTGTTGATCAGCACTACAGGCACATTGCAGAACAAGGCTTTGTCGACTGGAAAATCAACTGCAGCAGAAGTTGGTACAAGCTTGAAAGTTGTGCAGCTTTATGCAGAGAATGGAGAGAATCAGAACTTAGAGGAGTATAATGCAGTCATGAAGCTTAATGCAGGATCTGATCCAGTAAGATTCACTGATCTTCTTGTAATGGTGGCTTTAGCCAATAATACTGCAGAATATACATATAACTCCTCAATTGATTGCAGTAATGACTCAACAACTGTTGCAGGCGGTGATTATGGAGTCAGTTATTCAATCAACGGTACAAATAATCAAGATGGCTATCTTGCTAATGGTGACGTTGTCAAGCTTTGTTTTGAGACTCCGCGTGCAGTAATTGAAGGGGAAGCAATAAAAGTCCAGTTTATCCCTAAAGTAGGGAGTACATTGACAATAGATACAGACATTCCAGATCTTATGGTAGATAAGCGAGTGGATATATATCCATGATTGAGATAATTATTGAAAGGTGATTAGTGAGAATGGTAAATGAGAAAAAAGCAGATGCACACGTTGGCACTTGTTATCTGCTCTCAAAGCGAGCAGAGAACCGCGTTAGTACTTGGTCCCTCCTTTCAAAGAAAGGAGAAATGGGTATGGGTACATTGATCATATTCATTGCAATGATTCTTGTTGCAGCAGTCGCTGCAGGTGTATTGATAAGCACTACTGGAACATTGCAGAACAAAGCTTTGTCAACAGGTAAGGCAACTTCAGCTGAAGTTGGTACGAGCATGAATGTTGTGAAGCTTTATGCTGAAGATGGTACTGATCAGCAACTTGAAGAATTTACAGGTATCCTGAAATTGAATGCAGGTTCAGAGCCTATAAGATTCAGCGATGTTCTATTGACTGTAAACCTTATTAATACGTCTGCTGATTACACTTATGACTCAGCAATACAGTGCAGCAATGGTACGACATGGAACAGTTCAAACACTACAGCTGGTGGTGATTTTGGTGTTGAATATTCAATAAACGGCACAAATCATCAAGATGGTTATCTGACCAAGGGCGATGTTGCAAAGATATGTTTTGAATCTCCAAGGAATATCAGCGAGTCAGAGAATGTTGTCTTTACTTTTGTTCCAAAAGTAGGGAGCGTAAGGCTTATCGAGGCTGACATGCCAGACTTGATGGTAGACAAGAGAGTAGATGTCTATCCATGATCTTATATTTCTATTATTTTTATTACAAATTCTTATTAAAATTGTTTTATTTCTGTAATCACTCTTTAAGCTCTTAATAGTATTTAATTGGCTTTAAATATCAGAAAATAGTGAAGTTAGTATATCAAATACTATACTAATATGGTAATTTATAGAAAGCTTTATATATTACGTAACCTATTTTGTGTTAATTCGTATATCCTAGAGGTGATACGATGCTAAGAATGCTGAAATCAAAAAAAGCTGAAATGGGCATGGGAACATTGATCATATTTATAGCAATGATTCTTGTTGCAGCAGTTGCAGCCGGTGTCTTGATAAGCACTACTGGAACATTGCAGAATAAGGCTTTATCTACAGGTAAAGCGACGTCTGCTGAGGTTGGAACAAGCATAAATATTGTCAATGTCTATGCAGAGAACGGCACAGATCAGAATGTAGAGGAATTCATAGTGATATTGAAGCTTAACGCAGGATCAGAACCTATAAGGTTCAGTGATGTTTTGCTTACAATGAATCTGATCAACGATTCTTCAGACTATACCTACAACTCATCAATCGATTGCACTAACACATCACAGACAATCGCTGGTGGAGATTACGGTATACAGTATTCAATCAATGGTACAAACAATCAGGCCGGTTACCTTACAAAAGGAGATGTAGTCAAGCTTTGCTTGGAATCCCCTAGAAGTGTAGGTGAATCTGAAAACCTGATAATATCAATGATACCAAAGGTTGGTACACCAAGAGTTGTTGAGACTGATTTACCTGATCTGATGGTCGAGAAAAGGGTAGATATATTCCCTTAAGACTTTTATTTTTTTTATTTATTATATTCTGTGTTTTCTTTCTGAGAAAAGAGTTACAAAGATTTATTAATGGATATACTTAATTCTAGACATGAGATTCAAACGTTCACAGATGTCTTTTGGCCTGATCATGCTAATGCTTGTCTCACTGATCGTATCAATATCTGCAGCTGGTGTATTGATATCTAGAGCGCGAGAGTTTCGAGGCATACAGACCAATGCAATAGATTCTTCTACATCAAGGTTAGGTCATTCTCTTGATTTTATCGAGATATTCGCTGAAGATGGAAGGGACCTTGACGTCGAAGAATTCACAATGACTACAAAGCTGACACCAGTAGCAAAGTCAGCTCTTCTTTCTGATATCCTCATATCCGTAACAACCCAGAATTTGAGCCGGCAATATGAATATAATTCATCAATTGATTGTTCCAATAAGTCGAACACTACGCCAACATCAGGATATGGTGCTGAGCTTATCTTTAATCCTAAAGGTCACGATACTAATTTCATCGACAGAGGCGATATCTTGCGGATCTGCTTGGAAGCACCAGAATCCACTCCAGCTTATGAGTATGTCTACATAGATGTATTCCCTGGTTTTGGAACACCTAACAGATTTGAGCTTAGAATGCCAAGAACGATCGTGCACCAAAAGATAATGCTTCTTCCATAAGATTAGATAGGGTGTTCGTAGAATTAATTAATTATTCTTGAGCCTTTTGATGTCATTCCTTAAGTTTATTGCACGGTGATAAATCTCTAGACGATCTTTCGGATCAGAGAGGTGATAATCTGCCATTATCTGCTTGTAAAGCTCTTCAGCTTCGTGCACCTCATTCTTGCTTATGAAACCTTCAGCTTTCGTTATCTCTGATCTTAAGTCTATCTTTTTCGTCTTCAGAGCAAGCTTTCGAGCATGATCTATCTCATGTGAAGATGGCTTTGATTCCTTTTTTAAAGGTTCAGAAGTTTTTTTTTTATCTTGCACCACTGAAGTTGAATCGTCATATCCCTGATGGATTTGCATTGCTTGCTGTGCCTCAACTTCAGAAGTGCTATGCGCAGGTTCTGGGCTTATCTGCTGCATCGACTGTTGTGATTGAGAGTCTGCATTGGTGAAAGGATCATATTGTTTGCATACAAGCTCGTAGAACTTTGAGAATTCATCTAAAGTCGATTGTATCTTCTGGATGTTATCCTTGATCTTGCTCGTCTCAGAATCGTCTTCGAGCTTTGTCTCGATATCCTTGATCTTGTTCTCTATCTGTTGAATCTTACCACTGAATTCATCAGTTAGCTCAGTAATCTTCTTGAGGATTGCAGCAAGCATCTCCTCATCATTAGTGATTACATTAGGATCTATTGCAGTACCTTCCTTGTTCTCTTGGGTCTCTATATTATCTCCTTGTTTCTTCTTGCCAATAATAGAATCGATATGCAATCTCTTTGCAATATCTTGGAATGAAAATGCCATTCCACTACCTCAGCTTTACTTTGTTGGATAGAACAATCTCTGGTGTTCTTAGTTCTAAGGATTCTTTGGTACCTGATTTAGGCTGGAATATTATTGAGATGTCTTTCTCAGTTCCTATTGCATTGCTAGTATTGAGCTTGAACTTCACAACCATGATCTCTCCTTCTTCAAGTACAGTATTCTCATCTCCGATCCTTGGCTCTATGCAATATTCAGTCTGAGCAGTGAGATTCTCGAATGTGCAATTTTCTCCGATCAATGATGTATTCAGCTGCGGACCTAAAGAAAGATCCTCTGTGATGAATGCAAATCCTACTGTCCTGAACTGGATAGGCAATGATCCTGGCCTTAACCATGTATGGAACTCAAATTCACTTATAGTCTCTGATGTAGTATTACCATTCGTAAAGACTGAGAATACCTCTATACCTGAAACAAGCCTGTTTCTTGTAGACTGTTCAACGCTCAATGCTCTCTGCTGAAGAACTCCTGTAGCTGTTATCAATACTCCAGCTGCCATTCCTGAGATTACAACAGTAGCTATGAAAATCAACAACATACCAATTCCCATGATAGCTTTCTTTGATCTTATCATTTTAGCTCGTCTCATTTTTTGTTCAATTTCTGATCCCATTTTTCATGCCTTTCCCACACTCTCATGGATACTACTATGAGTACTAATAGCACTAATGTCTGGAACAGCTCAATAACTAGAATAACTGTCAATGAATCAAGATTTTGTCCTACAGCAGCCATGTACAGAAGATTTACAATCCCTGCACATATGACGATCATAAGGATAATCATGAATATCTCAACAACTATTGTACTAACTCTTTGTTCAAACGGTTTAAGAAGCATTTTTTTCACCATCATAAGTCACCTGCTTTTTTAATATACTTTTAAATATTCTAGATAGACTGATATATAAAGTTTACTGTTACTTGAATACAATTCGTCCTCTCATTTAGCAATATGTGTTTGTGTGTTATATACTATGTAGAATGTAACTCTTTAGTCACTTTTTAATCCATAGAGTATAAACATATCATATGTTGTATGAGAGTAACATCCATAATCTGATTTTTGCTTGCTTCCTTAAGCTATAAAACACAGTACTTTTGCTAACAAGGATAACATTTATAAACAAATTAGGATTCATAGATCTATTATATTCGATTAATATATGACTCACTATGGGTCCCTAAGACTATCTCGCACATGATGGCCAAATTCTAGTGCCGGTGCAAGCAACGCAAAAGCGTCTGCCATGGATAGGAGGGCGGAGGAAAGTTAAAAATGGATAAAAGCAAGATACAAGCAGCACTTAAAATAGCTAAAGAGCAGTCTGGAAAAAGAAATTTCAAGCAGACAATCGATCTCATAGTCACCATGAAGGATATGGATCTTAAGAAGCCTGATCATCAGGTTGATTTCTTCTTGCCTCTGCATCATTCCAATGGAAAAGATGTCAAGGTTTGTGGTCTAGTAGGTCCTGAGATGAAGGAAGCTGCAGAGAAAGAGCTTGATTTTGTAGTAGTTGTAGATGATTTTGAGCAATATGCAAAAGATAAGAAGAAAATCAAGAAACTTGCTGAGACATATGATTATTTTATCGCACAGGCAAATCTGATGGCGAAGGTAGCTCAGACATTCGGTAGAGTGTTCGGTCCTAAGAACAAGATGCCAAACCCTAAATCTGGCTGTGTAGTGCCACCTAACGCGAACCTTGCTGCATTGAAGCAGAGACTAAAGAATACGGTAAGGGTAATGGTGAAGACAACATTGCAGTATCAGGTAGCTATTGCAAAGGAAGATATGGATGAGGAAATAATAATAGATAATGCTTTGACTGTATATAACCAGCTGGTGCATCATCTGCCTAGCGAAGTAAACAATATCAAGGATGTATTCATCAAACTTACAATGGGTCCAGCTGTGAAAGTTGGAGCTGACGAGGGGACAAAATGAGAGCTGGATATAAGACTCACGTCGCTGAATCAAAGAAGGAAGACGTAAAGGAATTTGCAAAATTCATGGAAGATTATCCTATGGTAGGAATAGTCAACTTACAGAACCTACCAACTCAACAGGCTAACAATATGAGAAAGCAGTTGAGGAAGAATGATGTCACAATTAAGATGGGCAAGAAAAGGCTCATGAAACTTGCTATCGAGAAGGCAAAAGCAAAAAAGCAAGGCCTTGAACAGCTTGAAGAATATCTTCGAGGCATGCCTGCTCTTTTGTTGACGACACAGAATCCTTTCTCATTATTCAAGATACTTAAGAAGAATAAGTCAAAAGCACCTGCAAAAGCAGGACAAGTTGCACCAAATGATCTTGTCGTCAATGCAGGACCTACAAGCTTTGCACCAGGTCCTATCATCAGCGAGCTTGCTTCATTCGGTATAAAGACTAAGGTCGAAGACGGAAAGCTTACAATCGTGCAGGATACTGTCATCGCAAAGGAAGGAGATCTGATCACTGATAAGTTGGCATCAATGCTATTAAGATTAGGAATTGAGCCTATGGAGATCGGACTTGACTTGGTTGCAATCTATGAGAATGGCACAATCTTCACCAAGAAAGTACTTGATATTGATGAAGATCAGTTCATGCAGGATATCAACAACGCAGCAAGATGGGCACTTAACCTGTCTGTTGAGGCAGGATATCCTACCAAGGATAACATTGAACTGTTCGTATGCAAGGCATTCACACAGACAAAAGCAATTGCTCTTGAGACAAACTACTTATGCAGTGATACAGTCAATGATGTGATTGCTAAAGCTAATAATCAAATGTTAAGCGTCAAAGCAGCGCTTGGCATCTAATTTGGAGACACAGGAGGAAACTAAAATGGAATACGTTTATGCGGCAATGTTGCTACATAAAGCAGGACAGAAGGTAGACGAAGCATCAGTTAAGAAGGTGCTAGAGGCTGCTGGAGTCAAAGCAGATGAAGCCCGAATAAAAGCTCTTGTTGCTTCTCTAGAAGGCGTAAACATTGATGAGGCTATAGAAAAGGCAGCTACAGTTGCAGCACCTGCAGCAGCAGCCCCGGCAGCATCAAGTGAAGCTCCAAAAGCAGAGAAGAAAGAAGAGAAGAAGGAAGAGAAAGCTGAAGAAAATGCAGCTGGATTGGGCGCACTATTTGGTTAAGTGCGTATTTTTTACCCTTTTATCTGGTAGATTTGTTGGGTCAGATCAAATTAAATTTCAATCCGTTAGGAGAGTTTGACATTGGTTACAGAAGAAGAGAAATCAAAATTGCATGATGACCTAGATAAACTTAGGTCTGAGATAGATGCAATAAGGCAGGAACAGAACAAACTCAACAAGGAGAAGGAGAAATGGATGGCCGAAAGGACTGTCTACAAGAATGAGATACAGAAGATAATCGGAGATGTAAAAGGTCTCAAGGAAGAGAGGAATGACTTGACTTCCAAAGTCCACATGTCCAAGTCTGAGAGAGAGAATATAGAGAAGAAGATACCTGAACTGCAGAAGCAGATTAAGGAATTGAAGGAACAGAGGGATCAGGTATCTCAAGTGACAACAGACAGGCGTGGAAGAAAAAGGGACTACGGCTATCTAAAACGAGAGCTTGATGCTCTTAAGCAGAAGCTTGAGACACAGCCAATGTCATTCAATGCTGAGAAGAAGATGATGCAGCAGATCAAGCAGATCAAGAAGGAGCTTGATAAGGCAAGCAAAGGCTCTGAACTGAGCAGAGAGATAAGGAAGATAGCACAAGAGCTTGATATGTACAAAAAGATACGTGATATCTCAAATTCTAAAGTCCAGTCAATAGCTAAGGATTCGCAGAAGAAGCATGTCTCAATGATTGAAGAGTCCCATAAGATAGATGAACTCAAAGACAAGGAGAAATCAGCATTCGAGAAATTCAGAGAATTCAAGACATTGTACCAGGAGAAGACTGAGCAGCTCAAAGAGAAATTTGCAGCGCAGTCAGAGATACAGAAAAAGTTAGGAATACACCAGGAAGAGCAGAAGAAAGTCCAGGAAAAAGAGAAAAAGAAATCCCTGCAGCAGAAACGTGAAGAAGTTGAAGCTAAGATAAAGAACGGTGCAAAGCTCACAACAGAAGATCTGCTTGTTCTTCAGAGCGGCGATTAAATCTATATTCTTGTAAAATAATTATTCTTTTAGCTGTTATATCATTAAATATTTATATCATGAGATCAGAAATTAGTTTATGGCTCAAAAAAATGCGGTAAAAACAGTTGAAAAAGTTCTTGCATTGCAGAAATATACTAAAACTGATATACCTAAGCTCAGATATGCTATGCTGCATACCTTGTTTGGCTATGCAGACGGTGTTTCAATTGTGATGAAGCAGATAGAAGGAGTACTTATCAATCAATTGAACGTTCCTGCAAGCAACATCTTCTATCTTGTAGGGAAATCTAAAGCTCGTAGTCCTCGTGTAACTCAAAGGAAGATATTATTGCATAGGCATCCTGCTAACAGGATAATGCTCAGGCATTTCAGCGATGGTTATGGTGGTTGGTATAACGAAGCTATCGAGAAAGCGATAAATGAAGCTGAGAAGGAGATAGAGGAATTCATAACGACCAGGAAGATAGATGTGATAATAGCGCATAACAGCAGCCATCCTGAGAATTTCATAAGCAGTGTGGCATTATCAAGATTCTACAGGCATTATGAGCAACAGGGAAAGAAAACACCTAAATATATGCTATGGTGGCATGATTCACATCTTGAAAGGCCAAGATTTGAGAAGCCTGCGAAGGATGTATGGCGCTATCTTCTTGAAGGTGTCCCTGGAGTCTATGTCGAATATATATTGTTCATCAATAGCATGCAGTTCAATCAGGCTCATAAATATTTTCTTGAATTGGATAAGCATCGTGGAGGATATCTTGAGGCGATGCATGCAAACCATGATGTGATATATAACACGACAGATACATTCATCGAGACATATGATGATCTTATAACGGAGAAAGTAGATGAAAGATTAGCACAATTTCTGCATGATTTCAAAGTACTGGATAAATTGACTGAAAAGGGACAGACATTAGATGATGTGCTCTTCTGCCTTCAGCATACTAGAATTGTAGGTCGTAAAAGAATTGATTTTGCGTTGAGGTATTGTTTTGAGCTTTTCAAGAAAGTTAGGAGGAGGAAGAAATTCAAATCATTATATTTTTTCATTTCAGGCCATAGCGCTGAAAATGGTGTCGCAAAACGACAGCTCAAGAGATTGTATAAGAAGCTATGCAAGGAGTATGATACAGATGATGTGATCCTTGCTTTCGTCGAGGATAACAACCAATCAAGGATAAAGTTCGAGGAATTTCCAAGAATATTCGCAAAGCTTGGAGGTTTTAGCACTTATTTCAGTGAGATAGAAGGATTTGGAAACAATCTCTTAGAAGTTATGGCTTCAGGTTTGATCCCAGTCCTGTATACTTATCCTGTCTTTGAGAAGGATATAGCCAAATATAAGTTTAAAGCGATATGCCTGTCAAAGTTTGAGATTGATGAGGAAAGTTTGCGTAAGACAGCAGATATAGTATGTAATAGAAGGAAGAGGAAAATCTGGGTGAACAGAAATCTGGAGATTCTACGTAAGAAGTTTTCTCACAGGATAATTGCACGAAAGTTGCAACGTGGGATCATCAGAAGAAGGATGCATGTTTAGATAGGTAGGTTTAAAACATCTATTTCATTCTTGTCATTATGGCATTAGATGAACAACTGATAATCGACTCATTCAGCAGACATGATATGCATCTGGCAGAGATTAGTTCTGGCATTATTGATCTGGTCCACGCTAATCCATTCTCTGAGCGTCTAATATATCTGTTAAATAATCAAGATCTTGCTGCGGGAAAAGTAGTGAATCTGAAAGGTATTGTCTCAGAACCTAATTGTATTGGGACTGCATTATTCATTGCTGGCGTAAGTGAATTAAATTATCCTTATCATGGTTATTCTTCTGAATTGAATCCTCATATGAAGGAACCAGTGATTGAGAGGAGTAGCATGGCTAGGATAGCGAATATGTTCAGTTCTCATCTTGAGAGAAGAATTCCCGGAGCATTCGCTTTCTCTTATAGTGTTGAGATTGATGATTGGCATGCAGGAGTTTATTTAGGTAAAGTTGATGGTGTGCCTATATTATTTGCACAGCATGGCCATAAAGGTAAGTTTGGTCCAGAATCATTGAGAAACTATTCTTGTCCTACTTATTATATCCCACTGACTTTGAATGTTGAGAGGTGAATGTTGTTTATTAGTTCTACTTAATAGTAGTTAATCATACAAGATTTTTTAAAGCTGAAGCTGTTATTTTTATAAGGATATTAATATGGGAGTTATACATTATTTACGCCAAAGAACATTGCCTTATCTACTGGCTGGTGGTCTTGCAATTGGATTATTGACAGGTTGTAAGGAAGTTAAAACAGAGTATTCTGAGCAATTAACCATAGATGGTGTCGTTGCAGCAAAAGTCTATAAGGAAGAGCAATATTTGAATCCTTCTGATGACATTAATCCTATGAATGATATTGATCCTTTTTTTGATATGAAAAAAGGAAGATATGCCACTAAACAAGATGAAGAATTTAATGTTTTTATTAATACTGGTATAGGTAGATATAAGATAGATAGTAAGAGATTATTCAAATTAGTTGAAGTGAATTCTCCTGTAAAAGTTACTTATCGAGAAAGATTTAGGAGCACATATGATGATATCGATAAAGACGGTGAAAAGGAATTGGTTGAAAGAGTGAGTTGTGGATATAAATTGTTAAATGTTCAACCTAAGTAAATAGCTATTTATCATATCTATTAATCTTGACTTTTTTAGAAATTATTATAAGAAATTAAAAAAGAATTACTTCTTCTCCATATAATGGCATTTACCGCAGTAAAGCCTGTCCTTATGGTCAGCAAGCATGACTCCTGGTCCACATTTAGGACAGAACCTGTTCTTTGCTTTTCCACTCTCATAATTCTTCTGCCTGTTTGAAGTAGTATGCTTTTTTATAGGGCCTTCGCTCTTCTTTGCGTCTTTTTTCTTGTCAGCCATGATTGTTCACCTTATTCCTTCTTTTCAGCTTCTTCTGCTGGCTTTTCTTCACTTGCTGCTGCTGGAGCTTCACCTTCTGGTTTTTCTTCAGGAGCAGGCTCTTCATATTTCTCAAGTTTCTTGAGATCATCTAGTGATTTGTAAGCGACAGCCTCAACAGTAGCTTTCTGCTCACCATAGTGTGTGTCTACTATCTTGACGACGACAAGCTTTGTCTCGCATCCTGCTTTTGATGCAATCATGTTAGCTACATCGTTCTTGTTAGGTGTTGCACCTGTGAATTCGATCTCTGCCTTGTACTCTTTTCTGTTCAATAGCTTATTATCATTCTCAGAAATAACATTCAATCCCATTTTATATCTACCTTACTTTCAAAGCGTATTCGCCTTTCTCATCTATCCCTACCCTTTTTCCTATATCGGATTTCTCTGGGTTTAGGACGTTAATCCTACCTTTCCATGAAGTAGCCTTAACAGCATTAGCTGCATGTTTGCCTAGTTCATCTTCAGTATCGTAAAATCTTTTAGTGTTCTTATCAACGTATCTTTTTACCATTTTGTCAAACCTTCTATGAAATTATTATTTCTTTTTGTCTTTTGAAAGGTCTTCTGCAATCCAGTCGATCTTTCCTAGGCATGTCTGCCTCATTGTCAATCCAATCTTTGGATTTGTTAAATCTTTGAATGATACTGCAATGACTCTTGCTTTGCATTCATCATTTACTTTCAGATTCCTCTTGCTATCTTTTCCTACAAGGACCTTCTCTTTTGAGAATGAAACGAAATCATCCATTGTCTGTGAGACGTGGATCATGCCTTCAATAGGGCCCAATGAGATGAATGCACCGAAGTCTGCTACATCCTTGATCTTTCCAAGAACTATCTCCTGTAATTCAGGCTTATATGCCAAAAGCTCGAAACTTGTCTCATAATATGCTGCTCCGTCTCCTGCAATAACTACTCCTTCCTGGATATCATTCACTTTAGATACATCTATAACAAAGCCCAATTCCTGCGAAATGAAGCCTTCATACTTGTTCCTGATGCATTGAGTTACAGCATCCTCAATCTTTTCGTTGAAAAGATTCGGACTTACCCTTATGTGATCCTTTATTTCAGCTCTGTAGAACATATTGCTAAGAAATTATGAGCCCTTTTTAAATATTACGGATACCTATTGGAATTAGCAATAAAAATGCCTATTTTAACCCTAGTTTCTGCTTGCTGGCCATATACATAATTCGGACTACTTTAGATTTCAGCCTATCTTTAAGCTCCTTATCCTGGGTTGCAATTATGAGAGTTCCATCAAAATCAGGCAGATATTGACCAATATCTACAAGCAGGTCATCGACATACTTGTCATCATGCGAGGTAATTATATCGATCTTGTGGTCATTTATCAGCTGAAGAGCCACTTTTGCTGATACTACATGTTTTGCGCTTCCGCTTGAAAGTTTCTGTAGTTCATATATAGTCTTATCAAATATCATAAACTCTACAGTTCCAGAGAGCAGCATCTTTGCCTGATTGAATATGTCTATCTTGAATTGTTCTGGTATAAGCAGGAAATTTGTATCAAATATTACGATGTTCCTTGCAGATTTGGTTTTTGCGCTCAGATCAATCATATCTGATTTTCTGCTTTTGCCTGAATCCTGCTTTTCTTCTTTCTTCTCTTTTGGCAGTGCTTTCTTTATCTGGGATTCAATAGTCTTTATCGATCTGCTTATCTTCTTCCTTCTTATTTTCTTTGTTGGTATTGCAATGTTAAGTCTCACAGACTCACTTGAGCTTGTTCTTGTAATCTTCGCCTTTACTGCACTCTTAGTTCTTGGACTAGATACTTTAGTCTTCTTCTTTTTAGATCTTGTTCTTACTTTGCTTTTTGCTCTCTTCATAGTCTCACTTTATTGAATCAAGTATATCATGAGCATTGCTTGTATTAATAAGTTTCCTTAATCTTGCATCGGACCTGAAGAATCTCGTCTGCAAATATGACTGCTCTTCCTTGCTGCAGCGGGCTTTCCTGTCAGCCTCTATAAGGCCATATGGGTATCCTAGGAAGGTAGGGTCCATAGAGTTTGATGATAATCTTTCTACAATCTCCTTGAAATTATCTGCCGAGTTAGTGTCAAGCAAGAAAGCGTATTCACTCTTCTCATGCAGTTTAGCAACAAATTTGTTGCAATCTTGCCATAATGGATGATAAAACCATCTGCCTTGAGGTGATATTGCATTTACATATCCAACAAGATTAGAGCCTGAATCAGTCTTTGCAGATGACGTCTTGGAAAGGCCTGCAATCATTATACTACTCGGTAGATTATGTAGGATATCTTTCTCATGGCTGTTCTCTGCGTCAATAGTGCCGTCGATTACAATCAAGCAATCATCATACAGCCTGCTTATCTTTTCTATCTGCCTCAATTCCATGAGTCTTCTTATATTGCCTATAACTGCTTCAGGATCATCTTCCTTGAATGAGATTATCTCTATAGGATTATCATTCTCCTTGTCATAAACTTCAGCATCGTTTTTGTCTATGAACACAAAACACTCTGATATGTTCTGCCCAATCCTTTTATTGCCATCATATACCACCCAGCATACCCTTAGAAGCTGAAATGTGAATGAATTATTTCCTGCAATCTCAATGCTTCCACCGTCAATGAATGCAATCTTTCCAGGTATCTTATCATAGCTATTGAAGTTTGACTGGCTGAATGGTATAGGTGTTGGAGCATTTATTCCTTTTAAAGATTCTGGGCTTTTGGCTTTCTGCATTACAAGCCTTTCAGAAATCTTATCGAATAATCTTTGCATAATCCATATGTGGAGAAATTTCTATATAAAAATTATGATGTTAAAAGATACTAGATATTTGAAGGTTCCATCCCTGCAGTTCTTGCGACATGTTCTTGGCATATATTATAGACTGAGTTAAGGATGAATCTGGACATCATATTGTCGAACTTTATGATCCTGCTTGCTTTCTCAACGAAATATCCTTTTGGATCAGGGTATGACATCTGCAAGGCCATCAGCACTCTTGCATAATATGGTTTTTGCATCTTTAGCTGTCCAATGAAATCTTGCGCTTCTTCTTTAGTATGTGTCGGGTATAATGCGCCGTTAAAAAGCCCTTTGAACACTTCCTTATTTTCTCTAGCATATTCCAGCAGATGATGTGCATATATGCTATGTATCTCATCATTATGTGCATCGAATATCTTCTTATGCTTTCCGAATATAATGGCCTCCCATCCTCTCATACCTTCAGTCAGGTAGCTAAGCATACATAACCTTTCATAGAACTTATTCAATGTTATTGGCTTATAGATCGTCCTGAAAGTATGTTCTATTGCTTCTCTTCTGATGTTTGCAAACTGATAATCAAGGTCATCTTTTTTCTCTTCGGAGATCATCAATTCCTTAAGCGGCTTTTGCATCCTTCCTCTTACAAAGTAGCCAACTGGCGATCCTTTTGATGTCCATGAATTGAATAAGTCAAATGGGATGATTGTCATCCGATAATTGTCTTTGTGAATATATAATGGTGATCTATGGTTAAGCTCAGCCAGTTCTCCTCTTCGCCTGCTTAGGACAGAGAATTTCCCTTCAAACTTATGAGTGTCATAGAATATGTCCAAGTCATCTATCAATGCTATTATATCAATTGTCCTGACCTTATCACCTGCAGTCTCTTCAAGAGGTCTGGAGAAGAACGAACCAATTCCCCATAGTGCAGAGATATTGCCAGCATGCATTTTTGTAATATCTTCAAGGCTTCTCTGCAGCAGGTCATTTCTAGTTGGCATCATGGATGAGGTTCTAGGACGCTTTATAACTATTGTTAGCATCTGAATATAGCTTTAGAATGTCTTGTATTTGGATAATTATGGTTCTTGCTGTTTCAGTACATCTGCAATGGCTTTTCCATAATCTTGAGCTGAGCTTGGACCGTCTGCAGTTATGATCCTGTCGTCAATAACTACAGATTCTGCAAGGTATTCTGCTCCTTGCTGTTCAATGACTGTAGATTGCATATTGTCTCCGTTCCAGACGGTTGCTTTCTTGCCTTGCAATAAGCCGGCTCTTGCCAGAATTGTCGGAGCTATGCAGATTGCCGCTATAATCTTGTTATTGCCCTGGAATTGTTTCAGGAGAGTGAATAGTTCAGGGCAATCCGCTAAAGATGGTGCTCCTGGACCGCCTATGATTGAAATTGCATCATAATCTTCGGATTTTGCTTGGTTTATTGCGAGATCAGGCTGTACTCTTCCATCGTATTTGCCAATGGCTTCCTCTCCAGTCGGAGAGGCAGTAATAACCTGGATGTCTTCTTTTTCTATTGCTTCCTTTGAATTATTGTATTCAATGTCTTGGAAGCCTTTCTGTGCGATTATTGTTAGTACTTTCATGATGATAGATACATTGACAATGCTTATATAATTTATTAAACTGTCTTCAAGAATAATCTTGCAGCCATTGTACCTGCATCAACAGTTAAAGTAATTGCAGTCACTGCAATCGCTGCAATAAGTATACCGATTATTGTTGCAATCAGGAATCTTTTATGCCCTAGATTGAAGATATACGCAATAAGGGATCCACTATATACACCGCTTCCTGGCAATGGAATGGCTATGAAAAGTGCCAGTCCGAGGATTCCGTATCTTTTTATCATAGGTTCTGCTTTCTTCTGCATCTTTTCTAGTTTTTTGTGATACCATCTTTCAAATGGCTTGATGAAAAAGAAGATATGTATTATCTTGTCCACGAAAAAGTAAAGCAACGGTCCAAGGATAATGTTTGTAATTGAAGCCAGCAGGAATACCTGGAACCATGGGATGTCTGTTGCAAGGATCCCATAAGGTATTGATGCTCTCAATTCTAGGAAAGGCAACAACGTCAGAAAGATTATGACCACATATGGATTTGAGATGAATGCCATGGTTGATTGGAGGATCTCATTGAACAATTTTGAATCCTCCTATCTTCATCTTGATATAATCTGATTTGCTTATATCTTTAAGAATATCATCGAGTATTGTCTTATCTCTTCTCACTTTTGCGACAAGCTTTCCTTTTACAAGTCTTGTAGACTTGTATTTTCTCTTGAATATATCCATATGTTCTGGATATTCTTTGCCCGGGCCTTCTTGTATGAAATAATTCGGAAGCTTTGTCAATTCAGTCTTGTAATAAAAGTAGCTGGTCTTCTTCTTGTCCCAATACCATCCGCTTTTCTTCACCCTGAAAAGCTTTAATTCTTTCTCTATATATTCATGAGCTTTGAGAAGCTTTGCTCCGACAATGTCTATCTTTCCAGAGGGAACATCTGCTTTTATGATTATATTGTAAAGCTTTCTTGTTTTGCTAATGTCAAACTCTTTTGCCTGGAAGAATTCTACGCTTGGTCTTTTCAGGAATTCTCTTGTCTTTTTCTTGAGCCTTTCAAATGTCGTCTGGTTTATTGCAGCTGATGCATTTCTATTTGGTTGTATCGGGTCCACGACAATCATCGGACCTTGTATCTTTGCTTTATCCAACACAGTCTTATGGTTGGCTATGTCAATCTCAACATGATCTCTCCATTTCGCAATATTCTTCAGCAGATTGTTGAATGAACCATACTTTATGATCAGTATATCTGTTACATGTCCAGACAGGCCTTTTATGTAAGATTCAGCACCATATACACCAATGCCTTTGAAGAAGATCTTTGCAAGCTTTATCTCATCCTTCAGTCTTGGCTTCTTTGTCATGTGTTTCTTTACCCATGCTGCATGTAATGGGCTTGCATCTGTCACATTGATAGCTTGTTCAGGTTTTGCTATCTTAAGGACAGGAACAATCTCGTATCTCTTATTGATATGGAAATAATCTCTGGAACCATGCACCTTTACAGGTTTCAATGGTTTGATTGCTTTTGTAAGAATCTTGCTAATATCCTTATCCTTGTATTCATTATAGTTGAACATGACAAATATATCAACATCAAAATCATTTCCTATGAATGTCTCTTTTGCTGCACTGCCACCGAGCATAGGCGTTGCATTGATCTTGTTGTCTTTGAGAAGTCCTTTTATCTGCTTTATGAGCTTGCTTATTGCTGCTCTCTCTGCTTTTAGGTTATCTGTCTTGTTCTCTTCCAGCACCTGTTTTAGGATGCTATTGAATGTGCTCATACGTAATGTTGAGAAAATGCAGTATAAAAAGGTTTCTAATACTTAATCTGATATCTTATTTGGATCTATTCCCATAAATATCTTCTGCCACCTTTCATAACCTTTTTTTACTTCTTCTAATTTCTGTCTTGGAATATCTTCTTTTTTGGTGAATCCTATATCTGGATGCCTTCTTGAAAAGTTTTCTTTGTATTCATTTATCGCGTTATAATAAAGCTGTACTTTCTGTGGATCAATTATTGTGAATTCTCTGAAGTTGTACAATGACCATCTGTTCAATTCTATCCTTCCTGTTCTTCCATTCCCGTCAAAGAATGGATGTATCAATTCGAATTCAAGATGCATCTCCATCATCTTTTCCCTTGTTGCTCCTGGATTTGCATAGAATCTTGTTATTTTTCTCTGAAAGCTTCTCATAAGTCTTGAGACATATTCTGATTTTATGCTGCCTGATAAAAATTCCCCATACGCTGGGAAGAAAATCTGCATATCAGTCCTGAATTTTCCAGGGATATAGTTTTCTGCTATGTATTCAAGCGCTTTCTCTTTTGATTCATCACTTGCTTGTGCATCTTCTATGCTTTTTTTCTGATGATCTATTATACCTTCCATCAATAAGCTATGTGTAGATCTTATGTCCTTCAAGACTGGAGCAGTCTCATGCTTTAATATGATCCATTCATACGCAAGGTAATGATCATCAAGTTCAGGTCTGGATTCTGGTTTGTCTCCTAATTTTAAAGTTTGCATCCAGTCTGTTCTTATCCCTTCAATCTTGTTTGAATTATATACCAAATCCCACATCTTGAACCATTCCTGCCTTTCTTGGTTTAGTTTCAGGTAATCTTCTAGCTTGACTGTATACCAGAATTCATGTTGCTGCTTAGGGATATCTTCCATGCTGATGAGAATATTCTTGGTTATTTAAACCTCTGCATCATAAATAATATAAATTGTCTAAATTGAGTTGTTCCATGACAAGAAAAACATACAAGGAAGAAAGACCATGGGGGGGGTTTGAGCAATTCACCCATAATGAGATAAGCACAGTAAAAATCCTACGAATAAAAGATGGGGAACAGCCTTCTGTTCAATATCATCATAACCGTGAGGAATTGTGGCGGATAATAGGAGGAAAAGGTAAAGTATTGCAAGGAGAGGAATGGAAGCTTGCAAGACCTGGCGATGAATTCTTCATTGAGAAAGGGATGGTACATACTGGTACAGGGGATGGTGAAGACTTGATAGTTTTGGAGATATCTTTCGGGAATTTTGATGAGAAAGATATAGTTCGTTTGGAAGATAAATATGGACGGCCAAGAGTGCCTGAGTAAAAGATGAAAAAATTGAAATTTGCAGACGATCTACCTGAGAAAGTGCTTTCTGGAACGAAGAATTCCACTTGGCGTGTCAATGATGATAAGGATATCTCTTCTGGTGACGAACTGTCTCTCTGTAGGATTGATGGGAACGAGTTTGCTACTGCAAAAGTGATTTTTGTTAAGGAAACTACATTTGGTGAATTATCTGAGCAAGATTGGGAGGGACACGAGAAATTTTCATCTGAAAAAGAGATGTATTCTACTTATTCTAAATATTATGATTTTAAGGTTTTTCCTGAGACTGAACTAAAGATCATCAAGTTTAAACTAGATAAATAACACAACAATTATAAATAACATTTTCTAGAAGATGGATATGACTTGGTATGGTTCAATAGATTTATGGATTTTTGTTGCTTTCTTAGTTGTAGGTTATCTTACACTTATTATTTCACGGAAGCATCATCTTCCTGAACCATTGATCTTAATTGCGTTAGGAGTTGGAGCAAGGTTCTTGGTTGATATCCAGCTTGGGATTGCAATATTATTGTGCATTGTAGTATTGCTATTTGATATCGGTGCACATTTCATACCGAGAAAGTTTGATGCACATAGCATGCTGATAAGTGAATTTGTACTGTATTCAATAATAATCAATTCATTGATCTCAGGGATATTATTCTATTTTCTTATAGGTATAAGTGTTGATATGGTCGTGCTTTCTGTAATCTCTGGCTGCTTGATAAGCACTTGTTCTCAATTCGAGATATTGAAAGTCTTCAAGATAAAAAAGAATAGATTGTATAACCTTACCATGAAAGAGGAGCATACTTCGAATGCGATTTCAATGGTGATATGCTTGATATTATTGTCTCTATTGCTTGATATGAAGATAGGTGTTCCATCTGCAGTAAAGAATATGTTTACATACTTCTTTGTGGATATAGGCGTTGGCATCTTCATAGGATTACTTACATTGTATATAGTAGTAAAGATGTTCAAGCACAAGTATTTCAGGATTATTTCATTGGTAATATCTCTATTAACATATTTCATTGCTGTTGAGCTTGGAGGAAGCGGTTTTTTGGCAATATTGGTGCTATCATTGTTTTTCCATAATATCGTCTCAAGAATGCCTGATATGGATGAGTTTGCACCATTGTTGAGGAATGTTGTATATCTATTCGTATACATTGCGTTGGGTTATATAATCGATATATCATGGCAGATTGTTGTGATTGCATCAGTTCTATTTGGGCTGTACCTAGTCTTTAGGCTTCTGCTTTTGAGTCTTATCTTAAGATATCACAGGGTATTTATGACGCTGGATTCTCCGAAAGGGATACTTGCCATCTCTGTTGCAATGTTCTTCATGATGCTACTTCCACAACTCTCCTGGCTGTTCTCCTCTTTGTTGCTCATGTTCATATTCTCAATCACAGTATCTTATATAGCTAATTACACGATAAAGGATATTGTTGTTTGATTGTCCTCTTCAATCTATATATTGCATCCTATTGGTAAAATTTAAAAAGGAACTAGTCTGAAACATCACTATGTATGATGTAATAAGCGTTGGAAGCGCTACGATCGATTGTTTCGTTGAGACTGGCGAGACATTGTTCCAACAGATAACCAAGCATATGGACGAGCCTATAGTCAGGGTTCCATTCGGAAGCAAGATTGTAGTTGATGCTGTAGATTTCTTGACAGGAGGCGGAGGCACTAACTGTGCTGTCTCTTTTGCGAGATTAGGTTTAAAGACTGCTTATCTTGGGAAACTTGGCGGAGAGCAGTCAAGGCTAGTTCTGGAAGAATTAAAGAAGGAGAAAGTAGACATCTCTCTCGTCGTGCCTGCAAAAGATACTGGATTCAGTGTCGTTCTTGACGCAAAAGGTCATGATAGGACAATATTGACATATAAGGCAAGCAATAATGACATGTTGTGGAATGAATTAGACAAGAAAAAATTGCAGACAAAATGGTTCTATATGGCTTCGATGGTTGGTGAAAGCTACAAGACGCAATTGAAGCTATTTGAATATGCGAAAAAGAACGGGATAAAAGTAGCTTACAATCCATCATCATATATTGCAAAACAAGGGTACAAGAAACTGAAAAAGCTTCTTGATTGCACTGATATCTTAGTATTCAACAAAGAGGAAGCATTCGAACTTCTGGGAGAAATGTTTGATATAGAGACTGCACTCAAGAAACTCAAGAAGCTAGTCAATGGTATTGTTGTTGTCACAGATGGTTCTAAAGGATGCCATTGTTATGCTGACAAGTATTATTACTTATGGCCTAGCGCTTTGAAAGCTAAGGAGGCAACTGGTGCTGGAGATAGTTTTGCGTCTGCGTTCGTAGCTGGTCTTATAATGGGACATGATATCCCTTATTGCCTGCAGATGGGACAGGCAAATGCTGAATCAGTTATTATGCATAAAGGTGCAAAGAATGATCTGCAGACATATCCTCAAGTACAAAGCAAGATAAAGAAGAATCCTGCGAAATTGACGGTCAAGGATATATAATCCTATCACTTATTCTCCTACCACTTATATCCTATCTTCAAGCCGATCATATGGTTGTCTTTATTGTCTTTCTTGTTCCTGTATGCATCCTCAATTCCTAGACTAAAATCTCCTAGCCTGATACCTATTCCAAGCCCGAATCTATTCTCAGTAATATCCAAATTCTCACTTTGGATTAGCTGATAGAACAAATATGGCTTTGTCATTCCTACTTTTCTTGATGCTTGTAATCTGTTCCTAAAAATCCATTGATCACTCTTTGTATCATATTCACCATGTCCTTTGAGTGCTAGTCTTATGGATCCAAGTGCTGTTTGAAACTGTGGATTAATGACGAAAACATCACTTTCTGTTTGCTTTATTTCCTGATCAACATATTTTCCGGCAAGAGAGAACGAATCATTTAACTTGTATTCAAGTCCAACTGCACGTTGTACGAAGTAATGATCATGTTCTTTGAACCTATCTTGTGTTTCTACAAAAACAGTAGTGTTGCTGGCAACTTCTCCACCAGCTTTTGTAACCAATCTATATTCCAGATTATCTGCATTTGCTTTCATTGTTGCAGCTGCTAGAGCTACCGCTATTATTGTCCTTAATCTCATTTAAACCACCCTTAATATGTGAGAACTTAGTGGTGTATATAAATAGATGTAGTCATATTATATGACAACATTTATTAATACTTATGCATTCCAATAATCATGCTAGAACTGCAGCAATTCGGGTTGACGAAAACAGAGTCACATGTGTATGTGAATCTTCTGAGACTAGGCAGTACTACTTCAGGCCCACTTGTCAAGAAGACAGAATTGCATCGCGCAACTGTATATGATGTTTTGAAGAGACTTATGGAGAAAGGTCTTGTTGATTTTATTCTAAAGGGAAAAACAAAATATTTTCAGGCAACTGATCCATCCAGATTTCTGGAGTTCATAGAAGAAGAAAAGAATGCGATTGAGATTAAGGAGAGGAATGTCAAGAATGTTATAGGTGAACTGAAACAGATGCAAGAGTCATCAATCAATAATCAGATTGCCCACATCTCTCAAGGTTTGCGAGCTATCAAAGCTATATATGACGAGATAACGAAAGCAGATGAAGCCTGGATCTTTGGTTCAAGTGGAAGGATATATGAAATCCTGGGAAATGACTTTGTTAAGATAAAAAACATATGGATTAGGAAAAAGGTAAGAATTCATCATCTAGTCTCTGAACGAAGTAGAGGTGGTTTTCATACCTTCAATTCGAAGTATGCAAAATCAAGATATCTTCCGAAAACCTTTGAAAGCCCGATATCGACTTTGATATGGGGTAGCAAAGTAGGCATATTTCTTTGGATAGAGAATCCTGTAGCTTTTGTAATTGAAAGCAAGGAAGCTGCTGATGCATATAAGACATATTTTGATCTTCTTTGGAAAACCGCAAAGAAGTGATCTCTTCTTTAATTGAATTGATATTTTGGATTTATGGCCAATGGAATGAGAATACTTTGACCATGAAGAAAGATTAATTGAATTGCATTTAAAGATATTACTCTGAAATAACGTTGCATTATCTGATGAGCATCTGCATTGTCCAATATGCATTACCTTCTTGGCAAGTATTTTTTATCAGAGAAGCCATACAGCTTTCACAATATAGGTTTTCGTGAAAATTCACATGACTGCATTTAGGACACTTATTCTTTATCTGGGTTGTAAGCATAAGAAATGAGAATAAAAGAGGCTATTTAAAGTTAATCAATCTAGCTTGCTTATTGACCAATTAGCATTTGCTTCCTGGCTTTTATTCAGCAATAGGTTACATAGGCAATTCTCACAATGAGCAGATTCTCCGAAAACCTTCTGTCTGCATCTTGGGCATACCCTTGGCTTTATTGTGTTGTACATTTTAGATTATCCTTGAATTGTAACGATTTTGCATATATTCAGAGGGGTTACTATTATATTCTTTCAGATCTTTTATAATTCCTCTTGGGATATCGATCCCTTTAGTTATTCCAAGCACAACCATAACTAAACCTAACCCTATTCCAATTCCATTATCTTTGTAATGTGAAGCAGTAGCAACTCCTCCCATACTAAGTAATGGCATTACCATTGATGTTTTTAGTCTTGAATAAATATCGCCATAAAAAATATTATTTGCTTCTTGTTTGGTTATTTCAGTAAGTCCTGTCATTTTTATGCCTCTCCAGGACTGTATTCTTTTCTTCCTGGGATATTAAAATTCTCTTGTGCAATTGCGTAATTCTCTCCTATGTAAGCTTCAGGGTTGCTGAAATAGTCTTTGACTATCTGTTTGATGTCTTTAGCAGTCTTGTAACCTAGTCCTAATGCAACAACTGTTGCAAAAGCTCCTATTGTTGATAACACTGGACCTTTATCAAGTGCTATAGCTGCAACTCCTCCTGCTGCAACAAATGGTTGTGCAGCCAATAACTTTACTCTGCCAACAAGATCATTCTTGATCTCTTTATTGGCTCTTGCTATCTCCATTTTCTTGAAATCTGTGCTCATTAATACCACCTTTCAATAGCTTATTCTCATAACTATATAAATCTTTCGTTTTTAGTCACTTTATAGTGGTAAATTATTAGCAATGAGTGTATAAGCGCAAATATTATAAAGAGCTGTATTTAAAATCAATATATAAGGGGTGATTTCATGCTTGTAACAGGTAAAGAGATTCTAGTCAAAGCCAGAGAAGGCAGATATGGAGTTGGAGCTTTCAACTTCGTTAATATGGAGATTCTTCAGGTATTGCTTCAGGCAGCAAACGAAGAGAGGAGTCCAATAATTATCCAGGCAACGGAAGGTGCAGTGAAATATGTCGGCCTTCCTTTCCTGAAAGGATTTGCTTCTATAATAAATGAAGTAGCACAGGTTCCAGCTGCATTGCATCTTGACCATGGGCAGTCATTGGATACTGTAAAGAAAGTCATTGATGCTGGTTTCACTTCTGTAATGATAGATGCAAGCCATCATGATTATGAAGAGAATATCAGGATAACAAAGGAAGTTGTCGAGTATGCTCATTCTAAGGGAGTTACTGTCGAAGCAGAGCTTGGAACTATAGGTGGTGAGGAGGATGGTGTTGAAGCAAAACACATAATCTACACTGAACCAGAGACAGCAAAGGATTTTGTTGAAAGGACGGGTGTCGATTATCTTGCTATCGCAATAGGGACAAGCCATGGTGCATACAAGTTCCAAGGAGAGGCAAAGCTCAATTTTGAGATATTGGACAAGATAAAGGAAATGATCCCTATACCGCTTGTATTGCATGGTGCATCAAGCATACCGCATGATGCTGTCCAGAGGATAAACGATAATGGTGGTAATGTTCAGGATGCACATGGTGTCGATGATGTTACAATGTCAGAAGCTGTTTCAAGAGGAATATCAAAAGTCAATACTGATTCTGATCTTAGATTGATATGGACAGGAAGCGTCAGGGAAGTCCTTATGAAGAAGCCAGAGGTATTTGATCTTAGGAAGATAATCAGCCCTGCAAGAGAGAATCTTGTAAATTACATAAAGCACAGGATGCAGGTAATGGGAAGTTCAGGAAAAGCATAAGGAGGTAACTTAAAATGATAAACATCGCAGTATCAGCTGGAATATTTGTTCTTGTTGTTATACTATCAAGCATTAGGGTAATAAATGAATATGAACGTGGAGTGAGGTTTACTTTAGGAAGGTTCACTAGTATAATGGGTCCAGGACTCAGGTTAGTGATACCACTTGTACAGACTTATCAGAAAGTTGATATGAGGGTAAAGGTTGTTGATGTACCTGATCAGGAAAGCATCACAAAAGATAACATTACAGTTGGTATCAACGCTGTTCTTTATTATAAGGTTATAGATTCAAAGATGGCTATCTTGAATGTTGAACAGTTTGATTTCGCTGTTGCACAGCTTGCCCAGACTACGATGAGGAATATCGTTGGAGAGGTAGAGCTTGATGAGCTTCTTGCTAACCGGGATGATATCGCTAGAAAGATACAACAGATAGTCGATAAGACATCAGATCCATGGGGAATCAAAGTAGATGCTGTTGAATTGAAGGACATAACACTTGCAGCTGACATGAAACGTGTTATCGGTAAGCAGGCAGAAGCTGAACGAGAGAGAAGAGCAGTAATAATCAAAGCAGAAGGAGAAGTGATTGCAGCTAACAATATGGCAAAAGCAGCTAAGACACTTGCTAGTGCTTCAGGAGCATTGCATCTTAGGACATTGCAGACATTGAATGATCTCTCATCAGATCAGAGCAATACTGTCGTCATAGGTGTCCCATTGGAAATACTTAGGGCCTTTGAGAGTGTTAAAGGCAAGAAGTAGATATCATAACTTTTTTTAATCATTTATTATTATTATTATTATTAAAATGAAATCATTTACAGAAAAATTGGTTGTTCATACGAAGAAAGAGCATGAGTTTGTTAATATTACTTCTAAAGTGCAGGAAGCTATTGATCGATCAGGTATCAAAGAAGGATTATGTCTTGTTAATTCCATGCATATAACTTCCAGCGTCTTCATCAATGATGAGGAATCTGGGCTAAAAGAAGATTTCATGGAATGGTTGGAAGATCTAGCTCCTTACAAACCGTATCAATATCCAAAAGGTTATAGACATCATCAGACTGGTGAAGTGAATGGTGATGCTCACTTGAAAAGGACTATCATGGGAAGGGAAGTAGTTGTAGCAGTGACTGATGGGAAGCTTGATTTTGGACCATGGGAAGAGATATTCTATGGCGAGTTTGATGGCAGACGTGACAAGAGAATCATGATAAAGATAATTGGGGAATAGTAAGGATTATAAATCCATTTATTTAGCACATATATATGACTGCAATTAAATCTCATGATAAGATTATCAGAGAAGAGGCGAATATCAGCATGTGGCTTGACAGCTACAATGATATATTCTCAGATTTTGATCCTAGGCAGTATGCAAACCGAACACTTTCTGATGATTTCCTTAAAGCTGCCAAGAAAGAAGCTCTTGAGATGAAGACGGGGGATTACCAGATGAGGTTTTTGATCCCGAATAAGTTACGGAATATTAAATCAGAAACAGTAATAAAGAAAAGATTAAGACAACATTTTTCTGCTAAGCATGAATCACATCTAAGAAGGAAAAACTCAACAGTCAAACAAGGCGCAGCTTTCATATTTGCAGGTACGATGCTCATGTTTGTTTCTGCAGCATTGGCATATCTAAACAAGAATTTCTGGATAACTTTCTTTGGTGTAGTTATGGAACCTGCAGGATGGTTCAGTTTCTGGGAAGGGTTGAATCTTGTAATATTCAAGTCAAAAGTTGAGGTCCCTGATATTGAATTCTATTCAAAGATGAGCAGATGCACAATAGTTTTCAACAGCTATTGAGTTTGTCCATCTTTTGGCAAATATTTCTCAGCTAATGCGCAATTGTGCCTTACTGGACATCCATATCCGCAATACGTCTCTTTGACTGCAAAGATATAGTTCTCTACAAGATCCACTTCACCTAAATTCTGATCATCAATTCCTCTGAACCATTTGTGATCATCGACATGCCTTTTTATGAATTCAACTTCTGCTCTTACAAGTCCTCCAAGATTTGTGCATCCTTGATTTTTTTCTTCTGCACTATTCATTTTATTTCCTCCTCTCTTATTTAAAATTGCTCTTCTGAGACTGTGTAGAACCATTTATCATTTGGTTCTATCTTTATTGTTCCTTGATAATGTCCATCTGCTCTACGCTTCAATGAACCTATTCTTCTCAAAGAATTTGTTAAGTCTCCTGTCTCATATATTCCTAAAAATGCTTTTGTTGCTTCTGTTGCATCAATAGTTACAGTGTCCTGTAGTTTGTCGTCGGGATGTGCATCCCATTCCATATTGACGCTGAAATTAAAGTTTGTTTTACTTTCTGATTGTAGCATTAATGGAGTAACTCCTACATTGTCTGCCCAATAATATGTCTTTTGCGCTAAATTGTATTGTCCACCAAATATCATATTAATATTTGGGACATCATTGCTGATCACTAGTCTTAAGCCAGGTTTGTAGGCTGTATTTATCGCTTCATAGCTCTGCCTAACAGTGTCGACAATGTTATGGCATGGGCTTAAGTCTATCTCTAGATAATGCGTCTTATCTTGCGGGTAATGCGAGGATTGTGCAAGCCAGTTCCAGGTAAAATCAAGATTCTTCCCTTTTACATGGATATCTTCTGTGTCTCCTGTGTTTCCTGTTGTTCCATCTGTCAGTGGGACTCCTGTAAGCCTTGACGTTGCTATCTTCAATAAGTTCAAATCACCTTTTCCTAGTGATGCGATTGTTGTATCAAGGTTTATGTTATACGTACCAGTTCCAGTAATTTTCTTGTTCTGCTTGTCAAATGAGAAAAGCATCTGATAATCGAAATGACCTGTTGTATTTGAGCTGCTTGTTCCGTATGGGATCATTCCACTCATCATAAGATGGATTCCACTGCCAACCACTATCAAAGTCTGCCAGCTTTCAAGACCATACATAGTTGCTCCTGGAAAGAATGGTCGCAGATAGTAGGATGCTCCCCACTCATCTACATCATCTCCTGGGTGTCCTCTAAATACTACGTTACCTCTGTCCTGTATCAATGAGCCGAAATGCTCACCATCATACAATAATCGCCACTCTGCATATTGAGGATCTGGCTGGATAAATTCAATATCATATCCTTCAGTAGCTTGATAGGTTGGTTCACCTACTTTCTCTAAAGAGATGCTGTCTATTTCTGAAGCATTAAGTGGAGAAGCAAGTAATGCGGTTGCTGCAAAAAAATTTGCTGTTTTTTTAATTATCTTCTCTAACATTTTTATACCTCCGGTTGGAATTTCTCCCTGTGTTCTGTTTTCAATACTGGAAGATGCTGTACTTCCAGGTTGAAATCTGATTTTGTCTTTCTTATCCAGTCAATCATGTCAAATTCATTCTTGCAAATCACTTCAATGAGAAAATCTGATCCTGTGTTTGTGTGGAAAACTGAGTTGACACTATTTTGGGTATTTAGATAGTTCAACAATGGTGTTTTGTTGTCTTCCAGGCATTTTATTATCAGGAATGAGTTTGATAGATATCCAGTGCTCTTCAGATTGAGGATTGATGATCTTTTCAGTATATATTTGTCTTCAATCCGTTTTATCCTGTCGCTTATTGTTGATATAGGTTGCCTTAATGTTCTTGCAATCTCTGAAATATTCGCTTTCTTTCCGTTCCTCAGGTGTTGGATGATTTCGATTTCTTCTCTTCTCATCTTCTATTTCCTCCGAGAAGATTAAATCCTGCTTTGAATGCAATTCCTGCTGTCCAAGTGTCGTTTCCTGCTCTTTCATAATATACTCCCCATATTCTAGTATCATCAACAATCTCTTTTCCACTATTCCAATCCTTCTTCATGTGCACATCATGGTAGTAAATGCTTATTCTTGTTTTAACACTCTCTTCTAATGTACTTGAATTATCGACTTCAGAACTATTCTTGCCTCCAAAATTGTTCTGCCCTCTATAATTGTCCTGATAGATCTCATATTGCTGGAACAATGTCTCAATCTCCAAATTGCCTTTCTGCAATGATAGTCCTATTGCTGGTGATGTCTCTTTCATCCTAACTCTTGTCACTGCTACTTCATCCCACCAATCTGTGTCTGAACCTGCAAGATTTCTATCAATAGAATATTCTGGATCAAGAAGATCGATGTCTGCTGATAAATTATATCTCAGAGGAAATCCTAATCTGATCCCATTCTCAAATCTAAAATTTGGTTCAATACCTATTCCTATTTGATAGGAGTAGAATCCCTTCACTTTTTTCTCATTTAGACTAGTGGTTTTTGGTTCGAAATTGTCTTTCCAATTCTCTGGCAAAGGTTCAGATATGGTCGTTGTACCATATCCAAAATCATTGTAGATATTTAGGTCAATAGCAAACCCTTGTTTTATCTCCTTTGCTTCTGATAAAGGTATGATTGTTGAAGCTGCAATTACTGCAGCTGTTAATGTTCTTTTGAGCGTATTCTTTATTGTCATTTTGAACCTCCGTGAATTTCATGATAGAAAACGTAAGTTCCCGATATATATCTATTCAATATAATTGATATATCTCTATATCATTTCGTTAATTTTATAAGTTCCAACGTATTTCTAACGGAATATGAGAAGAAAAGTCATAGAACAAGGGAATGGAACATTGACAATAACGCTGCCCAAAAAGTGGACTAAAGAAGTGGGCTTAAGTGGTGAGAGTGAGGTTGAGATGAGGTTGCACAAAAGCAATCTTGTGGTTGATGCTCTTGGCGAAAGGAAGGAGAAGGAAATAACAGTTAATGTTGATAATTTTGAAAGGTTAAGCTTTGCTAAATTTCTTATTAGTTGCTATGAATTAGGTTTTGATAGCATTGATCTACGTTATACAAAAGCAACAGTTCGTTCATGGAGCCATGATGATGAGGACATAGGAAGTGTTATCTCATATTATGTCAGTCGTTTGATTGGATTTGAGATACTTGGGCAGACCTCAAGTAGCATAAAGATAGGGAACCTATCTGAAAAACATCTGAAATTCGATGCGATAGTCAGCAGGATTTTCTTCATAATTGAAGAGAACCTGAAACATCTTAATGAATGCATTGATTCTTGTAATCTGAAAGCTCTTTCTGATGGTGAGCAAAGGCATGATAATTGCGTGAAGCTGATTGCACTTACTCTTCGGGAAATAGGTGAGAGTGAGACTATGACTAAACAACAATCAATCAATTATGCGGTGATATTAAATTTGTTAGATAAGGTTGTTGATTTCATAAGATATGCGTACAAGTATGCAATGCAATATAAGGGTGAGTTCTCAAATAATACTTATGGAGCTATGAAGTATGCTTTAGATTTTTTTGAAGGTTATCGTCGTTATTTTAATAAGTTCGATTATAAGTATATAGCTGACTTGGATGAGATCAGAGGAAGCATAAAAAATATATTCTTGAAGGCAATAAAGTCAAACAGTCCTGAAGCAGGAATAGTCTCACAGTTTGATGCTATTGTCGAGACACTGCATGGAGCGATAAAGCCAAGGATTATAATTGAGATTGAGAAAGAAGAAGGAAAAGAATGAATCATAGAAGCTGATGCAATTCTTTATACTTTTCCATCCATCTATGTTCTAGACAGCCGCTATCACTGATACTTGATTTTCCAGTCTCAATAGGATGAGTTTCTGCATATCTTAGAGTTTCTGGCTGCAGCTTTCCATCTTTTAACTCAATCCTGCAACTGAGATGTCCAATGGAGATCTTGTCATCTGATGCTCTGTCATGGCTCCAACAATCATCAATCGCTTCTCTACTGCTTTCATATATTAATGCCTTGCAACTAAGTTCTGCATACCAGTTTTGTTGTAGAGAATCTACTATTTTATTGAAGTCATTTTTCTTCAATGCAACTTTCTGTATCTTTTCATATTCATCAGCGTGATTATCTTCTCCAAGCTGTTTAAAATTCCGATAGCTAAAATGAGGTATTGGTTCTTGTTTGAATTCTGCTTTTCTTATGTATGTGCAACCATTTTTTTTGTCTAACTCTTCAATCACGATATCTTCAAGAAATGCATCTATTATTGTATTCATTGCAATCACCTTTGTGTGTTTATGTGATTGATATTCTTGATTACAGATAAGAAAGTATTCAATATAATTGATATATCTCTATATCATTTCTTTTATTCTATGCTGATAGTATTGCCTTTGCTGGAACTTTTCTGGATCGTTCATGTCACGTTTGTTCATTACTCCGTGCCTTAGAACTAATTGTGTTAGGAATGCGTCTTCTGCGATGCTATGGAGGAATCTGTGATAATCAGGATGGGCTGCAAATTCAGAGTCGTGTATAGATCTTAGAGATACATACATATCAAGCAGAGAATGAAAATCAGATATAGAGCACCCCATCTTTATATCCGATAAGAAATATGCGAGTTCATCAACTTCAAAACCTCTTCCCACCATAGCAAAATCAACTAAATATCCGTTTGGTAGGTTATCTTTTTTCCAATCACCATGCAGAATTACAAACCCATTCTTCTCTTGGTTCTCTTTATGATCCAATATCCTCTTACATACTTGATCAGAATTAATCATCGTATCTTTGAACATCTTATAACCAAATCCTTCAATGTTCTCCTTTGGCACTTGTCCTTCTTCGAAATATGGTAATCCATGCACACCTTCATATATCAGCGGAGCAAAAGTTGTTGACTTATCAGTTGTTTCTTTGTGCAATAATCCCATCAAGAATATGTTATAGGCTATGCTATTGTGGGTGAATGGTGATTGTAGTAATCCCTTGAAATCTACGTTTGCTCTCTGATAACCAGGAATTCTATGATTTACATCATCCATTACTAATACTGACAGATTTTCTGTTGAAGAAAAGTTGTAAAATACTGGTATAAAATTCTTTGCTCTGTATAGCATTGATGATATCGCTTTGAATTTTATGCTTTCTGCGAGCATTCTTTTACTATTGTCTATCTTTAGGAATCTTTCTTTGAAGCTGAATCCTGCATAGCTTGTGAATCCCATACTATTAAGTGTAATCTCATCAGGCTTTGTTCTTTTCACTTCCATAAAATTGTCCAACAGTAATCCAAGCTCTTCTCTTTCCTCATCAGTTAGAGGAGGGAATGCATCCAAGATATCTTCAAGCAATCTTTCATTACTAGTCTTTCTTACAAAAATCTCCTCTATTGTCCTTTGCAATATCTCTGGTAGATTTTCCTCTGAGCCAAACCTCTTTCTTCCTATCTTGATGATCCTTCTTTGATTCTCTTTTGGGTCTATGTTGCATCCTAACCTTTTATCAATCAAACATCTTGCACCTACTTCAAAGACGTAGTACTTCCAATCAACCTTGTACTTGCCATGATTTATCTGCATGTTCCATTCTACTCTAATTGATGGGTCTTCTAGACTAATGGAAAATCTTTTTTGCATTCTTGCTTTTATATCTTCATGGTCTATGGCAATCATATGCTCCCTAAAGCTTGCATACTCTGTAAAAGTCTCCCTGTTGAAATCTAATACAACATCAGTCCCAGAGACTGTATCACTAACTGATATATTATCAATGGTTAGATCATGATCCTCTCCTTGTCTGTATCTTTGAAGCCTGCTAAAATGTGTATATCTATCATGTCTCATGATATATTCTTTTTTAGTGCTAAGCATCTGCAAATCATCCATGCCCATAGTCCTAAAATCAAAATAGCTAAGTGGTGTTCCGCCTTTTAGGGATCTATTTAGTTTATCATCAATTACCTTCTGAAGGACTGAGAAACTCATCATATCCTTGAATTGCTTGATATCCCCTAACTCTCTTTCAGAATTATCCATCAGATCATCTCCAATATCCTGTGTTGATAGTATTGCCTTTGTTGGAACTTTTCTGGATCGTTCATGTCACGTTTGTTCATCACTCCGTGCCTTAGAACTAATTGTGTTAGGAATGCGTCTTCTGCGATGCTATGGAGGAATCTGTGATAATCAGGATGGGCTGCAAATCTTGGATCTATTTTTGATCTTATTTTGATATATTTATCTATTGCATTGTGGAATTGAGGCATTGAACAATTGAATCTCATATCTGAAAAATAATATGCAAGCTCGTCGACTTCAAATGCTCGACCTACCATTGCATAGTCTACAAGATACCCATTTACTATATTCTCAGGTTTGAAATCACCGTGGATCACTGTCTGTGCTCCTGATTGCAATATCCGATAAGGTATGATTCTACTCTCTAGTTCTTTTCTTGGAAGCGTTGTCTCAATAAAACGTTTATATCCTTCACCTTTTTTATTTCTATTTGGAAGTGATCCTTCTATCCAATATGGTTGATTATGAATCCCTGCATAAGTTATTTGTTCAAATGACAGTGATTTAAAGGCAGTATGAAATTTTGCCATTAAACTTAGTACATACATTGATACTACCTCATTTTTTCTTGGAGAGATCTTATTTTTTATATTTTCTAAAACTATGATTCCATTATTATTATAAGGTCTAATAGTAATTAGTCCTGGTTTATAGGAATCAAAAATATTTGATTCTTTATATATCTTAAATTCATTTTCTAACCTATCAAATTGATCTAATTTGAAGAAGTAATCATCATGAGTAAATGTTTTTTGTGACGTAAATCCATTTGTCGTAATTTGAAAATCTTTAGTTGAATCTAATAAAAGCAGAAGTTCTAGATTTGCAGCAATAGTCTCTCTTGTATTTTCTGAGAGTTTGTTTCCTCCTAAATCTGTTAAGATTTCATCAATGATTTTTAGAGAGCTTCTGTGAGCAATTGTTTTTTTAACACAATCCATTAAAGTTTGCACATTAAAATCAGGTTTTAATAGCACTTCTTCAACAGGCGATTTACTCTCTTGAAATCTTTGTCGATGTTTTTCATAAGTTGATAGAACAATCCTTTTAACCCATGGTTTTTCTTGGATTATGTTTGTGTATATATCTTCTGCTTTCTCAAAACCTCTACTGTCAATACTAAATAGAATTGTTCTGATATCTTCAGCTAAGATTCTTTCTGTAATCTCTTGTTCATTAAAGTAAAAGAGTGAAATGCCTTCTATATATGATGGGATTAGGGTTTTTAGAATGAACCTATAATTTTCAAGTCCATCTTTAAATCCATCTTCATATACAGCTATTTTTGACATTGCTATTGTTATTGTATTTTAGTTTATAAATAATTCTTCTTTTCACTACTTTTAAGTGGTTTTATACATCTGCCAAAGCTTTATAAATGATTTTTCCATCCTAATAGAATATGGTACTTGATAAGCTAGGAAGTTCCTTGAAGGAGACTCTTTCTAAGATCGCTAGAAGCATTACAGTAGATGAAAAGCTGATCAATGAGCTTATCAAAGATATACAAAGGGCATTGCTGCAGTCTGATGTCAATGTAAAGCTAGTCTTTGATCTGACAAAGATGATAAAGGAAAGGGCAATGAAGGAAGACCTTCCTTCAGGTCTGACAAAGAAAGAGCAGCTTATCAATATAGTCCACGAAGAGCTTGTAAGATTCTTAGGAGGAGAAGGTCATAAGATTGATCTAAACAAAAAACCGTTCAAAATAATGATGGTTGGACTTTTCGGTTCTGGAAAGACTACTACTTCTGGAAAGATGGCCAAGTTCTTCATGAATAGAGGCAAGAAAGTTGCGATAGTAGGCCTTGATATCCACAGACCAGCTGCTATGGATCAGGTAGAGCAGATAGGCAAGAAGTTGAATGTAAAGACTTTTGTCAATCGTGACATAAAAGATACTATCAAGATATATGATTCTGTAAAGGATCAGCTTGATGATTTTGATGTTGTCATCATCGATACTGCAGGACGAGATGCGTTATCAATGGACCTCATTGAAGAGATTGAAGCATTGAGCAGGCATATTGAACCTGATGAAAGATTATTGGTCATTTCAGCTGATATAGGGCAAGCTGCAGAGAAACAAGCATCTCAATTCCATGAAAGCTGCCATATTACAGGAGTTGTTGCAACTAAGATGGATGGTACTGCAAAAGCAGGCGGTGCATTATCAGCTTGTGCAATAACGGAAGCGCCGATTAAATTCATTGGTGTAGGCGAGAAGATGGATGATATCGAGCAGTTCAATCCTCCTGGTTTTGTCGGCAGATTACTAGGTATGGGCGACCTTGAGGAGCTTCTTGAGAAAGCGAAAGTTGCAATCAATGAAGAGGATGCAAAAGACCTTGGAGCGAAATTCCTCAAAGGTGATTTCAGTCTTCTTGATCTATATCAACAGATGGAAGCAATGAAGAAGATGGGGCCATTGTCAAAAGTCATGGAACTTATCCCTGGCATGGGCCAGCTGCAATTGCCTAAAGACATGATCAATGTCCAGCAGGAGAAGCTTGAACAATGGAAATATGCGATGAATTCCATGACAAGAGAGGAGCTTGAGGATCCTGAAGTTATATCCATGGACAGGGTAGAGAGGATATCAAAAGGTTCAGGCGTTGATGACAACGAAGTCCGTGCTCTTCTGAAACAGCATAAGCAATCCAAGAAGATGATGAAGATGTTCAAAGGCAAGGATCCTGAGAAGATGATGGGAAGGATGGGAGACGCCAAGGGCATGGCTGAGATGATGAAAGGAATGAAAGGCATGCGCCCTCATAAGAAAAGAAGGATGCGATAAAAATATCACATCAAATGTATAAAAATTTAGAATGCTTTTTTCTTCTGAAAACACTCTTTACAGAATACATCCCTACCTTCTGTAGGCTTGAATGGCACTTCACATTCCTGTCCGCATTCAGCACATGTCGCTTTATGCATCTCTTTTGGACCAAAGTTTCTTCTTGGACCATCAAAATTTCTTCTTGGGCCATTGGATCTTCCATGACCTCCTCTAAAATCGCTCATCTTTTCCTCCTATTTGAATACATCGTATTCTATACATGGCAATATTCTCACCTTTAAAAATCTTTGTTACTTATGAAAGCTCCAGCAACTATAAGAGGGAATACGATGCTTGCATCAGCATTTACTTTCACCTGTGGTGCATTTGCCTTTATCTTTGCCCATGTTATGCTTTCTGATATCTCAGCCCCGCTGTCAGATGCATCATAGCCGTGATGCGTATTTATAAGTACTGCAAAATCGGCCCCTTCCCGGAAGATCTGCGCATTCAATGAGTAATGTTTGCTGCTTCCGCCACCCAATGCAATTATACCTGTCTTCTCTGCATTAAGAGAAATGTTGATAACTTTCTGCATGTCTTGAGCTATGTCAACATAAAGGTCCTTGTTCTGATTCTTATTGAAGTATATCATGTCCCCTATGCTTCCATCTGTGAAAGCCGGTGCAAAGATTGGAATATCGTTCTTGTGTGCCCAGTAAAGGATGCTGTCTTCTTTACTTGCTTTGCTGAAATCAGCCATTTCAAGGTGAGCCCCCATGTTCTTTATTATTTCAGAAGTGCATAAAGGTCGGTTATTCTCCTTCTGCTCTCTGTAGCATTTGTCAAGAATCTTGTGCATCTCTTCTTCAAAATGAGTATAGAAATCGTTTGTGACAAATATGTTTCCAATCCTGTTAACTCCATTCTCGAAAAGCTGTTTGCCATTCGCTTCAAAATTACCTAACCTGAAACTGTCAAAGCATTTCAGGAAGTCCTCTTCTATCCCTCCTGCATTTGTAATCAGGACGTGGACAAGCTTATTCTTCACTAAGTATGCAATTATCTCTCTTATCCCGGAACTTACCATATTTGAAGTGTATGACAAGAAGATAGTCGCTTTCTCCCTTCTCATTGCCTTTGTTATCTGTATAGCTGATGCAAGGTTTGATGCTTGAATGCCTGTTGTAGCATAGGATTTTAGGAATTCATCAAGATTGAACTCTTTATTGAAATCATACCCTTTTATCCTTGGCAGATTGCTTAAATCTGCAGTTTTTACTGGAACATATCCTTTAGCGTCTTGTTTAGTCATAATATCACCTTTAGTCTAAGTATAATATATTATATAATGATGTATCTAACAATGAAAAGAATTCAATACTTATGGTCCGTAGATCATCAAATACATATATACTGAAGAATATAGTTTAGTTTTTAAGCTTTTGGTTTTTCTTGAGAGGGTATTTCTTCTCTAAATCACATTTGTCTCCATACCTGGCAAAGTTCTTGTGATGCTTTGGTTCTTTGAATCCCATATAATGTGCATGTTTTATGCCACACCAATATTCTTCTGTCCTTGCTGCAATCTCTACAAAATATGCTGCAACACCATTAGCGTACCCACAATATACACAATTCAGTTTATCGAAGAAGCCTAGGTACTTAAGTCGATGCCTGTCGATCCTGATATAATCTGATCTCTTCACAAGATCCAATCCATAAAGCCTGAATGCTACTTGATGGTATATCTCTGCACAAATGTCCAGGACTATCAATGGTATAGATACACCCCATATGAATGGTGCAGCAAGTGCATGCCTTAATGGCCTTTTGCCGTATCTCTTGTATCTCATTCTCAATAAATTCCGTGATCACTTTATAAAATTGCATGTTTATGCTATCTCTTGCAATCATCACATGTTCCAAAGACTTCAATCTGGAAATGTGAGATCGTCCCTGGAATCTTTTTCTTCAAGAAATCTATGCTATCAATATCTATATGCATTGTCTTTCCAGTCTCAAGGCAATGGTAATGACAATGGCTTTTGTTGTCTTTTGAATATATCTGTCTCCTGTCGCATGTATATGCAAAAATATCTTTTTTTTCTACAAGATCCTTGAGCATCCTGTAGATTGTTGCTACGCCAATAGAACTGTCCTTCTTCATTACTCGTCTGTAAAGCTCCTCTGCAGAGAAGAATTCTTTCATGTTTTCTATCTCATGCATGATTATATCCTTCTGTTTTGTGTTCCTTATCTTCTTTGCCATAGTTCTTATTGATAATGAGAATCAATAAGATATATAAATATGTTATGATTCTGTATTTTCATGGCATTGATATACATAATAATCGCAACATTGCTGATAAGTCTTATAAGCCTTATAGGCATAATTGCAACAGGTGCATTCATCAAGAAAGCTTTGCATTATGTGATCAGCTTTGCAGCAGGAGTCTTGATTTCTGTCGCACTATTTGATCTGATCCCTCACGCAACAGAAGAGATAGGACATTTTGAAGATGCTGCATTATTTGTTGTTGCAGGAATAGTGCTATTCTTCATAGTCGAGAGATTCATACATTGGCATCATTGCGGAAAGGATCATGAACATCATGAATGCAAGCATAAGCCTGCAGGTGTCTTAATGCTATTCGGAGACTTTGTCCATAATTTTCTTGATGGACTATTGATAGCTGGTGCATTCATCGTCGATGTTAATCTAGGCATATTCACTACTTTCACAGTTGCAATCCACGAGATACCTCAAGAGTTCGGTGATTTTGCAGTATTGATCCATAGCGGTTATACCAAGAGCAAAGCATTGATGCTCAATTTCTTGTCTGCATTATCGGCTGTAGTAGGAGGATTGCTTGGTTATTTCATGTTTGATGCTATAGAAAGCTGGGCAGCTTATGCTGTACTGATTACTGGAGGGGGATTCCTCTATATTGCACTCAGTGATATAATGCCTAATATGCATGCACATAAGAACAAGAATATATTAGTGATAGAAAGTCTAATATTCATACTAACCATTATCGGATTCTATTTCTTGGTCGGATTTGTCCATGGCTCACATTGAACTTCTACGTTCTTAAGGTGTACTTTTTAGGTATATCTTTCAATTTGTTGGATTGTTTGCTGATACGAGGCAACTTGAAATCTCCTATACCAGAAGAATGCAAGCTAGTTGATATTGCACCGTAGATAAGCCTTTTGTAAGATATGTCCTCTACTGCCCTGACTTCCTTTAACCTTGGTGCAAACATTATTCCTACAAATAGTCTCCCAGCGGCACTTAGAGAAAAGACCAAAATATAAGGATTCATCCAGCTTATCGTCATTAAAAGGCTACCCAATATGCTGCCTACTACCATAGCAAAACTGTTGAAGAAGTGGAAATATGAAAGCATCGTAATCCTTTTTTCCTTAGGGACCATCTCGAAGATGAAATTTGCCGAGCTTATCTCGTAGCTAGCCCAAACAAAACCGCTTATGAATTCAATCAGGCAGATATATAATATGTTCTTAGGGCCGAAGAATAGCAAAGGCACGATTCCAACTGCGATCGTTGCAAATCTGAATATCTTGTTTGATCCATATTTGTCGCAAAGACTGCCCCATGCTGGAACAAATATGCATTTTGCAAGGATGAAGAAAGATTGTGATACAAGTATCATACCTGCACTCAATAATGCAGTCTCTTTCTTGTATAGTATGAAGAATGGTGCTGCAATGAAGACGAAGAAGTTCATCATTGAACCAAGAATGATATAGATACCATAATTTTTCAAATTAGCTCTCTTTGTGAATTCTTTTAATGAAATAGGCCTCTCTTTCACTATCTTATATTCTGGTTCAAATTGCAGGCTTAAGAAAAGTCCAGAGATAAGTCTCATGCTAGAAGCGACTATGAACAAGATTGCAAAAGCGATGAATGGATTTGCCTCTAGATACCATAGGAAAAGGCTTGCTATCAGCATGGTTGCGAATGATATAGCTCCTGCTCTAGCGTTCCTCTTTCCAAAATAGGTTCCTCTTATCTTTTTAGGTACAAGATCTCCAATCCATGATGTCCATGCTGGAGTGGCTACCATACCAGCTGTCCAGTAGATGCTCACAAAGATGAACATATACCAGAAATCTTTTGTGAAGAAGTATGTCAATGCAAGAGGTAAGAATGCAAGAGATTGCAACAAGACAGCAGATAATACTAATGCTTTTCTTGTCTTGAACAATGAGAGATAATTCCTTGAGAATATCTGGTTGATTGCACCTATCATCTGTGGAATAGATGCTAGAAGGCCGAGCTGGATGGGAGATGCTTTTAGGAATATGGCAAAAAGTTGGAAAACTGATTCACCAAATCCAACCATTGCTGAAAAGAATCCTGCATCTAGATTAGAATATGCTAAAGCTCTTTTTCTTTGCTTTTGCGTAACCATCACGCGGTCTCATGATATCCTCTTTAAAAAAATGAGCCTGACGAGACCACAGAACATAGTTCTTAGTCTCATCATGCTTTGTTGATACATTGAGTACAAAAATCGGAAAAAGAAAAAATGAGCTGAACGAAGTTCATACATTTTTTTAAAAAGAAAAAATGAGCCTGACGAGACTTTCCGAAATCCTGTTTACGGACAGGTAGTTCATTTGAACTCGCGACCACCGGCTTTCCTAGAAAGCCTTAGGTTAGCGTCTCATTTTCATGAAACGAGGCCATATAAGACCGGCGCTCCACCAGACTAAGCTACAGGCTCATTTGCTTCGTAGTTTGATCTTTACTTTGCTTATACAAAGTATAGGCTTACACCTTGAGACCAATACAAAGTAAAACTAAGAACTGGACTTCCTTTTATAAATCTTATTGGATATTTATTGCATATAGAAGGTTTAATTCTCTCTCAAATAGCCCCAATTATGGAGCTTGTCACTATCATCTATCCATCTTTCTCCTATATCGTCCCTGTAATACATATGGGGTATGGATATGTTCTTTATCCTATTATATGCTTTTGACTGTGCCTCTTTCATGGTAGAGCCGCAACCGCATACTACAAGTATGACACCTGAATTCCCAGTTACTATCCACTCCTCATTGATAAGCTTCACATCCTCAAAATGCACTCCCTCTACTGGTTTCTTGAAATAGATCAACGAATCTTTTGATTTGACTTCAAAAGTCTCCTTATCAGTGAAAGGGAATGGTGGAACAACTATCCTGACTCCAATCTGGAATCCAGATTTCACCTTTAGCTTTGGCTTCTCTCCTACAGCTAATTGGTAGAAGAAATCACCTATCGGATTTAGCATGCTCTCCTCCTGGATGAATATTGATGGATATCCAAATCTGCTTGTGAATTCAAGCGGATATATACCATTATGGTTCACTATGCAATTCAGGTCTATATAGCCATGGTAATCTTCTTTTGCCAATGTCTCCTCGAATTTTTTTAGAGTCATATTGAATAATTTGTTTGGAGTGGACCAGAACATTGATGTACCCATCTCTCCTGTAGATGGTCCAAGGTTTCCAGGGAACAATTTCTTGTGCTCAAAATTTACATTGATCGGTTGTATGAATTCTTTTCCATTGAAGAAAGCACCTACTGCAACTTCAACACCAGTTATCCTTTTCTGCAGCTGGAACGAAGGTATCTTGTTTGCCCATGCACTTTTGTAGTCTCCTAATACCTGGATTACATCCCTTCCATCCTCATCTTCTCCTATGAAAAGCAACCCTTTTAGGTTAGCAGCCTCACCACATGGTTTGATGACATATTTTGATGGGCTTTCCTTAACAAACGCTATTGCATCATCAAAATCTGTGAATGCTTTGTATGGCAATATATTTATCCCGTGTCTTTTCAATTCTTCCTGTCCGAATTCTCTCTCATCCTCGAGCTTATCAGTATATTCTGTTCCACCAATGACTGCTTTTCCTTGTTTCCTCAAGTCTTCAGCAAGCATACCATGACCAAGTACATCGTCAAATACAATAACATCTGCCCATTCAATGTGATCTTTCCAATCTTCAACCATCTCAAAGAAACCTTGTCCTACTTCCTTATCATCATTATTCTGCACGTAGAATCTCACTTCATGCCCTTCAGCCTTCACTCTCCAGGCTATGTCAGCTATCAAACTATCTATTGTTACAAATAAGAATTTCTTTGGATTTTCAGTCACCTTGTGGCTGTCAAATATTATTGAATTTACAATCCTTTGTGTTTTATTTTTAGCATCCATAACTATTTATTAGAGGTTTCTTATAGGTAGAATATAAATTTTTGCGTGCTCTTAACCTAAAAAGAGGCATATTATATACATAAACTATAAAAATAAGTTAAATATTGGTCAAGATATGGTATATTATCTATTATTTTAATATATTTTCAAAAAATACAAAACGGAGGTTAGTTTTATGGTTAAAGTTGCAATAAACGGTTTTGGTCGTATAGGAAGGATGGTTTTCAAGGCAGGATTCAGTGATCCTGAGATAGAATTTGTAGCCATCAATGACCTTACAGACGCAAAGACATTAGCACATCTTCTGAAATATGATAGTGTCCATGGCAGATTCCCTGCAGATGTTTCAGCAGCAGAAGGAGCAATAATGGTTGGTGGAAAAGAAGTCAAGATATTTGCTGAGAAAGATCCAAATAATCTTCCTTGGAAGGATTTGGGAGTTGATATAGTAATTGAGAGCACAGGAATCTTCACTTCAAGAGAGAAATGCCAGCCGCATCTGAATGCGGGAGCAAAGAAGGTAATCCTATCAGCTCCAGGCAAGGATAAGGAGAATCCTATCAAGACTATCGTTATCGGTGTGAATGATGGTGACATAACTCCAGATGATAACATGGTCAGCAATGCATCATGCACTACAAATTGTTTAGCTCCAGTTGCTAAAGTACTGCATGAAAGCTTTGGCATAAAAAGAGGATATATGACAACTGTCCATTCTTACACGAATGATCAGAAGATCCTTGATGCACCTCATAAGGATTTAAGGAGAGCAAGGAACGCTGCAACAAACATAATCCCTACCACAACAGGAGCAGCAAGAGCAGTAGGCCTTGTATTGCCTGATCTTAAAGGAAAACTTGATGGAATCGCACTTCGTGTCCCTACACAGGATGGAAGCGCAACAGATCTTGTTGTCGAATTGAACAAGGAAGTAACAGTTGAGGAAGTCAATAATGCAATAAAGGCAGCTGCAGAAGGGCCTTTGAAAGGGATACTTGAATATACTGAAGACCCTATCGTCAGCAGTGACATCGTTGGCAATAATCATTCAAGCATATTTGATGCAACCTCTACAGCAGTCATGGATGGCAACTTCGTAAAGATACTTTCATGGTACGACAACGAGTGGGGCTATTCTAACAGGATGATAGATATGCTCAAAGCTATGTCAAAATAGCTTTGGCATGAGAAATACAATTTATTCCTGTACGCTGAAGAAGATGGTGTAAGTCAGCACTTTTTTTTCTTTTATTAATCTCTTACATTAATCTCTTTATTAATATTCTTTTACTGATTTTTATTATTATTACTACCTATATTAAGCTTATACAACAACAATCTTATTCTCCACATATTTTATAAATGTCTGTTCTGGATTTCTCATTATGGATTATTATAAGATATCTGCTGAACAGGTATTCAAGGAACTAGACTGCACAGCAAAAGGGCTGTCAGATGATGATGCTCATGAGAGACAGAAAGAGCATGGTCTAAACCGACTTGAGACAAAATCAAAGATCAATCCTATCAAGATATTCATCGACCAGTTCAAGAGTTTCATAATATACATACTGTTATTTGCTGTTGTATTCGCTTTATTGACTGAGCATTACATAGATTCTGTGATAATATTAGCCATACTCATTGCAAATGCACTTATCGGATTCTTCCAGGAGCTCAATGCACAGCGTTCACTTGAAGCATTGAAGAAATTGACCACAATACAAGCAAATGTCTATCGTGATGGGCATCTCCTTAAGGTTGATTCAAAGGATCTAGTCCCTGGTGATGTTATATACCTTGAAGCAGGAGATAAAGTTCCAGCTGATTGCAGGATTATTGAGGCAACTCGATTGAAAGTTGAGGAAAGTGCGCTTACAGGAGAGAGTGTCCCTGCTGATAAGGATCGTGAAGTGATAGCAAACACTGTGCAGATAGGCGATCAATCAAATATGCTATTCTCGTCGACAACTGTCGTCGAAGGGACTGTCAAGGCAATCGTTGTCGCTACTGGTATGAAGACAGAGATAGGGAAGATAACACACATGCTTCGTGAGGTGGAGCAGGAGATGACTCCATTGCAAAGGAGGCTTGATTCCTTTGGGAAGAAGCTAGGCATAGCTGTAATAATAATATGCATAATAGTGCTACTGACACATCTAACCAAAGGTTTTCTGACAACAGGTACAATAACTATTGGAGATATAATGGCATTCGTATTCATTGCTATCGCATTGGCTGTTGCTGCTGTGCCAACTGGTTTACCGGCTGTAGTCACAATAGCCTTGAGCATAGGTGTGCAGAGGCTTCTCAAACAGAAAGCTTTGGTCAAGAATCTGAGTTCTGTTGAGACTTTAGGCAGCTGTGATGTAATCTGTACAGACAAGACAGGCACATTGACAAAGAATGAGATGACTGTCGAAAAAGCATGTACGCTAGATGGTGAAGCAACTCTGATCGGTTCAGGATATGATCCTGAAGGAAAAGTTCAAGGCAAGATTGATCCTAAGCTTTTTACAATCGGCCTGATATGCAATAATGCTTCATTGTACAAGGATGATGAAAGCTCCAGCTGGAAGATAACAGGAGACCCTACAGAAGGAGCATTATTGGTAAGCGCAAAGAAGGCAGGACTCAAGGAATGCAGCCTGAAAAGGATTGATGAACTGCCTTTTGATTCGTCAAGGAAACTGATGAGTGTGCTTATAGAGGAAGGCAAGAAACTAGTCTGTTATACAAAAGGTGCTCCTGATCAATTATTGAAAAGATGCACACATGCAATGAAAGGAGGAAAGAAAGTCAAGCTCACATCTGCCATGCAGAAGGAAATATTGAAACAGAACGATGATTATTCAAAGAAAGCCCTGCGTGTCCTGGCATTTGCATATAAGGATGTGAAGGACAAAAAAAGTTTCACTGAAAAAGAACTGGTATTTGTTGGTATGCAGGCAATGATAGATCCTCCAAGGCCAGATGTCATCGATAGCATTGCAGTAGCACATGGCGCTGGGATTAGGGTAATAATGATAACTGGCGATTATAAGGAGACTGCAAAAGCTATAGCAAATCAGATAGGCATTGCAGGAGAGGTCATCACAGGTTCTGATGTGGAGAAAATGTCTGATAAGCAGCTTGAGAAAGCTTTGAAGGAAAATACAAACATCTTTGCAAGAGTGATACCTGAGCATAAACAGAGGATAGTAGCAGCATTGCAGAGGCTCAAATACACTGTTGCCATGACTGGTGATGGTGTTAATGATGCTCCTGCCCTGAAGAAAGCTAATATAGGGATTGCTGTAGGTTCCGGAACAGAAGTTGCCAAGGAAGCAAGTGACTTTGTCTTGCTTGATGACAGTTTTACCCATATTGTCCATGCAGTTGAGCAGGGACGAGGGATATATGATAATATACAGAAATCAATAATGTTATTATTGTCTGGTAATGTTGGTGAGGTTTTAATAATATTTTTAGCGGCTTTGATGGGTGCAAATCTCCCTTTGACTGCGATCCTGCTGCTATGGATAAACATGGTGACAGATGGTGCACCAGCTCTTGCATATAGCGTAGATCCTTATGGAGATGGCATAATGAAAAGAAAACCTAAACCGCATGATGAGGCTATACTGCCTAGATCAAAAGCGTTATTGATATTTGTCCTTGGAGTTATAGGAACAACTGTAGCTCTTATGATGTTTTATCTATTTGGTGGAAGGAGCATAATCGAGAGCAATGTAATATATGCTCAAACCTTGGTATTCAACTTCGTAGTCATCTATGAGATGATACTGGTATTCCTGATTAGGAAAGATTATGGAGTTAAGTTTTTCTCCAATAAATGGATATGGTTTTCAGTAGTTGGCTCACTTGCTCTGCAAGGTGTTCTGATGTACACACCTGCAAGAGAATGGTTTAAAATCGTGGGGATGGATTTATTTGGCTTAGGTGTTCTGGCAGTTGCAGGGATATCATTTTATTGCCTGAGCATGATATATTATTTCATTGTGCACAGGAAGATGCATAGTACAGGGCCAATATAGTATAACATTGATGTAGGGATATAAATGGACTGGATAATATTGACAATAATATCTGCATTGTTTCTTGGCTTAAGAGATGTATATGCAAAGAAGTTCTTCGATAAGATGGATCCTTATGTGGTTGCATGGCATTTTACTTTATTCACAGCACTGGCTACTCTTATTTTCTATGACAAGATACAATTCTTCACAGACATAAGGCTTTTTCTACTTGTCATAAAAGGGTTAGTGCTTGTAGGAATATTCTATTTCATGTACACTGCACTCAAGATTGGAGAAATATCGCTTATATTACCTTTTGCTAATCTTGTTCCTGTCTTCATTGTCTTCTCTAGTTTCTTTTTCTTAGGTGAAAGCCTGACTATCGTCCAATATCTAGGAATATTTGTTATCGTGGCTGGTGCAGTCCTTCTATCCTTTAACAAGAAGAAGAAAGGTGTAGCGATCAATAAGCTTCTGGACAAAAGGCTTGTCCTTTATGTTGCATTCTTTATCGTACTTGTGATAATAGGATACACTATGGATAAATATATACTGCAGAACTATGACGTGCACCCTTATACTCTATTGTTCTATTGCTTCTTCATCGTTGCGCTAGCTTTTACACCTATTACAATCAGACGCTGGAAAGGGGAATATGCGTTGAAGATGATACCTATAGGAATCTTCAGTTTCATATCTGAAGCGTTGTATGTCATGATTGCAGCCTCTGCATTGACAAAGATATCCCTAATTGTCCCTGTGAGAAACCTGAACATACTTTTTGCTACAATTGTTGGTGGTATAATGTTTAAGGAGAAGAACCTCAGGAAGCGGATAATAGTATGCACTGTAATGATAATAGGTGTCTTTTTGATATATCTAGGGAATTAGTTGCCTATTGTTGGAAGAATTCTACAATCTCTATATTGAAATCTCTTGTTATCTTGATATGCATGTCTTTAGGGAAGCATCTGAAATAATTCTTCCATGCATATCTCTCGTCTAGGAATACAATGACTCCTCTATCATTTTTGCTTCTGATGCATCTGCCTGCATTCTGCAATGTCTTATTGAAGGCAGGGAACAAATATCCATAATCCCAGCCTTTCTGGAATTTCTTGTCATAATAATTTATCAACTCCTGTGTCTCAAGGTCAGGCTTCTGCAGAGGAAGACCTATTATGACTACTGCTTTGAGCAGATCTCCAGGAAGATCAATTCCTTCACCATAGCTTCCTGTAGCTACAGCAAGAAGGCCTGCGCCTTTATCCTTGTATGATTTGAAACGCTCAATCATATTATGCTTCTCCTCATTCGTTGATCTTGATTGCTCTGTGAATAAAGTCTTTTCATACAATGTCTTCATGAATTTCTCGACTTGACCAAGAAGGTAATAACTAGGGAAGAAGAATGCAACATTTCCTGGGATATTATTGCCTATGTTTGCACATATCTCTGCAATCCTTCTATATTGCTGCTCGCTCCTTGCTGTGAATTTTGTACTTGTCTCTGGGACGACCATGCATAGGCGGTTCTCCTCAGGGAATGGGCTCTCATAATCCTTCTCTATCACATTCTTGAAACCTAGCAGATCCCTATACATATATGTTGGGTTCAATGTCCCTGACATCATTATCACAGAATGTGCAGCATTCACGACATCTGCTGTGTAGATGCTTGGATCAAGACATCTGTAGCATAATAGGATGTTATCCTCTTCTTTCCTCAAGTATCTAACAAATCCAAGATCCTCTCCTTTCCAGATTTCCAAGGCTTCTGCCAGCGCAGCAATGTAAGAACGCTGTTTCTCTTCTCTGATCTCTTTTCCGATGAATGCAAGGTCATCGACCATCTTGTCATAGTTATTATACTGTTCAATCTTCTTCATGAAAGCCTGCTTTGATATAAGCATGTCTGGATTTCTCTGATCAAGCTGTTCTGTCAAGTCTAAGATTGCATTCTTGATATTCTTTATCATGTCTGAAGTCTCTTCATATCCTAATTTGTTCGCTTCCTTCTCTGCTGCATCAAGTCCTTTCTTTGTTATCCTTACAGTCATGAGCTCACGGATCCTTTCTGGAAGGTTATGGGCTTCGTCGACTATGATTATTATATCTTCAATATCCTTCCCTATCTTATTGAGGAAATTGTTCCTTATGCTTGGGTTGAAAAGATAATAGTAATCTGCAATTATCACATTTGCAGACTTGGCCATCTGCTGGGCAATCTCATATGGGCATAATTTCTCAGGTGATTCCTCGCTTGCTTGTATTATCTCTTTTGTCGTGCATGTGCCTCTTATCAGGAGATCATTCAATACTTTCTTCGATCTGACGCTGAGCTTTGTCCCATTTGTATAAGTATTGTTGTAGAACTCACATTTGCCGTCTTCTCTCAATGATTTGCAGTATTCAAAGAATTGGTTTGAGTAGAGCGTCTCAACTCCACTCTGGAGGCACATATGCTTCTTCCCTATGATATCTGAGATTACTATATCTGTCCCATGCTTCTCTTTTATCTTCTTCAGTGTGTCAATTGCAATCTGATGCTGCGTGTGCCTTGATGTGAGGAAGAATATTGTCTTCTTGTTCTTCAATGCATATGTCAATGCAGGTGCCAAGCTTGCTGCAGTCTTCCCTAACCCAGTCGGCGCGTGAGCAACAAGTGATTTCTTGTTCTCTATGCAATGCTGAATATCCTCAATCAATGTATCCTGGATATCCCTTATCTCATCATGAGGAAATAATATTTCGTCTTTCATATTGTATTAAATCACGTTTCAGATACTTCTTTATAACGATTTGCGTATATAATTGTTTAAATATTGAACTTTGTGTTGCATTCTTATGGGTAGAGATAGCGAGATAATTGTTGGTTTTGATGCAATTGTAGCTAAAGAATCCAAAGATAGGCAGGATCTGGCAACAAGAATTTCCGGATTGGAAAAAGAACTTAAGAAGTATGATAAAAGGTTAGATGATTTTACTTTGATTGCTGAATTGATTGCGGGTATTAGGATAGGTAAAGTTGACTTATATAAGAAAGGTGATATGCCTGGAGATCATTATAAAGAGTACGGATATGCCGATAGAATATCAACTAAATTATCTCATTGGTATATAACTTTGGCAAAAAAACCAAAACTCTTTGGTATATTTGAGGATGAGAAAGGGCCAATACTGGCTCGTCGATATGTCCATGACACTTCCGGGATGGATCACGGCAGCATAATGCAGGAAGCTCATGCTTATCTAGTGCTTCCTAAAAGTGCAAGAATAGTACAAGTAGCGCATCATATACTTAATGATTCTTATCATAAGATACATTATCCTGGAAGATTCACTTTTAATGAGGATGTTGAGATAGTCAAGAAATGATTTAGATGTTTTATTCTCTTATTATAAGTTCATACACCCTGTAAATATCAGATTCATTGATCTTCTGTATTGCGTAACCTTTCTCATCTGTCGTCTTCTCTATGAAGTCGAAGTCAGCAAAATCTGCCCATGATAAGTAGATTCTTCCTTGCTCTGTAAGATGATCCTTTGCTTTATCAAGGAACCTATTCAATGTTGCATGTCCTGGATCCCAAACAGATCTCTCTACAACATTTGAGATAGGATTATCAGTATAAGGCGGGTTGATGACGATGACATCATATTTTTTCCCGTCTTCAGGGAATAGATCACATTCAATTACCTCCACTTTATCTATGAATTCATGCAGTATGACATTCTCTTTTATGTTCTTAACTGAGTCTGGGTTTATGTCTGTCGCAGTCATTGACGAGGCTTTTTTTGCCAGTATGACTGTTATATATCCGCTTCCTGCGCATGGTTCGAGAATAGTTTCATCTGGTCTGATCCTTGCTAAGGCAGTCTCTGCTAGAAGTATCGTATCCTTATGTGGATAGAAGACGTTTGGCAAGCACCATATATTTGTGCCATTGAAATTGCAGATCTCAGGTTTGGCAGCACTAATCCTTTGAAGAAGTTTTTTCTGTTTCTCTAGATGTTCCATTCTGATGATGGATTATCTATTGGGGTTTTTCAATCTTTTGCAAACTAGGTAGATAGCTTTTCTCATAAGAAAATCTTAATTTGCTTGATAATCTCTCAAGATTCTCCTGATATTTTTCCTGATCTTTACAAAACTCAGCTTTATCAATAATCTTATCAGGAATTACATAACCTGCAGAGCCAGCAACTGCTCCTCCTAAGATGGTTCCACCAAATGGCATGAAGAACTCAATTGCACCTCTTACCCAGATCAATCCGACTGGTATATTCTGCATATGCTCAGATATATACTCAGCACCTAAGCATGCAAGATATCCTGCTCCTACTGCTCCAGCCACGCCCATTGTTATCCCAAGTGTAGCGCTTAATACTTTCTTTCCCCCTACTATATTTTCATAATCTTCTTGAGCTTTAGAGCTAAGCGCGTCACTAAGTTCTACAAACTTCTTCACTTTCTTCTCTGTCCCTTGAAGTTTGATCTCAAATTGATGGCTTCCTACTCTGCTAATCTCATCACTCAGCTTATTGACAATCATCTCTAGATATGCATCCAACTCTCCAGCATCCTTTATCTCACTTGTAGGATTCAGGTCTATTGTATAATGATTTTTGTTGTCAGTCTCATCATGTTCCATCCTTATGACTATCCGTTCAAGTTCTGGATTGAAGACATATTCAGTTGAAGCAGTATTCATAATGATGAAGTTATTTCTTGTTTTATAAACCTTGCCTGTCTTAGATGAATGCTTCATTTTTATCGGATATAAGTAAGCTTTATAAATGAAATACTGTTATTCTTGGATATTCAAGAGATACAACTGTGAAAGCAGCGGTATGCTGGAGAAACATCAGATTTCTACAGCTTGGAGATAATAAGAATGGCACGAATGCATTCAAGAACTAAAGGAAAATCCGGCAGCAAGAAGCCTGCTGAGATGAAAAAACCTTTCTGGCTGAACAAGAAGCCGAAAGAGATTGAGCTAGTGATAGCAAAGCTTGCGAAGGAAGGTAATACAGCTTCAAAGATTGGAATAATCCTACGTGACTCATATGGGATTCCTGATGCAAAGGTATTGCTTGGGAAGACTATCGGTCAGGTATTGAAAGAGAAGAAGCTTGAGAAAGAGCTACCTGAAGACCTTCTTGCATTGATCAAGAGGACTGTAGCATTGAGAGCACACCTTGAAGAGAATAAGCAAGATAGAGTAGCAAAGCGAGGTTTGCAGATAACAGACAGCAAGATCAAAAGGCTTACAAAGTACTACAAGTCTACAGGAAAGATTGACGAGAAGTGGAAATTCGATCCTGAAAGGGCTAAGATGTTTGTCGAGTAAGAATATAATCTTATTTTTTTCTTCACTTTTTTTCTAATTTCACTTAAGAATCCAATTAATTGCTATTCTTGAAGAATTCCCAGATCAATTCTGTTGCATTGATCTCTTGTGTTGGAGTATCTATGTTGCCGTTAAGAACTCCTGGTTTCCCACCTGGCCAAGAATGCCCTCCTCCTGCTATCGTGTAGAGTTCAATCCTTGAATCCTTGCAGTTGTATGTGTCATGTGTTATGTTTCCGAATTCTTCTGTCTCTTTTCCATTGCATTCATCAACTTGAGCCCAGAAATCCATGTTGCTTTCAACTGAACGATCCTCACGCTCATTACCTACTTGTCTCTCTCCTGCTCCACCATAATAAGGTGCATGCTCATCAGCTGTACCGTGGAAGTGAAGTATATCTGTCTTTGATTCAGGATTGCATTCTTCATCTTCCAATGCAAGTGTTCCCGCTACTGCAGCTATTGCATCGAATCTGTCTGAAAGATCGCAAGCAAGCCTATATGACATCATGGCTCCATTGGATAAACCAGTTGCAAAAATCCTGTCAATTGTAAACATAGTGTTCAAATCATCTATGATCATACTGACAAAAGCTGTATCATTGATGTTCTCTTCAATTGCTGATCCGCAGCATATCCCAGCATTCCATGTCAGCAATGGCAATATATTAGTTGTTGTTCCAGCAGGATAAACTACCAAGAAATCTTCTGCATCTGCAAGATCACTCATACCTGACATCCTTTTTGCATTTGCCGGTTTTCCTCCTCCTCCATGGAATACCATGACGACATCATAGGATTTCAGAGGATCATAATTCTTTGGGATATAGAGCTCATACTCTCTTGTCATGTTCTCAACCTCAAGCTCGAACGGATAATATCCATTCTCTAAAGCCGCTACATCACATGCTGTTGTACAGACACCAAGATCAGGTTCTGAAGGGTCATCCTTCACTCTAGAACTATTGCATGATGATAGAAATATAAGAAGTGAAGACATGAATAAGAACAATAGAATCTTAACGTTTTTTTTCATAATGAAAAATCAAAGCACATCCCTTATCTTCTGGATAAAGTCTGCAACTTCACCGCCTTTTTTTGTCAACGTAAGGAGTTTTAGCCTTCCTTGTTTCTCGAATGTTATAAGCCCTGCTTCTTCCATCTCTTGAAGAATTTTCACGACATGAGAATATGTGCAATCGATCTGCTTAGCCAATGATGATGCATAAACGTCAATCTTGCCTTGTTTCAGGCCTACTAGCATCATAGCTGGTTTTTCTCTGAAGAAAACATTGAATATCTGTTTGTTTTTGAGCATATTATTCATGATACAACCCCCTTACACCTCTTCATTTTCCAAATTTCTATGAAAATGAGAATAGCCGTGTCATATTTAAATATATCGCTTTTTATCATAATTGTTGTTATAGATGTATTGCAATATATACATTAAAAGCAAAAGGTTTAAATATTGAATAGTGAGTTTCGCTCAACACCTTCTATTGTTTTTTGTGCTCTTGTTTTTATGGATTATCCTGTAACTAAAGATTACCCCAAACTTTATAAACTAAAATGCCTGAAATCGAATAGAAATAGCACTGTTTTAGTCAACAGTCAGTAGTACAATGAGGGGAAAAAAAAGAGGGCAGATTTCAGTATTTTTTATTCTAGGAATTATGCTTCTGATACTTGTCGTATTCTATTTCATATCATCTGCACTAGTCAGTCCTGATACAGCATCATTCCATAAGAAGAACCTTGAGACACGATTCGATAAGGAATCATTGCAGGAATTCATTGACTTCTGTCTTATCAATCAGACTGAAGCGATACTTTTTGATATTGCTCTGAACGGAGGAACCTTGAATGAAAGCGATCTTGAGTTGCATTCCAAGCTTTATGAAGGAAAAAGATACAGGATATTATGCGCTTATGTAGAAGGTTCTCAATACTGTGTCAATAGGTTGCTTACACTTGAAGATATAGAAAATGAGATTGCAGCAAAAGTTGTCGATGAACTTGATTCATGCCTTGATCTTGATTATTTCAGAGATCTTGGTTATGAAATCTTCACTGGGAACAAAAGTCTTGACATTAAGATAGGATTTGATGAAGTAAACTTATATCTGGATTATCCAATCTCAATGACAAAGCAAGGCATTGAAGTCAGCATCGATGATCATATGGCTTCATTTGTGCATAGTATCGGCATGATATACTATGTCATGGTCGATATACTCAATCATGAGACTACCTATGGGACATTTGACAAGGATGATTGGATGCGTAAGAATAACATGCTTTTTGAGATAGCAAAAGAAAAACCATACCCTTACATCACTTATTCGATCTCTGACAGAGAGATAACAAAAAATGGTTCCCCTTTTTCTTTCAGGTTCTCCTTGCAACTGGAAGATAAGGCATCAAATACAGGGAAAGGCTATGTCAGCGATGAGAATTATGGCTGTTGTTATCTTTCACATTCATGCATGAAGAGCGTTGAGGAGATAACATGCAAACTCAAGAACGGTAGCTATGAACATTCTAACAGATGCAGCTGTGATGATAGCATATATACTGTCGATGTAGAGGATTTCCGAGATTGCGGTGTACACAAGCATGGTGAATCATGGTGCGCAACTTCAGATGGTATAGGCAGCAGGGATACTAAATTCTCCTGTCTTGATGGAAAGATAATTCAGGAAGACTGCAAGGATTTCCATGAGGAAGTATGTGTTGAATATTCTGAAGAAGGAATGGATAAGGCAATATGCAAAGTCAATCGATGGGAAGATTGTGCTGCATGCGATAGCAAAGAGTGCTGTGAGAACACATTGCTCAGGGATTGCAGATGGTATGGAAAAACTTATGGTGATGACATAGTTATTGAGGAAAGCTCTACTTTACAATGCCTTCCAATAGTATCGCCCGGATTCAGGTTTTGGGATGGTGCAGGTCAGGAGATATGCAATCTTGGAACTAAATGGGCAAAGTGTGATGGTTGGACTTGCGGTAATGAATGGGTCCAGCATTCAAGCACATCGTGTACAGAACTAGGTGACTGTGGAATCAACCAGAATTATAGAGATGATGTCACTTTCTCAGGTTTCTTAGAGACTGATCCACAATACAAACCTTACATCGCCTTCCTTGATAGAGGATATATTACGATAAATTCAAAGCAAGAGGATCTGCTCTTCACTGAATTTGTCTCAACAATAGATCTAATACCTGCAATGATAAGCGCCATGCTGAATTATTTTGATGATGTACTAAGCAGGAAGAGCGAGATCCTTGACTATAGCTTCTGTGGATTGTATGAAGCGCCTTTAGGAGGACAATGTTCAAAATGTGGTGATGATTGCACTGAATACAGATGCCATAGCATAGGACAGAACTGCCTATACGATGAGGAAGATGGCTTCCCAAGATGCATAAGCAAGACTGCAAATTCAGGAGACATAATCATAAATGTCCCTTCTGATGATTACGAAGTGAAGACTATGATAATAAACGGGAATACATTGCGTGGGTATGAACATAGAGATGATGTCTTGCCTTTTGAACTCATTGAATTCAACATATCGACAAATGTACCTACAAAATGCAAGATAACATATTATCCTGAGATGGAATTCTCAACAAGCCCCGCAATCTGGCTTGGTAATCCATCCTATTCAACATCACATAATATCTCTTTTAGACTTCCTAGCTCAGTCGACGTGCCGAAGCAGATATATGACTCATTGAATGTATCATCATTGAATGAACTGTATGGTCTTTTCATCGAGCTGAATGATACACTGAGGGATTATTTTGATGATAAGTTCGTGAAGATGCTTGATAAGGCAAATGACTATCTAAATGATAAGGATTATATGCGTGAATTGCTTAATATCACTATCTCTGGGATAGATAAAAATGAATACTATACTTTTTTCAGATGTTCAGATGAATCAGGGAACTATAACATAGACCCAATCTATCTGAAATACAAAATCGATGACATAACTCCAGACTTGCGAAGCCCGCAGATAGTCTATAGCATCCCTTCAAACGGAAGCTATCTTGCAGGCTTGCCATATTCCTTGACAATATTCCTGGATGAACCTTCAGAATGCAAGTACAGTGATGTAGATGAGGGATATGGGGTAATGCCTTATGAATTCGAATGTGAGACATCAGAGATGAGACCATCATTGTATGGAGGAGGTAGCTATTCATGCACAACAAATACCTCATTGACAGAGGTTTACATCAAATGCATGGACAAGCCTGTCCAGATCTCTAAACATGAGTTCAGTGTAGCAATTGGAATGCAGGAAGACTACAATTATACAGAATCAGAGATTGATGATGCCGTCATAATGATAGGGCAGAATTCTGTTGAGGATGTAAACTTCCTCATGGATTATCATGACAGTTGCAGGATAGGATTCAATGGTTATGATTATGGTCTTATGACTGATCTTTCATGCATCCCTGATTCCTTTGGACTGAAGATGAATTGCACTCATGACTTTGCTGGAAATAATTATGATGTATATCTAATGTGTGTCGATGGGATCTATCAGGAGAGGAACATAAATCAAGAGAGCCATAAGCTTACATTCTTTGAGGATGATGAGCTATCAATAATATCTTATTTCCCTGACTATGATGCAGTAATAGGTGATTCAGTAAGCATCGGATTAGTTGTCAATAAGAACATTGAGCAATATGGTGTCAGCTGTGGCTATGGTTTTCATAACGGTGAGTTCTATCAGCTCTATCCTGTTGGATATTATCAATTCAGAAGAAATATCCATGATATAGATGCTGGTGACTATGATATAGAATTCAAATGTACAGACATCTCAGGCAATATTGCTTATGGCAATACCAGGTTCATCGCCAGTTGATTCTGTTGATAGTTGAGAAATCTTCTCAAGCTCTTTTTTCACACGTTCACTTCCTTTAGGGCTTGCATTTGGCCCAAGGCAATAATATGTCTTCTTGACATTATCTCCCCAAGAGTAATCTCCTTGTTCGCGTCTTATCTCTTTTATTTCTATCTCTCCCAGGTCAACACCTTTCTTCAGATGATAATAGATTACCTCTCTTGTGCATGAAGGAAAAATCTTTTGGTATAGCTTTGATATCTGATAACCATAACCTTTTCCTATATAGTGTAGAATCTCGACGATATTCTGTCTTATCTCGGAAAAAATCGGCCTACCCCTTTTCATAAAAAAATTTATGGTAATGTTCTTTATAAGCTTTTTGATGTGCTGTTTTTTGCTTTCTTTATGATATTATAGACAAAATTTATTAATCTACATCAGTATACTTTTTCGTATGTATGTAGTAGAGCTATCAAAAGAAAACCTTACATTGTCTGTAGCTGAAGCAATATCCTTGTTTGGCAATGGAAACCTAATAGATAATTATTTCTTCATCAAGGATATCAAGAACATCCAAAGAATAAGTTACGCAAAAAGAGCTTTCATTGTATTGCTGTCTTTTAATATTGTCGATATGGATAAGGTATTAAGTAAGATAAACTGGAACAGCATCATAAAGAAGGAGTACAAGATGTTCTATATAAACATTGATGATGATGGGATAAGCGATAGGATTTGGAAGATGTTGGAAGAACCAAAAGTAAATATAAAAGAACCTAAGCAGCAGGTGTACTTTATACGACTAGGTTCCAGCGTATTCTGTTGTGAGAAAGCATGGGAGAATGATGATGGTTTCAGTGATAGGCTTCCACATAAGCGTAAAGGATTGAAACCTATATCACTTAAGCCAAAACTTGCAAGAAGTTTAGTGAATCTTTCAGGCGTCAAAGATAAGCGGAAGTTCATCATTGATCCTTTCTGCGGTACTGGTGGAATATTGATTGAGGCAAAGCTGTGTGGATTGAAATGCAAAGGATATGACTTATCGAGTGAAATGGTGGCGATAACCAAAGATCAAGGCATTGATGCTTCAGTCAAGGACTTTTTTGATCTGAAAGAAGCAAATTATATAGTGACAGAATTACCTTTCGGGAAGAATACGAAGAATCTGCCTGATAATTTCTATAAGAATGTAATCATCCATCTTGGCAGGATCCTTAGGAGAAAAGCAATTGTAGTATTTCCAGGAAATATCAATGTCAAAAGCTTATTGAATAATTATGGCGGTTCTTTGGTGCTTTCCGACCTGCATAAATATTATGTGCATAAATCAATGACAAGGCAGATCTGCGTAATTCAAAGAATCAATGCTCATTTCTGATGCAATATTTCACTTCACATGAAGTAAGGTATCTCTTGATCCCTTTGCAATCCATTGCATCATTGCTTTTGATCTTACCCGTTATGTTTAGCCTATGGAATATCCTTGTAGGGTTTAGATCAACTACAATTCCTGCGTAATTAACTCTTGGTCTAAGCCATTTCTTTAGATCCTTCCTTACAGTTACATCCAGCTCTTCTTTATTCCTAATGCAGTAATCTACGATCCTTCTGCATGTCTCTTTAGTTTCAACAAAGAATGCCATAGAGTACGTTTGAGGCACTTTTATTATCTCAAGATCATATCTTTTGATGAACTCATCCAGATAGATGGGTTGAATCCTTGAGTCTCTTCTTTCAAGTCCAAAAGCATACATTGCAGTACCTAAGGAGTTGGATTCCACTTCTTGTCTAGCTTTGGATACTATCTCATCAATCCTTCCCTGGATACCCTCAATATCTACCATGTTTTTTGAGGTTTCTTATCCGATAATAAATCTTTTTATATAACCTAGCAAATCAATCTATGGAGATATAATATGCAAATGGAACTAGGTAAGGTAGAGACTTCTGAATGGTACATTGACAAAGCTTTCAACCGTGGAAAGAAGAGGATACAGCAGACAAAGATAAAGACACAGATGAAACGTGAGGAGAAATACAAGTATCTTGAAGGGATAAGGATATCTGTCATCAATGATACTCTACGAAATGACCTTAAGAAGCTAGTGAATATCTTCCCACGGTTTGAAGAGCTTGATACTTTCTATAAGCAAGTGTTTGAATGCATGGTCGATATTGACAAATACAAGCATTCACTCGGGAAATTAACCTGGGCGCAACAGCAGATACAGAAGATATTCAAGGAGAACTATAGGACGCTTCAGAGGAAGACGAATTCTGAAGAAGTATTAGCCGTAAGAAATACTTACCTCGCCAGGACTAGCTCTGTCTTTAAGCAGATCTCCAAAGCTTTTGCAGAGCTTGAGGATGCGAGGAAGAAGATCAAGGACATGCCTAATGTAAAGACTTCACTCTTCACTATCGCGATTGCAGGATTCCCTAATGTAGGAAAATCAACCCTTTTAGGGAAACTTACTGATTCAAAGCCAGAGGTAAATAGCTATGCATTCACAACTAAGGGATTGATGATAGGGTATCTTGGTAAAGGCAGCGACAGGATACAGATCATAGATACTCCAGGAACTCTCAACAGGTTTGATAAGATGAATAAGATTGAGAAGATAGCACATCTGTGCATGAAGTATTGTGCATATGCACTAGTATATGTCTTTGATTTCACAGAACCTTATGATATCACCGAGCAGGTGAAGCTATACCAAGACTTGAAGAAACTCAACAAGAAGATAATTGTCTATTTCAGCAAAAGTGATATCATAGATACAAAGCTTATAGATGGATTCGATGTCAAAGGACTATATAATATAGAAGAACTTAAGCAACAATTGGTTTCTCTTGCTTTTGAAGCTTCACAACTTTGATAGTGAAAGAAGCTGGCATCCTATGGATACCTTTCTCAAGACCAATCTTAGCTTTCTCAAGGAAATCTTTAGTTGTCTTTATCTCAAAGACTTCTTTGCCTTTCTTTATCCTTGCAGCGATGCCTATTACCTTACCGAATGACATCTTCATACCAGTGCTCATACGGTCAGCTCCTGCTCCTGATGCAAGAGGGTTTTCCCTAAGCATGTGATGAGGATAAGCTTTCATCCTGAGATGATAATTCTCAACACCAATCTGGGTCTCGAAATACTTATTGATGACCATCCTTGCGCTTTCAAGTGAGTTATCCCTTATGTTCAGATTATCTTTAGATACCAAAGATAATGAGTAATCCCAGTCTTCTCTTGCCCTGTTTCCCATGTCGAACCTGACTATCTTAGGTACTGGACTAGCTCTGACGAATGATTTCTTCCTGAACTTGGATTTCCTTGTGTAAGGCCTTTCAAGTCTTCTGTATGCACAAAATTTTCGTTTCTTTGCCATTTTCGTGATCTAAATTGATATGCTACTGAGAAATCCTGATCCCTTTTTAAAGCTTGTGGTGTGAATGACTCACCTTTTATTCCAGTATAGGCTATTCTATACTATAAAGCCACATCGTTATCTTTTGAATATCCTGATAATCTCATTATTGTCTATAGTTGGTTTACTCCATGATTCTGGTATCTTTGCTTGTTTCAGGAATTCAGATAATCTTTTCCTATATGAATCTTTTGCATAATGTTTCAGGATCTGTCTTTTATTATTCCTTATAATTGAATCACTTTTTTTAGAGTATAAGAAATCAATCATAGGCTTTAATTGTTGCGTTAATTTATCATAGTCTGCCTTGTCAAGCATTCTTATCTTATCTGCTTCATCATATCTTAGAAATTCTTTACCTTTCACTTTGAGTTCAGTGTAGAAGTGCTTAAGATCTATGCCATTGGCTTCAAAGTCATGGAATATGTATGGAAGCCTTCTACCTATAACTTTTTTGTCAGCAACCCATCCTTCCACATAAGTGAATCCAAATCCTTCTTGTACTGAAGTCGTTATTATCGCTTCTGATATATTGAAGAGATCAATAATATTGTTCATGCCTTTCTCCCTCTCTTCGCCTGCTGAAAGAAGTTCATACCCGAAACCTATCGTTGCTGGAATATTATTCTTTCTTATGTAATCTTTTATCCTTTTTCCGTATTCAGCATCACTCTTGCTCGTCCCTTCAAGTGTTATAAGCAGCTGCCACTCATCCTTGGCATGATTCAAAGCTTTCAGCACAAGCAGCGTCTCAGTGATATTCTTTCTTTTGAGTATCTTCAATGGGCTTGTCAATATCCTTCTCTGAGGATCAAACCTGTAGTTGTTCTTTTCTGCATAATCTTTCAGCTTTTGTTTCAATATTTTTGTATCCTTAGGCCTTGAAGCAAAGAAATCTGTATCAATCGCATTAGGGTATAGGAAAATTCTGTTCTTAGGTATCCCTATCTTATTGAGAAGCTTCCTATCACGAGAATTTATTGTGCAGTACCAAATATTCTTGTGGATAGGATATGCTAACTGATTGCCAAGCTTCTTGTCAGTCTTTCCGGTGCAGGTGAACATGTATTTTAGGTTTGCGGGACGATTCTCCTCTGCAAAATCATGATGCTGCAGGATTATCCTGAATTCTTCATCTTCTAAATCTTCTGCAAGAAGCTGCAATGCCATGCCAAGATAGCATGACTTGAATATCCCAATATTATGTGCATGGATTATGCATGGTCTTGATAGGTCAAGCTTCTTCTTGATCTTTTCTTTGACCACTCTAGCTTTCCTCATCAATTCATCCTTATTCTTGAAATTGCCTTCTGAATATCCCAATTCAGGCATATGGATTGATCTCACTCCTTTCATCCTGATCTGGCCTTTTCTTGCATCATACATGGCACTTAGCTTGATCTCCTTATCCTTGCTCAATGCTTCCAGAATATCTTCAATGACTGTCCTTACACCACATTGTTTCATATGATAATGCATTGCGTAATAGTTCAATCTCATCAAAAATCATCAAGTTTGATGATATAAAAATGTTTCTCTCTCGATAAAATAGTATTATCAAAACCTTTATTAATCATCGGTTCTGAGATTATCATAGGATGAATGTAGAAGAATGGTTTGACAAATATCGATTCAAATGTGACAGTTACAGGGATATAAAATCATTGGTCAGACTCAAGAAGGACAAGAAGATAAAGATCTCTGTCGTGATACCAACATTGAATGAGGCTGATAATATCGGTCATGTCATAAACATACTCATGCCTCTGATGAAGAAGCATAAGCTTGTCGATGAGATATTAGTTGTCGACTCAGGAAGTACTGACGATACAGAAAAGATCTCGAAAGAAAGTGGAGCTAAATTCTTTATTTCTGAGAAGTACCTGAAAGGACAAGGAAAGGCAAAGGGAAAAGGTGAAAATCTCTGGAAGTCGATATATCTTGCAGAGGGTGACATAATTGTATGGGTGGATGCAGACATAAAGAACATGCATCCTAGGTTTGTTTACGGACTTGTAGGTCCTTTATTGACTCATGACGATATAAAATTCACAAAAGCATTCTATAAAAGACCGATAAAAGTCGGAAAAGAGCTGATGCCGCTTGGTGGTGGCAGGGTTACTGAACTTACAGGAAGACCTCTATTCAACATGTATTTTCCTCGTCTGAGCGGCTTCATACAGCCTTTCTCTGGAGAATTTGCAATACGACGAGAAGTCGCTGAAAGGATTCCTTTCTTTATCGGTTATGGTGTTGAGACAGGCATGCTTATAGACATAGTCCAGAAGTTTGGTCTTCGTGCCTGTGCACAAGTAGACCTCAAGAAACGTGTACATAGGAACCAGACTTTGCAGAGCCTGAGCAAGATGTCATTTGGCATATTGCAGGTATTCGCTACACGTGCTGATAAACTAGGGAAGTTAGTCCTTGTACGTGAGCCAAAAAGCAAATATAGGCAGATCGAGCACGATGATAAGGGAGATTATTTCATACGTGAACTCAAGGTACAGGAGAGGCAACGCCCACCTATGATAATTGTTGATGAATACAGGGAAAAATTCAAGAAGGACCCTAACTGGATGTATGTCTGATCCTAAGATGGCTCTCAAAGACCGAATAAAGGCAAGATTGAAGTTCTTATACCCGGGATATGATATAGACATATTTGATAGGCTGGATCATTACAGGTCTAACCTGATCATCCGTGAGAAACGAAGAAATAGGAAAAGATCATTATTCTCTGAGAAAGATGCAATTGTGATAACATATGGGGATTCTATACAAAAGAAAGGCGAGAAGCCTTTGAAGACTTTGCACAGATTTCTCAAGACTAACCTAGGTGATTCAATCAGCGGGGTGCATATACTTCCTTTCTTCCCTTATAGCAGCGACGATGGATTCTCAATCATCGATTACAAGAAAGTAGATCCTGGTTTAGGGGATTGGTCTGATATCCGTAGGATGAGCAAGGATTATAGGATAATGGCTGATCTAGTCATAAATCATATCTCATCAAGATCTGAATGGTTCAAGGGATTTCTTCGTGGAGAGGAGAAATATCAGGATTATTTCATAAGCTTTGATAAAAACGTTGATACGTCGAATGTTTTCAGGCCAAGAACTCATCCATTGCTTACAAGATTTAAGACTAAGAAAGGCGATAAATATGTATGGACGACATTCAGTGCTGATCAGATCGATCTGAATTTCTCAAATCCAGAAGTTTTTATTGAGATGATGGAAGTCTTGCTTTTTTATCTATCGCAAGGCATTGAGATAATTAGGTTAGACGCTGTTGGATTCTTATGGAAGAAACTTGGCACAAGCTGTTTCCATATGGAAGAGACTCATGAGGCTGTTAAGCTGTTGCGTGATATTGCAGAGTATGTTGCGCCTTATGCAGCTATAATAACAGAGACAAATGTTCCTTACAAAGAAAATATTAGTTATTTTGGAAAAGGTGATGAGGCGCATATGGTATATCAGTTTAGCCTTCCTCCTCTGGTATTGGATGCATTCAACAGAGAAGACTCTAGTCATCTTAAAGAACTTTACAGCAAACTCACTAAGCTTCCAAAAGGCAACCTGTTCTTTAATTTCCTTGCATCCCACGACGGGATAGGTGTTCTTGGAGCTAAAGGGTATCTATCTGACTCTGAATTTGACCTTATGATAAATAATGTCAAGAGAAACAATGGCTTAATATCCTATAAGTCATTAACAGATGGTTCAAAAACGCCTTATGAGATGAATATAAATTATTTTGATGCGATCAACAATCCTAATATAAATAGAAATTATGATGAAGAGGTTGCGAAGTTCCTGGCTTCTCAGTCAGTTATAGTTTTCAGCAAAGGCGTACCGGGAATTTATATCCACAGCCTTCTTGGCTCAAGGAATTGGTATTCTGGGGTGAAAAGAAGTGGTATCAATAGGCGTATAAATCGTGAGAAGCTTGATTATGAAAAGTTGTGCAAGGATATCAAGCACGGAATACGAAATGATGTGCTTGCAGGATATAAATGCTTATTGAATCTCCGTAGATCAAGCAAAGATTTTAGTCCATATTCTTCAGAGAGCATAATCAATTCAGACAGCAAGCTTCTTGTCCTTGAGAGAAGGGGATCAATAGTAGCAATAAATCTCTCTTCTGCAACAGTTAAATTTAATAGTAAGGATATTGTTCCTTATGGCATCTATTTATTCCATTGATGAGGTTAACTAGATGCGAAAGAAAGTTTATGGTGAAAGCAGGAAGGATACATGCTATTTCTGTGAAAAGCAGGCATTTGGTGAGAATTCACAAGGATTGCCTGCATGCAAGGACCATGTCTCTGAAATCTTGGAAGATAAGAGGTGTACTTGCGGCGAATATCTTGATATCAAGAAGAGCAAATGGGGTGCATTCTTCGTCTGCAGCAATTGTGGTCCTATAAGCTTGAGCAAATCACAAAATATGGATGGTTCAGGTTTTAAGCTCAATAAAAAATACAGGAATGAAGGAAAACCTAAACTTCAGTATGAGAAAGGTAGAGTCTATCACATGCATGAGCTTGAAGCCTTATGGGATAAAGAGTGAATTTTGATTTCTAAAATATTTTATATGCTCTAGGTTTGGATTAGGGTAATTTGTGAGAATAAAATAGCGGAGAGAAAATTCAAACTACGCAACAAAGTTTCTAGTTCAAATCACTCTATGATCCTTAATCTTAAGAAATATGAAGTAAAATAGCGGAGAGAGGATTTGAACCTCTGGCCTCAGGGTTTCTTAAACCCCTTGCAACCTGTAAGAATACAGTGCGATGCAGGCTCTATGAGCCCTGCGAGCACTCCTGGCTGCTCCACTCCGCTATAAACTAGGAAAGGGAGACTGTTTATAAAGCTTACTGCGATTAATTTTATAAATGGGACAACACTCTGTTTCTAAATCTTAATTATGTCGGGGTCGCATAACCTGGTATTGCGCAAGATTGCTAAGAACTGAAAGTTCTTCAGAAACTTACAATATCAGTGCACAAACATCTTGTGTCCGCAAGGGCGTGCGGGTTCAAATCCCGTCCTCGACGTTTTTTCTTTTGATCCTTAGAAATATTATATCACTACATATTGATCAATCTAATCTCATTAATCCAATCTCATATGTTTGATTGCTTCCTGCGTGTATCTTCTGGCGTCATGAGCAAGTGCAAAGATGTAGTTTGCATTCCTTATCTCCATATCTATCCACACATCATGGTCTAATTTTCTTATACTTGCAATTGCTTCACCTATCTCATTCTGATCTTCTTCTGGTATATCTATAGTCTTTCCGTCCTTGCTTACTGATGAGAAGCCTGACAATATCTCTAACGGTCTTTCATCCAATGCAGCAATCTGTTCAGGTGAGCCGAACCTATGCTGTATGTATGCACCAATCTGATCTTTTGTATATGCTCCCAGCTTTTCTGCATCAGAGAACGCTTTTTCGAATCTTGCTGCGACTATTGGATTTGATATGAAATCAGATATATCAATGGGTATCGTCTTTCTCGTCATGAAATATGCTATATCTTTCAGTTGCATCGCATATGAATGGTGCTTCTGTGTATCTTCAAAAGAATATGGTGCTTCTGTCACCTCTTCAGATCTCTCGTCTATAATCCTGCTGTAATCGAATGCCTTTCCTGACACAAACTTATATTCTGTGTTGCCTGTAACAGGATCAGTCGTAATCCTTATGCAGACGTTCTCCTTGCTTTCACATAGTTGATCTATCCTTACCTCATTCTGTATCCTTCCGTCTACAATCTTGCTGAAGGTATAATTGCTGATGAAACCCTCATTGATGAAAGCAGTTGTCTGCCCCACTTGGTTGAGGAAATTAACTATACCATATTCTTTCCTGAGGCTATCTGCAAATATCTGAAGGGTCTTGTCGTCAACTTTAGTTATTCCTTTGATACTGATCCTTCTTTTCGGCATAGGTCCTGGCCTTTTCTTATGCTTACCTGTCTCATTGTCCCAATATGCTTTCTTTTCCCTCCTGTTTCTAGGTTCTTCGTTATGTATCACTATATCCTTATTTCTTATGTCAATCCTTGAGAAGAATCCATATGTAGGACATGCTCCCCACAATTGATGATTGTGCATCCATGCTACGATGGAGTGTATCCCTCGTTCTCCCTCATTGACGTAAAGCAATGATGGGTTTGACTCAGGATATGCTTCAATGAAACCGAAGTAAAGCGCTGCAGATTTCTCGAAACAGTTCAACTGATATGTCTTAGCTTCAGTCGGGAAATAGAAATATCTTGAAGTATTGACCCTGTCATCTATATTCTCATATTCAAAAGGATTATGCGGTTCATTTATCCTTTTCTGTCTCAGAAGCTTGTAATACCTGTACATCGAGGAAAGTTTCTGTCCTTCAACTATGTAGCTTAGTTCTTTCTGAAAATCCAACTGGACTTGATGTGGTGCTATAGAAATCATTGTTTCCAAGGAGGTCTTGAACAACCGCTGGTTGCAAAACGTGGCCTGCTTGATGCAGGGCTATGCTGATATTCGCTTGAATATACAACACTCTCCTCTTTTACTGGTTCAAATGTAACAACCAATCTTTGATGTCTTGGGCTGTAGCTTGCATTAAGTTTACCTTCATAGCCCAATTGGTCAAATATCAAACCTTTTATTGAATTTTCAGTAATCATGTATGCATCTTTTGCAAGACCCTCTACAGTTATCTCTAAATATGGATTCCTTGTAAGCCTTCTTTGCTTGGTTTCAGCAGTAGCATTAGGACTAATTGAGTTAAGCTCAGATGCAAGCTTCTGGACTTTCAACGATAAATCTGTCATATTAAGTGAAGTTGAATTTGGCATTAAATAGTTTTCTGTGATGCTATCATCATTTCTAGCAATATCATATTCATCTCAATGAGTTTTCCAGCGAAAACTATATAAACGCAGTTTGCAGGTTTTATATTGCAAAGGTGATGGCATGCTTAATCTGATAAAAAAAGAGGCAACTTCTTCGGATAAGATTCTTGCTAAGCTCAAGAATGCAGAAAAAAGGCTGGATGAACTTGAGAATGAGCTAATAGATCTAAAGTATTGCTTCAATGAGATTCATAGTCCTTCAGGTGCAGCTATGGAAGTAGCTTCAAGGCATGCAGATGGCATCCAACATGATAGGACACTTGATACAAAAGTTAGCATAAAGCATGCAAGCCTTATGGAGAATCATCTTAAGCAGGCACGTAATTTCATAAATACGATGATTGAGAATGACAAGCAGCAGATCCATGATCAGATACATCAACGTGAGACTTTGCTCATGGAGATGATACCTAAGATAGATGTAGAGACTCCTAGTGAGAGATCTGCGCATAAATTCATGGATACATTAGAGAGCGAACATCTTCTTGAGATCTTCAAATCGCATCCTGGTCCTAACAAGGATCTTGATAATCTTTCTTTTGAGATTGGCCCTGATATGAAAGTCAGACGAGTTTCACAGGGGCATGATGCCATAAAAGGTACAACTGCAGAAGAGCACAGGATATCAACAGAGAAGGTTGATGAATCAACAGCTTTTAAGCATGAGAAGCTTAAGAAACTTGCATCAAAGAACAAAAGTATTGCTCCTGAAGGGAAGGAGTTCTATTTCTCAGATGGTACAAGAGTATCAACAGTAGAGGAATTAGCCAAGCATCTTGAGAATTCTCAAGAGGCATTATTCTATTCGCATGTTACTCCAGAGAGGAATGATTTTGCCACATGGGTAAAGGATGTATTCCATTATAAGAGACTATCTGGCATAATGTCAATAGCTAAGTCCAAGGAAGAGTTAGTCAAGGTTCTCAATTCATTATCATGAAATCAAATAATTCTTTTTTGTTATGCACATTAACAGTAATTCTGATCCTTAATTCATCAATCTGTATCGCTCAAGATATTGACTCGATAAATAATGGCATCGTGGATGTAAACTCAGGCTGGAACCTTTTCAGCAAGAGTGTTACTGTAGCCATGAATCTCTCAGGGAAAGTCACTCTCAGCGATCCTTCAAAGCTTGAATTCCTTGAAGTGAACCTTAATTATTTTCCTAAGGTCCTTGATGATCAGGAAGTACTTGATAAGCACATCTATCCTGCTGATAATCTGAGACGTGAAACTGCAGATCATATATATTTCATATTTGAGGATGGATCCTCACAAAATATCGAAAAAGAGATCACCTATGGATTTAATTCTATAATCAAGAAGACAAATACTCCTATGGATATACCATCCACTCTTGACTTTCCATTGACAGATATCCCTGCTGAGGCAAAGGATTATCTCTTGCCTACTCAGACAGCAAATTCAGATGATCCTAAAGTGATTTCACTAGCAAAAGAGATTGTTGAGGATGAGAATAATGCTTATGTAGTCGTAAGCAAGATCGCAGAGTGGGTCCAGAATAATATTGAATATAACCTGACAACTACATCTGCAGAGGCATCACTTCCTGCTTCCTGGGTCCTTACAAACAGGCAGGGAGTATGCGATGAGATAACCAATCTTTTCATGGCACTGCTCAGGTCACAGGGAATACCTGCTCGATTTGTTTCTGGCATATCATACACTACTGCAGATTATCTTGATAGTCATTGGGGACCTCATGGTTGGGCAGAAGTATATTTCAATGATGTAGGCTGGGTACCTTTTGATGTGACATATCAACAATATGGTTATGTTGATCCAACCCACATAGTGTTAAGCAGATCGAAGGATTCAACAGATGATAGTACTCTATTCAGATGGAAAGAACATGGTTCTACTGTCGAGATAGGAGTAATAAAAACCAACACCTCTCTTGTATCTTTTTCTGATGATAATGCCATCCAACTCTCAATGAGAGTGGACATGTTCTCACAATTAATCTCTTTTGGGTCTTATGATCTTGTTCAGCTTGAGATAACTAATCTGCGTGATAGCTACATCACTCCTATATTATACATGGCAAGCATATCTGATATCGATATAGTCAGTGGAAACAGAAAAGCATTGATATTAGCTCCAAGAGAGACAAAGAAGACCTATTGGCTTGTCAAGACTTCTGAGTTCATGGATAGGGGTTTTAGGTATACTGTACCTGTAATAATAAATTCCTCTTTAGGGGCTAGTGCAGAGTCATATTTTGAGATAGCTAGAGGCGGGGATAGTTTTGATCAATATAGCTTCCAGAACATATTACGTGCAGAGATTGAAGATACATCTGATAACATATTATTCAGCTGTAACAGAAATGAATCCAGTGATCTCTATAGCGACGCTGTAATAGGAGTAGTATGTGACGTAGTCAATAATGAGAACCATAATATCCCTGGGATGGAATTATGCTTGAAAGATGAATGCAAGAGTTTTGACCTTGATGTTGATGCAGCATACAAGACAAAGTTCAATGTCAAACTTGAGGATTCAGGGATAAATATCTTATCATTCAAGCTTAGTTATGACGACATTGAAAAGACAAATATAGTAAGTGTTCTTGTCAATGATGATCCCTCTGTCTCATTAGATAATCTTACATTCCCTAAGGAAGTGGGTTATGATGATGCATTCAACATACAGTTTGTGCTAAAGAAAGAATCCAACACATATCCTAAGAATCTTAGAGTGAAAATAATACATCCTGCTTTCTCTGAGACATTGAGCATTGAAGAGCTTCGAGTTGAACAGGATATAATACTGAAACTGAGTGGTTCCATCCTTGATCCAGGAAACAATGAGCTCGAGCTAGTAGTTGATTATGAGGATGCCTTGGGAAATGCATATACTGAGACTAGACACATTGATATCGAACTTACTGGTCTTGGCTGGTGGCGGCATATAGTTTTAGGGATGCGTGAATTCTATCGTTGGACTACAAACTTGTTTGATTGATCATCAATCATATTTTTGCAGATGTTGATACCGATAATTGAGCTTTTATATCAAGATTTTTTGCGGATTATACTGAAACCTTTATATATAAATCTGGGTTTATGAGGATAAAATGCTTGATATAAAGTTCATAAGGGAGAATCCTGACAAGGTCAAGGAGAACATCAAGAAGAAATTCCAAGATTCAAAGCTGGAAAAGGTAGATGAGCTTCTGGATAAAGATTCAAGATACCTAAAACTTCTCAAGGAGACTGAAGAATTACGTGCAAAAAGGAATTCAATATCCAAAGATATCAATACTGCCAAAAAAGAAGGAAAAAGTGATATAGAAGTCAATCAAATCCTTGAAGAGGCAAAGAAGATACCTGAGAAGCTTAAGAGTATTGAGGAAGAGCTTTCTAGCCTAAAGGATCAGATCAATGGTCTGTTACTATCAATCCCTAATATGATCCATGATAGCGTCCCAATCGGGAAGGATGATTCTGAGAATGTTGTCAAGGAAGTCATAGGGGAGCCTGTCAAGAAAGATTTTGAAGTTGTCAGCCATGCAGAGATCGCTGAAAGATTAGGTGTTGTAGATTTTGAGACTTCTGCAGAGACTTCAGGCAATGGTTTTTTCTATCTGAAAGGTGATCTTGCATTATTGAACATGGCTTTGGTGAATTTTGCAAGAGATTATATGGTAAAGCAAGGATATGTCTATACAGAACCTCCTCTGATGATCCGAGAAGATGTACTTAGAGGAGTGTATTCAGCCTCTGAGATTGAACAGATGTCATATAAGATCGAAGGAGAGGATCTTTTCCTTATAGCTACTAGTGAGCATCCTTTGATCGGGATGTTCATCGGAAAGATAATCCCAAAGGATAAGCTTCCAATCAAGATAACTGGTTTCTCAGCATGCTTCAGGAAAGAGATAGGTAGCCATGGTATTGATGAGAAAGGTCTATATCGAACCCATCAATTCAATAAGCAAGAGATGATTGTCATATGTGAGCCAGAAGATTCTTACAAATACTATGATGAGATGTTAGGGCATAGCAAGCAGATATTCAAACAGTTAGGGATACCTTTTAGGGAACGAGAGTGCTGTTCAGGAGATCTTTCTGATCTCAAAGCAAAATCAGCAGATCTTGAGGCATGGTCCCCAAGAAAGAATGATTATTTTGAAGTTACTTCATGCACCAATATGGAAGCTGCACAAGCACGCAGGCTTGGTATAAAAATATCAGATGGCAAGGAGAAATATCATGCACATACTCTGAATAACACAGTCATTGCGACTTCCAGAGCCATGGTAGCTATCCTTGAGAATTTCCAGAACAAGGATGGAAGTGTGGACATACCAAAAGCTCTCCAGCCTTATATGGGCGGGAAGAAGAAAATCGAAGCATTAAAATAGTAGTATTCATAGGTATATATCAAAAATGGATCTTGTTGCAATCTTACAATATGTTATACTAGGAGTTATTGCTGTATCAGGCCTTTTCATCGGAAAATTGCTTTCAATGGCAGCACCTGAAGAATTACGTCCTAGCAAGAAATTTCTGATCATATTCCAGAAGGTGATATTTGTAATCTCATTGACAGCTTTCAGTTTTACAATCGAACCTAAGATGATGAAGATATTTGCTATATTCATACTAGCTTATTTCCTTCTTAAGATAAGGACACAAAGCATGCATACCAACAATAATTATTACCTGCTTTATACAGCACTTGGATTGTTTCTTGGACTAACATCCATGCAATATATCATCTATCCTACTTTCCTTGTATTTTTGATAGGATTACCGACCACAGCATTAAATCATGATAAGACACCGGATGTGTTTGTTAAATTGTTCATAGTATTCATGGTCTTCTACATGGGTGCTTTCTGGATACATAATTTTTAATATTCTTATTGGGCAATAAAGAAAATATTCATATATCTATTCTCAAGTCTAATAAATTAGATCAGATTCTCAAGTGATTCTACAAGAAATAATTTATGATCAGAGGGATCAAGATCCCTATTGCTATTCCGACTGAGATCTCTTTGATAGTATGGCTAAGCATTACACCTTTAATCTTGTTCTTGCTCAATACCTGTATGTTCTTAGTATTATTGTCGATATTGCCTCTTATCACCATAAGATCCCTAAGCACCAGTATCCATATCGCAAGGCCCAGTAGGAATGATGTTGAGAATCCTTCAATTAGGTATATGCTTACAGCAAGTCCTGTAACAAATGCAGAATGCGATGATGGCATACCTCCATATCGTAATGCAACTTTTATGTCTAATTCTCGTGTCCTTACAAAATAAGTCATCACTTTCAGAATCTCAGCCAATATCCATGAAGATGCAACAAGGATGAATATCTTCATTTCAGAACTTAATGCTTCAATCATATTATCAACTCGTTATCCGTATTCCATCGGATGTTATCTCGTATGGCACAGCCTTCTTTAGATGATCAGATCCTCTCATCTTATATATCTCGATAGATCTTTTTGCATTCTCACCTATCTTAGTATTGTCGAAATATAGCTGTATTATTGAATCAACTTCAAATGCTATAGCCAATGATTCAGAGATATTTGTACCGCTCATCGGTACATTCTCATTAGTCAGTATTGCTGTCACATCCCATTTCTTAAGCAGCTTGAAGAAACCTGTAAGCTGTTCACGTCTCCCAAAATCTGTTGAACTCATCAATAAGAAAGTCGAGACAGAATCTACAACTATTCTTTTCGCTTTTGACTTTGTCATCAAGTTGTCAAGGAGACCTCCACCTTCTTTAAGTATCTTCATCAGCTGTTCAGGATTATACTCTACAAAATGGAAAAGGCCTTCCTTCTCAAGCTTTTCCAGGTCCATCCCTACTGATTTCATATTCTCGAAAACATTGCTCTTCTGCTCATCAAATGATATATAGACACCAGGTTCATTGAACATCCTTATGCCATTTATTATATACTGAAGGCCAAAGATTGTCTTTCCAGTGCCTGGTCCACCAGTCAATAGATTCACGCTGTTATAGAGCAATCCACCATTGGTCATCTGCTCAAAACCAGGAATTCCTGTAGCAACCCTGGAAGGGTCATATGTCCTTCTTAGAGTTGTCTCTTCATTTTTAACATAACTTTGATTTGATGCAGATGATTGCTTACTATTTTCTTTATTATACTGCTGTTGAGACACATCATTCTGATAGTTATGCTGTTGATGAACATTTGATCCTAGCTGATGGTTTTCAGAAGTTCCTAAATGCCTATGGTCTGGCCTTGATTCCTTTATACTGCTTAATCTGTCAAATGGTGATGCCATATTCATTCCTCATCCTAATGCATATTTAAAATTTTCCAGTAATCTATTATTTTCAATCGAATTCTGAAGGAAAATGACAAAAACACCGATATCTTTTGATATAATGCTAATCTCAGATAAGGCCATCAAATAATGCTCCTGCTCCAGTTGAGACAGCCCAAAAGAGCAGAAATCCAAAACCTATCAATGCAGGTATATAGTTCAAACCATATTTTGCAGATCCTCTTTTTATAACTCCAAGAAGACCAGATGACATAAGTGCAAGACTTGCAAGGCTTATCATCGCATAGCTCTTGATGAAGTCAGGAAGGAATTCTGCTACAGCTGCATCCATCGATACTACTAAAGGCATATTCACTGATGCAGTTGAACTGACATCTATCTGGGAGAATGTATTCACTATAACTTTTACTATAACAGTTGAAAGACCATACAATACAGGTGCTGCAAATCCAACTGCTGCTCCTATGAATATCAAGTATGATGTGACATTTGATTTTATCTTCTCTTCTACAGTCTTCTGCTGCACAAGATTCTGTGCTACTTCACTCAACAGATGAGAAAGCTCTCCACCTGATTTCATGCCCATGACTATCAAGTCTACTGCTTTTGCGAACTTATTTGATTTTACACGTCTTGTCATGTTCTTCAGTGCATCTCGTACTTCAGTCCCAGTAGATATCTCTTTTCCGACAATAGTGAATTGCTTATTGAAGTATCCGAATTCTGGCCTGTTCGCTTGTATCAATGCCCTATCTATAGTCATCCCTGCTCTAAGGTTAGCAGATATCAGCTGTAATGCGTCAGGCAGGATCAATTCTACGAATTGTCCACGGTTTGTCGCCATTATGCTTATTATCGAGTATATTATGGATTGTATTGTTACCAATGAGATTATAAACAGAAGAAGGAATCCTATGAATGTAGGGATATAGTTAGGATTGAATACTGCTTTAGAATACTGAAAAGAAAAACTTAAGGCAATCCCTAGTGAGAAGAATAGTATCGCGCCAACAATGAATTCCCTTCTTGTCTTTACAGCAAAATAGTTGAAGTAATCCATCAATCTATGACGAAGTCCTCTTGGATATAGGAAGGAGAAATATTCATACATATTGTTTCTCCTCTTCTCTGTTCTCTTTTTTCATCTTTGTTATATAGCTAATCATATTCGATCACTAATCACGTCTTTAGCAATGCAGGTCTTTTTGTCCTGATTATATTTATGAATACCATCTGTGTCATTATATTCATGCCAAGCACACCCCAGAAAAGTCCTTGTATTGGTGCAGGATCAAGATTCATGAATGCTGCGATAACTATCAGGAAGTTGACACCAATAGCTGGCAATATTACTCCCATTATCATATAGAACATTGTCAAAGGTGAGAGTGTTGCACCGTACTCTTCTACCTGAAGAAGCTGCTCTTCTGCTAATTCATTCATTATATCACGCAAGATATCACTTAGATTTGACCCAGTCTTCATACCATTTACCATCTGCCATATTGCGCTCCTGAAAATCGATGAAGGATTCTCTAATGCCATCCTCTCTAAAGCTTCAACCTGAGGTATTCCACCGTTGATCTTCTTAACAACACCCATTATCTCTTTTGATACCTCTCCATAATCTGATGCTGCTACATTAACTAGTACGTCAAACAAAGGGATACCAGATCTTAGCTGTATCAGGATATTCTGCAATGCTGGGAGGGTATTCTGCTCTATGCTGTCAATCCTTTTCTTGATATACACTTCTGGAGCTGCCCTCTGCTGAAGCATCATGAAGAAGAAGAAGAATATACCACATAATATGCCTATCATCAAAGGAGGCATTGTTAAATTCTTCGCTTTTGTTGAGAAAAGACCGAAAAGTCCTCCAAATATTATTCCTGCAAAAATATCATTGACTACGCAATATGCTATATACTTCCTTGAGTTGGCATCCAGCTTTGCCTGCTGTAGCTTAAGAGTAAAATTTGCAAACAATGTATTCTCAAAAAGATGTGCAATGATAAGGAAATGCCTGTATAATTTCTCCAGGATTGGGATTGGCAAAACTAAAAATGGAATCTTTATGTTGTTATCTTGCATTTTTCATCTGGGTTTGGATGGTTTATCAGATAAATCTTGGTATCCATCATCTCATTCATTTTTTGCGACTTTGAAAGGATTAGGAAGATTGAATATCCTCTGAGGAGATTGATCATTCTCTACCATCTTTATCAGGTCTTCTTTGTTAAGGTAATATTGGTTCATTATCGAACCTACACTATCGACTCCTTTGACATTATGCCTGACCATCCATTCAAGTATCCTCTTCCTTAATGCTATATTCTCGTTGATCTCATCCATATTGAATCCTGTATGACGTGAAAGCTCCTCGAAGAATCTTATGCTCTCAGAATGAGGAACTATCTTGTCTATTGAAGGTTTCCACCTGTACATGATGTTTGCCTTCACATCAACGCCCTTATCAGTCTCTGAAGCGATGAATTCACCTAGCTGATAGGTTCTTCTTATCCCTCTTCTCCTGTCCCTGAACTGTACTACATTAAGGTTGACAGCGCTAAGCAGGTTGGCAGGCGTAGAGATAGGTGGATTTGTCATCCTAGTGATCGTCTCAGAGACTGTATCAGCGTGAACAGTAGCATATACTGAGTGACCTGTATGCATCGCTTCAAACATTACTTCTGCTTCCTGTTTCTTCCTCATTTCTCCAAGGATGATCCTATCCGGTCTCATACGTAATGCATTGACAAGAAGATCCAGCATCGATACTTCTCCCTTCCCTTCTGTATTTGGCGGTCTTGTAGTCAAGGGACACCAGTATAATGTCTCAGGCAACTGGAGCTCACGCGTATCCTCTATAGTAAGGATCCTCTGATTCGGAGGGATGAACGGAAGTATTGTTCCTAGCAATGATGTCTTTCCTGAACCTGTTCCTCCAGAGATCAGGATATTCATCTCATACTCCATAGCAATCCATATAAGCGCATACACATCAGAGTTCACTGTACCTACACGCATTATATCGACCATTGTCCATGGATCACGTGCGAACTTCCTTATAGTTATTGTATTTCCCTTGTTGGATATCGGATAAAGCACTGCATTTGCCCTATCTCCTGTTATGAGATGAGCGTCTAGCAACGGAGTCAAAGTAGTTATCTGCTTACCGACTCGCCTTGCAATGATATTAGAATAATTCTGGATCTGGTCCTCTGTAGGTATTATGACATTTGTGATAAGCCATCCGAATTTCTTATGGAATACACGGACTGGCTCTGATGAAGAGTTGATGATTACTTCCTCTAAATTCTCATCATGCATAAGGTATTCAATATTCCCTAGTCCTATGATATCATTTAGGAGTGTGCTTACAAGGAAAGATTTTGTATCCTCATTCAGCGTGGGTATCTTTCTCTCAAGGATGCTCTGAGCCTTAGACTTGAATTTTGACTTGATATAGTCGATGACTTTTGGATCAAGGATCTCTGCAGTTGTTATATCGACATCAAGTACAAGCTCTTGCCTTATCTGGTCAAGCAATGCTTCTGTTCCTATCCCTATCTCCTGGAGGATAAGCCTGTATTTGACTGGTTTATTTCCATATTCTATTATCTCTACATTGACTATTACATTCTCTGCTTCAATCTCGTATTCGTCAATTATCTTAGCCATTTTGCGTATTTCTAACCCGGACTATCTCTATACCGCCTACAGGCAGATACCTTATCTCAACCAAACCATAATCTGCTAGAACTTGAACCCATTCTTCAGCAAGGCGTCTACTTATATTGAAAGTCGATTGTATATCAGACAAGGACATCCTTCCTTTGTCTTCTACAATCTTTATTATCATATCAAGATCAGTCGTTATTACTTTCTTCACAATCTTCTTCTTTGCCTGTTTCTTCTCATCCTTATCAGGCTCTTCCCTTTTCTTGACACTTTTTTCATTTGATGCTGCCATCAATTTAGAATAGATGGTAGATATATCTGATTGGAATTTTACAGCTTCTCTCTCATTAGAATTATGGATTATCTCTTCATATATTATGTAAAGATTATGGTATGTCTCTTTTGCCTCATTCAATCTCTTGAGATTGATGAGCCTGAATATCTTGACTTTCAGGTTTAGGAATTCCTTTATCTTCTCTATACGTTCTTTCTTCTGGAGAAGTATCTTTTTTCTTTCTTCATTCATCCCATCATTAGGATTAGACTTTACAGTATCCATATTGAGTTCTTAGGCATGTCTATTTAAATAACTGTGTATCTATCTTAGAATGGTAAACTGTTTTTTCTGATAAATATTGGATGATCCATGAACCTATATATTGATAATATTGAACATGGAATTACTTTTATCTGAATATTACTCGTGACCTGCTTAATGCATGGTAGCTAGGTATAGATATATTGAACACTTCATAAGGGAACTCCCAGTTGTGAGTTGTTGTTGCTACTGGTGTTAGTATCTTGACTGAGACATTGTAATTTCCGCTCATTGTTGTGATGTTAATAACCTCATCGTCGAAACTTATATTGATGTAGTTGATTGCAGTAGTTGTATTGTTTACATATATGATATTTATGTCTCCAGAGCTGAATGAGAATTCAGTGGATGCTTCAATCCTTTCAGGATCATTGAGGAAGTCAGGGAAATCCAGATCATTTATGGTCAGGTTGAAATTTATATCCTTAACTCCACTAGCTGATGGAGTAGTATCAAATGATATGTCAGTTATCGGGTCAGTTGATGTAATATTCACCTCAAAACCTATTATTTTTGATGTGGTTAAATGCGAATAGTTGTAGTATAGCTGCAAAGTCTCATTTGAAGTAGTGCTTAAATCTGTTGCTGTCTTATTTATTCCTATCCCTCCTGATCTTTTGATCATCGGATCATCGAGTATGGAAGTCAGATTGATCTGTACATCAGGAAATAGTTTTGTGTAGTTGCCTTCCAGTCCATTCATATCGGCGATGAACTTATCCTTGCTAGGGCCATTCTCAAGAAGGACTGTCTGCACTGATGTAATGTCAACATATTCTCCTCCTTGCAGGACTGTATCTATATCTAATGTAAGATTCTTGTTCACCTCATATATTTTCTTGATGGACCATTGCATAGAATCCTCTATTGATATCATCCTATTAGCCAGTGAGTTTGGTATGACTGCAACTTTTGAGACCTCCTTATTATTGTAGACAGCCACGGCAAAGACCAGCAATACCATCAGGAAAAGGACAGTAGTCCCTGTATAGACTATCGCTTTCTTACTATCCATTCTTCTCAGGTTTATCTTGTTCACTTCTCTTATCATTTTGTCCATGCATAGTATCTTGCTTTGACTATGTCCTCAATGTTGCCTGATCTGTTTATTGCAATCATCCTCTCTCCAGTGGCGATAAAATCTGTGACAGTGCTCATCTCAGGCAATGGCCTGCTTGATATTATCGTCCCATTTCCATTATACAGCCTTATTATCATGTCATATTGATTTGGTAGATAGTCGTCTATGGTCTTATTTATTGTATCATAATCAACATCAAGATCGTATCTTGATATCAAATCATACGTCGCTGTTGAGATATTATTGTAGATATCGCTCACCTCATCTGCTGTGAGCACTCTTGAGAAAATCCTTATGTCATCTAATGAGCCATTGAAATATTCTCCTGATCCATCATCAACATTTCCAATCAAGAATCTGCTATTTGAGTCCAATGAGTTTGCTCTTGCACTTATATCTCCTGAATCAGTATTAACTCCATTGATATATATGCTGAGCAATCCATCCCTATCAAAAACCAATGCTGCATGTGTCCATGCATTATCATTATAGCTTGAACTGGTTGTAATCGTCCCACCTGTTGCACCATCTTTGATGTAACCTACTATACGTCCTGTATTCCCCACGTATATCCCATATCCATAGAAATCAGGACCGACTCCATATTTTGATATTATCCATCCATTGCTTGAACTCATGCCTGTCTTGAACCAGAAACTGATAGAGAAATCAGATGTGCTCATATTCATTACATCACCGCAATCAACATAATCGTCTCCATCGAGATCCAACCAGAAGTTATAGTAATCATCAGTTATCGTGCTAAATCTTGCATCGTTCCTTAGAAGACAATGGTTAACTCCTTTCTTATCTGCGATGCTTCCATTGAAGAAATGCTGGTTGTCAAGATAATATTCTTCTAGGATATCAGTCTTCTGCATCACAGAGAATAGGTCTGCAGCAACTTCGTTAGGCTGTGCAATGAGAATCTCATTATATATCCCTCTACTGAAATATCCATTCACAGACATTATTATAACAGTTGATATTAATATCGCTAGTAATGCATCTAGTGTATACACTGCTGCTCTTTTCCCTGTCTTTTTTGTTATTTTCATCTTAGCATTACGTGGTTTAGTATATCGTGAACTCAAATTTCCTAGTGTCTCCATCTATCCTTACTATCCTTGTTATTGATGCGGAGATATTATTCTCAGGGTCAATACCTGATGAGCTCATTATTGTACCATTCTTATGTCTTATGATCAGCTGATAGTCGTATTCTTTTATGTTCAAGAGCTCTTTTACCCGTGAATAATTCACGGTTGGACTTGATGCCATCTCAATGAATCTTGAAACTTTGTCTTCAGACAATACATTATTGTCCAGCGCTAGCCCTATAGTGCAATTTAGATTCTTGCAGTAATCAAGGCTCTCATATTCCCATCTATCTGGATCACCGGGAGTATTAGTAAGTATTATCGCTACGTCGTGGGCAATCTTGAGCTTAGTATCCTGTTCCAGATCCTGTGCAACACGAGCTCCATTTGTGAACCACAATAGTGTCGTTATTGAGATAAGTACTATGAATATTATGAAACCGAAGATGAAATCATATATCACTATCTGGCCTTTCTTATTCTTTGCAGGAATTTTTAGTATATAATTGTTCATCTTACAAAATCATCCCCTACTAAATTTACGTAATTGAAATATGAATCATACAATCTTTCTATCTCATCGGATGTCAATGATCTGTTATATACCCTGAAATCATCCATCGTTCCATCCCAGAATCCTGTCATCGCATCATTCTGCCTTCCTAATGTCAATATCTCATAATCGGTGTTGTTTATATCTCCTGTCTTCTCCATAGAATTCGCTAATGTACCATTTATGTATATGCTTGCATTTGAACCATTGTATGTCGCTGCGACATGTGTCCATTTTCCAGTCTCTAAGCCTGTTGCAGTAAGATGTGTATCCCAATTTATGCCATCTCTTGCAGTGAAAAGAGTGAATTGAAGATATGGTGCGGTGATTGTTTGGAAATTATATCCTGTCTTCAATGTGCCATCTGCCTTATCGATAATATAGCCACCCCATGAATCCATATACAACCATACAGCAATGGTTATCTCTTTAGGAGGCATCAATCCATAATGATTGGTCAGGTTGATATATTGCTGCTGTGATTCATCAAAATAGCATCCTGTATCTCTTCCAAGATATCCAGGAGAATTACAGTCTACAGTTATATTCACATGATGCTGCCATTCTGAAAAGTCATTGATTGTAGTGTCAGTATCGTTCTGATCCATCCTAAGCCAGAACACCAGGTTATCATCCAATATGGATTCCCTAACTTCTATATCACCATCATAATTTGCGACGGTGAAATTAGTGAATCTTGGGATTGTGAATGAAGTGTTATATGAGTTTGTCACATTGAACGGGATGAAATTGCAATAATAAGTCTTGTTCTTGTCGTCGCTCTTGTACCATATCAAGACCTGCCTGTTCTGTCCTAATATCGTCATATTATGCCTTGTGTATCCTCTTATCTTCGTGTTATTCCCCATAGCATATGCATCATTTATCATACCAGATACATATTCACATGGATAGCGAAGCTCTACATTATCCTGGTATTCCATAACATCTTTTCTTCTGAAATCACTTATCACAAAAACAGATAGGAAAAGAATCATCATCATGCCTGTAGTAAGAAGGAATTCCATGCTGACTTGTGATCTTTTTTTTATTACCATGTTCTTATTTATTTATCGTCTGATTCATAATCGCATATCTAGTTCTTTTTACCAAGTTTGTAAAACTTATCTGCCTCTTCATCATTCAAGCTCCTGTTGAAGAACATAATCTCATCTATGGTTCCATTTACAGGATCATTAGGGCTAATTACTGCAGGAGTGCCGATATAGACATTCCTGTCGGAGTACATGTAATCATCTTCAGTAAGCGTATCGCTATCTGCCAGGTTCCCGTCTACATACATCCTAAATTCCATGCTCTCAAAATCCCTTACACAGAAAACATTGTACCAAATATTCTGGTCAATTGTCCCAGAACTTAATTGTTGAGCATTCGTGTCAGTCGGATCCCGTAGCATACATATTATATTGTTATCATCAACTAGGATCCCCCAGAAATTATAATTTGAGTCTGCGTCTGTCGAATCATTCTGCGATAATATATCATAGGTCCCTGAAGTCTGGTTAAGGTACATCCATACTCCCCAACTGACGCTGTTCTGCCTTGCATCAAATGATTCATTATAGGGAACTTCAAGAAAATCGTCCACTCCGTCAAAATCACATCCTAAACCGATATATCCTTGATTAGTGCAATCTATGCTGTTATTCATAATGGTGAAATTCTGATATCCAGAAGCATCATATATATGGGTTGAGTTTTTTATCTCAAGATTCATATACATCTTTATCTGTGACCATAAATTCGGATATCCTAGGGGAGAGATTGATACATATCCATTCTCTTCAGTCTTTATCAGCATATACCTATTCCCTCTTGCTGGTTCAAGAAGCCCAAAAACAGGCGCATTAGTTGGGAAATGGATGTCTGAAAGTTTGCCTTTATCAGTCCTTTTCACAATGATCTCTTTTATCGCTGTATACCCTTGATCGATCCCATCTGGATTTTTTATGTTGATGACCTTTGCTGACCCTGGTCCTATTGCAGAGACATGGTTGACTGTATTGCTCAGCGTCAGGACCATGTCACCTATCTCTGAATCCCTGATGTAGCTACTGAGCTGAGATGTAGAATAGACAAGCACTATCCCAAGTATTACCAGGAAAAGACCTATCAATATCAAGAACTCAAATCCGGCCTGAGCTTTCCTGCTGCAGGCTTTATATGTCACCTCTTTTTTCATCCTGGAACTGCAATTGCATGCACTATTGGAAATTTATTCCTGTGAAATCTTTTCTTGTCGTGTCTGATATTCTCTTTATCATATCTGGGAAATATGGTATCTTCACAGGTGAAGCGAATCGCGTGAAGTTGCTGGTTATCAATGCCTCACCCTTGTCAAGTGAAGCTATATTCCTGTTATCTGAAGATAGGTCTTGTGCAGCACTATCAATAATCGCTTGTCTTTCAGATGACATCTCAATTCCAAGTATTATCTTAGTATTCATGTTTGCAAGTATATCTTTTGGAATCAATGATGGAAGCTGCGTTATTGCAAAAAGTCCAATCTTAAATTTCCTTCCTTCTTTTGCGATGCTTGAGAAAATATTTGAGCCTCGTTCAAGTATTTCTTTCCCAAGGACCCTAGGTGCTTCCTCAAGGACTATTGATATTACTGGTTTCTCCTCTAAGGTACCATCGCGTTTATGCTTTCTATATCTTGCAAATATCTCTGAGCTGATCATGCTGCCAATCAATATCTCTAGGTTACCGCTAAAATTTGATGTGTCTATGATGACTATCTTGGCTTGCTCTAAGTTATTGCATATATCAGAGATGGTTGTTTCTCCTGCATTAAGGTCAAATATGCCTTTACTTACAAGTTCATTGTTCTGCAATGATATGGACAGCAATGACATTAGCTTTCTTCTCAAAACATTAAGCGTGACCTCATGTATCAATGCTCTTCCATTTACCAGTATCTCTTCTCCAACAAGGATCTTCTCTATCCAATCCTGTCTGAATTTCTTGAAATAAGTATATAACGCATCATTCTGCGCATCAGTAAAACTCTGTGCTCCTGAGAAATGTTCAGGCCTTATTCTCCTTATATTTATCTTCAATGTAGATGCACCTGTAGGAACATTGAATGGAGTGTAATAGACAACTTTTCCTTTAGGATGGTCCTTTAATCCTTTCTTGTTCCTTCCGAAATATTCATCATGGGGATCCAAGACGAGGATTCCTGCATAGTCATGATCAAGGAGATTCCATAGCATGCAGGATGTAAGGTTGCTCTTTCCTCTTCCCGTCGTTGCAGCGACCAATATATGGTGACTCAACACATCTTTCCCATCAAGGAAGAGATCTGCATCGATTACCTTGGATCCAGATCTGAGCTTCCCTATATACAATGGATTCTTTGGCATTGTAAGGAAATCTATGTCCTCTTTCTGTACTTCTTTGATCTTGGAAAAGAATTCTGCAAGTTTCTTGTTTGATCTTGTCTGGCTCTTCTCTATGGATAGGATTGCCTTAAGCTCTGCAATTGTATAATACCTTAGATTTTCATCCATAAGCTCAAAATCTGTATTCTCTTCAAGCTTCATCCCTGAGATATATTCGATATTGCTCTGGGAAACCTGGCTGCTGTGCATAAGATCTACAACCTGGAAAAGTATCTTATGGCTTGAATTCTGGCAGATAAGGAGCTCTCCTATCTCCAATTCATGGCCTTTTTTCTGGCGCATCAAGACCTTATCGAAGTTTCCGCCTATTATCTGGCCTTTTGTATTTCTCTCCATTTTCCCCTATGTGTGAGTTCAAGGACAGATGCTTATAAATATTTCCACTATTTTTATTCTAGTTCTTATTGATTCTAGCGCAATATTTATACAGCGAAATCTAAGGATTTTCACGTATAAACCTTATTCTAGATAAGAATAAGATTTATATATTACTTATGCATGGATTTAATACAAGATGGATGCTAGATGGACTATTCTGATCATTGGAATTCTGATGCTTTGCCCTGTGTTGGCTGCAGATGATGTTCTAGTAAAGATTTATCCAATCGTTGATGAGATATCTGAGTTTGAAGAAGCATCATATAATATCAGCATAATCAATCTTATGGATACTACTCAGACAATCAGAGTTTATTCGCCAAATATCGATAAATGGAGCATAAAGCTCAATCCTGGATCAGTTAGACTAGATCCACAGGAAGTTGGATATGTGCTTCTAAGGGCAAAGCCTAAATATGTAGAGAAAGGATTTGAATATGGTCTTCAATTGAATATACGTGCTGAGTCAAGCGACAATATGCAGAAAGCATACGCTTATGTTTACATAAAATCACAGGATCAATTGAACAAGGAATATCTACCTGTATTATCATTGGACCTTCCTGATATTGGCGAGGTTGACCCTACTGAAGACCTGATATTGACCATTGATATTGAGAATAAGAATGTCAGGGACATAAAAGGGATGGAGATACGTCTAAACAGTGATGTGATATCTGAAGAGACAAAGACCGATCTTGCGCCACTTCAGAAGAAATCCATACAATTCAATGTTGATGTGCCTAGTTTTGCGCAGCCTATGGATGATAATATAATATTGACATTCAGCCTGGATAATCAGACTTTTCTCTCAAAATCCTTGCCTTATACAATCATCCCTGTCGCCAAACAATCATTGGATACTCAGACAAGATCAAGTTTTCTGAAGACTGAGAATGAAGTATTGATCTCAAATGCAGGTAATATCAAGATTGAGGGAATATACAATGTCCCAACATATCTACTGAATTATTTCTTGATATTTGGAAATGCTCAATCAAGGTTGAAACTTATCGATGGAGCTCTATACAAGCAATATCATGTTGATCTTGTACCAGGAAGTAATTTCACTTTAGTTGCAACAGTCAATTACAGGCCCGTACTTTATATTATACTAGCTGCAATCGTTATTATATTATTGTACTATCTTCTTCGAAGTCCATTAGTGATAAGAAAATCTGTATCAAGCATAAAGACAAAAGAGGGTTCACTCTCTGAGCTTAAGGTATTGATACACATAAAGAACAGGACCAATAAAGTATTTGAGAACATAATTGTACTTGATAGGATTCCAAGGATAACAGAGATAGGGAAAGAGTTTGAGATAGGTACAATAAAGCCTACAAAGATAACATCGCATGAGAAGAAAGGAACGATTGCAAAATGGGAGATTGCCTCTCTAGATAGCTATGAGGAAAGGGTTGTTGCGTATAAGCTTTATAGCAATATGAACATCCTTGGAGGATTGACACTGCCTATATCAATCCTAAAGTTCTTCACTCGTAAAGGCGATGAGAAGAAGGTTGTCTCAAATAAGGTAAAATTAGTCATCCAAAAGTTTGAGAAAAAATAATTCTTTAGTTTTTTTGATATAATAATAATAGCTTTTAGGAAAAAAATATTCTTAACGCGTGATATCGAAAATTTATCTAAATTTTCGGACTGAAAATCATAGATTTTCAATTCCGATGTACATCCTAATCGCGTCTTGGTCCATGTTTTTTTGTATATGCTGATTTACAAATATCTTTTTGTAGCTTTAATACGTTATTAATTCTGGGTAATATTTATAAAGGGCCTACTACCAACATAACTTAATCCCCGCCTAGCTCAATTGGCCAGCCTTTGCCAAACCCTGGGGAAATGCAGTTAAGCTAGACATTAACAAGTTAAGTCTAGCGAATTATGAAAATTAATCCCCGCCTAGCTCAATTGGCTAGAGCGCACCGCTGTAGCAAGTTGCTAAGAGATTGCACTTTGGGTGCTACTATGATTAGCAATCAGCGGTTACGGTGAGGTTCCTGGTTCAAGTCCGGGGGCGGGGATATTTCTTTCACTTCAACTCAGTTTGAACTTATGTATTATTTTATATAGTTCTTTTATTCTTAGGATTATGGTGATAACATGATTAAGATAATATTTGCAATTATGATTTTAAGCTTAGCACTCTTAGTAGGATGCCAGCAGAATGTGATTGAAGATGGAGATGATTCTGAAGAGGATCTCTGGCCAAAGATCAGACCAGGCAAGAGCTATCATGAGATGGAACTAGGCCCCTATATCAAGGATTTGAGGGAGTGATTTTTCCGATCAATGTAAACTAATTTTATTTTGTTCTTTCTATAACCTTTATATTTAAACATATTATTCCTTTTAAAGCGAATATGATTTACCTATTAAATGAATTTCAAAGATACAATAAGCTTGCTGAAATGCTTGCCAACTCCATTGTATTTGGCTGTAGCAGCTTTGGCTGTTTCGTTGTATGTAAGGGGAAGTAAGGATTCTTATCATAAGCATTTGGTAGAATCTGCAAGAAGTAATGTTGAGTCAGTTAGTTCTGGCAAGATAGGCTATGAAGAAAAACAGCGTTTTTTGTATGTAGATCATTTAGGTAATAATTCTTGTCTATTTCTTCTTGGTGATAAAGGATGTAGTCTTGCGAATGCACGTAATCAAAAACTGAGGTTTTTCCTAGACAAATATGAGGTGGTGGATGCCTCAGTTGAACTTATGGGTGATAATGGAAATTCTAGAACAAATCTGGATGCTATTTTGTTATCTACAGATAAAAAATCATTTGAATTCTTGAAATCTGAGCTACTGAAGTCTAATGTTGATATTGTTTATGCGGAATTAATTGATCCATATTATTACTCAGATAAGAGAATTGCTTTAAACCCCCTAACTAGGAGTCTTGAAATTGCTGATAGAAGGCTTCATTTTAGACACTGAAAAAGTAAGTTAATTCATGAGTTAAATATGCGATAAATTTAGGTTCTTACGCTTTATTCATGGCACTCGACAACCACTGCAAAATGATTTATAAAGTTTGATTATTTCTTTATTCAGATGGAAGATAAAAATAAATTATTGGTATTCCAAGATAAGAAGATTAGAAGGGAATGGCATAATAATGAGTGGTATTTTTCGATAGTTGATATAATTGCAATTCTTACTGAAAGTATAGATCCAACTGCTTATTGGAGAAAATTAAAACAACGTCTAAAAGAAGAAGGTAATGAAACCGTGACAAATTGTCACGCTTTGAAAATGCTTGCATCAGATGGTAAAATGAGACTAACTGATGTTGGTACTACTAAAGAAATATTTAGGTTAATCCAATCAGTTCCATCAAAGAAAGCAGAACCATTAAAATTATGGTTAGCACAAGTTGGTTATGAAAGAATTGAAGAAATAGAGAATCCTGAATTAGGTCAAAATAGAATTAAGGAATATTATGAACTTAAAGGCTATCCTAAAGACTGGATTGATAGGAGGTTAAGGGGTATTGCAGTTCGTCAAGAATTAACAGATGAATGGAAAGATAGAAATGTTCAGAGTGAGAAGGAATTTGCAATATTAACAAACGAAATCAGTAAGGCAACATTCGGAAAGACTGTTGGAGAATATAAGAAATTTAAACAATTGCAGAAAAAGAATCAAAATCTTAGAGATCATATGACTGATTTAGAACTCATATTTACAATGCTTGGAGAAAAAACTACTACAGAGATTACAAAAGAGAGAAATTCTCAAGGATTTGAAGAATGTAAGGATTCTGCTAAAGAAGGTGGAGAGGCTGCAAGAGATGCTAGAGAAAGCGTAGAGAGGCGTTTAGGTAAATCAACTATTTCTAAAGATAATTTTTTACCAAAGAAAAAAGAAAAGAAATTAGAATAAATCATGTTCCTAATAAAAGAACACCTTTTTGGTATGTTCCGGGGGCGGGGATATTTCTTTCACTTCAACTCAGTTTAAACTTATGTATTGTTTTATATAGTTCTTTTATTTTTAGGATTATGGTGATAACATGATTAAGATAATATTTGCAATTATGATTTTAAGCTTAGCACTCTTAGTAGGATGTCAGGAGAATATGATTGAGAATGGAGATTCTGATATCCAACTAAATGGATCTGATATTGGTGATTCACAATTCTCGGATATTCCAGAGTATTGCTCATCTTGGTTTGATGGATGCAACAATTGCATGGTGAATGATGGAGGGATAGCTGCATGTACAAAGAAATATTGTGCGCCTGAGACAATGCAAAAACCAAAATGCTTAGAATATAAGATTCCAGAAGATTGTGTCTTATGGTATGATGGCTGCAATAATTGCGTTGTTGAGGATGGAAAGATGACAGCATGCACAGAAAGAGCTTGTTTTCAGATGGATCAGCCAAAATGCCTGGAATATAAATGATTCTAAATTTTAATTTTTCGTTATATTCTACTAAGGTATTGTTATATGATATACTATATTATAAAGGAACCTGTGATTAGGTGATCATGCAAGAAGATTTTAAGGAACCGAATCAGATCAACTGGATCCATGATATAATAGCGTGGGGCGGCAATGCTTTTTTGCATAATTTCTATAATATCCATTATACGAATGTTCAGAATCTTCCTGAGAAAGGGCCATTCTTCTTATTGCCGAAGCATCAGAGTTATGCTGATATCTTCCTAGAGCAGAGATTGATTGTTGAGAACACAGATCAGAGGCCTTACTATGTCGCTAAGGATAGCCTGCCAGGAATTCTTGATAAAGTAGGTGTTGTAAGGGTTACAAGGAAGAAGGATATCAAGGCTTTGCCAAAAGAGGAACGCAGGGATGCAATGCAGAAAGCTAAAGAACAGCTAGATTATATGAACTGGGCTGTTCCTGAACTGTTGCAGAAAGGAAACATCTGGGTGATTCATCCAGAAGCTACAAGGAATTATAAGCAACAGGGCATAATCGATATGGATGTAGTAGAGAGGATTGTCAGCTATAAGACAGAGGATACTGTCTTTGTACCTCTTGATATAACTTATCATACACCACTTGATCCGATGGGAAGCAGAGCAATGAGTCATCCATTTGCAAAAGATGTACGCGCTAATTATGATTATGGAATCACTCTGGATGTCAAGTATCCATTAAGGACTGATGATCCTAAAGAATTATGTGAGTATCTTGCAGATTCCATCGACCTTCTAGTAGCTAAATGACTCTGTCTTATTCTTCTATTTTAGATTACCGAAATCTTTAAAGAGTGACTGCTTCCATAGATTATCATGAGAACTATTGAGGAGATAATCCACGATGAGGAATTACATTCTTTCTCTAATGATTCATGTGCATTAGCTGGAGCAGTGAATATACCATATGCAGCTACAGTAGTGAGGGATATGCTCCAGGTGCAGCAGCATCGTGGTGAGAAAAGTGTGGGGATAGTGTCATCAAAAGGTGACAGATTCTATGCAATAAGAGAGATGGGCAAAGTAGATGAAGTATTCCCAATAGCCCAGATGAAATCCATCCAGGCAGAATTGCCAGGCAGCATGGCGATAGGCCATACAAGATATGCAACTCGCGGTCTTGCTGATTATGTCAGCAACATACAGCCTTTCATATTCAATGAGACTAAATTCGGACATTTTGCTTTTGCTCATAATGGGCAATTAGTCGATATAAATAAGATACATAAAACTCTTTTACAAAGGGGGGCTGTATTCCAATCAAAATCAGATTCAGAGCTATTGGCTCATGTTATAGCTAAATCTGACAAAAAATCATTTCATTCAGCATTAAAGAATGATCTTGCAAAAATACCTTGTTCCTATTCTGCTCTTGTTGAGACTGATCTGGAGATAATCGGTTTTAGGGATCCATTCGGAGTAAGGCCTTTATCTATTGCACGTAAAGGAAATGGTTATCTCATAGCTTCTGAGACTGTAGCATTCAGGTTATTTCCTGATGCTGAATTCATAAGGCACATTGAGCCTGGTGAGATTGTAGTGTTCAATAAGAAGAAGATCAAAGCAAAGGAAAAGCCTAAATCAATGCAGATGAATATCCCTATAGAGATAAAGGAACTGGCAGATGCAAAAAACCAATCAGAGTTCCATTGCATATTCGAGCAGATATATTTCCAGGATCCACGTTCTGAAGCGAATGGTTTCATGCACGAGGATTTCAGACAACGATGCGGAAGACAAGTGTATCTTGAGAATAAAGAATTCTTTGATGAGATGCGGGTAAGACATGGGAGCAATCTTGTCGTCGTCCCTATCCTTGATTCAGGAAAGCAAGGTGCTATAGGTTTTAGTAGAGAATCAGGAATCTTATATAAGGAATATTTCATGAGGAGACATAATGCCCCACATTCCAGCGGGAGATCATATACAGCCCACAACCAGAGATTAAGGATATTGATAGCTGGTATGAAACTAGACTTGCGTAAAGAGAAAGTACTCGGCAAGACTGTGATAACTGTTGATGATTCAAATGTGAGGGGCACTACTGCAAGGACAAACAATGAACGTCTTAGGGATGCAGGAGCAAGAGAAATATATAATGTATACTTATCACCGACAATAGAAAATGTATGCTATCTTGGAATGGATCATCAAAATCTTAAAGAGTTAATAGCATATCGTAAGAAATCTCTTGAGGGGATAGCAAAAGAGATATTTGCTGATAGGATATTTCATATCTCCTTAGCAGGCTTGAATTCTATAGTCAATGATACATATAAAATGGGCATTTGTACAGGTTGTTTTGGAGGGAAATATCCTGTTGACTTATGACTATTTAAGTAATCTTTATATATGATTGACTTTTGGGTGTGATTATGGATTCATACGAAAAGATAAGGAAGATGGGAGAGATCTCAGAGCAATTGAAGCGTCATGGATTAGTTGCAGATTCTGAAGAAGCTCTGAAGCAGGCAGAAGAAGTGATGAAAGGCCAAGGGAATGAGTTTTACGTGTCTAAAGATGAAGCCAATCAGGCTCAGAAGGACAGATATGCTAAATTAGAGAAGGAAAAAGAATCTTCTTATGATGATAATCGAATAATAAGCATTCTCAATGATAAGCTTGCCTCATTTGATTCCCAGCTTGGATTGATGCGTGACAAGATGAATGAGATAATTGCCAAGATAAATGAGCTTGAGTCAAAGTTCAATAACCAGGCTAAGCAGGAGATCCAGGCTACTCTTGTACAGAAAAATGAAAAGGTCCAGGAGAAAGTAGTCTCATCTGCACCACAGCAACCAGAACCTGAGAATACATCACAAGTAGTTCCTGAAGTCAAGAAGAATTATTCCCCAGAGGATGTCTCTGTCGACAAGATGTTCTATGTAGGCAAGAAGTGATCAAGCATATGAAAAAACAGATCTCTCTGTATCTTATCATCGCAGGCATCGTTGTCTTTCTTTTCAGGTATATCCCTATCTATCATTATGTAAGCGAGAAGAAGAATGCATGGGTAAGCCTTGCTTGGGGATCTAAATTCTGTAATACGCTTACCGGAATGCTTTTCGTCGAGGATTGCTCATGGTTCCGGTCACTAGGATATCTAGTTTTCATTGTTGCAGCAGTCCTGATAATCGCTGGTCTGGTCTTAAGGTTTAAGAAAGGCGAATGATGCTTCTTCTGCAAATAATAATTTTGCATATAGCCATAATTTTCCCATTGGACATCCTTGATACTTCTCTTTAAATATCTGTGATTGGTTCATATAGCAATGATACGAAATAGCTTTATCATTCTGGACGGGATTAGTCATACTAGTGAGAAAAAGCTTTGGATGCAAGGGATAAATGATTGGAATAGTTTCTTGAACGTAGAAGAAGTTTCTGGGATATCTAAAAAGCGAAAGATTGCACTTGACTTAAAAATCAAGAATTTCAGCAAAGCTTTAATGGATGATGATGTCGATTATTTCTCTTCAAAACTTAAGAGAACAGAGCATTGGCGTCTTTACCCTGAATTCAAGGATTCCTGCATCTTCCTAGACATTGAGACAAGCAGCGTCAATGGATACATAACTTGCATGACGTTGTATGATGGTTATGACACCATGACATTTGTGAAGGATATTAATATGGATCTCAAACAGGTAAAATATATCCTGTCTAGATATAAGATGATAATTACTTTCAATGGCAACGTGTTTGACCTGCCTTTTCTACGCAAATATCTCGGGAAAGAATTTAAGGCGTTAACCTGGGATCTTCGTCATAGTTGTGCAAGGCTTGGATTGAAAGGCGGATTAAAAGAGATTGAGAAAACATTAGGAATCTCAAGAAACAATGTAATCGTGGAAAGGATGCATGGTGGTGATCCATTCAAGTTATGGAAGATGTATAAAGCTACAGGGGATAGATATTATCTTGAGCTTCTTGTAGAGTATAATCAGGAGGATTCTTTGAATTTGCATACTATCGTTAATAAGATCTATCCTAGACTAGTCCAGCAAATCAGAAATCAATAATTATTTAATTTGATCAAGTTTCTTCCATATCATGATAGATTTTATACTTGTAGAACCTGAAAATTCAGGCAATGTAGGTGCTGTTGCAAGAGCATTGGCTAATTTTGGATTTGAAAGACTGATACTTGTGGACCCTAAGTGCAATCTTGATCTGGAATTCAGGAAAAGGGCTAAGCATTCTAAAGTGAAGGTTCTTACAAGGAAGTCAATAGGCAAGTATAGTATGCTTATAGGCACAACTGCACGGATCAATACTGATTATAACCTTGATAGATTGCCTATATTTGCAGATAAACTCTCTGCTATGGAATTCCCTGCAAAGACAGCTGTAGTTTTCGGCAGGGAAAGCGAAGGGCTGACAAACGAAGAAATCAATAGCTGTGATGTCCTAGTTACAATAAATTCTTCAAAGGATTATTCTACATTGAACCTTTCTCATGCTGTTGCGATCATCGCTTATGAGCTGTCAAAGAATGAGAAGAATAAGATAGGTGCCAGGATAAATATTGCAGGGTCATCTGACAAGAAGCAGGTGCATAAGCTTATTGGGTCTATAATTTCTAGTGTTAAGGTTGATAGAGCTCGTCGAGAGAGATATAGGAAACTTTGGAAGAATGTCATCAACAAAGCAATGATAACAACAAGAGAGTCTCAGGGCATGATGGGTTTGTTAAGGAATATTGAGAGAGAATTGAGTAAGAAAAAATAGTTTTCTAGATGAACATCTTAAGGATAAAAGGTAAGAATATATCAGCAAGCAATACAAGAAGCATCAATGAGCTGATCTTTCCCCATATCATAAGTGCTTTCTTCTCGCTGAACTTAAGTTTAAGCAATGTAAGGATCATCCTTCCACCGTCAAGAGGTCCAATTGGTGCAAGATTGATTAATGCGACTCCGAAGTTGAATACAAACAATAGGAAGAATAGACCTAATAACCATGTTATTGGTGCTATAGCCCATCCGTATTTCTCTTCAAAATCTGGTTTGTATTGATACTCAGAAGCAACAAAGACACCAAGATAGCCCGTCTTGTTGTCTGGGCTTGATGCTAATTGCAGATTATAGCTGGTCACATTTGTTGTGAATGTAATGTTCTGACCAGGATAGGATGTTTCCATGAATGTGATGAATGATTTTACATCAGTTATCTCTGTTGAATCTATAGATACGATCTTCTCCCCTATACCAATACCAGCGAGCTCTGCAGGCATAGTCACGTTGTTCTCATTAGTGTAATTTATTATGACTACATTATGGTCTGTGACTCCTCCTAAAGCTGATTGGCTACCTATCAGTATTCCAAGGAATAATACAGTCAGAAGCAGATTCGAGAAAGGACCAGCTGCAAACATCGCCAATTGATGCATTGGCTTTGCCTTCTGCACCTGTTTTTCATCAGGCTCGACAAAAGCTGCAGGAAGAATAGGTATAAGGAATGAGAAGAAAGCAAAACCAGATGATTTGACTTTCATGCCGAAGCGTCTTGCTACAATACCATGAGAGAACTCATGCACTACTGCTATTATGAATATTGTTATTATGAAATATGAGAATGGGATATAAAAGAATGGGCTTCCTATAGGTGTTTCAACAAACGGTTGCGCAATAGCAACAGCAGCCTGCGTGCTTCCTTTGAAGATCTCCCAAAGCGTATAAAATAAGTAAAAGATTGTTACTGCCATACCTGCAAAGCACACATACACACCAACATAAGAAAGCCATTTGACAGTCCTTGGAAATCTCTTGGCACCGTCGTCCATCGCTTTCAATCCCCACTTTGCCCTGTAGAGGATCATATACATGATGGGGAAGAGCCATTTCTGTATGTCTAGCTTGCTTCTCTTGACATATAAGAAAATTCCAAGAAGTACTATGAAAATAGCAGCAATAGTAGTCTCACTTATAGCCATCTTACTTCTTTCGCTTAGGTCGAAGCTTCTTGGTTCCGCCTCTAGCTCTCACTTTACCAGCGATAACTTTTAGAGGGTCTGCCTTGATCTTCTTCTTTGTCTTCTTACAGACAAAGATATTCTTCATCAACCTTGCTTCTGCTTCTGCAAATTTTGCCATTGTGTGTTACCTTTTGCTTTTGATCGTAATTATATATTGACTTATAGTCTTATTTAATCTGTTTCATTACTCTGCTGTCAAGTATCTCCCAATAAAGTATCTCTACTCCATCCTTGACTTCACCAGCAAGTTCTTCAGGAATCTCAAGATCGAATGTCTCAAAACTTTCTGAGTCCATGACATTAGCCATGTTTCCAGTGATTGATAGAACTTGTGCTGTCCTTTTCTCTATTACAGGAACATCAACATTGTCATGTCCTGGCAATACAAGATTTCTTTTCTTGTCATCAAGTATTCCTACAGCCATCAAGTTGACCTTTGCGTGTCCATGTTTTCCAGGTCTTGATGTTGCAGTGCTTACAACCTTGCAAGCTGCTCCATCTATAACTATGTATGATCCTTTCTGTAAGCTTCCTACTGATGCTTGTTTTGTTTCAGCCATGAATTACCACCTATATAAGTTGAATATTAGATATAATCAATGATTTATGGTTAGTTTATAAAGGTTACTGAATAGTGAGATACAATCTTCCATATGCATTTAAATACTCTATAGCATTCTTGAAATGCATGCGTAAAACAGTAAATGTCCCTGGTTATTCTGGTGGATTGGAAAGTATAGCAAGGAAGATTTCAAAAGATAATTTGCTTGCAGCAGTATTGCAGAATATTGCTTTTGAATTAAGGGAACAGACTGAAACATATGCAAATTCTGAGCAAACCCCTCAGAGAGAAGATCCTGTCCTAGTTGAAATTCTGAATCATGTGGTAAATGATTATCAGCAAGGAGGTAATGCATTTGGAGATGAATACGCTTTTCTCAATATTGATCATGCTGAATCATCAGATCATCTGAAGGATCTAGCACGAAATATCTCAAATCTTGAATATGAGAGATTTAGTGCATTTAGTGAAATGCTTGCTTCATCACTTAGGATGGCGAATATGCCTAATATGAGGACGAGACTAGGCGATGTGATCGACATAAGTTCAATGCCAGAATTATCTAAGCAACAGCGAAATAGTCTTATTGCAGCATCACATCTTACTTCAGCTGCAGGATACCTAGCTTTGGCTGACCTACATTATCAAAAACATCATGCTTAGATATTCTATTTAGAAAGTTCATAAACTATCTCAAACGCTTTTAGGAGGTTTGATTCATCTACTACTATTATGTGTTCATTTGAGCTTATGACTGCGTCTATTATACTTATATTGTTTTCAGCAAGTTCACTGCTTATTATATTGAACACTCCTGGTGTCCTCTCAAGATCTAATGGATAGTTTATCTCCATCAGGCCTATCTTTTTGTGTTTCCTAAGAATTGTCTTATTTGGAAATAATTGCACTATCTTATCATAATTCTTCTGGTCAAAGATTATAGTTAAGGCTTCTTTTCCTTCAATGATTCTTATTATATCATGCAATTGGTAATCTATAAGCTTATCAGGTCTTCCGAGGATTGTTTTGACATCATCTGTACGTTTCAGCAGCAAAGATGCCATCTTTGTCCTTGTATTGATCCTAGCTTGTTTCAGGATTGAGTATGCTGAGGAATAGTCCTCTTTCTGATTTATAGGATATCTTCTTATTGCGCTTATTATGCTATCAAGGGATGCTTCAATTTTTTGTGTTGTAAGGATGTATTTTGCAAGCCCTCTGGTGTTTATGAATCCTCTACTCAAGTCTTTTTTTAGGGCAGCGTCAGTAGATATCAGTTTCCAAATAAATTCTTTCACATTGTCAACATCTTTCTTATTTTTCATAATTCTTAGAATATGTCAAAATTTAAATATTTTACTTATTTATGACTTTTTTAGTAATTTCTAGACAAATATGTCACAACGTATATATTGGTTATCAAATTATCCAGATTGGGTGAAATACATGGCAGACAATGCAGAAACTAAAAATTTACTTGTGGCAACAGAGGCAGGATTTGCTGCTGATGCTAATGAAGCTTTAGAAAAGATCGCGATTGATGGAGGACTTAGTGTCAATGTCGTCACTAAGAGAGCGATTACTGATTTTCTTGAGGATCCTGAACTGAGAGGATTGCTTTCTGAAGCTAACGCTTTGGTAGTCAGGAGCGATAAGGTTACTCCTGAGATAATGGATGCAGCACCCAATCTTGAGCTTGTGATAAGGGGTGGTGCAGGATATAACAACATCAATCTTGATTATGCGACAGAGAAAGGAATAATAGTCGAGCCAACACCTGATCAGAATTCTACAGCTGTTGCTGAGCTTGTTTTTGGAGCTGCTATCTCTTCACTTAGAGGGATACATCTTCTCGATAAAACTACAAAAGAAGGGAAGTTCGAGAAGAAGCGTGTCAAGGGTAGGGAGCTTGAAGGCAAGAAGATAGGTATTGTAGGCACTGGGTACATAGGAGAGAAAGTCGCAAGGCGTCTGCAAGGTTGGGGTGTTGAGATATTTGCTTATGATCCTAAGCTCACTACAGATAAGGCAAAGGATCTTGGAATAACAAGGGTAAATGTCATAGATGAAGTCTTCAGGGATGCATACATGGTGACATTGCACATACCTGAGAATGCTCATACGAAAGGTGTCATTGATCACGAGAAGCTTAAGCTGATGAAAGAGAACGGATTGCTAGTCAATACAGCAAGGGCAGGCGTAGTGGATTATGATGCTCTTGAGAGGATACTTGAAGAAAGGCCTGGTTTCAGATATGCAGCAGATGTCCATCCAGAAGGTGATATCGAGGGAGAGAAAAGGATGGCAAGATATGGCGATCAGGTATTATTGCTTCCTCATGTAGGTGCATCAACGGGAGAGGCTAATTTCAATTGTGCAACTGCTGCTGCAAGACAGGCAGTCGCTTATTTCAAGAAAGGTGATATAACTACTGCTGTCAACACTGATGTCGTACCTTATTTCAAGAGAGATTTTGTTGATCTTGCTCAGAAGTTGGGTTATATCAATGCGAAACTTACAGACGGTGCACCTGAAGAGGTAAGGATTATTGCATATGATGACCTCCAGGAATTTGCGAAACCACTTGCGGGAAATGCATTGAAAGCACTGTTCGATAGCGAGATAACTCCAACAGAGGCATTGAAAGAAGCTAAGGATAGAGGGATTGAGGTTGATATAAAAGTTCCTAATCCGAAGAATAAGTATAGGGATACGATCACTGTTGATTACATCACTGACGATGCAGCAACAAGTGTCAGAGGCGAGATCGATGATGGTGAGATGAAGATCGCAAGGATAGATGATTACAAAGTAGACTTCGAGATAACTCCCGGCATTGCTGTAATGTTCGAGTATCATGATAAACCAGGAATGGCAGATGACATCGGTAGTTTCTTCACTGAGGCAAACTACAACAAATTGTCAGCAAGGATAAAACCTCAGAGGAACAATGGGAATGCGATGTTTATGTTCTATGTCGAGCAGGATGGAGACAAAGGAAGAAATCTAGATGTTGGAAAAGTGGAAGAGCTCACTGAGATGGTTGCAAAGACACTCAATGTGTACCGGGCAACTGTGCTCGATTTCAGATAGAATATTTCATGGCTGATTCCCATCATGAATATTCATTGTCTTGGGCATCTGCCCTTTTTTCATCTCTTCTGTCTTGCTTAGAAAATAAGAAAGGCAGTCTTTTCCGCAGAATGTCGCTTTCTTCTTGAAGTCGCTGCTTCCAAATATCAATGTTTGCGTATTAGGACTGCTTGGTTCAATATGACTGCCGCATGTGCTGCATGATACAGAATGTTCTCTTTGTCTATTCTCTATCTCCTTGTTGATGAATGTCCTTAAATGATGCCCTCCTGTGTCGAGGTCCTGCTTCATCTTAAGAAGTTCATAATAGTCTATAGAATCAATTACATCACGTAAGCGTTTATCCATCATCATTCAATCCATAATTCCAAGATTTATAAGCATTTATGTTTTGAAATGATTCTAAAGTAGTAAAAGAAAGTAGGGTGCATTGCTGCACCCCTCTCTTTGGCGATTTCACCCATTGGCTATCTACCGGCGTTAGCCGGACAAATTCTTTGCGTGAATGTGATTTGTGATGTTTATGTGAAGAGGAAAGGGGCACAGTTGCCCGTGCCCCATGGATGAACATTTCTATCCATCCATCATCTTCGCCTTATGTCTCGCCAGAGACTTGTAAGTATGCTAATCTTTTTTTTGCGGTTCAAAATCTAAGAGCCATTTACCTCTCTTATTGTCAAATTGGAACAGAACGTTGTATTTCTTCTTCCTATCAAGGGAGAATAGCATCGGCATCGGAATAGTTGTCTCGAAGCTTGATCCTCTCTTGTACAGCTTTCTTTTGAACTCAATCATTGTTGTCTCTTTAATACTTATTTTTATATTATAATTATCTATTATTAAATTATTATCTTTTATACTTATATTTAAATGTTTCGACTTATAAATCTTAACTAGTTCAAAACTAATTACTTAAAAATTAGGTTATTTTATACTTATATATATATTAATAAATATACTTATATTTTATTTGTCTTCATTAATTAATACTTTCACAAATAGTTTTAAACGTGCAAATAACTTCAACCATATGGTTACACGTGAAGAAATATTCAATCGTTATTATGATGTAGATGGACTTGGTATCTCATTGGAAGATTGTGATCTCTGGAGCTTAGATACCCATGTCAAGAAACACTATATGCCTTCTGATAATCCTGTGGCTGTTTCCATTGGTGCATGTGTTGAGAAGGCAAGTTCAGTGATGCGTGCATTCCATAAATTGAATTATGATGTGGATTGTAGGACTGTCTCTATCCAGCTGCATGCTTTTGGAAATCATCAATCTGATAGGTATGATATGGTATTTGAGGGTCCTTTAGAAGGTGATGCGAGAACTGCTTATCCTTGGCAACATGCGGTGACAGCTTTAGATGCTCTTGAAGGAGTTGATTTTGTACTAGTAAGGAACCCTAATCTATTTGATGTTGAAAATTGGCATCACATATATTGGAGAGCAAATGATTATCTACGTAAAGGTGGTGTCATAGCAACCATAATCAGGGACGGAGATTTAGTGCATTATGAAAATGTTCTTTCTTCTATCAAAGATAGGATGGTTCCATTGTTAACTGAAGAGCTAGATATTGACATGCAAGATTTGATGTGCAGATCCCATAAGTATATCAGCTTATTTAGGAAAGATTGAAGAGAATCTAGAAAAAAAGTAAATAAAAAAATTAAAAGAAGGTTTATTTCTTGGCTGGTGCAGGTGCATCAGCTTTTGCTGGAGCAGCGTCCTTCGGAGCCTTTTCATGTATGATGGTGTCAGGGATTCCTGCCTCTTCCATCTTCTTCTTGATCTCCTTAGGTGTCTTTCCTTCCATCTCCTTAAGTATCTTGTCAGCAGTAGCTTCAAACTCATGCCTTCTCTTCTCGATCTCTTCCTGCAATTTCTTCTTCTCCTCTTCAAGGGCTTTTAGCTCTGCATCAGACAATTCTGTCTTACCAGATTCGATCTTATCCTTGAATTTGGCAAGGTCTGCGAATATCTCTTTAGCCGGCTTTCCTTCGACCATAACACCCATGCCTGCGCATGTTCCTATGATCTCCTTTACTCTAGCCATCGCATCTTTTCCAAGAAGGTTGTCTTCTTTCATCTGTGATATCTTGATTATCTGCTCAATCTTGAGGTCTGCAACCTTATCTGTCAAAGGGTTTCCAGCTCCTTTCTCTATCTTTGCTTCTTTCTTGATAAGTTCAGAAGCAGGTGGTGTTCCGACGCTGATATCGAACTCCTTTGTCTTCTCATCGACCACTAGTGTTACTGGGACCTGCATGCCTGCAAATGCTGCTGTCTTCTTGTTGATCTCCGCAATAACCTGTCCGATGTTAACTCCTAATGGACCAAGTGCTGGGCCTAATGGCGGTGCTGCTGTAGCTTTTCCGCCTGATACTAGAACATCTAATTTTTGTTTTCCCATTTTATTTTCTCCCGCTCACAGCTTTCTTGCTATGATTACGTTGGATTCCCTTGACTCAACTTAATGTAGTCTTAGGCAACCGGTTCTTTTACTCAATAGAAGATTTCTCTTCTATTCATCTGACTCATCGTCAGTATCACGTCTTATGACCTTAACTGCATCCATCTTCAATGTTATAGGGATTGGTACTGCTGCTTCAAGCAATTCAACAACAACCTCTTCCTTTGACTTGTCAAGACGGATTATCTTTGCGTTCTCTCGTTTGAAAGGTCCTGAAATAATCTCAACAATATCATTCTGCTGTATGTTGACTTCTTTCTTTACCTGTTCAAGCATATGTTCAATCTCTTTGTACTCAATCTCATTAGGCAACAATCCTCGCGCATATGGTACGCCGAATGCAGCCTGCTCAGCATCTCCTTTTGATTCTGCCTCTACGAATATATATCCTCTCATCCCATGAGGCCTGATGACTGAATAAACCTGATATTTCTTCTTCTCAGCATTTGAAGTCAGGAAATCCATTACCTGATCTTCCCTGTTTGCTGTAGTTCTCAATGCGAATATGTGAGTCTTAAGCTCTCCTGTCTCTTTTATTATCTCTTTTTCCTCTACTACTGGAGCTTCTTCCTTCTCTTCCATTAGCTCATCAATAAGCGCTTGTGTCTCGTCTATATCTGATGGTTCTTCCTTATCTTCTTTCTTCACTTCTTTTATATCTTTCTCAATCTCTTCATCCACTTTTTCAATCTCTTCATCGACTTCCTTTATCTCTTCCTCTTCTTTTCTGATCTCTTCATCTATCTCTTCTAGATCATCCTTGTTGAGGTCTTCAGTATCATTATCTTGTGAATCGTCATCATTCTCTTCTGTGTCTGTTTCTTCTGCAGTATCAACCGGCTCGTCTGAAACTGTATCTTCCTCTGACCAATCCTCTGGTTCAGGAACTCCTGTGTTTTGCTCTTTTTTTTCTTCTTCCATTTTTCAAAAATTCTTTTTTTGTGTTATTGTTATTAATATCTATTGGAACATAAGCTGTCTGATCATCGTGATTACAAATCCTATGAATCCTATTATCAACATTCCTATCCCTGTAACAATCACAGTTATCTTGAATTCCTGTGATGTAGGTTTCTTTGTTATCTTCAATACTCTTCCGCATTCCTTGCAGAAATTCTTGAACTTTGTTCCAACATTCTGTTTTTCTTCCATTTTGTTTCCTTGCGAAGCTTTTCTATTGAATATCTTTTTCTTGCGTTCCAAACTAGCTCGCTTCAGGAACCAGTTAGAATTCAATATGATTGTTATTGGTTCATTTATAAGGGTTACGGCATTTTGTGCATCTCCTATCAATATTGGAACTATGGACAAGCAGGTTATTATGTATTTAAAATTAGATAAAAGTTACCAAGGTAATCGTTCACTCTTATGAACCAATTGTCCATTTGGAAACTTATCTCTATCTATTGTTACAAGTTTAACAACTGTGCTTGCACCTTCCTCGACTTCCATAGGAGCTGCATCAGTCCCAAGATCTGTCTTGACCCATCCTGGATGGGATGCTGCAGCCAAGATGCCCTTCTCTTTTAGAGTTTTTGATTGGATTAGCGTAAGCATATCTAGACCTGCCTTTGAAGTTGAATAGCCTATGCTCATAAAATTCCCTACTTGATCCCATGCATTCTCCGCGGTGCTTATTGAACCAAGCATAGATGACTGATTGATAACTCTTGCATCATCGCTTTTTGACAGAAGCGGAACAAAGGCTTCTGTGATTGCGTATGGTGCTATCAAATTAACCTCAAGTGTACGACGGATCTTATCAGTGCTTGTCGGTTTTCCATCCCATTCAATTGCAATGCCTGCATTATTTACCAGGACGTCAAGCTTCCCGAAATTTGTTTCAATATACTTTACGAGGTTCTTAATATCCTCAGAATTAGTGACTTCAAGAGATACATTATGAGCATCAATTCCCATTGCCTTGAATTCTTCTTTAACTGCTTCCCCTGCTTCTTTATTCCTTGATGTAAGGACAACAGTGTATCCAAGTTCACCTAGTTGCCTACCAATCTCTTTTCCTAATCCTTTGTTTGCTCCTGTAATAAGTACGATCTTGTTGTTTTTTTCCATGTTTAATTCCTCTGTTTAGGGAACATTTTAAGTTACCTATATACCTAGTAATGTAGTTGATTTATATACATTTGTAATCTATAGACTCTCTCTATAATCTATATCCGTTTGACAGAAGTTTTCATCTAATTGTAGGTAAAAATTTTGAGAAGATTTTCCAATGAAGAAAAATACTAATAGAACACAAATTTAGCTATAACACTAATTAAAGAACTTATTGACAAATTTATCTGATGCCATATATTGTGGCCTGAATGCTGGGTGAAGGGATAGTTCTGCTTTGCAATCGGCTCCATCTCCAAATAGGTTTGCATCTTCTGTCAGATTGCATTTCAATGCATAATCATCGTTAGCTATGTGGAAATCTCCTAAACTTTTAGATTCTAATCTTCTATATCTCATGTCAGGAATCGCCATCTGCAGATAGTTTATCCTTATATCATGCGGAGTCGATATCACAGGTCTTACATCACGTTTCGAAGCAGCAATCAATTGCTTTGTTAGGAAATAGATTATCTTGTCTTTACTTTCCCTTGAGTATACGAATATATTGGATTCACTTGGTGCATTCAGGACAAGGTATTCTGATAGAAACAGGACATTCCGATAATCTGTAATAGTAATCTCTTTGATTGCACGTAATGCATTTTCCTTATCATCTCTTGTGTCAAAAAAAGAGTCATTGTATGAATCAAGATCACTGAAGACATTGACTAACATTGGATCAGCACATTCTTTTCCATGTTCATCATATTGTTTTATGGCTTCATCAATCGATATAGGTTTGCTTAATGTATTGAATATCTCATTATCACCAGAAAGTGTGGGCATCGGCTTGCTGCTTGTTATGTGCGGAACAATAGCTCTGAAAAGCCTTTGTCCGTCAGGATAAGGCAATCCCCCTGTCCTTTGCCAATGCTGTTGGCTTTCTAAGATAGTCTTCATAGTCTTAGAAATAATTATCGGTTATTTAAACACTTTGCAAATGCAGAATATGATAATGAACTGAAATTTGTATTATCAGAATCAATTAGACGAATTCAATCCCTAATTCTTCAGACATCTCTTTCTGTTTCTTGTCGCCTATAGTATTGCTTGTGCCGAAAATCTGCTCAGATTTGACACCTGTAACTATCAGCATGACACGCAAAGTCTGTTCCATATCCTCATAGATCTGAGCGCCCCATATCACTCTTGCGTCTGGGTCTATGCTTTCTGTTACAGATTCTACAACCCTGCGAGCCTCGTCCAATGTAAGCGATGATGATCCTGAGATGTTTATCAATGCTCCAGAGGCTTCCTTTATGTCTACACTAAGCAAAGGATTGTTGACTGCTTTCTCAACTGCTTCAAGTGCACGGTTGTCAGATGCATCAGATTCTCCTACTCCTATCAATGCGACTCCTCCATTGCCCATGACAGCTTTGATGTCTGCAAAATCAAGATTTACAAGACCTGCTTTTGTGACGAGCTCTGCAATCCCTTTGACTGCATTTGTCAATATCTCATCAGCTATCTTGAATGCTGTGTGGATAGGAAGATCTGGCGCTAATTCCAAGAGCTTGTCATTTGGTATGACTATCAATGTATCAGTGACAGTAGCAAGCTTCTCTAAGCCATAGACTGCATTCTCATATCTCCTATTGCCTTCCATGGCGAAAGGCATTGTGACTATTGCAATCGTCAGAGCATTAACCTTCTTTGCAATCTCTGCAAGCACAGCGATGCTTCCAGATCCTGTCCCTCCTCCGAGACCACAAGTCAAGAATATCATGTCAGCGCCTTCAAATGCTTTCTTTATCTCCTGTTCATTCTCTTTGGCCGCCTCTTCTCCAAGCTTAGGGTTGCTTCCTGCACCCATGCCTCTTGTGACTTCTTTTCCAATCAGTATCTTCTTGTCAGCTGTAGTATACAATAAATCCTGAGCATCAGTGTTGACTGCAATGGTCTCAGCACCTGCAATGCCTACCTCAGAAACCCTGTCGATAGTATTGTTTCCTCCACCGCCTGATCCAACAACTCTGATCTTTGCACTCTGCATCCTTAGAAGATCCTCAAGCTCTTCATCAAGAATATTCTGTGAAATATGTTTCATTCCTTCAATCTGTGAAGACTGCTGAAGCTTATTGTATTTCTCATTGGACCTGGATTGGGAAGGGGTCTCTTGTGATGCTGCTGATTGTTGAGAGCTTTGTGCATCTGATTGCATATTTTCAGAATTATTACCATCATCTATGTACATATCCATCTTGAATATAACTTGAGAATTCTCATATATAAATTTGTTGGTGATTTCGGACATGATTACTACTTTTGAGAAGAAAAATATTGATAAATAATTCTGATTTTGCAAAATGCATGAATTCAGTCGTAATAACAGGACTTGGACCAATATCACCTAATGTAGAAGGGACGCAGGATATCATTAAATTCTGGAACTCAACGATATATGGTAATTCAGGAATAAGGGATCTTGAGGAATTGATGTGGATAAAAAGCGACAAGTTCGATTCTTTTCCTGTAAAGAAGGCAGGCAAGATTATCGGTTTTGATGGAAATGAGTATGGGATGTCTGCTAAGGATGCAAGGAAAGCAGACAAATGCATCCAGTTTGCATTGGCTAGCTCTTATCTTGCATTGAAAGATGCTAAGGTACTTGATGATTCAGGAAAATCTAAGATTGCTGACATATCTGTGCAGATGGGTATCGGTCTTGGAGGTATGGAGACAATCGAGACTGAGATACCTAGGATGGTCAGAGGCTTTGATTCTGGAAAGAGCACCTATACTAGAGTAAACCCTACATATGTACCTACTGTAATGGCTAATGCTGCTGCAGCAAAGGTGACAAAGAATTTCGGACTTCTCGGAGAACCTATCACAATGAGCTCTGCCTGCGCTTCTAGCATGACAGCTATAGGGAACGCATACCGTTCAGTAAAGCATGGGTATTATGACATTGTACTTGCAGGCGGAACAGAAGCACCGCTTGTCCCATCAGCTCTTGCATCATTTGCAATGGCTGGTGCATTATCCAGATCAGGAATCTCAAGACCTTTTGACAAGGAAAGGGATGGATTCGTTCCTGGAGAAGGATCAGGAATGCTTGTACTTGAATCACGAAAGCATGCAGAAGAGCGAGGAGCAATGATATATGCAGAGATAGTAGGCTATGGTGCAGTCGCTGACAGGACTCCTGATATGACTTCACCTGATGAGGATGGATATGGCTTGCAGCAGACGATCCTCAAAGCATTGAAAGAAGCAGGGATTAGACCTGACAAGATTGATCATATCAATGCACATGGAACATCTACAGAACTGAATGATCTTACAGAATCAGCAGTGTTTAATCTAATATTTGGTGAATATGTAAAACAAATCCCCGTGACAGCATTGAAGTCGATGACCGGTCATGCAATGGGCGGCATAGGGGGACTTGAGACTATTGAGACTGCATTTGCATTGCATTCTGGTGCTGTACCACCGACTATTAATTTTCAGAGTCCAGGCGATGGCATAAACCTTAGGATAGTTACAGAATCATACTGTCCTGAAAGGATGAGGTATGCATTGAAGACAGCTGCAGGTTTTGGTGGACAGAATGCTGCATTGATACTCAAGAGATATGAGAAATAAATCTTATCATTCTTGCTTTTTGTCTACCCGAATGTGAATGTATTGACTTCCACTCCTGGCGACTTGAACTCTATCTCAACCTTGTGAGTTCCATATTCTTCTCCTTCGATAAGGTTGTATAAGCTAGGATGATTGATTGCTATGCTTCTCTCAAGCTTTCCATCCTTCATTATATCCGCATTGACTGCTATACTGCTTCCAGCGACGAGGTTAACATTCTTTGCATTATAGATCAATACTATCTTTCCTCTGTTGCTGATTAGCTTCATTCCATCAATGCCATTATACCATGTCCCTTCAAGATAGAATTTATTCTCTTCAATCTCTGATTCGTCTGGAAGGGAATAGTCTACATTCTCTCCAGGCATTCTTCCTTCAGGATTCCCAAATTGGTTCTCCTTTGCGAAATTTGACCCGAAGTACAATTCTTTTGTACCTATCTTTGTGAAATCAGGAGCTTGAGCAGATATGTCTATATTATCTGTTCCAATTTTCTCATCTATGCCCAGGACTTCATTCCTTTCCTCAAGAAGTTTCCTGACTTCTATCTCTGTCTCTCTATATGCTCCTTCACCTATATGGTCATATACTATGAATCCATCAATGTCAATCAGATATTTCCTTGGCCAGTACTTGTTATTATAGCTCCTGAAAGTCTTCTTGTCATTATCCTGCACTACAGGCCAGTTCACACCGAACTTCTCGACTGCTCTTGCTACATTGTCGTATTCCTTCTCGAAGTTGAACTCAGGAGTATGGACACCTACAATCAATAGGCCTTTGTCAGAATACTTATCATTGAGTTCTCTCAAGTATGGCAATGTCCTTTGGCAGTTGATGCAGCTATATGTCCAGAAGTCAACAAGTATTACTTTCTTCCCTATATTCTCTGCTATAGTGATATTGTCGACGTTTATGTATCCGTCAGGATCGATAAGCTCTTTTGCTCTCTCGAACTCCTTCTCTTTCTCTGAAACCCTTGCTATCGTCTCAGGTGATGAGATGTTATAGAAATATCCCTGTTCCTGGGCGTCGTTGGTATTATTAAATTGGTTGTTCTCAAGGATGTTTATATCATTGTCTCCTAGATCGCCTACATCAGATTCTGACTTATTGCTCTCTATCATCAGAATGATCCCTAGTATGACTATCAAAGATATTACAAGGATTATGTTTCGCGTCAATGTTTTCATTTTAGCAGTAAATTGTTTAGCAACTCAAAGTTCGCTACCTGGTTGACTGTCTGGGTAAACACTAATATACCTAACGCAATCAGGAATATTCCGACGATGATATTGAAATATCTCATGAAGGTTGTGAACTTCCTTATCCAGTTCAATGCTTGTTCAGAAAATAGCCCTACTATCAGGAATGGGATCCCAAGACCTAATGAATATGCTACCAAGAGAAAAAAGCTCAATCCTGGTTGAGTTACAGCCAATGCGAATACGCTTCCGAGAATAGCACCTACACATGGTGACCATCCTACAGCGAACGCTGCTCCGAACACGAATGATGTCACATATGTTATGCTGAACTTTTTCTTCACCTGCAGCTTATGCTCCTGCAAAAGATAAGGTATCTTTATCAAACCAAGCAGATAGAGTCCGAACAATATTATTATTATTCCACCAATTCTTGCAAGCCATTCCTGCACTACATATGATATGTTCTCTAGGACAGTGTTCAAAAGCACGCCTAATAATGCGAATATCACAGAGAAACCAAGAACATATGCAACACTATTTCCAAACAGCTTCCATCTATTAGGTTTCTCACCTAATGTTATACCGGATAAATATGCAAGAAATCCCGGAACTAATGGAAGGACGCAAGGACTTAGGAATGATACGATCCCTGCAATGAATGCCGCAATTATTGTTACTTCGACCATGTATTGTTATAATGAAATCCTATATTTATAAATTGTGTTAAATAGTTAAAATATGTTTTAATAGAATAAGTGCACACCCATATTGCAATCTTACTTCTTTGCTTCTGATTTCTTGAAGATTACGTCTTTGAGTTTTGTTATCTCGATGACTTTCTTCTTCAACACATCCTGTACTTCTTTAGGGATTTCAACAGGAAGTTCAACTGTTGCAACATCATCAGCTATGGAAGCTTTAGTCTCTTCCATCTGTAACATTGCATCTAGAAGTATCTCTACATGCTTTATCTTATCATCTATCTTGCTTAGGATCTTTAGCTGATATACGACTGTCTTTCCAGAAAGTGGGTGGTTAAAGTCAACCAATGTCCTTCCGCCTGAGACGGTCTTGATTATACCAATCTGGTCATCTATATTGACCTGAAGTCCAGGTTGTGGCTGGATGTTTGCTTTCTTAAATTTTGCTGTTGATATAAGCTGGACAAGTTGCGCATTCTTCTTGCCGAATGCATCCTCAGGTTCAACTTCGAAGGTATATTCTTTTCCAACTTCTTTTCCTTCAAGCTGCTTGTCAATACCTTTTATGATCTGTCCTTGTCCGATGCATATCTTTACAGGACCGTATTTAATGTTCTCGTTCCCTAGACCTTCTGATTTTGCGGTCTTCTCATCAGTAGTATCAAAGATGAATCCTTCTTCTTTTGTTTTTCCAGTGTATTCGACTTCAATGAAGTCATTCTTGTTAAGTGCCATGTTGAGATTGAGTTTGAGTTCTTTTATAAATATTATCTTAATGCAGAGAATACTATTGTTTCATATATGGTTTAAGCCTGCTTTTGAGAATCTGGAAAGTCTCTTCTTTTGTCTTACCTGTGGTATCTATTATTATATCAAACTTGCTCTTATCATAAGTATCTTCAATATTATGATACTTCTTGTACCTTTTTCTTTCAGTATCCATCCGTTCGAGCATCTTGCTCTTCATCTCTTCTGGACTTTGTACCTTCTCTTCAGCACTTCTCTCGTCCTTGTTCAGGTCATTAAATACCCTTTTTGCAGCTTCGTCAATGTCAACATCAACAAATATCTTTACTGATTGTGGGATAAGAAAAGCAGAAGTCCTGCCTTCAATGATGATATTGTCTTCAGATTTTGAAAGATTGACCTGATAATCATCAATCTCTTTGTCTATATTTGGGTCTTGTTCACCTAGCTTCTGGTATTCTATTATTGACATGTCATGTTTTTTAGCAAGATCTCTCATTATCCCGCCCATGTAATAGCGCTTCCAGCCTAATTCTTCAGCCAATGATTTTGCCAATGTGCTCTTTCCACTTCCAGGCATCCCAGAGAATGTTATTATCATGTATCATCAGTATAAATGCTTGTTTATATTACTTTCTGGATCTATTACCATAACAATTATAAACTTCGTTTTTCAGTATATTGAATATGAAGTGGAACATATTATTCTTCATAATAGTAATGTGCGTTTTTTCTGCCTACGCTGGAGCTACACAATTCAAGGATATAGGTGAGATAATGAATGAAGATATCTATAGGCAGGATTCATTGCGTTATTTTGAAGCTTATCGATTCAGGTATGATGATATAGTCACCAGGATAGATATTATCGAGCTCCGTGATGATGAAGTAGATTTTGCATTGAATTCAAATGATAGGTTTATTGACGAGCAATTCTCAATGAAAGAGGGTGATAAGAAATCATTCGATCTTGACAAGGATAATAAAGTAGATTTCTCGTTGATATTGGATGAGATTGAATTATCTCCTACCCGTAGGCGTATAACTGCTACATTCACTACAGAATATATCTCTCCTTTAACTCAAAAACCAGTTGTAGAGGATGATGGAAGTCTTCTGATTCCTGAAGTTAATGTATCTGATTCATATAATGATGATTCAGAGGATGTTGAGGTCATCATCACAGATGATGATGACTTAGGGATTGAATATATGGATTCTGATGAACAACAGTCAGCTTCCGTATCTGATACTGATAAGGCATTGTCTGAGGGAACTTTCAGCCTTATTGCCTGGATCTTAGTGCTGCTCATACTAATCATTATCATAGCTGCCTTTTTTGCAATTGAAAAGAAACGTAAATAGATGTTTTCATGATTGAAATCTGGTTATTGCTATTCTCCATGTTATATTTTTAACGTACTCATCTTGCTTACTTCATTCGCAACATTTTTAAACATAATTCCAATTCATATCTAATATATTTGAGGGGGAAATACCATGGCTAATAATAATGTTCAACCTATATTCATATTGCCGGAAGGCACTACAAAAGCTTCAGGCATGAATGCACAGAAGATAAACATAGAGGCAGCAAAGCAAGTTGCTGATCAAGTTCGTTCTACATTAGGTCCTAAAGGCATGGATAAGATGATAGTCGATGCCTTGGGGGATGTTATAATCACAAATGATGGAGTGACAATACTCCAAGAGATGACAATAGAACATCCTTCAGCCAAGATGATAGTTGAAGTAGCCAAAACACAGGAAGATGAGGTAGGTGATGGCACTACTACAGTTGTAGTTCTTGCAGGTGAACTATTGAAGAATGCACTTCCACTGCTGGAAAAAGGCATTCATCCAACTGTTATAGCGAAAGGCTATAGAATTGCTGCAAACAAAGCTCTAGAGATATTGAATTCTGATATTGCAAAACCAATAACTGTCAAGGATAAGATGACTCTTGCAAAGATAGCTGAGACTGCCATGACTGGGAAAGGAGCTGAGAACTCAAAAGAGATGCTATCTCAGCTTGCAGTTAAGGCAATACTTGATGTTGCTGAAGATGATGTCGTCGACATATCAAACATAAAGGTCGAAAAGAAAGTAGGCGGAAGCATTGAGGAGAGCCAGCTTGTCGAGGGAGTAATAATCGATAAGGAGAGGGTACATTCAGGCATGCCAAGGAATGTAGAGAATGCAAAGGTTGCATTAGTAAACACTCCACTTGAGATAAAGAACACTGAGATAGATGCAAAGATCCAGATAACTGATCCTATGCAGATGCAGGCATTCCTTGACCAGGAAGAAGCAATGATAAAGAAGATGGTTTCAAAAGTCGTCAACTCAGGTGCGAATGTCATATTCTGTCAGAAAGGGATTGATGATCTTGCACAGCATTATCTTGCAAAAGAAGGCATATTTGCAGCTAGACGTGTAAAGGAAAGCGATATGGGAAAACTTGCAAGAGCTACAGGAGCAAAAATAATCAATAATCTAGAGGACCTTTCAAAGGAGGACCTTGGTCATGCTGGAAATGTCCAGGAAGTTAGGATAGCAGATGAGAACATGATATATGTCCAGAAATGCAAGAATCCAAAGTCTGTAACAATACTTGTAAGAGGCGGGACAAGCCATGTAGCTGAAGAGGTCAAGCGTGCGATGGATGATGCATTAGGTGATCTTGCAGCGACATTGAATATCGGAAAGGTTGTTGCTGGTGCAGGAAGTCCAGAGATCGAACTTGCGATGAAGCTGAAGAAATTCTCTGAAAGCCTTTCCGGAAGGGAGCAGCTTGCTGTTGAAGCGTTTGCTGAATCTCTTGAAGTCATACCTAGGACATTGGCTGAGAATGCTGGACTTGATCCTATAGACATAGTGGCAGCATTGAAATCTGCTCATGACCAGAAGCAAATTACATATGGCATAGATGTATTCTCTGGAAAGGTCAAAGATGCTTGGAAGATGGGTGTCATAGAGCCTTTGAAGATAAAGACTCAGGCTGTCAGCTCTTCTGCAGAAGTAGCGATAATGATATTACGGATTGATGATGTGATTTCAGGCGGTTCCTCTGTTCCTGATCGTGATCAGGGCAGCATGGGTGGAATGATGCCACCTGGAATGTAAGTAACTGAAAATGTTATACTTGATAGGTTTGGGACTTGGTGACGAGAAAGATATAACTATTAAAGGGCTTGAAACAGTCAAGAGATGTGATAGAGTTTATCTTGAAGCTTACACTTCTATGTTAAGATGTTCTGTTTCTGATCTGGAAAAACAATTTGGGAAAAAAATAATTCTTGCTGACCGTGAGTTGGTCGAGAAGAGAGCTGAGGATACTATACTTGCTGACGCAAAAGTTATGGATGTAGCTTTTTTTGTTGTTGGTGATGTATTTGGCGCAACTACTCATGTTGATCTTGTGCTTCGTGCTAAAAAAGCTGGTATTCCTGTAATGTTTATTCATAATGCATCAATAATTAATGCAATAGGATCAACAGGTCTTGAACTGTATAAGTTTGGAAAGACTACTTCAATGGTATTCTTCGAGGATAATTGGAAGCCTACAACACCATTTGATGTGATAAGGATGAACCAGAAGAATGGATTGCATACTTTAGTCTTGCTGGACATCAAGGCAGATGAAGAAAGATATATGTCTGTGAATGTTTGTCTTAGGCAGCTTCTTGAACTTGGTATGAAAGAAGAAGAGAAGGTTGTTGGTTGTGCAAGGATAGGGCAGGAGGATCAATTGATCAAGTTTGGCACTATATCTGAACTTATTGATGATGACTTTGGAGAACCTTTGCATTGTGTCGTTGTTCCAGGAGAACTGCATTTCATGGAGGAAGATTTCTTGAATAGTCTTGATTGATTCTGAGCATAAATTATTTAAACTTTTTTTGAAATCGTTTTCTGATGATAAGTACAACAGAGTTGCTTGGAAAGATAAAAATAAAGAATCCAAGGACAATAGGCATCGATGGCAATAGTGGTGCAGGAAAGACTACTTTTGCCAAGAAGCTTGCTGAAAAGCTTGGAGGTTTCTACTTTCCGTTTGACCTTTTTCACAGGGAAGAAAGAAAGGAATGGAATTTGGACACTGACATCAATTTATTTGAAGATTATGCTATGGCAGAGATAGCATTGAAACGGTTATTGAGAGGTGAGTCTTTTCATATTGATGGTTTGTATAATCATTCAGATGGCACTTTTACCCGGACTTATAGTTTTGAGCCCAGATATCCTATCGTCGTGGAAGGTCTCACATCAATGAGGCTTGATCTTGATTTTAAGATATTCCTTGATATAGACCCTGGGATTGCCCTGATCCGCGGAAAAGACCGTGATATACGAGAGAGGAACCTTACTGAAGAGCAATGGAAAATCAAGAAGAAACTGTTCCATGATGATTTCTCAAAGATCATACCTGAACTCAAGGAGAAAGCAGATATCATAATAGACACTACTGATCATTATCCTGAAATCTAACTTAATAGAATCTGTCAATTATTCATCTGAAATATTCATCTACAATTTTTAGCGCAGGATTATGAAGCCATCCGTTGCTTGTTATTGCACCATTAGAACATTTTACTTGGTCTTGGCTGTATTTTATTTCTGCTCCAAACCTGTCAGTCAATATTCCACCAGCTTCAGATATAATCAATCCACTTGAACATGCATCCCATAATCCAAATTTTTTGTTCATGAATATGTACAGTTCAGCTTCACCTTCTGCTACTTTGCATACCTTAAGTCCGAAACTTCCTATATCAACTCCTTCAGGCATTTTCAGATCTTTTATCATCCTGTCTATAGTCTGGTCAGGAAATGCAGTGCTTTTTACAAGCCTTGCCTCCCTAAGATTTCTCACATTGCTCACTCTTATCTTATTTGCGTGGCCATATAATCCAGTCTGAATGTATGCTCCATTATTCTTTGTAGCAAAATAAAAAGTTCCAGTAACAGGATAGTAATTTGCTCCAAGGATAGGTGCTCCTTCTAGCGTGAGGCCTATGTGAATCCCAAACATTCCATTTTTATTATTGAAATCAGCAGTACCATCCAAAGAATCAATTATCCAGTTGTATGGTCTTGATCTCCATTCCTGCATTGCCTCAGTTAATGAATCTGGTTGATCTGCCATATCTTCTGGAACTGCCTTCTCTTCAGTAAGAATGCCAAATTCAGGTCTTGCTCTGTTAAGTGCATTGATTAGGATGTCATTTGATGTTGTGTCAGCAATTCCGAATAAATCACCTTCTTCTTTAGTCTGCATTCCAAATTTTCCTGATTGATAGATTCTCATTATCTCCGCACCAGCCTTTTCTTCTATTGACATGACAAGTCTGAGCATTTCTTCCATATTTTCTTGTAGCATAACTTAATCAGAATTCATTTCTTTATATTTTTTACTACTTTTAAGTGCTAAAAATAGTAATATTTATAAACTCTAATCTCTTTTTGTCTCTAATTGGGGGTTATAATTATGGATGTTAAACAATTAGAAACAAACTTATATGAATCTTTTACAAGAGTAAAATCAGATGTTCTTCATCTAACAGATGAGCTAAATAAGCTAGCAAATGCTGTTGGAAAGATACAGGCTTCACAAGCAAAAAATTCAGAAAAGATTGAAGCATTGGCTAAACGAGTCAGTGATGCTAGCGCTTATGCAAGAGCTGCTGCATCAAAAAAGCCAGCTCAGGTAAAGACTCAGAGAGTAGTTGTTGAGAAAGTCAAACAGGCAAAAAGAGCAAAACCTACATATATCGCTTCAAAGAATGGCAAGAAGTTCCATAAGACAAACTGCATCTTCACAAAGAACATCAAGCCAAAAGACATCGTAAAATTCAAGTCAAAGAAAGCGATGCTAAACAAGGGTTACAAGCCTTGCCAATGTGTGCAGTAAGCACATAATTTCTTTTTTTAGGTGATTTCTTTGTTAGAATTATTCTCTAGGCTTTATACAAACAGTAAACCTTCAGACAAATCAATAGTTGACTTGCTTACTTCTCGAGATATGCCAGCCATGATAGAGACTGAAGATGCAGAGCCACTTGCAATAAACTATGGACCTATAATAAGGTCAATCCTTCCTACAATTGATGAGGGTAATTCGCATTATGTTATAGATTCTGCTACTAAAAGATTACTGCATACTATTGGCTCAGGAAGACCGATGTGGTGTGCTGCTGACTTTATCAGAAGGCAGCATGAAGCAGGTGATCCTTGCATATATCTATGGAAGGGAGATTTATCTGATTTCCTTGATCATTTCGGTGATTATATATTTGCTGATGCAAATCTAGTTGAACCTATTCCTCAGAAACTTTTATAAAACAAATTCTAATATTTTATGTATAACAGCCCCGTTGTGCACGGAACTTACTTTGTGCATTCCTAACACTTCGGTGCCACTAAGTAGCCCCGTAGTGTAGCGGTCAATCATCTAGGATTTTGGAAGAGGATTATCAGGTTAATCTTCTGGAAATGTCCTGGGACATCGGTTCAAATCCGGTCGGGGCTATACAAAGTACAGCAACGAACGGTCTGAACTCTGTTCAGAATCCGGGCGGGGCTATTTCTTTCTTATGTTCTCTTAGAATTGGAAATATATGAATGCCGTATCTCTTACTTTATTAGTCATAACGACGAGCAGAAATATGGCCAGGTAGAATATTAATTGCTTTATTAGGCTTGACTTTATGATAATGAATTCATCTTTTTTTGTGTATTGGTAAGCTTCGTAAATAAATATGAACAGCAAGAAGAGATATATGTCTATGAAACCATAGCTGAAGAACAATGATGCATCTATCGGATGGAAAACCCTTCTTGTTAATTCAATCACCTGACTTAAGCTTCCTGCACGGAAGATCAGCCAGCTATAGCATGTGATAATAAACATTAGAATAATGCTTAATATTTTCCAAAATAATCCCTTTAGATGTATTCCTGAATGCAGAATTGCATTCTTGATGATCCTATAAATCAGAATGACAATGAACCAATATATGCCCCATATCACAAAATTCCATGCAGCTCCATGCCATAATCCCATGAGTGCCATTGTAACAAAGAGGGGAATTGCACCGAAGAACGGTCTCCTGTTTCCACCTAGTGGGATATAGATATAATCCTTGACCCATGATGAAAGCGTTATATGCCATCTTTTCCAGAAGTCTGAAGGGTTAGTTGATAAGTATGGAAGGTTGAAATTCCTTGACAGCTTTATCCCGAAGAAGCAGGATATACCTCTTGCCATATGCGAATATCCAGAGAAATCGCAGTATATCTGAAGAGCAAATGCTAATATTCCCATTATTATATACACTGAAGATGGGTTGTTCATCTTAAATGCAATGTCGACGACAATTGCCATGGTGTCAGCTATTATCACTTTCTTGAAGAAACCATAAGCAAAAAGAAATGTTCCTTCAATAAAATTTATATCACTAAACTTCTTGTCTTTTGAAAGTTCTGGAATAAGGTCTTTTGCCCTTTCTATTGGGCCTGCAATCAATTGTGGGAAATATGCGACAAACAATGAGAACAGGATTGGGTCTTTAGTCGGTTTAATTCTTCCTCGGTATACATCTATAGTATAGCTTAATGACTGGAATGTATAAAATGATATTCCTACAGGTAGTAGTATGTTCAGAGTGACTAGATTGATATTCATACCAAGATTGTTCACTAAATCCATAAAACTATGGATGAAGAAATTATAGTATTTGAAGAATCCAAGTATAGAGAGGTTGATGACCACTGCAGAGGTTAAGAGTATCTTTCTTGTGCTTGTAATCCTGGATCTATTGATCTCTATTCCGCATAGATAATTTGTGAGTGTTACTACTATAATGAGGCCGAACACTCTCCAATCCCAGCTGATATAGAATATGTATGAAGCGAACAAGAGCACAAAAGTCTTTAGCTTTTTTGGTGCCATCCAGAAAATTAAGAATACTATGATGAAGAACTTAATGAATCCAAGAGTCTGGAAAAGTATCATATAAGCAAATTTTTAAAAGTGATTTATATTATTTTATACTAATCATGGTATCAAAGAATGTTTTTGTTAAGTTCTCTAAGGTTATCCTGATAGTCTTACTTTTCTTTATCTTAGGTGAAGCGATAGCACGATACAGCATGTTTGGGATATATGGGTTTAAGCCAGATAGATTAGAAAGCATCGTTGCACCCACAGCAAGAGTTTGTTCGGATAACTCTACAAAGCTGACCATATTCATACCAAACTCAACATTTTTGTTCAAAGGAGAATATATCTCTGTCAATAGTCTTGGAATCAATGATAAGGAATATAATATTTCAAAACCCGATGGCACATATAGGATAATTCTCCTAGGTGATTCATATGATATGAATATAGGGATAAAGCAGGAGGAAGTATATCATGTGATGCTTGAGGAATCATTGAATAATAATTTCAGCAAGGAGCAGGATAACATATCATTTGAGATACTTAATTTTGGTGGTCCTGGATTGAATAACCATTGGAGCTACAATATAGGGCGTCTAAATGGAACACTACTTTATCAGCCAGATGTGTTGCTCTACCATGCTTGGGCGTTTGACCTTAATATATTAGTTCCATTATTGCAATGGCAGAACATGACGGGGATACCTGTGATATTCTATACAATGGAATGTGAAGATGGATTTGACCTCAAGGTTGCTAATTTCATCTCTGAGAATACTGATTCAATCTTTATAACATGTTTAGGTATAGGTCATAAGCTTGATGTCAATAACTACGTATATCCTGTGAATAGTCATCCAAATGCAAGAATACATGAAAAATACCATGATGAGCTTTATAAGTATTTCATAGAAAATTTTGAAACCATAACTGAAAGATACACAGAAAAGAATGTATCTGATATTATATCATCAATCGAGCAAGAAGAATGCATACCTATGCAATATGACAAGAAAATTCCAAGTTTCTGGAGATCATATTTTTGGATAAGGGTGAAAGAGAGATTTATAGGTCCACAAATCTATATGAGTTGAGGTGACTAACATCTGGAATGTTCCTCAAATAAAGTCAATTATCATAACATTTAATAATAGTAGATTTCTGAACTTCATATGGATATTGATCTTGCAAAGTCGCATACAATTAAAATCAAGGAACTTTTCAATTCTTTATCCTCTTCTCCAGATGGCCTTGGTAATGCAGAAGCAGAGCACAGATTAGCAAAATATGGAAAGAACAAGCTCTCTGAGAAGAAAGAGAAACCGATCATAGTGAAATTCCTTCTTCAGTTCAATAATTTCTTCTCATATCTTCTCCTTTTTGGATCGCTGCTTTCTTTCGTCAGTGAATGGCTTCTTCCTGGGCAGGGTTCTATATACGTTGCATGGGCATTGCTTGGTGTCACTGTACTGAATGCAGTCTTTACTTTCATCCAGGAATTCAAGGCTGAGAGGGCAATGAAATCATTCAAGAACCTAATGACTTCAACAGTTGTCGTAATAAGGGATGGAAAGAAACAGCAGATTGATTCAGCAGATCTTGTCATAGGGGATATAATGGTATTGTCTGAAGGGGACAAGGTCACTGCAGATGCAAGAATCATAGAGCAGGAACAATTGAAAGTTGATCATTCAGCTCTTACAGGTGAGAGTGAGCCACAGCTTAGGAGTGTTGATGCTACAAGCAAGAATATCCTTCTTAGCAGGAATATGGTATTCAGCGGCACATTGGTGCAATCTGGTATGGGCAAGGCTGTAGTTGTTGCAACTGGTGACAAGACGCAGATAGGTACAATTGCTCAGCTAACTCATGATGTACAGAATCAAGTATCACATCTTCAGGTTGAGATCGCTCACTTCATCAAGATAATCAGTTACATTGCAATCTTTTTAGGGATCTCATTCTTCCTTATGGGATGGCTTTTCAAGGATATCAGCATATGGACAATGTTGGTATTCGGAATAGGTATTATCGTAGCTAATGTACCTGAAGGATTATTGCCTACTGTAACCCTTACTCTTTCCATATCCGCTCAGAGAATGGCAAAGCATAATGTCTTGATAAAGAATATCGATGCTATAGAAACATTAGGAAGCCTTACAATAATATGCTCAGACAAAACAGGAACACTTACAGAGAACAATCTTCATGTCAATGGTTTTTACATCGATGGAAGATTCTATTCATTCAATCGTCAGGATAAACATATCTATGAAGGGAAGAACCAGATAAGGATAAGATCAATAAAGGGGTCAGCAGAGTTCAATGATATCCTGTTATTGTGTAATAATTCAGTAGTCAATGAAAGCAAAGAGTTTGGTGATTCTACAGAAATATGCTTAAAACGTTTTGTCTCGAATTTTAGTAATCTAAACTATATTGAGAAGGCTCATCAAAGGGTCCATGAGGTTCCATTCAGTTCAGAGACTAAATACATGATAACTGTCAATAGGTTCGATAAGAATGAACGAGCTCACTTAAAAGGTGCTCCTGAAGTCGTGCTTGCAAAATGCAACAGGATATTTCAGAACGGGAAATTTGTGAAGCTTACAGCTGCAAGCAGGAAGAAGATACTTGCAGAGAATGAATCATATTCCAGAAAAGGTTTCAGGGTTTTAGGTTGCGCTCTCAAGGATATAAATTGGAGCAAGAAGAATGCCAAAAAACTTGATATCGATGATTATTGCTTCTATGGTTTGATCATCATGCAGGACCCACCTAGGAAAGAGGTACCTGATGCTGTTGCACAATGCAAGAAGGCAGGCATAAGGATAATCGTCATATCAGGAGATCAAGGGACAACAGTTGAGAATATTGCCAGACAGGTTGGCATTGTTGATGATGGTAATGTAATAGTGATAAATGGTCCTGACCTACCTAATTATAGTGATGACGAGTTAAAGAAGATATTACGTGAGAAGCAAGTCCTATTCGCAAGAGCTCTTCCTATAGACAAGCTTCGTATAGTGACGCTTCTAAAGGACATGGGTGAGATCGTTGCAGTAACTGGAGATGGTGTCAATGATGCACCTGCATTGAAGAAATCCGATGTTGGTATTGCAATGGGAAAATCCGGCACTGAAGTTGCAAAAGATGCTGCTGACATGATACTTCTCGACGACAATTTTGCTTCAATAGTGAAGGCGATCAAATCAGGAAGGACTGTATATGATAATATCAAGAATTTCATAACATACATACTGACTTCAAACACACCAGAGATTGTACCATTCCTGTTCTTCATACTTTTTGGTTGGCCTTTAGCTTTACCTGTACTGCTGATATTGTGCATTGATCTTGGAACTGATATGTTGCCTGCAATAGGTCTAGGCATGGAAAAACCATCTGATGATATAATGAAAAGACCACCAAGATCTAAGACATCTAAACTGCTTAATTGGAAGATGATAGCAAGGTCATATGGGTTCATAGGGCCATTGCAGACTGCATTCTCATATATTGTATTCTTCAGCATACTTATGAATGGTGGCTGGACATGGGGGATGCCTATACAGGTAACAGACAAGCTTTACATGAGTGCTATAACTGCTTTCCTCGCAACAATCGTAATAACGCAGATGTTCAACGTATTCGCCTGCAGGACATCACGTCTTAGCGTATTCTCCAAAGGAATATTCTCAAATAAATTCATCCTGATAGGGTTGCTTTCTGAGGCAATACTGATGACAATAATAGCTACAGTGCCTCATATCCAGATGATATTCGGAACATGGTTCTTCCCTATCCATTATCTGCTATGGATGATAGGATTCGGGATGATAATACTGCTGGTTGAGGAATTGCGTAAACTCATTGATAGGAGATTTGGCATATTTGGGATAGAGAATTGATTTAGTTATGAGCGAAATATATAAAAAGTGTAAATTCTAAATGAACATATGGCAGATGAAACATTATCAAACAAGGTTGATTTGAATGCTTTGGTATTTGGGATGTTCATATCAATAATAGTGACATTTGCGATACATCTTCTTATATTGAAACCTGCAAGCAACGCTTGGAATATAGCAGGAAGTGTCAAATACCTACTTGATATCTTGATATTTGCATCATTGACTGCGATGTGGATCTATCTTTCTGAGAAAGAGAAGCAGAAGAAAGAATCAAATATGATCAAGGATGACATGCTTTAATTCTTTAATCTTGTCTGAAGACGTTTGTGCAGATGTAATGTCTTAGGGTCTTTTATGTGTTCGATCAGGTCAATATAATCCTGGACAAATTTATCTTGAGACAGGAATTCACTCAATCCTTGCTTCATGAAGCTGAGCTGCTTTTCCTTGTATCTAAGGTATTTCTTTTCTTCTAATGATTCTAGATTCTTGTATATTGCTCTTGGCTTTATCCTTATGCTTTTGGATGATATAAGGATATCTATGAAAATTGATTTTGAGATCGACACCTCTAATGGCTTGTCTGAGAATCTTCTATTGAAAACTCCATAACATTTGCCTAATGCGTATAAGAGATATCTCTCTTGCTTACTAAGCACCATTTCCCCCTTTAATTCCTAGAATCTGAAGTATATATATTTTTCCCTATAAAGTTACGATAAACTTATTTAAAACAAATTTATTGTATATATGGAATGCATAGTCATTTGAGCATCAAAAGGTTAAAAGATGTAGCTTCAGCCTTATTTGAGTTCGAGTTCCATCATATTTCTGCAAGACTTAACCTATCAAAATATCTTCCTTTCCATAAGAGGCTTGAACCTGATACAAAGGTGAATGCTGATCCTGAAACATTGAGGAAACTTTTTGAGAGGTTAGGAGGGGCATTCATAAAACTAGGGCAGTTGCTTGCTCTCAGACCAGATCTTATTGGAAGGGATTATGGGAAAGAATTCGAAAAATTGCTGACTGATGTACCTCCTGAAGATGATGTTGTGATAACTGGAATCGTGAAGGACATACCTTTCTCAAAATTCAATGCCAAGCCATTAGGATCAGCTAGCATAGCGCAAGTACACAAAGCTACCTTGAATGGTAAGATTGTCGCTGTGAAGATAAAACGTCCAGGAGTTGAGAAGAAATTCGATGAAGACATTGCTATCATGGAGTTCCTTGCTCATAAGATAAAAGAGAAATATAATCCTTCTTTTGTAGATCCAGTTGAAGTTGTCGAGGAATTCAAGAAATACACAGAGAAAGAGATGGATTTCAATCATGAAGCTGCAAACATAAGAAGGTTTGCAAGCAATTTCAAAGGAAGCAGGGATATAGTAATACCTAAGGTCTATGAACAATACTCAACTAGGGACATACTCGTAATGAAATTTGAGGAAGGCAAGAATATTTTACATGGAAAGAAGACTCCTGGGCTTATCAAGAAAGTCACTAATGCTGTATACAAGATGCTATTTGAAGATAGATTCTTCCATGCTGATCTCCATCCAGGAAATATCTATGTCCAGGGTAGTAAGGTTGTGTTGCTTGATTTTGGAATAGTCGGTCATATAGACAAGATTTTAGAAAGGAAACTTTTCCATCTTTTCTCCTCTCTTGTCAATGGAAATCTTGAAGGAGTGGCTGATGCATTGCAGGAGATAAATATAGGAAAAGAAGAGCCTGATGTCGCTTATCTTAGGGAAGGATTATATAATGTTCTAGCTGATTATTACGATCAACCTTTACAGAAGATGCATTTTGGCAAGATATTCTATGGTGCGATAGATGTTGCAAGACGTTCTAGGATAAAGGTCCCTGCTCAACTAGTGCTTTTTGGAAAAAGCATAGTGACGATGGAAGGATTCTGCAGACAGGTAGATCCTAATTTCAATGTAATCAGGAATGCTAAACCATTTGTCAAGAAGGTTATAAAGAAAGAGCTCTCTCCGAGGAAACTGTTGAATCAGGCAAAGGATTTCACCTGGCAGCTGCATGAGCTTGTTGCCAGTACTCCTGAGACAGTGCGTAACGTGATAAGAAGATTCAACATGATGGAAGAGAGAATTGTTGACATCGACAATACTTTTCAAAGATTGATAAACGTAATGTGGAAAGGTGTCCGATTGATGACTTCAGCAATCGTACTATTGGCTTTTATCATCGCATCCCTTATGCTTATAGATTATGAGCCTATGTATTACGGGTTTTCTTTGTATAGCTTGGTAGGTTTTGGCATCTCTCTAGGATTGTTGATCTATGTGATAATGTTGATAAGAGAGGCGTGATATTTTTAAAGGGAATAAGGTTTTTTTCTAATTCACATAGCCCCGTAGTGTAGCGGTCAATCATGTCGGGTTCTGGCGGTGAGAAATCGAAGATTTCTGAAGTTTCTTGCTAGAAACTCCCGGCGACATCGGTTCAAATCCGGTCGGGGCTATTAAACAAAGTTTAAAGTCACGAACGGTAAGGACTCTGTCCTGTACCGGTCGGGGCTATTTCTTATTATTCCTAAAGGTTCCTCTTCTTCTCTCTATATAATCAATTATATCCTGGTCGAATCTTCTAATCTCTTTATTATCCTTTCTGCTATTAACTTTATTGTTGAAGTTATTCATATCAGCCATCTTCTTGCTCAGCACCTTGCTTGAGGAAAAATCCTTCAGAAGAGTAGCAAGCTGTTGCTGGTTTATGTATGAAGGGTAGATAACATAGTCAGCGCCTGCCTTATATAACTCAAGAGACTCTTTGATATCTTTGGCAGTAACAATTACAGTTGACTTGTATCTTCTTTTCATCTCCTTGATTATCAGCTTGTTCTCGGTATTGTCTATTCTTCCAGAAATCACGACTTCAGGGTTCTTGAAGATAATATGGTCGAAGAAGTCAGATGAATGAGGTGAATCGAACATCACATTGACGTTATCTCTCTTTGCATTCTCTACATGTTCAGGGTCGTTGTCTATCACTATGCAGCTCTTTTTCATGTTATGGATTTGTCTAATGACTTCCTCTCCAAATTCATAATATCCGAACAATATGATATGTGCATCTATCTTCGAGTCTGATTCCTTATCAGGGTTATATCTTTTCTTATTCTTCAATATCCTGTCAAGGATCTCTAGAAGTTTTCTATCATACTTGATTATGTATGAGCTTATTATCATCGATGCAATGACCATCAGTATTATCAGTGAAAGCAGTTTTTCACTTATCAGATCACCACTTGCAACTGCCATTATTATGCCGAACTCACTCAGGTTTGCAAGGTATGTACTTGACAGGAAAGATGTTTTTATATCATATTTCTGACTTCTCAGGCTGATATATGTTATTGCAAGCTTTGCGATTATGGAAATTATCAGATAAACTGCTGCCAATATAATTAGGCTAGCATCAAGGTCAAACTTTATCTGGAAACCAAGTCCTACAAAGAATATCATATTGAAGAATAGAGTGAGATTCCTTAGCTTGCCGTGTATATCTGTCTTGTATATGGTGTTACCAAGTATGACTCCTCCTATGAATGCACCTATTGTCCTAGAATAGTCAAACAGGTGGGCAATCTCACCGAAAGCAAAGCATACTCCTAATGACGTTATGAACATAAGTTCTGAGTACTTACTGACAAACCTGAAAAAAGGATTCATCAGGAACCTTATTGATATGAATGCAATAACTAAAAGTGCAATCGCATTTATTGGAATCATCCAAAGATTCACATTATCATTGCTTATGGTGCCCATTATTGTTATTGCCAAGATAGCTATGATATCCTGGATGATAAGGGTTGAGATTACTATCTTTCCATGCATGTTGCCTATTTCATGCTTATCCTCAATCCATTTTGCAGTGAACAGAGTGCTAGATAGCATAAGCAGTATAGCAAGATGCAGTCTATCAATCAATGATAGATTGAAAGGCAATGTGATTGCATATCCTATCGAGAAGAATAATACTGACTGGATGAGGGTGGCCTTGAACACTTCTTTTCCAAGATATCTTAGGCTTTTAAGATCGAATTCCAGTCCCATCAAGAAAAGCATAACCATTATACCTAAATCAGTGAATGCAATCATAAGATCGTTCAGATGGTTGCTTTTTACATATCCTGCAAAGAATAATCCAGCTAATACGTAACCGATGATTATAGGCTGCTTTAAGATTTTAGTGATGACAGCAATTCCTACTATAACTATCAAAAGCAGGCCAAATTCAGGGACGATGTCTATCATTGTGATTCCTCGGGCCTACAGCTTCATTGTCTCAATTTATAAAATTGATTATGGATATATAGTCTATCTATCTCTGTTGGAATTATATCTTCTCAAGAACTCTATGGTAATATCTAAGATCAATATCAGGGATAGATTGTATCTCATGCCTCCAGATTGTCGTATAGCCAAACTTTAAGGAGATCTGGTCGAACAGTTCAGCTGCCACAAATCTTTCAGGAGGTGTTGCATGACCTATTGTCCGATTCAGATGTTGCATATATTCTGCTATTTCTTCTTTAGGTATATCATGGCTGTAATAATAATCGCCGAATATTATTCTACCTTCTCTAAGTGAATTCTCGAAAAACCTGAATAAATTGATCACATCACTTCTTTTGTCATCTCCTGTCATCTCATGGAAAGCTGCATTCATGGTTATTGTATCTATCTCAGGATCTTCAGAATATATCATGGGGTTACTCCTGCTTAGGATCTCTTTGATGTCATACTTAAAGCCTCGTGTCTTGACATTGTTGTATTCCTTTTTCATCATCCTTTCAAGAGAACCTCCATCAATATCAATGCCATATAATGTCATTCCTTTATGATGTCTGTCAATTGCGTCTGCAATGGCTCCTTCCTTGCAGCCAAGGTCAAGTATTACAGAATTATCATCTATGAATCTGGAGATGCTGTGGTCAAGAATCTCATATACAGTTGGAAAAGTATCCTCTAATACTGTCATCAGGTTTTCTCTTGTGTTTTTGTTTTTAAAATTATGCTATTTACCATATATATATCGGATATGAATAATCAGAATATTTATATATTGGGACAGCTGATTTTTATGTATGGATAGATGGATGAAAGGCATTCTTGTAGCTTTATTGATAATTGTAATATTGCCCACAGCTTTCAGTTTGGACATCCGAGGTCAGCAGGCATCTGATAATGTTTACGATGCAAGCTCTGAGACAACAAGAGTCATAGTCAAGGTAAAAGAACCAAGAGGTGTGGCAAAGGCTGTTGCAAAGATAGGTCTTGGAAATTCTGCAGAGAAAAATTCTAGGAACAGCGTTATATTAGATTCTGGCATACCTTCTTTCATGGCTTCTCTGACAGATGAAGAGATCGAAGAATTGAGGAATGATCCTAATGTCGAAGAGATCTTCATCGATAGGCCAATGCAACCTACACTAGATGTCAGTGTTCCTTTGATAAACGCGACAAGCACTTGGGAACTTCAATATAGCGGTTATAATCTTACAGGCCAAGGCCAATCAATATGCATAATCGATACAGGCGTGAATTATTCACATCCTGATCTTGGAGGATGCATAGGTGAAGGGTGTAAAGTGATTGCAGGGTATGATGCATATTATGCAAATACATTGGATGTCAATATAATGGATTATTGCGGGCATGGGACTCATGTCGCTGGAATAGCAGCCGCAAATGGAAGCATCAAAGGAGTAGCTCCTGGAGCAAGTATTGTCGCAGTCAATGCTGTCGATCCAAATAACTGCAATGTTCTCTGGACAAGCAATATATCTTCAGGCATACAATGGTGCATAAACAATGCAGACACTTACAATATATCTGTCATAAGCATGAGCCTTGGTGACGGAACCAATAATTCCAATTATTGCAGTGATGGCACAGCTGCATACATCAATGCTGCAGTGGCACAGAACATCTCAGTCCTTATAGCCTCAGGGAATACAGGTAATTATACAGGTATATCAAGTCCTGCTTGTGTTGAGAGTGCTATACCAGTAAGCGCAAGCGATGATAATGATGACATAGCCTCATTTGCTGCGAGGAACTGGATGGTACAATTAATGCTTCCAGGTGTTTCCATACTCTCAACCTATTATCAGAATTCAGGGTATGCATATTCTTCAGGAACTTCAATGTCAACCCCTCATGCAGCAGGAGCGTTTGCAATAATGAACCAGTATCTAGAGTTAAGGGGCATTACCAGGACTCCCTCTCAGATTGAGAGCATTTTCAATTCAACAGGCGTGACAATTTATGATGGTGGTTACAGCAATCTGAACTATTCAAGGATTGATCTCTACGAAGCAATACAGTCAATAGACTCAGTCGTCCCTAATGTCACTCTTGATAACCAAAATGGAAGCTATGAGATTGAAGGTAATATATCTTTGAACTGCAGCGTCGAGGATACTGATGTAATCTCAAATACAAGCTTATACGGTAATTGGAGCTCCTGGCATATAAACCAGACTAACTATTCAGGATATAATGATGTGGCTTATTCTTTTGTTGTTGAGCTTTCTGAAGGAGATTACCTATGGAATTGCGAAGCATGTGATGCTTTCAACTGCAATTATTCTACATACAACCATACATTTTATGTACGCCCTGATTCTGATAATGATACTATAATAGATGAGTTCGATAATTGTGTATCAATAGCAAATCCTGACCAGAATGATACTGATGACGACGGATCAGGTGATCTTTGTGACAGCGATGATGATAATGATGGCATCGATGATGGGAGTGATAATCTCATAGGGAATGCAAGCTTCGTTAATATTTCCAATTCTTCAATATCACTTCTGAATATATCTGTGAATGGATCAACAAACCTTAGCCAGATATTCACTAATTCACAGACAATAATATTTCAAGATTCCACATCAACTGTGATGGAGTTCATCTATGATTTTGCATCCAATCCTGTCTTGAATTTTGCAAGCGTCCAGATAATATCACAGACAAATGTTTCAGCTAATGGATTTGTCATAATAAAAGGCTTGAACTTTTCAAATTTCACCGACAAGAAGACAGTTTATATGAACAAAACAGGAACTAGCACTAATAGGATATGCGTAAAAGACCAGGAGATAGCATCATTGTCCGAAATGTCATCCTCCTGCAACGGCGCAAATGAAGTATCCTTGATCTGTGATGGAACCTTGAGCAATGGCTATACTTGCATTCTGATAAATTCAACAACCTATAAGATAACTGGACTGAATTATTCTGGTATAAAGGAATATACTTATACTGCACCACAATCAGGAAGTCCTGGCGGTGGTGGAGGAGGAGGCGGTGGAGGAAGTTCTAGAACTGCTGAATGTGTTCCATACTACAAATGCGATGAATGGAGCGATTGCATCAATGGATATTATCGTCGTGAATGCAATGACCTCAATCAATGCAATAGTACAGATGCTGAATTGATACCTGAGACAATGCTTCGTTGTGAGAGACAACCAATTGTGAAGAAGGAAGTCAAGACAGAATCTCCTAAACTCCAGGAGACTGGCATATTTGATGATTTCAACCAATCATTGCAGATCGCTTCTATGCCTAAAAGTGATATGAGTTTGTTATGGTTCATGGTAGTATTCATTGTAGCAGCCTCACTGCTCGGTATCGTTCTAAGTTTCTTGCTGCCTAATTTTGTGAAGAAATGATCATTTCTTCCTTAATCCAAAGAATGAAAAAAAGGCGAAGAATCCGAAGAAACCCATCATCCCTTTGTTTTCTGTCACTATACCAATGATCCCTAGTAAACCTAAGAATCCAATGAATCCCATCTTCCATGCATCTTTGTCTTCTATTAGTTTTTTCATTTTATCCTATAAGATAAATTAAAAAAGAAAAATCCTGTCTAATAGACAGGGATCTTTGTGGTTGTTGCATCAAGGGCTATGTTCTTGACTTTGCTCAGATCTGAAATCTTGTTGATCCTCAACAAGTTGTTGGATTTGGTGTAGAGCAGTTCTTCAATGTATAAGCTTCTTTCTACACTTAATGAATACCAGCTGTCAGATGCCATGCTGTGATCGATCAAGCCTCTCATCTCAATGTCATCTTTTGAGACGTTGAAGACCAATGCTCCGTTGTAGTTATTCCCTGGTTCTCTGTAATCATAGTTGTAAACTGGAATTACCATTAAGTTTTTCTCTTTGCTGAAAAGGAAAGCTTTGTGTTCATAGAATGCACTTGACTGTGCATATCTATCGTTCCCTACATACTTTGCAACCTCTTTTGGATCACTGACATCGCTAACATCAAACAATGATATCTTCAATCCAGTAGTCCTGCCTTCATCAGTCGCATCCTGACCTATTCCTATTATTGTGTTCTCATCGTATGGGTGCAGATATCTTGAGAATCCTGGTATTTTCAATTCTCCTAATGCTTTGATATCCTTAGGGTTGCTTAGGTCTATGACGAAGAATGGATCCACTTGCCTGAATGTCACAAGGTAGAGCCTATCTCCCATGAATCTTGTAGAGTATATCCTTTCTCCTTCTGCTAGTCCATCAAGCTCATCGAGCATCTCAAGATCCTTGCTCAATGTGTAGATGTTGTTTGTTGATTCACTCATCTCTTTTCCATATCTTGACCATCTTGCATTCACAGTCGTGGCAATCCTGAATGTACCATCTTGCGTGTCCTCATCCATTGAGAATTGGTTCAGGATATGTCCTGGAACTCTTCCATTTGCTTCAGGTTTAACTTCCATGCCATCAACGGAAAGCTTGTTGATTATAGTGTATTCATAGTATTTTATCTCTTCAAGCCTCTTCTCAAGCTCCTTTTCTACAGCGTCATTCATAGAATCCTGCTCTGCTGGAGGAAGTGAAGCCATATGTCTCTGATAGACTTGCCAGATCTTTGATTCTTTCTCATATTGTGAGAGTATGTCATTGTCTGTCTTCTTTAACTTATTGATCAATGATATCTCTTCATCAGTAAGGTCATCCTCAATCATCTCTTTTACGACCTGCTTCTGGATATCATACTCGTTGATGTATTCTGTGTATGTTATGAATATGTTGTCAGATGACATGTACAGATCCTGGCCATTCTCAACCACTACTGTCGTAGTCTCTGTATCATAATTTTTCATATTAATTACGAAGGTGTTTATGTAGTTTGGATACCTGTAGCTGAAATCATAATAATAGATATCCTCCAATGCTATAGTCCTCTCAACATTATCTTCTAGTATCATTGGCATCGGATGATCATAATCAGGTGTCATCTGTGTAAGGAAGTAGATGCTGTCGCCAATCATCCTTGATCTGAAGTAATATCCTTCGAACTTGAATTCTTTTGCTTTGTCAGGTGATTTCCTGTCACTGATGTCATAAACATCAAAATAAGATACACCTGATCTAGGCATATAGCTTAGTTTTGCGAAGAAATCCTGGTCATAAAAATACCCGAAGACAGCCAACTTGTCACCATCTATGAAAAGCCCTTCAGGAGTATAGTCCAGCTTTATAGTTGAGATAATCTCCGCATCTTCTCCAGGGTATGCCTTTATTATATATAAGATATTGTTAGATACAGTATAGATATAATCTCCGTCTGTCTTTATTATGTCTGCTTCGTCAACTCCTTCCACTTGGATGTTTGTCTCTGAATAATCTGCTCCAGATGCTTTTGTATTCGCAGCTGTAGCAATGTCAGCCTCTTCCATACCATCAACTGCCATTGGTGAAGAAATTGCGCCTCTTGGTAGATAGAAATTATCATACATATAACCATCATATCCTGATGATTGGATTATGGATTTAAGCTCTTCAACGTTCTTAGCTTGGATAGTATTGACCTCTCCGATGCTTAAGTCAATCTCATTATATGTCCCTTGACCTGTATCTGTCTTAGGGATCTCTTCTTGTTGGCATGCTGTAAGCATGCTGAATGCAAAAATAATCATTAATACTGTTGCAAATACCTTCTTCATTTTCTTCTCCTCCATAGGTAGATTATATAATCAATAATAAGCCATGCTAAAATTATGAAAAAGCATCCAGCAAGGAACCAAAGAGCAACATTGGGCCCAGATTGCGCTGTAGCATTATACATCTCAGCTATAGGTGCTGCAGCGACCGAGTCAGTTGCAGCTCTTCCAGCTTCGTCTGCAACTGCTTGTATAGCTTCAGGCATAGGGGCTGCTTTTGCTAGCATGCTTGCCGAAGCAACAGGTGCTTTTGCCATGAATGCATTGTAGAAATGTATCAATGCACTTCCTACTATGCCGACCAGAGCAACAGGAAGTATTGACCTTAGTTTCTCCTTTATACCATATGTCTTTGCTGATTTAGGCGCAATGATGATGTACTGATTTGCAAGCTTGTAATGCATGACTTCCTTCATCCGTTTGCTGTAATGGTATTCTTCTGCAACAACAAGACCGCTTCTTATCAATTGCTGAAGGTTGTAATGCACAGTTGAGATAGGCTGTTTCAATGCCATTGATAGCTCTGTCTCAGTGTATTCCTTGTCAGCCAATGCATCAAGTATCTTCCTGCATGTATCATTGGTCATGACTTGGGCGACTTTCTTGGTCTCTTCGTCATCAAGGCTTACCATCAGTAGCTTTTTTTTGCTTGCCATAATGGATGATATTGATATCGTGTATTTATATGCTTTTTTCACTTCAAATTGAGTTGAAGTCTAGATTAATATAGGGAAAGTTCTATTGTTATTAGCATTCAGGAAAAAGGATAGTTAACGCGCGATATTGATGTACACCGTAATCGCGTCCTGGAGAATGTTTTTTTTTATATATGATATTTCTTATTAAATGGAATTTTTACTAGGAAATAAAACAACTCTAAATTATCATAGTTATGAAGAATGTGAAGAAGTTCCCGAATATTAATGCCATGATGTAACCTAGAAAGAATGCTGGAATGAATGGAATACCGATCTTAACTGGGATCTTTTTGATCTTTAGCTTTTTTAATAATGCTATCTGCTTTTTTGTTATTCCTAAATCTTTAGGTCCGCAGATGTATCTTCCCTTATGCTTCACTTCTTTCTCTATCCAGTCGCCTTCAGTGATATCTTTTGGGGAAAGCATCAGGACCATTGTTCCTTTCTCGACACTTTTTGCGAATATGTAGATATAACCTATAAGCACTACCAATATTATCAATGGAAACATGAGCATCCTGATCTCAGGCATGAATATTGCGATAGCTAAAAGCACAGCACCAATTATTAATGATGTAAGCTTAATTGTTTTAGCTTTCTTGCTCTCAATCTTCCATGTAGTGATGAATTTATCCTTATTCTTGAATGCTACAACTATGCTCCATATTAGGCCGAACACAGATCCTGCAATGAACATGTTTATTATGAATGATATCAGCAAGCTATTCCATATCAATAGGCCATCAAGTGGCATTATTGGAAGTCCAAAAAGAATTCCTAGGCCCATTATCATCTTTGCATCTCCTCCACCCCATTGTCCTGCATAGAACATGGTTAGGGCGATAATCATTGTGACAATGAACCCAGCAGCAGCAGATACTATGACCATTGGATCAAGGGTAATTGTTGCGTAGATAAGCCTTAGTGCTATTGCTGAGCAAAAAAGCCCATAATTCACCATATCTGCAACTTCCCTTTTCTTGAAATCACTGATAGAACCTATTGTTAAGACTGCCAATGCAACGATTGTTGCAATGATGTTGTATGAACTTGAACTGAAATCAATTATCATCTTATGTTTTTACGCTATGGGTTTTATAAATTTTTAGGGTTTAATCTTTCGCTTGAGATTATGCGACGAGCTGCAGCTCATGTTTCATGAGCTTCTTCAGAAGCCTCCTCAATCCATGTTCTAGATCTTTTATCTCCCTCCTTAACACAGATCTTATGCTTTTACCGCTCTGGTCCTTATCAGATGTGATGTCTTCATGGAAATGATCTGCTTCTGCCATCAATCTTAATCTGCAGTGAGGAAAATTCCTGTCAGGTATGATCATGATCGAAACTTTCTCATTTATTGTAGTGTCTTTAGGTTCAGCATAGTAAGCGATGAAATACATCAGTCCATGCCCTATCTCCTGACCTTTGACACAATTGTGATCTTTAGTTATCCCGACCTTATGAAATATCCTGTCAATATCATGCTGATACTTCCTTAGATAATGGCCTTTTTTAAGTTCATCTATTGCCTGTAGAAGTGTATCTTTTCTAGTGAACCTGTTTGGAATGAATGGGTTAATCAGTGCCATATTACTACCTATGTATCCTATTTATATATAATTTACTTAGATTAAGTTTAAATCCGGCATTTCTGACCATTATATTTATAAATAAACTAGGGATTGCTAATGATACCGATGATTTATGATGGCTATATTGAAAATATGGCCTGAATGAGGGAAATGCGAATACAAAATATTTCTCATTTCCATATGAAGGGCAAGCAAAGATTTGCCTGGAGGAAGGTAAAAAACATGTCAGAAGAACTAACAAAAGAAAAGTTAGACCAAGTCTATGAAATAATCGAGGTAGCAAAAGCTACTGGAAAGATAAAGAAAGGTACAAATGAAGCTACAAAAGCAGCTGAAAAAGGAACTGCTAAGCTAGTCGCTTATGCTAAGGATGTAACTCCAGCTGAAGTAGTCATGCACATCCCACTAATCTGTAAGGACAAGGGAGTACCATGCTTCGGAGTTCCAAGTAGGGAAGAGCTTGGAACAGCTGCAGGACTGACAGTGCCAACATCTGCTGTTGCAGTAACGGACGAAGGAAATGCAAAGAAGCTATTGGCTGAATTGAACAAAGGAAGATCAGCTCCAAAGGCAGAAGAAAAAGCTGAAAAGCCTGCTGAAGAGAAGAAGGAAGAAGCACCAGCTGAAGCTGATGAGAAACCTGAAGAAAAGACAGAGTAAGGTGCATCACAATGGCAGAACCAAATAATAAACGAGACCAGAGTGATCAGAGACAGGATAAGTCACAAGGCATCCAGTTCACAAAGGCTTTCTCTGCTCGTGTAGAGGAGATAGTCGGAAGGACAGGATCAAGGGGAGAAGCTTCCCAGGTGAGAGTAACAATCCTTGAAGGAAGAGACGAGAACAAAGTAATCAGGAGAAATGTCAAAGGACCTGTACAGGTAGGAGACATACTGATGCTAAGAGAAACAGAAATCGAAGCAAGACCTCTTAACAGAAAAGGAAGAGGAAACGCGTAAACATATAGGTGAACAAAAATGGTCAAATGCTCATTTTGCGGTGAGGAACTTCCAGCAGGCACAGGCCTGATGTATGTCAAGAAAGACGGAAGGGTCCTTTATTTCGACAAGAAGAAATGCGAGAAAAACCTGCTTAAGCTAAACAGGAAAGCAAGAACAACCAAATGGACAAAAGATTTTGTCAAAGGAGAACAATAAGGGGTAAAAACAAATGTCATTCGAGAAAACATTAGTACTTATCAAGCCAGATGGCGTACAGAGACAGATCGTAGGGAAGATCCTACAGAGATTTGAGGATGTAGGACTAAAGATCGTCGGTATGAAGATGGTGTGGATAAATTCCGAATTTGCGAAGAAGCATTATGCTGCTCACGTAGACAAATCTTTCTACAAAGGTCTTGAGGCTATGATCACTGAAGGACCGGTGATCGCAATGGCACTATCAGGATTGCATGCTGTCTCTCTAGTCAGGAAGATGGTAGGCAAGACTGAGCCTAAGTCAGCTGAGCCTGGAACAATAAGAGGGGATTTCGCACATCATTCATACGAGTACACTGATGCAAAAGGAAAAGCAATAAAGAACCTTATCCATGCATCTGGGACAAAGGAAGAAGCAGACGCTGAAGTGGCGCTCTGGTTTAAGGACGAAGAGTTACATGATTATGAGACAGTGCATGAGAAGCATGTATTCTAGGCTTCAATCACTGCAACTACACGAGGTTAAAGGAAAAATGGCGGAAAAAATGGTCGATCGAGTGAAGAAGCTTTCTTCACAACCTGAAAAAATCAGAAATATCGCGATATGTGCTCATATCGATCACGGTAAGACAACATTCTCAGACAATCTACTTGCAGGAGCAGGCATGATGTCCGAAAACCTTGCAGGAGACGCAAGGGCTCTTGATTTCCACGCTGATGAAGCTGAGAGAGGAATCACAATCGATAGTGCATCAGTAAGCATGGTTCACAAGTTTGACAACGATGAATACCTGATAAATCTCATCGATACACCTGGTCACGTTGACTTCGGTGGTGACGTAACAAGGGCTATGAGAGCAGTAGATGGTGCAATAGTATTATGCTGTGCATCAGAAGGAATAATGCCGCAGACAGAGACAGTTCTAAGGCAGGCATTGAAGGAAAGAGTACAGCCAGTGTTGTTCATCAACAAGGTTGACAGGCTTATCAAGGAACTTAAGCTTACTCCGGAACAGATGCAGGAAAGGTTTATCAAGATCATCACAAACGTCAACAAGCTGATCAAGCAGATCGCTGAGACAGATTTCGGTGATAGATGGCAATGTAATGTCCAGGAAGGACAGGTAGCTTTCGGTTCAGCTTATCACAATTGGGGACTAAGCATACCTTACATGCAGAGGAAAGGAATAACATTCAAGGATATAATAACAGCATACCAGAATGATAATCAGGATGAGATAGATGCATTAGCAAAGAAAGCTCCTATCCACGAAGTTGTATTGAACATGGTAATCAGGCATCTGCCTAATCCTAAACAGGCACAGCCTTACAGGATCCCTAAACTATGGCATGGTGACCCTGAGAGTGTTGATGGGAAATCATTGGTGAATTGCGACTCTAAAGGCCCATTGTTCTATGTACCGATAAAGATCGTAGTAGATCCTCAAGCAGGAGAGATAGTATACGGTAGATGCTTCTCTGGAACAGTTAAGAAAGGGACAGAAGTTGTCATGAACAGGGCAAAGCAGAGAGGAAGGATGCAGCAGATATTCATCGCTAATGGTGCGAAGAGAGAAATCATTGATGAAGTACCTTGCGGAAATATCGTATTAGTTGGAGGACTCAAGACACTTGTAGGAGAGACTGTAACAACCAAAGAGTCAGATGTCTTCGACGAGATATCACATCTTTTTGAGCCAGTAATCTCAAAGGCAATCAAGGCCAAGAGCCCAGCTGACCTATCAAGGCTTGTAGAGATATTGCGTATAATCCAGAAAGAAGACCCATCTATCAAGATACAGATCGATGAGGAGACGGGGCAGAACCTCATGCATGGCATGGGAGAATTGCATCTGGAGATCATAGAGAACAGGATCAAGACAGAGAAAGGACTTGAAGTAGAGACAAGCCCACCTATAGTTATCTATAGAGAGAGCATTACGAAGAAATCAGAAGAGTTTGAAGGGAAATCACCTAACAAGCACAACAAGTTCTATTTCACAGTGGAGCCTGTAGAGGAAGCTGTTGTTAAGGCAATCAAGGATGGCAAGATCCATGACATGAGGGTCAAGGGAAAAGACCTGGAATTGAGAAAAGTTCTTGTCGATGAATGCGGATATGACAACAAGGATGCTGATAGGATCAAGCAGATCTATAACGGCAACATACTCATGGACATGACACGTGGACAGGTACACATGGGAGAAGTAATCGAGATGATCATGGATACTTTTGAGGACGTAATGAACAATGGTCCTTTAGCAAGAGAGCCATGCTTCGGATGCAAAGTAATGCTTCATGATATGAAACTGCACGAAGACGCTATTCACAGAGGACCTGCTCAGGTATATCCTGCGATAAGGGAAGGTGTACGTGGAGCGATGATGTCAGGAGCTGTTCCAGTAATGTTTGAACCGGTCCAGATACTGCAGATAGAAGCACCTAGCGATTTCATGGGTGAGATATCAAAGCTTGTAACATCAAAGCGTGGACAGTTGCTTGATGTTGAGCAGGATGATGCTACTACACACATGAAGGTGAAGATGCCTGTTATGGAACTCATCGGATGGAGCAATGACCTCAGATCATCAACATCAGGACGAGGTGTATCATCATTGGTAGACCAGATGTTTGAGAGGCTTCCAGGAGAGCTGCAGGGCAAAGTAGTCCAGCAGATCATACAGAGAAAAGGTCTTGCAGAGACTCAGGTCGGAATCTAAGGATTCCATCTATTTTTTTATTTTCTTTTCAAAAATCTGTTTATATTCTAGATATTCAATGGATAAAGAGGTCATGAACATGGAAAAAGTAACTATCATCGGAGCAGGAAATGTTGGTGCTAGCGCTGCAATGGCGCTCGCTAAAGATCAAATATGCGATGTCGTGATGCTGGATGTAGCAGGAGATCTTGCTAGAGGAAAAGCTTTGGATATGGCACAGGCCATGGCAGCTTATGGCAGTGATGTAAAAATAATCGGGACAGACGATTACAAAGATATTGCTGGCAGTAAAGTTGTTGTCATAACAGCAGGGGTCCCAAGAAAGCCAGGCATGACACGGGAAGATCTGCTTGATATAAACAAGAAGATATCTGCAGATATCTGCAAAGGCATAAAGGAGAATGCACCTGATTCTATAGTCATAAATGTCGCTAATCCTATGGATGCAATAACAGC
>JACJVV010000002.1 GCA_020637495.1 Candidatus Woesearchaeota archaeon
ATAATATATGAAGCAGATACTCCTTCAGGTCTTGCTTTTGATATAGTGCTTCTTTTTGCCATAATAGCAAGTGTCATAGCTGTAGTGCTTGAGAGTGTACCATCCTTTCAAGCAGCTCACGGCTCTTTATTCAGAGTAATAGAATGGACATTCACTATATTATTCACAATAGAATATGCTCTTAGGATATATTGCATAAAGAAGCCTAAGAGTTACATCTTCAGTTTTTTTGGGATAATAGACTTCCTATCAATAATACCTACTTACTTAAGCTTGATGTTCGTAGGGGCCCAGATGTTCCTTGTATTGAGGATATTAAGATTGCTCAGGGTATTTAGGATCCTGAAATTATCAAGGTATGTCGTGCAAGCAGATATATTATGGAAAGCTCTCAAGGAGAGCAGGTATAAGATAATAGTATTCCTCTTCACTGTAGTATCGATTGCTTTAGTTATGGGTGCAATAATGTATATTGTTGAAGGGCCTCAGAATGGTTTTGAGAGCATACCACATGGAATGTATTGGGCAATCGTCACCTTGACAACAGTTGGCTTTGGGGATATCGTGCCTCATACAATACTTGGCCAGTTTATAGCAGGGTTTCTGATGATCCTTGGTTATGGTATAATTGCAGTCCCTACAGGAATTGTCTCTGTAGAGCTTGCAAAAGTCTCAGGTATATCAACAAGGAACTCATGTGAGAATTGCGGAAAGGAAGGCCACGACTCTGATGCTAAGTTCTGCAAATACTGCGGAGAAAAGTTGGTATAAATATCTTATATTCTTCTCATTTCACCGCCAGCAACAATCCTATCCTTATCATAGATAGCAATTATCTGACCGCTGGCAATCCCTTCAACACCCTTATCAAAATAATAGAACCAAGAATTCCCTTCTTTCATTAGTCTACCATCATGTAACTCTCCAAGATGCCTTATCCTTGCAGTGGTTTTCTTAGGGACCTTATCATATTCACATAATTTGATTATCTTGATCTTTTTCACCAAAAGGGACCCATCTCCTTTTGGCGCTACTATAAGATTGTTCTTGACTTTATCAGCGACCATCAGCTTTGTTCCACTGTATCTTTTCCTTCCAAGTTTATTGAGTTCTACATCATTCCCTAGACGCTGTCCTATCGTAAAGAAGCAAGAGCCATTATGTTTTCCGACTATGTCTCTTTCATTATCTATTATATCCCCTTCTTTATCATCGATCCTGCTATGCAAGAAATCTTTCATGTCAATCTTTCCAAGATAACAGATACCTCTTGAGCTTCTCTTGTCCCAGTTCTCAAATCCGAGCTCTTTTGCTTTCTTCCTTATCTCATCCTTAGTCAATTCACCTAGTGGGAAAAGACAATCTTTCAATAAACTATTCTTTAATCCAACTAAGAAATAGCTTTGATCCTTACTCTCATCCTTCCCCCTTTTCATCACGAAGTTCTTGCCTTTCTTCTCAAGTCTTGCATAATGTCCAGTTGCAATATAATCTGCACCTAATTCTTTTTTCAATTTCTGTAATAGAGGGAATTTACCAACGTTATTGCATAATGTATCAGGATTTGGTGTCAAGTTCTGGGCATAATCCTTGAACATCTTTGAGATCACTTTTTTTTCATAACCTTCTGCAGTATCCTTGACTATAAGCCTAATGCCAAGCTTCTTGCATAACCCTCTCAATATTTTCTCATCATTATCCCAGTCAATTGTTGAAGGCCAATTTCCTTTAGAACAGTTCATGTACATTCCAACTACTTCATGACCTTGATCAAGAAGCAATTTTGCAGCTACTGTGCTGTCTACGCCACCTGACATTGCGAGTATTACTTTTGACATGATTTATAATTATTTATTATATGTTATAAAGATTTTGGAATTGATAATAGAATCAAACCAGGAAATTCTGCAAAATATTGAATAGGTATCCTGTAAGTATGATTGCAATTGTTGTAATACCGAAGAATATCATTATAAGCTTAAGTTTCATAGCCCTTCTAAGAATTATCGCCTCTGGCAAGCTCAATGCTGCAGTCGCCATCATGAAAGATAATGCAGTCCCTATTGGAACACCTTTTTGGAATAGGACCAACGCTATCGGCACTATTGCAGCACAGCTTCCGTACATAGGAACTCCTAAGATCACAGCAATAGGTACAGCAAATGCTCCCCCTGTGTCAATTATAGAATGGACTAATTCCTCCGGGACATAATTATGTATTATTGCACCTATCCCTACACCGATGATTACCCACATCCATATCTTCTTCACTATTAATATTGCTTCCTCAAGACCAAAGCTTAATCTTTCCTTGAAAAACTTGTATGCTTTCTCTTTTTTCTTATCTGGTGATATCATGTCTTTAGTGAGATGTTTTTCAAGTTTCATATTCCCGAGAATGATGCCTGCAATTGTTCCTACCAATATTCCGCTTATCACATAGGCAAGCGTTATCTTCCATCCGAAGAAGCCTAGCATCAGTATGACCAGGTATTCATTTACCAATGGAGAGGTTATTAGAAATGAGAATGTCACACCTAATGGCACGCCAGCCTCAAGGAAGCTCAAGAACAGGGGTATTGATGAGCATGAACAGAATGGAGTCAATGCTCCTATTGAAGATGCAATGAGATTGCTTACACCTTTGCCTTTGTGTGCAAGCAATCTTTTAATCCTTTCCTGTGAAAAATATGTCCTGAAGAATCCGATGATAGCTATCATCACAAATAATAGTAGGATTATCTTTACAGAATCATAAATGAAGAAATTAAATGATTGTGCAAGCCTTGATCCTTGATCCATCCCAAGAAAGGTATACACAATCCAATCAACAATCACTTGCAGCATCCGTCATCTCCACAACAACATTTTTTCTCTTTGGATTTCTTTTCGAGTTTCTTATCTAGATCATCCATAAGTTTGCTAAAAAAGCCTTTTTTCTTCTCTGCCATATTAATCCTCCAAGAATTCTCTGATTCTTCCTTTATTTTTGATACAGCACATCAAGAATTTATTCTCCTTGCAGGTATCTATTATTCCTACATCTTTTAAGATTTGGATATGTCTGAATATTACAGACTGGTCTTTTTTCAATAGCTTGCTCAGTTCGCAGATGCAAAGACATTCCTCTTTATCTATTAAGTGCTTTATGATGCTTAATCTGATAGTTTCTGACAACGCCTTGTAGAATCTTGATTTTTTCTCTAGATTATTCATTTGTATATTTGTGCAAATATGCAAGTATATAAACTTTACGTGAGAAATAGGTAGATTATATGATGAGCCTGTGCAGCACAGAACATAGTTCTTACTGCGAGCCTCAGTTCGATATATGATCTGAGTTTTACAATTTATTTTTATAGAATAAAAACTGAGCCTGCGCAGAATATGAACTTATTACATGCGTTCATTCAGCGCGTCTCAGTTCGATACAATATATGAGTTTTACAATTGGCTTTTTTAGAATTAAAAACTGAGCCTGCGCAGAATTGAACTGCGGCCTCCTCGATTTTGAAAGCAAGAAGCTGACGTCAACGAGGTGTTCTACCGTTAGACTACAGGCTCATTTATAATTTTCATATATTATCTCGCTGGACTAATTTATTATGTCCAGCTTGCATGCATTTCCCCAGGGTTTGGCAAAGGCTGTGTTCTACCGTTAGACTACAGGCTCGTGTAATGAGCCTATGCTGAAAAACCTCTTTAACACACAGGCTCAACAATTCAGATGTTACTATTTTTTCTTCCTTGATTGAACCTTGATGCTTTCATTAGGTTCATATCTTGGCCTGAATCTTAGAAACTTGTCTATGAAGTTCTCGTTGTCCATCTTATGCTCGTTGACATCTGGCGGTTGGATAGCCATAGCTTCCTTAGCCCTGCCATCTACATTGGTTGGATACTGCTTCTTTACCTTTGTTTTTTTGGCTTTTTTCTTATTACCCATATCTCCAAGAAGTCCATATCTATTTATAAATGTTATTCACGTTTAATATCAAATAAAGTCATGGAAAAGACTTTTTTTAAAGCTTTTTCAGCTGAAGAAGCAAGGAATTACTGACAACGCTAACGCTGCTAAGCGCCATCGCTCCGCCTGCAATCATAGGATTTAGAAGCCAACCTGTCCAAGGATATAATAGTCCAGCAGCGATAGGGATTCCTAGTGAATTGTAGAACAAAGCCCAGAACATGTTCTGTCTTATCTTTGCCATTGTAATCCTGCTGAGCTTTACAGCTTTTGCAACATCAAGGAGATCATCCTTCATGAGCACTATCTCTCCTGTCTCCATTGCTACATCTGTACCTGAGCCCATGGCTATCCCAATCTCTGCCTGTGCAAGTGCAGGAGCATCATTTATTCCATCGCCTACCATAGCTACAACTCCCCGTTTCTGTAACTTCTTCACATACATGGCCTTATCTTCAGGGAGCACCTCTGCAAAATAGCTGTATATCCCAACTTTATGAGCGATTGCCTTTGCAGTCCTCTCATTGTCTCCTGTTATCATGTATACCTTTATGCCCATCTTCTGCAGTATATGTATTGCTTTCTTTGAGCTTTCCTTGACTGTATCAGCGACTGCAATTATGCCTATGAGCTTGCTTCCTTCACTGAGCATCATGGTTGTCTTTCCTTCACTCTCTAGCATCTGGATTTTCTCTGTATATCCACTCATGTCAACTTTCTTCTCTTTCATTAGTTTCATGTTTCCAAGATGGTATATTCTCTTGCCGATCTTTCCGCTGACTCCATGCCCTGTTATGGCTTTGAAGTCAGAGACTTTCTGCAAGCTTATTTTCTTGTCTTTTCCACATTTGACTATAGCTTCAGCCAATGGATGTTCGCTGCCTTTCTCAAGGCTTATCATAGCATCAAGTGCGCCTTTTTTCAGTTCAATCACATCAGTGACTTCCGGTTTTCCTTTGGTGATTGTCCCAGTCTTGTCAAGTATTATGCTCTTTATCTTATGTGCACTCTCTAGTGCCTCACCACCTTTTATCAGGATGCCATTCTTCGCTCCTTTTCCAGTACCGACCATGATTGCTGTTGGCGTTGCAAGACCTAATGCGCAAGGACATGCTATCACAAGCACAGATACTGCAGCGATCAATGCAAACCTGAATTCAGCACCTACACCGAATAGCCAAATCAAGAACGTAGCCGATGCGATTACAAGGACTCCTGGAACAAAATATGCAGCCACTGCATCAGCAAACCTTTGTATTGGCGCCTTGCTACCCTGTGCATCCTGGATTAATCTTATTATCTGAGCGAGTGTTGTATTTGCACCTACTTTAGTTGCTTTGAAGATGAAGCTTCCATTCTTGTTCATGGTAGCTCCAATCACAGAATCACCTTTCTTCTTCTCAACAGGTATGCTTTCACCAGTCACCATGCTCTCATCTATAGCGCTATAACCTTCAATTATTATGCCATCGACAGGGACTTTCTCGCCCGGTCTGACCATGACTTGGTCACCTTCCAGTACTTCATCGACATTTATCATAAGCTCCTTTCCATCTCTGATAACCGTTGCTTTCTTTGGTTTTAGCCCTATCAATTTCTTTATAGCATCGCTTGTCTTGCCTTTTGCTTTCGCTTCGAGGACTCTTCCAAGCATCACGATTGTTATTAGGACTGCACTTGCTTCAAAGTAGACATGCCCTTCTCCTGAGAATATCGCATAGACACTATAGAAGTATGCAGCGCTTGTTCCTAGCACTATCAATGTATCCATATTAGCGCTCCATCCTTTCAATGATGCCAAAGCGCTTCTGTACATAGGCAATGCAACATAGAACTGGACAGGTGTGGCAAGCAGCCACATTATTATTTCTTGATAAGGTAAAGAGGGGAATGCTATCATGCCTGGAAGCATAGGCATCCCCATGAAGAACATTCCAAGGATGAAGACAGGGATTGCAAAGATCATGCTCAAGAACAGGTCATATTTCAGATTCTTGTATTCAACCATCTGCTTTCTTGATTCCTTATTGAAATCATATCCCTCTTTTGCGATGGCGGCATCAAAACCTTTCTTCCTGATTGTCTCTATTATAACGTCAACTCCTAATGAATTCTCATCGAAGGCTACTGTCGCCTTGTTTGTTGCTATGTTGACATTCGCTTTCTGGACCCCTTCAAGCTTGTTCAATGCTTTGTTGATCACAGCTGCACAGCTTGCACAATGCATCCCTTTTACGTCTAGATTTATATTTGCCATTTTTTCGTAGCTTTTTTGTAGATTTTAAAACGGCAAGCTTGAAAATAATTATTTTCAATGTTTGCCACTTTACTATCTTTCTACTAATACCTGATTGCTTTTAATGTTTATGAAACTATTTCCCTTTTTTCTTTGTATCCATCTGCCTTACGAACCATAAGATTGCAAGAATCAGCACAACTGTGAACAATATGCTGTTTATGCTATTGAGCCATCCAAAATTTCCACCCATGATTCCGTATCCGACACATCCTTCATATGCCATTCTCATGCACCTCCACAACCGCATCCACCATTAGCATCAGCACCACATGTGCCTGCAGCAGCAACAGGAGCAGCTTCTACATAATCTGCCTTCTCACCTGAAGAATCAACAACCTCAAATGTTCCACGTCCCATGTTCATGCTGCATGCAATGTTCAATGTTCCTGCTTGAGTAGGTGTGAATTCAATTATGTTATCTCCTTCTTTGACATACTTGGCAACACCGAATGCCGGTATCCTTATGTCTCTCATGCATCCATATACGCTGTCAAGGTCTACTGTCATCCTTACAGGAACATCCTTCACAAGCTGTGAAGGGTACAGCTGGTATTCATAATTCTCAAATTTCAATGTGACTTCCTGATAATCGCCGTTTGCTTTCTTGACAGCATTCCCTGTAGCTGTAACATCTTTGATGTTCAGCATGCCTACTGCTCCGAATATCAACAGTATTAATACTGTTAGTCCAATCATCAATGTCTTCTTGTTGATCTGAATGTTTTCGCTCATCTTGTTATCCTCCTATGAAAATTGATTTTGGTGCATATAGTATTATCATCATGAGTAATACTGTAGCAATTATTGTTATTGATGCAAGCGTTGCAAAATCTGTTGGTTTCTTCTCGACGCTTTCCCCATATTCTACGACCTCTTCATAGAGCATGAATGAAAGCCCCCAAAGTATTGCAACATTTATTGCTATGTAGAATGGCATGAATATCAACACATGGTCAGAGAACATCATCACTGTTATCATAGGTCCCATTGTACCTCCCATGACTCCTGCCATCATTCCTTCCATGATACCCATGACTCCGCAGCATCTTCCTGTTATCGCTCCAACTATTGTTCCAATCAGCATCCCTGTCATTGATCCTATGAAGAATCCGTTTGTCGCTCCTATGACTGCTCCTATCATCATGCCTGACTGCATGCCTATGGTCATACCTATCATCATCCCTACCATGCAGGTGACTTTTGCTCTATATGCTAATGTATGCCATATCCCCATTGCAGTAGTAGAGACACTTATGTTGAGATAGAATATCCACCAACCGTATCTTGGTATGAAATCTGGTATGTTCTTTAAGAATAGGAAATAAGCTATTGCATCAAGTGCACATAGCATGAGGAAAATTGAGATTGCATAAGAGAAAACTTTGAGTTCAATGCCATATTTGTGTTTATTCTCCCTCATGTCCCTTATCCTTTCTGATACAGTCTTCCTGTCAAAAGGTTCAAGGCTTGCCCTGAATCTCTTGCTCTTTATTACGTCAACAAGATCATCCTGCTTTATATTTTCACCATGCATTATCTCAATATGGTCCTGCTTGATAGCAAAAGAGTCAATCCCTTCTGTCTTATCCAATGCTTTCTTTATTATGCGCACACAACTGTCGCATTCTATATCCGGGACATATATTGTAGTCTTCATAAGAATCCTTCCCCTTTGATCACTTCTTTTATCTTGTCCAAGCTTATCTTGCTTTCATCAAATTTGACTTCAACTTCATTGTCCTTGAATGATGCCTTGACATCGATTATGCCATTCTCATCCTCAAGTGCATCTTGTACCAGCATTTCACAGCTTGTGCAATGCATTCCTTTGGTCTTTATTGTTGTATTCATGATATTACCTCTTGAATACAGAAATGATGGGTAGATGATATACTTTAGTGCCTAAACTGACATGTTCTTAGGTGCCTGAAAATCAATAATATCTAAGAATAAACGTTTAAAAGTGCATTTTTAGGTGGACTTCCTTTGTCTTGCCCTTTGTCTCTCTTGCAATGAGACCTTTCTTCTCAAGATTGTCTAGCAATATGCTCAATTTTGACTTGTGAAGATCTGTTCTCAACCTTAAAGTCTGTTGGGTTATCCCATCCTGCTCTTTCACTGCTTTCAGGATTTTCTTCTCATCCTCATTCAAGCCTTTTAGCAGTATCTCAAATTTCTCTTCTTCGATCTTCATCTCTTTCTGCTTGCTTAGTGCAGATACGATCTCTTTCTGTGATCTCTCAAAGAATATCAGGAAAATACCTAATGCAATGACTATTGCAGAAAAAATCCAACCAGCTATGTATAACGTAAAATCCCTATCATCATGCAGACAGGTCCCATCTTCAAGGTAGCATGACCCTTGCTGCTCTATGATCTTGTTGATCATGATGTCTTCTTTTATTTTCATGCCTGTAACAATTGAGATCAAGATTATACCAATTACAACTATGATTATTCCAAGCTTCTTGTTATCCATGCCATGAAAGTCATCTATCGGTTAATAAAACTTCTGAAAAATGAAAAGTTAAAAGATAATTTACCATAAGAAATAACATATAGGAAAAAAACATTTTCCAAGACGCGATCACGATGTACACCTGCATCGCGCGTTAATTATTCTTTTTTATTAAAGACTATTATTTTATTTTTTAAACCTAAAATTTTACTCAAAATAACTCAGTTTGACCCAATTGACTTGTGGTGAGACAGTATGCTGGTAATTAGAATGCATGCTTATCTCTATCATTGCTGCATCATAAGCCCAGCTCGGTTCTGTAACTTTCTGTCCTGAATATGAATAATAGCTTTCTGCATCAGTCACATTAGGACCAAAGAAATGCCAGTAGCCAGATGTCTCTCTGAATCCTACTTTATATCTTATCTCGCTGTCATCATCAGCACTAGCGCTGAAGAAGATCCTATCAACTGCATCTATCGGCATGATGCTGGAATTTATGCTTCCGTTGTCGAAATAGATCGGCTGTTCAGGAGTTGTCCTTATGATATCCTCTGCTAGGACAAGAGCTTGCTTGTTGCTTGTTATTGCTATATGCGGAACACCTTCTGAAGTAGGTAGCATATCATTTGTGAAAGGTCCTTGGAATGCTATATAATTTAATCCTGTGCATTCTTCGCCTAAAACCATACCTATGCCTGGTTTGTTTGTCATCCTGATGCTTACCTTGCCGAAAGATGAGTTCAGGAATCCTACACCTGTGCAAACCTGATCTCCAAATTGTCCTACGCCTATCTCTCCAACATAATAGCTTTTCAATAGGTTTCCAGATTTAGAGAACAAGAACAAATTCATCTTCTCTCCAGACTCTATGGAGTCAGAAATGATCGGTCTCTCCTGCACGAATTGATTGTTCAGCAGAGCTTTCTTGTTTGTCTTGTCCAGGAATACCATGCTCCCTATCTTGCTTGGAAGCCTATATTCATTTATCGTTGAGCCTTTCTTGACTGATGCCTGCTTGATATCCTGCTGTAGGTCTTCAGCGAATTTCGCCATCTCAACGTCCTCTATGTTGCTCATAAGGTTTACAACTGATACGATGCCTATAGTCAATATTACTCCAATGACTACTATTGCAATAAGGAAGATGAATATCTGGTTTACTTCAGATTTTCTTGAAAGCATATGATGATTCAGAAAGTTCAGCTTTATATTTATTTCCTATAAATTCAATTAGACTATCCTGCCACGAAGATCATATTTTGTGACATCAAACACTTCGACATCATACCTTCCGCCTAGTTCTACTTCTTTGTCCACAATGATTGGTTTGTATGCATAATTCCTAAGCACTGTGCTTCCATCTTTCCCTTTCTCTGTAGCCAATGCCTTGCCTTTCCAGTTCTGCCATCTCTTGTTCTCCTGGTAAGCGATCCATGCGAATGTCGTCGACACCATCAAGCTTCTATCCTTTGTGGTCTCAGTCGGCAATTGTTTCAGTTTTGCAGCCTCAGTCTTTGGCCTTGGCCAGAATTTTGAAAGATTGACAATGTTAGGTTTAGTCTCCTTGAGTAATTTGATGGTATCCTGGAAGAATTCATCTTTCTCTGTTGGATATCCAACAATTATATCAGTAGCTATCGTGATGTCAGGGAACTCTTTCTTGAACTTGTTGACAATCAGGTAATAATCTTCTGAGGTATATCCTCTTTTCATATCTTCAAGGACGAAATTATTCCCCGCCTGCACAGGGATATGCAAGAATCTGTATATCTTCTTGTTCTTGAAAGCTTCTATCAACGGATTTAGTATCTTGAGAACATGATCTGGATTCGACATGCCTACCCTTACCATGAAATCTCCTTCGATCTTGCAGATCTCATTCAGTAGGTCTGAAAGATTCTTTCCTATATCAAAACCCCAGCATCCACAATCCTGTGATGTTAGGTATATCTCCTTTACACCTTCATTCTTAGCTTTCCTGACTCTATTGACTATGTCTTCCATAGGATAGCTATAAAGTTCCCCTCTTGCAAGTTTTGTTATACAATAGCTGCAATCACTATCACAGCCAGAGCTTATGGGTATTACTTCAAGCAGAGGGTTCTTCCTAGCAGTAGGTATTAGCAATTTGTTCTTCCTTTCCTCAACAAGTGCATTGACGACATTTCCGCTAAGTGTCTCATCAACTATGTCTGCAATCATGTCTATCTGGTCTGGTCCTATCTTTGAATATTCAGATAGCTTTTCAGGCATTGCCTGACTTATGCATCCTGCAACAACAACTTTCTTGTTCTCCTGCTTAAGTTCATCCAATAATTTGAAGAAAGCAGTCTCAGTAGGTCCTTTTACTGCGCATGAATTAATAACGATCAGATCAGCGCTCTCCTTATCATCAATTATCTGAAATCCTCGCTCCTGCAGAACTGCAGTTATGCTCTCACTATCTGCATTATTCAATGCACATCCGAATGTCAAGATGCATATCTTTTCCATGCTGATATGTTTTGCCAGTTGATTTAAATGTCTTTTCAGTTCAAAATGGGTTGAAGTAGAGAAAGTTTTATATACTAATATAGTAAAATATACATTGGATGATGGATAAGTTAGCTAAGAAAGCACAAGTAGGTTACTTCTTGATATTAGGTGCTGGATTATTGCTTGTTCTGCTTACTCTGCTTATTTTCTTTGTTAGTCAGACATCAACAAACGATTATGGATTTGAAAATGTAAATCTAGATGCACCGATAAAATCTTGTATGACTATCTCCTTGGATAATGCATTGAAAACGGCAGGATATCAAGCTGGTTATGTTATGGATTTTCCACCAGAATTCGTTGAGAATGTAATCTCTGGTGTACCTTATTGGGTGTATAACGGTGTGTATACTGCTACAGGAAGGGATTTCATTGCAAACCAGATTGAGGATTATCTTGATATTGTAGTGCCATTATGTGTAAAGGGAACATATGCAATCCCTCTATCTATTGATAGTGCATTATCAGATGTAAGGATCTATGATGACAGTGTAGTTGTAGAGATGGATGTAGTTGCAACGATAACACAAGGTGACAAGACGACTAAGACTGGAAAATTCATAATAGAGAATGACCTGCCATTAGGCGATATACTATCACAAGCAGAGAACATTGTCTTTGAGATAGTTGATCTCCAAGGCATACCTATAACCTATATTAATCAGCAGAAGTTTCCAGTATTCATAAACGAGAAAGAAGACGGCATAGTCCTAGAAATTGTCGATTATGATCATACAGTAAAAGGTGATGCATATTCATTTGTCTTCGCTGTATCATTTGAAGAGCCTGATAATTATGCACCTGCTTTATTCTATGAAGGTCCTTTCACAGCCAATGTAGGAGACCATATCTACATAGACTATGATGCCACCGATGATTCATACGAAGAGCTCCTTACTTTCTCCTTTACTCCATTTGAGACATACAACGACATGGTGATTGATGAAAAGACAGGTGTAATTGAATATGTTCCTTTAGTTCCTGGAAAATACACGGGATATGTTAAAGTTACAGACGCTGAATGGCTTACAGATGTGAAGTTCCTTGATATTGAGGTGGAAGAATGAGAAAACTAATTCCATTAATAATATTGATAATATCTATCCTATTAATCTCAATTGCATATGCACAGCAAAGCGCTACATGTGCTACATGTGGTAAGACTGACAATACAAAAGATTTCTACAGCAATGATGAACAGCAGAACCTTGAGAATGCAGAGCTAGGTGTTGTTCTGAATATTATGGGAGGAAAGGAATGCAATGACTGGTGCAAATCTACAGTCAAGACAAGGATTGCATCAGATGAATCTTTTGAATATGGTGATCTTGGGAAGTTATATGAATCTGATCCCGAAACATACAAGGAAGAGATAAGGAAGAGGATAGATGATGCATCTTCAGCCCAAAGGCAAGGTGATGTCGCTGAGTTCATCGAACAGCTTGATCAGAATTATCCTTCTGCTGTCTCAGACTATGAAGCTGAATTCCAGAAATATCTTTCAAATATCGATTTTAATAGTGCTCCTGATTCTGTCAGGACACTTGCTGCAGACGTGAGTTGTGATCCTCCCGCAACAAAAGGAGTTGAGGTTCCAAAAGGCGAAGGAAGACCAGACTGTTCAGCAGTGGCAGATATAATCACTGACTATGATGCAGGACCCGACAAGACTTCTTTCAGCTTTGATGGGATAACTATCGATATATCACAGCTTCATTCAGATGCTAAGATTGACAGCAATGGAAAGATAATTTTTCCTGATAATAATGATAATGTCAATTTTGTCAATGAATACGCTTTTACTTTTGAAGGCAAACCCTATTCATTCACTGCAAAAGAAGGTTCAGAGATTGACTTCAGTACTGCCAAGAGAACACTTGCAGGCGGTGAGACTGAATTGACGATAACAGGAACAGATATTACTATGCCTGGTGAAAATGGTTACTATATTGATCTTCCTGAAGATGATACTATCAAGATATGGAATGAAGCGGGCACTGGAAGGAATATCAAGTTCTATGATGGTGCTTCATTAAGTAAAAAATTATTAGATGATTCATATGGATCAATAACTGCTGCTGAGTCTGATGTCGCTAACAGCGGATCAACTTTCGTTTTGAATGATAAAGGCATTATTGGTTCTGCAAAAATGGATAACTTTCCATTGAGCGATTTCGATAGTGGGTTTGATGTATCAAAAGTCACTTCATCTGAAGCAGGACTTGTAAATATTGATTTTGAGAATGATGTCATGAGATTTGATGGTGACGATGATAGCATTTTTGGTAAATACAGCACTTTAAGCTTCATTGATGATAAGAATAATATTGAGGTTACAGATCTGAATGGTGGCGAGATGCCGCTATATATTGGATACAATACTCAAGACAAGCCTTCTGTCCTATATAATAATGGTCTTATAAGTGCTGTATCTGATGGGAAGACTGATGGTGATGCAAGTTTCACAGTCACAACATTCAGTGATCCTGATGCTGCAGGTAACAGTGTTATCGATGATGTAATCACGGCTGATCTTGATGTAGGGAAGGGTGCAATTATTTACGATTTTACTTCGATGATGAATATAGATGTGGAAGGGGAAGTCAAAACAGACACCTCAATCGTTAACAGCAACCTTAAGGATTCTTCTGATATAAAAGTTGACAATGAGGAAGGAAACCTTGGAATATCATTGCAGCCTAAGGAATTTACATATAATGCGGGAACACCAGAGGAGACAAAGAAGACAGGAAGGCAATTTGACATAAAAGCCTCAGATGATGATGACGCAAAAGTGATAATGAGTACATCAATATTAGGCGATCAGGATTACATAGTGAAATTTGAGAAAGGGGAAGTACCTTACATGTACATGAAGAAATACCCTCAAGGACAGCACAAGCGGGATTACAACCTTGATGAGGATGAGCCTATAACAGCTCCTGTTACTTTTAGCATAACTTCAGGCGATCAGACACAGACGATGGATTATATTGATAATGGTGAGCCAGGTTACAGCTTTGTCATGAATCATGGGGATGAATCATATGATTTTACCTCCGGGAACAATATCCTCGATAAGAACAGTTACAAACTTGGTCTATCACAGGCTGAGCTTGACATGGCTTTGCAGAATAAGAAGGATGCTGCTGCAAAATCAAATGCTTTTGGACTCACAGATACAGAGAATATATATGAACAAGCATATTTGACACAGCAGATAGAGGATGCAGTCCTGGAACGGGATGTGATCCTAGAATCTTTGAAATCTGAGACAGATGCTGCAGTAATTGCAGACCAATCACAGCGGCTTGCAGAATTGAATTCAGAGATTACATCAAAATCAGCAAGCTTAGACACGTTACAGAAAGCGATGCCTGAAGATAAGAAGAAAGCAGACAAGGCAGCATCAGATGCAAACAAGGCAGATAGGGATCTTACCAAAGCTGCTAACGCTGAAGTTGATCTTGCAAAAAAAGCAATTGATAGCAAAATTGACAAGGACTCAATGACCCTTGATGAAGTTAAGGCAGAGATAGAACAGATACAGTCTCAGGAAATAGTAAGTGAAGATGATGCTGACAGGTTATATGAACTCTCACAGATAGGAAAAGAGAAGACAAAGGATCCGTGGTATGTAACATTGTGGAAGATACCCCTAGAGATAATCACGCTAGGATTCTATGATAGTAAATCATCAGAACAAAGATATTATGACAACGTTGAGAAATCTGCAGAGGACTTGATGTTCACTACCAGATATAATGGAGCTGCAAGCATTCCTGGTATGGTTACTGTCGCTCAACCTCTACCTATACCAGATACGAATGCTCCAATCATTGATTATTCATCTAGGATAACCAACGAAGGAGGAGACCTTATTTATAGAACTTTTGAAGGACAAGATCTGCAGGACATGGTGACTTCTGTGTATGGGATACAAGATCCAGCACAGCAGGCTGATGCACTTAAGCAGATAAAGGATGCACATCCTTGGTATAGCAATACTGATCTTGATCAGTCAGGATGGAAGATTACACTTCCTAGAACAATTACAGTTAGTGGAAATACTTATGATGCTTCTGTTACAAAATAATCTCATTTCACGCTTAACAAATCAGTGATCTTATTGATTGCATTCTGAGGTAATATTAACAATACTGGCAGAAGGATCAATATAATCTTGTATGTGAAAGAATTATGCCATTTCAACTGCTTCACAATATGAGCGATCTCTTCACTCTTTTTTCCTGTATTAAGTTCTTTAGCAAGACCTTCTCCAGAGACTATCGCAGCATATATCCCTTCTCCTGTTATCTCTGAAACAAGACCAGCTGCCTCTCCTATGAGATATTTATCTCCGAAATCATATCCGCAGTATTTATATTGTATGGAGAAACCGACCTTGTCATAGAACTCTAAACCTTTCTCTTTGCAGAAATCTGAGAATACCTGCAATCCTCCAGTGCAACCGATCGAACTATAGGTATCATGAGGGAATATCCAGAAATAACCGTTGCCGAATCTCTTGTCAAAGAAGAATTCCATGTCTTTCATAGGTTTTGTCTTTGCTTCTATGACACCCATTCTTTTGCTTTCTAATCCTAGCTTCCTTCGTACTACTGATAATGTGCCATCTGCACCAATAAGTATGTCATAATCGAATCCAGCGACATCTTTCTTGCCGATATCATCAATACCTATCTTCTTCCCAAGGATTATCTTGATGCCTTTCTTCTTTGCCTTATTGATCAGATAGTTGATATAACCTGGCCTATCTATCGTGTAGAGGGGGTTATTCTTCCTTTCTATCCTGGCTCTTCTGACCCCTTTCTGGATGAATACTTCAGTGAAAAGTCTTCTCCTGAATCTTTCAGGGATATACTTGTTTGATTTGCTGCTTGTACCGCCAGCACAATATTTCTCCCCAGGATTCTTGCTCATATCAATAATAGTAACATCAAACTTTTTTGGATCTAACATCATTGCGCAATGTAGTCCAGAATGGTTAGCTCCTATGATGACAACCTTTTTCATAATATGGTTATCACAGATAAGATTTATAAAACTTTTAGTTATACATTATATATGCTCAAATCTTTGAAATACAAGCTCCAAAACCTGAAGACATACTCTATTACCTTGCTTTTCAAGAAAGAGAGACGAGAATTCTTCTGGAATATCTATGTTTATATGCGATGGGTTGATGATATCATCGACGATATGACAATAACAAAGGATTTCAAGAGACATTTTCTAGAAACACAAAGAAGGAAGATAGAGAAGATGTATCAAGGGAAGAAGCCACATACATACGAAGAATTATGCCTTTATAATGCAATACAAGCAAACCCAAAGAAAGAATTGAAGAAACATATCCTAAATATGTTCTGGACTTTTGAGTATGACACTAATAGGATCAACAAGAAAGTCAAAGAGAGAGAATTTCTGAAATACAGCAATTACATAGGCTCTGCATATGCTTTTGTATTCATGCAGATGTTTGATGTAAAAAAGTTTAGCAGGAGATACGATAAAGATTTCAAGAAATATTTTGGGAAAACTCTGAAAGAAACTGCAAGTGATTATGCACATTACTGTCATCTTGCACATGTGATAAGAGATGAAAAGAAGGATATTAAGCTAGGGTACAATAATTTTCCGACAGAGAAACACAAAGAACTATGGAGAAAAAAGATAAGAAAAGAATTCAGCAAGATTAGACCTTGGAGATTCCCAATATCCTTGCCCTTGAAGATCGCCTTGACATCATTCGCATTACGCTTCGGAAATATCTGATGTAAAACAGCAAAGTTTAAATACTTAAGATTTCAATCTTATTCGAATCACAGTCCTTAACTGGATTTTTGTCGGCATCGCCGATATGAATGTGGAGACACCGCTTTGCTCGCATTTGCTTCGCTTGATATGTTTCAAGCATTTCATTTGTATGCACTGCAAGACTCCTTGGGTAGCTGAGAAGCTACCCTCCTTTTTCTTTAACCAAGAATTCAAAGAAACTTAAGATTGATTCTTTTTTTGACCTGTCATAATCTTCCGGATTCCTTATGTATGCTATAATATCTTGAAATAGATTATCTCCCTTGCCATTTATTTCCTTCAAAAGATTGGAGAAGCCTTCATTATCATATTCTTTGTATTCCTGAGTCAATCTGACCTCATTGGATATTCTTATCTCTCTATGTTGATTGTAATTTGTCTCGAAGAAGATGCAGTTATTCTTACCATCTACAATCTCACCTCCATTATTCATGTACAATATCATTATTGCAAGAGCTATATTGTTGTATCCTGAGAACTGTTCATATGATGGCTTGTTAACTTTCCTTGCCTTGTACTCTTCTGCAAGCCCTATTCCGATTGTATCGATAAGAAGTACCTTCTCCTGATTTATCAGTCCTGCATCCCATCCATAGTAGAATCCATTCACGCTTATATCTATTAGACGTGAGTAGAAGACAAGCCTTGTTATGTTATCCATCTCATTGCAATATTCGATGTAAGTCTTATCCCATAAGCCATCTTCTGTCTCTGTATATTGCCTTAAGTTGTGGTCATTGAATTTTGCAAAATACATTGAAGGACCGTATGTCAACAGATACAACCCTTGCTTATTCATGTGCTCAAGAAATCTTATATCGATGTAGTCACTGATTTCATAGATGCTCTTATTATCGATTCTTGCCTGTGAAAGATTGAGGATCACCTTCTTTCCCATATAACTAGATAATTCAGGAGTAGTATTCTCTATGAAAATGACATTATAATGTGAGAAATAATCATATATCTCATCAGACAATGCTTCAAATCCCTTATCAGCAAGGATGGAATCATAGTCGCTATGCCTTGATTCTTCAAGATTGGCATCTATCATTATTGATGAGATTAACACGATTGCAGCTAAAGCCATCAGAACCAATGTTTTATCCATAGACTGACCTATTCTCTTAATTTTAAAAAAGTTTTTAATGGCAGATGCTACCTTGATATGATGTTCATATCATCATTGAAGAATAAGAGATTCAGGGACATAATATTCTTTGACAGGAAGAAAGTGATCCTCTTCCTGGTATTGTCGATAGTGTCTGTAGCCATCTACACGACCTTCCCTTTGATAACCCAATTCTTCATAAGATATCTTTATGATTCTGATCTGAAGCAATTGTTCTACTTTACATTGGCTTTTGCATTTCTTTTTTTCATAAAACTTTTCATTGATATAAGGGTTGAGAGGTACAAGTCAAAATATTACCTGAAGCTTGAGAAGAATTTGAAAGAGAGCATATACCTGAAATATGAGAATAATCTAAAGAAGCTAGTAGAATATAAATCAGACCTTTTCACAACGAACCTGAATCTTTTTGTGCTCTATGTGAAAATCCTATATAGTAACATAATAAGCATTGTCCAGATAGTTGTAGTATCATTTATAATATTCTTTTTTGATAATACATTGTTCACATACATACTCTATACTCTTCCAGTCCTATTTCTGTTCTTTTTGATAGGCAAGAAGCTTGAGTACAGCAGGGAGAATATCCCTTTCAGGAATGAGGACTTCGGCCTTATGCTCTACAAGATGAAAGACAAGCCAGACAGAAAGAAAGTGATGTCTCAGCTTCAGCAGGGTCTTACGAAGAAGATAAAGGATAGGATGCGCCATATCCCTTTGAATGTATCAATGGAATCATTCATAACATTCTTCAGGCTTTTCTACATGGCATATTTCGGTTATTACATAATATCAATGGACATCCACATATCTGGGCTTATTGTAGGGCTTCTCTACATAACTGTATTCCTTCGACCCTGCATCAAGATAATACAGTCAATGCCGTTCTATAAGATATGTGCTAGATCCTATAGGAAGATAATCTCCCTCTCTTAGATATCCCATTAACTTCCTTCTATACTTTCTTATAATTATAGATATAATCTATGAAGCTGCTGTAGAACTCATTTATGCTTTCATCATCTATTATGAGGACATTCTCATTGTTGATTGTAACTCCTCTCCAGCTAGGATTTAGTGTGCCAGTTATAGTGGTAGTGTTATCTATTGTCAATACTTTCGTATGCACGCGTCTGTTGAACTGGTCTACTCTTATCCCTGGGACATTATGGTATTTGATTGAAGAGTCAGTTATGCCTGATTTCTCATATACTCCTTCGATCCATACTCCTCTTTTGCTGGCATTCTTTATAGCTTCTATAACCGCATCATTAGTCATTGCATATATCGCAAATTTTATCGTTGAATTGGCCTTGTTTATCTCCTTGACTAGCTCATCCTCGCAATCCTGATAAGGGCAGAATAGGGTCTTTATGCTGATATTTCCTACTTGCACTGTCTCAGGGGTTGAGTTAGGATAGCTTTGGTTTTCATACATTATCCAGAAGTCTGTATTATATTGGTCTGCCAATTCTTCAGAGTCAATGATGATTGTATCATGGAAATTATAGTCAATTGTATTCTTATTGAATATGGTGCTTCCAGTCAGGACCTTATGATCATCTACGATGCAGTAATTGCTGTGCATCATGCCTTCTGCTCCAGTATTGAACCTAACGAACGGTTTGTATATCCTTTTGTTGCCTAGATAATCCTGGTCGACAAACAATCTAACTTTAACACCTTGCTCTTCTTTGTTCCATAGTATCTCTTCCAATTCTTCAAAGTTCAATGATCGAAAAGCACAGTTTATCTCTTCTTCTGCATCTTCTAGTAAGCTGAATACATGCTCATACCCAGAATCAGACGGCATGAAATAAATAGAGATGTTATTGATCGCTATGCTCTCCTGCGGATATTCTATTTTCTCATAGGCGAATACATTGTATATGCCAAATCCTATCATTGCCAATATTACCGCTATGCATGTTGCTATGGCGATGTTGATAGTTTTTTCCTTCATGGTCAATCTATTCTTGGATTATATATAAAATTGATTAATAAATTGAAGAGAAATGATTATTAGATTATACCTAAATATTTATAAATTCTTGATTTCTGTTTTGAAGAATGCGAAAAATATTATTCATATTGTTCATAATATCATTATTCTTGTTGGTAGCTAGTTGCAATAATCAGTTAGGAGATGCAACTCAGGCTTTCAAAGATTCCAAATACGATAAGAGCTCTTCAAGCGATCCTTGTTATAACTTTGTATCTGAACCTTGCAGTAAGGATGGCGATACTCCTTACGCATGCGGTTCTGGCTCTTGCGCAGGTGTTAAATATAAGATTACAGTTGGAAATACTGTCTGTGATCCTGATACAGGAGAGATTGATTGTGCTGGAACAGAACATTTCTCTGCATGTACTTGCGGTGGTGGTAATGGACAATGCATTGCTTGTGGTAGTGTAGGAGGAGCTGAATGCCAAGAGATAGAAATATGTTGTGAAGAATGTGAGGCCTGCACTCAGAATTGTAAAGGTACAGGAACTGTTGAGTGTAATCCAACAGGTTGTAGAACATGTGGTACTGATGGTTGTTGCTGTGGAACTGATGTGTGTAGTGGTGGAAAATGCTGCCCAGAAGGTCAGTATAATAGTGGTGGGCACTGTTGTGAGATTGGAACATCTTGGAGTGATTATGATGGAAATGGTAATGGTTTGTGTTGTCCTTCAGGAGAGCATTGTTGTCAAGCATTAGTTTCAAGGAGAATGTATTGCGGAACTTGTGACCCTGGCGGAGCTTATGGTCGTTGTTAATTCTTATATTTATTATCTCATAAAAAGAGGAAATTATGAAAAGTAGAATCTATGAAGATAAAAATGGTACTCTAGAATATGTTTATATGAAAGATAAATATAAAAAGACTATCCTTATAATACCCCCAATAGGCACAAATCCTGATTATGTTTCTAAGATGATTAATTTTTTCAAAATAAAAAGATACAATGTGATCTCTTTTTATTTTCCATTCCACGGACTGAGATCAAAACTAAATGATTTCAGTAAAATTCCAGATTTAATCTTTGATTTCACAAAAAGATTCAAACCAGATTATGTAGTAACCGTTTGTGGAAGCAGCAGTTTAGTATTACAATTATCAGATAGATATAAATTCAAAAGGGTAGCAATAATACAACCTTTTTTCCTAAGTTTCATATCTTACTACGCAAGATTCATGTTAAAATTTGGAGTTCTTCTTACTAAAATTAGATTTCTGTTTCCTAAAGTCAAGAAATCAAAGGTTTCCTAAAAACGAATAAAGATTTGATTATCCCTGATAATGTTGTTAAGAAAGAACATTAGCTTTTCAATTTACATAAAATACTACTCAACATACATAATAAAAAGAATTTTGATTTCAATTAAACTCACCCACCTTATTCTGCTTTGGAAAAGGGGATAAGCTGATAAAATCTGAAAAGCTTATACAGAAGATAGAAAAGAAAAAGAATGCTCATTATTGCATAATTGACTCAGATCATTTCTTCGGAGATTACCCCGATGAATTGTTAAACAGGATACATTCTTTCTTTAGCAAATAATCAATTTTCATACCACTCCGGTCTGACATGTGTTTGATTTAAGAACAAATACTTGAATGTCTTCTGTGCAATGCTCCATTGCACTTTGCTTCGTCTTCCTCCTTTGAAGAAGCTAGCATATGTTGAAGGCGTCAAGAATACTTTTCGTGCAATCTCAGCCTTCATTATCCTGAACACTTGCTCTTTTGAATACTTCTTTGTATGCAGGACTGGCTGGATCATGTTATAGTCTTTGAAATTCCTTGACAAGAATCCTGCAGAACTTAATTTATTGTATACATCTGTTCCTGGATAAGGTGTATAAGGTATGAAGAAACATACATCAGAGAATCTTTTGTCAAGTAAAGTTGTAAGCATCCTCATCTTCTTCCTTGTCTCATCAGGTATGCCATATATGACTGTGATCAATCTTAGTATGTTTGGATAATGTTCTCTTAATATCTCCAATGCTTCCAATGATGTGTTTGAATAATTGTTTCTCTTCCGTATGAAATCCATGCTTTCCTTATCCAATCTCTCTACACCTATATTGGCTTGCACTAATCCTGTATCATAGGCTTTTCTTAGAACTCCGCTCTTATGGTCCCTTATTATGCAATCAGATCTCATCCAGGCAGTCTGCTGGACTTTTATGTCAGAAGCTGCCATCAGGTCTGTAAAATCGCTAAACCATTTTGGATTAGCATTATGGAGTCCGTCTACCCAATTTATTGTTTTTCTTTTATATTTCTTGACAACATGTTCAACCTCAGCAAAAGTTTTCTCTGGACTTTTTGTCCTGTAACATGCTGTGTTATTATTGTCCATGATCTTCCATATGGAACAGAAGCTGCAATCGAATGTGCATCCTCTTCCATGTTCCATAGCAACAAAGTCCTTATGATTCTTGCTATCTTTTCCATATAGTTCCATCTTAAGAAGATCATATGCTGGCATTGGCAACTTATCCATGTCGCATAATTCTCTCCTAGGTGTTACTTTGACAGTGCCATCGGATAGATAAGCGATACCTTTTACGTTGGAATAATCAGGATTGCTCTTCTTGACTTCTTTGAGCAGTTCCAGAAGAGTGTATTCCCCTTCAGCTTTTATGATGAAATCTATGGGATACCTTTTCAGGTCTTTTTCCATATGAGTGAAATAATATCCACCGCATATCACCAATGAATCTGGATGGAAATGCTTAGAAGTCTTTATCAGCTTGAATGCCTCATCGACGCTGCTTACCTCTTCTCCTATGCAGAGGGCATCATAGCTTTTCTTCTCAATGATCTTGGTGAGACTTCTCCATCCTATCTTTTCGATGCAGCAATCAAGAATCTCTACTTCAAACCCTCCATCTTCGCGCAATACAGCTGCCATGCTAGCGAAGCCTAATGGCTGCCAGAAACTACTGCTTTCAGAGTTCATCGGCCACATGTATCGTGGCGGTCTTATGAATAGGACTTTCATTTTGTATACAAAATACCTATTATTGGACAAGCGTCTTTTTTTTATATAATTGACTATGCTATATTGCTATGATCAATCTTTTACCAATTCCAAAGACATTCCATTTATTCAACCTAACTCTGCCAATTTGGGGTATGATATTCATCCTGGCAATCATAATACCTACTAGGACATTCGGGCATTGTTGGAGGAAGAATGAGTTCAGTATGGATCTTGCTTGGCCTGCAATTCTCCATTTTGCATTCTGGACATTTCTAGGATTTCATCTCTTCAATTTTATTTTCGTATCACAAGACTTCTCACAGCTTCTCTCAATAAGAGGGAATGATTCAGCAGGGTTCATACTAGGAGTAATTGCATATTCTATCTATCTGAAAAAGAACAATCTTTCAATTCCTATAGGATTGGATATAATTGGGATGACTCTTCTGGCAATGGCAACATTGATGCGTTTCTCAGATATGCTGATTGGAGACAAGGTAGGGCTTCCAGCTAATCTTCCATGGTCAATAATGCATAATGATATAGCAACTCATCCAGTGGGCATCTATTATTTCATCTCAACCTTGATAATATTGATAATTATCCTTGCAACAAAGAGATACTTCGCTAAACCCGGGAACCTTTTCTTCACATCAATTATCCTGATAGGCATCTCCAGATTCTTCATAGACATTTTTAGGGTTTTTCCACCTCATGATTATCTTAACCTTTCAGTCCACCAGATTGCATGGGCAGCATATGCAATAGTTGCGTTCATCCTTCTGAAATATCGACCATCACCTTTTTATACAGAAAAGGTATGGAAATTGGAATGATAACCTTTTTGCCTATTGAGCAGTTCTATTATATATTCGATCTGAAGCTACCTTATTGGGGGACTTCATTTCTACTTGCATTGTTGATCTTCTTTTATCTGTATCTAAGAGATAGAAGTACTGGAATACCAAAGAAGCATAAGATTCAATTATTGGTCCATTTTGTCTTCTGGGGATTTTTTGGCATGACATTGTACAGAGGAATAATATATGGTGATTTTGAGAACATCTTCAGGATGAAGTATAAGGATTCATTCGGAGTAATTTTAGGGATATTGGTATTCCTTGCATACATCAGATTCAACAAGATTCCTTTGGCAAAGACGATGGATATGATAACCATCCCACTTATCACTTTAGCCTCTATTGCAAGGATTGGTTGCATGCTGATAGCAGACGAGATAGGATTCGAAGCGGGTCTGCCATGGAGCATTATGCAGCTTGGAGAATTGAGACATCCAGTTGGCCTTTATTATGTAATCTTCAGTTTTGCAATACTTTTTTTCCTGCTATGGCTAAAAAGAAAACCCATCAAGGCAGGAAACCTTTTCCTTTCAATGTCCCTGTTATATTCATCGACGAGAATCCTGATAGACTTTACAAGGAAATACCCTTCACATAGCATATTTGGACTATCACCTCACCAGGTTGCTTGGGGATTGTTCCTAATCGTAAATCTGATAATCTTCTGGAGGTATAACAATGTCTCAAAGAGGATTTATTATGCAATCATAAATCTGCCAGCATATGTGATGATAAGATTCTTTCCGAAAGATAATGGGAAGAGGTTCTTCAAGCTGTATACATATTTCAGATGGTTGGATGATATTGTTGATGATCCTAAGATATCATACAAGAGAAAGAAGGACCTGCTTGATGAGCAGAAGAATCTCATAGCTAAAGTATTTTCAGGAAACCTTTCGGGAGCAAGACATCCAGCATATGAAGAGAAGTGCCTCATTGACTCAATAATTAAAGGAAGCAGCAACAATGATGGGTTCAAGAAACATGTGCTTGAGATGATAGATACATTCTATTTTGACATCTCCAGGATAGGAAGACAAAAAACTCAGATGACAAAAAAGCAATTCATGGAATATTCAAAGAAGATTGGGGATGCTTATGCTTTTGCGATACAGTATTATTATGATAATAATAAGAAGCAAGATGACTTATTCTTTAAGTTTGGTCACATCTGCCATATGATACATATAATAAGGGATTATGAAGATGATAAGAAGAACGGAATCAGCAATCTACCAAAAGAATTCAGATCAAAGAAGGAGTGGTTCTCCTATCTTTTGAATCGATACTTAGATGAGTTCTACAGCTACAAAAAAAAGATACTTTCAATCAAAGACAAGAGACTTAAGAAGATATATTATATCCATTATCTTAGGTTTGAGCATGTCTTGCAAGGGATACTGAGCGACTCCAGCTATAAATATTCGAAAGTCAAGGTATTATTCTATATACTTAGGAACATTGATAAAAGACAATCTTTTTAAATATCAAATTCAAGTTATATACAAATTGACACAGAAAAGGCATCACAAAAGCAAAAAAACAACTTCTTCCAATTCTTCTGGAAGATCTGATTCTCCAAAAGCAAGGAAGTTCAATTACAATATTCTCTTGTATGCATTCTACCTGTTTATCATTGCTGTATTCCTTTTCACTTTTGCAAAAGATACAGCAGCAGATCCACCTGATTATGAATGGCATATGTGTGGTGTGAGTGAATGTGCACAAGGATGGTGGGAATGTACAGGTGTATGTGGTGTAGGCGAATGCCAGGAATGCTGTGTCAACGAGAAGAATAATGACGATGAAGTCATTGAAGATCCTGTAGCTACAGCTACTGAAGGTCCTAATCTAACTCAACCACCTGCATGTGTTGAGTCAATCTCTGCAAGCTCAAGCGTTTCAGGGGACATATTTTCATATACATTCTCTGTTGACTCTTGCCAGGATGGCTATCTTGATGTATATCTTAAGAGAAGTTCAAGCGGCATATTCCCAGGTGGAGATCCTACTCCTTCTGGTGATCTGTACTTATACCAAGGCAGGTATATACGTGAGTATGGTTCAGTGTCAGGTTCAGGAGAAAGGGCAGCATTTGAGAATTTCCAGGAGATATGTGTGGTATTAGGTGCTATCCAGAAATGCGGCTAGATCTTGCCTATGCACGCTGACTATTCTTAAGTAAAAACACATCTTTATATATTCACCCTATTGGAAACAGCTTATGGTAGATGAAGCTCTATTTGACTACATCAACAGGCAGCTGAAGAGTGGTTATTCAGTCCAGGATGTGACTAATTTCCTGATCCAGAAAGGCTATGATGCAGCAGCAATCCAGGAATGTGTCAATAGGATATACTCTAACCCTCCAGCAGATTCTCAGCATAAACAACATCATAATATAGGCTTCATTATCATTGTTCTGATATTCTTGGCAGTTATCATATCAGTCAGTTTCATCTTATTCAGCATCGGCGATGATGAAAGTGATAATGTCGTTTTTAATCTTGATTTCAGTGAGTCAGAGTTCAATACGGGTGATCCGGTAACATTTACAAGGATATTGACAGCAGACTCAGGCAAAGGTATTCCTGTCAGGATTTCATATATAATAAAAGATCCATCAGGTGATATTGTCCTGACAGAGTCAGAAGAGATTCTGTTATTGAAAGAGGAGACAGAGCCACTATCATTCTTAGTTCCAGTTGAGGATCCAGGACTTTATAGCATCGCTGCGACAGCTAACTATAAAGGTGAGACTGTCACGAGGACTGCTTCCTTCAGGATTATTTCCAGTGAAGAGATCAAGGTAGAGACATGCTTTGACGGGATAAAGAATCAGGCAGAGGAAGGCATAGATTGCGGTGGTCCATGCAAGGCATGTGTAAGGCAGTGCCCTATCTTCATAGACGATAAGAATGAATGCACAAGGGATTTATGCGGACCAGATACAGAATACAGGGAAGTGCATGAGCCAATAGTGCCATGTTGTGGAAATAATATCTGCGAATCATCTGAGGATGAATCATCTTGCAGTAAAGACTGCAACATGCAGAACCAGGATAACAATGATGATTATTTTGAGGTTACTCCTAATGTTGAGATAATAAGCAGTGAATTGCCATTATCAGAGAAGATAGAGAAGATTCGTGAGATGTCAAAAACTGATCAGCCACAGGCATTGAGGCTTTGTGATGGAATAGTGTTGGATTTCTACAGGGATGATTGCTTCTATGAGGTAGCAGATGAGACATCAGATGAGGATATATGCGGTTCAATAGTCGAGGAGAGGACTAAAGATAAATGCTATACAAAGATATCGAAGAACAATGAGGATTCTTCATTATGTGGCTATGTTGTATCTGAATTAAGAAGGGATTCATGCTATATGAGATTTGCATTGAAAGGAGATTTCACAGTATGCAACAAGCTGCTTGATGAGTACTATGTGCAATCATGCAATCAGTTGGCAGCTGTCGGTAAAGACTCCCCTGAGGCAATTGAGAAATACTCTGAGAGGATAGATTAGCAAGAATATTAGCCTGCAATTCATGCGAAGAGATAGAAATGGGAAAAGATAATATCAATGATAATGTAATTAATGAGATCAGATACTTGATCCATAAGGGAGAGAGCCAAGATGATATACTGAAGACTCTTCAATCCCAGAAGATCCCTGTCTCTTATGCTAAAGACATGATAGAGTATGTCTCAAAACAGGAATTATTGAACCAGAATTCCTATTCATCAAGGATAGGTAATGCAGGAGCAGGCGATCAAGTGATGAGAGTTGAGCATACTCATAAACTTTCTTTTGGTACAGTTCTTTTCCTGGGGGCTTTTTTTATCCTTCTCATATCTGCAGTGATCATGCTCCTTTCTAGCCAAGAGAAGGCAGAGCAATATCTTCTGGATTATGAGCTTTTGCTATCAAAGAATTCTTTCAGCATAGGAGAAAGCATAGAGTTCAACACTAAATATTCAAACATGGGCAGAAAGTCCCAATATGATGTATTCACGACATATAAGGTTATAGATAATCAAGATAAGGTCTCTATGATCTGGACCGAGACAAAAGCTGTATCCAATGTTCAGAATTATCATGTGATGCAGGATATACCTGATGATATGGTTCCTGGAAAATATTATCTCATATCTGAAGTTGAGTATGGTGATGGGCAGAAGGCAACTGCAAGGACATTGTTCTTTGATGTAGTTTCAGATAAGACTGATACTGCAGATATGTCCGGTGATGATAACATCGAGGATGAGGCATCTGTGCAGGAGCAACCAGAGGATAATCTAATCGATGATGATGGTAACCAGGAGACTGATGATGACCAAGGTGATATCCAGGATGATAACCAGGAAGAGGGTGATAATTATGAGGATGTTAAATACAATATGCCAGAGGATAATGATGGACAAGACCTTAGCCCCGATGATGCATTACGGCAGCAGAGAGAGTTCCAGCAGATGGTTCTTTCAATGATAGAAGAGGCAAAATCATTATCCCTATCTAACCCTACAGAGTCTGCTGAGATATGTCTTTCCCTTAATGAGACAAAGCTAATAGACAATTGTTTCCAGCAGATAGCAAAGCATTCAGACAACTATAATTTCTGCAACGAGATATCAGAGAGCATGTCAGGTGATTTCTGCTACCTGAATTATGTCATCGACACTAAAGATTATGAGAAATGCGAAGAGATATTCTCAGAGAAGACAAGAAGATCATGCCTTTACTTGAATCCAGAATATGTGGGTGAGACAGGATGACAAGAGTGATTATTGATCCAGTTCCGTGCAGAAAATCCCAGGTTTCTCTATTTGCTATACTTGGTATGATAATCATCTTGGGAATAATCTCTACCATAGTCATACTTAATTCAGGTGATGCTCCGACTGATGTAAAGATAATTGCATCAGAGAACCTTGATCGTGATACTGTTACAAGATTGGTGGATGGTTGCTTGCTCAAGACTGAGCCAATGATAAGGGATATCATCAAGCAAGGAGGAGAATATGATCCTGCCAATGAAGTGCTCTTCAATGGAAGGAATTATACCTATTGGTGCCTACAAGCAGGTAATCGAGGATGCGTGAACCAGGTATACAGCACAAAGAAGCTCGAGAATGAATTGAATATCCATCTCCGATCAATAGTGGATAGCTGTCTGAACTTCTCAGAGTATGAGACGATAGGTTATCAGATAGATCTTAGTCCATCAACTTTGCAATCCTCAGTAGGGATAATGGATCTGACACTCTACTATAACCTGCCTATGAAGATATCAAAGGAAGGAGAGGAGTTTGAGCTCTCAGATTTCAGCTATCGCTTCGATATAGCTGCAGGGCGTCTATACCAGATAGCAAATCACATCCTAAATGAAGAGATAGAGAATGATTATTTCGATAAGGATTCTGCAATGCTTAACTTGAGTTCAGAGATTAGGATAGAGAAGCATAAGACTTATCCAGATACAGTGTATCATCTGAACAGATGGAATGACAAGACCCAGGAGTGGCTTGAATTGAATTTTGCAATCCAAGGAATAGATACCATTGCAGACTTGTCAAAAGACTACTACAAGAATCTCCACCCAGGTGGTGAATGTAAGTCGGGAAACATCTGCTTTTTCAATCCTGTTGGTTCGGATTGCGAACCTATCACTGATCATGCATTAGACTGCCCTAATCCTTTTGACATATCATATCCTGGATGTGTTGGCGATGGTTGTGAACCTTGCGGAGACTATGCTAATGGAGAAGAATGGTGCGAATATGATGGTCTTACTGGTGATGGAAGGGATTTTGTTGGTACGCGTCATTACCTGAAATCTTGCATTGATGGATACATATATACAGAAGAATGCCGTGATTATAGGGAAGAGATCTGCGTAGAAAGCACAGGAGATGCTCTTTGCAGACCTAACAGATGGAAGACATGCATGGAGCAGGACAATTCAATAGATTGCCTTGATACAACAGAGAGAGACTGTTCATGGTATAATTATACAGATACGTTCAACAAGACACATTACCCAGGGAACGAAAGGATCATGTGTGTACCTAGTGTCTCTCCAGGATTCCAGTATTGGTCTGGCATGGGAGCAGACGTATGCCAGATGGGCAATGAATGGATAGACTGTGACGGTGCAAGCTGCCCTCAGCAATGGAGTGAGACTTCTATGCTGCAATGCAAAAGGCTAGGGGATTGCGGTTTTGGTTATACAGTGAATGGAGTGATAGGTAATATCTCATTTACCACAACGGATAGGTATGATCATCCTCAGGGAACCAACTTCTCTTCTCTATATGGGCCTGAATATCTTGGATATTCAGCAGAGACTTTGACAGTACCTCCATTTGACTTTGAGAGAGAGAGTTTCAACAATAATGTATTCGACTGTGATGATTGTACATTGAATGACCTTCTTGACAGGGTATCAGAATACATAGATTATCTTGATTCGCTTGATATGGAAGACCTTATGCTTGAATATGTTATGGATGGCGATGTAGGATATCATACAAGGCATCTTACATTATGCATGCCTTTCATGCCTGTAGAGCGAGGAAACTGTGATGAGTGTTATGATCCTTACAAACCATGCACAGAATACAAATGCAGGAGCATGGGGTCAAGCTGCAGCTATTTCGTCAATGATGCGGGTTATGGAGATTGCATGGAGATAGATGCGACCGGCGATCCGCCTGTAATCTTATCAGAGACTGTCCAGAGCAGACCATACAATGTCTTGACAGATGCGATGTTCTCAGCAGATGTCTTTGGAAAAGCACTTGATGATTCAGTAACTCCATTCAGCAAGATAACTGTCTCATTCAACACATCAAAGCCGACACAATGCACAAAAAGCCCTATACCTATATCACGGAGCCAGATACCATTTGATCTGGACTTTACTTCACCTACTCATGAAAGCGGCTTCAGCTTTGAGCATGAATTCACTTTATATGCAATACCTTCAGAATATCTTCTGAATCAGATCAATAAGCTAGTAGACCTGACAAATTATTTTGAGGTATACAGTCCTGATGTAATAGGAGAGAAACTTGATGGGATAATTGAGAATCTGACAGAGGTTGCAGAAGATGCAGATGATTTCGGAGTTTCACAGTCAGACATAGACGCTGCCATCCAGCAACTAGAGGACATAAAGCAATATTATGAGGATGACATAGCACCTCAGGTTGAAGCAATATATACTTCACTTGGAAGCATAATAAACATAATGCTCAATTCCTTGGACAATAACCAGGTTAATACTTTCTTCAACTGCGTTGATGAGTATGGTGTTGACAACACTGAACTTTTCTTCTTCAGGTTCACTATACAAGAAGATATATATCCTCCTGAGCCTTTGGATATACGGGTATTGGATGATCGGACAAACAACCCTAATATCGAGCTTGAAGTGATCATGAATGAGCCTGTTGAATGCAGAGCAGATTTTGACGTGAATAAGCTTTATGAGGACATGGATTATGAGATGGACTGTGAAGACGGATATCTTGCAGCAGCAGATGGTTATAGGTGCTTCATACAGCTTGCAAAGAATCCTGCTGCTTGTAATCCAGACAATACAGGAGATATCTATTTCAGATGCCGTGACCAGACATTTGAATCTGATCTAACTAAGGTAAACATAAATGATGAATCATTGAAGCCTGAATATGGTTATCAATGCGTTTATGGTTATTATCCTTGATTCAAGAAAGATCTATTGGGATAAGATCATAGGACTAAATCATTTATACAGCTGCATATAATATTTATCAAGATTCCTTATCTTCTTTATCTTATTGGTCTCGATAACCCTTCCTTCTTTGATGAATACGATATTGTCGCAGACATTCTTAAGGTCATTAAGGAGATGGCTGGTTATCAATAATTTACCTTTGTATTCTTTGAGTATCTTCTCTATTACCTTCCTGTTTATTATATCAAGCCCTGAGAATGGTTCATCAAGTATCACCAATTCAGGTTTTCCAAGCAATGCCTGAAGCAGCAACGCAATCTTGTATTTGCCATGAGGCAATTCTTTTATTGGTAGATTGTCTATATCATATTTCTTCAGTAGCTTTCCTATGTCTACGTCATCATTCTTTAGTCTCTTGACCAGTTCCAATTCTTCTTTCACTGTCCTGTCAGGATCAAAGTTGCCTTCCTGGATCATGACTCCTAGTCTTTCCTTGAAGCTTTCATCCTCAAGCACATCATTGTTTGATGGATCAAAAAGATGTCCTCTTTGAGGTATCATGAGCTGGCTTATGACGCTTAGTGTCATGGTCTTTCCGGATCCATTAGGACCTACTAGAGCAGTCTTCTTATCGATCGAGAAGCTCAAATCATCAAGAACTTGCTTCTTTCCAAGCCGCAGTGATACATTCTTGAGCTTCATAGTCTTTTCCTCCTAAAAAGATATACGGTAGCCATCATGCTTATGATAGTAAGGGATGCAAAGTATCCGAATATCTTCCATGTGATTGGTCCAAACTCAAGATAGCTGTAGAATGAATAATTCTCAAAGCCAATGCCTGTAAGGACGAATGATATTATAGGGACGAGCAAAGAAACGAACAATGGATGTTCGCTGAAGCAGGATATCAACAGATAGATGCTGCCAAGGCAGATTGAGAGCATCAGGTATATCAGGAATGTTGCAAGTGATACCTCAAGATAAAGATTTCCTATCTTGACCCCTGAGTATATTGAGATGAATATGACTATTGCGATGAGGACTGCAGCAACTACAGTCAGTCTTGCAAGATATTTGGCAGCAAGGTATTCTATACGTCTCATTTTTGTTACAAGCAATCTTACTCTCTCATCCTCAAGGTCCCTGTATACAGCATCATAGAATAGTATCAAGCATATGAAAGGCATCGCTATCATAAGCACATAGAATCCCATTATGTGATAATAAGAGGTGTGGCTTACAGTCTCAAGCATCATCAATGCTATCAATTGCAATACTTTAGAAGTGAAGAATATGTACATTGATATAAGCAAGCTTATGAAAACCAAAGAGAAGCTTATCACGTGCTCTATGCTCTTGATCTCATCCTTGTACAAAGTCCACCATTTCTTAGGCATTCTCATAGTGATGCTGCACCTCTGCAGGCTGCATGAGTAAGTTTTGATTCTTTTATTGTGAGTTTCTTCAATGATTGTGGATAGATATACTTCTCAAGCTCTATTCTCATCTCTTTCTCGAACAGTGAGAATGATCTGCTTATGCTTCCTCCGAAGACTATGAGTCGTGGTTCTAATGTCAATACGATGATAGAGAGCATCTTCCCAAGATGCATGGAATATTCCTCGACTTTCTTGATATCACTCTTCTTGCCTAGTGCTGCATTCCTGAATACATCAATAGCTTCCCTGTTCTTGAAGAATTTCTTCCCTATGAAAGCTTCTAGAGTCTTCCCTTCATAAGGTATCTTGCATAATTCTCCTGCAGCTCCAGTACTGCCTGTTATTATCCTTTTCCTTCTTACGATGCCTACACCAAGTCCTGTCCCAAGTGTTACCCCTACAACTGTATTGTATTCTTTGTTATCAGGATTCTTTGCTTCAGCAAGAGCAAAGCAATTTGCATCATTCTCAACCTTGCACATGATCCCGAACTTATCCGTTATTGTCTTTGCTATGTTTGTATTGTTCCACTCTGGTATGTTGTTTACTATAGTGACTTTGCCATTATTGACAGGAGCAGGGAAGCCGATACCGATGAAATCGATCTTATGCTTTCTTGTTATCTGTCTTATCATGGAGAAGACTGTAGTCTTTGTGGATGGCTTTGCAACGAAGAAATGGTCAACAAGATCGCTGCCTTTGAATACGCAAGCCTCTGTTTTGGTGCCACCACAATCAAATCCTACTTTCATATATAGATTCTAGAATTTATTGTTTTTAAATGTTTATATTCAAATAGATAAATCCTTATTAAAGCATATTTCTAGCAAATAAATATGAGAATGGTCATTTATGGAACATCAGATTGCCCTTGGACAGAAGCAGTGATTGATCTTATCCAAGAAAAAGGCAAGAAACCTGATTTTAAGGATGTTCTACAGGATTTCGCTGCAAGGGAAGAGATGTTTAAGAAAACAAAACAATATTCCACTCCAGTTTCTGAGATAGATGGTAATCTAATAATAGGAATGGACAAAGAAAAAATAATGAAAATTATCTCTTAAGATAACCTTTAATCCTCTGTATCAAACTTTCAACAGGTTTCTCCTTCTCTTGAGCTGCTAGCCATTTGTCTCTTTCAATGCAATAGTTAGCTGCTGCCCAGGCACTTGAGTCGACTGGTCTTACCCATTCGATAGGGTGGCTGACTGCATATAAGTTCGCAGTCACTGTTACACCCTCCGTTTTGAAAATGTTCCTAAATTCATTGTTGAATTTCTCAGGACTCATATCCATCGTTCGGACTTCCATAGGTCCTTCCCTATCTTTTGCAGGATTGTAGATCACTTCAACAACTTTATCCTTATGGACGACGTAGAATATTGCTATATCCTTGCTGTAATCTGTCTCTGTCAAAGGTTCAACTTTTATCTCTGCAAGTATTGCTCTCCTGTAATCGAATTCATGATCAGACAATTCAGTGACAATATCGATGTATTCATTTATAGCCTCGCTATCTTTCCTTCTGAACTTGCTGTCAATGCTCCTCATAGCATCCCTTTGTTCAGTTGTTTCTGAAGTAAGCATGACTCTTCTTGTTACCTCTTTCCTTACTAAATTATCTCCTACCCTGCTTTCAGTTACCTCATCAGGGAATACTTTAACGATGACTCCTGCCTTCTCAGCTTCTTCTACAAGGCTATCTAGTCTTTTCTCATCATTATCAGCTTGTATCTCATTCAATGCATTCCACTCCTCAATAATACGCAAATATCCATCTCCAAGTTTCCTAATATAATTAGGATCATTCTTATCTAATTCTTTTACATTATGTACCATTTTTTTCCTCCGGAGAAAAGTAAGGACATTAAGTCCTGTATTTTATTTCCCTCCATAATCTAATAGAGCAACACATTCTAACAATGTCTCAGCTGCATGATCTTTCCATACATGACTGAATCTTTTTGTCTCAACGCAAATATCTCTCACATCTTTGACATGATCATCAAGAACTATTACTGGAGCATCAGCTTTCTGCAGATAAGAGACGACTTTCTCTGCAAAAGTAACTTGCTTATCTTCAGCTTCAGGGTAGAATAAATTTGTATCATAGATGACCAAATCATATTCTGTACCTATTGAAGCAAAACCTTGCAATTCTCTTTTCAATTGACATCTTTCCAACTCGCCAAACATATCCTTGCCATTGTCAACATAAGCAACCCTATGCCCTACTTCTTCCAGTATTGCAACAAGATCCTTGTCGCTTTTCTGTGTTCCTCCGAATAGTATCTTCATTTTATCCTCATAATATCTTCTTGCTGATGTAATTCTTGTTTAGTATACTCTCTAGATTATTACTACCAATCAAATATTTGTCTAATCCTTTACCAATCTTAGGAGAATGCAATTCCAGCGTAATAGTGCCTTCTTTGACAGCAACATCCAAGGCAGGAGCTTTCTCCCACCATTCTCCTACAGCAAATCTTGAAGGTATGTAAAGATCACCATGTTGTTCAAATCCTTGCATGTTATATACATCAGGAGCTCTTGCTCTTATAACTTCACCATATGTAGATGATTCATAGTCTACAGCTACTGTGCCTTTAACTACTTGAACAATACCTCTTACATTATGGTCTTCTAATCTTATATTGCCTTCTTCAGCTTTAACATGTACTTGAGAGAATCCCTTTAGATAATTATCACCGCCAAGAATTAATCTTAAGATGTTATCTTCAACTTCATGTCCTGCAATTTGCATTTGTGCACGATAATCGCAGAATGTCAATGTTCCCTGCCCTAAATAGAATATGTCAGCAACTTTTCCTAAGTATTCTTTAGGAGATTTTCTAAGTGATTGTATGAATTTCTGTGCTTCTTCAATAACTCTTTCTCGAATCTCCTTAATGGTATCTTTCATCTGTTCAATCATATCAGGTGTCATCTCTCTAGCTTCATACACTTTCTGTTGCATGTCTTCCATTATCCTGGCTTTTGAGTCATCGCTTCTTGCTCTTCCAAGTTTTGCTTTCAGTTCCATAAAACCAGGAGCCTTTTCTTCTATCTCCCTATCAAACTCAGCTCTTTTTTTATCGCCTTCCATCTGCATTAACAGTATCTCAGAAAGCTTTCTTGTCCTCTCTTCCCCTATCTGTATGAACCCTTCAAAGAAGGAATCGTAGTCAGAAACAGCGTCGTAATGTCTTCTTCTGCTATGCTCTTCTCCTAAGCCATCTCCATCATCAAGAAGTATGCTTGCAACTCTTTCTAAACTTTGGAATCCTTCTGTAGTACCACCATGGTCAGGATGCATCCTTACTGCCATCTTTTTGTAGGCTTTCCTTATCTCATCTGTTGTTGCTTCTCTCTTTACACCTAAGAATTCATAGAAACCATATGGCTGATTTAGAAGTTCAATACCAACAGGTACACCAAAAGTGATGTCTCCCATCTTCAATTTCTTTACTAATCCTTCTTCTGCCATCTTGTTATAAAAAAGTAATCAGCATCTTGCGATGCCAATCACCTTTCCCGTTATGGGGTGAGCTTTATTTCCTTCAATGCTTTCTCAATAACTCCTTCTAATTTTGCTTTCTCTGTATCAACAGGTGTTTTGAAACTTGAAAGTTCAATTGTCCAGACTTCCGGTGACCTACATGTTGCGAAACTTCCCAGTTGTCTTGTATTTCCATACATTGTAATTAGAATATCATCAGGACTTTGCATCACATATATCCTAGAGTCCAGTCTAAAAGTTAGATCATGTCCATGCTTTGCTGTTATGTAATAATGTTCTCCTGCATATTTTAGAATAGCTTCATATACAAGATTCCTTACTTTATCAATCTCAACTCCCAGTTCTTCTGCTCTGCCATAGCATCCATCAATAGCGTTTATCGAATCACTATGTGTTGGTATTGGATAGCTCATTTTATTTAACCTCATTCATTCGTCTTCTTCTTGTGTACTGATACTCTCCAGCACGAACTAACTCAGCTCCTATAACACCAACAATCCCTGCCTTATACTGCCCTTCCATCAATGCAACTGCTGTAACTATCTCTAATCCCAAAGGCGCATATCTTGCAATCAGTGTTGTGATTGTATCGGATATATCATATATTTTACATCCAGCAGAATCATTTTTGTGTTCTCTATGATATTGAATTCTTTCCTTCCAGACGTCAACACCAAGTACATATCTTGCAATATCTTTAGCTTTGCTCATCATCGCCTCACATACAACTGCACTGTTGGGTGCAATGTCCATTCTCTTACAATTGGTTTTGGTTTTTCATCTATTTTAGAAGGTACATATTTCTCAGGTTTCTCTCTTCCAGTCTGATATATATCTCCTCCTATTTTTATTGTATCAGAAATATCATAAGGATCTTTGTCAGCATCAACAGGTTCTCTTGGTCTTTCTTCTGTTACAATAACTCCAAAATAATCTATATGTTGCTCTTCAGCAACTCTTTTTGCTTGCAAGAAGATGCCATAATGCACATGAGCTATCTGTAATGCTTGATTCTTTTTTATGCAATCATCAACACCTTCAGTAAGACTGATTTGTCTTGGCCCCAATGCAACAGCTGCATCAAGATGCAATTCTTCTTTCAGGAACTCATGAGTGATGTAATCTCTGAAATCAGCACTTCTTCTGTAGGTATGTCTTGGTCTATTTTCTAATGCACTCATGTTAAAACTTGCAACGTATAATCCATTATGCTCAGGACTTAACCTTACAACTAATTGCGGTTTCATTTTACCTCGCCTCCGGAACAACATCAAAAAATTGTCCGGCATAGATTCTTTTTGTCCCTTCAACATCTACCTCTACTATTATATTGGCTGATGTGTTGATCTGAATAATTCCTTCTAGCCCTTTAGCCCTCAATGCTTTCTCTCTATTAGGTGGTGTAGCTGGTTCATACCATAGGTTTGTCACTTTGTATGATCTGCCGTCAATCAATCCATCCTCCATTAAACTCTGTCTTGTTTCTTCAGGAACATTCTCTCTCCTGAATGTTACTTGTGTTCCTAGGTATTGATCTCTGTAAGCATGTTCAGCTATAGTCCTGCTTTCTGCTTCAATGTCAAAATCTTTAGGAATTCCTTTATCATTCATCTTATTCACCTGGTTTCATCACATACAGCAATGCAGTTGGTGTCATTACCCATGTTTGTGTTTGTTTCTCTCTTGGAGCATATCTGTTCATCTGCTCATATCTTTGAAATCTTCTTCCTATTGGCCATTGTTGTGCAAGGAATCTTTCTGCCATATTTTCATTGTGTGGTTCAACACCTGGAACAACTAATGGTCCACGCTCAGGCGAACTCTCGACAACAAGTCCATAATATCTATACTCAGCTTGTCCAGCTATATTTCTTGCATCTGCGATAAGCTTCTCGACTATGTTTGAGATTGTAATCCTCTGTTGCTTTATCTCCTCAAGATCCTTCTCATTGTCAGGCTTTGCTGAAATGATTATTTTTCTTGGTTGCATTGTTACTGGTATGACATAGTCAACATCAACCTTCTCTGTCTCAGGCAATGGAGTGATCTTTGTATACTTGTCAAGATCAAACCCACAATAAATAAGTGAAGCATCCTCATTAGGGAGTCCAGACAATCGTTCTGGTTTCTTGCTCCCCATATCATATCTATGGTCTACAGCAACGACTTTACCGTCGATGACAGCAACAAATCTAGGTGAATTTGTATTGTCTCTCCAAGTCATTTTCCATCCCCTCCTTCAGGCTTATCTTCAATCTTTGGCTTTGCTTTGTCATAAAGCCTGTTAGCAATTAATTCTAAAGGTGTTATTACCAACATCCCCTTATTTGCAGCTGATCTTAGCTGATGTTCACCATATTCGTAAATGTTACCATCTGAAATCTGGATACCTGTACCAGCTAATCTTAAAGCAGTTGCATATGCTAAGAATCCATCTTTTGCTCCAAATTCTTCTAAGTATTCTTTTTTTCCAATTGTCATCTGTTTGAAACTATACCTTCCATTATTTTCAACAACTACTCCTCGCATATCTTCTACTTTGCCAGCTTCTAGCATCTCCGGTACTCCATTCCCTTTCCAGAACTCTCCTTTATACATGAATGCATCAATCCATTTCCCATTATATCCAAAAAATAGGTCTTGTTCCATGCAAGATGCCACTATGTCAATGTTTCTTCCCAAAGCAACACCTTGGTCAGTAGGTACATCTCTTCCATTAGTGGTTCTTAATCTGTGGTATCTTTGTCTCAAGAAATTACCTTCTCTTAATTCTTCATCCATCATCATATAAACTGCAACCATTTGTTTAACTTGATCTTGTTCCATTTTAATGCCTCCTGTAGAACATCAGGCTTCTGTTCCATGTTATAGTAGCATTATTGCCTGACATCTTCATCGCTTTCCTGACTATCTCGTCAGGATTCTCATAAAATCTTAATACTGCACCTATTGCAGGATCATCTTGTTGTATCTCTTCTAATTTAATTCCACATACTTCTTGTGGAAGTAATACTGCCTGCACATAATCTGCTCCTATCTGATTGCTTACTCTGTAGCCTGTAGAGATAAGGTTTGCAAGGAGTGCTTGCATCTGAAGTATCCCTCTTGAATCGTTAACTTCAATCCTTGAACATGCATCGACAACCAATCCTGAAAGTTCAACATGACCGCATCCTTCTGCATCAACCTTATCTTCAGAGATATTCAGAAAATCATCAGTATTAACGCTAAAACCTTTGATATCCCCTGCTTCCTTGATACTTGCAAGATAAAGTCCGTCTTTCTTTCCTGTAACTAATTGTGCCATCATGATCTCCTCAGATAAGCAAGTAATGTTCTTTCTGCAGCTGTCGTCTTTATCTTTGGCCTCATAGATTCTGTTCTGTAATCAAGGAATCTCTGATAAGCCTCTTGTAATCTAAGATCATCAACTGCTTTCTTTGCAGCCTCTTGCGCAAGACTCATCTTGTTTGTTCCACTGAATAGATCTAGTAAGCTACCTATCCCGATCTCAACCAGGCTGAAATCATTCATCTGATGGAAAGGATATTCTAGCTCTTTCTTCTCAGGGATATGTTTGTCTAGATATCTTGGGGTTGTATCTTTGTATTCCCATCCTCCCTGGTATATATCTGTTGGATCAATCTCCATCCTCTTACCAACTCTTACTACTTGCAATGTATCTGTCTTAGGCTCATATCTTGTCTGTATCTGAACATTTACCTCTCCAGAAACAGTCAATGTAGAATTCCCATCAAAAAAAGCTAACGGATCATCATAGTTCACTATGAATTGACCTACAGAAAATGCCTTTGGAGCCCTATACTCAAACTTCACTCCTTTCTTCTCGACTATGAAACCATCTTTTGACAGCTTAAGTGTCAACTCTCCTAAATCTTCAACTCGTTCATTCATTTTTTCTCACCCCTGACTTGGTCAGTATCAATAGCCAGATCACCCATGCTGCCAAAGGGCTATCAGAAGAACACCTTAATGTATAGAGAAATTTACTTATTCTATATATTTTATCATTATAGAATATAGTCAAGTATATATCTATATAGAAAACGAAATATTTATATAGAACCTATATAATAGTACTCTACATTGAGAAGAAAAATTGTCAGGCAAGGGAAAGCCACAATGACTATTTCCTTACCTGCGACATGGGTTAAGAAATACAGTCTCCAGCATGGAGACGAACTTCAAATAGATGAGACAGGCAATGCACTGCAACTTTCAACAGGAAATGCCTCCAACAAGCGCGATATTGAGATTGACGCAACTCAGATGGGTGACTTCACAAAACAAGACCTGTCTCATCTTTATATTCTTGGATTTGATCAGATAGTCATAACTAACAAGACAGAGTCAACAATAAAAGCAGTAAAAGAAAGGATAACTGATTGCATTGGATACGAAATAATAGACCAATCAGAGAAATCTATCACAATAAAGAGCATTTCCAGCGAACTTGAAGAAGAGTTTGACAACATTCTAAGGAAAGTTTTCCTGATACAGAAAGAGATGGGAGAATCAATCTATGAAGCATTAAGCAAAAAAGAATTTGGTCGCCTAACCCAGATAAAAGATATGGAAGAGATAAATAATAAATTTACCTCTTTCCTACTTCGACTACTCTCTAAGAAAGGATACAAACGACAAGATCGGACTTTGCAAGCGTATGATATGATCCAAAACTTAGAACGTCTATCTGACCAATACAAATATCTTTGCGAAGACTTAGTTAACAACACCGACCCAGTAGATAAAGAAGCATTAGAACTTCTCAAGGATGTAAATCATTACTTCAATACGTTCTACGAGCTGCATTACAGATATGATCCTGCAAAGAAAGATATCATAAACAAGGAAAGGAAAGTTTTAGACAAGAAAGCGAAAGAATTGTTCAACAAAAAGAAATCACCTATATTCTCGCATCATTTAGTCTCTCTCGTCGAGAAGATAAGGAATGCAGCAGGAAGTTATCTTGCTATTGTTGTTGACTGAATTATTCTTGGTTGATAGATTGCAGAAATCTCTCGTAATTCTTCATAAGGACAGCTTCTTACATATCCAAGCAATGAATGCTTGAGTCCATTCAATAGACCTGATGATTTCACATTGAATCTCTTGTCAGCATCCATAATTGCATCATCTATCATATTCAATGTTCTCAACAATGATACTGAACTTTTCATCATCTTCTCCTCAGCGACTTTAGGATGAGCCTGTGCGAATGCGATATATTCTCCTACTTTATACAACTCATCGTTGATCATCGCATATTGCAATGAAGTAGCCATAGCGTCATCATTCACTATCGGTTTTCTTGCAATGTCATTATGTCTTGCAAGGTATCCATTGACGACATGATCGACAAAGTCTCTTGAGTCCATATCTGGTCTTTCTCTGGTGACTGAATTGACGAATCTTGATACATCATCAAAAACCAATCCTATCTTTGCCCATTCGTAATCGATGACAAACGCTTCATTAGCACTCATCCTTACATTTCCTGGATGGAAATCACCATGGACGAAATATCCTGGATTGAATCCTTGAGTGAAAGAAGCATAGGCCTGCAACAAACTATTAAGCTGAGGGCTTATGATAGTAGAAACAGGCCCTATGAATCTCCTTTCAAATTCTTGAACGTAATCTGTCTTGTCTAGTCTGACACCATATTCATGCTCAAGTGCAACAATGTTCTCTGTAGCAAGAACATGTATCTGAGCGATCTTGTCAAGTGCAAGATTGACTGCTCTTATCACTTCACCTTGTGAAGCAGTAACGATGACATCTTTGAGATCTTTCTCTCCTATATACTGCATCAGAAGTCTTGTGCTTGTGTCATATGTCATATGCGCAGAAACCCCTACATCATTTAGGAATCTTGGGATCATCCTTTCCTTGAACATGTCATCTTTAGCGACGATGTTAAGCTGCTTCACTTGCCCATTTACAGTATATTCAAATGTCAATATGTCGACTTCATGCTGTGATCTGTCTGCGAGTGTTGTTATTCCTTTGAATCTTATGCCAGGATATTCTTCTGCAAGCGATTGCAATACTGGAGCATATATTGCAGGAATGCTTTCTGATGCAGGTATAGCGATCTCTTCAGGTCTTGCTTCAGGTACTGAATCTGGTTTTCTGATTGGACTGATTCCAGGTATGTGATAAAACTCTTCAGAATTAATTCTTTCAGGTCTCTTTTTTATTCCGAAGCCATGATCTGAATAATTTTCAAGAATTGATTCAAGACTGCTGTCTCTGATTATGTATTTATTAAAAAACTCCTCCTTCTGTGTTAATTCATATGCTTTCTTGTTGTATTCATTTGTTAAATTGATCTTCTTGCTGATATAGCTTTCTTTGTACTCGCTGAAGATATTGCTGTTTATTAAGCTTTCAAGATTGTATTCTTTATTGTTAAAATTAGAAATATTCTCTTGGAATTTAGAATAATTCTCTAAGATATAACTGTTGATTTCAGAATTCTTTTGTGAGATATAAATTTTAGAATCCTCTCTATCTCTTTTCCTATCTCCTAAATATGAAACTAAGTCTTCTAAATACATAAGCCCTCAAGCACGTTGAAAGAAATAGGTATTTATATGTGTTTCGTTTTGTTACTACTAAAAAGGGATAAATTATTCAGTCAGGCATTTCTCAAGATCTTCTACTGAGATGCTCTTCCTTGTATAGTGGTCAGCGCCTCTTGCGAGTGATTCAGGAACAGCTTCAAATCCGGGGTAAGCACTCCAGATTATCTTCTTGCCTTTGTAATCCTTTAGCTTGTCAAGAAGTCCCATCCCAGTCATATCTGCAATAGGTGAAGTCTTATCTCTTTCAGTCCATTGCAGGTCAATAAGAATTGCATCATATTCTTCAGCATGAGAAAGCAGATACTCAGGATCTGCTGTGAAAGTCAATTCTCCTAATGAGCTGTAATTCCTCTTGATGGAATTCTGCATCACTCCTGGAATCCCGTATTGGTCATCAGCTATGAGTATCTTCATCTTATCAGAACTTATATTTCTTTGGAACGACTGTTATACCTGCTTCAGTCACCTTGAATCCATGCGCGATATCTTCTTCATGGTCAATCCCTATCCTTATTCCAGATGGAACAACTACGTCCCTATCAATTATAGCTCTATGGATTCTTGCTCCTGGCATTATGGTCGTATATCCCAATAGTATAGAATCTGTGACGTAAGCATTGTCAACCTTGTCCCCATATGATATTACGCTTCTCTCTATATTGCTGTTTGTAAGGACTGCACCATTTGCAACAAGATTATCTTTAGTATTATTGCCTATGAATTTAGCAGGCTGTTCAACTTCAACGTTAGTATGTATTCTCCATCTCCTGTTGTATAGGTTAATTGGTGGATTGACCTCTCTTATTTCCATGTTTGCGATATAGAACTGGTCAAGGTTACCGATGTCTCTCCAATATCCTTTGTGCTCAGCTGCCATTCCAGGTATTGTGTTTGTGCTGAAGTCATATACCATTATCTTCTTTCCATCTCTCATCAATGCAGGTATTATATCAAATCCAAAATCACTCTTTGTAAACATCTCAGGCTCAGCAAGGACTTTCTCTTTGTCATCTGTATGCACCTTCTTTGCATCAGCTCTCAGATAATCTTCAAGAGTCTTCTGGTCTAGTGCATAATTGCCCATTGAGCATAAGCAGAAATCTTCATTGCCTGGGATTGGTGATGGATCCTTTGGCTTCTCTGTGAAAGCTATCATCTCTCCTCTTTGATTGACTGTGAAAACACCATATTCTCCTGCAGCAAGATCTCTCCTTACAGGTATTGCTGAGATTGTCATGTCAGCGTCATTGTCAAGATGGAATTGATTCATCTGTGAAATGTCCATAAGATATACATGATCAGCTCCGAAGACATTTATCACATCAAATGATTGCCTTTCAAGAACATCAAGATTCTGATATACAGCATCAGCAGTCCCCTGGAACCATCCAGTCTCTCCTTTTGCTGCAGGCAAAGTAAGTATTGATCCCATCTCTCCCATACCGAATCGATGGTACCATCCACCTCTAAGATGTCCATGCAATGATTTTGACTTGTACTGTGTCAATACAGCAGCAGTCCTTATACCAGAATTGTAGATGTTGCTAAGTACAAAATCGACAACTCTTAATGTCCCTCCGAAAGGTACAGCTGGTTTTGCCCTCTGGCTTGTAAGAGGTTGCAGTCTTGTTCCAGTGCCTCCTCCCATCAGATACATAAGCGCGTTTGCCATAGTCTATGTTACTCTAAGTTGCTTTAAAACATTTTCGGTTTGTCGCTACTACAAAATGACAAATTTAAGAAAGTGATATGTATTATAGAAATACATAAAATTAATATATAAGTATACTAATCCGTATACTCATGAAAAAAGCTATCATGTGGACAATATGCTTCGGAGTTCTACTAATTTGGACTCTTTATATCGCAAGTGCTTCTTCAAGCATGAACAATGGCAAGATTTATGTTGAATCTGAAGGAGTATTGAAACAGGCAACACAAAGCAAAGTCCTAGAACTGCTTTTCAAGCATGATATCTCTTTTACTGAAAAATCCATGCTTCCTGAAAGCAAGTGCAGCATAAGGGCTAGATCCGATGATGCTAAAGCTAATATTAATATTAAGATCCAGGAGTATCCTACAGGTAAAGGAACAATAACTTTAACTGATTCAAGGACATCCTACAAGCTTGATGTGATAAAGATATTGAACACAGGGAATGTATTATCATTTGAGACTGAAGGTACTTTGTCATATAATAGAGATAGAAGATATAATGTACCAGCAAGCATAACAGTCGAGAATGGCAAATTGCATTTTACTGTAGATCAGATCAATGTTGAACTTGATGTCATATCACTGAACGGATGCGACGTTGTTGAGGAGATGAGTTATGTGATGATAGACAATGGTGAGCTTGATGAAGGGCGCAGCATTGAAGAGGTACGTGATATACTTGATGATTATGATTTCATCACAGATGAATTTGAGCATATAACCTCTCTCTATAAAGATTATTGGTGGGCTGTGCTCGCTACACCTGTATTTGTTTCATGATGCTTTTTCCGGTTTATATCAAGATATATGTTGCGATAGTGCTTGTATATATCTGGTATAGGTTTCTTTTAAGATTCTTTGCAGAATTGCGCAAGGAGAAGACTTATCCTCCTTATGAAGCAAGATGCAGCATCATTGTCCCTGTCTACAATGAGGATTCAGCAAGATTGAAGCAATGCGTAAAATCTTTGGTAGATGCTGAGGGAGATAACCAGATAATCATAGTTGATGATCATAGCAAGGATTGCTGGCCCACAATACAGGAACTTAAGGTTGAATATCCTCAGATAGAGATCCTACGCCTTGAGAAGAATATGGGCAAGCGTCATGCACAATACAATGCTTTAGGCATTGTCGACGGTGATTTCATAATAACCGTTGATAGTGATACAATTGTCGACAAGAAAGCATTCGTAGAGCTTATCAGGCCGTTCCATAATCCTAAGATAGGTGCAACTACAGGTAATGTCAGGGCATTGAATAGGACAGAGAATATCCTCACAAGGATGATTGATGCACGTTATCTAAATGCCTTCTCTTTTGAGAGACAGTCATTATCGAGCTTTGGGATTGTTACATGCTGTTCAGGAGTCCTCTCAGCATATAGAAGAAAAATAATTGATGAGATTAAGGATAAATACATCACTCAAGAATGGCTTGGACAGAAGTGCACTTATGGTGATGACAGATATCTAACGAATATGGTCCTTGAGAAGAGATGGGAAGTGCATTATGTAAACTCTTCAGTTGCATATACAGATGTTCCAAATAATTTCAAACAGTATGTTGTCCAGCAGCTGAGATGGAAGAAGAGCTTCTTGCGTGAATCATTGATAACTTTATCGCACAGCATAAAGCATAACTGGCTCCTCTTTTTCGAGTCTCTGATAAATGTGATAATACCTTACTTCAGCATCGCTGCAAGGATCATGCTGTTGTATGTAATAATAACGCATCCTGCTGCGATCATACCTATTGCGATCTCAATATTATTCGTAGCATTGTTGAGGAATATAATTCTGCTTTTTGAAGAAGGATTCATTGCATTGTATTCATTGCCTTATGCATTCATACATGAGTTCTGCATTTATTGGTTATACTGGTATGCATTATTCAGGATACGTGATACTGCTTGGGGAACAAGATAGATATTCATAATGTAGGAGTATCAAAGTAATAATAGAATGTAAGAATAGAGGAAAATATCATTCCCTATCGAACACGAATGGACTTATGCCTAAGAAATCTGCATCTACAACCCTTACTCCGTTGCTATCGAATACATTTATACCAAATCCTGATGTTCCAGTATATTCGCTTATGTGATAACCATTAAAACCAAGGTCACGCTGGACTTCTTTCTTTGGGATCTTGAAGTAATTGCCCTTTTGTATATCTCCTTTCTCTATAGAATACCATTCACCATCTATCATTGCCATGAGCTTGTTCTTTTCAGCATCGACTATATGCACTTCCTGGAATTCCTTGCCTTTGAAATCTTTCAATGCATAATTCCATTGTATTGCTTTTGAGTTTTCATTGCTATCAAGATCAATGATGTAAATTTGTGGGAAATCTTTATCCTTTCCTTCTAATGACATGCTATCAGAACCTACATAGAAGAATTTATTGCTCTCAAAACCAACCCATGCTTCATACAGCGCTTGCAATGGATATATCTCCTTTTCTCCTCCATTGAATGTATTCTGAACGCTTGAGACAATCAATGCGTCTTTGCTGGTGCTTATGTATCCAATAGCTTTGCTAGGGCTTATATCTGCAGATTCAACTGCCCATCTATCATATCTTGCTTCATCATCCTTGATGCATCCTCTTATGCTTAGAACTCCCCACGCGAAAGCAGCGATGATTCCACAAACAACTGTTGTTCCGAATAATTCTCCACTATAATCACTGAAGAAATTACCTATATTCCTTCCTGCAGAACTCAATCTCTTTGATGCTTTCTCATTCAAGGAAGGACCGTCGAGTTTTCCTTCAAGTCCAGCTTCGATATCGTATATCATATCTGCTGCTGTTGGATATCTGCTTGAAAGGTCGTCCATGGTTGCTTTTGCAATGACCTTCTCCATCCAATGCGGTTTGACTTTTATTGGTTTGTCTGCTGACCTATGGATGAACAGCTGCTGTGTCAATGCATGATATGCTATCTGTCCTAGCTGATGCAGGTCTGACTGAGGGACAAGATGCCTCCATTCCTGCATGTCAGCATGATGCTCAGGCGTTATATACTGGCTTACATCAAATCCAGTAGGATCTCCAGTGCTCTTGTCTCCATCAAGATATTTCTGGTCTCTTGTGTTGAAATCAGCAAGCTTTACAATACCTTTATTTATGAATATGTTTGATGGTTTAAGGTTGCCATGAGTGATTCCTGCCTCATGCAAAGGCTCAAGTGCTTTAAGAGTCTGAAGAATATAATCAATTACTTTCTCAGGAGAGAGAGTATTACCTATCATCTCTTTTGCAAGGCTGCTCTCACAATGCTCAACTATAATCCATGGATGCTCTGCTGAAAGATCATAATCATGCACATCAAGTATGTTAGGGTTGCTTCCGAATCTCTCAAGGATGTTTACTTCCTGTTCAAGCCTTGACTTGTATTTAGGATCTTTTAGTACCTTGACTACAACAGTCCTGTCTCCTTCAACATCGTCCTTATGTTTAGCAACATAAGCATCCATGAACGGTCCTTTAGCTAGAAATTCATCTGTGATATAGTTCCCAAACTGTTCATCAATATGATCGTCTATTGGCATTTTCTTTGATTCTGCTTGTTTCCAATATAAAATGCCACCCCTTTTATTTCCTTATTTGACGTAGTTGGATGAGGCTTAATAAGCTTTTTCATGAAGAATTCCAATAGAAAAAGTGGAAGTGATACTATTGGATATTTAGCATGTAGAATAATGTATCTCCTTCATCAGGAAGACATTCAGGAAGTTTTTCAATCCTCTTGAAACCATTTCGCTCATAAAATTGTTGAGCTGCAGTCATGGTTTCATTAGTAGCAAGATATAACTCAGAATATCCTTTCTCTTTTGCAAACGCAAGCAAAGCAGAAAAAAGTTTGCTTGCAATACCCTTTCTTCTGAGTCTCTTAACAACATACATCCTTTTTATGTAACCATATCCTTGGACGTCCTTTATGCATATAGAACCTACGATCTCAGCATTCTTATCGACAGCAATCCAGAAATTATCTTTATCTTTTCCTTGGTATGTCTTTTTAATATCTAACAGATCAGGCCTGTACTTCTCAAAATTGAATTCATTGACAAGAATGTTTATGATCATATCTTTTGTCTTTTCCTGATATTCTTTCCTGAACTCAATTATCTTAACCATTCTATCTCAATCTCACCCAACACTGCTGACATGATCCTGCTTAGAGATCTTTATTATGTTATCTACAAAGCTTTCGATCTTGCTTTCATGCGACACTATGATAAGCTGTTTCATGGCCAGTCTGTCAAGTACATCACGTATCTTGTCGAGCTGATGCTCTGAGAATCCATCCGTTGGCTCATCCAGTATAAGGAGATCCTTGGTGTTTATCTCAGTCGTTATATCATTGATGACTTTGTTGAGCGCCAATCTATAAGCAAGCGCAAGTGCAGTCTTTTCTCCTCCGCTCATATTCTCGACTTCTATATCATATCCATTCTGTTGCACTATAGGTGAGAACTCATCATCAAGCCTTGCAGTTATCAGCTCATCCTCTATCAATATATCAAACCATTCCTGGAACAAGGCATTGAACTCATTGTAAAGCGAGGCAAGGATATTCTTCTCTATTATCGAGATGATATTAATGAATGAAACATCAATCCAGTCTATATACTGCTTCTTCTTGGCCATCACTCTCCTTTTTGCTTCCTTATCATCTATCTCTTTCTTGATCCTATCTGCTTCACCTTTCTTCTCAGATATCTTTGTCTGCTTTTCCCTCAAGGAAAGCTCAATCTCTTTGAGCCTGTTCTCATATCCTTTAAGTCTTCTCTCGACAGAATCCATCATCTCTTCAATACCTTTGAACCTTTCAGCATCTTTATTCAAGGAATTCTTATCTTCGTTCATCCTCAGGATCCTTGCCTTGTACTCATTGTTCTTTCCAATAAGGATCTGCATGCTCCTCTCTTTCTCCTGCTTTATCCTTGATCTTGCCAATGCCTCACTGAGATTCCTGAATTCATTCTTCTTCCTTGAGAGTATCTCTGTCATTGCACCAACATCATAATCCTTGGTTGAATTCTTATCTTCATTCAATTTATTTATCTCAACATCAATCTTCTCAAGCTCACTCTTCCTTTCAGAGATGATCTGCTCAATATTCTTTATCTTATTGAGTTCTATCAGCAAAGGGTTTAGATCCTTCTCCTTGCTTTCTAGAGCAGCAAGCTTATCTTTGATCTCATTAATCTTCATGTTCTTGATCTTATCATTGATTATCTTTATCCCTTCAGTATAGCTATTTATTGCCTCTTCTTCTTTATTGTTTATCCCTTTCTTGTGCTCATGATCCACTTTCTGAAGACACATTGGGCAGTTGTCTATCCCAGATATCTTCTCGATTAACTGTTGCGAGTTCCTTATCTTATCCTGGAGAACAGCCTTATTTCTCTCCATCATAGAGATCTCCTGACTTTTCTTCTCATGCTCTGCTTTCAATGATTCTTTATCTTGCAATGATTTGTTTAGCTCTTCAATTTTGAATGAAATGCTTTCTTTTTTTGCAAGTACGTTTTTATTGTCCTCAATAAATTTCAATATTGCTGATCTTGATTCCATCAGGCTCTTCTCTTTCTGCATAATCTCTGCAACCTTGACCCTGACATCACTAAGTCTTCTCTCCTCTTCATTTATCTCTTTCTCAAGCAGGTCTTTTCTGTCCTCGTCGACCTTTTCTATCATCATTGATGATATCTGCCTTTCATATTCCTTTATCAGTTGAGAATTTCTCTCACGTTCATTCACTATGGATTCGATCTCAGTATCTATCCTTACTAAATTATTCTTATAAGAATTAAAATCTTCAAAGATCCTTCTCTTGACCTCTTTCTCAGAAATTATTGCTTTGATATCGAGCTCTATCTTATCCTTATCAGCATCCAGTGGTCTAATCTCATTAGACAGCAGATCACATTCATTGTTCAACAGGTGTAAGTACTCCTTCTTATTATCAAGGTCGCTGATAAAACCTGATATCTCTTTGCATTGGTCTTTCAATCTCTTCTGGACCAATATGACATTCTCCCTTATCCTCTTATACTTGTCAATCCCGAATACTTTACGCAATGTGTTCAATCTTTCATCCTTGCTCTCGAATATTATTCGTTTCATCTCTTCCTGTGGAGTGTATACTGTATATCTGAACACAAGGTTCTTTTTAGTGAGGAAATCCATAGGGTAGCCTAGCAATTCCAGTATCTTAGCTTTCAGCTCGATAGGAGCTGCCTCTTTCTTCACTCCATCAATTATGATATGGCTGTTCTCCTGCCCGATTGCATCCTTCTTCTTCTTAAGTATCCTCTTGATGATAACTTCCTTTCCTTCGATTTCAAAGCAGAGCTCAACCTCTCCTACAGAGGCACCTTTACGCAGCAATGCACTTCCTGACACCTCTCCTTTGAGCAATCCGAAGAGTGCAAATTCAATCCCAAGAAGTATGCTAGATTTTCCAGAACCTATGTCTCCTGAGAGCAATGTAGTTCCTTGAGGGAATTCTATCTCCTTATTAGTATAGCTTCTGATATTCTGAAGCTTTAGCCATTTTATAATCATATTATCTCTTGATGACACAGAAAACGAGTATATTTAAGCTTTTTTGTGGTAGATGTCTACTATGTCTATTGATAGAACTGACATATATTCCTTCAAAGCACAGGGGAAAGCAGTCTGCAGAATGATTCCCTTACTTTCATGCTGATCTTTCTTTTCTTGAACTTCTCCAGGTCAAGCTTCTTTGAATGCACAATGATATCATCTATCTCTTGCTCTACTATCTCCACATCTTGTTTGCTGTACATGATGATATTGGACTCGAAATTCATCTGGAAACCTCTTATGTCAAAGTTTGCTGTTCCAAGTGTTGCTACAGTACCATCCACTAGTATGCATTTGGCATGCAAGAACCCAGGTCCGTACTGGTATATCTCGACGCCTGCCTTCATGAGCTCCTCAAAGTACGTCCTTGAAGCGAAGAATGGGACATGATGGTCAGGTTTTGATGGCATTATTAGTTTAACCTTGACTCCTGATAATGATGCATTCTTAAGTGCAGTGCATGTGCTCTCGTCTGGGATGAAATAAGGCGAGCAGATCTTTATCTCTTTCTTCGTGTTTGTTATGAGTAGGAAATAAAGCTGTTTTATAGGTTCATATGCCTGTTCAGGACCTGAATATATGCTCTGCAGGACTTTATGCTTAAGATTCTTCTTTGAAAGTTTTGGATAATACTTATCATCTATGATATTCTCTTTCCTTGCAAGGTACCAATCATATATGAATATGGTCTGCAGCTGATGGACAGCCTCACCTTCAACCATTACATGCATGTCCCTCCATGACCTGAATCTCTTTCCTCCGCTGACGTATGGGACGCCTATGTTCATTCCGCCTATGAAAGCTTTTTTGCCGTCGATGATCACTATCTTCCTGTGGTTCCTGTAGTTGAGCTTATGGTACTGGAATAGTCTGAAAGGATTGAAGAAACTATGGACATTGACCCCACCTCTCCTTAGCTCATTAGTATATTTCCTCAAGAAATTCAGTGATCCATAGAAATCAAGAAGCAATCTCACCTCTACGCCATCATTCGCCTTGTCAAGCAGTATCTTCTTGAGCACTCTTCCATATATGTCATCATGTATCCTGTAATATTCTATATGCACATATTTCTTGGCCATCCTTATCTGCTTGACAAGCTCATCGAACTTGTCTCCTCCTTTGAAGAAAAATCTCATGTTGTTCCTTGAGGTGATTCCAAAATCCGTGGTCTTCTGGACTGTATTTATTATCTTCTTCTCAAGCATTGAGCCTATGTCTTTCTTTGCAGTGTCGCTAAGTATTTTTTTTGCATAATACGCTTTCTGCTTTATGATGCTATGCAATGTTTTAGTCTGGAAATGCTGTATGAACTGCTTTTTCTTCCAGTTCTGTCCAAGATAGAAATATATGAACAATCCCAATATAGGGATGAATGCTACGATAAGTATCCATGCTATCGTCTTGTCAGGATCCCTGTTCTCGAGTATGAGCAATATTATGAATGAGAAGATATACAATGTAAGCACGATGGAAAGCACGCTAGTGAATATTGCAGGGTCCATCTTATCTCTTTCCTCTGCTATTTCTTCTAGTTTTCCCGACAGGTCTCTTTTCTTTGAAAAGCTTCTTGTCCTTGAAGATGATCTCTGTATGAGGATATGCTATCTCAACATTCTTGTGTTTCCTGAAAGACTTGAATATGCTCTGCGTTATGTTGCTCTGGGTCTTCTGTCTCTCTAGGGCAGGTGCCATGTATCTGACATGCACGTTGACGCAGCTGTCAGCGAAGAATGTCCTGACATAAGGTTCAACATTGAGAGCTTTGCTTGATTTTCTCACATAGAGTTTTGTTGCTTTCAGTATTAGTTTCATTGCTGCATCCAGATCACTTTCATATGTGACTGATGTAACAACTTCATCTAGGACATAGTCGTGGTCCAATGTATAATTAGTCACAGAGTTATCGAAAAGAAAATGATTTGGCACTATCAATGTCCTGCCGCTCCTCTCTTCACTGTTTACAGTGCCTCCTATCTCATCAAGATACAAGTGGGAGATCGTTATATCCCTCACATCTCCTTTTATGTCACCTATAAGTATCCTATCACCTATCTCAAAAGGCCGTTTCACAACTATCATGACCCAAGCAGCGACTGCTGTTATAGGTTTCTGTAATGCAAAACCAAGTCCTGCTGAGAGTAAACCAACAAACAATCCGAAGCTGCTCCAGGATCCAGTATAGGAGAATAAGCCTATAATCAATAGGATGCAGAATATTATGTAGTTGATCGCTCTTGTGAATAGCTTGATGTTTGAGATCTGATGCTTGTTATAGCCAGTCTTCTTGAGCAACCTATTCCTTATGAATCCAAGTACTGTGGTTGAGAACAGGAACACGATTATTATTATCAGGAATATCTTGAGTATAGGCCATATTGTTTGTGCTATATCAGCTATTTGAGCATTCATGCACTATTCCTGGTTTTTGGGTTTAAAAATGTTGTGCCATAGTGTAAACATTCAGTGACGAAAATATGATGGTTCAATCAATCCTATAACCTATGGTTTGACTTCTCCTTGGCCCAATGCTCACATTCCTTATTGGTATGCCTGTCTTGTCTTCTATATTCTCTAGATAACTCAATGCTGGTGTATCAAGATCAGCGATTACTTTAGCATTGCTAAGATCCTTGTTCCAACCTTCCCAATCATGTAAGATTGGCATAGCTTCATAAAGATCTGCTGGCATTCCATTCTCGTAATGTGTGCACACCTTGATAGTATCAAGGCCGCTAAGGACGTCCAGCTTTGTTATGCACCACTCTGTGTATCCATTTATTCTTGCAGAATAGTTGGCGATAGCAAGATCAAGCCATCCGCATCTTCTTGGTCTTCCTGTAGTGGCCCCGAACTCGTGGCCTTTTTCGCTCAGATGCTTTCCGTTCTCATCGAAAAGTTCAGTAGGGAATGGTCCTTCACCGACTCTTGTGGTATATGCTTTCAATATCCCAATCTTCCGTTCAAAGTCAATGAATCCTGCTCCAGTTCCTGTATAGAAACCACCTACTCCAACGCTACTGCTCGTTACGAAAGGATATGTACCATGATCGAGGTCAAGCATAGTGCCTTGAGCTCCTTCTGCAAGCAACGACCCATCTGCCTCTTCATATAATGGTAGGGTATCCTCGACGATATAACCTTCCAGGAACTCCCTGGCTTTATTCAATCTTGAGATGACATCTGAGATTTCTGGACCAGAACTATCAGCTATTCTCTTTGTTCTGTCAACTATCTTCAAGACTGCATCAGTAAGGTCTTTCTCATTCAATCTCTTCAGATCGATTGCTCTTATCCCTATCCTTGCAGCCTTTGTCTCGTATGCAGGACCTATGCCTCTTTTTGTTGTTCCAATCTTTTTACTGTTCTTTGTCCCATCCATCTCTTTATGATAGTCAAGTATCAGGTGAGCTCTTCCGCTTATGAATAATCTTTCTGGTGATACGCTTATCCCGTTATTCTGGATACCTTCGATCTCATCGACTAATTGTATTGGATCGATTACTACACCATTGCCTATGATGCATTTCTTTTCTGCCCTCAATATCCCTGATGGAAGGAGATGGAGTATATACTTATTGTCTCCAATCTCCACTGTGTGTCCAGCGTTCGCTCCGCCTTGATAACGCACAACCCAGTCATGTTCTTCTGCAAGCACGTCTATGATCTTGCCTTTCCCTTCATCGCCCCATTGCGCACCGCTTAGAAATGTGTTTCCCATTATGAATTCCTCCTAATATGTAAATTTCATCTTCTGTAATTGATAGCATCCTTTGTGATCATCACATCATGTGGATGGCTTTCTTTCTGTCCTGCTGGTGTCACCCTGTAAAAGTTGGTCCTATCCTGCATCTCTCTGATAGTCTTTGCCCCTATATATCCCATGCCCTGCCTTAATCCACCGACCAGATTTGATATTGGTTTTGATAGAGTGCCGACAAATGGAACTGCAGCTTCCATGCCCTCAGGAACAGTCTTGTCACTAGTCTTTGCATCTCCTCTTCCACCGTATCTTTCCTTGGAACCTTTTGAATCCAGCATTGCCCCTTCTGAACCCATGCCTCTGTATCTTACATATTCTTGCCCTTGATAGGTGAACCTTTCTCCAGGACTCTCTTCAGTTCCGGCAAGTAAGCTTCCGATCATGACGCTTGAGGCTCCAGCAATGAATGCCTTCGGAAGATCCCCTGAATATTTTATTCCACCATCAGCAATTAATGGGATATCGCCCTTACCCGCAGCAAGCACACCTAGATGGCTCTTATAGATTGCAGTTATCTGTGGTATTCCTGCTCCAGTCTGTATTCTTGTAGTGCATATGCTACCAGGTCCTACGCCTACCTTTATTGCATCAGCTCCTGCTTCACAGAGTATCTTTGCTTCATCAGAATCACATACATTTCCCGCAACGATATCATAATTGTATCTGTCTTTAGGGAACTCTTTCAATATTCTCCTGACTGTATCAGGCACATGCTCATGGCAGCCATGCGCAACCCCTACAAGTAACACATCACATTCCCTATCAAGTAGCCTAGCTACTCTATCCATGTCATCAACTCCGACATTAGCCCCTACTATTAATCTGCCCTTGCTGTCCCTGTTGTACATTGGTGTTATTCCTTCAACAATCTCCCTTACATCCTTCCATGTATACATCCCAGTAAGCTTATTCGATCTATCTACCAGGATTAATTTTGGTATCTGATTTGTCTTCATGAAATCATATGCACCTTTCAGGTCAAGCTCTCCTTGGAACGTCTTAGGGTCCTTGAGCATGAAATCACTCACTTTGCTCTCAAGATTATCTGCAAATTGTGTCTTGTCTTTTGTCAGCAATCCGACAACATTATCAGAATCATTGACTACAACAAGAGAGGAGAATGTAAACCCATATTTCTCAATGAGCTTGTTGACATCACCCAGATTCTGGTTTTGGTTTATGGTGATCGGCTTCTCTATCTTTGCGTTCATTGCATGTTTTGTCCTGTCGACCCAATCCACTTGTAAACTGATATCCGGGCATTTCCAAAGGAAACCGATTCCTCCTTCCATGGCCATCCTTATTGCTGTCCTGTATTCTGTAACAGTATCCATGTCAGCGCTAACAATAGGTATCTTCAACCTGATGTTCCTGCTAAGCCTTGTTGATATGTCTGTCTGATGTGGTAGTACCTGGCTGAATGATGTCTTGAATGTGACATCATCATATGTCAATGCGTCAAATTTGTGCTTCTTGAAGAAAGTCTTGTTCCACTCATTCATTTTGTCCTCCCTTTTTCAAGATATCTCTATGGTTGCTTTAAATCTTTTTTTGTGATGCATTTTAGTATTCCTTATTATGTTGTCACTCAGGGTTACAAAACTTTTATAAACATCTGAACTGCAAAATTGGCAATGGAGCAGGACCTGATTCATGTGCGGAAGAAAAGGGCATTTGAGCTTGGTTTCATTCTATATTTCCTAGTTGTCTTCCTTCTAGCTTTTGTTACTGATACGAGCTTGCCAAGGATGTTCCTCGCATCACTGCCTATCTTATTATCACTCATTGCATTGGTTTTTCTCATTGAGTATGACTACATCAGCATGCAGATCGTTATCGGGATCCCAGTGATATTCTCAGGATTGTTCTATGCGATATGGAAATCAGGTATGATCACAGAATTATCAAAAGTAAGCGGTGCAACTATGACTGTCCTTGATCTTTTTATGACATATGGGATATTCATCATGATATTCTTGATATGGGGAAACAAAGGAGTCCTTAATAGGGATCGGCCTAGGAAGAAAATTCATCCAGTTACTCATGAGACAAAGATAGTGGAAGTGCCTGTACCTGGCAATAATACTGATATCTCCCAATATCTTGAACAGATAGCAAGATCCGAGCAGGAAAGGGATTATTACAAGTCTATCGTCAATGAGTATAAGGATTATGTAGAGAATTCTGACAGCAAGAACGCAGTAGAGGATTATGATAGCACAGATTATCTTCACAAATACATCCATGAGTTGATGAGCCAGATAAAGAAGGCAGAGGATCCTGGAGCAGAACAGGATGCCAAGTTCGAGAAGAAAAAGAGATATTATAGGGGAAGGATCCAGCAGCTGAACAAGGAGCTTGATGCAGCCAAGCAGGCATTGAAGATCACAAAAGAGAACTTCGTCACAAATCTAAGGAGCATAGAGGATAAGTGCAAAGCGATCAATTTTGTTGTTGGAAGAGTTTACAGCGATAAGAATGGCGGAAGCAAGAAGGTAAGGGAAATACTAAATATCAACAGGATCCTATACAATACTTTCTCAGCTATAACAAAAGATTGGAAAGATGAGAACTCAAAATATCTTATGTATGTGCTTGCATTGCTCAAGAAGAAATTGAGCTTGTACCTTGTGCCAGAAAGGATACTCTTTAAGGTTGAGAAAGCAAAGGATTCCTCAGTTGAACGTGACCAGGCAGGCAACAGCATAGTACTTGAAGTATTGTCTAAGAATGATAAGGATCCAGTCAAGGAATATCATGCAGAAGCAACAGAGATCTGTAACAACCTGATCAAGTTCTTGAGAGATAATTATTGATAATTTATAACGGAAAAATATAAATAACGCATTTCTTTCTTATCCATTATGGTTGATTTAGACACAATTGTTGAAGTAACAAAAGTTTCAGGTGTTGTAGGTATTACTGTATTGGATTATATGGCAATAGCTGCACCTGTTGTATACTCTGCTGTTGGGACAGTTGTTGCATACATGCTTGGACAGGAGAATGTTATGGGATTAAAGAATGGGAAAGAGGGGATTAGGTTATTCTGGGATTTTATGACGAGGGTTGATGTTAAAGATTTATGGTCAGCAGAAAGATCAGGGGATTGGCAAGAATTTGATAATAAATATCAAACTTTATTTAATAAATATGAATTAAAACCTAATTTGATATAATGGCTTAGATATTTTTCCTAATATCACTCGGTTTTCTAAAGAAGTAGAAAAAGAAAATAAAAAATATTTTAGAATTGTAATCGTAAATAATATTCACTCTTACGCTTTCTTGACGTTACCAGCTTTTGGTCCACGGTTTCCTTCAACAACATCAAATTCTACTGCGTCATTTTCTGCAAGTACAGCTCCCTGAGGAAGATCTGTAACATGGACGAAGTATTCCTTCTGGTCTTCACCTATGATGAATCCAAAACCTTTTGATGCATTAAAGAACTTAACAGTTCCATTCATTTACTTCACCTTATATTTCACTTATTTAATCGAAATTGTACTCTTAATTTACTTAAGAACTCCAACTCCTATCATATGTGCATCATCTTCTATTTATAAACCTTCCTAATTTAATGGCTATTTTAGGTTCCTGCTGCATGCAAGAAGCATGTGTTCCCTGAAGAAATTCATCATCCTTGGATATTTGTTGACTGCGTATATCCTCTTCTGGTTATTTGATTGCATCTTGATTGCAACCTTCTGTGTCATGCCTTCTTGGATATCATAGGTTATCTTAGGATTTAGGAATGTCCTTTCCTGCTCATCCACTCTATCGATACCATACTCTTTAGGATTCCTATATATCTCAGATCCTATCTGCAGGCCAAAGACCGATGTCGATATGAGGTCTATGCATCCGCTATTCTGCTCAAGGAAATCCCTTGTATTCCAGAACTCTTCCCTTGTCTCAGTCGGGAATCCGAACATCACATATGTCACATTCTTTATCCCTTCATCATGCGCATCCCATAGCACTTTTTTTGCAGATTCAACATTAGTCCCTTTCTTCATCAGTTTAAGGATCCTGTCATTTGCGCTTTCAAGACCCCACAATACCATTCTCATCCCTCCATCACTCAAAAATCTGAGTGTTTCCTTGTCAAGGTCTTTTGTCGGTCTCAGTTGGCATAACCATTCAACCTTATGCTTCTTCATTATCTTGGAGATCTCGATCAACCTTTTCTTGAATATCATATCATCGACGATGAAGACACGCCTGCATTTGTTTGCTATTATTGCCTTCTCAAAGTGGCTCAAGTCTATCTCCATATAGCTCTTGTTCCCATGATGGGTGCAGAATGAGCATTTGCCATAGTAACAAGCATAGCTGGTCCTCAATGGATATACAATCTCAGGAGTGAAATAATCTTCCATATTATATATGCTGAAATCAGGGATAGTGTGGAAGTCAAGGTTGTCATGATCTGCTTTCTCTCCTGTTATGAACTCAAGGAGATCAAGCTCGTTCCCTAGCATTCCATCACATTCAAGCTTTTCCGTCGCTGCAGGCCCTCCTATGACTACCTTGGTCCCCTGTTTGCGCAATTCCTCTATCAATGCTTTTGCATAGAAGGTCTGGCTGTTATAGACAAGGCTTATTGCAACGATATCTGGGGATTTCTTTCTTATTTCGCTGATGCATTCATTAAAGAGATCAACTTTCTTTCCCTCAAGCACATTCCTGTTGTTCCTGCTGTAATCCTGTTTTGTATTCTCTAAAAATCTATCAGAAGCCTCTTTATATCTATCAAGGTCTTTGATATTATCTATACTCCTGAAGAATCTCCAATGTTCAGGATATTTTGTTCTGTGAAAGAAGGAGTTAAGGTCAAGAACCGATATATTATCTTTGCAATTATTCCTTAGGAAAGCGGAAAGGCTAGTTATTGAATATGGTGGGCTTACAGGAGTACAGAATGGTGGATATATCAATAGTATCTCTTTCTTACTCTTCATTTCTCTTTCACCATATAGACTACTTCCTTGCCGTTGCTGTCTTTACTCTCTTTGACTATCTCATATCCTTGTTTCCTATGGAGACTGATACTGCATAAGTTTGATTTGTCCGTAGTCATGCCAGGTCTGACACCATTATCCTTGAAATGCTTGTGCATCTTCTCAAGCAGCTTTGTCCCTATTCCTCTTCTTCTGTATTCTTTCATCACATAGACATCCTGTATGTATGCCTGTATATGTTCCTGTGGTTCAGGATCAATGGTTCCATGAACGTATCCGGCAGCTTTTCCATCCTCAAAAGCTATATAGAATCTGCTGTAATCCCTTGAAAGGTAGACCTTGATGTTATTGTCAGATGTTGCAACCTTCTCAGATTGTCCACGTTCAATCAGTAGCTCCTTTCGCATTCTGCATAATTCATCAAAATACGCTTCATCAGCAAGTCTTATTTCCATCTTACGATGGATTATGCCATTGTTGATAAACTTTATTAATGGTCTGGCTAAAAAACATGTATGGAAACACCAGAGATATATGCAGGAACAAGCAAGGAATGGAGAGAATGGCTGAGAAAGAACCATAGGAAGGAAAACAAAGTATATCTGATCAAATACAAGAAACATACAGGCAAGCCTTCCTTGAATAACAATGAAGCGATGGACGATGCAATATGTTTCGGTTGGATAGACACAACTGTGAAAAGACTTGATGATGAGCGCTATAGGCAATGTTTCATGCGACGTACTTCAAAAAGCAGGTGGAGCAAGAACACTATTGCACGAGCAAAAAGGATGATCGCAGCAAAAAAGATGTCTGCTTTTGGACTTAAGATGTATAAGGAAGGCCTGACAAAGCCAACAATTGATCACAATCTTCCACGAGATCCAGCAACACCTGTTGAATTGAAGAAAGCTCTTGGCAAAGACCTGAAAAAGTTTGAAGCCTTGTCTCCTTCGGCTAAAAGGCTTCACATATACATGGTACTGAAAGCTGTAAGGCCTGAGACAAAACAGAAAAGAATAAAAGAGATAGTGTCTGTAATAAGGAAAAATGAGGAATAAGATTATGAAATCTAAATATGGCATGATGAGATCATCACTTGTGATGTTATGTTTAGCTATGATGATATTACTTTCATCATGTTCAGAACATGATGGTAATGTGCAGCATCCTATAACTGATGAGCACTTGGATGAAGGTACGATAGTTGATCTTGATTATACAGGTTTTTGCGTGCCAGGGGAAATGTATCAATATGTGTCAGCAGAAGGCAATATAACTTTAGATATAATCGGGATGGAGATATTCAAAGGCAATAGGTATTGCAAGGCATTAGACGGGAATATTGTTTATTATTATGATCTTGACTATAGGGATTTCTGGGTCGTCCATGAGGATGGTTCAGAGGATAGGATAATAGATGGAGTCAAAGTAAATTGAGAAAAGGAGGTTAAAAATGAGATTATTATGGTTGATAGCAATGATTTTGACAGTATTCTTGGTTGCATGTGCGCCAAGCGAAGAAGTTACAGTGGATGATGATTCAGCAGCGATGGATGTTGATGATGATGGCGATGCAGATGTGCAGATTGAGCAGATTGATGATGGCGCAGCTGAAGTAACTGTAGAGATGGACGATGTCATTGATGATGAAGCTAAAGAGAAGATTAAGGATATAGATGCTGATGAGTACTGTGTACCAGGTTCAACATACACTTATGATGGAGAGGATGGAAGCGTAGATTCAGAAGTCATTGGCTTGACAGCATATAAGGGAAAGCAGATGTGCGAAGCAGAGTCTGAGACAGTCATTGATTCACCTGCAGGGAAGATAACGACTATGACTACATACTACTTTGACAATACATACAAAGAGTATTGGATCGTTACAAGCACTACTGGCGCAATGATGCCTTCTCCTCAAGTCAATGAGATACATCTTGTAGATGGTGAAGTTGTGAACTAGGAATAGTTCTTTTTTTTATTTCTAATTATTATAAGATGGGATAAATATGGAAAAATTAGAGCTAATATACCAAGCACAGAAGGAGATAAGTGTACTCTCTGGGATAATTGAATTGCTTGGTTGGGATGAGGAGACGAATCTTCCTGAGGATGCATTGGAGGGAAGAGCAGAGCAGGTCAAGCTCATTGAAGTACTGATACACAGGAATTTCTTATCAGCAAGATTATGGTATGCTGTGAATAAAGCTCTCCCAACTACAAAGAAGGATGCATTGGTCCTAAAGGAGCTAAAAAGAGAGATATCAAAGCAGAGAAGGATACCTCAAATATTGGTAGAAGAGATAGCGCATCAGGAGATAATATGCAGGAAGCTCTGGAAAGATGCACGTGCTGCTAAGGATGCATCGCTGTTTCTGCCTGGTCTGAAGAGGATGATCAAGCTTAAGAGGCGATATGCACAATTAGTCATGTCTGGTTCAGATAATTATTCAGCATTATTGAGCGAGTTTGAACCTGGGATTGACTCTAGCAGACTCGATAAGATATTCTCTCGTCTTCGAGATGAATTATTGTCGATTAAGGAAGCAATTGCACAGAGAGAGTATATTGATCTGAAGACAGATAGATCAATGCATAAGAAATTGGTAAAGGACATAGTCTATTCCATGGGTATTGAGAAGAGAAGGCTTGTCTTTGGAGTATCGATGCATCCATTCTCGACACAGATATCAAGGAATGATGTTAGGATAACAACAAGGCTAAATGATTCAGTCGATATATTATTTGATGCGATGCACGAGGCAGGTCATGCTCTATATGATCTCAATCTTCCGAAGGAATATCTGCATACTGTGCTTTTCTCTGGATCTTCCATTGGGCTGCATGAGTCACAATCTACCTTATGGGAGATATTCATAGGCAAGAGCATGATGTTCTGGCAGGATTATTACAAGCAATATAAGCAAGTCTTGAAGCAGCCTTGCAGCTTGGATGCTTTTATGAAGAACATGCATTCAGTCGGCAAGCCGTTGAAACGTCTAGACGCTGACATATTGAATTACTGTCTTCATATATTGATTAGATACGAGATTGAGAGGGACCTGATACTTGGTAAGATAGATGTTTCAGATATAAGCAGGTTATGGAAAGAGAGGATGAAGGATTATATTGGTGTTGTACCAGAGAATGATGCCGAAGGATTTCTGCAGGACATCCACTGGGCTGATGGTGATTTTGGTTATTTCCCAACTTATCTAATTGGATTGATGTACGCTGCACAGATCTTTGAGAAGATGCAGAAGGATATACCTGAGTTTGAAAACTGCATAAGGAGACATGAATTTCATCCAATCAAGGATTGGTTGGCAAAGAATATCCATTCATACGGCAAGACATTGTCTTCAGAGAAGATAATCATGAAAGCTACCGGTAATGGCCTTTCACCAGAACCATTGTTAAGACAGATAAAAAGATTAGTAAGTTAAAGGAGGTTTTAACCCATGGACATAGAGAAACATGCAGAGGAATTCCATAGGATAAGGAAGAAGTACGGGTTTGACAATGAAGAGATGTCTGAGACAATAGCTCAGTATCTTACCTCAAAGAAACATACCTCTTCTAAAGAGTTTGCTGAGCTTTTTGATATGAAGCATGAGGATGCGTTGGTATTCTTATCATTCATAGAGAAAGGCATAAGACTGAGAGAAAGCAGCTCAAAGCTCAACCAATAGCATAAGTTTATATACTCACTCTGCTTAGTCGATTTATGCCATTCGACAGAAGGAAAAGATTCAGTGAACCTAAGAGAAGCAGGGAAGTCAGGCCTAAGAAAGGTCAGAGAAGCAGCAATGCACGTAATTTTCTTATCAAATCTCGTGGTAGGGGCGACAGGGTCCGTCTGCCTATGGTCAAAGCTGTATGCGACAGCTGCGGTAAAGAATGTGAATTGCCTTTCAAGCCGACTGCAGGAAAACCTGTCTATTGCAGTGACTGCTTCAAGAGCAAAGGTGGCGATAGTAGAAGCAGCGATAATAGGGGTTCCAAGAATAGTGACTTATCGAGAATTGAAGAAAAGTTGGATAGAATTCTGAAAATATTAGAGAAAAGCGATTAATCTCGGTCAAGATAATCATTGTAATTAATGCCTTTCCATAATAGAGCTTATACTATTTCTAAAGTCAGAATAAATTAGTAATTTCCATTTGATATTATCAGTGTGTGCTGGGTCAATATTTAGTTCAGGTGCTACTGCTGCTAATTCTTTCAATTCATTGATCCCTACATCACTTAAAACTTGTTCTCTGTAGAGATGCTGGGAATACTCAATTATGCTATTAGTTAGTTTTCTTAGAATATCGTAAGTTCTGCCTTGTTTCACATCGCTTAAAGCCTGTTGTAGATATATATCTCTATCTTCAACATATCTTGACCATTTATCTTGATTTGAATATATCTCAGTCAGCATATCAACTCCTGATTGGATATGGCCAGGCTGAACAAAATATTGTGATTGTCTTGCAAAATAACTATTGATCATGTCCACAAATTCTTGTTCTGATCTAAATTCAAGGACAAAGTCAAATTCATTAAATACTCTATTATGATTAGCATCAACTCTATCAGCTATTGTCTGATCTGAAAGTTGCTCTAATATCTCATCTAATCTGCTCATATAACTGAAATTCTTGTTTCTATTTTAAATATTTTGTAAACAAAAAGCTAATTGTCTAACTTGTCATATCATCCTCTTTATGTCCTCAATCCTCTCAAACTCATCCTCTCTGACAATCTTCAGCTGTTTGGAATTATTCTTCAAGACATTCCTTATTTTCTTCCTAAGCAATCTACCTACCACATTATCACTCTTGACCCTTTGAGTCTTCTTGAATACACTAAAGTAGAACACAGCTATGACAATTGTTGCAAAGATGAAGAGAGGCCATGAAAAGACAACACCTTTCTGCAGGAGATTATCAAAAAAATCTCCGAATATCTTGGCATAGAATCCGTTGATGATAAATATCGTAGGTACGTTTATCATTATGAGTATAAATTGTTGGTAAATATTCGCCCATGACTGCGGCCAGAATATGAGATCAAGTGGTTGCCAGAGCACTGCCCTTATTATAGTGAATATCAGCATGCTCATAAGTATGTCTCCTGTCATGGAATGTATCCAAGGGATCATCAATGCAACCAATGTCATTGATACAGTGTCTGTTATCACAGCACCCCACGGCGGATGTATGCCGCATAGCCTTGGCCAAAGGTTGTCGAAGATTATCAAAGCGATACCAGGGATGGGGCCAAGATTTATTGTTATTATCAACGCAAAAAGATCGACAAGGTCTGTATTGTATAACAGGAAAAAAGGATGTACTATCCCTACACCAGGCAATCTGCTCCAGAACCCGATCAATGTGAAAAGGAATATTGTTGCATATATGGTATTGAACGGCAATGCAACTATGGTCAACACATACAATACTGCAGTTGTAACCAAGACAATGACCCAGTTTATTGACAACATATATATCAACCCCCTGTAGAGTGGTAATAATCAGAAGTATTTATTTATAGGTGTCCTTATGCAGGACTACTTTAGAAAAGTTTATATATCTAGTAAAGAATTGCCATTCATGGCATTGGACCAGCTCAGGCAGATCGGACTTACTGAAGGGGAGATAAGTGTATATGAAGCTCTTCTCATAATTGGTGAATGCACAAAGACAAAGCTTGCCAAGGAATCAGGCATATCACCATCTAATATCTATGACGTGACAAACAGGCTTGTGGAGAAAGGCCTGATCTCAAAATTAGAGAAGAATGGTATACTTCATTTCAGCCCAGCAAACCCAAACAAGCTCAAGCTTTTCTTAGAGCAGAAGAAGAGAGAGATAGAAAAGGAAGAGAGTATTGTTAGCAATATTCTCCCGACCCTTCTAGCTGAATACCAGAATGTAAAAGATAATTCCAATGTTGAAGTATTTCAGGGATGGAATGGCATGAAGACGATCTTCGAGGATATGATAGAAGATTGTAAAAGGAATGATAGATGCTATGTTTTCGGTGCAAGCAAAGGAGAAAGCGAAGAATCAGCAGATAGATTCTTTCTAAAGTATTCAGAGCAGAGAGAGAAGAGAGGGATAATTACAGATATTGTATTCAATGAAGAATTGCGGAGACGAAAGAAAAGGATCGATTTCTTTCTGAAAGCAAAAAATCATAATGTTCGTTTCTTTATGCAATCAACTCCTGCAGAGATAATGCTATACAAGGATAAGGCTTGCATATTGATATTGACTAAAGAGCCTTTGGTAATAAGGATAACATCCAAGGAAGTAATGGAATCATTCAAGCAGTATTTCGATGTCATGTGGCAGTTGGCAAAACCTTGATTTAATTATCTATATTTCTTATCATCTATACTTCCCTTAGTATATATTAGGAATGTCATATGAAGCAGATTTCATACAAAACCCTTTTAAAAAAATATGCTATCAAGCAGAATATGAAGCTTTTAGAGCATGTTGGCAAAGATATTTTCAAAGAGAATGGCATTGATATCCCAGTAGGAATTATACTATCAAAAGACTTTGATACAAAAGATCTTGGGAGATTTCTAAACACTATAAAGGATGGAAAAGTGATAATCAAAGCTCAAGTCATAGGTGGTAAGAGAAAGAAGTCAGGGCTTGTTGAGAAGGCTGAAAGTTTTGATGAAGCTATTGAGAAGATCAATGATATATTTAGCAAGAGGTACAATAATTCCCTGATCAAGAAGGTGCTTGTAGAGGAGATGCTGGATATTGAAGCAGAATATTTCCTTTCGATACTTTATGACACTGAGTCAAGGAAACCGATGATACTATTCTCGAAATCAGGAGGAATAGATATCGAGGAGAATGAAAAGCCAGAAAGCATCACTGTTGATATACTCGAAGGATTGCAAGATAAAGACATACAAAAGCTTGTAGAGGGATCAGGTCTGGATTGTGATGCTAAGCTTGTTGAGATGATAAAAAGATCATATCTATGCTTTATAGATAATGATTGCAGAAATCTTGAGATAAACCCTATAATCAGGACAAGCTCAGGAGATTACATTGCTGCAGATGCTAAAGTCACAATAGATGACAGCGGGATCCTTAGACAGGAGAAGTTCAAGGATATTGAAGAAGATGAATCAAGCCTGAATGATCGTGAGAAAGCTGCAAGAAGGATAGATCAGGAAGGCGATAAATCCCACAGGGGAAGTACAGGCAAGACATACATCGACATTGAAGGAGGGGAAATTGCTGTCCTTGCATCAGGTGGAGGTGCATCTCTTGTTGCCATGGACGCGATCATTGAAGCAGGGGGAAAGCCTGCTAATTATACAGAATACAGTGGAAATCCATCACGAGAGAAAGTAAGGAGGTTGACCGAGCTTACATTATCTAAGGAAGGACTTAAGGGATGCCTTGTTATAGGCGGAAAAGCTAATTTCACTGATATCTTTGAGACACTAAGCGGTTTTATGGATGTGATCATGGAAATTAAGCCAAGATACCCTATAGTGATAAGACGTGCTGGTCCTCGTGACAAGGAAGCATTTGAGATGATAAGGAAGGTTGCAGATGAGCAAGGATTTGACATAACCTTGTATGGTGAGGAGATACCGATGAGCAAGGCAGCCCATATCATGGTTCAGAAGATAGGTGATGCCAATGCATGAACCTTTCCTGACAGGAGATAGTGTTGTCATGGTGCAAGGCATTACTGGCAAGGAGGGCACAAGCTCAACTATTAGTATGATTGATTCAGGAGTCAATGTAGCATGTGGTGTGACGCCTAAGAAAGGTGGCCAGCTAGTAGAAGGTAAACCAGTCTTTGACACAGTCAAGGAAGCTGTTGAATTCAATCAGCATATATCGATAAGCGTGATATATGTGCCTCCATTATTCACATGGAACGCTGTAAAAGAGGCAATTGATGCAGGGATAAAGAAGATAGTCATAATTGCAGAGAATGTTCCGATAAAGGACACAGCAAAGATTATAACATATGCAAGAAAGCACAATGTGGATGTTCTTGGTCCTGCTTCTGTAGGCTATCTTGATACGATGGTAGGGAAAATAGGAAGCATAGGCCATAAGGCTCCTGCCTACACAAAAGGGAATGTCGCAATCATCTCAAAGAGCGGTGGCATGTGTTCAGAGACAGCGTCGATATTATCGCAGAGCGGGTTCGGCCAGAGCATAGTAGTCGGCATAGGTGGAGACCCATTGATAGGAACAACCTATTCAGATCTGTTTGCAATGCTCGAGAGGGATGATAGGACCGAGGCAATTGTCTTGTACTGTGAGATAGGTGGAACATATGAAGAGGAAGCTGCAAGAGCTATCAAGGAAGGAAATCTTACGAAACCTGTTATTGCTTATGTATCAGGGCTTTTTGCAGAATCACTTGGGAGAAGCGTAGCATTAGGCCATGCAGGTGCAATAATTGAGGGAGGACGGGGAACTGCAGTCTCCAAGAAGAAAGTCCTTCGTGATGCAGGAGTAATAGTAGCAGATTATCATTATGAGATCCCAGAATTGGTGAGGAAGGTGTTGAAAGATGAGATTTAAGACTTCAGTAAGCAAGATAAAGGAGAATGACATAATAATAAGAGGAGAGAATCTATCAGGACTTGTTGAAGGTTCAAGTTTTTCAGACTCTATCTTCCTGATATTGCGAAACAGGAAACCAAGCAAGAAGGAATCACGTGTCTTCAACGCAATACTAGTCTCATGCATTGATCATGGCATGGGGACACTCTCTGCATTGACGACGAGATTTGCTATGTCAGGCACTCATCAGCTGAATACAGCTGTCGCTGCAGGGCTTTGCTCTATAGGGAAATTCCATGGTGGAGCAATAGAAAATTGCATGCAGCAACTTACCTCTGTAAAAGATGTCAAACAATTTGTATCTGACTCTTTATCTGCTAAGAAAGTGATATTTGGTTTCGGACACAAAGTATACAAGAAAGAAGATCCTCGTGCACAGCAGATTCTCAAGATCTGCAAAGAAGAGGGCTTCTCATCAGAATACATTGATGCTGCTCTTGATATGGAGAAAGAGATAGAGAAGCAGAAAGGCAAGAAGCTTGTACTTAATATTGACGGTCTGATAGCTGCAATACTTCTTGAGATGGGTTTTGCTCCTGAAGAAGGAAACGGAATATTCATAATTGCTCGTCTTCCAGGGCTTATCGCTCATGCAAATGAAGAGCGTCTGAAGGAGAAACCTGTAAGAAGATTAGAAGAAGACGAGATAGAATATGAAGGGTGAAAGGGATTAATATGGCAGAAAAAATCTTATCAGGGACAGTCCACAAGCTACCTGCAGATTTGAAGAAAGAGATATCATCATCAAAAGAGACTTTAGAGAAATGGAATTCTCTTACTCCATTAGGGAGGAATGAGTATATCTGTTGGATAACATCTGCAAAGAAGGATGAGACAAGGATGAAAAGGATTGATTGGATGAGAACTGACATTCTAAAGGGCAAACGCAGGCCTTGCTGTTGGCCAGGCTGCAGTCATAGGTGATATTTCACCGAAAGTATAAGTATTTGCCTAATTTATTACGAATTACGTAAGATAAGACTAACTTTTCATAAAGCTTTATAAGGCATATCGTAATCAGCAGAAACATGGTAAAATCATCAAAGAAGATAAAATGGAAGAATCTTTTGCTGTCAAAGGAATTGATAGAACTATTCTCAAAAGCTAAATCTGCAGAAGTTATTCATGAGAGGGCAAAGCTCCAGGACTTGTCTGTACCCTGTGATAAATCTCAGGCATATGATGTTTCTTATGAGCTTCCGAATGGCAAGACAGTCAGAGAAGCTTCTGTTGCAGATGTCAAGAATGGCATTTCAGCAAACTATATCGAGGATTACATGAGAAGACGTGACCCGGAGACGATGCTGATCGCTGATGATCTTCCAACAGACAAGCAGACATATAAGAAGAAGTTCAAGAAAAGCTTTGATGGGCTGAGGAAAGATACATTGGACTGGATAAGAAAACAAGACCTATTGATTGTCCCGTTCATAGCTGGTAATGATGAATATGGGGTGCATTCTATTGCAATAGTCCCTAAGAATGCTGCATTCTTTGCATTCGGGATCTCTCTTCTTCAAGGCAGCGTCGATCCTGCAAAGATAAAGGATTTTGAGCCTAGATGCTTCCTCTATATTGCTCCTCCTTTCAGACACACTCATTTCGATGGCAAGCAAGCTGTCGTACATAATAGGCTTAAGGATAATTATGAGATATTCGCATACAACCTGTATCCTGGCCCTAGTGCAAAGAAAGGGATATATGGTGTTCTGATACATTTTGGTGAGCTTGAGAATTTCCTTACGAACCATTGTGCAGTCGTTGAGGTGATAACACCTTATGGCAATAAGATAAGCATAATGCATGAAGGCGCTTCAGGCGGTGGAAAAAGTGAGATGAACCAGCATGTCCAGCGTGAGTGGGATGGTTCAATAGTTCTTGGACGAAACAAGGTTACCGGAGAGAAGAGGCAGATGACATTGCCTAGAGGATGCACGATAAATCCTGTAGTGGATGACATGGGTTCATGCTATAGCCAGATACAGAAGGATAACGGAAAGATAGGTGTAATCGACGCTGAAAGCGGATGGTTCATACGTGTCAATCACATCGAGAACTATGGCACTGATTTTGACATTGAATCAGCTACTATACATCCTAAGCAGCCTTTGCTTTTCCTAAATATTGATGCGCAACCAGGAAGCACAGCGCTTCTCTGGGAGCATACTATCGATTCAAACAAGAAGCCATGCCCTAATCCAAGGGTCGTGATACCAAAGGAAGACTTTCCTCAGATATCTACGAGACACACATATGTAGACGTCAGGAGTTTTGGGATAAGGACACCTCCTTGCACCAAGAAGAATCCATCTTACGGTGTTATAGGGCTTTTCCAGGTCATACCACCTGCAGTAGCGTGGCTTTGGAGGCTTGTCTCACCACGAGGTTTTGCAAATCCTAGCATAATCGATACTGAAGGAATGAGCTCTGAAGGAGTTGGCTCCTATTGGCCTTTCGCTACAGGCAAGAAGGTTGTACAGGCAAACATGCTCCTGAAGCAGATAATCGATAATCCTAAAGTGCATTATGCATTATGCCCAGTAGGAAATCTTGGGGCATGGGAAGTGGGTTTCATGCCTGAATGGATAATGCGTGAATATCTTTCTCGACGTGGAGGGATACGTTTCATGGATTCTGATCTTTCTGAATCAAATTCAGTGTTGCTGGGTTACTCTATGAATAGGCTGGTCATAGAGGGCCAGACTATACCTGAGCATTTCCTAAAGCCTCAGCTTCAGCCAGAAGTTGGAAATGAGGCACATAAGAAAGGTTGCAGGATACTTGAGGATTATTTCAAGAGTGAACTTAAACAATTTCTCTCTCCTGAGCTTGATCCATTAGGGAAGAAGATAATAAATTTGTTCATGAAAGGCGGCAAGCTCCAGGATTTTGAGAAGCTCATTCCAGGAGAGAGCATATTCATAGATGAATGATTGGAAATGGATATTCTAAGCAGTCCTTTTTATGATATGGAATCCAAATCTTGTAGGGACTATCCCTGATACTGCACCAACTTCTAAATTAAATGCTGCTTTCTCAAAATCAGGTACCATCTGACCTTTTCCAAATGAACCAAGGTCTCCCCCATTCTTACCTGAAGGACATGTTGAATGTTTCTTTGCTAAAGCTTCAAAGCTTTCACCATTATTTATTTTTTCAAGTAATTCTTTTGCAAAATTCTCATCTTCAACTAAAATGTGTGAAGCAGTTATCTGTTCTGACATATTATCACCTAGCATGTCTAAAGTTAACCTTTTTTTAAAAGTTGTGTAAGAAAAAGAAGCAAGCCCCTGCTGCTACAAGAAATTTGTAATTATTACAAATAATTTATAAGTTTGCGAATATCTATATCCCATATGATAAAATTATTAATTTCATTTACTCACAATCCTCGAGAAGTTTAGTAGGATTGAATTTGAAATGAGGTTGAAACAGAAATAAGTGAACTAAGATAATATTCAGAATAATGGTAAATGAAAGCTTGAAGAGATTTTGAAAGCAAAAAAATTGTCTGAGAATAAATAAAGCACCTAGTTATTTATGATGAATTTTGTAGTCCTGTATTAACCACATGTTATGACATTTGCATTTTCTTTTTTCATCTTTTACTCCATTTTTATCAACACAATATAATCTACAAGGTAAGTTCCTTCTCTTCCAATTCCAATTGTTCAAGATTCGGCTAAAATTGCTACCAACTACTGTCATAATATCGTCAATATCAAACTCTCAATATACGAAAATTTTTCTTCCTTTATTAAAATATAGGGATTTCATTAGATACTTTATCAGGGAAGCATTTTCTATATCTTTAAAGTATCAAAAATAACCAGAAATGATTGTCCTCAAAATAATATTACTGGTCTGTAACTTTCTCCTCAGTGTAATTTAAAAAATGGTATAATCTATATAACCATTTTGTATTTTCTCCTACTTGAACCCACCCAGCTTGTTTCTTTCAATATCTCTTTGTCAATAGTAAGTTTTGAATTCTTCATCAATTTTGGCTTAAATCAAAACATTTGCACCTACTTGAAATTATAATCCCATATTGCTCATCAGTTGACTTGTAGGTATTTCCCCCATATGACAAGCAATTATGAATTTATTGCCAAGTAAGTTATAAACCTCTTCCTTACATTCATTAGGACAATAGCTTTACTTTTCAAGTATCTTCTCTTTGTTAATTGTAGGCATCTTGATTCCCTAAATTACCTATTTCATTAATATTTATCTCTGAACAACCTATTTTGTTAGAATTACAGGAGGGTAAGTATTATTATACAATTTTACAATTTGCTTCATTTTTGTTACTCTATATTTATATTTATAAAATGATTAAGCATCTTTTTGCAGGATAAAGGATTGCCAATGCAAGAATCCTAAATAGAGCCACATTTCAGGTATTATTCTATTACAACTAAAGGTAAGAAAATAATACAATAGTTGTCTATTCACTTGTCTTTTTTTAAGATTCTTCTTTAAGTTTTTTATTTAACCTTCTGTAATAATTTTCGTAATCTCATTTGTTCTTCTAGGTAATTCACTATTGTTTAATAATTACTAAAGAAACAAAATGCTATAAATCAACAACTATTAGAATGTAAAAAGTAGAATAGAAAATCCCCTATCAATCAATCCCCTGATTAAAGATATGATAAACACGATCTCTGATTTTATTATGATAATATATAAGAGACAATGATTTTGCATACTTGATTTATTTTCCTTTCTGAATTTTTCAACAATTGTTTTGGCAGGTTTATATTAATAATAATCTTCACAATAAGATACCATTAGAGTGAAGCTTAGATTTACATACTGAACAATTACCCATATGAATACTTAAATTGATTTTAGCAAATATAAATCTTTCTAGAATTATAAGCTTCCTTGTCTAGAAACTCCAAGCTTTTGTATTATAGGGTGATGACATGTAGAGATAGAATATCTAAAAATAAAAAGAAGTCCTTATTTTGGTAGTATGCAAAAATTAATTTCACCGGTTATCATTCTAGTCTTCATTTTTTCTATTAGTTCTAATGAGTTTTTCTTACCACATCTATAGATTTTACATACTAGTATTGTCTAAATGTTATATTCTCTTTATTATGCATATTTCTTATATGATTTTATTGAAATAGATCCAAATATGAATTATACTGTTTTATACATGATTTAACTTTTTTTTATAGGTTCTATTATCATATAGTCATATTATACATTGTAAAAAAATAATAACTCAGAGATATCATTAACAATTGGATTTGGAATAGCTATAATTTGCAGTAATTAGGTTCATTAAGAGTTTTTTACAAAAAAGAAGATATAAATTTGATAGATATAATTTTGGTCGTACAGTAGATGCAATTACAGGATTCTTTGTAGGGTTAATCTTTATTCTATGTTTATCAATAGTCACTAAAGGATACATGCTTACTAATTTAGATAAGGAAATTCGTTTTTTATTTATAGTCTGAGCTTAATCTTTGGTATTTGGATTTTCAGGAAAGTGGATATACATATTTGTGAGTATGAAAAGAAGAGATTATGATTTGCTTTTGACCGAGATAATGGAGTGTTCAGCTATTCTAAATTCCCTAATCTATTGTCCAGTAATTTAGTACATTCTATCAGCCATCTTCTCTTTGTCCAGATAATTTCTATTACCCACTGTAACAGGAACACGACCTTTGGTGAAATCAGCTACTCCTGCAGTATGCTTCAGTTCAAACATCGGCTGTAAAAACCACTTACGTATATACTTAGCCCAACCACTCTGCTTGTATCTGTTAGCTAAGAACCCTTTGTAATCTGCTATCAGTAAACACTTCAGGCACAAATACATAGTCCCTGGCAAGTAAGCATGTAATAAACACTCTTTTTGTATTTCTGAATAAGTTTAGCAATACTTTCTGTATCCTTGCTTTTGACAACCTTGATTGTATTAGCATTGTTCATGTAATAGACTAATCTAGTAATCCTTACCCTGAATATACTAGTCCTATGGTATTGAACAACTGTCTATCCTTTTGCTTTACATTTGCAAACTCTTGTTAATTCAGAATCAGTAGGAGTATAAAAATGTCACAGCCATCTTTAGGTTTCTTTGTACTCTTCTTATCTTAGTTAACTCTGCATTATTTCTTCATTATCTATATGCTTCTTCTAGGTAATTGCTATGCCTCTTACTGTTTTGAAGAATTGGTCATTAGCATATTTCGAACGACATTTCCTTTTATTCTTCATAGTGCTGAAATAATACACACTTTTGTTAGTTTTAGTAAAATTGCATAACTTTAAAGGTAGCTCTTGAGAAGTTTAGGCCTTAACCCAGTCGACAATGCATTGTACCTTTTACTCAAACACAAACTCAGAACTAAAAAAGAGCCCCTGCTGGAGTGAGTGATATTGGTACATATCCCCTTTTATTACTTTTAGGAATAAAAAGGTCTCTAAAATAGTTATTTAAAACAATTATGTATATAACAGATTAACTTTATTAAGCTCGTAGCTGACTCTTATGGATCAGATACGCAAAGCTATCGTGAATGATTCACCCTCAACAGTGTATCATGTCTAATTGGTATTTATATATTTTACAATTGATCTTATCACGATAAAGCTACAATTTCATTGGAGTGTGTAAATGGAAAATTATGAGCTTACTTTGATTTGTATATAATTGTTGTGAATTGTTGGCGGTATAGCCACAATGACGTGTAAAAGTTATTCAAATAAGCAAAAGCAGAGATAAGTATGGGATGTCTTTGACATCCCTACACCTCTAACATAATCATGCCATTGACAGCTATAAGCAAAAAACATATATATATGTATGATTTATAAATAATATAAATAGGAAAAGAGGGATAATGGATCAAATTTCAATAATGAGACTTATATGAAGATTAAATTAGATAGAAGAACTTTATATAATCTTCCATACAAAGATAAAATTATTAAAAGAATTATTGAACAAATAGATCTTCAAGATACTGAAATTAATGAAAAACACATTAGGTGTTCTTTTTGAGAACCTAACAAGAAACGAAGAGAAAAGAATATAATAATTTTATACCCCAAAGATATTGTTAATTATATGATTGAGTATTTAGACATAAAAAAGGATCAAATATTCTTAGACCCAATATGTGATGGGGTATTTCTTGTTTCAATATACAATTATCTTAAAAAGACTAATCAGGATATATTGAACAGTTTATATGGAAAAGGATCTTAATAACTACAAGAATAACAAGACTTAATTTATGGTTATCAGATAAAAGAAACTGTGAAACATTAAAACATTGAGAAGAATATTTTAGTTGGGAATACTTTCAATATCTGATAAGAAATTCTAATTCTAAAGCTATTAATTGGAAGAAAGAATTCGCTATAATACAAAATGGTGGCTTTACTATATTATTGAAATCCACCTTTATGTTACATTAAAAAAAATGAAGATTTTAAAGTAGATGAAGGTAATTTCTAAGGAAATTATTACTGACAAATAAATGTTGCTTCATTAGTAATAATGAGACTGTTTGAAGTATTAAAAGATGGTGAATGTTGGCATTTGTTTTACCAAAACAATGTTATGAGTTGTTAATCTGTTATTTAAATTAAGAAGGCTTATCCTTAATAATTCAAGGATAACATTGTTGATTTAGGAACTGGATTTAAAGGAGTGAGGGTGAACAAATAATATTATTCCTAAAAAATAATAATATAAAAAATAATTTGGCTAACAAATACACTTGTAACTGTTATTAAAGATAAAAAATAACCAATTAAGAATCAAAAAAGTTTTTATGTAAAGCAAGCAATTAACATTTCATAAATATAATAATTTCTTATTATTTGATAGAGAAGAATATTATAATATTTTAGAAAAATTTCTAACCAAGGAACGCCTTTTAAGTGAATATGCTGAAATATTTAGGTGATATCGCTAAAAAAGGAAATTATAATTAAAGCGACCAAGGAAATACCATTAATAACTGGCAAGATATATCAAAGTTTTCATGTATTAGTAAGATCTAATATTAATGAAAGTTTAAGAATATGATAAAAATAACTCGTTTAAATTCAGATAAAGATAATCTTCTACAAAATATATTCTCCTTGAGGCTGGTATAATATCAGTAGATAATAATAAATTATATCACAAAATGATACTGTAACAAATATAGTATTGAAAATGAATCATAGATCTTAAATATCTATTCGGATTGTTAAATTTAAAATTAATTAACTTTTTAATGTATGCATATATAACAAATCAAACTTAACTAAGCATACTGATGGTGTATATCTTGTAAAATACCTATTATGGTTAATAAGCAATTAAAAAACGAATTACATCTATAGACTGGCAAGTAACTCACCTGATTTTAAATTAATATTATCAAAGTTAGATACAGAAGTTTATAAGTTATATATTACTGATTCTGAAATACAATTAATTGAAGAAGGAGTAAGAGAAATATTATCAAAGAAAAGTATGTGGTAGATATGGCAGAAAGAATGAACAATTTAACTGGTAAAGAAATGGCTCCAAAATCATTTAGTATTTGAGAGAAATAAGAGTATCAATGAAGAGAATAAAACTAAAACATTCCTGCAATGTTCCTTTCAATGTTATGTAAAAAAATTAATTAATATTTATACAAAAGAAATTGGTGATGTCATTTTAGATCCTTTTATGGGTGTAGGTCAATAATTTATTGTCAAAAGAATTCATAAAAGGGTGGGAATATCAAAAAGAATTCTTTGAGATTAAGTTAAAAGAGATTAGGTCAACAAAATTGCTCTAAAAAAATCTAATGAAAATTAAGGCCAGAAATTTATTTAGAGACCTAAAAGTATTAAAAAAATAAGATCAGAGAGTGTTGATCTGTGTATAAATTTCCACCCATGACATATTAAACCAACGTAGAAGTGTTGATAATAAAGATTCTATTAATTATTCTAATCAATAAAAAGATATAGGAAATACACTTTATAATTTATTTTTAGATAACTAAAAAGAGATATATTCAGTAGTTTTCAGAGTTCAAAACCAAATAAAAGATGCTGTGTTGTGGTACGGATATAAGAGAAAGACAATTTTCCCATTACATATAGATATTACTAAATTAATGTAAAGAAATTGCCTTTGAACTTGAAGAATTTGTAATCTGGGGATGACAACACATGAGTATAATAATATGAAGACATTAGGATATCCATGGGTATTGCCCAATAAAGCAATATATGTGTTTATTGGAAAGATCTAAATAAATTAATTTTATAAAGCATCGAGGATTACAAAATGTAGAATATTGATTTAGTTTTGTTTACTTGTATGATTGTTTGCAAGGTGAAATTATTAGAGGAAAACTCTAAACAGAAATTATACTAGTATTCCACACAAATTTAGAGACAGAAGGAGAAAATACACAACAATCCATTAAATCAAGTTTATTAGATAATAAATAAGATTAAAGAATTAATTGGTATAGGGATCATGCTATGATGTAGAAAAATAAAAATGTTGTTGTATATTGCTCCTGAACCAAATGGCGATTTTCTAATGGAAGTATACCTTCCATTAGTTGGTCTTAAAATCAGTTGGCGGATATTAGGATACCTAATAAATATTTGAAGTAGATCAAAATGTAAATTAGAATTCTTATATAGGCTTTTGAGATGTTACAGTCACATAAGAAAAGTAATTGTAGATTTCTTAAGATTATGAAATAGAGTTTATATAGAAATAATGGATAATTGGGATATGGTTATAGATATAGTAAATTTGTTAAAATCTTTAGATGTAATTAGTACTATAAGATGGGCACATCCTAATTTTGTAAGATCCAAAAGCATTCAATATCATAAAGGCAACTCTAACTATATGACATCAAATCAAAATATGGGCGGATGAGTATGAAAATAGGTTTTAATATAGAACATAAAAATAGACTCTTGAAAAATATTCTCTATAAATAAAAAGAATGGATGATTATTATAGGATCAAATCAGCTCAAGCTTAAAAACATTGATTGCGTAAAAGGGAATTATGCTAAAAGAATTGGACATATTGAATTATCACATCATTTATTTTTTTGAAGGAAAAGCAGAATAAAATCAAAGAAATCCATCCTTGATGAAGCAAATCATAAAATACATCCTAAAATAAGAGTAAACATTTTAATAATTGGACAGAAATTGCTTGGAGTTAGGTTATCATGGAGTAAAGAAGAAGAAAAATTATATCCTTTATAGAAGATTGGTTAAAGAAATATTTAACTTGAAAAGTATAAAGCGTTATGATAATAAATAAATTTCATGCAAGTTCTCGAAGATATTTAGATGTGTGTTATGAATATAATATTTTATGTGAGGCTGCGATTGGTCTAAAATAAAAAGTAGATATTGCAGAATTTCTTACAAAAAGGAGATTCATATAAATTAGCATTTGTTGAAGTCAAAGATACTGGACTTAACTCCCTAAGGATTTAGGGTCAATTATGGGGTTATACACAATTAATTGATCCTATTGAATCTTTTCAATTACATCCAAGGGATTAGGTACTTATCAAAATTATTTAACATTTGTAATAGAGGAGACCTTTAAGATATGGAATAAAGATTCAATAAACATATGAAATTAGCCAAATGACCATAGTAGAAATACCATCATGTGGGATTCAATAATCCCAAAACTATGATTCATCTGTTCTGTTGTTACCTGATGGTTGTTTCTGGAAAAAATCCCGAGCGAATCTCATATATTAAATTTAGTAGTAGTGAAGAACATTGGACTGAACTGTCATAATTTAAATAAAGAGATTTATAGCCAGGCACAACTGAACTAGCAGATCAGGATAGTGATCTAATGAAGGAATCTGTTCTTGGAGGGACAACGAAGGTTTAAAGCTTTGAAAATCTATTCTGGAAAAGTTATCTAATCTAACTTAAACATTTTCTCATAAGTTTTTGAACAATCTCTAAAATCTTCAATATTCCATCTTTGATGTCAACTGATGATCTTGGTGAATAAGTCATATCTAATGTCATAATAATATTTAATTTTAGACATATCTTTCTTTGAGATTGTAACATACTTTTTTACTTGTATGAACTTTATGACGTGCACTAAAATATCCAAAGTTGTTATCACTATAATGCACATTACTTTATTTACCAAGAATCTTTAAATGCAATTTCTAACGTACTATCTATAAGTAACACTATTAAAGCAACTCTATTTTTTGCTGTCAAACTCTTCTTATAAATACATCTGTGGCAACTATTCCAATCAACTAACTTTTGTCCGGGTTGCTTTTGATACAATTTTTCTTATTAAATGATGATACTTTTATCCTCATATCTTTAATTTTGATTAGCAGGCGGTAGGTATAACTTCTTACAGTTCCAAATTCATTCGTTCGCTAATCCTTTCCTTTTATCATACTTATGATTCCATCATCCCATTTTCCTTGTGTAAAGAACGAGAGAAACCTTGGCATATGGGTTTTACAACCTCTATTAATTTAGGTTGATATTTTCATTCTAAATATCTTCTTATTATAATTAATAGCCAATTTACTACTATTCCCAAGGCATTAATTGAGCACTTCCTTTCATTGATACTAAAACCCTCACTAATGAAAAATGTTAGTGTGGTTAATTTGCCAAATTAGTTCCAAAACAACATCAAATGTCTTTACAGCACGATCTATAAGTCTACACATAATAAAATATAATCATACTGCCCACCAAAGGGCTTGTTTCATTAGATAGTCCCCTTAATACTAACTTCTATCTTATTTTTTCCATCTAATTTTACTGTGCCAGTATATTCTTTGGTTTATAATTAGTGGAAATGACCATTGTAGGTGATGGGCATTATTTTGTTTCCATTCACATTAATTTCTATTTTATTATTCAAGAAATTAAAGTATACCCTACCAACACATGTTTTTCAAGGTATTTTACAGAACTGTCTTCAATTTTAAACCTTAATTTATTTAGAAATATTTGTGTTGAACCTCAATAATATCATCAGTTTCTATAATAAGGGAGATGCCAACATCATTTCTTAACCAAGAGTCGTCAAATCTAATAAGATAAGTTTATTATTTTTATATCTGATATTATTTTACTTCTTGAGAAAGTGTACCACTGCTCTTTTTGTACCAACACCAAAAGTCCAATGACTTCTTTTTCTGGATCATTTGCTATCTCCTAATTGATTAGAACTTTAGATTTTCCTTCACACCACCAGCATTATCACTAACTTTAATTATTTGTTGATCCAATGATGTTTATATCTATTCTCATCTCTTTTGTTTTAGATGATTGTAAACACCAGTTATCAATGCTATTATCGATAAGTTCTTGCAAATTGTTTATAAATCATAATCAGAAATAATTGATAAATAATCTTTTGCAGAGTCCCATCAAGTTTTTTACAAATTTCCCCTAATTTATTAGTGAAATACGATGTAAATTAATATATTTTACGTAAAAATCAAGGGTTTATCATATTTTTGTTAGAAAATGCGATAGCTATTTTCGTTATAATAAAAAAATAAGGTAATAATTGTAGTGGCTACAAATATATCACGCTGACGATAAAACCCATCAAAATGGCCAATTTTTAACGAAGCGCTAAAGGTATTCAAACCTTGTTAAACTATTTTGATAGGTTAATTCAAAAGAAAATATTTTATGAGATTCTGAAATTACGCTTAAACCTTGTTTCTATATTACTATACTGATTACATATTATTATTGTATTAACTATTATTATATGTTAATATGGCCATACTTGATAAGGAGCACTCAGACAAATTATATTCAAATGGACAAAATCTAACTTCTTTAGTAATTTCTTTAAAGACCTCTTTTTATTTTTCCTTTTACTTTTGAGTGTATAATATTCTATATTTTTCAGTCTCAATCACATCTGTTATAGTAAAGTCCTTAATGCCTGCCTTTCCAGAATACTCATGATATTTACCAGCTTTATCTTCAAATATTGTTTATCAAGTCTGGGTGTGTTTCTTCCATATTAGCAAGTCTATCTTCGTTCTTCTTATTCTGTAAATATTTCGCTTTTGCCTCAGCAGTAAGTGGAATCCACACTGCTGACAGTAATCGCATCCTTCTATATTGTTGAATGAGCATTTGTTCACAACAGTATTTGTAACTTTTAGCTTTTGTTTCATGGCCATATATCTTTACGTAGTCTATCACATCATCTTTTAACACCTAATCTACCATAGGTCTCTTGCATAATGCTTACTGAATGTCCATGCCTTTAGCTGCAAAATTGTAGGGATAATTCTCAACTTTATCCAAATAACAACTATGTCTTAAATTGTAGGCTCAAAGGTTTCTTGAGTTTAGCCTTGTTCTTCAAAATAGATAATCTTTTCTGATAGCTTGATAGTTTAATGTTTTTTATGCTATCTTTTCTTCTTCATTTTAGTTTTATTTGTTTTGTTCAAACCATAATAGATCAAGAGGTTTTTAGAAGGATGCTGGATTATACCATCTTTTGTATATAAGGCGCACACCGACACAGGCTACGCTTTCTTTTCCCCTGGTTCTTCCTTTCTTTACTTTGATATGAACTATATGTTCATCAAAGGATATGCAGCCAAGTGTTAAATCTACAAATTCTCCCACGTAGTCCTGCATCTAATTGTAGGCCATAACTATGGTTTTTTGTTTGAAGATTAGTAGTTTTCGTAATTAACTTTTCCTTTCTTCCAAGAGATCACATCTTCTTCATTTAAGTCTCTCATACAGTCTTTTTCTCCTTTGGTGACTTTAATATCCTTGAACTTTAGAGTTCATATCATTTAACCATCTGAAATAATCTTGAACATTTATCAGTCTTATATGAAGAATTATTTGGTATTTTGTCTGTATTTTAGCAAATATTTGTTTATGGTATCTCATTTACCATCTCTTTCTTTATGTCCTACTATGTCTTAAAGAATTTGAATCTATCTAAAAAAAGATAGAAAAGTCTTGAAGGTTCATTTGAATTTCTATATGAAACTAAAATTTCTTAATGGTTTTATTTTCATTTGTAATATCATTAGAACTAAAAAGTCTTTTTTCGTAAGCTTCACAGCGCTGGGGAAAAAATCTGTAGTGGGGTATTAAATACTATTAAAATTAGGTAATATATAAATATTTTGATGGGGATATGTACTTCAAAGGGTATTGCTCCCTGCTGGATGTGCGCCCAGGACCTCTACCCTTTAATTTGTAAGTTCATTTTCGTTTCCCACTGACAATTCTGAGCTTGTCTGTAAACTCACAAAGTACCAAGGTAGTGCAATGGCTACTATGCTACAGGGCATTTGTTTTATAGTCTGCCAGACTTATGTTCATTGATTTGCATTTCAGGGTTTAGCAAAAGGCTGCTACCATACAGGGCACTGTTATGCTTCTGGAGTAAGGACACATGAAATAAGTCCTGTACTACAGGCATAATGGAAATATTTTCCTGAACCATATATAAACATTACCCCACATAACAATATAAATGGATGAATAACTTCATCAATATGCAATCGCATAACAGCAACTTGAGTTTCATGAAGAGATCAGAGAAGCTCAAAGGCACAGCAATAATAGTCTCAAAATATAAGGGATATGATAACCTGTTTCTTGGTCTTTATTATTCAAACGATATTAGTATTGTCGATAGGATGAAATCAACACCTATTATGAAGAGGAAGCTGGAATTGGCAAAAGAATCCTTACAAGCGCAGAACCCTGGTGTCAATATCAATGTCAGCATAGCCTCAATCGGTGTCTGGCTGACAGAATCAGCAGCATATTCAGCCAATGAGGATATAATATTTACAGGTCTTTCCTCAGATAGCCCTAAAGACATCTATGCAGAGAGCTATGTCCATCTCGCAAGATACTTGAAGATGATGGACCTTAATGATCTTCAGAGAGTTGAATTCCCTATATTGGAGACTCATGACACATTCTACTCAAACTTTATTGGAGATCTTCCAAGATACTTATCGCACGTCTTCATCTCACCTATGAAATATGCAATGACGTTAGATGATGGACAGGTGATGTTCGATAGCATATCAAGAGAATTGATGAGATTTACAGATGCAGAGCCTGTCAATAGATACGCAATGGAATTATCCGATGTTATCCGAAATGACCCTTCGAATATAAGGCTTGAACTCCAATATATACAACTGATAGATTCACTATATACTGAGAATTATGAGCGAGCTGCCAAGTGCAGGGATGCAATAGCCATTCTTAATGGATGATCTATCTTACAAGAAAGAACCATACGACAGCTACTATGATTGCTATGATAGCAAGTAACCATATGAACACATGTGACTTCTCTTCAAAACCTTCTTTTTTCATGATCTTCGATTCCTCTTTTCCAATCTTTCTCAATTCAGCATCATGGTATCTGCTTTTCTTCCTGAGCTCTCTTACCTTAGCCTTGTTTGCAGTATCCTTGCGCATACAATGGTTATTATTATATTCCTTTATATACTTTAGTTATCATTATAGAATTAAAAAAAGTCACTACTCCTCTTGTCGCTATCCTTGTCTCTATTGATACATATTGCTAATATGTATTCTAAGTTCCTCTATCTCCCAAGGTGAAAGATCATCAACCTCCTCTGGGTTCAAAAGGTTTCCGAATTTGTCTTCGTATAGCATCTTTGCCACCTCCTTAGGGATGTTACTGCTTCACTGCAATCCTCAACATGCGTTACCCCTTGCTATTATCGTAGTTTTTCCGGGTTATATTTCTTATGGGAATATTATATGCATGTATATGTATAAATAGTCACAATATCTATATTTTAGTAAATTATATATATTTAAGGCATTTTACTTAATTGGGGGCTTAAATATGTACAGAAGCATTCCTAATGCTGATAGTATATATTCGCAGTAAATAAGCACCATGGGGCAAGGTACATATGAAACGTAGCATAGTGAAGCATGGGCCATCTTCTTTTATAGTCTCATTGCCATTGAGATGGATCAAGGAGCATAACCTGAATAAAGGCGATGAAGTTGATGTAGAAGAAGTAGGCCAGGACGTAATCATCTCTGCGTCTTTTAAGGAGACAAGCGAGAATGCCGAACTCCATATCAAGGATACAAAGGATATGACTCAGCAGGTGATATCAGCATTATACAAGCGTGGAATTGACGAGATACGGATATATTATGATAATCAAACAGACTTTCAACTGATACTTAACAGCATATCTCAGGAAGCATTGGGCTATGAGATCGTGGAGACTAATGATAAGGTATGCATAGTAAGGAACATAACAAAACTAACTAAAGAATTTGACACGATCCTAAGAAGGATATTTCTCGTGACACTCTCGTTGGCAGATGAAGGCATTAAGCTGCTGCAGAGCAGGAATTTTGATGCTCTTGAATCAATAGTTTTCCTTGAGAAATCAAATAACAAGTTTACGACTTTCTGTAGGCGTTATCTTAACAAATATAGTTCTGATTCATTTGACAAGTTAGGTCCGATATATTTCATAGTTGAGCTTCTTGAGAAGATTGCAGATCAATACAAGTATCTTTTTGAGGATATGAGGAAACATAAGAGCAATAAGAACGGCAAGAATAATAATAAGAATTACAAGAAGATGCTATCATATCTTAGCAAGACAAGGGACATGCTGAGGACCTACTATGAATGCTTCTATAAGTTTGATATGGTCAAGATCAGGCAGATTGAGGCTGAATGGAAAGCGATGGATGAATCTTTGGCACAAGCTTATAAGGGCCTGAATCACCCGATGGAATACTGCCTATATCATCATGCACGATCTTTGCTAGAGAAGACATTTGCATTGGTTGATCCGTTGCTTGTTCTGAAGAGACACTAATTTGCTATTGCAGATTTTCGTATTGCGTCTGCAACCTTTGCAGGCTTGCAATTATTAAGCCTGTCAAGTATCTTTCTCCATCTGTAGCCGAAGCTTCCTCCAGGATGGAAATGCCTGAAGAAGAAGTAATGATCAAAATCTGCTTTCTTGTTATGATAATTATCCTGTATCTGGGCAATCGTCCTCTCTACAGAAGAACAATAAGCCTCTATGCATGCTTCATAATCATGCAGATGCTTTCTCCTGTTCTTCAATGGTGCAGAAAATAGATGTGCTGTATCTTCCATGTTCTTCTTGTACTCTGCAAAAAGCCCTTCAATATTTATTACCTTCATATCTGTCACAACCTCATCATCAAGGAATACAACCTCATTCCCTTTATCGAAGAATGAATTCATAGAGTTGTCTCTTCTGCCTGCAACAATATCATATGCTGCCAAGTCACCAAGCATGGTGAAGAACTTGATGTCAAATTCTGGCCTGCCGAAATAAGTGGGTGAGACTTTATGGGTTGCAACCGCATAGATATAATCCAGTTCCATGTATCCCATCCCTATCTCAACATCGTCGACAAGTGCTGTTATCTCTTTGAAATCATGGTTTACTATAGGGGCTCCCAATTTCTTTATTCCTTTATATTTGTCTTTTGTATGCCTTCTGTAATCGCCTGCAAGGCTCTTTGCTTCATGCAATTCCTTGCCCTGCATGAAATAATGTGGAACGTCCCATTTGAGCATCCTGATGACTTTAACGATTGGCTCTTCTCTGCCATGCACCCTAATCTCTGCAAGCAATGTTTCTTTCATTCCTTCTGTAGGCTTAATGGATACGCCCTGCCCGACTTTTCCAATATTTATCTCTATTATCCTGCTGTATTCAGACCTGAAGTTATTTATGAATTCAGGGACGCGTGCATCGCATAAGTCTTCAAGCCCTTCTGGGTTGTCTTCATATTCTATTAGTATTGGATCAGTCTCTATATCTCCCTCGCTTATCCTTGCTCCTGGAAGCCATTGAGTATGGTATTTGAAAGCGTCAAGACCAAGTTTCTCCTCTTCCAATACCTCATGCGGTTCTTCGGAATTCTCAGCCATCAATAGGGAGTACATCTTGTTCAGCCACTCTGTATTGCGGATATCATCGACCCTGAAGACATTCTTTGTGGTGCTCTCCATCAATTCCTTGAGGGCAGAATATTTCTCTCTTACCTCTCTTGGGTTCATATGCTCATACATCACGTTGAACTTCTCTGTCGGCATGTTCGACATGAAAAGCTCAAGCTCGACATTTCCTATCTTGTTCTCTTTTCCGATATAATCCCTGATGAATATCATATGCTGACGTAGCTCGTCATCATTCATACTCTCAAACTTTCCGAACTGTTCTAAGGTAAGAATCCTTGTTCCCGTCTCATAACAATAGTAGAATACTTTCTGGTCATCATATACTGACATCAATGATTGAGTCACACTGTTTCTTATATCTTCCAGTGTTTTTGGCTTAGGGCTTATCCTCCATAATTGTCCTCTGCTTTTTATGTAATCCCTTGCTTTATCATCGTGCACTCTTGTGAATTTAATGAATGGGAGCTTCCTGTATCCAAGCAATGTGCTTATCATCTCATCTGCCTTGAATACACTATCCATGTCATCAGTGCATCTTATGTAGACATTAGTGTTGTCCATGTTTATGTCAACTACATTGTCATACATCTCAGATATCTGGTCAGAACTCATCTTAGGTTTACCAATATCTGCTAGATGCTTATTATGTGCATCCATTATCTGCATTGCCAAGACACCATGAGGCATGTTGCCTGTTATTATTGCATCTATAGAAGGGAATACGCAACCCACCTTTGCTGTTACATTTCCACTATTATCCTTTTCTAAAGGCTTAGGTCCGTAGATATTCATGGATCAAGAAGTGATTATTATTGCCTTTTTATATATTATTGATACTGAGAATATGTTCGTTAATTCAACGGAAAAATAAAGAAAAAGGAATAAAAAAGAGTATTAAAATGACTATTTACTACAGCATTCTTCACTCTTTTTAAGGTTGTGGTTCACCTGTTCCCAGTTTATTACGCTCCAGAATGCCTCGATGTATTCTGGTCTTCTATTCTGGTATTTCAGGTAATATGCATGCTCCCATACATCTAATCCTAATATCGGCTCCATGCCTTGTGATATTGGTGAATCCTGATTAGGGGTCTGTATGATCTTCAGCTCATCGCCATCTTTGACAAGCCATGTCCATCCTGATCCGAATAACGTAGCAGCAGCATTGCTGAACTCTTCCTTGAATTTATCGAATGAACCCCACTTTGCTTCAATAGCATCCTTGATAGGTCCATCAAATGGGACATCTTTCTTCAGTAGCTTCCAGAAGAATTTGTGGTTTATCTGTCCACCACCATTATTCCTTACAGCTGCCCTTATGTTCTCTGGGACCTTGCTCAGGTCTCTCAATGCACAGCATGCGCATTTGCCTTCGAATTCTGTCCCTTTTACAGCAGTAGCATATTTTGTCCTGTATCCGATGTAATGCTTATCGTGATGAACCTGCATCGTCTCCTTGTCGATGAACGGTTCCAATGCGTCATATGCATATGGTAATTTAATTTCTTCTGTCATAATTCATAACCTCCATTAGAATCTCATATGTTCTATGTATTTGTGTGCTTGTTGATTAAATATAAACTTTATGAATTTAACTTCCAGTTTTATTATAAAGTTCTCTTTGTTACCAATAGGATAGTTCGTATAGAGGTAGAACAATGAAGAAGATAATAGTTGCTCCTGTAGGAGATTATATGGATGACCTTTTTGTAGGGATAAGGGAATTTGCGACAGAGAAGGTTATACTCCTTACTCCGAAGAAAAGGATCAAGGATGCTCAGGATGCCAAGGAAGCCCTTGATAAGTTCAAGATCCCAACTAAGATAGTGCATATTGGCGATCATGTCTGGGAAGAGATGTTCAAGGAGATAGCCAACATAAGAAAAGTTGAGGGAGATGGCATAATGATAAATGTCTCAACAGGTGATCGTGACAGTAGATGCGCAGCGACATCAGCAGCATTTGTAAATGGTCTAAAGGCATTTTCTATAAGTGATAACCAGGCAATGATGCTTCCTGTGCTGAAATTCTCTTATTACAAGCTATTGACAGATAAGAAGATGGAGATATTGAAGATACTCTACAACGACAAGACTTGCTGTTCCTCTTTGGATGAGCTCAGCAAGAAGACAAGGATGTCATTGCCATTGTTGTCATATCATATCAACGGCACGACTAAAAGCCAAGGCTTGAAGCAGATGGAGCTTGTTTCAAGCATGGAAGAGAAAGGGAAGATAAAGGTTAATCTGACATTCTTGGGAAGGATGCTGATAAAAGGGTATATTGAGTGATTTATTTGTCGTAGATATCATAGGATTTATTCTTTATTCTCATCTGCTTGCAGCCTCGATAGCAGCAGCGATCTCATCTTTTCTTGGATCGCCTGTGCTTGCAATCCCATTTGATGAAGGTTTCTTCTTCTCGATCTTCTCAGACATTATCTCAGCTTCTCGTCTGATCTCTATGGTCTCCATCTTCTTCTCTTCTTTTAGATTAACTATGTATGTCTCATCAGCGATCTTTGCTGCGACTTTCTTGTTGTCTGGCTTGCTTGACATTGGCTTTCCTGTCAATTCAAGTCCGTCGTCCTGCTTTCTTGGCAGTATGTGGATGCTGACCTTGCCATCATTATCGCCTGAATGTCCAGTCTTGAGTATTATGTTTGATCCTTGTGCACCTAATCCTTCAAAGACAGCAGTCGCACAGATTGATGCAGCATAGAAAATATGTGCAGAATCCATCTCATTCATATCCTCAAAATCCTTGACATCTTTAGGTATGACTTCTAAGTGTCCTACGCATTGAGGATTCAAAGGAAGTGTGCATATGACCTTCTCATCCTCATAGAGATGTTTGGTATTCCTGAAATCCTGCTTTCGCCATTCAGCAGGATTCTTCTGGAAATGATTGTTCATCATTATCGGAAGGTTCTGTGCAAGCATGTGGACTGCTTGTTTCAATTGTGAATCATCAATCTCTTTTTTCTTTCCAAAGCCATACAAGTCCAATTTATCTCCGCTTTCACGAGGAAGGACGTGGATAAGAAAATGTGGGCTTTGTTGTCCTGCGACTGCTCCATTTGCAATGACTACATTTGCACCGGTAGAGAGCATTGCTTTTTTTAGAGCCTTCACGAATTTAGGCAATTTTCCGAAAAGATGCTTGAAATCTTCAGCAGGGATATAGGGCATGATTGGATAATGCTCTTTTGGCATCAATAGCACATGACCTTTCACCCAAGGATTTATGTCAAGGACACCATGTATCTTGTCATCAGAATATACTTTCTCAGCAGGTATGTCTCCTGCGATTATCTTACAGAATGGGCATTGCTTCTTTGCTTCATCAAGCTGCTTCCTGACTTCTGGTGTAATCTCTACCATGAATTTATTACCTGAACCATCATTTATAAACTTTTCGTTTATTTACTACTAAAAGGTGACAAATTAAACTCTATTTAGAAGATCTGTAATAGTTGCATATTTCTTGTAGGTCATCCTTAGCTGGGTATTGCCATCACCAACTATGCTTACATGGCTATTGAAACCTGCTTTCATACCCTCAAAGACTTGTTTTTCAAACTCTTGCTTATCTGTGAACTTTCCTCTATGATCCCAGTATTCAATAGCTCCAATTCCGTTTGTAAGCATGAACTCAGCTGCAGCAAGTGTATAGGCTGTCCCGTTATCATCACGTGATCTGATATGGGATTGAGCTTTTTCCATCTTGACTTTGTCGATGACATCATCAAGCATTGTTGTAGTGTATATCTCTTCCCCTTTCTGAAGTATTGAATATATTGTCATGTTGATAAGAATGCTTGACCTTATTTAAATCTAACTGATGTTCATCTGATCTTTTTCAAAGATTCTTTCACGAAGCTAATCTCTTTTTGTTCATCATCTGATGGTTCATCTTTCCTTTTCTTGACAGGCACATTTTTCTTCACGATCTTTACAGCAGCCTTGCTGATGTTTCTTGTAGCTTTTGTAAAAGAGAATCCTAGCACGGTGACAGAGAATATCACGATGACTACAGTGGCTATCAGGAATAGCATCCAGCTGAATGTGCCTGTTGCAAGAAGATTATCGAAGAAATCCCCGAAGAATTTAGTATAGAATGCATTGATGAGCAACACTGACCCACCTGCTGCAAAACAGTGGAAGACCTGTTCTGGGAATGACCTATGCGGAAGTATAAGGCTTATCAGGATATATCCAGGTATCCTTAGGATTGAATAGATAACAACGACTGCAAATATGTTTCCTCCTGTCAACGCATACATCAAAGGGACAAACAATGCCAATATCGCCTGAAGCAATGCATCCTTGAAGACGGCAATCCATGGCAGATATGCTCCGCATAACCTTGGATACATGTTCCAGAATAATGTAAAAGCCACTGCTTCAAATGGTCCTATATGCACAGCTATGAAAACAGTGAATATGTCTACAAAATCAAGCATGTAGAGGAACCGAATCGGTTCCATTATGCAGAATCCTGGAAGATTTGTCCAGAAAGCTATCAATGAGAAAAGCATGATTGTCGCGAAGAGAGGGCTGAATGGCAATGCTAATATCGTAAGGACGTAGAGCACTGCTGTAGTCGCTATTATCAATGGCCAATTGAATGAAAACATATCCAAGAAAATTAGTTTTGCAGATATAAAGTTATCGCATTGTTTTATATATTCAGCAGTGTTCTCCTTGCTATGAAACTCAAAGAGATAATAGCAGCGACACTCCTGACATCTTTAACATTGAATGCTCAACAAATAAGTCCTATTAATTTAGCAATTAATCCTTTCTCATTTAATGACAAGCATAAAATGGAATATGCAGGTGATCATGACGCTGCAATTGCTCATATTTATCAAGATGTAGATTTCAATATACCTTCAGAGAGGGGTTTCTTGTATGATTTCGGTTCACAAGGACTTTATGATATAACTGAGACTTCAGCATTGAACATCTCTGGAAATATAATCTTGTCTATTGATTTTGATGTTTTTACAGATCTCATCAAAGGTTTTGATAAGGTTATACTGTATCACACACATCCGAATGATACTCAAAAAGAACAGGAGTTCATGAGTACTGCGACTACAGATGGACAAAAAGCTGTTGTGCAGAAATATTTTGCATGTAATCCACTTCCTTCATTGGAAGATCTTGATTTTATGAAGACTTGGTACGGCTATTCACAATCAACTAACCAAGACATAGAACTTATTTTCGGGATAATATCTCAAGATTATGTAATATATTTTGGCATATCAGAAGAATTCCGAGAGAAGTTTGCTAGGATGAATTCAGTTGATTCTTCGACTGATTTTATGGGAACAATATCAGCGCTCAACTCAGCTACTTCTATACATATGATGCATAGATCGCAGAAGATAAGGTATGAAAGCATACTTTCTGATGCTATCATGAATGGAGAATATAGCTCCGACTGGATTCCTGAATTATGCAGAAGGCTAAGTAATGAGTATTTTTTGATTGAGGCAAAACCACGTTCAGAATTTTAATTTGCTCTTAGGAATATTTTGAAATTTAAGTATATCTTCCTTCTCCTTGAACCCTTTCTCAGAAAGCATGTCAACCATGTTGTTGAATATTCCGACTGTTGCATGGACATCGGCCATCGCTCTATGCGCTTGTATATTCTGTACGCCAAAATGTTCGCAAAGGCATCCTAGTTTCTTGCTCCGTAGATCAGGCAATAACCTGTTTGCAATCTTTCTTGTACAGATGCGTTCATTCCCTAGCTGTATATTATTTGTCAATGCATTATGGCTAAGGAAACCATAGTCAAATGCTGCATTATGCGCAACAAGAACATTATCTCCTAAGAAATCAGCGAATTTAGGGATCACATCTTCAATCCTAGGGGCATCCTTTACCATCTCATCATCTATCCCTGTAAGTCTTGTGATAAAACCAGGGATCCTGACACCGGGATTGACTAATGTCTGGAACTCATCAACGATTTTGCCATCCTCGATTCTTGCTGCAGCAATCTCAGTTATCCTATGCCTATGCTTTGAAAGCCCTGTCGTCTCAATGTCAACTACTGTATACACCATCTTGAATATATCCCAAGAGCAATTATTTAAAACATTTTCCAAGAACAGCATTACAATAATATTTTTATATCACAGGCATCCGCAATTTAATATGGCAGAGAATAACACAACTAAAGATATCAAACGAATAGGCATAATAACCTCAGGCGGAGATTGTGGTGGCCTTAATGCGGTGATCAAAGGAGTTGCATCAATGGCAAATGCGCTTGGAATCGTCCCATTAGTCATACCTAATGGTTATGCTGGATTATATAACCTGATTGATCTTCCTGACGACAAGCTTACAGTATTGTCAAATAAGAGGCTTAGTGTTTTCAGCGCGACTGTTGCAGGCTCTGAAGCAGGCCATTCACGTGTCAAGATTTCAAAGATAAAGGATGAGAATAAATATGATAGGATAAAACAGGGGCTTGCAAAGCATAAGATCGATGCATTGGTAGTATCTGGAGGAGATGACAGCGGAAGTGTTGTTGTTGATCTTTGTGATAATGGCATTCCAACAAACCACGCTCCAAAGACAATGGACCTTGACCTTCAGACATACAGCGTTGGTGGAGATTCTACCCTTAACAACATCGCAAGGGCTATTGAGGATCTCAAGACGACAGCTAAGACACATAACAGGATAATGGTCCTCGAAGTCTTCGGAAGATATGTGGGGCATTCAGCTTTCAGAGGCGGTGTTGCAGGAGATGCAGACTGCATACTCATACCTGAGATAGTCCCTGATTTTGATGTCATATATGATCATATGTCTAAAGCATTCACTGAAAGAGTATTGCATAGTGATGTCCACACTGGTAACTATATGATTGTTGCAGCAGAAGCTATGAAAGGCGATCCAGAGAAAGATGATGTAAATGAGGAAGGTTTCCTAGTCGACAAAACAGCAGATCCTGATGCTTTCGGGCATTATCCATTGGTCGGTGCAGGAAAGAAAGTTGAGAAAGAGCTAAAAGCAAGGCTTAAGAAGGATGAAAGGATGAAGATGTTCATGAAACAGGCAGGCATGTATGTTGAAGGCCAGTATGAGATTCCTGAAGTGAGGGTGATCAGACCTACTCATCTGATGAGATGCGGAGACAGCAGCGCTTTTGACGTGAATTTTGGCAGAGAAGCAGGTGCTGGAGCAGTCTATCTTCTGACACAAGGCATTTATGGGATTACATGTGCAGGCGTAAGCAATGGCATGATCCAATACCTCCCTACGAAAGAGGCGATAAAGCAGAATCCGGTGAATCTTGATCAGGTATCCTTGTTCGAGATGCAGGGAATATGTTTTGGCAGGAAGCCGCAAGGATTCAATCCAGGATTGACAGAACTGAAAGGCAAGATATTAAGACATATCTAGGCTGTGGTGATTTCTCTCAGATTATTCTTTTTATATTGAGCAGTATATCATTATCAGATATCGACTCCTCGTTCCCTTTCTTCTTCTCGTCATTGCCAGAAAATATATTCAGCACTTTTCTTAACAGATATCCCTGGTGCATGTATTTGCTTGATTTTTTCCCAGTCAATCCAAGGTAAAGCAAAGCTACGACTATTGTTGCAAAGATGAAAAGAGGCCAACTGAATTTTGCACCGCCACTAAGCAATCCATCGAAGAAAGGACCAAAGTATTTTGCATAGAAACCATTGACTGCTAAGGTGACAAAAGTTACACCAGTCCACATGACTGCAAACTGGAATGGTCCTGGTACAGGATATACAAACCATAATATTATGAAACCAATCCTTCTTATTATCGTGAATATCATCATGCACAGGAATATATCCTGGCCAGATAATGCATATATCCAAGGGACAAACAGGCAGATTACTGCCATTATTATGCCATCTTTCACAACACCGCTGAAGTAGGGGGTTATTCCTGCAACCCTTGACCATATGTTTCCGAAGAGCGAGAAGACAGCTCCTGTAAATGGATCGATATGTATCGCAATGAGCATGCTGAGTATGTCGACGACGTCCATCTGGTATAGTATGAAGAATGGGGATGGGATTCCACACCCAGGGAGTCTGCTCCAGTATGCGATCAGTGCAAACAGGAATATTGTGCTGAATTCTCTATTGAAAGGAAATGTGATCAATATGAGTGCATACAATACTGCTGTCGTCGCAAGTACAAAAGGCCAATGCAGTCCAATCATCTTGCTCATCTTTTCATCACGTCCAGCCATCTGCTGTAGAATCCATTTGGAGCAAGAATCACGAGATTAGCCAAGCAATTTTCACAGAAATTATCTTCACCTAAGTTCTTATGCTTGCATCTTGGACAGGTTGTGTGTCTCATCTTAAGTCCTCCAGAAGAATTACCTTGAAATGATATCTAGTAGAATCCTTTGCAATGCTCTGAAGACCATATCCTGTATCCTGCAACAGCCTCCTCTCAGTCTTCCAACTATATCTTGGTCCAAGAGACTCAGGATCATTCTCATGTCCTGCAAAATCCCAATGACATACTGCCATCCTTGGAGAATATTCCTTAGCTATCCTGTAAAGTTCTTTGGCTTTCTCTTCACCGAAGCACATTGTTCTTGAGATTGGTTCATCAGCTAATGGATCTCCTGGGAAGAATGGGGGATTTGCGATTATCAAATCAGCTTTCTCTTTTACGTTGCTGAAAAGATCGCTCTGTATTATCTCTGCTCTATTTTCAAGGCCATATTGCCTGATATTCTCTGCTGTATTCTGGCAAGCCTCACGAGAGGAATCAACAAAGGTTACATATCCTGCTCCGCTCAAGAGAGCTACAATGCCTTGGATACCTCCCCCGCAGCACATATCGATGACATGCTTCTTTTGATACTCGCAATTATTATATCTCACCCATCTTGCAAACTCTACTGCAGTCATCTTATCCGATTGGAAGACATCTTTATTGAGGATATAATCCTTCAATACAAATTCAGGAGTTAAGTGGATATCAGTAATCTTGCTAATATCTTGCTGAAACCTTTCCTTGAAAGATCTTATCTGCAATCTGACCTGCTCTTGCTTCTTTACATCCATTTCATTGAATCTCATAGTATCACCCCATTGACTAATTATTACTACTCTAAAGTGAATTTAATATTTATTAATTATGTACTACCTAGGGGGTCTATAATTAGTAATATTTATATATCAAAGAAAGACACAGTAAGCATGGAACCAAGATTGCTTGAGGGCATCGGACTGACTGAAGCAGAAACAAGGGTATATCTGGCATTGGCAGAGCTAGGCTCAACAAAGACTGGTCCTCTATCGACAAGAAGCAAGGTTTCCTATTCAAAGATCTATAAGATTCTATATCGATTAGAGCAGAAAGGACTTGTCGGACATATTGTCAAAGGGAAAGTAAAGTTCTTCAAGGCAATGGAACCTTCAAGGATTCTAGATTATGTCGATGAGAAATCAAGAACATTAGAACAACAAAGGGCAGAGATAGAGAAAGCGCTTCCAGAACTTGAAAGCATAATACCTTCTGATGATACCCCTGAATCAATAACTTATTATGGCTTCAAGGCAATTAAGAACCTATTGTTAAGCATGATCGAGGAATTGAAAGGTGGTGGAGAGTATTATGTTTTAGGTGCAATGTATGGAGAGGTCATAGGTGTGAGGCCATTCTACAAGGACTTCCATAGCAGAAGGACTGAAAAGAGGATCAAAGTAAAGATGCTTGCAAATCCTAACGTAAGGGGGAGCATTGAACCTGAGACACTTAAGGATGCAAGCATAAGATATATGCCAACTGACCTAATAACCAATATGAACACTTACTTCTATAATGATATTGCCATCATAATTCTTTGGATCAAGGAACCTATAGCATTTTATATGAAGAGCAGGGATGCAGTGAGGAGTTTTCGAACTTACTTTGACACCTTCTGGAAGATCTCAAAGGTATGATATCTAAAGGGACATCTATCTTTATTTAGCCATCACAAGATTTAAATACTGGATAATACTATCTTGATGGCAATGGCTGGACATTTGATAAAAAAGCCATATGAGGAAAAAAGACAAAACTGTCGACTGATTCTAACGATTCACTTGAACTAGCTATATGACGACAGATCCTATTTCTATGAGGTCACGATGAGCGAACTGAAGAAGAAGATATCATCTATTGAATGGGACATAGAGCATATGGAAGATAAAGGCATGAGGGCTCGTAAGATAGAGCTTCTCAAGACTCTAAAAGAACAGCTCAGACTGGAGGAGCAAGATGGGAAGAATTAAGACTTTGCAGATAAAGAGGGCAACACACAATATCCTTAAGAAGCATGATGACAAGTTCTCTGATAATTTTGAGCAGAACAAGCAGACATTGCTTTCAATGTATAATATCCAATCTAAAAAGATAAGGAATGTTATTGCAGGATATATCACAAGGATAGTAAGAAAGGGAAAAAATCTTGATTTATGAAATATAGGGCTGTTTCAGTCGCATAATTAATAAGTTTAGGAGGGGCAAAATGTCAGACTACGAAGACGATGATTTCGACTACGATCATGATGAAGATGAGGATTAGGTAGAAAACTAATTTTTTCTTTTAATTATTATTCTTATTTCTTAGAAAGTAAAGTGTGAGAGAGGGGATTCTTTGTGAATGTAATGAACAAAGTTCAGAACGAAGCAAAGCATAGTGACAGAACGTTCGAATTCCTGACTCCATTTTTATTTCTGCAAGAAATAAGAGTGTGAGAGAGGGGATTCGAACCCCCGAACCCACTAAGAGACAGGATATCTTCCAAAGGAAGACTGCCCTTTGCATAAAGGGTATCTCATCGTGACTTAAGTCCTGCGCATTTGACCAGGCTTTGCTACTCTCACATTAATAGCATAGAATTCTCAAAGTTCTTTTATAACTTTTTGCATATAAAAGCATTTAAGTCAATTATCCTCAGAGCATGGCATGAGGAAGCTTGCAGCAATAGTAGTTGCTTCATACATTGTTGGTACAGCATGCGCTAGTCAGGAGCAGGCAGATGCACTGCATAATGAGAGATCAGTGCATATAGTCCAGACGAACAGGATTGATGTGCCATATCCATTATATGAGTATATTGCTTTGAGGCCAAAGCTTTCAACAGAGCTGGCAAAAGAGTTCAGCGATTCTAAGTATGAGATACATGATTATACGAACGATACTTTCAATATGACTTCTAAGGCTGATCTGGAAGCTACATTAGAGATATTATCAAAGACAGATAACATGGAAGACTGTTCGATAAGGTATTATCTTAATGGTTCTGTACGCCCAATGCTTTTCAGGATAAATTTTGAGCTTGATCTTAATATCAGTTCAACCAATGCTTATCCTGGAGCAGAATATCGCGTAGAAATATACACCCTTCCAAAAAAAAGATGGCTCACTTGGTTGATGAAGATGTTTGATGGGCACATAGCTTCAAGCCTTGAGGAGATAACAGATTCAGTGAATAAGATAGCATATGCGATGACTAACGATTCTTCAAATACTCTAGAGAGATTGGATGCAATGTTCAAAGAAGAAAGGATAGAGACTAATGATTATTATTTCCTCAAAGGACTTATAACTTACTGAAGTTCTAAATCCATAGCAAGATCTTTTAGCATCTTAAAGCTAGTATCTGCAGTACTGAGGACATGCCTTACAAAGCTGGTATAATCTGCTTCCATCAAATATCCAGCTATTGCTCCTTGTTTCTCATACATCAGGTTAGAAAGCTCCTGATCGAATGGATCAATTGTTGAGAATGGTGCCCCAACAACCCATCGGAATGTATCCTTAGCTGAGACAATATCTACTCCTTTAGTATAATCAGTTGGATCAACTAACATGCCATATAGGCAAAGTATTGTTTCAGAATAACCGACATTCAGATTCCTTTTTCCGTTCCCAGTTCTGCTTGGGAATCTTGGAAGAACATTGACCCTTAATTTCATATCAGCAAGATCCATCCCATGCTTGACTTTCTTTGTAGGACATTTCAGTTCACTGTAATTGCCAGTTCTCACTTCATCAGTGATGATATGTCTCAATTCTTTTCCTAATGCTCTATACTGTTCCACAACCCCTTTTGCACAATTTAATGTTTTAGTATTGTATTCTCTTGCTAGTTCTTCAAGGTAGATTACTCTCATGCACATTCCGTCGAATGCATCCAGCTCATCCTGCAATTCATCTGGTTGCATGCCTTCAAGGCAGCATCTTTCAAGGTTATGAGCAACGCCCTCAAGCCTTATGCTTTGTAGTTCTCTGGTCTTTACAAAGTCCTCAACATCATCAAAATCGCAATCAGAACATCCATTAGCCATTTGTACAAGCCTTTCCACAGCAGCATATTCCCTCTGCAAAGTCTCCTGGAACTGGCTCAATATTACGCTTGTTGGATCAATCTGTCTATTTCCATTCATTTTACTATCACTATATTGTAACCGAGACGTAGCTCTTTATCCCTTTATATATATTACTGATAGTATATTTGGGACGATGGATTTTGAACCATCATTCCTCTTAACTTCCATAACTTATTTATATTAGTTATATATTACGTATAATTAATTAGACATAAGGTGATACTATGATAATTGAAGCAAAACTCAAGCAATGGGGAAATTCATTTGGTATAGTCATACCTAAAGAAATCATTAAAGAGAATCAATTTGATACAGGGGATACTATAAAGGTAGAGATTATGAGACGACGCATGGATGGATTTGGAATGTTTCCAGAGTTAGGGAAATTTGAGGAAGAAGACTTAGTACACGAGGAGTTATAATGTTTATAGTAGATTCTCATGCATGGATCTCGTATTTTAAGGGAGATGTCTCTGCAGAAATTTTAGGAGATTTAATTAACAATCGTAAAAGGTTGATAACTATTGAATGTTGCTTGTCTGAAATAAAATGCATTGCATTAAGAGATTGGTCTGATTTCAAGAGAATGAAAGCAATAATTGCTGCTAATTCAACTATTCTTCCAGTTTTGCAGGAAAATTGGCTTGGAGCAGCACAGATAAGACATGACATACGTAAGACGGTGCAAAGATTTGGTCTAATTGATGCAATCCTTGTTTCTCGACAAAAAGATTTGAAATGCAAGATACTTACAGGCAATCCTCATTTTAAGAAAATGAAGAATGTTTTATATATAGGACCAAAATGACTTCTGATATGGAAAATTCAATATTGAAATACGCTTTGGAGAATGCTGTAAAGTTCAAGGGAAAGGCAAATCCAGGAGCAGTAGTAGGAAAGATACTTGGAGAATTTCCTGATGCAAAGAATGATATGAAAGCCACTTCTCAGTTGATTAACAATATCATAAAAGAAGTCAATGGCATGTCTTTAGAAGACCAAGAAAAGAAGCTTCTTGAGATTGATCCTGATTATTTTGAGAACCAGAAAGAGCAGAAACAGCAAAGACAGGAGCAAAGGAAAGAACTCCCAGAGCTGAAGAATGCAGAAGAAGGGAAAGTTGTCACAAGGATTGCGCCTGAGCCATCAAAATATAATCATATCGGACACGCGATGTCATTCCTCTTGAATTATATGTATTCAATCAAGTACAAAGGCAGATGCATACTAAGATTTGATGACACGAATCCAGAGATGTCAAAACAGGAATATGTGGATGCAATGCAATCTGATGTATTGGAATATCTTGACATTAAGACAGCAAAAGTAGTTTTTGCATCAGATCATATGGATGATTTCATCGTAAAGGCTGAACAATTGATCGATGAAGGAAAAGCATATACCTCTGATCAGCCTTCAGAGGAGATATCAAAATATAGACGAGATATGAAGGATCACCCTAACAGGGATAAGGAAATCTCCATAGTCAAGAAAGAGTGGGGAGAGATGAAGAAAGCCAATCCAGATTATCTAGCATATTCTTTAAGGCTCAAGATCAGCATGCAGCATAAGAATGCAGTGATGCGTGATCCTGTGATATTCAGGATAATAACAGACGAGCATTATCGTCATGGGGACAAGTATAAGGTATGGCCTATGTATGATTTTGAATGTGCAGTCATGGAAGGCATCCTTGGTGTAACTCATGTATTGAGAAGCAATGAGTTTGACAGCAGGATAGAACTGCAGGATCACATACGCTCTTTGTTCAATCTTACAAATCCTACTATAAGGCAATATGCAAGGACAAATGTGAAGGATGCAACAACAAAAGGAAGAGAGATACGTGAGCTGATCAAGACAGGGGAATACATAGGATGGGATGACCCAAGACTGATAACTTTGAGGGCATTGAAAAGACGAGGCATTGTCAAGGAAGCATACTATGAGCTTGCAAAAGTCATCGGGATGTCAAAGACGACATCAGAGCTTGATTTCAGAGTCATTGCAGCCATAAACAGGCAGCTTCTCGACGAGAGTGCACAACGTTTCTTTGCAATAGTTGACCCAATGGAAATAACTATAGAAGGTGCTCCAGAACAAGAATTAGCATTGAAATATCATCAGCACAAGGAAGATCGCGGAAGGAAGTTCAAGACCAATGATAAGTTCTTGGTAGAGAAAGAGGATCTTGAGAAGATAAAGGATGGCGAATTGATAAGGCTGATGGATTGCCTGAATTTCAAGAAATCAGGGGATAAATTCATCTTCACATCAACGGACTTGGAAGAGTATAAGAAAGATGGGAAAGCAATAATTCATTGGCTGCCTGCAGATGATTGTATAGACATTGAGATCCTTATGCCAGATTGCAAGACAAAGAAAGCAAAAGCGGAAACAAGTATCTCACAACTCAAAGAAGGAGCAGTCATCCAGTTCGAAAGATATGCATTCTGCAGACTGGATTCAATTGACAAGGATAAAGGCATGTACAAATTCTGGTACAGTCATGATTAAGATCTATATTTATATTCAATATCATGCAAATCTTTAAAACCACTAAAGCAATCTGTTTATCATGGCAACATTATATGATCAATTAGTATTCTTTGAGAATTTCAACAATACTCAATGGTTCAAGGTTACAGAACATATCAAAGAGATAGACAAAGCTCTTGCAGAACTGGAGATAAGGTCTCCTATGGTGAGGCGTATCGGATCTTTGCATGCACCTGGATTGTTTGATTATCACGAGATTGATGCAGCAAAATACCAGGATGAGCTCATAGAATCATGGTCAAGGAGTAATTTCATATTGAGCGAGATTATAAACAAACGCATCAACGGCATAGATGAAGGTCTTGAGTATAGGATAAATATCCTGGCTCATGACAATAAAGGTAAAGATAGATTCCTTCCAAGAGGCAGAGATGCAGATCTCAATCATGAGATTGCTGAGATGGAAAAGCTTGTTGGTGACATGAGTTATCTTAAGCATAATGGGATCTGGTATCCTGATAATCCTCTGACTGCCTTTGTAGAGTTTGCAATCGGAGCATATGCTGTATGTTCATTGCCAGGTTTTATATTTCCTGCTCTTGCATCAAAGCTTGGTATCTCAGGTGGATCAGCTGCAATTACATCAAGCTTATTTGGTATAAGACCTTCAAATTCAGAGCTTCCTCTGGACAAGGCAAGATATATTGATGAGAAAGTGTTCAAATATTCTGATAATCTAGAACCAGGAAATTAATTCCAATCAATCAACTCTTCTTCCTTCCTCTTAAACATCCCAAACTTTTTCTTACCTTTGTATTTCTGCCAATGGTTCCTGTTCCTCTCAAATATATCAAATAATACAGAAGTGTTCAATCCATTATTTGTCTCTTTCTGCTTCTTTGCAACAAGTTCAAGGATGTTAGAACGATCCTCGACAATAATATCAAATTTCTTTATCTCAATTCCAGCAGCTTTAGCTATCTTAGCTCGAAGACGACTAGGAATCTTAGTTTTAATTGTTCGACCGGCTTTAGCATCATAAGCATAGATCTGGTTGAAGCTTACTTGGTCTCCTGCCATAACCTCAATCTCAGTTATCTCAGAGATTATTCTCTTCTCCCTGCCATTCTGATTGATCTTTTCCAAGACAATAATCAGATCCAAGTCACGAACCATGTTAACAGGGACACTCAATGGTTCATTCGTAACTCTTGTTAATGTCTCCCTTGCATTCCTTGCATGCAATGTCCCCATGCATCCGTTGTGTCCAGTGTTCATTGCATTGAACAATGTTCTAGCTTCCACTCCACGAACTTCACCCACGATTATCCTATCAGGTCTCATACGCAATGCGTTCTGCAGCAATGAATCCATGCTTGCATTCTTTCCAGAGAACATAGGGACTTTATTGTTCTGTAATATTCGTAATTCAGCCGTATCCTCGATTGTTATGACTCTCTCTGTCTGTGGTATCAAGACGCTCAATGCATTGAGGAACGTTGTCTTTCCTGATGCTGTCCCTCCTACTACTAAGATGTTAGTCGAGAGATGCCCTAATCCTTCAACAACGCTCCATAGGAAAGCTCCTGTATAGCAATCGACTACTCCTTCATTTATCATGTCGACTATTGTTATGACTTTCCTTGAAAATTTCCTTATCGTGAAAGTTATTGTCGGTGTTGCAGGAGGAATTGTGACATTTATCCTGCTTCCATCAAACAGCACGCCATCCATAGTGGGGCTTTTCTCACCCAAGAATTTTTTGTTGGTTGTTGCGACATCAAGAGCAAACTTCTGTGCTTGGCTGTCATTCAGGTAGACATTTGTGCTTATCATATGCATCCTGTTGTGGATGATCTTGATAGGCACTTTAGGGCCATTATACATTATTTCCTCTATATCCTCATCTTTCATGAGCTCATCCAGAGGATTTCCATGATCAAAATCTATCTGTACTTTGTATACATATGTTCCGTTCTCTTCTATTATTCCCATTTTCTAAAACAACCCATACAGCAAAGGCCCTAATGATAATATGTATAGTGCATAAAGCACTGCACTGAATGGAAGCACTATCATGCTTCCTTTTAGGTCCTTGAATATAATATAATTAAGCATTGTAAATACTAGCATCATGAAACCGAGATATATCTGCATTGTCAAGTCTACCTGAACAAGCCATTCCTCTGTAGACAGTATCCCTGCTAGAAAATAGAATATTGCCGGCATCACTGCTATTCCCATCACCTGAAGTGTTGTTATTGCAGCACTCGCTTTCTCGTCTATCCTTTTCTGTAGATGATTTACTTCCCATAATTTATTTGACAATCTGTTTAAAGAGACTATGATGTTTCCTTTAGAAGATACAGTGAGGCTAATGACATCTGCGATGTACATGAGAACTTTATCATTTTTTGCAGCATCCTTCAATGCCATGTCTATTGTCATTCCTGAATTCATAAGTTCCAAGACTTTAGTAAAATAGTTGCAATCCACTTTTGTCATCGCTGTCTCAAGACTATCGCCGCTCATCATGCTTTGAGCGATCTGTTTCATTGAATCGATTACCTTCTCCTGCTGTCTCGCTCTAGAACCAGAGACGCTCATGTGATAGATGATTATGGCTAATGTTGCAGCAAGCAATGGATATAGAATAAGTTCAATCTTCATTGTACCTGCTCCTTAAGAGTATTATAATCAATAGGACTACAGTTACGCCATACAAAAGATAATCTAGTTCAGGTCTTGGGATGAAAATCATCTCTTCAAGACTGTTCTGCAGCAGTATTACGAAGAATATGAATATCGGGATAGCGCTTATAGTCATGCTTTTCTGCAGTTTTGATGTTAGGTTATCGACTAATGTCTCTGCACTCAGGTTCTTCTGTTTCATCACCTGATCGCTCAGATCATTTAGCATAGGTCTGATATCAGAATTCTGGTCAGAATTGAATATCGATATGAATCTTTTCATGCTGCTATGTCTCTCTCTATTTTGCTGTAGAAGCAATGCATCTTGATAGCTTGATCCTTTATTTATCGATCTTAGGCTCTTGTTCGCAAAGCTGCTTATCTTGCCAAAACTCTTGCCTGCAAGATTTGAGAGTATGTTCTCCCTGCTGTATCCAGAATCCAGAAGTATCACAGAATATTCAATTGCAAATAAGATATTTGTATTGAGGTTATGCGATATCAGAGCCATACTTATATATTCAAATTAGGGATTTATATATTTAATCCAAAATTTATACTAAGAAGTGACTATTCTCTATTGCCTAGAAATAAAACTATTTAGTTCTATTACTGAGTTCCATCCCTGAAGAAAGTCTGTATGATCAAACTTGCCACAGCATCAGCTGTATATTCACCAGTCACAACTGTAAAATCAGTAACTTTTCGATAGATCTCATGTCTTTTGGATAGTATCTCCAAAGCCTGTTGATACTTTCCTTGAGGATTATCCAGGAAACCATCTATAAGATTTGGCCTGTTCTTTGCTGAAGTCTCATCCGCAATCACTCTTTCTGATAATATCCTGGCACTCCTGTCAATGTCCAGGTAAGGTATCATGTAGATAGATCTACCCATATTTCTTATATTCTTGATATTCTGGAACCTATAATATGTCCCTTGATCATGAGCTACTGCTCCGCCTCCTGTCGCCAATACAAAATTCTTATTCTTGTATTCACCATGGAGATGCCTATCCATGAGCTGTTTTATTACATATGACTCAACACGTCTGAATATTACCCATCCTTCCCAATCGACAAGATCTGCTATATCTTTGTATATGGTCTCACTTGTTAAGTAGTTGTTTATCATTGTATCTGCATCAAAGAAATCAATCCCTAGCCTATCAGCTATTATCCTTCCTGTTCTTGTCTTTCCGCTTCCTTGAGGACCAGTCAATATCAGATTTTGCATATCTCTTGTGATTCAACCTTCATTTTTAAAGGTTGTTGATTTTACTCACTTATAAAAGACAACAGAATCAAAATGCTTAAAAATCCAGTTTCATTTGTGAATCTAATGGATCTTATCGAGATAATACCTTGGGAGAAAGGAAGAGATAATAAGGTAGAAGTTCCTGGGTCAAAAAGCCATACTCAACGGGAACTTATAGTATCTGCACTCTCAAATGGACAATCCAAGATAAGTAACCTCCTTGAGTGTGATGATTCTGAAGTCATGATAGATGCGCTGATGAAGTCGGGTGTTTTCATATCGCCTGACATGGATTCATATGTTGTGTGTCCTTTGAAGAGCGAGAAGCATAATGGTGAGATATATACAGGTGCAGCAGGGACAAGCATGCGTTTTCTGACTTCATATTTTGCAGCCCTGAAAGGAAAGACAATAATCTCAGGGACTGGAAGGATGCATCAGCGTCCTATCGATGATCTCGTAGATGCTTTGAATAATATAGTGGATGGGAACATCTCAACGATGAATGCCAATTCAGAAGGAAGAGGATGTCCGCCTGTTGCGATAGATACATATGGTATTAGAGGAGGCAGAACATCATTGAAAGGAGACACTAGCAGCCAATATCTAAGTTCAATGATGATGGTTGCTCCACTAGCTAAGGAGGATGTAGAGATAGATATCATCGGAAAACTTACATCAAAGCCTTATGTTGATATGACTATTGCTGTAATGCAGAATCATGGCGTAGGTGTAGAGAATCAAGGTTACAGGAAATTCATCATTAGAGGAAATCAGCGATATGAATCAGCTGACTCAATTATTGAGACAGATGCAAGCTCATTATCATATGTCCTTGAAGCAGCTATGCTGACAGGCACGACATGGGAATCAAAGCTGACAATGGACCTGAGAAGTTCCATACAAGGTGATTCAAAGTTCATGCAGGTTATGGACGTATTGGGCGGAAAGAATCTCGGCTCATATAATGACATAATATACAAAGGACCTAACTCAATGTCGAACATAAGGAAGATTGATATGAATTCGATGACAGATTGTGTCCAGACATTTGGAGTGATAGCAGCTTGCACGCCTGGCATAACCGAGATATACAATGTTGCAAATATTGAACATAAAGAAAGCAAGCGACTCACTACACTGAAAGCTGAGCTTGAGAAAGTTGACATTAATAGTGAACTTACTTCTGATGGCATCATAATTTATGGAAGAAGAATCAATGAGCTTTGCGATGCAGAGATAGATACTCATCATGACCACAGGCTTGCTTTGTCATTCTCTATTCTTGGCCTTGCAGTCCCTGGAATCAGGATAAAGGATCCTGGTGTGATCACAAAATCTTGGCCAACATTCTTCGAAGACATGGGAATAACCTATAGGGTGATAAGGTGATGCCTGGAGTTATAGGGTATATAGCTGATAATGAAATGGCTGTCAAGGAGGATCAACAGCACAAACGTCTGCTTGATGATATAGTTGATGGACTTTCTGCATTGAGGATACCAGAAGATGCAACGATATACAGGGAAGTGCAAGTCCCTCATGGAAGAGTCGATCTAATAGCAGTAGCTGATAAAATATATCTGATTGAGGCAAAAGTCCTAAGAAGCCATTCCTCAAAAGGAAGCAATGTAGGTGAGATTAATGCACAACTCAAGAATGCATACAATTTCTTCTTAGAGAATTATGAGGTATCATGCTGCATGATCGGTGTCTACAGGAATAAGAAGGGTGCAAAGTTCCATTCATACCAAGTAGAAGCGCCAATAGAACATCTGATTCATTCTTCAAATTTCACGACATGATAAGTCTCGAAGTTGAGATTCCCTTTCTTCCATTCATCTGCATCCAAGCTTGCTTTAAGACAGAGATGTGAGAGGAATTCCTCTTTATCAGGAAGCTGTTCCCATACTTGAGGAAGGAATGTAGCATGTATTGGTCCTTTCTTCAGGATGACTCCTTCATCACCTTTTAATTTCCCAAGAAGATTATTAACCTCCTTATATTCTAGTGGTTCAGGTTTTGTCAATATAGATATCTCGATATGCAGTTTCTTTATCTCATCCTCGTCGACAGGAGGGAACCTCGGATCACGGTATGCAGCAGAATAAGCGCAATCATTAACAGCCTCATAAATGGCCATTATAGGTTCGATAAAACCAATGCACCCTCTTAATTCTCCATCTATATCGAGAGTGACAAATACGCCTCTCTTCTCTTCAAGAGCATCAGAAGGCGGACTGAGATTGTCTAGCTTTGACTCAATGATTGATTTCCTAGCTAATTCAAGAAGATATCTTTTCTCTTTATCATTAAGTTCCATTTTATCTTATTGTTGTATCTGATTTTTTTAATTCTTTATGGACATAATATGCTTCATGGAGCATTATCCTTAAACTTACCTTCACAGATGATTTCACTAACTTTTCTCCTATCAGATGGGACTTCACGGTCAATAAATTCAGATGGCAAATTCTCCTTTTTTCCAGGTTTGCCTACAACAACCATGCATTGTATTTCCCAGTTGTCATTAATCTTTAACATTTCACGAGCAGCATCCCTGTCGAAACCCCCCATAGGATGTGCAACTAATTTCCTTGATGTTGCTTCAAGGAGCAGATTCTGCATTGCAGCTCCAGCTTCAAAAGCATGTGTCCTATGTGGTTTATCTTTATAGAATGAAATCTTTCTAGACAAAATAATGATTAAAACAGCTCCATCTTTGCACCAAACTTTATTCCCTTCCATAAGGAGATCAAAGTATTTCTGCCAATGTTCAGTATCACGCTTTGCATATGAAAACTGCCATAATTGGTTATTCATTGCAGATGGAGCCCATCTTGCAGCCTCAAACAATGGCATGATATCTTCATCAGTCATCGTCTCACCAGACATTGCTCTTCTTGACCATCTATTCAAAATCATGTCATTTATATCATAATCTGATATTCTCATCATACCACCAATATGTATTTAGAATTAATCATTAATAAATTTTAGGGAATAATGATCAGTTTTACTAGATGAACCCAACAAGAATCATTCCTACAACACCAATGATCAAAGCATAGATCAATGAAGGTATTATCGTGACACGGAGTATCTTGCTTTCCTGTCCTGCAATACCAACAGTTGAACATCCAGCAACTATATTATGGATGCATATCATGTTTCCTATAGCACCGCCAACTGCCTGCAATGCGAGAAGCAATGCAAGGTTCTTACCAAGATCCGAAGCAATCCCTTCATGTAGTGCAGAGAACAGGATATTTGATACTGTATTGCTTCCTGATATGAAGCTTCCTAAGCTTCCTATGAATGGAGCAAATGCATACCACAGGTTCCCTACAACGCCTGCCAACGCCTCAGCAGGGAGTATGAGCATACTCTTCATATCTGCTGATCCTGAATTGAGCAATACTTTTACCAGGATTATTGTGAACACGAGCGCAATGATTGCTGGAACAAGCTTCTTAATTGTATCTGTAAATGCACTGAAGAATTCCTCTTTTTTCATGCCAAAGATTATCGCACATATCACTGCGACAAATATGAATATTGTTCCCGGATTATATAAAATGGGGTTACTATAGCCTGCTGTAGTTCCAAACATATTGCTCCATGATATGACAACACTCCTTACAAGATCCTGCACACCTAATTCTTTTATCCTTGTCACGACAAGTATTATTGCGACAAGTCCATAAGGTAACCATGCATTCATAGTCTGCACTTTTGTTACATGCATGTCTTTTCCTTCTATCTTCTTGAAATGCCATTCCTCTTTTGGCACAAGCCATCTCTTCTTCGCAAATGTTATGGTTATTATCAACGCTATTATTGAACCGACTATGCTTGGAAGTTCTGGACCTATGAAAATAGCAGTGAGTAGGTATGGTACTATGAATGATATGCTGCCAAGCAATGCGAATCTCCATGCTTTTAATCCTAGCATCCATGATTTCTCCTTTGTGAAGAATCTTGTCAATATCAATAGTGCAGCAAGTGGAAGAACTAATGCGACAATGCTGTGCAGGAAAGCAGAATATATGGCTACCTGTTGCAACGTTGCATCAGATATTCCAGGGATTGCTGTAGGGATCCCATAATTTACAGGCACTCCGACAGCGCCGAATGTTGTTGGCACAGTATCAAACATTAGCGGTATTGCTACAGCTGCAATTGTTGGGTATCCTAGAGCGACAAGCAATGGTGCTACAATTGCAGTAGGTGTGCCGAATCCTGCAATTCCTTCAAGGAAGCATACGAAGACCCATCCTATAATCACAAGCTCAACTCTGCTGTCCCCGCTGATGCTCTTCAGATTTGAAATGATTATATCAATGCGCTTGCTTTTCTGCATGACTTCAATGAGAAGAAGCGCTCCTAAAACTATAAGTATGATATCTAATGCAGTCAGGACTCCACCAGCTATTGATGCATACAGCCAATTGCTTGGCATGTCCCAGAAGAATATCGCAATTATTATGGCAACTATTGCCGCAATAGGCATGACTTTCTTTGCAGCCATGTTGAATACTCCCATCAAGACGAGAACTAATACTATTGGAAAAAGCCCTAGTATTGTCAATAATACATCCATCTTCAGTATCTAAAATATACTATATATAAAGCTTGTGGACTACTTTAGAATGATCTTATCCCTCAATCATTATGATTAACAACATTACATTAAAAGGAGTAAGCATTCCATATGTCATGCCAACACTTGATGTAAAGCTTGAACATGCAAGACTAAATCCATTAAGCCAAGGCTTCTCATGCACTAGAGATACAGAAAGCAGCCAGGATGAAGTGGAACTTGATCTGGATACATTCAAGGAGTTGTGGGATATTGCAAATTCAGGTTACATCAACAATATAGGATCACATATCAATCACTGGAAGCATTTAATATTCTATGAGGGAGTTGCTTATACAACTGCAACAGATCACATGCTAAGACTGAAAGTTAATGGTGAATATCCTAAGTATACATGGTAATCTTTATATATTCTAAATTCCAAGATCTATAAATTAAATATTAAGGGGTGTTCAAATGAAGGATCAAGTAATAGAGAAATTGGCTGCATTGATAACAGCAGCATTTGGTTTGGTTGCAGCTTTGGCATGGAATGACGCGATCAAGGCATTATTCATTGGACCATGTGGTTCTGAAGGTGCAGGAGCATTGTGTGCTTTGTCATCAGGAGGTCCATGGGTTTATGCAATAATTGTGACCATTCTTGCAGTAATTGCAACGATATGGATCGCTAAGGTTGCAGAGAAGAAGTGATTGGTATCATCAATCTATCTTTTCAAATCTTTTTATTTTCTTTCCATCTTTTTCTATTATATCATTGAATTCTGTAGCAGGTCTCACCCATAACTCAACATCACTGTCATATAATGGTTTGTATAATATCATATCCTTCAAGGTTTCAGAATGCTTGACTACTCCTATAACTTCATATTCTTTGCCTTTGAAATGCTTGTATTTTCCTTTCTTAATCTCAATCATAATTATTCACTGGTATTTTTCATGTTATTATTATTATTATTATTATTATTTTATTCATAGATCACAAAACTAGCATATCCGACAACCCTGTTCATCTCACCTGAGACTTCACTTGAGTTCTTATAGCATAATTTCTTGATCTTCCATCCTTTCTTCTTTGCGATGCTTATTGCAGCCATGATCGGTATTGCACCACAAGCTTCCCCAACACTCGAAGCATCCAGTGAAGAGATTGCATCAACAGTCTTGCCATCAAGTTCCCTGCAAGTCTCATCGTCATGGAAATGGCTCAGATCCGAGCTTATAACAAGCAATGTATCATCATCTAACGCTTTCTCCAGAGCATCACTAACTTCCTTAGGATTTGCATCACCGACAACCAAAGGGATTATCTTGAATCCTTTGTCTAGTACAGTCTGCAGGAAAGGTAATTGAACTTCAAGACAATGCTCTTCTGTATGCGCATCACTCATCTCCTCAAAATTTGCAGCAGTGTTATCATCAATATCTACAATACCTATTGGTGTCTCCCAGCTATGACTACCATCGACGACTGGAGATGTCATGTATGCAGTATGCGCAGGACCTATGATGATTGCTTTATTCCATCTGACTTGTGATATTGATACAAGCTTGTATGCATATGCAGCAACCTCCCCACTGTAGACATATCCTGCATGAGGGACAATGATTGCCCTTATTCTTCCATCTATCTTTGTTATCGGTACGCGACTGAGAAGACCTTCTACAGTATACTTGAGTTCTTCATCATCTTCAGGATAGAACATCCCTGCAACAGCTGGTTTCCTTACGCTCATCTTTGTTCACTCACACTCTGTCATTCCCATATGCCTGCAATCTTTTCATTGCATGAACTGCATCTCCCATCCTTGAAGTTCACCATCTCGCTGGAGAAACCATTCCTCCTTATGACAATTGCTCCGCATTTAGGACAATAAGTGGAACTTCTCTTCTCATCCATTACATTACCTATATATACATTATGCAACCCAGCTCTCTTCCCTATCTCATAAGCTCTCTCAAGCGATTCTTTTCTTGTTGCTGGAATATCTTTCATCTTGTACATTGGATGGAACGCGCTTATGTGCCATGGTATATCAGTATTAATTGAAGCTATGAATTCAGCAATGTCTTTGAATTCCTCGTCGCTATCATTATGTCCTGGAATTACCAATGTTGTAATCTCTATCCATATGCCAAGCTTGTGGCACTCTTTTATTGTATCAAGGACTGGTTGAAGCCTTGCATGGCATACCTTTCTGTAGAAATCATCATTGAATGATTTCAGATCGATGTTGATTGCATCCACCTTTCCTTTCATCTTCCCTATTACTTCAATAGATTCATATCCATTGCTGACAAAAACATTCCTGATGCCTGTCTTCTTGTCTTTTGTCCTCATTATAGTATCATATGCATACTCGAAGAATACTGTCGGCTCATTGTAAGTATAAGCGATGATAGGGATTTTCTTTATCCTGCATTCATCGACGATCATGTTAGGGCTCATGCTATATCCGAATTCTCCAATCTCATAATCAAGTTCATGAAGCCTTTTCTCCTTCTGCAATTGTTCTCTTATCATCTTCGATTGTTGAGACATGTCCCAGTTCTGACAGAATAGACATTCAAAGTTGCATCCTAATGTACCAAATGATAAAGATTGCTTTCCTGGCATGAAATGATAGAATGGTTTCTTCTCGATGGGATCAATTGCAACACCAACAGCATTCCCATAAGCGAGCAGCATGAGCTTTCCATCGACATTCTGTCTCACGCTGCATATCCCTGTATCTCCTTCCTTGATCACACAATATTGGTTGCAGGCCGTGCACTGTAGAGATTTGTCATTTAATCTCTTGTAGAATTTTGCTTCTTGCATTTTATTAATTGTAGATCTGATAAATAAAAACCTTTCTGCATATTATGCATTAATGTTAATCGTATATCTCTTCTGAAATGAATCTTGCCATAGCAAGTATTGCCGCATGCGTGATGAAGTCTTTTCTCTTGATCTTTCCTTTTGTGACGATACCTACCATCCCATCCTTATGCTTCACTTTATCGATACCTGTTACTTTGTCCATGACAGGACCAAGTTCTCCACCATTCCTTATCTCATTAGCCACCTTATCTGGCAGAAGAATTCTTCCTTCGCATGATTTTCCTATCCTTCCATCCCTTCCTATCATCACAATCCATCCGGTTGTATACATGTCACCTTCTATCTCGACGCAGAAATCCTCTAGCCCAATCCCAAAATCAACATCTTCCTCACTGTGCAAAGCTCCTTTCGCTCTTGCCAATGCACCTTTATACCCTTCTTCATCACCGATTGGCTGATGATCAACAGTGCTATCGATCTCAATTCCAGAAACTTCAGCATCTTTCCAGAATTCTTGCACAGCTTCCTTGATTGCTGCAACTTTTACTGGATTCTTAGAACCGACTATTATTTTCATGATCTTTCTCATTGTGCTTTATCTATAAATATTGCGTTTAATTTAGTTTTTATATAGAAAAGAAAAGAAAGATTTATATATTGGTATACAAATAAGTATACTAATTGCTAGATATTGTGCTCTCAATATCAGTATAAAATATATTCATCCCTCATCAAAATGCCAGAAGACTACTCTAAGATAGATCAGAACCTGCACACGATTTCTAATCATCTAGCTAAACTACCTTGTCTGCCGAGCAATCTGGAAGAGGAGAAAGAGAAATTCTTCAGAAGTGATACATACAATCCTAATTTCAAGTATATGCCAGATAATGAACCTTTAGATAGGATAGAGAATATTCTATCTGATATGAAAATCGATAATTCAGGTATTGGCATTATCTTCGAGAGCAAACGTAAGGAATTGTTCAACATAGTACAAATGTTAAAATCTATGGGTACTAGGAAATTCACAGAGTACTCTAAGGCATTATACGGTGAACCAGATGACAAGCTTGTGCAGCTTGCATGGAAGCTTATAACATTGCATGATGAACCTGAGAACACTTTTATCTCAACCTCGCAAGTATTGATAAGATTAGAGCATGCAATGCAAAAATATGGTTTTGACTGGAAAGTAAAAGAGAAAGAGATGGCATCTCGTGCATGTGTCAGCATCAAGAGTAAGACACTAATGATAAAGAAGGATTCTTTCTTCACGTCAAAATTCGTCAACAGGCTTATTGTCCATGAGATTGGAACACATATAATGCGGCATGAGAATGGAATGCAACAGCCATACAAGATATTCTCTGATGGTACTAATGGCTATCTCACTACAGAAGAAGGCCTTGCAGTGCTCAATGAGGAATTGCATAATTGCCTTACAAAAGCTACATTGAAGACATATGCAGCAAGGGTAATAGCTGTCCACAAAGCGATGAAATGCACATTCAGGGAGACATACAACTATCTAGTTCCATATGTTGGCAAGCATAATGCTTTCGAGATAACATTGCGAGCAAAACGAGGACTTGGAAATACTTTCTTTCCAGGAGGATTCACTAAGGACCATCTTTATCTGAAAGGATACTGTGAAGTGAAACGATATCTTAACAGTGGTGGTTCATTGCAGAGATTATACTATGGCAAGATAGGTCTGAAAGACATAGAGACAGTTGAGAAGATACCTGATGTAATCAATCCTATCTTCATGTCAAAGATGAAGTATTACACTGATGTAGTCAATTACAAGAGATAATCTTCTCCCAGAAATTCTTATAGATATATTCTGCGGTTTTTTTCATGTCATTGTTATTCATAAAATTATCAATATCATCTATATCAATAAATTTTCCTTCAGCAATCTCCTCTTTCTGTATGTTTATATTATCATCAGAAATGCAGACAAATATCTTCCCAAAGCATTTATCTTCTGAAGTATCATACTTAAAATAAGCTATCTCGGAAATATCCTCATCAATCCCAGACTCTTCTCTTAGTTCCCTGATTGCCGTATCTTCATAACTCTCCTCTGGACGTCCACCACCACCAAATGCTATATCCCATACGCCTGGCTCATATTTCTTATCATCTGATCTTCTATGTATATAGATCTGTCTCTTTGAATTCAATAGTATTATGAAGGATGCTCTATGCCATATATTAGTATCTGCTAATTTCTTAGGCATTGCTTTGACAAAATTATCATTCTCATCCACAATTGCTGCCATCTCTTCTTTATTTTCGTCTTTCATCTTTTACTTTATTTAGAGAACATATCTCCTGTCATCTTATTCTTGAATATCCCAAAGCCTAGTTTCCAAAGCTTGGCTTCTTTCATAAGAAGCTGCACGACAAATTTAGACGGAAAATTCCTGTCTGATTCTGATAATATCTTATTGTTGCTCTTTTTCTGGAATATGTCGATCATCTCGTCAGCTTGTTTGTCAGTCATAGAATTCATCATATCTCTCATCTTAAGGCTTATCCATAGATCTTTTGACAGCTTCTTGTTGACATTCTTGATAAATCTTGACTTGTCGTCAGCTAGGTAATTTCCAGCGATCATGCCATATATTATCCCGCCATATGTTGTAGCCTTAACATGAGTGGCAGCATCACCAAGAAGATATACCTCTTCTCTTGGAGCTTTTAATTTCTGACGAGGATTGTACAAAGGAATCAAACCGGATTGATCCTCAATGATTTTGCTATTTCCTAACAATCTCTTATAGTCCTCTCGAAGTTTCTTACCATTAACTCCAATTACGCCAACTCTTGCAATATTGTTGTCTTCAGGGACTATCCAGGAGAATTCTCCGCAATCCAGATGCACAACAGTAACTCCCTCTTCAAGATCAGGATATCTGCACCTTGCCTGATACCCCATGACGAATCTCCTCTCTCCATAGATCCCTGCTGCCTTTGCAACACTACTTTTAGGACCGTCAGCACCTACAATCATTGAAGTATCATACGTCTTCTTACTTGTCTTAACTTGATACATTCCATTTTTAATTTTTTTATATCCAATGAATCTCTCACCAAGATTAACTTTAGTACCATTATCAACTGCAAGTTGAGATACATATCTGTCAAAACCTGCCCTGTCCAGTATATAATTTGTCTTCTTGTTGTCGATATAGATGCTCTGTCCATTTGGAGCGATCAGCTTGAATTTCTTTATCTTGCTGATTACCAATTCTTTAGGTATCCTGACAAATTGCTTTACTGCATCAGTAAGGATTCCAGTGCATGCTACAGGATTTCCAATCTCTTTATGCTCTTCGAATATTGTTACATCTTCATCCTTCACTTTAGATGCGTAGAAGCTTCCTGCTGGACCTCCTCCTATAGTTGATATCATAATGAGAAGTCAATCATGAGCGTTTAAAAAATTAATGTAAAAGAAAAGAATAAGGCTGATTGAGATTGATCATAGTTTGAACTCCTCAATCAATGGTCTTATGCTTCTTAGTTCATCTCTTTCTGAATCCCACAATGAAAGAACATGGTCGTAATTCCTATCTTTTCCCTCTAGCCTCAATATGAGGGCAGGATCAGGATCAACTCTCTGGGGCCTGATGATTTTTACTGGTTTTGGTTCTACTATCTCTAATGAATTTGGTGCATATACTGCATCACTGCTTGATGAGGCTATTATATCTCCTACCTTTGGAATCCATGCGATGTACATCTCTGGCATAGGCAATGGTCTGAATCCTTCTTTCTGAGCACAGCCTAATTCAGTAAAGTATCTGATCATTGATTCATTGAGCTCTGCTCTGACTTCTTCGGGGATATCTGGACTTTTTGCATAGCATTCATTTATACGTCCACCATATACCCATCTCATATTGATACTGCAATCAAGATGTCCATTGACTGATGAATTGAGTCTTATTATTCCACCCTCTTTTTTGTATTTATCATTATGTAAACTTTCCCTTTCTCCAACTTCGATCTGCAATTGCTCTTTTACTCTGTTAAGTCTTAGACTGACATCAAACTCAACATTGCCTTCAACTCTCAAAGGGATGCTTTTGGGATCATCATATTTGCTAACGACAATGAGTGGGATTTTAGTATCGATGCTGGGCTCTCCAAGGTCAAGCTTGTTGGCCTCGTTGAAGATTCCTCTGGCATACATTGCTCTGTCAAAGCTTTGCATTATATGATCTGCATTCGCTGGAACAATAGTTATACTTCGTTTCAGGTTATAGATCTCAGGAGAGAGGAGTGGAAAAACTCTCTTCAGTCTGTTTGATACATACTCTGCAGTCTGATCTTTGGTTTTTGGATTAATCTCGCTATGATCTATATTATCAATCAATATTCTCTCAAGGTATAACGCTTCATCGCTTGCTTGGGTTTTAATTTCTTCTTTTGGTCTTTTTCTGATAAGTTGGCTTAGCATAACACTCCCTCCAAAACTGAAAATAAAGAATGATTTTACCTATATATTAATATTTAATCAAATTTAGCGAAAATGAATATTATTCTTTTATATTTTACTCATTATATCTAATATAGTAATATTTATTAATGCACTAATAATCCTTAATTTATGAAGCTAGAAAGCACAGACATCAAACTATTGCATGAACTATCAAAGAACTGCAGAAGTTCTGTGACGACCTTGGCAAAGAATGTAAGGGTTTCAAAGAGTACAATACTTTACAAGATAAAAAGACTTGAAAGCTTAGGTATAATCAAAGGATACCAGACTATAGTTGATAACTCAAGGCTAGGAAATATCTATGGTAGGATTACATTGAAGATAAATAACATTGATGAGAAAAGTAATACCAAGATTATCTCATTCCTAAAGCTTCACAAAAGCATCACATGGTTTGCAACGGTGCATGGTATAGCTGATTTTGCAATTGCTTTGCGTTGTGATTCTATAAACCAATTTAACAGCATTGTGCATGAGATACATAAAGAGATAGGGAAATATATCGAATCACAAGAGATAAGCATTGCGTACAAGATTTATCATTGTGCTGCAAACATCATTATTGGAAAACCTTTGGTCCCAGCTGTGTGTTCTACTCATGATTCTTCTAGAGAAGATCTCAACGAGACAGAAAATAGGATACTCGAGGCTTTGATCAATGACCCTACAATCTCGATCATCAACCTAGCAAAAAGATGCAGCTGCACAACAAAGACAGCTTTGGCAAAGAAGCGTTCTCTGGAGAAAAAAGAGATAATAATGAGATACCAGGTTATTCTCAATACTGAGATGTTAGGATATGAGACATATCATGTTTTCTGGAAGTTCAAGGATTATGATGCAAGAAATCTTCTGGCATTCAAGGAGAATCTGCTTCAGATGAAAGAGACATTGTATGTGGATGAATCTCTAAGTAGGTCTTACATTGAATCTGAGTTTTTGGTGCATAATCAAAGAGAGCTATACAAACTTGTAGACGATTTAAGAAACAAATTCCCAAATACGATCAGGGATTATGATATACTATTGATCTACGAGATCCATAAGGACATTTGATCAAGGTTTGATGTAAAGTGCAACGCTTCCTGGCATACCATCAATACTTAGTACGTCAGCACCAGCCATATCAGCCATGATGCTTATGTCACGTTCTGAATATCTATAGCTTCTGTGCAGGGTCATTCTTATCCCTTTTGGAATTGTTGCATTCCTCATGCAATATTGATCTGCAATCTCCACTTCCCTCTCAGTCTTGAATCCAATCTCATATGCATAGCTCCCTGAATCATTAAGGACTACCGGATCACAGAACATGCTGAAGTCTTGTTGCTGTCTCTTATCAAGCAACAATATCTCAGAGAGGAAATGATAAAGGAATGGACAGTCCATCTGATTGTAATGATTTTCTCCTGTTGTATTGTCGACAGTAGCGACTGTATAGAACAATGCTGCATTCTTTATATCTGAGATCTGTTTCATCTCAGCCATGACAGAATCATATGGCTGGCATGCAATCCCATTTGCCTTGACTATGATATTTTCATCCTTCATCCTTGTCATAAGATAATCGCCTAGTGAAGCACCATCAAGATTTGCAGCTGAAAGCGTGCCTTTACTGTCTGGCCAGAACATCCTTAGCAATGATAACGATGTAAGGGAAGAATCTGCACTCAGGACATCAAGATGATCTTGTCCTATGCTTTTTGCAATTGATTTCTGCCAGCTCATCTCATTGAATGATGAACCGCCGTAAAGTATTATGAGTAATGGATTTACTTCCATGTTGAAAAATATCCCTTCAAAATAATGCCTTCTCAAAGACTCATTTCAGCTAATTATATAGAATAGCTTGAGAGTGTTTAAAGTAGCAGCATACATCAGTTGCTTGTACGACAGTCGGCATGGTGAATGCTACTTCATGATTATAGACTTATTCTTGTTTTCTTAATGATTCAAGGCTTGCTTCTATCACGTATCTTCTTGCTTGCGTCGTGGCATGAACCTAGAAAATGCGCAAATGTGATATCATCTGGATCGATATATCCCTGCATAGTTTGAGCATCCTCAGGGTAATGTTAATTTTTTATAATAATTGCGCTAGTTCGGTGATTATCGGAAAGGGTGTTTCCGGTACACAATTCATGTGAAAGAGATCTTGTTCAAAGGATTGGTATATTCTCGAGTCGCATATCATCAATATTACTTCGATCAGTCATCACTTCCTTCGAAAGTTTTTCTTACGTTGATAATAGCTCTCTGGCTCTTCCATAATATGCAACTTTCTCGATATCTTCATATCCTCCAGAACCATCTGATCTGAATCCCTTATCTTTTGAAAAGTCAGGATTCTCAACAAGAAATCTTCTCAATGCCTCTCCTAGAGAATTATCGAACTTCCTGTCTTTTCTCAATACTATAGTCATACATCTGTAGTCATAATATTATTTATAAATATTATCTTCACTAATGAGTAGTCAACTTTATTATCTGTTGTTCATCAATATCTCTTCAACAATGCTTTCATAATCAATAGGCTTCCTGAATACATGTTCTGCTCCTCTTTTAAGGAATTCCTGTTTATAGCAGTCTTCGATGCATGCAATTACTCCAACTCTTTGTTCAGGGTTTGCATCCATGATCTGCTCAAGTGTAACAATTGCAGTCTCTATACCATCAAATCTCATATACTTATAGAGGTCAGTATAATTATAGGTCATGTCTATAACTTCATCAATTAATATGTAATCCATCTCTTTTGCTTCTGCATGTTGTATTGCAGATATGGAATATTTTGTGTACGTAGAAAGAATAGGTGCGTTGAACTCCATCGCTCTAGAAAGATGTTTCGCTAAGAAATCATCATTGCTTACTACAAGTACATTCTGCATACAGATTGGAATATTGTACCAATTTTAAACCTTGCCCTCATTTGGTAAGCTTTGGTAAGTTTTATATATGCTTCCAGACCCCAATATAACATGAATTATGACCTAGAACTAGAAAAGCTAAAATCTTATCTCAAAGAGCATAATTGCAAGACTATTGTTTTGCAATTCCCTGATGGGCTGAAAGTGTTTGCAGACAAGGTAATAGATGAGCTTGACAAGATGAATCAAGAAGAAGGGACAGATGTAATGCCTATAATTTGGTTCGGTACATGTTTTGGTGCATGCGATATCCCTCTAGGACTAAACCAGTTCAAGACAGATCTTTTTGTACAGTGGGGACACAATGTTTTCAACAGGGTTGAGGGGTGGAAATAGATGAAATCACTTCTCATAGATGCAAGGTACAATAAGCCATTGAAGATCAATCAGGATACTCTGGATGAGATAAAGAAGCATAAGCGAGTGGCACTATATGCTGCAGTACAGTTCATTCATCTTCTTCCAGATATAAAGAAACAATTGGAGACTGTTGAAGGGGTTGAAGTAGTTACATCCAAACCTGATCGCACAGATGCTAATTACCAGATCCTAGGTTGTGACTGCTATTGGCAGAATTACCAATTTGCAGATGATATCGATGCTTTTGTCTATATCGGTGATGGTTTCTTCCATCCATTGGCCATGGCTTTAGCTCAAAGGGATACTGCTAAATATCGTCCTGTTATAATATATGATCCGAAAGATGACAAGAAAATATTGATCGATCTGGAACGTATTGCTCCTATCCTGAGAAGATATCGTTCATCGTTGATGAAATTCAAGAATGCAGATATAGTTGGAGTCTTCGTAACGACTAAACCTGGTCAGCAGCAATATAAGATGAGCCTCAAGCTCAAGGAGAAGTTTCCAGATAAGAAATTCTATTATTTTGCAGGCGATAATTTCGATTATGCCAAGACTGAAGAGTTCCCTTTCTGCAAGTTCTGGATAAATACTGCATGTCCAAGGATCGGCCTTGATGATCAGGTGAATTACAAGGTAGATACAATAAATCTTATGGATGCATTTGATGTTGATAAGATACTTTCTAAAGATTGCCTACTTACAAGAATATAATTCTCGTATTATATCATTGAAGATACAAGGCAAACTAGATAATCTAAGATAACTATGTTTTTAAAGCATCTAGGGCTAACTTTGCTTATGTCAGAAGCAGAAAATACAGATCCGGAAAAAAGTGATGAACGTCCGGGAATCCTACGGAGATTGTTATCCAAGACATATGTGGGACAGCTTGAGGATAAAGTGCATAGGCTTGAAGATACTGTCAAGAATATGGAAGGAGCTAATCAGAAGAATGAGGATCTCCAGGAAGAACTGAAGCAAGCTGCAGCAGATCTGCGTGATGCATATACAACTATAGACACTCTGCAGAGCAAGATTGAAGGAATGAAAGATATGTTCCAGGATCTTGAAGTCCCCTATATGGAAATAGATAAGGGAGGTATAATAAAAGTTGTAAGTCCAAACATAGAGGACTGCTTCGGTTATAAGCCTGAAGATCTTATAAACAATCATCTCAAGGATTATATGGTGGATGAGAAAGCGTCTCATTTCTTGGCATTTATACCTACTCTTGTAAAGATGGAATTTGAAGGAGCATCACATAGGGTAGAGATGAGAGCAGCAAAAGGGAAAAAGATAATGTATATCAGGATGAAGTATATTCAAGATGACAAAGGTGAGTATGCAGGCACCGTCGTATTTTTTGAGGAAAAATCACTTTTTAGAAGATGGCGATCAAACTATAAGAATGAGTACAATGAGGTTCTTCCTGAAGTGGCAGAAGATGATTATATGAAGAAGAGGATGGCAAGGATATTCTCTAACGCTGTAATACAAGATGTTGCAACGATTTATTTTGATGCATCAGGAGCCAAATCAATATCAGATAAGGTCGCAAATGCAATAGTAGCCTTAGCAGGAAGAAAGAATACAGAGGTATACATAAAGAGGCCTTCAGACGAGATTAGGCAGCAATTCATGTCACTTGGTTTCAGACCTGATCATTTTGAGCCATCACATATAGAAGAATATCTTCCTGAAGCAAAGCCTAATAATAATCCAGCTTAAACCCCAAACATGCACATTCTAGCATCATATTGCTGATAACCAGCATCACATATTATGAAACATTCATTCCTGTCCTTGAAGCATTTGAAGCCTTCTTCACAATCATCATCGCTCTGACAGGCAGGCCCGATCCTGATAACATATTTATTTGCTGTGACTATAGTACCATATACTCCTAATTCTTTCATCAATTCAGCACCTTTCTCTCTTCCAAGCACAAAAACAGCAGTACTGATCGCATCTGCATCCATAGCATTATCAGCGACGATGGTCACAGATATTAATTCTGTTGCGCTATATCCTGTCCTTGGATCGACAATATGGTGGAAGCTTTTATCCTCAGTGAAATATCTTTCATAATCTCCTGAAGTCACTACTGCATTACCATTGAGTTCAATGATATCGATGGTATTTTTCTTGTCACGTGGATCTGCAAGTGCAACGTTCCATTTCTCACCGTCTGGTTTAGTGCCTATTGTCATCATGTCACCGCCTGCATTGACGAGTGCACTCTGGATTCCCTTTCCTTGCAGAACTTCAATTGCTTTATCAACAGCATAGCCTTTTGCAATCCCTCCAAGAGTTATCTTCTGTTTTGGATGTATTGCAATTATATCATCGCTATAGTTGATGTATCTGAAGTTCACCATTCCTAGCTTTTCTCTGATCTGATCATCGCTTGGAGGACCTCCTGCAGCGAAACTCTCAGAATATAAGTCTAGTATAGGTTGTACAGTTATGTCAAATGAACCATTGCTTATCTTTGAATAGTATACAGACTTCTCGATATTTATCTTAAGGTCATCAGAGAATCCTGTTATATATTTCTGTGAATTCAGCAAGCTTACTTCTGAATCATTCTTGTAATTGCTCAGCAATGCATCAATCCTTATTATCTCATCAAAGGCATCCTCAACACTCTCCTTCAGGAATGCTTTATCATCTCCATAAACTGTAATAGTTACTATCGTCCCCATAAGCTCTCTCGTCTCTTTGTACTCTGTAATCCCAGAACAGCCTACCAATAACGACAATATTAATACAAATAAGATGTGCTTCATGATACTACTTGAATCTCTTTATTCTTAAACTTTACTCCCAAAAACCTTTATAAAGCCATATTCAATTACAACCAACAAGAGGTGAATATACCTCAGATTCATTTCTGAGAGTAGGGTATTTAAGATGGGAGAATATACATTACTGTTCAGATGCAATGATAGGAAAGGAGTTCTAGATGAGATCACTAAATTTGTCACTGAAGAACATAATGGGAATTTTGGTGATGTCAGGGCAACACCTTGGGAGGGGCAATATGCAGTCAGGGCTGAATTTGAGTCCAATAGCACCCTCGAACAACTTACTTCAAATTTCGATGAATTTGTAGATGGAACTGATAGATGGGTTGATATTTCTGATAGGAATGTCAAGAAGAAAGTAGCAATATTAGTCTCAAAACAGATGCATTGCTTGAAATATCTTCTTAATAGCTGGGAAGAAGGAGATCTCAATATCGATGTCCCTTTGATAATAAGCAATCATCCTGATGCTTCAAACATTGCTCATCGACATGGTATAAATTTTTTCTATGTCCCAGCTTCTCCAGAGAACAGAAAGGAAGCTGAAGCCAGGATATTGGACCTAGTCAAGAGAGAGGATACGGATTTAATTGTCACAGCAAGATACATGCAGATAATCACAGCTAACATGTTGAATAATTTTGGAAAACCTTTCATTAATGTGCATCATGGTAATGTTGCAGCATTCCCTGGGGCAAAACCATATCATCAGGCATATGCTAGAGGTGTTAAAGATTTACATCCTACAGCACATTACATGATCGAAGAGGTTGATAAGGGTCCTATCATAATGACTGAAGAGATCCATGTAGAGGATACTGATACTGTGCAGGACTATATCCGGAAGGGGAAACAAGGAGAATGCATAGCTCTACTCAGAGCAGTTGACTTGCATGCTAATAATAGGATTATCACTTATAACAATAAGACTTTAAGATTCCAATGATTATGGATTTATTACTCTTATTCTTCTTATTATCTCAAAGAAAGTATTCACATGATCTCTGACAATCTCTTTATTTCAAGCCATTATACAATGCTTGTGAGCCAAGTCTTGCTTCGATAAAGATATAATGCCATTAACAAGCCTATAAGGTTTGAGATTGGATAGGCTATCCATATGCCTATTGCACCAAGCTTGAACACTATTGATAATAAAAAACCTGCAATGAACAAAGATATTGTCTGAGTGAAAGAAAGGCTCATAGATAATGTTGTCTTCCCGGCTGCCTTAAGAGTCCCGCTGATTACCATCTGTATCCCTATGAATCCAAATGATAACGCCATTATACGGATGAATAATGCAGATGAGTTTATCACTTCAATCTCACCAGGAACAAAGAAACTTGAAATGGATGGAGCGAAGATGTTATATGAAGACAAAGAGGAAACCTTCTGATGCCTGAAGAGGTTGAGGAACTGTCTCCATGGGAGATTGAGGATCGAAGGATACATATAAGTGAAGATTATATGCTTTAGGAGGAAAAATGTTTAGGAAAAAAGAAAAAGAGCAATGGATTGAGATGCAAGAGTATCTTGATGAATGGGAATTCCATAAGTTGTTGGCTGAGTTCAACTAGATCTCCAAAAGTATACTCATTCTCTCGTCGACATATGAACCAGGATTAATATGTTAAGGTAATCTTTATAAAAAACATAACCTCATTTTTTCTATGGGTCTTTTAAGCGCTTTCAGACAAGGCTTCAAGGGAGGGATACATCCCCATTACAGTAAGATCACTTCTAGATTCAAGATAGAGAAAGCAAAGATTCCAAGCAAGGTTATTCTTCCATTATCACAGCACATAGGTGTACCATGCTCACCTATCGTAAAAGTTGGTGATATTGTAAAAGCAGGCCAGGAGATCGCAAATTCAGATGCTTTTGTCTCTGCACCAATACATGCGTCAATCTCAGGAACGATCAAGGCGATTGAAGATTTCCCTCATCCAGTCTCAGGTGAGATGACAAGATCAATAATCATAGAATCTGATGGAAAAGATGAGAAGATCGAGACAAAGAGCCGTGATTGGAAATCAATGTCTCCAGAGGATATCAAGAGATACATAAGGGATGCAGGGGTTGTAGGCTTAGGGGGAGCAGCATTCCCTACTCATGTCAAATTATCTCCTCCAGAAGATAAGCATATAGATACTATAATGATAAATGGAGCGGAATGTGAGCCTTATATCACGGCAGATCATCGTCTGATGCTTGAGAAGCCTGATCAGCTTATCGAAGGTGTAAGGATCCTGCAGAAAGTCTTGAATGTAAAGACAGCATATATCGGGATTGAAGATAATAAGATGGATGCGATACGTCTTCTTAAAAAGAAACTGAAGGACCAGAATGAGCATTCAATTCATGTCAAGACAGTCCCTGCAAAATATCCGCAAGGTGCAGAGAAGACATTGATCTATGCGATCCTCAAGAAGAAAGTTCCAGCAGGAGGATTGCCCATGGACATAGGAGTTGAAGTACAGAATGTTGGGACAACCATTGCAATCTATGAGGCAGTTGCTCATTCCAAACCACTATATGAGAAAGTCATGACGATAACTGGAAAAGTTAACACTCCAAAGAATCTTATGGTGCGCATGGGAACAATGATAACAGACCTCATTGAACAGGTCGATGGTTATAATGGAACACCTAAGAAACTGATAAATGGCGGACCTATGATGGGATTTGCTCTGCCTACTGATGAGTTGCCTGTGGTAAAAGGGACAAGCAGCCTTGTGATATTCAACCAGAATGATATCCATGAACGTGTTCCTATAGAATGTATCAGATGCGGGAAATGCCTCGAAGTTTGTCCAATGCATCTGAACCCTGCACTGATAGCGAAATATGCAGAGAAAGACAGGATAGAACAATCAAAGGAAATGTGTGCGATGGATTGCTTTGAATGCGGAGCATGCTCATTCATCTGTCCTAGCCAAATCCCTTTAGTGCATTGGATAAGATATGCAAAAGCTCAGATAAAGAAAGAAGCAAGCGTGAAGAAATAAGATTGATTAAAATGGCAGAAGACTACGATATCGATAAGAAAGAACCTGGACAGGCAAAACCTGTCCAGAGAGAGAAGCCAAAGTTCTTAGTAGAGCCTTCACCTCATGTATTTGCAACATTCAATAAGACAAAAGTCATGTGGCTTCTTATTATCGCAATGCTGCCTGCTGCAGCTCTTGGTGTATTCAATTTTGGTCTTCATGCATTATATATAATATTGACTGGCATAGTATCAGCAGTCATAACTGAAATGATTTTCCTTGCAATACGGAAAAGGAATTTCAAGCCTATAATCCATGGCTCTGCTGTAACAACAGGACTTCTTATTGGTCTTATACTGCCACCTACTGTCCCACTCTGGATTCCTGCATTAGGAAGCTTTGTTGCATTAGCATTAGCAAAGCATGCATTCGGCGGTCCAGGAAACACAATATTCAATCCTGCATTGGTTGGAAGAGCATTTCTTGTTGCAGCATTCCCTGCAATGATGTCAAGATACATCTGGCCTGCAACAAATACAACTTCAATCGGTATAGATGCCATAACTTCCGCATCACCATTAAGCATGCTGTCAAATTCAGGATATGATGCGACAATTACTTTCATGGGAGGAAAGCTTCAGGCCTATTCCTCATTATTGATAGGGAACATCTCAGGATGCATAGGAGAGACATCAGCACTGGCATTATTGATTGGAGGACTTGCTCTCCTGATGTTCAGGATCATCGACTGGAGGATTCCAGTATATTACATAGGTACAGTATTCATGCTATCTGCATTATTTGGCCAGGATCCAATTTTTCATATTCTTAGTGGAGGACTTTTCATAGGAGCATTCTTCATGGCAACAGGATATGAAGGAATTCCGCTTACAAAATCAGGAAGAGTAATTTTTGGAATCGGTTGCGGTGTTATAGTTATTACAATCAGGTTGTGGGCAGGATTACCTGAAGGAGTTAATTATTCAATCTTATTGATGAACGCAGCTACGCCTTTCATTGAAAGGGTTACTGCAATAAAACCATTCGGTTTCGTAAAATCAAAGAGAAGCAATAAAGAAAAATAATAAAGAGAAATAATAATAAGAAAAAATCAAGATAAACAACTGAGAGATAAGATAGAGGAAATAAGATGTCAAAAACAAAATCAACAATCGTATTAACATTGGTATGCATAATCACAGCTGCGTTGCTTGCAGGGACATATATGCTTACAAAAGATAAGATAGCATCACAATCAGAAAATGCGTTGACTGAAAGTCTGAAGGAAATAATACCAGATGCAGACAAGTTCATTGAGGAGACATCAGGAGATACATCCTACTTCATAGCAATTAAGGATAATATTGAGGCAGGGTATGCAACAACAGGTGAGGCACAAGGCTATGGTGGGATCATTAAGACGCTTGTCGGTGTAGATCTAGAAGGCAATATATTAGGAGTAAGGATTTTAGAGCAATCAGAGACTCCTGGACTTGGAGACAAGGCAAAGAATCCTGGTTTTTACAATCAATTCAACAACCAGAAAAAAAACAGCATTAGATTATCAAAGGAAGGCGGCAGCATCGATGCGATCACAGGAGCGACGATAACTTCAAGAGCAGTGATAGCTAGCGTGAATGATGCTCTTGCTACATTATCAGATGCAGTTGGAATTCAACAAGTAGGGGAACAATAGATGGTAAGTCATTGGCAGGAATTTTGGAAAGGGATAACTAAGCTTAATCCAGTATTTGTAGCTGCATTAGGATTATGTCCTGTTCTTGCTACGACCACTTCCATGGATAATGCTATAGGTATGGGAGTTGCTGCAACATTCGTCTTGGTATGCTCGTCAATTTTTGTATCGCTTCTAAGGAAGATGATCCCAGATAATGTACGTATACCAGTATTTATCGTTATAATTGCAACTTTTGTGACGATTGCACAGCTATTCATGAAAGCATATTCTCCAGCGCTTGACAAAAGTCTTGGAATATTCGTGCCTTTGATAGTAGTTAATTGCATTATACTTGGACGAGCAGAAAGCTTCTTCTCAAAAAATAATATAGTAAGATCAATGCTTGACGCATTAGGTGCAGGTTTAGGCTTCACATTAGCCATACTATTGATCAGCGGAATAAGAGAACTCCTTGGCACAGGAGAATTGATAATATTCGGTATAAAGATTCTTGCAATACCAATAACTCCGGCTGTTATCTTCATCCTTGCACCAGGTGCATTGCTCACGATGGGACTGCTCCTTGCACTGTTTAATGCTCTTGGAGTAAAAACTGCCAAGAAGACCAGTTGCAGCACAATTGCCAGTGGGGTGAAAGAATAATGGAGAACCTTCTTGCACTTGCAATAAGCATGATTTTCGTGAATAATTTCATACTCACTAAATTTTTAGGATTATGCCCTTTCTTTGGTGTTTCAAAAAAGACTGAATCAGCATTAGGCATGGGACTTGCTGTCATCTTTGTCATGGGTATAGCATCTGCAGCATCCTGGCTGCTTTTCAATCTGATACTCGAGCCTCTTGATATAGAATATCTTCAGATAATCACATTCATATTGATAATAGCATTCTTGGTGCAGCTTGTGGAGCTTTTCATAAAGAAGTATTCCGAGAAGCTTTACAATGCATTAGGCATATATCTTCCTTTGATAACTACGAATTGTGCAGTGCTTGGAGTCGCATTCCTGAATATCCAGGAGAACTTGTCATTCATAGGGGCTATTGTAGGTGGCATAAGTGCTGGTGTAGGTTTTCTTCTTGCATTATTATTGATGTCAGGAATAAGGGAACGTCTTGAACTCATGGAAGTCCCTGCACCGTTCAAAGGATTGCCGATCGCATTCATAGTAGCGTCATTGATGTCACTTGCCTTTTTAGGTTTTGCGGGGATGATTTAGGAAATAATATTAGGTATATTGAAAAATGGATATAATACTAGCGTCGATATTGACATTGGGCAGCATGGGAATAATCTTTGGGATAATCCTGGCAATAGCTTCTCAGAAGCTAGCAGTCAAAGCAGATCCAAAGATAGACGAGATAGTTAAGATTCTTCCAGGACTTAATTGCGGCGGTTGCGGGCATCCAAGCTGTCAAGCTTATGCAGAAGCTATCATGAAAGGAGAAGCGATTAGCCTATGCAAACCAGGTGGTAAGAAGACTCTTGATCATCTGACTGAGATTACAGGTGAGACTGCACAATCTTCAGAGCCTATGGTTGCAACAAGGTATTGCAATGGCGGATGCAATGAAGCAAAGGAGAAATATGAATATACTGGTGTTAAGACATGCAAGGTAGCAGCATTGCTGAATTCTGGCTATAAGCAATGCACTTACTCATGTCTTGGTTTTGGTGACTGTGCGAAGGTGTGCCCTACAGACGCTATAACCATGAATGATGACATGCTTCCTATAATAGACAAGGAGAAATGCATAGGTTGCGAGAAATGTGTCATTGAATGTCCTAAGAATATACTTCTAATGGCTCCCAAGAAGAAACGTGTCCACGTGAGATGCACAAGCCTAAATCCAGGCAAGACAGTGGTTAAAGTCTGCAGTGTTGGCTGCATAGCATGCAATAAATGCGAGCGTGAATGCCCTTTTGATGCAATACATGTCAAAGACAATATTGCAATCATTGATTATGATAAATGCACCAATTGTCAGAAATGCGTCAAGGTCTGCCCAAGGAAGATAATCACAGTTGATCAAGTCCAGGAATCTCAGCAGCAAGTGCATACTTAGAGCAGAAATCATCTATCTGTTGCAGGCTGTACTCATACCTTTCTACTATCATCTTAGGTGCGTTGATCCTGAATTGTGTCACTGCATCCATAAGGTCCTTGCTTCTCTCTCTCAATTGTTCTTCAGTCCTAGCTTCAAGGGAATCCACATCCAGCGTATCAAATCCATCAATCTTCAGATCCGGAAAATTCATTCTCATAAGTGCAACATAATCTTTATACTCTTCGACGCTATCTTTATACTCAGTAGAATTCTGAAGAATTATATACATACCTATAAGGTTATTTGCAACTTGCGTAGCTTTCTCATCGCTGAGTCTCATATTGAAGAGGTTGATTTTGGCTTTATAAAGATTTCAATAAGTAAATAAATGATGAGGTATTCTCGTAAAGCATGGAAACTCTTGAAGAGAAGGCAATATATGTCGATAACATGCTGTATCCTGGTACTTCTGATGTAGTGCAAGCCATGTATGACAAGATCAAGAAGGCAGTAAGCAGCAATGATATCCAGCATTCTGCTCAGATAGAGAATCTTCTCAAAGCTAAGAAGGAATATGACAGAGCCTGGGAGCTGTCAAAGGATAAGATGACTGAGAAAGCATGGAAGAAACATCCTAGGAATGTTGAAGGATACGATTCTGCAGCTGATTTTGTCAATGATATACAAGAGGAAACTTTATTCTTAGAATTACTAGCAGATAAAGCATATGAACAGGCAAAATTTGAGAGATATGAGCTGAAACATCCAAGGCTTGCAACAAGACTGGAGATGGCAAGCTATTATCTGAAGCTTGCAGCAGGTGTTGTCTGGGATAAGTTCGATTAGAACTCTTCTTTCTCCAATACATCCTTGGTGCCTTTGCCAGAAATACCTACAAAATGGGCAGGAGTCTTTGCACTATAATCTTTATTGCCTAAGCTCCTGTTCCATTCTTCAAAGTCAATCCATGTATGCCAGCCATCCTTCTTGTGATATTTCTTCTTTGCCAGCATCACTACTCTAGATGGTATATGCTCTGATACTATATCATAATCCTCAAGGACATCATTGAGTCTCTTTGTGAATTCAACAACTTCTTCATGCAAGGGCATGTTCTTCTCCTCAAGCCGTTGCCTTGACTCACCTATGAACATGTATGCTTTTACTTCGATGAAATCAACATCTGCTCTTTTGATATGTTTTGCATATTCTTCCAATGAATTATCATTAAGATCCTTGATGAGTGTGATCCTTATGCATGTCCTATGCTTCTTCTCTGCCAGATAATCAAGGCTTTTCTCCATCCTTTCCCAGAAATCTGCAAATAAGGGGATATCGATCTCCTTCAACAGATCTTTTGTTGGTGCATCAAGGCTCATGTAAAGCTGTGTTACAGGAGAAAGATCTCTTATTGCTTCTGGATATTGGCCATTTGTCACCATGAATGTAGAGATGCCTTCTTTATTGCAAAGCTTTACGAATTCATTTATCTTCGGATATATTATAGGTTCTCCTGTCAATGACAATGCGACATGTTTTACCTGACGTGCCTGTTCAAGGATTGTCTTCTTTACCTTGTCATTTCCTCCAAAACCTGTCAATAGTTTCTTATGTGCAAGCAGGCTTCCTTCAAAAACTTTCTCAGCATCATCAACTCCCCATCTCCATTCCTTGCTTACAGGGGCTTTTGTTCCTCTCCAGCAGAAGACACATCTGTTTGCACAGCTAAGGGATGTAGACATCTGCATGCATTGGTGGCTTCTTATCCCATAGAAAGTGAACTTGTAGCACATGCCTTGTCCTCGCAATGCCTGCTTAGTCCAATGGCATACTTTTACAGCGCTATGCTCTCCTACAATCCGATACTGCTGTCTCTCCAGCTCTTCTCTATGTCCTTTTGTTATCATTATGCCAAGAACTCAACAATGACTTAAAAAAGTTATTAATCAAGGGATGTAATTGAAGACGATCTTTGCCCTCTCCTTAGTAAGGTTCTCAAGGTGTACGCTTGCATAAGCTTTCCTTTCTATTGCTCTGACCATCTCTTTGCTAGGATTTGCAGCAAACCTCAAAGAACATAGATCTATGAATTCCATATCTGCCATAGAATCGCCAATCCCCAATGTCTCTTCCCAATTTTCACTCCTGATCAGGCCTTTGGCAATCTCCATCTTTCCCCCAGGAAGGTGGATGCCTGTAGCTAATTTACCAGTATAAATACCATTCTCAACTTTAGCGAATGTACCGAATGCTTGCTCAATCCCTACTTCCTTGATGAAAAGATCTCCAAGGACTCCATCACCTACACTTAAGCATACTGTCTTATAATTTCTTTCCCGAAGCAGCTCTGCAATCCCGTAAGCTGCAGGGTAGATTGTTTTCTTGGCCTCGCTGAAAAAATCTTTAGCAAGCGATAAGTAATCATCAACTTTCATACCCAAAAGCATGTCTGCCCATGTGACTCCCCAACCAGTGCACCATTGCTCATATGATATGGATCTCTGTCCAAGCAATCCTACAAGCTTCATCTGTGTGTTATAGTTTCCCTGAGGCAGTACAATCTTTTTGTTTAGGTATTCAAGGAATTCCATGGACATATATCCAGGTCTTACTGTCTTGTCTATGTCAAGCAATGCTAATTTCATCCCTATCGAGAACACTTAACTTTATAAAAGCATTTCTATTCACAAATTTATGCCTCATATTGATTTTCTAGATCAGATAGTTGAGCCTATAGCAGCTTGGGCACTGATCAAGCAAGGGACAGTCAAAGGGGAAGGCAAGGAGATGCCTGACCTAAAGTTGGGCAATGCCATATCATCAATGAAATCATCTTTCTCATATGTTGATGCAACAGTTCAGAAACGGATAATACAAGATGCGCTATCACATTTCCCTGATATAGGTGTAATATGCGAAGAGAAGCTTGACTTTGATTTTCCTAACCATTTTGGTGTACTTGTAGATGGAAAGTACACTTTAATCATAGATCCAATTGATGGGACAAGGAATTATCTTGCAAAAACTCCTGGAAATGAGTTCCATGATGAGTTGAAAGATAAATATGATCTATGGGGTGTGTCAACAGCAATAGCTTATGGCAGGGAGATCATAGGTGGAGTGATATCTTTTCCAGCTCTCAACCTTGTACTTATGACAGAGAAAGGTTCAGGAACGACAATAAACCATCAGCTTGTGAAGCTTCAAGAAAGTTCTTATCATAATCCCTCTGATTACATAAAATTATCAGGTGTTGCAGGGTACTCTGAACCGCATCTATTGGACATATTCCCAGATATCTCTGGAAAGCTCTCAAATAGTTCAATGGTTGATTGCTTATCTTTATTGAAAGGAAGCTCTCAGGTACCTATTGATGGCACATCAGGAATACTGTCATTGAAAGCAGCAATAATTCGTGATGTGACAGCATGGGATACAGGCTGCATACCCTTGGCTTACAAAGAGGCTGGAGGCATAATTGTAGACGAGTCCGGAGAAAGCATAAACCCTTTTGATTACATTACTAATGACCGTTCAAGAAAAGAGATAGTATTGGGAAAGAAATATTTTATGGCTCCAAACAAAGAATATTTCAATTCATTAATAGAACATATCAATCATCCTTCTCGAGTTTGACCTCACCTTGCTTGATGTTGCATTGGCATGCCAACCTTTCATTATCTGCTTCGCATAACTGATCTTCTTCAGACGTTTTCTCAGAAAGATTCTCGGCACCTTCAATGACCTTGATCCTGCATGAGCCGCAAACTCCTGCATAGCATCCGAATATTACTCCGTGCTTCTCACAGACATCATTTAAGCTATCGCCATCCTGCACTTCCTCTTCAGTCCCGTCGATGGTGACTTTTGCCATCTACTCACCGTTCTCTTCCTGATTGTCAATAACAGCTTTGTTCATCCTGTCAACGATCTCATCGATCTCGCTGTCTTCCTTACCATGACCTGCAAGTCCTTGTTCAATCGTCTCAAAGTGCGATGCCATGCATCCTACGCAATGTACTCCTTCTTCAAAGAGGACTTCGACTGCAGCAGGGAATCTCTGCACCACTTCACCTATAGTCATATTCCTTCTTATAGAATCATCTTCTGAATCTTTCTTGACTTCATTTTTCTCTTCAGCTTCTACAGCTGGTTTTTCTTCTGCCATGAAATGTAAAGAAGAAGGCTTGTTTTTAAGCTTTTCTTTTAGTATCTTATGGACTACCTAAACTACCTATTCATGATTGCTATCTCTGGAATAGTATCAAGGATAATTACCGCTGCTGAGACTGCATAGCTGTTTTCCTTGCTTCTGTTGCCGCCAATTGCGCTGTAGAGGTCTGATACTAATGAGCCAGAAAGATCATCAGCTTCTCTTCTTTGCTCACCTATGGTTACTTCAACAGGTTCTCTTGTGAATGGAAGTAAAGGCTTCTCATTACCTCCATTGTAGGTTGTTATCAAGAATCCTTTTCCAGGCTCTAATTCCCTAATGTATCTTGCTGGCGATTTCTTTCCATCCTTATTGCTGATCACAGAGAATCCAGCCTCATTGCCTCTTATCACTCCAGATATTCTTGGTGTGAAATTAGGATCATCAGGCTCATACGATGTTATGTCGATGTACCTTTGATTCGCAGCATCATACATATCGATAGGTCTGCATAATGCCTCTCGCATTATTGAACTTATATCTGTATTATCAGTATGTGTCCTAACATAGCTGTAGAGCAATTCAGTCTGCACTCCATTGCTGACGACTGCAGTATTCAGTTCTGGGATGAAGGTCATTACAGGGTATGTCAGCAGTGCAGCAAATCTTGGATCTATCTTTTCCATTTCAGTCGGAACAGTCCTCAATGTATTCGACTTATGATCATATACAAGCTCACGTGCCTGGCTTGAGGGGCTTCTCCCAGTAAGGGTATAACCTATCATAGGTTTTCCATCTTCAGTCATGCCAAGGACAATGCCTCTTCCACTGTAAATCATGTCCTCTAATGCACTAAAATCACTCTCTGTCATTTTTCTACCTCTTCAATAATTCAATCACGATATGCTTTCAATCTGTCCATTATTAGATCAAGCTCGAATGTGTTGAATACCTCTTTTCCTATCCATTTGTTAGCAGCAGCCATATACATCTGCGATACAAGCAAGCTTAATGTCTCAGGAAGTTCGATAGGCTTTATAGGACATTCATTCTGCCAACCATCACCTCTTGCTTTCCATTCTTTGCAAGCTGCATGGAACTCTGGCTGGTTTGCATCATACCATTGTCTCAAGAATTCCTTATTTATCCTGTCGCCGAACCTGTTCTCATCCAATGTGCCCAAAACATCAACTGCCTTGAGGCCATCACTATATATCATCTCAACTTTTCCATCCCAATGCGGAGACAATCCTGTTTCATTTGCACGCTTTGTTATGTAATCATTTATCTTCAATGCCAATGCAGGCACTTCCTTGAACTGCTCGACGCTTAATCCAGATATGTACTCTGCTTCTCCTTCATTCAATTCTCTGTCTCCAGGTTCTAGCTTTGTAGTGTACCTGACGATTGGTGAAGGGAGCATCTCTCCAGGTTCAGGTACATGATCCAGCCCTAAGGAAGACATTATGCCCATCAATACTCTCTCGCTAGTGCTTGTACTGACCATTGATTGAGCATGTCTGATCTTATCAAAGATGCTACTTCCTTCAGGGAGCCCGTTCCTGAATATTATCTCAAGAGGTATCAGGTAGTTATTTAGATTGCCTCTATTGTCATCAAAAAAAGTATAGTCGTATTTTGTCGTGCCATCTTCTCCATGTATCTCTTTCGGCATATGTTTAATGGCAAGATCAACTTCCATTATATCTGCTCCACCGCTCCATCTCTCAAGTTGATCCACTCTGATAATCTCTCCATCTCTTACAAGTCCTCGATAATGCGTAGGTATGCCTATCTCTTCCAATCTCTCAAAATTATATGCAGCCATGACAGCCAATGCTTTCCCTTTGTTTCTGATATGATCAGGCATCTCTCCCCAATCAAATATGCTGTACCTGTCAGAGAAATGGAATCTTCCGATACCTAATCTCTCAACGCTAGCTTCTCTTATTATTTCAAGATCCTTTACGCTTCCCATTCTTGCACCCGTTATGATAATTTACTAATGATCTATAATTGATTATTTCTGCAATCTTAATCCTTCATATGGCAATGGTTCACCATCAAGATATATTGTTCTCCATTCATTCATGAAGTTCTTATTTGTTCCGATGCTGATCCTTCCATCCCTGATGTATTCCAATGCTGTAGTGATTGCTTCCCAATCGCTTATCATCTTTTGTTTATTCTGGAATTTTTTGATTGCCTCATCCATATTCCTCTCTTTACCTTCCCTCAATGAATAAGGTACCTCAAGGCTTGGGCCCTGAATTAAAATCTCGCCATGATCAACGCCTTCATCAACCATTATGACTGATGACAATGTTCTGACAAGTCTATCATGGACGACAAGCTCTATAGCATTATCTCCAACATATTTTCTATTTCCCATCTCAAGTACATCTAACGGTGAAGGATGTACATTGATGATCTTATCATTGTAAGCATCAAGTATCGGTCTCCCAACAAATTTCATATAGCCACCAAGCACTATAAGGTCGATCGGCTTCTCGATGATGTTCTCCCAATTGTGCAATGCATCAACGATCATCTCATCAAATTCAAGGCTTCTCTTCTTGTATTGTTCCAGTAGCTCTGGGTCATTCTGTGCTTTCTTGAAACTGCCACAGTAGACGTAGCTATCCATGACTACCTTATTGATATTCTCTAAGGCGGTTGATCTCAATAGCTCAGCTCTTGGACTGTTGCAATATATTAAGCTCGGTTCAGATACTTTCTTTGTGCATTGTTCAAGGTTGCTGCCTTTCCCTGAACCGAATCCAACCCATACAAAATCTTCTGGATCTCCGTTATATATTGGATTTGTCTCTTCATGCTTCAATAACTATCACTATTGTTTCCCTTATGCGCATTATATAAATACTTTTCCATGAACTATTATTCAATTATCGTCGAGAAATCGTCACTTCTAGATAATGCTATATCACCGGTAAGAACTAAAAAATATTAGATAAAGGATCAGATATGTTTTCCTGCAAACACACTATTTCCTACAAATTCTCTTAAGAGCGAATCTCCAGGAAGAACTTTATAACCATCGATGTATTCTTGCGGGACAGGTATTGCTTCATTCAAAAGTTTCTGACCTTGATAACATCTGATTGCACCATACAATTGCTCATTTTCAAGGAATTGTTCATAATTAGGAAGCTCAAACTCTTCTTGCATAACTCTTGCCATGAAATTCAATTCTCCAGGTATGCCGCTGTTTATGACAACATCAGCAAGGTTCATCCTTGGGACAATATCCCTAAGCTCTCCTTTTCTTACTGCCCACCAATGCGGTATGTTGAATTCATAAGCAGTATCTCTATGCTCTCTGTCTCTTCTCCATCTTCTAAGCATGTTATATCTTGACATGTGGATAAGATTATCATCCATGTCGTGGATATGATTGAAAGGTTCTAGATATACATAGAATCTCTGATCTTCAGTTATTGATGGATTATCTTTAGGATCCAATGCTTCTCTTATCACAGGGATCAACGAGCAATGGCTATCTACTACAAGTATTGAATCTTCATCGACCTGCAACTCTTGCCACTCACTCTCAGGTTCTCTTCTTGATTTCTTGAAGTTATATATTGGTGTGAGGACTTTCTCTCCAGCAATCAATCTTGGGATATGTTCTCTCAATAGTCCTAGGTCAAGGCTCTCGAATAATTCATAATTTATGTCTCCTCTTGCATCTCTTGGCTGGTAATCATTGAAATACATGTCGATAGATAATGGGACAAGCTTCTTGCCTAACTCTTTCTTGATCATATCACACAAGAGATGAGTAGATGTCGTCTTACCAGAGCTTGATTTACCTGTGATGCTAAGCATCCTTATATTCTTCTTTGTATCTATCATCTGCTGGAAAGCATTTCTTATATTATTCTTATACAATGAATCTGCTCGCTCGACCATCTCAGCAAAAGGCTTCCCCTCCCTTAGCAATTCATTTATCTTCTCTATTGAATCATAACCATTGTCTGTGTAGAAACTATTGTTCATCTCCATGAATTCTTTTGATGGGAATCCATGGAATAGATTATGCTCAGGTCTTAGCTCTCCATTCTTACCAAGATGGACTCTTAAAGATCTATGGAAAAGATATCCTTCAGAATGCTCTAAAAAGCCTTCCTGCATCAATGTGTGTATTACATGATCATGTATAGTCTGTTGGCTTGGGGTATATGATGGATTTGGATGCTTAGGTGAGTCATGGACATATAATGCTAATTCATTTACGCTGTTTAGCCTACCGATTACTTTATCAGTCAGGATGTGGATGATGTCTAGGTCATCTCTTACCTCACCGATGCTTATTCCACGATAAGGGAGCATCACATCTCTGCCAAATATCTTCTCAGGAAATACTGAATCAGAATAAGAACCTACTTCATGCATGGTCTGAATGAGAGCATTCTCAATCCTGCTACGATCGAACCTTACTTGACCACCCATACGTGTTTTAGCGTTGATTTTCTCGAAATTCCTGTCAATCATGGAACACGTAGTTCCTTATTGCTTTATAAACCTTATAGTTGCATCCAACCTATTTGCTATCAGAAACAGATTTATTCCTATTCTCTCTTTCTTTCCTTATTTTTTCAACCAATTCCTTTGTCTTATGCTTGCAGCCGCCTTCAACTGGACAGCTAACACAGCCTTCACTTTTGAGCATATCTTTCAATGCCTTTATGAACAGGACAACAGCAATAAGTCCAATAACGTAAAATAATATCTCCCATATCATGTTGATCACCTATACAAATCCTAATAACAATCCTCCTTGATAGACTACGAACGAGACAATCCATGCAACGACAAGTATATATCCTGCGCTGAACCACATCCATTTCCATGATTTTGTCTCTTTCCTTATTGCTGCAAGAACAGATATGCATGGTACATATAAAAGGACGAAGACCATGAATGCATAAGCACTCAAAGGTGTAAAACTTGCTTGCAAGAAAGGAGCAAGGCCTTCTTCAGAAACTCCATATATTGTCCCATATGTCCCTATTACTACTTCTTTTGCTAATATACCAAATATAAGTGCAACACTGTTCTGCCAGTTTCCAAATCCCAATGGTTCAAATACAGGAGCGATGAAATTTCCAATGATTCCAATAACACTATTTTCTGACGCATATTCTACTCCGAAAGGCATGTTACCGAGGAACCAGATCAATAGCACAACAGAGAAGATTACAGTTCCTGCCTTTATCATGAATTGTTTGCCATTCTCCCATGTATGTAGCAATGTCGTCCTAAGTTTAGGAATCCTGTAGGGTGGTAGTTCCATGACAAACTGGCTGCTCAATCCCTTGAATAGGGTGTTCTTGAAGATCAAACCCATAAGTATCGCAATTATTATGCCTAATAGATAGAGAGAGAATATTATCAATCCCTCATTCTTTGAGAAGAAAGCAGCGACGAAGAGCACATACACTGGAAGTCTTGCGCTGCAGCTCATGAAAGGATTAATGAGTATTGTAAGCAACCTATCCTTCTTGTTCTGCAATGTCCTTGTAGCCATAATAGCAGGAACGTTGCATCCGAATCCAAGAAGCAGAGGAATGAAACTCTTCCCATGCAATCCTATCTTTTGCATGACCTTATCCATTATGAATGCTGCTCTAGCCATATAGCCGCTGTCTTCAAGTATGGATATGAAGAAGAACAGTAGTAGGATGTTCGGAAGGAAGATTATTATGCTACCTACTCCACCGACGATACCATCAGCTACAAGTGAGCTGACCCAGTTAGGTGCACCAACCCATTCTATCCATGCAGATGCTACTCCAGCAAACCATCCAAAGCTTGTGTCAATCCATCCCATGAATGGTTCAGCTATAGTGAATGTGAACTGGAACATGCAGTACATTATCAGAAGGAAGATTGGTATCCCGAGGAACCTATTCGCAACTATGCTGTCTATTATGTCTGATTTTCTTACCCTATCTATCTTCGGTTTCTTGACGCATTCCCTCAATAGTCCTGAAATGAATCCATATCTTGCATAAGTGAATATGGCATCGATCTTTTCTCCTTTGATCTTTGAAAGATTCTCCTGTATCTTTCTTGTTTCAATGATGATCCTTTCACCATTCTTGTAACCTTTGACTTTCTCAAGAATGACTTTATCATTTTCAATAAGTTTCAATGCTACCCATCTTGGTGGAGCGTGTTCACATATCTTGCTAGATTTCACTAGGTCAGCTATGTGGTCTATAGGGCATTCGATCTCTTTTCCGTAATTGAGCTTGCTCTTGTTCTTCTTGCCATGCTCTTCTATTAGGAAATCCAAAAGCTTTTTCTTCGACGAGTTCTCGACAACTTCCATTTTTATTACTGGTATGCCTAGAAGCATGGAAAGCTTCCTCTCATCTATATGTTGCCCTTTCTTTTCACCATAATTATCCATGTTTAATAGAAGTATCACATTCATGCCCATCTCAAGAAGCTGTGTTGTCAGGTAAAGGTTCCTTTCAAGATTTGTCGCATCTACTATATCTATGACAAAATCTGGTTTCTCATTTATCAGATAGTCTCTTGCTACCAACTCTTCCATTGAGTAAGGCTGCAATGAATATGTTCCTGGAAGGTCGATGATTGTGAAGTCTATTTTGCCATATTCAAGGATGCCTTCTTTCCTCTCGACAGTCTTGCCTGGCCAGTTCCCTACATGCTGCCGCATGCCTGTAATAGTATTGAATAGAGAAGTCTTACCGCAATTAGGATTTCCTGCTAATGCTATGCTTATTTTGTTTTTGTCTTTCACCATGAGAAATTCACACAATGCTTACTTCAATGTCACAAGCTTCTTCTTTACGTAATGATAAAGAATATCCTTTAATCTTTATATGCAATGGATCACCTAAAGGGGCTTCCCTTTCGACCTGTATATTTGCACCCTTGATTATGCCCATCTCGAGTAGCCTTTGTCTTAAGTCGCCTTCACAATAAACGCATTCAACAATTGCTCTTTGTTTATCCTGCAGCTCATGGAGCCGCATCCTGCCTACGTTATTCATTGTTCTACCTCTTGGCTTTTACTGTCACCTTGCATTCACCACAGCAATACTTAGCAACATGCTCCTCGACAATCCTTAGTAATGGCACAACTGTGTCTTCATTCAATGAATAGTATCTGTGCTTGCCCCTCTTTTCCACAATAAGAAGATGGCATCCAGCGAGCGATTTTAAGTTGTGGCTTATCTTGCTCTGCTCTTCATTCAGATGGTTGCAGATCTCTGTTACATTCTTTGCACCATCATTCAAGAAATCTATGATTTGCAGTCTAATCGGCGTAGATATTGTTTCAAAAAAGATATTATATGATGGGCACTTCATATGACCTTCTACTCATATCAGACTTATAAATGTTGTGCAATGAAATGGAAAAAATAGAAACCCAGTTTCGCGCTTTTCAGGTATATATACATATTAAATTGGGGCTCTCAAGAAATACTTATAAATCGTGGACATAAATCTATTGATATGGAAAACATCTACTTATGGCTGATATTCATCCTAATTGACCTGTCTATAGTCCTATTGGCTTTCAAGCTTTTTGGGAAAGCTGGGCTTTATGTGACGATAGTCATGTCGATAATACTTGCAAATATACAGGTGATAAAGCTTGTTGATCTTGTAGGCATAACTGTTACACTTGGAAACATATTGTATGGCAGTATCTTCTTCGCTACAGATCTGTTAAATGAATTCCATGGAAAAAAGGAAGCGCAGAAAGCAGTATGGATGGGATTCTTCATAATGATCGTATCAGCGATATACATGCAATTGTCATTGATGTTCAAGCCTGCAGCAGATGATTTTATCCAGCCTCACTTAGCAGCGATATTCTCATTCTATCCAAGAGTAGTTTTTGCATCTTTAGTGGCATACATAATCAGCCAGCTGCATGATGTATGGTCTTATAATTTCTGGAAGAAGAAGACGAAAGGTAAGCATCTTTGGATAAGAAACAATGCATCAACTTGGGTAAGCCAGTTAATTGACACAACAATCTTCTGCAGTATCGCATTCATCGGAGTATTCTCGATGGAGATCTTCTGGAGCATATTTATAACGACTTATGTGATGAAGATAATTGTGGCAGCTATCGATACACCTTTCATATATTTGGCAAAGAAGTATATTAAAAATGTTTAAAGCAATAATCTTTGATTTTGATGGGATCATTGTTGATAGTGAACCATTGCATTTTAAGACGCACAGATTAGTTTTAGAGAAGCACGGAATATTTATTTCAGAAGAGGATTATAAAAAATATGGTGTTTCTCATGGTTCTGATTCATTCTATTCTGAAATGGCAAAGAAATATAATAAGAAGATTAATTTCCAAGAAACTAAAAAAGAAAGAAGAAAGCTTTTTGTTGATTCTATTGATTCTGAATTAAAACTAAGAGATGATTTTGATGTCTTAATTGAATCTCTTCATGGGAAATATAAGATTGGAATAGCATCTGCAACTAAAACAGGGATAATAAAGCAAATCCTGGAAAAATTTAATCTCACAAAATACTTTGATGAGATAGTTGGCGGTGATGAGATAAAAAAGAACAAACCATTTCCGGATATTTATCTTGAAGCTGCAAGAAGGCTAGATATTCCTGTTGAAGAATGCATAGCTATTGAAGATTCAGAAAGCGGTCTAACTGCAGCTAAAGCAGCAGGTATGAAATGCATAGCCGTGCCTAATGATTTTACTGTTCACCAAGATTTCTCAAAAGCTGATAAGATTATTGATTCTTTGAAAGATTTTGATCCAGTAAATTTTTAAACACCAACTTCACAGACGATTTATGGATCCAGCATCATTGACGAACATAACAGGATTAACAGCAGGGATAATTGTCACAATAGCATTAATCCCTCAGCTGATAAACATAATAAGGAAAAACAAGGTAGATGACATCTCAGAGATAACATACATCCTTCTTACTATAGGTTTCTTCATCTGGGTAATATATGGCGTGATGCGCCAGAACCTTGCGATAATATTCATGGATGGGATAACCTTCATGCTCGCTTTTGCAATAACAGTATCAGTTCTTAGGCTAAGAGATAAATCAAAGAAATACAAATAGCTCATCTCTAAATCGATAGTATATTAAATTCATATTAATTCTCCTCTTCTATGAAGAAGAAGGTAAGATTTGAAGATTTGCTCTCAGAGGCAGCTAAGGATATAGATGTCTTGCGTATAGGTATAGTGGAACGCGGGATAATAAAGAAAGGCGATTATTTACTAAAATCTGATCTGATAACTACCTCATCTACTCTTGTCAAGATAGAGCCAGGAGTGCATCTAAGCGTTGAGCCTGGTGTGAAGTTGGAATTTAAAGGACCAGTTATTGCACAAGGGACAAAAGATGATAGGATAGTAATTAGTTCATCTGGAAAATATCAGTCGCTTGCAGACACAGTTAATGGCATTACAAATCCATTAAGTGATTATAAGTTAAGGGCAGGAAGGTTTGAAGGAGTAAAATTTTTTGATGAATCCTTTCTAGAATACTGCACTATCCATGGCAGTCTAGGGATTTCTTTTGAGAACACAAAAGTAAACATAAAGAACTGCGACATCCGAGAGAATCTATTTTTTTGGGCAGGCATGGCATTGAAGAAAACATCCGGTGTTATCTCAAACAATGTTTTTTGCAATAACGTTGGCTATAGAGGAGGTGGAATGTTTTGTTCTTATGATTCTGATATTGAAATTATCGATAATAAATTTATGCACAATCATTCTCAAATAGGTGCAGGAATATTTGTTTATAGATGCAACCCAGTAATACGGGGGAATGATTTTACACATAATTGTTATCATGCAATAGCACTTAAGCAACCAGGTTTCCCTTTATCTGAAGATGGTAATTTCCCAGGTGTTCCCGATGTAAAGAAGCTTCTTGATGAGAACAAATATTTCATGAATTCTAGTGATGATGTTCATGTTATTCGATGATGTCTATATGGTATTCATGAGTGATTATCTCCCATATCCAGGATAGTTGTCAGCCATGTATCTATCAAGTGCTTTTATCATAGATTGAGTGGAATATTCTTTGAAATAATAACTGAAACTTAAGAAATCATCATTGTTGCTTTCATAATCATCTTGTGCAGCATCCGTCTTTTGTCGTTCTAATCTCTGCCTCTCCATCATTATTCTCTCTGGGGGCATATCTCGTATCTTATCGCTTAATGTCGCAGGTGTTGCACATCCACTCAGAGTCCCAATCATTGCTCCTCCTGCAGCAAGCATTGCAACCTTTTTGCATAGGCTCATAGATATGTCTATTCTACAAATTCGACTTTATCAATATTATTGAGAATGATAACAATCATTTCACATACTTTCTGACCATCTCGTTGATCAGGTCAGGCCCGATCCTTACAATATGGTCTACAAGCCCATCTCTCTTGAATCCAGGGAATGAGTTCATACCTACGATTGGGACATCGGAAAGTCTTTTATACCCTTCCTCTGTCTTTATCCTATTGACAAGATCTGAACCTTTTATGTACAAAGTATTATGGGCATATATTATTGCAAGTTTCGCTAGGTTTGTCTCAAGATCATCCTCATCAGAAATGATGGGTTTCTCTTTTTCTAACGTCACTTTTATCTCCTCAGGAATATCCCTTATATGATATTCTGTAAAGATGATGTCAGGTGTATTGCCATCTGATAGATAATTAAGTGCTGAGAGTGCATATGAAGTGACATATACTTCATGCCCCTCTTTCTCAAGGATCTCTTTCCAAGTAGCCAATATCCTTTCATTTGGGTCAACAATCATAATATTTGCCATATTGACGAAGTTCTTTCTGCTTATTTAAACCTAACTGCATCCTAGAATATAAATCCGTGAATTTCGTATGATTTTGAAAGAAGGAATAACATATTTCCATTTAGAAAAAGGGATAATAGGCGCGCGAATGCGATGGACATCGAATCGCGTCGAGGAGAGATTTTTTCTTAAATGCTCATCGTTGACAATTAAAAATAGCCTTATTTTAACCTTTTTTTGCTTTTTTCATTGGCTAACCTTTATAAATCCTCCATTTTTCCTATTAGACATGCCTGAAAAATATAATTTTGCTGAAATGGAGCCTGAAATGCTCAAATATTGGGATGAGAATGATACTTACAAGGCTATCCAGGATAAGGCAAAAGCCAATAAGGCAAAGAAATTCTATTTCTTAGATGGACCTCCATATACCAGCGGAAAAGTACATTTGGGGACAGCTTGGAACAAATCATTGAAAGACATGGTCCTTAGATACAAAAGGATGAAAGGTTTTGATGTATGGGACAGGGCAGGTTATGATATGCATGGCCTTCCTACTGAGCATGCAACAATGAAGAAGCTTGATATGCAGAATTCTGACCAGATTCAAAGCTATGGTGTTGACAAGTTCATTGCAGAATGCAAGCAGTTATGCATTGATAACATGAATCTGATGAATGATGATTTCAAACGTTTAGGAGTCTGGATGGATTTTGAGAATGCTTATCAGTCAATCAAGGATGAGTTCATAGATGGAGAATGGTGGCTGATAAAGAAAGCCCATGAGCAGAAGCGTCTTTACCGTGGGTTGAGGACCATGACATGGTGCCCCATTAGCGAGTCAGCATTGGCAAAGCATGAGCTGGAATACCAGACTGTTGTCGATAAATCCATCTTTGTTAAGTTCAAGGTTAGAGAGGAGAGCAAGTCAGAGCTTGCAAAGAAAGAGAAGAAAGACGAATACCTGATAATCTGGACAACAACACCTTGGACAATCCCTTTCAATCTTGCAGTGATGGTAAATCCTGACCTGGAATACGTTAGAGCAGAAGTTGATAGTGAGATATGGATATTGAGCAAAGCTTTGGGACCTATGGTTGTTCAGGCAGTTGCAGAGAAGAAATATAATGAGCTTGAAGAGTTCTATGGCGCAAAGCTAGAAGGAGTAAGGTATGAGCATTTCTTTGAACCAGACATGCACTATAGCAAACTTGAAGTGAAGCAGCCAGAGAAAATGCATTCTGTATTGTTATCCAATGAATACGTAGATACTTCAGCAGGTTCTGGGCTTGTGCATTGCGCTCCTGGCTGCGGTCCAGAAGACTATGAAGTTGGATATAGGAATGGTCTTCCTGCATTCAATACTCTTGACACTAAAGGGATCTTCCCTAAGGAGAATGGACAGTTTGCAGGCATGGTGGCAAAGACCGATGATGTAAAATTCATAGAAGCGATAGACAAGCTTGGGCATCTTGTCGCTACAAATGATGTCGAGCATGAATATCCTCACGACTGGAGACATCACAAGCCTGTCATCTTCAGGACGACAAAACAATGGTTCTTCAAAGTTGAAGATATAAAAGACGAGATGATCAAAGAGAACAACGGGATAAGATGGGTTCCTGATACTGCATACAATGCATTCAATTCATGGCTGCAGAACCTACGAGACAATTCAATCAGCAAGCAACGATATTGGGGTACCCCGATACCTATCTGGGTGAATGTTGAAGACGAGGATGATTACATTGTTGTAGGCAGCATAAAAGAGCTTGAAGAGTTATCAGCTCAGAAAGTAGAGGACCCGCATATACCAAAGATTGACAATATCACAATTAAGAGAGAAGGCAAGACCTACAGGCGAGTGCCTGACATACTTGATGTATGGGTAGATGCAGGAACAGCATCCTGGAATTGCCTGTATTATCCTCATAGGAAAGATCTTATGGACGATCTTTTCCCTGCAGAGTTCATACTTGAAGGGAAGGACCAGATCCGTGGTTGGTTCAACCTACTTCATGTAGCATCAATGATAAGCATGAAACGGCCAAGCTTCAAGAATGTCTATATGCATGGTTTTGTGCAGGATTCACAAGGGAGGAAGATGAGCAAGAGCCTCGGCAATTACATATTGCCTCAGGAAGTCATCGACAAGTTCGGAGCGGACACTTTCAGGTATTATTTCATAGGCGGAGCGAATCCAGGTATCGACATAAACTATAATCCAGAGGATGTGGAGCTCAAGCACAAGAATCTTAATGTCCTTTGGAACGTGCACAATTTTGTGGTTGATTATTTCACGACCAATAACATCTCTCTATCAGAAGTATGCAAGGACAGAGGTCATGAGACAATCTCAAAGATGGCTACAGAAGAACGTTATATGATGTCAACTCTGCATTCAAGACTGCAGAAGGCTACTGAATCCTTTGAGGCATACAGATTGAATGAAGTTCCTCTTATCGTCGAGGAGTTGTTCCTTGAACTCAGCAGGGGATATATACAGTTGATACGTGATAAGGCAGTACAAGGTACAGAAGAGGAGAAGGAAGACATAGCATATGTGCTATCTGAATCACTCATAACTATACTGAAGATGATTGCTCCAATTACTCCTTTCATAGCAGAGAAGATGTACCAGGATGTTAAGCATGTGTTCGGCATTGATTATGATTCTGTGCATATGATGCCTTGGCCAGAATATAATAGCAAGCTTATAGACGAGAAGATGGAGAAGGACATGCATAATGTGAATGCAGTGATCCAGGGTATCTTGTTTGCAAGAGAGAAATCACAGTTAGGAGTGAGATGGCCTGTCAAGGAAGTTACTGTAGAGACAAGAGATAAGGATACAATAGATTCCATATCAAGCATGAGAGATATTCTTCTTAACCAGACTAACATCAAGGACATCAAGACTACTGAGAAATATGAAAATGTTAAGCTAAGCTTCAAGCCCGATTATGGCAAGCTTGCAAGGTTCTGTGGAGAGAACACCCAGAGAGTTGCGCAATTATTGATTGATAACCATGAACAGGTAATCATTGACATACATAAGAATTCAAAGTATATTGCAAAGATAGACGATAAATCTTATGATATCATAGATGATCATCTCACCTACAGCAGGGAGACTCCTGATGACATCCAGGCTGCTGAGTTCAGGGATGGTATGATCTATCTTGACAAGACAAGGACACCTCAGCTTGAATCCGAAGGATTCAGCAGGGAGATAATAAGGAGAGTGCAGAGTGCAAGGAAGGATGCAGGGATGAAGCGTTCAGACAGGATTGAGCTGTACTTGCAGGTTCCAGAAGATCTTGTCGATGATCTTGCTGAATTCGAGAAGCAGATAGTCACTATAACAGGAAGTAAAGGACTGATGATAGATTCTAATGCTCCAGAAGATGCAAAGAAATATACAAACGAAAGCAAGTTCAAGATAAAAGGCAAAGAGATTGTTGTCATGTTTTCAATAATTTAGTTTTTCTAATTTTTAATAATAGTAAAAGAAGATAAATAGTACAATTCAGAAAAAGGGATAATTACCGCGCGTATGTGATGGATATCGAAACGCGTAGGGGAATGCTTTTTTTTGTTAAATGCTATATTTCTAATACAGCTAAATTAGGTTCAAGAAAAACTTTATAATTATTCTAACAAAAACTAATATATGATCATAAGAAAAGCAAATCCGAATGATGCTAGTGATATCGCAAAAGCGATAGTATCTGCAGGTGGGCATTTTCTCCCCTGGCTTTTTGGCAGGAATTACAGGAAGATAATATATGAGTCAGCTCTTAGCGAGAACTGCTCCTTCTCTTGGATAAATGCAGATGTATGCGAGATTTCAGATGCAGAGAATCCAGATAGCTCTAAGATTGCAGGTGTTGTGATAAGTTATGCAAGCGAACGCGAGCATGAGATGGACAAAGGAATGAGTGATGTATTGAGGAAATATTTTGGTTTCTTCTCATTGTTCTCCTTTATCCGTAAAGCACAGAAAGCAGTTAAATATTTTCCAAAGCCTAAAGACAGCTATTACATACTTGCAATAGCAGTCTTTGAGGAATATAAGGGAAGAGGAATAGCAGGAAAGCTGATGGGATGGATAGAAAGCCGTGCAAGATCGAGCGGCTATAAGTCCTTGATGCTTGAAGTTGAAGGCTATAATCATTCTGCTATCCGTTCTTATCAGAAGTTTGGCTTCCACAAGCACGGAGAAGTCCCTCTAAAGCTATTCTCAAGGAAGCTTGCACGGGAGAGTAAGCATAAGAATCCAAGCATGTGGCTTTTGAAAAAAGAAATGTAGTGAGTCTAGATCTATTTTAATGCCTTATATTTTATAATTATATAGGGGATATATTTATTAATCTTCATCCAACTCTATATTCATGCCTAAGATAAAACCCTGCGAGGTAAAAAAATATCTTTTTGAGGAAGCAGAAAAGATTGCAGCTAGTTATGGATATTCTGTAGCAGAAAGGCTTCCTGCTTTCAGTAATGCAGCATACAGGATAGAGAAAGGGTCTTCTTCAGCTGTATTGAAACTGATGCATTCCGATGTTAGAGCAGTTTGTTTAGAAGGTGTATTACAGCCATTCATGACACATAGTTATCTTCGTGCATTGGATATTGAAGCACAGGTATTCAAAGAATTATCAGGCACACCTGGTCTTCCAGAGCTATATGAAAGTATTGTCCCATCATCTTTTGTAAGAAAAGTGAACAAATATTCGCTCCTGAAGGAGAATATCAAAGGGTATATTATCCGTGAGTATATTGAAGGAGTAGCCCTTGGCAGATGGATAAAGAATGGGATAATACAATCATTATACGTAAAAGATAATCCCGCTCAGCTTTATGGTGTTGTTGATGCAGTACATTCGATAATCGCAGATTTAGATCTGGTATCCCCTAATATTGTGATAAGTGATCAAGGTCCGTATCTAATTGATTTTGTCAAGGCAACTACCGTCAGGAAATGCTTAACAATACCATCTTCTTACAATATGTTAAAGATTAAAGATATAAGACAGATTGAGCACATGGTTGATAACCATTCTATAGTTTAACATGGATTAGTTAGCTCTATAAAAGCTTTATTGAAAATAATTCTCAAAGGCTTCAGTTAGAAAATTGCTAAACAAAAACTTTAAATACAAGACTGATGTTAAACGATCAATGGCAAAAACAGCTAAAGAAAGTCAACCTCAGGAAGGAGCACCAGAAGTAGTAGAAGGTGAACTATGTCCTGTTTGCGGAAATAAAACCTTAACACTTCAGGAGATGGAACGTGATATACCTTACTTCGGGAAGATATTCTTATTCAGCATGAGCTGCGGTAGCTGTGATTTTCATAAAGCTGATCTTGAGACTGAGAATAGCGGGAATCCTGTAAAGATAGTATTTGAGATTTCATGCGAAGATGATATGAAAGTAAGGGTCGTAAAGAGCAGTGAGGCGAAGATAAAGCTTCCAAGGATAACAACCATTGATCCTGGACCAGCATCTAATGGTTATGTGACAAATGTTGAAGGTGTACTTAATAGGGTGAAGACAACTCTTGAGAATGTACGTGATAACGCTGAAGACAAGGAAGAACGTACAAAGGCAAAGAACCTTCTCAAGAAACTGCGCAAGATAATGTGGGGAGAAGAGAAGCTTCAGATGACTATAGAGGATCCTTCAGGCAATTCTGCAATTGTCTCTGACAAGGCACAAGTCAGCAAGCTAAAGTAGTTCTTGATAATATATTTCTTAATCTAGAAATTTTACAACGACAACTCTTTTATAATAAACATATTGCGTGTAATAAATGAAATTGTACTTTCCAGACACTAATGTTCTGATGCAGAATTCTTATGCAATGTATATCTTATCTGGAAATATTATACCTAACGCCCTGGAAAGAGAAAGGTATGATAATATACTCTCTCTTAAAGGTAAGGAACATGACGAGACTCCTAATGATATTATACTTTCTGATATAGTCGTAAGAGAGCTTGATAATATCAAGAGTGAATTCAAGAGGGATTCATGGCAACGTTCAGATGCAAGGTCAGCAACAAGGGTAATTGAGGAGATGATATCACAATATGGATATAACCATATGGACAAGGATACTCTTATACAGAGCATGCAGATGCGACTTGCAGGAAAGGAAGATGAGCCAGAAGATAGGAAGAAGAGTTATGCAAGAAAAAGATATGGTGACATGAATGGCTTTATAGAGCTTGATAATGGTGCAAGAGTGTATATTCTTGAGCCTAATCTTGAGGCTTTTGATAGTGTAGGTACATTATATCCTGATAATGATGATAGGCTTGTATTCCAAGCTGCAACTATTGCCTCAAACGATGGATTAGGTATTCTTAAATTTGTTTCTAATGATTATGTTGCAAGATTCAAAGCAGCACGCTTCAAGATAGATGTTGAAGAGTTCGAGTACGAGAGGATTACCGATCCTAACCAACTTTATAGGGGGTTCTCAAAGCATATGGTCGAACCCATGATTGACTCTGTAAGGAGGAGCATCTCTGCTAGACAAGGTTTCAACCTTTCAAACTCTGACATACAACGTAGTCTTGGAAAAGTTCCTCGGCCCAATCAGCTTATACAGTTCTTGGATGCATCAGAAGGTGTGTCGTGGTATATAGCCAAACCGCATGCGAAAAGCATAGATTTCCGCTACTGTAATGCTTACGATAAGCTTAAAGAGGACGCAAGATCATTCAATGAACATTCGAGCAAAGAGTTCAACATACTAGACGTACCTGTAGATAAGAGGATACAGTTCATGACATCATTAGTTAACATGAGTGGAGCAAACAAGAAGCAGAAGAGGAGCAAGAATGGTAGGATAACAGCAATTTCCGAAGCTGATGATGAGATGGTAAAGATTGTATATCGTGAGGTAACGAAAAGCATGGGCACGATAGGAAAACCATATCTGGCTAAAGTGTTGGACTCGATTGGCTGTCAGCAGGATGTTGAAGGAAGATGGAATAGTGTGAATCTGAAATTCAATATTGATTTCAATCTTGTCCATGAACAAGTAGGATATATGGAATTGTTGAAAGATATAGATATAGGTCTTGTAACTGTCAATGGGCCTGCTGGGACTGGCAAGAGTCTATGGGCGATGTACTGTGCATTGCTACAGGTATTGGACAATACAAAACCCTATGATGGCATGATCTATGTAAGGTCAACAGTGGAGGCTGGTGAAGGTCTTGGATTCCTTCCAGGAACAGAGAGGAGCAAGCTAGCACCTTGGATGGAGACTGCATATGGTAGCCTTGAATATATTTTTGGTGTAAGGGGAGAAAGTCCTACGAAGAAGAATATATTTGCAGACAAGATAAGCAGGCTTGAGGAGGATGGTATCATACAGTTCAAATCAATAGATTATGTCGCAGGAAGAACACTGCCTAACAAGTATATAATAGTTGATGAAGCCCAGTTATTCCATCCTAAGCAGATAAAGCTGTTAGTAGGCCGTGTTGGAATTGACAGCAAGATAGTCTTGATTGGAGACATGGACCAGATCAGCACCAACAAAGGGACAAAGATAGGAATCACAGAGAGGTCATCTGGCCTTGTGAACGTGATTGAAAGACTGATCGACCAGAACAATACAGCACATATCTATCTTCCTGAGCGATGTGTCATGAGATCAGAGGTTGCAAAACTGGCTAATCTGATATAGCTAGCCTGTTATGATATGGATAATTGAGCATAATTAAGTTTATATATGGAGTAGAACGTATTTACTATTTTAAAGTAGAAAATGGCAAGAAAAACAGTACATTCAAAGGATAATATCGACGCTGTCATAGCTTCAGGAATCGAGCCTAATGTGACTGGAGCTGCTATAGTTGAAGCTCTTGTTTCAGTATATAAGAGCGGACGTGCAAGCTATCTATCAAATAACCTGAAACGTTATAGCAGGCTTGAGAAGACAGCTCTTCAGAATAGGCTATACAATCTTGCTGAGGGGAACATTGATGCTGATAATTTGATGATTGATGAGAAGGACATTGAATTGCTTAATCAATCACAGCAGATAAGCACGATTCAATATCTGATCCATGTCCCGATGTTCCTTTCTTCAACTGGAATGGACATAGCTGATATCTCACGGTATGTAGGTGAGAAAGCTCATGGAGGGTTGACCCATTATGGTTCTAAGAAGGTAGATCCTCTTGATCCAAAGTCTCCATATTCCATGTGGCGTGAATTCTTGAGGGAAGAGTTACAGAAAGATTTCAATTATATTTTTGAACCTGCACGAATTCATTGATATATAGATAAGGATATGATTCCGGCGATATTCTCATTTTATCCTTTTGGAATGCACAGTATGTCTCAGCTTAATAACTTTCAATATCTCTTCTGCAGTCACAGAACTGACTCTGAAAAGTCTAAGCAGTTTCATGACTTTCAATATCCTAAATGCAGAATAGAAAGGTATCAATGCAAGTATATCCGGCCAGTAATGCTTCAGGAATTTCTTTTTATCCTCTAGATACCTATAATCGATATAGAGGTCAGCAAGGAATATTATTATGATTATTGAATCAACTATGAATATGATGTTCTCAATTGCAGGCGTTATCGTAATTGTATACTCCATTATGAGTATCCCTATGGTGATTATGATGCAAAGAACAACAAGGTAGTCAAAATATCTCTCAAACTTCTCTTTATTCATAGTTAATTCTAATTTTACATATTTATAATTGTTTTGTAAGAGAATAAATTTCAAATAAAATCAAGTAATACCTTTAGAAAAACTAGCGAGCAATAGCTCTTAGTTCATTATTTTCATATAGAGAAAATAATAAAGGATAATTAACGCGCGATAACGATGTACATCGCAATCGCGTCTTGGAGAACTTTTTCCCCTAAAAGTGAAATAAAATTGTTTAAAATTATTTTTTAGAGCAAACTTTATATACAAAACACTCTCAGAGCCAATTTATGAAACAGGTAATATTGGTAAGGCAGGATCTGAATCTTCCAAAGGGCAAGCTTGCAGCTCAGGTTGCCCATGCCTCAGTATCGTGTTATGACAAAAGTGGTTTCTTCAAGAAGAAAGCATGGCTTGGATCAGGGATGAAAAAAGTGGTGCTGAAAGTCGATAATCTTGAATTGCTCAGGAAATACGAAAGGGATGCTAAGAAGCATAAGCTTACAACTTCATTGATTGCCGACGCAGGCCATACTGTTGTTGAAGCAGGAACAATAACGTGTTTAGGGATAGGTCCTGATGATGAGCAGAAGATCGATTTGGTTACAGGAGAACTGAAATGTCTATAAGGATTATATCCTCAAGATCCCCACCTCCAAGGCTTCATCTAGTATTCATTCTTACTTTCCAGGTTATTACTGCTCTTATACTTCTTACATACATATTCTCAATTGTCGGAAATAATTTTGGCAAAGGTGTTGAGATAAAAAAGCAGCTTTCTGAAGGGATGCAGATTGCAAACACGGATCTTAAAGAATTGGAGAAAGTATCTGCTTTACAGAACAATCCAAGCAGCCAGGTACTGACATACTGGATAAGGATGACTGATAGTTTTGCAAGGGTGTATCCTGAGCCAGAGCTGATCTCACCAATGAATGAGATTGTAGTTTGTGAGGGGGAAGCTTGCAATGTAAAGAAGCAGGAATTGCTTGAACTCTCTTATAAGAATGAATCTTTCCTTGTGATGATACCTGAAGATTTGCCTGATGGAAATTATTTCTTGAGTTTCACATGCAATGAATCAGGCTGCAAGCGATATGAATAGAATATCATCTTTGATTTTCTTAGAAAAAATGAGCTCAAGGGGCACAGAACATAGTTCTTACTCCTCTCGATCATTTTATGTACCAAACAAAGTTTGTACATTTTTCTTCAAAAAATGAGCTCAAGGGGATTTGAACCCCCGGCCTATGGATTTCAACAAATGAATCCTTAAGATATCATTCTTAAGAGTCCATCGCTCTAACCAGGCTGAGCTATGAGCCCAATACAATTGGAATGGTCCCAATCTCTTTATAAATATTTTTGAATGAAATCATATATTAGAAATCTATCAATAATCAGTATTCACGGCTCTTTGCAGCTCTGCATGTATCTGTTCGTCAATCTTATACTCAAAATAGACATCAAGGATTGTACCTTTGTATGCCTCTAGAGTCAGGACACCCATAAGGCTACCAGCATCAGCAAGATTATCTCCATTTGCAAAGTATATCCTCCCATCGTATCTTGCTGCGATCTTGATTAGCTCTGCTGCATTCCTGCAGTGTATGCCATGATCCGATCCTACATCTATCGTAACTTTCTCAAATGCATCAAGCACTATATCCTGCAGATGGATGGTGATCACCCCTTCAGTATATAGTATAGTTTTAGCTACTTAAATCCAATGTGCATATTGAGCATATTTTCTTGGGAAAGAAGTTGTTGCTATATGATGTCAATAGCTTTGCAGGTGCTCATGAAAATCCTCAAGCTTATGTTCCCAGTCGTCCATATCGATGCCGAATTCCATTATCTTCACCTCCAGTTATCTATATCCCTTTAGGAGCCTATCTTTTTATGGCTTATGAAACTTAACTCAGCAAAAATATTATAAGGAACTTATCCTATCCTTAATAGATGGATAAGACAGACAAGGCAATTCTTGATGACCTTGATAAGAATTCAAGACAGGCTTATAAGAATATCTCAAAGAGCATTGAGATGACAGAAGGTGCAGTCCGTCATCGTGTATCAAGGTTGCAGAAAAGAGGTATATTGAAGAAGTTCACTATCGATTACAAGGGTAAATACTCTGCAATATTATGTCTAGAAGTATCTGATAAGGATGCTGTTGCAAAAGAGTTAAGCATGTTAGGGATTGATTTTTTCAGGACAAATGGTAGATATGATTTCATCTGCATGGTGAAAGATGATACTGAAAGAATGGCCAACTCATTATCATTAGAAAAAAAGATAAGCAATATAGACATACTTCAAGTTATAGATAATTAGATGTTGCAGTTTATTCTATTCAACGCTTTCTGGTACGCTTCATAGTAGTTCAGGATGAAGCTTCTCCAGTTTGCCATCTCAGCTGACCCACGAGCTTTTATCCTCATAGATAATTTCTCATCCTCAGATAGATTGATGAAATCTTTTATCTTCATAGCAAGCTCTTCAGATGCTTTGTTGAATTCCTTTACCCTGTCGATTATGACTATGCCATCTGCATTGTTCTTCTCTATGAACCTGCCAAATCCTGCAAGATTGGATGTTATTGATGGTACCCCCATTGCGCTTGTCTCTAGTGGTGTATATCCCCATGGTTCATACAATGAAGGGAACAAGCCAAGATCTATTCCTGCAAGGCTTTCCACATAATCTAGGTTGAGTATTCCATCTTTGCCATTGAGATAGACAGGGAATAAGATGCATTTGATGTTGGAATCATTGTTTAGTCCAAAGAGGTTGAATAATCCTAGTATGCTATCATGCTCTTCATTAGGGAGATAATGTGTGCATCTTATTGATGGAGCGTCACTCTCATACTTGGCAGATTCAGCTTTTCCTGAATTCATTAGATCAAGGAATATATGTTCTTTTCTCTCCTCAAAATATGCTTTTGCCTTGTTCATGGAACTCATGTTGCTAAGAACTTCCTGTCTTATCCCAGAAGTGCCTCCAGGTATGAAGAAGAAGCATATGATTGGCTTATTGATGCTAGTGTCTGAATTAAGTATGCTCATGGCTTTTGCGACAGCATCTATGCCTTTGCTTTTAACTTCATATCTTCCATATATTGCAAGCAACGATACATCGTCGATGTTTAGTCTTGGGAACATGGCCTTAACAAATTCAAGAAGCCTCGTTCTTGATTTATATCTTACTTTGTCTAGCTCTGTGGATTTCGGAAGTATGGAGAAATCAAGGCCATTATAGGTTATTACATCAGGCTTTTTACCTAGAAGATGCGTTGCCTCCTCAGCTGTTATGTCTGATACCGTCGTAAATATGTCTGCGTTCAATGCTGACTGTTTTTCAACATGAAATTTTGAGAGTATACCATACCTTTTTGCTTCTTCTTCAGGTTTTATTTTGCTTTGTATAGAATAAAGGTCTTGGTTGTTGCCTATGAGTGTTCTTCCAAGCATTGTTGCATGCGTTGTGAATACCTTTGCGACCTTTGCTTTTTGCATCTTCAGGTACAGGAGTGCTGTGCCACACATCCATTCATGAGTCTGCACTACTATAGGATCATCGACCCTGTTCCTGATCTTCTCGATAAGCATCCCTATCGCCCAGCTCCAGATGACTGGCCTGTCAAAATCATTGAAATCACTTCCCAAGCTATCTATCTTGAATTCATTCCAGAGTTGCGTCTTGATGTAATCTTTCTCTCTGCAGAAATAATTGAAATCAATTAGTATTGTCTTTGGATTACCATCTATGTCCCATCTCCCATAATGGCAGTTTATGCCTCTCTCCCTAAGCTCATTGAAAGCATCCTTGAACAGTTCTGGCACCTCTTCAGGAATGAAATGCTCTTCAGATTCATAAGGTCCTATAGCAAAATAACCTTCTCCATATTTCTCCTGCATGAGTTTATTCTTGGAGGAGATTACAGTATATATGCCTCCTACCTTATTGCATACTTCCCATGATATCTCGAACACGAACATATACAAGTCTTGATGAAGTTCGTATTTAAACCTTTAACACTACTATTTAATTGTAAAAGAAGAAATCAGAATTATATGCCATTTACACATATATTACTAAGATAGTACTATGTTCTTGCTACATAACAACATTTATATATAAGCATATCTGGTTTTAGTCATAACCTGATGATAAAATTTGTCAGGCTGATGATGATGAGGATGAAAGTTGATGGATGAGAAGTTCTTTATAGACCTGTTAAATAACTCTAACTACGCAATCCTATCGCTTGACAAAAATCTTACTGTAAAATTCGCAAATCTTCTTGCAGAAGATATTCTTGAAGTGCATCAAGAGGATCTATCTGGGTTATACCATCCTTTTGATTTAGGTATTGATTTCTTCAAGAATAATAATGCTACACTTGAGAAGATGGGTTCTGTCAATTTTAGATGCAAGATACTATCAAACAAGATCCCTGTAGAAGGATATATCAAGGCAATCTTAAATAATGGTTCTGGCTTGATAGGCTATAGCGTTTTCTTCAAGAAATCATTGGTTACTACTAATCATAATGTCAATATCAAGCGAAAGACATTTGACACTATCAGGACATTGATCCTTGATTCTCTTTCCACCAAGAGAAAGACGATAAACCAGATCGCAAAAGACATTGATGTAAACTGGAGGACTGTAGAGAGCCATCTGACTTATCTTGTTGGCAAGCGTCTTCTCAAGGAAGTGTTAAGCTCAGAATATGTTAGGATATTTGAGATCTCTGAAGAAGGTAAGGCATTTATCGAGGAACGAAAGCAGGAATACATGAGTCAAAGCATATCAGATCAGCAAGCAAACATGAAAGATGAGATCGATGCAGATTACGTTCTTAGCAGGAAAGGTGATAGGCAATGAGAGTCCTCATGTTCGGCTGGGAGTTCCCACCAATGGCATCTGGAGGGCTTGGCACTGCCTGTTATGGTCTTACAAAAGGGCTCAAGAACCAAGGTGCTGAAGTGATATTCGTCATGCCAAGGGTATCAAAGGATGTAACATCTTCACATGTAGAGTTGATCTCAGCTTATGATACTAATGTAAAGAGGTCTATGAGAGAGAAGATAGATGAGATTATCGAGATCGATTCTCCATTGACGCCTTACATGTCAAATGAGGAGTATCTAGAGAGGAAGAATTCCTTATCCTCCATGCATATGTCCGAAGAGGAGATTGAGCATTCCAGATCAGATGCTTCAAATAAGATATACGGAAGGGATCTTTATTCTGAAGTATGGAGATACAGACAGAAATCTATGCTTATTGCATTGAGGAAGGATTATGATATAATACATTGCCATGACTGGATGACCTATGGTGCAGGGATAGAGGCAAAGAAAATATCAGGAAAGCCTCTTGTCGTCCACATACATGCCACAGAATTTGACAGGACAGGCAATAACCCGAATCAATATGTGTATGATCTTGAACGAGAAGGATTCCATGCAGCAGATATCATACTTGCTGTATCCAATCTGACAAGGAATACTGTGATCGAGAGATATGGTGTTGATCCATCGAAGGTGATCACTGTCCATAATGCAGTCGAGCAGAAAGACAGCAGCATGCTTGAGCACAAGTTGCCAAACAAGACTAAAGTGGTATTGTTCCTAGGGAGGATAACGATACAGAAAGGACCAGATTGGTTCCTCTATGCTGCTAAGAAAGTGCTTGAGCATGACCCTAATGTCACGTTTGTCGTTGCAGGCTCAGGAGACATGGAAAACTTCATGATGAGGAAGGCTGCAGAGCTAGGCATGTCAAAGAACTTCCTTTTTGCAGGTTTCTTGAAGGGCGATGACATTGATCGTGCATACAAGATGGCTGACCTTTATGTGATGCCATCAATAAGCGAGCCATTCGGTATAACTCCTCTTGAAAGCATGAGGAATGGGACTCCTGTATTGATGTCAAAGCAGTCAGGAGTTAGTGAGGTTGTCCGTCATTGCCTCAAAGCGGACTTCTGGGATGTCAATGATATGGCTAATAAGATAATCTCAGTACTGGAGCATGCGCCTTTGCATAGCATGCTTGTGGCAGAAGGTGCTCAAGAAGTCAAACGTTTCACATGGGATACTCCTGCAAAGAAATGTGTAGATGCTTATGAGAAAGCTTTAGCTTCATGCAGAAAGTGAAAGATATGAAAATAAGAGAGTGTATATGATGATGAAAGTAAACAAGATGATGAAACAAGAGAGAAGAGGTAACTAAGATGGTAGCGATATGCTTTTACTTCCAAGTGCACCAACCATTCAGGATGCGTAATTACCATGTCTTTGATATAGGCAAGGACTCGAATTATTTTGATGAGCAGAAGAACAAGGAGATCATGGAGAAGGTTGCAAGGAAATGCTATCTTCCTACAACAAGGCTGCTTCTTAGTATGGTTAGAGAGCATAAAGGAAAGTTCAGATGTTCATTCTCAATAACAGGTACAGCTCTAGAGCAGTTTGAGAGATATTCTCCTGAAGTGATAAGCATCTTCAGGGAATTAGCTGAGACAGGCTGTGTTGAGTTCTTGTCTGAAACGTACCATCATAGCCTTTCATTCCTATTCTCAAAGAAGGAGTTCCATGAGCAGGTCGATATGCACAGGAAGAAGATAGAATGGTTATTTGGTGTGACGCCTAAGGTTTTTAGGAATACTGAATTGATATTCAATAACGAGCTTGCGATAGAGCTTGAGAAGATGGGATACAAAGGGGTTCTTGCCGAAGGTGCAGATCAGGTTCTCGATTGGAGAAGCCCTAATTATCTCTACAAGTCTGTGAGTGCAGGCATACCGCTGTTGTTGAAGAATTATAAGCTCAGTGACGATATAGCATTCAGGTTCAGCAACCCTGAATGGAAGGAGCACCCACTTACAGTGCCTAAATATGTGCATTGGTTAAATCAGGTGAATGGTGCAGGAGAAGTAGTGAACCTCTTCATGGATTATGAGACATTCGGGGAGCATCAATGGGAGGATAAAGGGATATTCCAGTTTCTTGAGCATCTTCCAAGGGAATTCCTGAAGAATCACGATAATAGTTTCATGACTCCATCAGAAGTCATCTCAAGTTTCCCTATTCGTGGAGAATTGGACATACATCATCCAGTATCATGGGCAGATGTCGAAAGGGATCTTTCTGCATGGAGAGGGAACCCTATCCAGGAGGCAGCATTGAAGCATCTCTACGAAGTAGAGGATTCAGTCAAGATGTCAAATGATGAGAAGCTTATCTCTGACTGGAGGAAACTGACTACGTCAGATCATTTCTACTATATGTGCACAAAATGGTTCAATGATGGTGATGTCCACAAGTATTTCAATCCTTACGATAGCCCTTATGATTCATTCATCGCTTTCATGAATGTATTGAAGGACATGGAACATAGGATAAATATCAATGTTGATAGCACAATCTCACAGGATAAATTAGAGAATGACAATGAGGTTGATAAGACCATGATGGTCAATGAGGTGAGTTGAATGGCAGCCAAGAAGGAATCAGCCAAGAAGATATCTAAAAAGAAGGCATCGACAAGAGAGATGCCAGCGATGAATACAGCAGATAATACTCCAGAAGAAGATAGTCACATTGTATCAGAGAAGACAGCTCCAGGGCCTATCGAGATAACTATCGAGAAGAGATTGCCCGGTGAAGTCCCTGAGAAGTACCATTTCTATCTGAATGATGGAAGACGGCTCAAGGATATCTATGAGTTGATCGAAGCTTTTGATAGCATGTCTGATGAGGTGTTCAGATATCATGTCAACGAGGACAAGAATGACTTCTACAACTGGATAAAGGAAGTCATGAATGATGATCATCTTGCAAAAGAGATACACGCTGTAGAGGATCGTGTAGAGGCTCAGCTAAAGCTTTTGAAGCATATAGTGAAGAAGATCAGGGAATAAATAAAAAAGAAGAGTACATTTCCAGGGGAAAGAGGTGATTGTGATGTCTAAAGAAAAGAATGTTCCAGAAGGTAAGGAATTCATAACTATGTCTGGGAAGAAGATTGCAAACCTCTATGAGCTTTATGACACACTTATAGAGATGCCTGATGATGAGTTCAAGCATCACGTTGATGATTCAAAGAATGATTTCATGAACTGGATAGAGCATATAATAGATGACAAGAAATTAGCAGAGAAGCTTTCTCCTCTGAAATCCAAGGAGAAGATTCTTGATGAGATTGAGGAACATGTCTTGAAAGCATCAAGGCAGCAGAAAAAGCCTAAGAGAGAGGAAGTCCAGATTGTTGATCTTAAGTCAGCGAATGATACAATACTTCGCAGAGAAGAGCTTACTAATAAGGAAAGGTCTAAGGAGTTCTTGATGGGGATGTTCATGGGCCTGATACTTGGTTTCATGATCTACAGGTTGTTTTTTTTATGATCCTGCACAAATCTTCTTTATGCAGAAGGAATTAGATAAGTTGGTGTGAATGAATGGTCGACAATGAACTGAAGTCTTACATAAATGGTCTGATGAAGCAAGGGTATGATATAGATACGATTAGGGATACCCTTGTAAAAGCTGGACATGATCTTACAAAGGTTGAGAAAATTTCTGCCTCGGTGTTTGAGAATTTGCACAAGGATCTTCTCGAATATATCGATAAGGAGATAGCTAAAGACAAGGGAATTGACCAGATAAAGAAAGAATTGATGGATCTTGGTCATTCAGAGAAGAAGCTGTCTCAAGTCATAAGCTATAAACGTAAGACAGTGCCATTGCATAAGAAGCATCTGTTCAGTGAACTGCTGCACAGGGAGAAGATATGGTTCAAGAGCTGGATAAAAGTATATATGGTATTGTTCATAGTCATACTGGTGCTCTCGTTGGTTATTCTGACAGTAACCTTGAATATAGAGGTCCATATGAAGCCAAAGAATTTTGAAGAACGTATGGAGTTATGCAGCAAGATATCTGACCAAATGATTATGACATCCTGCATGTCATACCTTGCAAATACTGATCACTGCAGTTCTCTATCTTATGAGAGTGAAGTTGACTCATGCAATGATATGCTGAATCTGTTCAAATATTATTCTGCTGGTAAATCCTCAAGCTGTCTTGATGTAAAGAATCCATCCATAAAAGAGTATTGTCTTCAAGTTAGTGAGGGATCCTGTAACAATTATTTTGGTCTAGGCGATTACTGCAAGTCTATCGTTGAGGATGGGACATCTTATTGCCTTGATGATGATTCCATTCTTGGCATCTCATGCATAGATAACTACTATCTATATTCCTCTATATCAATGAATGATGATCTATGCAGCAAGATCCATAGCAAAGATGTTAGTAAGCTGTGCTTATCGATAAGCTGATAGATATTCTGGAATATGTCCTGTCTTCTCCATGTAAGTTTCTATTTTTATACCTTAATTTATATTGGATCCAGCATTGTTCTTTATAAATCAATCACAAAGTTTATATAATTCCCTCATATATGATAGGTTATCCAGGCAGGATAATCCCAATATGACTCTGATACTAAAACTTGCATATGATAGTCAAAGCTATGAAGGTATAAAGCGTTGTGCAGAACTTCTTAAAAATGGAAAACTTGTTGTCTTTCCAACTGAAACTGTCTATGGTTTAGGAGCGAATGCACTTGATCCTGAGGCAGTTGATTCTATATTCAAGGCCAAAGGAAGACCGCAAGACAACCCTATCATTGTCCATGTATATGACAGGAACATGCTTAATGGCATTGTCGAAGATATCCCAAATGATGCAAAGAAGCTTATGAGAAAATTCTGGCCAGGCCCATTGACTTTCATTCTGAAGAAGAAAGATACCATTCCAAGCAATGTAACAGGTGGTTTAGATACCGTAGCAGTAAGGATGCCTTCACATCCAATCGCTAGAGCCCTCATCAAGGAGAGTGGAGTTCCTGTTGGTGCTCCTTCAGCGAATATCTCTGGGAGGCCTTCAACTACAAATGCAGAGCAAGTGATAGAAGAGCTCTCAGGCAGGGTAGATGCTATAATAGACGGTGGAGATGCAGATGTTGGTCTTGAGAGTACAGTGATAGATCTTACTGGAAAGATACCTATACTTCTAAGGCCAGGTGGCGTGACAAAAGAGGATATGGAAAAAGCTTTGGGCAAGAAGATAAAAGTCGCAAACCCTCTTGCGAAAAAGCCAAGGTCTCCTGGGATGAAATATCGTCATTATGCTCCAGATGCAAATCTTTTCCTAATAACAGGTGAGGACGAGAATGACATGATGGAGAAGCTTGTGAAAGTATCTAAGAAATTATCAAAAGAATCAAGCAAGATAGCCATAATAGGTTCTGAAGAGCTTGCAGATGAGATTGATGGAAACCTTAAATGCGATTTTATCAAGGTAGGAAACAGGAGAGACCTGTCAATACTCGCCCATAATATATTCAAGACACTACGTGAACTCGACCATGAGAAATACGATTACATCTTAATTGGTTCATGTCCTGAGAAAGGTATAGGACTTGCAATAATGAATAGGTTGAGAAAAGCAGCGACTAAGATTGTCTGATTCAGATTTATTTAGGCCAATTCACAATTCTTTAGAGATGTTCCACATTATACCAAAATATGATCTGAAACTTCTTGCTAAACTCTCATCCCTGACAACAAATGCAATAGGATTCTCGAGCACCATAACGAATAGGACAGAATCATTGAAGACATCAATCCAATTAGGGCTGACAAGCTTATTTGGAAGATATCTCACTTCAGTATATCTCATCTCTTTCCTGATCTTCCCGAATTCTTGAGCATCAGAGTTATAGATTATCTTCATATTGACCTTTGATGCGATCCTTTTCTTATGGAATTCAAGAAACCATGCCTCCCATTTCTCATTTGCAATCTTTGGTGCACCGAGTACAAAAAGCACATCATTTGCCTTGAAACCTGTCATCAATTCCTCTCGTATCGCCTTGATTCCTTGAAGACCCTCGTATATCTCCGCTACGCGTTTCTTTGACGCTAATCCTCTTTGTAGCAGCAGTTGCGGAAGAATCTCATTGACCTGATCTTTCGTCTTGAGAAGCTCCTCCTCTTTCTTGCTTATATACTCAAGTATCATATGTGGGTCATTTGGAGTGAAATGCTTTGTTCCTGTCTTGTTGATGTATCCTACTAAACCTTTCTCAATAAGCTTATCGAGTATATCATATATCTTGGATTTAGTCACCTTGCTTTCATGCACTATTGGTCCTATTGTTGATTCTCCAAGACGTGTAAGTGCAAGATATACCTTTATCTCTCCTTTTGTGAGTCCTAGCTTTTCAAATATCTGTTCGTTCATAGCTTCTCCTTCTCCTCATTATTAATAAATTTTTCTAAAGTATCCCCTAAAAGGGGGCACCATGCTTATATACTCAAATTCACTTCTAAGTAGTATCAGTAATGTTTAGGGGTGATTAGTTTGAGAGATATATGCTGTCCAAGATGCAAGGTAAAGATTCTAGGCGAAGAGAGCTTCTGTGAGAATTGCTTGCATCCTATCAAGAAAGCCTTTCCACAAGAATATTTTGCCAGATGGAGGATTGAGCTGAGATGACTAGGATAGTCAATATACATTGGCCTATGGTCTTTGTATTCTCTCTAGCATTGTACGGCTTGATACTTCTTACTTTGCCTTTCAACCACCAGGCAAGCACTGTATTCCTTTTTGCATTGATTGCTTATTGGAGCAGGATTCCTGGAGTCGGCATTCCAAGTCCTATGTTCATTCTATATCAGATGGATCTGGTTGATCTTTTCAGCATGATAATTGCGATAAATATAGGTGGACTTGAAGGAGCATTATTTGCCTTATTTGGAAACATAGCTACAAGGGTTGCAGGAACATTTCCTTCATGGGCAGGTGTATTGAACGACGCAGTATCACAAGCTGTAATATGTGTATTCATTCCCATAATACATTATTTCACGAATGATATTTTTGTTAGCATGCTTATCTATACAATATTGAGAAGGCTAGGATTCATTGTAGGTCATTTTGTCTATCCTCAATTCTCATCATTCCTCTACTACATAATTGTAGTCTGGCCAGGCTCAACAATAGTATCGTTGACGATAAATGGTTTTTACGGAAAGTATTTTGGCGATTACTTTGATGGCTTGATGCAGGCTGGAATCTCTTTTAACTGGATACTTTTCATAATTGCAACAGCACTGATATTCTCTATGTGGAGGCTTATGGTAGGTAGAAAGACAAGCAAATATCTTGTCAAAGGTTCAATAATAAAAGCGCTCTTTAGCAGAACAAAAAGATCCAGGTCAAAAAAAGGAAGATTAAGAGAATACAACTCTGATGAGCTAATATTATCAGATATAAAAAAACAATTATGCAGGTGAGAAAATGACAAACGTTAAACCAGAAGAACTGAATTATGATCATTATGCTTCAGCTAAGTATGATGATGACATTGTAAGAGCAATACCAGGACATAAAGAGATGCATGATGTGATTGAAAGGATTGCAAGGCAGGATTTAGTAGATTGCAGAAAGATCCTAGAGCTGGGTGTGGGGACAGGGATTACAACTGAAAGAATACATCATGCAATACCAGAGGCAGAATATGCAGTTGTAGATTTCTCAGAGACGATGCTTGAAGGAGCACGCAAACGATTATCAGGAGAGGGTATTGATTTCATCCTTGGAGATTACTCGATGATTGATTTGCCAAGGGAGAATGATCTCATAGTCTCTGTGATAGGTATCCATCATCAGGAGACAGATGATGACAAGAAAATGCTGTTCAATAAGATATATCATGCACTGAAACCTGATGGAGCATTCCTATTTGGTGATCTGTTCACCTCTCGTGATAAGAGGCTGGCAGCATATAACGATGCAATGCATTATCATCACATGGTTGAGAATGCAAAAGACCATGGATCATTGGCTGAATGGGCTTATCATCACAAATACCTGAATGCATTAGCTGCTATTGAAGATCAGATCAGTTGGTTAAAGGAAACAGGATTCAAAGAAGTTGATGCAATGTTCAAGAGATATAACACTGCTCTGATATATGCAAGAAAGTGATATTCTCTATTTTTTTTAATTCTTCACTTCACTCTCAATCAGATGCTTGGAGATCTTCTTCTCTTTCTCCCATAGGTCCTTGAAGATATTCTCATAGCTCTTGATGAAGACTAGGATCTCCTCAAAATAGCTGCCTAGTACATTCTCATACTCCTCACGCTGCCTTTCAGTCAGTATCTTCTTGTCTTTCTCAAAAGCCTTATCCAATCTTTTCTTGCTGATCATCTTGGATAGTTCCTTGAACAGCATGTGCAGTCCTTCGAGTTCTTTCTCAGTTACATACTTCATCTCTATGATATCATGAGTGTCTTGATCAATATTCTGTATTGCAGCTCTCCATTCATATGACTCTACAGAATCCAGGCTCCCAGTATTCTCTAATCTCTCGAGATTCTTGACACGTCTGTCCTCTTCTTTCACAAAAAAAAGATCACGTAGTCTGCATTGCTCGACAAACTGCCGTATCCTGATAAGTTCCCTGCATACATCATCGACAAGCTTTCTTGCTTCTCCTTGTATTATCCCTGTATTCTCCTTAGAAAGTTCGATAAGCCTTTCATCTATATGCAGTATGACATTATCCCATGCCGTAAGCTTAGAAAGTAGTTCATGCTCTTGGACTATTATCATCTTCTCAACCTGGATGAATTCCTCCAAGTATTCAGCACATTTTTCAGCTAATTCTTCTATGTTCGCCGGCATAGTTCAACTATAATTAGATAGTATAAAAATATTACTGGCAAAGTTTATATAATGTGCTTGAATAACGACAGTTATGGGGATTGAAAAGATTTTCTCATTTGTCTTTGACGAGAGCAAAGTAGATCCATATAGATGGGTAGAGAACAAAAGGCATGGTCCGATGGAGTTCTTTGGCAAGAAGCCAGGTGATAAATTGGACCCAAAGAAATTTACTGAGCCTGACGGTTCACCAAGAATACCTCCTGATATAGGGGATGCATTCAATTATTCTGCTGACTGCCAGATGGTTACCATGAATTTTGGACAGTATTATTATAATTGCAGTCCTTTATCCGTGTATCAGTACTTGAAGATTAATTTTGGAAGCCAAAGAAATCCAGAGAATCGAGATTATGATAATCCATTAGCTAATGCTCAAGGGTTTGAATACCTGACAGCTGCATTCATCTTTTTTTATAGAGGACAACATGGAACTCCTTTAACAGAGATTGGAATGGAATCACAGAACTTGGGGATGCATCAAGAAGGTGAGAGTACATATGGTGATAATGTATTCACTGATAGAGGTAATAATATATTGATTGACCTAATCTCTCAAAAAGCAAATATCCTCAGAATAAATGGCTTAGCTGATGCAGACCACAAGGATCTGGAAGTATTCCTTGATTTGATCAAGAATAAATATGACGCTCAAGAATTAGTCCCACGCACACCTTTCTATACTTAGGATAATCTATTTCAATTTACTGACTTCATGCCTTACATAATTCTGAGCATTCTCTGTAAGTTCATCAAGTCTCATCTCTTTGTATCTTTCATGTCTCATGTTGTTCAGTGCAGCCTCCTCAACTATTCTTGCAGCAGTCAATTCTCCCATAGTCTCCAGCATCATTGCATAAGCTCTGAATGTGGCTTCAGGTTTTATTAGCTGTGTAAGTCCAGGATCAAATGAACCAGGTATGAGTAACCCGCTATCGTCTCTCTTGTACCATTTATCTGGAGCAGTTCCATGCAATGGCTCAAACATTGACGGATATATTCCTGTCGGATTTATATTGCCTGATACACCAGTCCCAATACCACCTTGCAATTTTGCGCCCAGATCTGTAACAATATCACCAAACAGATTTTCTGTTACAATTACATCAAATATCTCAGGCCTGTCAATCATGTTCATTGCAAATATATCAACGTGAGAATAATCAAATTTAATATCAGGATATCTTTCTCGTGATTCTTCCTCTACTCTGTCCCATATCGGTGCAGCTTTTGTTAAAACATTCTTCTTGAAGACAAAAGTAACTTTAGGCACATCAAATCTTTTTCTTTCTCTTGCAAGATTAACAGCATACTCAGTTAGTTGTGTCAATGCTTTGTAAGAGATATGCATCTCTTGGATAGCATACTCTTCATCTGTTCCTTGGTTATAAATTGCCCCTCTATTGACATATAACCCTTCAGTGTTCTCCCTGCATATCTCAAAATTTATATGATTATGATCTTTCCCTACAATAGGTGAATCAACACCTTTAGGCAGTATTATTGGTCTCCTGTTTACATATTGGTTGAATGCTTGTCTTATTCTAAGTAGCAATCCATTCTCAATGACCCCAGGTTTCATCCTTATAGGATCGCCTATTGCGCCCAGGAATAGCTGGTCAAATGTCTTGAGATAGTTCAGCTCTTTTTCACCAAGCTCAGTAATATTATGCTCCAAGAAGTAATCCACATTGTATGGTACACTTATATGGTTTAATCTCCTGCTCAAGACAGGTTTTATCTCAGTATAAAGGCTGAGTGTAGCATCTGTTACAGTAATGCCATTCAAGTCTCCTGCAATGACTCCTATATTCCTTGCTTTTCCTGTCATATTCAATGAGGTTCATATTGCACTTATAAGGATTTGTTGGATTTAATGAATAGCCCAATATAGCTGACAATAACATTTATAAACAGATTACAATTTGCCAGTAGAATGGTAAAACGAATAGGTGGAAAGCGAAGGAAAAGCAGAGCTAAGATCAGAAGGCCTAGCCAGGAAAGAGGCAGGATCCCTATAACAAAGCATATGCAGACCTTTGAAGAAGGCGAGAAAGTCCAGCTGAAGGCAGAACCTTCATATCAGGCAGGATTGTATCATCTTGATTTCCATGGAAAAGTAGGCATAATTGCAGGAAAGCAAGGTACATGCTATAGAGTAGCTATTACTGATGGCAAGAAAGTAAAGAACCTGATTGTGCACCCTGTGCATCTTAAAAGGCTTATGACATCGAAGAAACCTGTAACAAAAGCAAAGCCAACAGCGAAACCTGCTAAGAAAGCTCAAGCTTAAATACCAAAAGTATAAATACTAATAATTTCAATCTATATAAAATGGCAAGCGTAAATATTCTCAATCAAACACCAGTCACTATGGCTGAAGTCAAGGATGAATTGACCAAGATCCAGAAAAAGGCAGGTGAACTTAATTACAGGGCAAATAAGACATTGGCTTATTTGCAGGAATTCTCAAAGCTCTCAACTGCAAAATCAAAGGAGTTGAGAGAGAAGATTGAAGGTCTTAACATACCTAGACTAAAAGACGAGCACATAGTAAAGATAGTAGATACCTTACCAAAATTCCAGGAAGAAGTGAAATCATTGCTTTCAGGGTACACAATAACGATAACAAACGACAACGCAAAAAAGATTGCTGATACAGTAAGTTCATTTTCTTAGGAGGCGATTGTTGTGGATACGATAAGTTTATATATAGTAAATTCTAGAAGTATGCAAGGAAAGATAAAACTAATTGGGAGTATGTAGGGCAAGATGGAAAAGGAAGAAAACGCAATAGTATTGGACTTCTTGGCAAATGGCTATCCGTTTGACAACAGGCCAGCACATCTAAAGACTCCTGTAGCTCAGGCACTTGGAATAAATAGATTTGTCCTTCTTGAACTTGTACCAAAGAAAGGCATATCTCTGCAGCCTAATCAGCATGTCTACATCGGTGAAGGCAAACGTGAGGAGATCCATCACATCAATGGAAAGATAGATTATTCTAAATTGACAAGCACTGCAAGGAGCGAAGTTGATGAAGTCATAAAGGAATTAGTACATAAGAATCCAAAGAGGTTTGTCTCTTTCTTCAACACAGCACAGCCTTTGACGACAAGGATGCACCAGCTAGAGCTTTTGCCTGGCCTTGGGAAGAAGCACATGTGGGAGATCCTTGACGAGAGGGATATAAAGCCTTTTGAAGATTTCAATGACATAAAGAAACGTGTGAAGCTTATGCCTGATCCTGAGAAAGCTATAATAAAGAGAATTCTCAAAGAGATACAAGGCGAGGAGAAGCACAGGATATTTGCTGAGTAAATAGATGCGGTTTCTTATGCTACAGCATATGTTTTTAAACTTATTTTTATTCTCATTGTTTTGTGAAAGCCAGGAATAATATCAAATACAAATTTGACTGTAGAACTAATTTTGATATTTCTAAGTTTAGTGAATATATATCTGCATTATCAAATAATGGTTTCTCAGAGATTGAATTAACAGGAAGACGAATTCGTGATAATAGACTAAAAAGACAACAGAAAGAATGTGTTGATATAATACATGACAATGGCTTAAAAGCAGTATTATATACTGGTATTTTTGGAGCTGAAGATTTAACTTATAATCCTGAATTTGAAAAATATTCACAAAGAGATAAACTAGGAAATATACTATCATATAGAAATACAAAGAAGACAGCTATGATGTGTCCTGAATCAGATTATCTAACTGAGATAATGATTCCTGAAATAACAGATGTATTACTTAACTCAAATTTTGATGAAATATTTGTGGATATTCCCTGGATTATGAAAGGAGGGTGTTATTGTAGCAATTGTAATGGTGATGGAAGCGTAGAAAATAATCAAAATATTGTCAGAAATAATTTAGAAATCTTCTCTAATGTTATCCATATTGCTGATGTAAGAATAAGTGTAAATGTTTCCGCACCAGGAATCTACAACAATTTCTCCTCAGGAGCAAACATAGAAAACTTGCTTGGTATATGTGATCATTATCTGACTGAATGGAATCCATTAAGATGGAATATGCCTGTAAAGACAATAGGCAAGATAGTAGAGAAAGCCAAAAGCATGACAGATTCCCCAATATATCATGCAACAACATGTTCAGACAAAGGAAAGAAAGTATATGATTATGGCACTTTATGTGAACTATTTTGTGAAATTTACAAAAGTGGTGCAATACCAAGAGTCGCTGTAGCCAATATTGATATTGTTGGAAAGGCACTATCTGATTCTTACGCAAAGTTTAAAAGTCTCACATGATTCCTAGTGTATATGAGCAAATCATTTACATTTAAGTTTAATTTCTATTTCTATTAGCTCAGCGTCTTTGATAAGCACGGCCTGAAAAGCCATTGCAAAGCGAAACAAGGACATTGCCACCACAAACCCAATAGATAGATTTTTCTTTTGTTTTTCCATATCAAACCAAAGAGGATACATTTAAAATGTCAACAATAACTTCGTCAAAGATGAATTCAAGGAAAATACCTCAAGTTGCATATCTTGCTCCACCTGGGACTTATTCAGAGGCTGTAGCGAAGAAGAATATGCCCGATGCAGGTTTGAATCCGATGCCGGATATAACCAGCATATTTGAGGCAGTTGAAAGCGGAGCATATGATTATGGGATAGTGCCTCATGAGAATTCTGTCCGTGGAAATGTGATTGATACTTTAGACAGTCTGGCAATGTTTGCAGATAGGATCCAGATAGTGGATGCTGAAAGATTACAGATAAAGCATGTGCTTGCAGCTCTTTCAGACCATGGTTTGATAGACGAGATCTATTCAAAGTCTATTGCATTAGAACAGTGCTCAGCATTCTTGCATTCTAATTACAAGGGAGCAAATAAAAGACCAGCTAATAGCACTGCAGCAGCAATGAAGATGATTGCTGATGAAGTCATGAGAGGTGCAGCAGCAGTAGGCAGTGAAGAGGCTGCGAAGAGATACGGCTTGGAAGTGATTGCAAGAGACATTTCCAATATAGAGCCAAATTTCACACGGTTCTTGAGGATCACAAAGAAGAATGGTGGATCAGAACCTACTGGAAACGATATAACAAGCATCGTAATACATCCTCTTGTCGACCAAGAAGGCTACCTTAGTGACTGGAGCAAGATAATTACATCCCATGACCTTAACATGAGCAATATGGAACTTTTAAGAGACAAGAATGGCGGATTGATGTTCTACGTCGATATCCAAGGGCATATCAAGGATCAGAATGTCAAGGAATGCATTAGGCAGTTAGAGAGTGATCTTTCTGAGACAGAGATTCTGAACCTTGGCTCCTATAGATATCTGCCAGTGATTGAATCATTGATCAAGACAGTTGGTGTAATAGGTGGAACAGGGATAATGGGCATGCAATTCTTCAAGCCATTCCATGAGGCGATGGGGCAGAGATATCTTGCTGCAGGAAGAAGGACAGAGCTTAGCTATGAAGAAGTGATAAGATTATCAGATGCAATAGTATTCAATCTGGATCTTGATGTCACAAGGGATAAGATAAGGGAATTATGCCCTCTCATCGAGCCTGGGAAACTTGTTGTTTGCAACACTGGTGTAAAGTCAGAGATAATACCGTTATATATGGAGTATCTGCACCCAGAAGTTGAATTGTTACCTTTGCATACGATGTTTGGTGGTATTGGCGGGAAAGAGAACTTGAAAGGGGAGAATATCATTGTCATTGAGACTAATCGTTTTGGGAGACGTGCGCAGGAGTATCTTAATTCCTTGAAGAAATATCGGCCTTCTATTAAGACAGTTACCCCAGAACAGCACGACGCATATGTGACTCTGACACAGAACTTGCCTAGTGTAATCTCAGCAGCTTTGGAAGCGACGATAAGAGAAGTAGCGACTCATCCTAATGAGTTAGAAGCATTCTCTACTCCACCATTCAGGCTTATGCAGGCAAGCAGCGGGAGAACACATAGCAATGATCCAGCGTTATATGCAAAAATGCTAGACCATAATCCATATGCACAAAGAACATTAGAAATATTTATGGAGAATTTTGGCTCGATAGTTCAAGGTAGCAGGGACCATGATCGTACTCCTCTACAGGATATGCTGACAAAGAACCAATTTCACCTTGGGGGAGAGTATCTTGCAAGGCAGAAGCAGAAATCTATAGATATGGATAAGGCTGGCAAGCAGTCAACGATTCCTGAAAACAACGGAAATGTTTAAAAAACACTTTCTTTTTATTTTAAATTATGGATTCAATAAAGGAGCAAATAATCTCTACACTTAAAGATGTGACAGGATTAGATGAGATACGCCTAGAAGTGCCTCCAAACCCTGAGATGGGAGATTTTGCATTTCCATGCTTCCCATTGACAAAACAGCTAAAAAAAGCACCAACTGAGATTGCAAAAGATATCCAGAAGGGAATCAAGATAAAGAATGTAGAAGCGAAAGTCATAGGTCCTTACATAAATTTCTTCATAGATAAATCAATACTTGCAGAGCAGATAATAAAGGATATAGAGGAGAAAAAGACCAGTTTTGGATGTAAGAAGCCGAAAGGCGAAGTTGTTCTAGTTGAGAGCCCTGGCCCAAATACGAACAAGCCATTGCATCTGGGTCATCTAAGAAATATTCTGCTAGGGCAGTCAATTGCAAGAATCCTGAAAAGCCAGGGCAAGGATGTCAAGTCTGTGAATGTTGTAAATGATAGAGGAGTGCATATATGCAAATCAATGCTTGCATACAAGATGTTTGCTGACGGGAAGACGCCTGAATCAGAGAACAAGAAAAGCGATCATTTTGTTGGTGATATGTATGTAGAATATGCAAAAGCAGAGAAGGATAATCCTGAGATGGGGAAAGAGATACAGGATCTGCTTGTTAAATGGGAAGAAGGCGATAAGGACACTATTGAATTGTGGAAAAAGATGAACAAGTGGGCTCTTGATGGCTTCCAGGAGACATATGAAAAGCTGAATTTCAATATTGACAAGGAGTATCTTGAGAGCGAGACATACAAGCACGGCAAGGATATAATCGAGAAAGGATTGAAAGACAATCTGTTTGAGAAGGATGATGATGGGAATATAGTGATCCGCCTGAAAGACAAGAATATGGGAACAAAAGTACTTCTGAGAGCGAATGGTACTAGCGTATATATCACTCAAGACATCTACATGGCAAAATTGCGTTATGATGACTATAAGTTCGACGAGATGATATATGTCGTCGGAAATGAGCAAGATTATCACTTCAAGGTATTGTTTGAGGTATTTGAGAAGCTGAAATGGAAGTTTGCAGGCAATTGCAAGCATTTCTCATATGGTATGGTTGAGCTGCCTGAAGGAAAGATGAAATCAAGGGAAGGTACTGTAGTCGATACTGACAACCTTATTGACGAGGTTACAGGTCTTGCACGTGAGGAGATAAAGAAGCGTTATGATGATCTGGATTTTGATGAGGAAGAGAGAAGGGCAAATGCTATAGCTATGTCTGCAATAAGATTCTTCATCCTGAAGTTTGATCCTGTCAGGAATTTCGTGTTCAATCCGAAAGAGAGCTTGGCATTCGAGGGAGAGACTGGTCCTTATGTGCAGTATGCATATGCAAGGATATGCTCTATATTTAGAAAACTGGAAGACTCTGAAGGATTGGTGAAAGTTGAGGATACCAATCTTTCTCTGCTTGATACAGAAAGCGACAGGAAACTATTGACTTCATTATCAAATTACCCAACCATATTGGAAGAATCTGCTAAGAACCTGAAACCTTCAACATTATGCCATTATCTGTTTGATCTTGCTTCAACATTCAATGAATACTATCGTGACATATCAATATTAAAAGCAGAGACAAAAGAATTAAGGAATGCAAGATTAGCACTACTCGACGCAACAAGAACCATTATCAAATCAGGATTAGGATATCTTGGTATTGACGTATTAGAACAGATGTAGCTATTTCTTTTTTGTAGTCATCCTTTTGATCCATCTTTCTACATAATTTTCTTTGTATTTCAAGATGATTATTCCTGAATAAAGAAATAAACAGCCAATTAAGAATATTAAGAATGCTGCCACACTATTAAATATTGATGGTTTAACGCTAAAAGAAGGTATGCTAACAAAAAGATAAAATGAAAATATAAACATAGGCATACTAAACAAGATACTTAAAGCACCAAAGTATTTTCTTAGGCTTTCTTTTTTATAAAATATAAAGAATAATAATGCCGAGAGTAAAGAAATGATGAAACCATATTTTATGGGGTGCAGGAAAACTAAGAAAATACCATAAATAAAAAGAGAATAAAATATCCCAACAATTGTTCGTAATTCCATTTTACTTTTGCTTGTTTAATCCTATCTTATTCTAAAGGAACTTCGCTCCATAATGTCCAATCATTGCTTGGAGAATAACCACCAAACACGAAATATGGTCCTTGCTTCTTCTGGAAATAGCTGTTATGCACATCAGTCCATCTGACAGGAGCCCCCATACCCTCTCCACCAGACGCAAAATATCCTTTGTTGAAAAGTGGGATGCCAAAACCTTCCCATGTCTTAGTCAATATCCTGCCAGGACCCCATGATTCTTCACCATGTCCTTCTGATATCATGACTCCTTTGAAGCCCTTGCTCCTCAAATATTGGACAGCATCGACAACAGGCAGTTCACCCTGTCCTGCAGGAAGATGCACGTGTCCTCCTGATATCATGCCGTCAACTATATGCATCTCGCCAATGATTCCAGATTCAGCAAGGTCCTTCACTTCTTTCATATACCATTTCTTGAACCTTTCTTTGGTTTCTTCTGGAGTCTCCATCCTTCCTTGATTCTGATTGTAAATTGGCTGGAAATTCTTTCCCCACATACCTAAGTGCTGGGTATCAAGATTGGCCTTGATATGCCTCTCTGCATAATCAGCAGCCTCTTCCTTGCTCATTCCTGGTCGATACCATGGGTTTGGGACTTCTTTGATGACTTCCCTTTCCTCACCATTCTCATCTTTCTCAAGTTTCAGCCTTGCATGTGGATCTGGCACTGTAGGTTTTGTAAGAAGCTCAACCATCCTCTCTCTTGATTCAAGTATCAATTCTTTCAATTCCTGTGGATGGCTTCCATAACCCATCTCAGGGAATATGTTCTCTGCAGTCAATGCGATATCTCTGTTGACAAGCCCGTTCTTCATTCCTTCTTTTGTCTTTTCCATAGCGTGTATTCCAGCTTCTGCAATGCTTTGGAATGACTTGTCTTTAGCATAATCTCCGATTGGCTTGACATGCCGCAATGTATCGACTAAAGTATCTGCCTGTGCGTCAGCTGACGATGATGCCTCGTGCGTATACTGCAATGATTGTTCTGCCTGGAGCAAAGCTTCCATTAGTATCTCACTAGGGAGCTTCTGATCATATCCAGTTAGGTCAGGTCCTGCATAACGTCGTGATTTAGGATCAGAACGCATTATCTTCCAAACTTCATCCTTGGGCATCTTGCCCTCGAGCTCTTGATAGAACTTCAATGCTTTCTTAATTGCATCTCTCTCCTTTTTCTCATCATTATACATCCTGCCGTGATAGAGTGAATGTCCTCTGTACTGCATGATCTGTGTCTCGACCTGGATACGGTAAGCCATCTCCTCAGTTGTTATCTGCTGACCAGGATGCTTCTTGTTCCAGATATCCCTTCTCTTCTCTACTTCATCCCATGTCAATTTCTCAGTCTTGAACCGACTGTTCTTGCTGTCAAAGATTGCTACCCTCTTGAACAGATGGTCTGGGTTTGCCCTATCTATATATTCTCCATCATCTGTGACCAAGTCACCCTTTTCGATATGGACACGATTTCCATCCACATCCACTCCATCATAATCATGCTCAGCTGTCTTGTAAACAGGTTCCCTTATTACATTAGATTTTCTTACGTCTCCAAGGATCCTTCCTGTCCTGTCGTCCACCATATAGGTTACTGCCCTTCCAGGTTCTTCCTGGTATCCTAAGAATTGATATTGCTTGTTTCCATGCTGGTCAAGGATAGGCTTCCCGTTATCATCCTTGAGAATTGCCCATGATTGCTCTGACATAGGTCGTTGGTATTCCCCAGTATGGAATGTTATCGTTCCACCACCTGTAACATCTGCTGCAAAGTCTATTGCCTTCTTTATCTCATCGACGCTGCTTTTACGCTGCTCATCACTGAATCCCTGTTGAGGATTGAATCCTGATACGTTTCCTACTTGTGTAGGTGCATGCACAGAAGTAAGCTCAACCTCATTCGCTTTTGCAAGTTCTCTTAATGCCTGTCTTGCTTCCCTACCATAACTTTCAGCTCCTACAGCCTCTGCCCCTCCTCCCATCTGGGTCTGAAGCTCAACCTTGGATGCTCCTCCTCTGATTGCACCAGTGACTGTCTGTAAGAAGGTACCGAATCTTGAACCTTCTGTGACACTCTGTCCTAGATCGCCACCATGCATTACTGGCCCCTCTATCGTAGGTCTTGTAGGTTCGCCTAGATCTGATGTATCGTTTACTGGTCCATCTCCGCCGTATTTCATATATCCGCCGGGATCATTTCCATAAGTGAACTCCATCTGCTCTCTTTACTCCTCCTGTATACATTGATAATATCTTATCAGCTATTGATTTTATTGAATTTGCCTGGTCAAGTATGTCTTGGTTTGCATTGTATGACCCTGCCTGGATATCTTCTTGCTTTTTCTCGATTGCATACTGCATCATCTGCAATTGCCCAGCAACATCAGCTGTCACAGTTCCTTGCTCAATGACTTGCTGATATAGGTTCTTGATGCTGCTATACATCTGTCCTGTAGGCATCTCAGCATTTACTTTGTATAATGCCTTGAACTCTTCTTCAGCAGCCTGCTGAGGTAATTCAACACCTTGCAGTCTTTCTTCAAGATGCTCTTCATCATGGAAAAGCTCACTGACATCGACCTCTCTTATCTCAGGTATCTTTATCTTCTCGATCCATGCAAGGTCAGCTTGGTCTTTCTTCGCCTTCTCTGCAAGCTTTTTTGCATCTTCGATATCCTTGCTTGCCTTCTCAAGCTCTTTATTCTTTGCTTCTATTATCTCCTGGAGCTTCTTTATCCTCGCTTCAGGAGACAGTTTCTTGAGTTCTTCTTTATCCATATTGTATCATCATATATGGGATATTATCATATCCTACCAAGCGATCATCTTATGGGCTTTCTTATAATTCTTGTATGAAAGCCAGCTCTTTATAGAGGAACTTGCGCTGCAATTGCTCTTCTCAGTTGATTCCTGCAATGAATTAAGTACTATCTCTCCGCTTTTCTTCTTGCTGTCTGCCTTCTTCTTACTGTTGCCGCCGAATGCAGCTCCAAGCTCAGAGAATCCATCAACAATGGATGCGAATGGATTATTGCTCCTCTGCTTCTTCATTTTTGCAGCTTCCTCTTCCATCTTCTTCTTCTTGTTTGGATCCTCGACGCCGATGAGATCGTGGAAAGGCACATACTTATCATCTGTGTATTTCTTCTGCATCATCTCTTCAGCTTCATTCAGGTATCTGAAGAACTCATCACCAAGCTCTGCAAGTGCGAAATCGAGGTTTTTGTCGATTATCTTCAGCAGTAGGAAATCTTCCTTATCGCGCATCTTTTTGTAAGCATCTATCTGTTTCTGTGTCCAGGTATATGTCCTGTATGTTATCTCTACAAGACCCTCATGGATTGGTCCTCTGTTGTATCCTTCTGCATTATAGTTTAGTGAAGGTTTTGTCCTGAAAGTGAAATGTATTGCAAGGACATCCCAATATTTCTTGTTCTCCATAGGCAAGAATTGTCCCATTATCTCAACTTCGATCATGCTGCTCTCAAAAGCTGCCACAAGATCAGGGCTTTCAGCCATCTGCTCATCAAGCTGGAGCCTCTGCACATTCTTCAAGTATGGTTTTACATAGGTCATGTAGAGCTTTATTATATGGACATGCTGATACATATAGCGCAGTGTGAATCCTCGTTTATCGAGAAGCTCACGCTTTGTCTGCTTTTTCCATACAAGATAAGTCATGAGTTTTCTTTTGAGCACTTCTCTTACTTTCCTGTTGAATGCATTCCTAAGTTCTTCACCTTCAACTATCTGATCAACATGTTCCTCATCGAAAGGATGGATCGAGAAGAAAAGATCTGGCAGTGTAGTGAATTGAACTTCTCTTGCCATACCATATACGCTAGCAGGATTCTTGCTTCCCTGTTCCACCAGGTCTACCCAGTATCCCTTTAATGTGATCTCTGCAGATTCCCAGCTCTTGCTTGCAGCACCTGTATCTTTCACTGCGTAGACATCTTTTGCTCTCTTCTCACTGTCATAATAGAATATAAGTCTCTCGTCGATGATTCGCAGTTCTCTTACAAGCTGGAAAAGTTCCTTTGTCATTTTTCCGATAATCGCGAGGAAATTGCTTACCTTGTCCTGCTGCATCCCTAACCTTTGCTGTCCTAGTCCAAAAAAACTGCTTTGTTCTGAAGCAGAGAATACGTCAGTAACCTTATGCACTAGATATCCAAGATCAGTCCTGAGATAGTTCAGTATCCAATAATAGCTTTCTTCGATTGAATGGTTCCATGCTTCATGTATCAGTCTATAGCATTTTACTGGGTTAGGCCAATTAACAAGCATTACTTGGTCCTTGCCTACTTCAATCTCGTGCGCTTTGAATCCGAATTCCTTCAGAAGTTTCTCATTAGCAGGTTCCATCATCTTGATTCATCTCTAACTAGCTAATTCTTTCCTATATTCATCCAATATTATAGGTATAGCTAATCAATAGTAATATTCAAATTTAGGGTTTATAAAGATTTCCCTATCCTGGCAATAGGTCAAATCAAAATATTTATATATCTAGAAAACCAGAAAACATCATGATCAGTCTTGCTGAATTCAAGAAATATTTTATCTACATCCTTATAGGAAGTTTGATTGTTGCTGCATTAGTAGCAGTTGTATCAGTCTTGATTGGTGAGTTTAACCAGATTGCAGGAAAAGTAATCATCACTTTAGGATTAGTCATAATCCATTCGTTGGTAAGCCTTCTATTCATATGGGACGATGAAAGGCAAGGAACTTTCAGCCGGTTATCATTCTTCATAAACGTAATCTTCATTCTGATAATACTAAGCTTCCTCACTTCTATCTTTGGTGTATGGAACTTGATATCAGAGGGGATTGTAGGGAATCTCTATCAATCATATTTTATATTGGCTTTTGCTTCATTGCATGCAGATATACTCTCAAAAGCCCTAAAATTAAAAAACCATATTGACATTGTTATATACATAAACTATATCTTCATGGTTTTTGTCGTCGCTATGTTCATGCCTGTAATCTTCATAGACAATGCAGTTAGTGTCCTTGGCGAGATGTATTTTAGGATACTTGGTGCAGCAGGAATAATTGACGGTACCTTAAGCATATTGGTGATCATATTCTACAAGCTATTCATGCAGAAGCACCCAAAGATACAAGCGGAGTATGCAAAAAAGAAGAAAGGTTTGAGTTGGTGGGTCTGGCTACTGATAATATTCTTGATAGTACAGATAGTAATTCCTTTGCTAGTTCTTGTGTTTGGACTGATTTCAGCGTCTCTATTCTAGTGATTGCTTAATGATTTCTACAACACAGGTATCATTTATGTATACAGAATGTCAATCCAATCTTATCAACCAATGTGCAACTGCAGAAGTTCACAGACCTCTCTATGACATCTTCAATAGGATCTGGACAGTTTTTGAGAAGCTTGATCTTCACCAATCTCTTCTTCTTCAAGAGTATCATTATCTCCTTCAACCCATTCTCAGTAAGCCCATTCTTACCTATCCTAAGTGATGGATCTAGTGCTTTTGATCTTCTTTTCAGCTCTTTCAAATCTGCCATTGTATTGATTATTGGATGAAACCTTATAAACTTTGCTCACAGATTCAGCAAGAATTATTGAACTTGATAATTGCAATAGTCCTGTCATCATCTATTTTTGTTTCTTTGTATTCCTTGTATCTGTATGGGTCTTCTTCTTTGACTTTCCTATAGCCATCTTCCCAAGATTTAATGGAGACATCATCAGGTATAATCAGATAACCATCTGTGAACATTTCAATCGTATTGATGCCTGAAACATTGAATTTGTACAGGCTGATGAATTTCCCAGGAGTCTCTGTACCATCAATAACTCCAAATCCAAGTTCAGAATCAGCATTGTTCTGATTTTTAAAATTGTCAATGAGAAAAGGGATGATATGGTCCCTGCCTCCTTCAATGTCTCCTGTCTTCTCAATATAATTTGCACGTTTCTTAGAATTTATCTGATCTGATTCTTTTATCTCTTTGTAGACTTCTTTTCCATCTACTCGAAATCCACAATCGCCTACAGATGTCACAACGATTTTGCTGGCAGATATCCTTACGCAGATGAAAGAGCTTGTGAACCTGTACTTAGGATCGACTGTCAGATCAGAGATCCCATATTTACTATAGGTCCCTTTTACAGCTTTATTCAGATGTTCAACTAATTCTTTCCCATCATGACTGACCTTAAGACATTCTTCAACTATCAATCGTGAGATAATCTCTCCCCCTGTTTTTCCATCATGGATCTTGCCGCTCTTGTCAGTTGCTCCGTCAGCTATGACAAAACAATTCTCATTGTATCCAAAGAAATCTTCGTTTCTGTCCTTACTCTTTCCATCTGAGAATATCTCGACATTGACCATGAAATATAAGCTTATGAAAGAATTTATAAAAATGTTGGATTACTTATGCGTAGGATGATGATGCCCTAATGATTTCCTATGTTCTAATTCTTTGATATGCTCCAGCTTGTTCTTCAGCATGTTATTGAGATCCATTGTCTCTTCCTCAAGCATTACAGAAACATGATGCCCTCCAAGGAAATGTGGCAATATTACATAGTCAGAACCATGGCTGTATAGTTTCAATGCGTCGTCGACATTCAATGCTGTCGTGAAGATTATCCCTTTGCTTCCATGTTTCTTGCAGTAGTGCAGGAGGCTTAGGTTGTCATGCATATCATTTGCGGTAGATACTATTATCTCTGCTTCCTTGATGTTTATCTTCTCAAGCACTTCTATGTCGCTTATATCCCCATAGATGCATGGAACTCCTTGGTTGACCAGATGCCTCACGATCTCCGGATTGAATTCTATGACGATTGATTTCTTGTGCTGCTTCTGTAATGTCTTTAGTACAGAATATCCTATCCTGTCATGTCCTATCAACACAGCGTCATACTTATCCTCGATCTTTATCATATCAAGCTCCCTGTTTCCAGAACCAATCTTGTTGAGCCACCCGAAAGCACCCTTGATCCTGTCATATATCCCTGTATCCCACTTTATTGTATACGATGTTATGACCATTGTGACTATAGCAAGTAGTATCGCAAGAGCTGGAATGATGCTTCCTTCAGAAAGATGTCCTATTGCAGGTGTAAGGCCTAGTGCAACTATTATCAGAGAGAATTCAGATGTCTGGGCAATGGAGATTGCAGATATCATGGATGTCCTTCTCTTGTATCCAAAGATTGAGCATATCATTGAAGTTATTATAGGTTTTCCGAATGTTATGAAAGCTACAAAGCATATCAATGGTATTATTAGAGCAGACCATGAAGGTATATAGAGTTTCATACCTAGAGCTGCAAAGAATATCGTAGTGAAGAATATCAGCAGCGCCTTTATTTTATTCATGATATCAAGATTATAAGGTAGGTTTGCAAGGGCAAGTCCAGCCAGGAAAGCTCCAATAGCAACACTTAGACCAATCACTGCACTGAAGAATGCGAATAGGAAGCATGTGGTTATGGCAAGAAGGAAAAGTATCTCTTGTGACTCAGCTCCCATCTTGAACAAAGGAGGGAAGACCCACTTGCCCATGACATAGGTGAATATCATTATGACTATGATCTTGACAAGAAGTATTGAGAGGATTATTATTATTCCTTCATGCAGAACCTTGCTGAAGTTTGAGATTATCAATAATGCCAATATCGCAAAGATGTCCTCGATGAGCAGGAATCCTATTACGATCCTTCCATGCAATGTGTCAAGCTCATTCTTATCAGCTAAAAGTTTGATGACTACCATTGTTGATGAGAATGCGACCATAAGTCCGCAATAGACAGCTTCGATCATGCTAAAGCCAAGGAAGATACCGATCAACCATCCTATTGTTGAGAGGACTATGATCTGTAATGTTCCACCGACTGAAGCTATCAAACCTATGGATTTCATCCTGTCGAAGTCCATCTCCATACCGACGACAAAAAGCAGGAATGCAATGCCCATCTCAGCCAGATTATCTATAACATGGATATCATCGATGATCCTAAGTCCATAAGGCCCAAGAAGTACTCCTGCAAGCACATAAGCAGGAATGAGGGGCTGTTTCAATATTTTAAGTATATATCCAAATACACTAGCGATTATTATGATTATGCCTATGTCAAAGAAAATGGATTCTATGCTGTGAGAAGGGGTCAACAATGCAAGTATTGCTTCTATGCTTATCAAATGTACACCTCTTGAGTAACTTTCCAGAAACATTATTTAAAAATGTTTTGGGGAGAGGATTTGAAAGAAATATAATAACACTCAGGAAAAAATATAATTAAAAAGATCACAATAGAAATAAAAATTTAAGCAAGGCTAATGCCTAGCTCATCATTGAAAGATCTTGATGCTTCTCTTTTTGCTTGCTGTTTTGCAGCGCTTGCACCTGTAATGTATGGGCTATGGACTCCTGTCATGATAGTCATTACTGTAAGCTTTCCTGCCATGTCCTTGTTGATCCTTGCTCCCCAGATTACATTTGCATCCTGGTCCATCTGTGCAGTTATCAGATCACCGATACGTGCTACTTCATCAAGTGTAAGATCAGGTCCACCTTCTATATGTAGTAATGCGCCTTGTGCACCTTCATAGCTTATGTCAAGCAATGGATTCTGCAATGCTCCTTGGACTGCTTCGTCTACCCTGTTCTTTGTATCAGAACAGCCTATTCCTATAGCAGCTACTCCACCATTCTTCATTATTGCTTTTACGTCAGCAAAATCAAGGTTTACTAGAGAAGGTACTGCAATCGTCTCAACTATTCCTCTGATCATTGTTGATATCAATTCATTAGCGACGCTGAATGCCTGTTGTATCGGAAGGTTTCCAGCTATCTCTGTAAGCTTGTTATTGTCAATCACGATCACTGTGTCACAGCTTGCCCGCAATTGTTCCAATCCGAACTCAGCTCTGTCTATCCTTGCTCTTTCAATCTTGAAAGGCATAGTGACTGTTCCTATTACTATCTGCCCCATCTCGGAAGCTATTTTTGCTACAACATGAGCTGAACCAGTGCCTGTTCCACCGCCCATGCCTGCGCATATGAATGTCATATCTGAATCTCTGATGAACTCTTTGATGATATGCTGGTCATCTTTTGCAGCCTGTGCTCCTTTTTCAGGGAAACCTCCACAGCCTAATCCTCTTGTGAGTGTCTTTCCTATCAAGAATTTCTTGTCAGCTTTGGTAGCATTGAGGTGTTGCTGATCAGTGTTTATTGCAATAATCTCAGCACCTTGGATCCCTTTGTTGGAAAGCCAGTCAACCATATTGTTACCAGCGCCGCCACATCCTATTACTTTTATGTTCGCTTGCCCTACTTGAGGAGCGTTTATCTCTTGTTGTGCTTTCTGTGCTTGTTGTACGATGAAATCCATTGTATTTTCCTCCGGGCTACCTACCAAGCCTTGTTTGTTATGATTATGAAAGTGATGCGAAAATAGTCGAGAGGGGGTGTGGCGAGACATAAGAATTTTAGTTTAGCCTGACTATTTTCACCATCTAATATACTAATATGTATACTTATATATAAAAGTATCGCTTTTCAGATACTTTTATGCTCAAAATCCTTGATTTTGTTGTATAAAACTATCGCTTTCAGAACTGATATTAATTAATTTCAATAGTTAAAATAATTACTTCAATTAAATAACATAATTATTCCAAGAACAACACAATATACCCAATACTTATAGAACTGTCCTTTCTTGATGTTCTTGACAAGCAGCCCAAGAGTGAAATATCCAAATATTATAGCAACAATGAAACCGAAGAACATTGCATAATCAATGCTGAATGGTGTTGTAAAGAATTTGTAAACGACAGCTCCGAGAATTGCTGGCAAGCTCATCATCATCGGGAACATGATAACTTCTTTTGCATCAAGTTTTGCAAAATGTGCAGAAGCTACAGTTATTCCAGATCTTGAGATTCCAGGTATCAATGCGAACATCTGCATGATTCCTATGAAGATTCCTTTTCCAGGATTTAGTTTTCCATCAGGCTTGAAGAATCTCGTCGAGAATAGGATGATTCCATTCACGATCAAAGCAATCCCTATCAAGGGAAAATCTGTAAAGAAGCCTTCAATAAGGTCATGGAAGAAATATCCAGCAATGAATATCGGTATGCTTGCATATATTATCCAGAATCCTTTCTTTGTGAAATGCTTGTCCTTGAAATCAAAGAAATAATCAGCTATATCATTCCTGAAAAAGAGCATGAAGCTTATCAGTGTCGCAAGATGCAGCAGCACTATATACCAAAGGTCTATATTCACGTCAAGGATCTTTGAGAAGATTGCCAGATGCGCAGAGCTGCTTACAGGTAGCCATTCAGCTATGCTCTGCACTATTCCGAGTATTATCGCGTTTATGTAATCCATCTTATTATCTCATTATAACCCCAATTGTTCATCAACCTCAGATGCTATGCCTTTGAGGTCCTCTAATGTTCTTGCCATGTCTTTCTCAACTTCATTGATAAGTTCCTTGAGATTGCTGACACGTAGATAATATTTATTCTTTTCTACTATGACAAGTCCTGACTCGATAAGCTTATTGAGATGATGCACGATTGTTCCTCTTGTAAGACCTAATCTTGCTGCCAACTCATCGCTAGATAGTTCCTCATTGCGTTTGGCACTCTTTATCAGTTCTATGAAAAGACGGAAACAGCTGTTTTCCTTATCTCTTAAGTTGAAAAGGCCAAGAGAATTTGCAAGGTACTGCAGTTTTTGATTGATGCTTGGCTTAGCAGGTTTTCTGCTTTGTATTATTGTGATCTTCCTATAAGATATCATAGTTTAGCTAAATTGAACCCCTTTATATATTTTGCCGTTGACTTTAAATCAACAAGATTTAAAGTTAAGAACTATGTTCTGTGACTTTAAATCAACAAGATTTAAAATTAAGAACTATGTCATGTGATCTAAGGACAACAAAGAACAATTATGTTGTCACATAATAGTAATAAATATAAATAGGCAACCTTTCCTCACTAGATGAACTCAACATTAGAACAGATATTACATGATCTGAACCCTCTTAACGATCTCAAGCCTATCAAGCAGGCAAGGAAAGAGATAATTGAAGACCCAAAGAGCATAGAAAAAAGATTCAGGCTCTCTAACTGGATGCTGTATGGTCTTGTAAGATCAGCTGGTCGTGGGATCGTTGGTGGGATTGTAGTTGGTGCAGGTATTTTTTATGCTGCTGGAATTGAGATCAATTCAGACATAATGAATGCTGGATTTCTTGGGATGATTGCTGATGCAACTCAGTTCGGATTTAGGACTTCAGCAGGACAGTCGAAATTTAATCAACAGATTAAAGATGCAGTACATAGCATCAAGATAAATGATGAGAATGCATTAGACGAGTTGAAGCGGATGTATCCTCTGCCTAATGCTGGACCTGAGAAATGCTCTTCCCTAATAAAATATGCAACAGCTGCAACAGCATTGAATATTGAAAGGAAACAGAGCTATGATATGGATTCAATCCTAGCGGGTCTTGAGCTATCTAATACAGAACGAGATATAATCTCCTTATATTGCAATGAGATCTACTCTCCTATGAAAGAGAAATTTGGACAAGCAGAAGCATATAAGAAAAGATTCAGGCCTGTCTATAACTTACTTGAAAATATTCTAGGAATTGCTGGTTCAATGGCAGGTCTTGCAATAGGGTATTCAGTCACCAATGATCTATTTGTTTCTTGTATCTCAGCATATATCACGATGAAGATAGGCGAGATTGCAGCAGATCCAATAACAAGAACGTTTGTGAGATCTAAACAAGGGAATGATCCTCTGCCTTCAATCTCAAGCAGAACAATAAGTGCGTTGATGGATCACTATGACAAGAAATATGGTGTTATGAAAGAATAGATAATCATATCAATAAGCATCTTCATCAGGAGTGAAATCTTCTTCCTTTGGATTCTCAGCAGCTTCCTTCTTAGCTTCTTCCATTTTCTTCACGCTGTTCTGGAATGCTTCAATCTGCCTCTCTGATAAATTGCCCCATTTGATCGCATTTATCTTGATGTCGCGCAAGAATGCATTCTCTTTGTAGAATTCTTCAGGTATGTCAAGCAGTTTTTTCAGCTTTGGATCCTCAATCGGTTTGTCAAGCTCTGCTTTTTCGCATTCATAGCAGATAGGATATCTGTTCCTATAGTTTGTCTTGACAAAATTCTTCTTGCATTTCCAGCATCTCTGCTTGTATAATGGTGCAGCCATTCATTTTCATCTGCCAAGACCATATTTAAATGTTTGCCTAAAAAAGTTTATATAGTATCCAACTAAAATAAAAGTAATGGTAGATTTAAAGAGATTGGCAGAATATGGTGTTTTATTGGCAAAAGGTTCTGCTAGAGCATATTCTCAAGTTGAGGCAAATCTTAAAAGGAAACAGGAACTTTTGCATCAATGGAATAAGGAAGAATTCTCTGCTATTTTAGAGGACGATATAAGGATCGCAGAGAGAGTTGAAAGATGGATTGATAGCAAAGAGAACAAGACTGCTTATAGACTTCTTCAGAAGATAAAACCTTTTGCAGATCAAGAAGGTTTTGGTCATGATATGAGAAAAATATTGAGTTTAGGGAGAACAGAAGATAGATTAATACGGAAAATAGTATCAAATCTAAAATTACAGAGGAAAAAGTCAAATAAAGGATTACCTATCATGACAAAATTATTGAGTAAACAACAAATATTTTTAGAGAGATTGTATAGAGAGAAGACCAACTGTAAAGGGGTCTTTACTGATTTTAGGAATGCCTATTTTTCAGCAAGAGCAAAGATTGCAACATCACTAACTTTCTTAGCTACGCTTCCTGGTATAGCAAGTGCAGGAGGTTGGACATCATCAAATTATAATCCATTCAATCCAGCAAATCCTGCATTTCATAATAATCTTAGATACATGAAGAATATGGCTGAATCTGCAAAAGAGATTGAACCTACAGTGACTAATCAGATTATCCAGTCAAATAATCCTAATCCATGGGTATTCATTGGAATAACCTTCTTATTAATGTGTGTGATAATATTTAATTGGTTGCAATTGGAGAATATGAGTTCAAAAAGATGGAACAAGCTGGGTTCTAAGGCAATGAAACTCATAAAAGCATTTGGTGATTAGTCATATAATTAGTAAATTATTTATTCTATAGTTCAATATAATCAAACATGCAAAAGACATGCAAGAACTGCAACCATTCATTCGAGATTGACGAGAATGAAGAGCATAGGCTCATTCAAAAAGCAAGAATAGGTGAAGCTATGCTAAATGGAGAGACTTGGGGTTGCCAGCAGTTTGGAATGGTATCGAATGATGAATTAATCAATGCTAAGCAAGAGTTAGAAGACTTCTATAAATGCCCAAAATGCGGAAAATCTGCTAGAGACTGATCTAAAACCAGTGTTTTACCTTCATAAAGTTTAAAACCTAAGTGCATATAGCTATTCTATGAAAAAATTGGTTGTATTGACGCTATTAGTAGCATTGGCATTGCTTTCAGCATGCACATTAGGAGAGAATGAGATGAAGAATACAGAAATTGCAGATGACCAGGAGATAAACATGAGTAACTTGCAGACAGCAACTTTTGCAGGAGGATGTTTCTGGTGCATAGAAGCGGCTTTTCAGCAGCAGCCGGGAGTAGCAGATGCTGTTTCTGGATATACTGGGGGAAATGATACTGATCCTGACTATTACGAGGTTGCATCTGGAGATACTGGCCATTATGAGGCAGTAGAAGTTAGGTTTGATCCTGACATAATACCATATGAGAAACTATTGGAGATATTCTTCCAGCAGATTGATCCTACTGACGATACCGGACAATTTGCAGATCGAGGAAGCGAGTATACGACTGCAATCTTTTATCATAATGAGTCACAGAGGATTGCAGCAGAGAATGCAAAGAAGATGTTGAACGATTCTGGATATTATAAGAAACCGATAGTGACGAAGGTGCTTCCAGCACAGAATTTCTATAAGGCTGAGGAAGAGCACCAGGATTATTTCTTGAAGCAGAAAGCGCATTATGGAACATACAAGGTTTTGTCAGGAAGAGCAGGATATATCGATAAGAATAAGGAAGCAGTGAGCGAGACATTGACGGAGGACGAGAAAATGACAGCAAAAACAGACACTAAAGAATATAGCAAACCATCAGATGCGAAGATAAAGGAGATGCTTACTCCTCTGCAGTATTCAGTGACTCAGGAGAACGGAACAGAAAGAGCATTCAATAATGAATATTGGAATAACACAGAAGAAGGGATCTATGTCGATATAGTCAGTGGAGAACCATTGTTCAGCTCAACAGACAAGTACAAGAGCGGCACAGGCTGGCCAAGCTTCACAAAGCCGTTGGTTCCAGAGAATATAATCGAGAATAAGGATTTCAAGCTTATCGTACCAAGGACAGAAGTCAGAAGCAAGAATGGAGATTCACATCTTGGTCATGTGTTCAGCGACGGACCAGAACCTACTGGACAACGTTTCTGCATGAATTCAGCAGCATTGCGTTTCATTCCAAAAGACAAGATGGAAGAGGAAGGATATGGGGAATTTTTGTACCTATTTGAATAAACATCTATTTTATAGCAACCTTTAAATAACCATCATCAAGTTCCAACCATATGCTTAAAGCGATAATATTTGATCTAGACAATACATTGATAGATTTCAGGAAGTTCAAGCATACATGCTGCGAGAAAGCAATCTCTGCAATGATAAGGAATGGTCTGAAGATTCCAAAAAAGCAAGGCATGGACATTCTCTATAAATTATTTGAACAGTATAGCATGGAAGACAAGAACATCTTCCAGAAATTTCTCAAGAAGATAACTGGAGAAGTTGATTATCAAAAACTGGCAATTGCAGTGAACGCATATCGAAGAGCAAGAATAGGGATACTCTCACCATACCCTGGAACAAAGAAAGTCCTATCAACTCTTAATAAGAAAGGCTATAAGCTTGCTATTGTCTCTGATGCTCCAAAGCTGAAGGCATACTTAAGGCTTACTGCGATGAAGATAGAGAATTATTTTGATGTTATAGTCACATTGGAAGACACAGGAAGGACAAAACCATCAAAATTGCCTTTCAAGGCAGCGATATCTGAACTAAAAGTAAAACCCAGCCAATGTTTGATGGTTGGAGACATGCCACATAGAGACATGAAAGGTGCAAAGAAACTCGGTATGAAGACTTGCTTTGCAAAATATGGTTATCCGCATGAGATGAAGAAGAAGGCATGGGATTATGAGATAAATGAGGTTTCTGAACTGTTGGATATAATTGAGAAATAGTATTATTAATTAAACTTATCGTCTATTGTTTGCTTGAATGCCAACAATTGAGTATCTTCTGGAGCTATTTCAAGCCCTTTGTTAACCCAAGTCTCTGCTTTCTTGTATAATTCCTGTTTCATGAATGTTGCACTAAGATTATAATATACGCCTGGATGCTTTCCATCAACTCTGATTGATTCCCTGAAGTAGGTCTCTGCAGCGTCATATTTACCTTCCTTGAAATATCTGATACCTTCTTCATTATAGAATTCCCAGCCTTTTCCAGGCTCAACTGCGGGTTCTTCTGGTTCTGCAGCTCCAGGCCTTTTTGGCAGTACTATCTTATTCTTAGGCTGTACACGTATCTGCAATGGTCTTTTCTGCGGTTCTACCATATTGAAGAAGATTAATCTAAACTATTTAAGTATTTGCATAGAGAAATGCCTATCTTTTCATATAATGTTTTCGTTTCTTCTCAGAAAATTTCTCTATAGAATATCGCAGCATTGTTCTTGGCATTCTTTTAGAATATTTATCCAAGAACTTTTCAAGAACCTTGACATCTTTCTTTCCAACTTCCCTTAAGGTCCAGCCAACTGCCTTATGGATAAGGTCATGTTTATCTTCAAGCAGAATCTCAGAGATGTGTATCGAATCGTCATACTTGTTTTTGCTGATAAAATGCATTGTAGATATTATGGATATACGTCTCTCCCATAAATTAGATGATTTAACAAGCTTATACAATATTTTCTTATCCTTGTCAAGAAGATAATCTCCAACTATCTTATGCGCACTTAAGTCGACAAAATCCCAATTGTTCATCTTCTTAGCGTTCTTGATATAGAAATCATAGACCTTCTTCTTCATAGCAGAATCTCCAGTCTGATACAAATGTACAAGCAATAGCACGGCAACCAATCTCACTTCATGATACTTTGACTGCAATATTTCTGTGATCTCAGATAAAGGCAGATCCTTGAACTTCTTAGCAACTGAACGTGATTGAGGAACAGTAAGGCCAAGAAAGACATCTCCTTCTCCATACTCTCCTTTCCCTGTCTTGAAGAAGCCTTGCAGCAGTTTTGCTTTTGTAGGATCTGCATATGACTTAAGCTCTTTCTCAACATCTGATGCTTTCATCCCATAATATTTTTATATGATGCTTATAAAAATTATCATTACTATGAAAACTATAATCATTACAGATATGGACGGATGTTTTCTTGATCATCATAATTATTCATTCAGTAAATCGTTGCCAGCATACAGGAAAGCTAAAAAGCAAGACATACCAGTATGTTTCTGCACTTCCAAAACTTTCCAAGAGATCAGATATTATCAAAAGAATCTTGATATCCATGATCCTTTTATTGCTGAGAATGGAGCAGCAATATACATACCAAAGGATTATTTCTCATTTAATCTGACAAAACTTAAATTCCCAAAGAAACTAAAACCAAGTTCCATAATTCCCTATAAAGGATATACTGCAGTTGAATTGAATGTTAGGCACAAAGAAACATTGGCAGCTTTAAAGAGAATTCAAAAAAAGCTTAATTTCCATGCAAAGATATTCTCTGAACATACACCAAAAGAGATACATAAACTTATTAATCTCCCAATAGTTCAAGCGAAACTCTCTCTAAAAAAGAATCATTCCGATGGTTTTCTTATTCCAAACATGGACAACAAGAAAATTGCAGCATTCAAGAAGGCAACTAAAGAACTAGGTTTCACACCAAACATAGGTGGAAGAGCAGTCGGCATCACAAAAGGAAGCGATAAGGGAAAAGCAACTGAACTCTTGCTTCATCTTTTCAGAAAAGAATATGGGAGAATTCACAGCATTGGATTAGGGGATTCATACAATGATCTGCCTATGCTTAGGAAGGTAAAATCAGGTTTTCTAGTTCAAAGACCAGACAAAAAATGCATCAAAGCTCCTAAGCATGTAAAGCACATAAATAAAATAGGGCCTGAAGGCTGGAATTATGCTATTATGCAGTTCCTAAAAAACAGATCTTAGCACAATATTTATAAGCGATCTTCCTATCAGCGTCTATAATGACAGTAATCTTCCTTATACATGGAGCATATGGCAACCCTGCTGAGAACTGGTTCATGTGGTTAAGAGAAGAGCTGGAGAAGCTTGGTCACGAAGTGATAGCACCGAGGTTCCCTACTCCAGAAGACCAGAAGCTTGAGAACTGGCTTGACATATTCAAGAATTATGAAGATAAGCTTGACAAGGAGGCAATAGTAATAGGGCATAGTCTTGGAGCGACATTCCTTCTAAATCTCCTTGAGAAGAATAAGGCAAAGGCAATGATCTCTGTCGCAGGTTTCTCGACATTGATAGATTTGCAGGCTTTCGACGAGATTAATGAATCATTCATCAAGGACTTTGATTGGAAGAGGATAAAAGCGAACTGCAAGAAGATAATAATATTCCATTCTGACAATGATCCATATGTACCTTTGGAGTTTGGAGAGAATCTTGCTAAAGCCCTTAAGACAAAAGTCATTCTGATAAAGGATGCAGGTCATTTCAATGAGAAATCTGGTTACACTAAGTTCCCGCAGTTGCTTGATAAGGTAATCTCTATCACGTCATGATTAAAGTTCATATGCTTGTTTTCTTTCCATGACGATAACTTTTTCAGGAGCATAACCCAAATTCTCGATGATGTGTCTTCGTGCAGCGTCACAGTTTTTGCTTGTCCCGTGCTTGATGAATATGCCTTTCAATCCTCTATGGGGGTCGATCTTCTCGAGAAATTCCATGGTTTCCTGGATGTCTGTGTGGCAACTGAATCCATGCCCCTTGACGACATCAGCAAGAAGTGTCTTGTATCCATCTTCGAACGATATATTTGCTCCTTTATTGCTATACCTAATTGCATGGCCTCTTGTGCCTTCTGCAACATAATTCGTAAGGAAGACAAGATTCTTCTCGTCTTCAATAGTATTCTCAAGTATTGGAACAATCCTGCCTATGTTGCACATTGCTGAACTTGCGACAACACCATATGGTCCTTCCTCTCTGAGGAAATTCAATGTCTTGTTAAGGTCCTTATGACGGAAGAGGTGAGGATTGTAGAGAGGATTGTCATTCCTGTCAGCAAGAAGCTTTTGGAACTGAGGATGAAGATGATGCTTATATTTCAGCATCACTCTGGTTACAGACTCGGATGAAGGTGTGCTGAGATAGAATCTCATATCGTTTGGTATCCTACCTGCTTTGTTTAGATGATATAAGAAATTGCAGAACTTATGCGTGCCCATTATGCTGAATGCAGGTACAACCATCTTCCCTTTTTTCTTATATGTGTCATTGATTGAATCCTCAAGCACTTTCATGCTCTTCTGCAGAGGAGTGTGATTGTTGTTTCCATAAGTCGCTTCAACAATGACGTAGTCGATGTTTGAAAAATCTGAATAAGGCGAGTTCAGTATTGCTAGTCCTGCATCAGAATAATCACTTCTTCCCATGTCATATGCTGCCAGCAGTCTTATCCTTTTCCTATGCTGTGCCTTGACCTCAAATAGGGTTAGTGCAGAACCAGGGATATGACCTGCATAGAAGAATGTGCCATCAACATTACGGCTTATCTCAAAAGTCTTCTCATAATCAAAACCTTTTGCACAATCCTCAGATTCAAAAATGAATCTTCTTCGTAATTGCTGTTCTGTGAGTATAGCAGTCTCAGGAGTGCAGAATATCCCTCCTTTGAAACCTGAATTTAATGGCTTCCGTAATAATCCTACATGGTCAAGATGCGCATGTGTCAAGACAATAGCATCTAATGACTCAGAATTGAATGGAAGCCTGGCACTATCTTTTATCCTGTCAAATGCCATGCCTATATCGACAAGGACATTGTCAAGTCCTGCTTCAATGAGAAGTTTTGAGCCGCCTACACTTCTAGCAGCACCGAATTCTGTTATCATGATTTTGCTTGGATCCTCGTTTCTTCCCATGCTTACGAAGTTACTCCAGCTTATTTAAAACCTCGTACCAAAAGCTTAAAAACAGGTGAGATATTGATGCTATATGGAAGAGGTTGAAGTCAAGATTCTTGATATAGATAAGAAGAAGATAGAGAGAAAGCTGCTTGAACTAGGTGCAGAGAAAGTATTTGAAGGCAAAGTTGATGCTGTATATTTTGATGATGGTTCATTGGGAAAGGGAAAGACACTCCGATTAAGAAAACTAGGGGATAAAGTGCAGCTTACTTACAAGGAGAACATTAGCAGGACTATAGTTAAAAGAGTCAAAGAGGAAGAGACCTATCTGGATGATTTTGACGAAGCTTTAAGAGAATTCAAGGCACTAGGATTCAAGATGAAGAGGCGTATAAAGAAAACACGCATTACATATAAGCTAAAGGATGCAAAGAAGGTTGTGACTTTTGAGATAGATAAATTCAGCAGCATACCCTATTTTTTGGAGATAGAATCAGAAGAGAAGCTAATATTCAAATATGCAAAACTATTAGGCTTCAAGAGATCCCAATTAAAACCTTGGACTGGTAAGGATGTCTTCAAGCATTATGGTAAATTTAGTTAAAATTATCTTAGATTAGAATAAATGACATTCAGAAAAAACATTCTTGGTGCGCGATATCGAAAATTTATCTAAATTTTCGGACTGAAAATCTATAGATTTTCAATTCCGGTGTCCATAAAAATCGCGTCTTGGACATTTTATTTCTAAAAGATATAAATTAAGAGCAACTAAAGAAATAATCCAAAACTATTTATACTACATATCTATTCTTATCCCTATGAACAGAGTTGATTATGCGTGGAGTGCGTAATTTAGTCTTCTTAGTTAGTACTATTCTCAAACTTTTATTGACGACCGATTCGTTTTTAGTTGTATTCATGTCAAAAGTTTCCTCAGGTTATTGGCGTCAGAGCTAGTTCTAAACTTTACAAACGATAAACAGAAATAAGATTTAACTGGAGGAAAATAAAATGACAGATCAAGATAATCAAGTAGACGCAAGTCTCGAGGAAGAAGTAGGGAAATGTCCATTTGCAGAGAATCAGTACATGATGGCACCAAGACCAGGAGATGGTCTAATGGATGAGTTTGATCATTACAAATGTCTAATAGATGGGAAAGATGCTGAATTTGGGAAGAAGGTTGACTTTCCATATGATCTAGTTGTTAGGCCATGTAGTATGAGCTCTGCAAAGGCATGCAGTAAATACAAAATAGGGATCGATATAGCTGCGGCTTTGGAGGAAGCAAAATGAGATACGAGATAGTCAGCAGACCATTTGAATATGGTTGTGCATTTGAGCATTACAAGGACATATCAAGAAGGAATCAATCATTGCTCATGGAATCAAAGACAAAGAACTTGGCTTATGGAAAACAGAGCATTGTAGCTACAAATTTAGCATTGAAGATATCTGGGAAAGATGGATACTTCAGGATTGAAGCTCTCAATGAACAAGGCATTGGCCTGATGAAAGATCTAAGTCAAGACGATTTCCCATATGCAGAATTCCTGATGAACAAAGGCTATGTCATGGATGGAAAGATAAGGTATGAAGATAGGCATAATATGACAGAAGAGCAAAGGGTCCATGCAATCAGCCAAGCATCTGTAGTCAGGACATTTATGGATAAGTACAGATGTGATAGCAAGCATCTTGGGTTATATGGTGCATTTGCCTATGACTTTGTAAGGCAGTTTGAGGATATAGGACATAAGCATGCTGGCGAGGAAGGAGACGATTATACGCTTTTCCTACCTACTGATGTATTTGTCTTTGATGAGATTAGGAATTCAGCAATGCACCATAGCATCGATGTGCCAGGGAAAAAAGATCAATTTGCATATGCAAGACCTGAGCCATCATTTGATCTGGTAAGCAGGGACAATTTCCGCAAAGACGATTTCATAAGGAGTATACAAACGATAAAAGATGATATTATGAACGGGAGATTTATGCAGTGCGTCATCTCAAGATCTATGGATATAGCGACCAAGACTGATCCTATAGACACTTATGGATATCTGAGGAGAGCGAATCCTTCACCTTATCTTTTCTATTTTGATCTTGGACCAGATGGGACGTTATACGGATCTTCACCTGAATACCATGTTGTGGTTGAGGACAGGAAAGTAAAGATACGTCCATTGGCAGGCACGAGAAGGCTTACAGGTCAAGCTCTTAAGGATGCGAATCTGCGTGCAGAACTGATGACAGACAAGAAGGAATTGGCAGAGCATAGCATGCTTGTAGACCTTGCATTGAGTGAGATATGCAGGCTTAGCAACCCTGATACTGTCCGACTGACAGATACCAGGACATTGGAGTTCTACCCGAATCTCATGCATCTTGCAAGCGGAATAGAAGGCATATTGAGAGAAGATTTTGATGCAATAGATGCTCTTCTAACGACGATACCAGCAGGAACATTATCGGGAGCGCCAAAGCGTGAAGCAATGAAAGCTATCGAAGAGTTGGAGCCTCATCGTAGGGGATATTATGGTGGAGCAGCAGGTTATCTAGCTTTCAACGGAGACATGAACACAGCAATCATAATCCGATCGATACATGAGATTGGTGGCAGATCACGTGTGCAGGCTGGTGCAGGTGTTGTCAAAGATTCAATACCTGAGAAAGAATATGAGGAGACGCAGCTCAAGATGAGCAAGATGAGTGAGAGCTTGGAGGTGATTTGAATGGATGAAGAGACTAGTGTTCGTACAAAAGTAATTTACATCGACCATTATGACTCATTTGCAAATCTTATTGCAAATAGATTTCAGAATGCAGGAGCGGATATTATTATGCTTAAGAGCGATTGCGATATCTCTCGTATAGCAGAATCTGACCCAGACATGATTCTTCTAGGGCCAGGACATAGTGCACCAGAAGATGCAGGGAATTATCTTGATGTTATACGTGAATTCAAGGCAAGGAAACCTATCGTTGGAATATGTCTTGGTTTCCAAGCTATTGTTGCATCAGAAAGCGGCAGAATTAAGCCATTGATAGAGAGTGAGATCCTACATGGTGAATCTGAGCACATAATCTATCTGGAGAAGCCACCGTTTGTGATGAGTGCGTCATTAGGCGACATCTCTGCAATGTATAGATCGCCTGCTAATTTTGCAAGGTATAACTCTCTTGGAATACATATGGATGAACTGCCTGATTCCTTGGAGATGCTTGCAAGCAATGGCAGAGGATATGTCATGGCAGTGAAGCACAAGCAATATGATATGCTAGGATTCCAGTTCCATCCTGAATCACATCTATCTGGAGATGAGTATTCAGCATCAAATCTGATAGCAAACATACTAAAGATGTATGGTAGATAGTATTATTATTATTATTATTATTATTTTATTTTTTAAATTTTTAGAAAATTATCATTCACAAAAAAGGATAATAGCCACGCGAGTGCAATGGACACCGAATGCGTATAGGGTGTTTTTTTATTAAATGAGAGTTTGGAATATTTGTTCTTTTTCTAAATATTATTCTTGAATAAACAATAATACTTACTCTAAACACAACATTTAAAAACCCACAAACCAATAAGTGACAAAAAGGGGTGTATCATATTAAAGTACCAGATAGTTATGTAATCAGCAATGATCTAGGAAGTTTCTACTTCTGGTCTGAGGTTCCATACTCTAAGTTCTGTGGTCTGCACTTCAATGTGAAAGGCACAATATTCAAATGCCTGGAATCTGCGGTGACCCCTCAAAAGCTGAGAGTATCCAATGACTCTTATACAGGTATCCTTAATCAGAGAGAGGGTATGCTTGAGTCGATATATCTATCAAGGCAGAAGAATGCAATAGCTTTCCGCTATTCCCATCCAACAGAGATTCTCCTGAATTTTGATATCAAGAAGCATGATGATTGGGATGAATGGGGCCGTCATTATGAGATCTCAGAAGTTAGGGGTTGCATATTGCTTACATTCCACAAGAGAGGTCAGGAGGAATATACAGTCTATGCTGCAATAAAGTCCCGTCATAAGAATTTTGATAAGATCGCAAGGTTTGTAGAGCGTGATTATAGCTATGACGAGTACAGGCATAGCCAGAATGTCAGGTATATATTTGAAGCGCTGAAACTATATTCTTCTCACTTCACTATTGCATTTTCCACAGACAAGAATGAGGCCATATATGATGCGAAGCACCTCTATAGGCATTATGATGTGATCCATAGGCTTGACAAGCGTTCAGGGATGAAGATTGATATAGTGATGGCAACAGAAGACATATCATCAGCATATAAGCATGCCCAATTATCCTTGTCAAGATTAGTGAATGATAATGGCATCTATGCAGGTTATCCATGGTTCTGTCAGGTATGGAGCAGGGATGAGCTGATAAGCATGGTTCCTTACATAAAGTTTGATCCTGAGTTTGCTAAAGGACTGATCTCAAAATATTTCAAGCACAATAATTATTGTGGAAGGCTTCCAGCGATATTGCCTGATAAAGGTCTGAAGAGTGCAGATGGAGCAGGCTGGCTTGCTATGAGGCTACAGCAGCTGATAAAGAGCAATCCTGATATGTTCAAGAGCGGGGATAAGCATAAGTATGCATTATTCTTTGAGAAGATGATATTCTTCCTTCAGAAATATCATCATAAGAATGAGTTGGTATTCTCGGATATGAATGAGACCTGGATGGATACAAGTTATGAGGATGATGGCAGGAAAGGTTATTGCATAGAGATTCAGGCGCTTGCTCTGCGCATGCTTGATCTGATGCATATGCTTACAGGAGATGAGAAATATCATGAGCAGCTGCAGGATCTCAAGAAAGCAGTCAGGAGATTATTCTATTCAGAGGATGATAAGATAATCTATGACCATCTAGATGAGGATATGAAACCTACAGGCAGGATAAGGCCGAACATATTCATAGCTCACTATGTTTTCCCTGATATGTTCACAAAAGAAGAATGGGAGCAGGCATTTGATACATCACTTAAAGCTCTGTGGCTCAAATGGGGCGGATTATCTACTCTTGATCAGGGTGATCCAAGATTTGTCGACGAGTATACCGGTGAGGACAACAAGAGCTATCATCGTGGTGATTCATGGTATTTCCTGAACTGTATGGCTGCAATGGCAATGTACAAAGTTGACAAGAAGAAGTATATGCCAAAGATTGATAAGATCATAGAATCAACTACAAAAGATTGCCTTGAGAATGGTGTGATTGGGAGCATTGCTGAGGTATCTCCTGCAAAATCACAGGATGGAGTAGGGTGCTTAAGCCAGGCATGGAGCCTTGCTATGTATATTGAATTGATTGACCTTGTTTATGGATAAATTATTTATAGATTCAGTTATTCTAATATCATATGGACATCAACGATATCAGCAATCTGAAAAAGAAAAAGCTTCTCAAGGATGCATTGGATAAGTACAGTGAATATGCTGATGTCGATGAAGATTCTGATATGCCTGTTTCAGAGAAGAAGACAAAGGAAGAAAAGAGGATTGATTGATTCATTCTTGTTAATAATATTTTTAAATTATTTGATATGGCTAATTAGGATGGAGAATATAATAATAGTAGACAAAAAGAAACTTAGTGAGAAGATACAATCTATAAGAGAGGATGGAAAGGAAAATCTGCATATAGTCTCTGACTTTGACCAGACGCTTACAAAGGCATTCCATGATGGGCAGAAGACACATTCTTCATTTGCACAGATACGTGGTAGGGGATACCTTGATCCAGAATACGTTAAACAGTCTTATGAATTATTCGATTACTATTACCCTATTGAGATCTCTCCTGAAGTAAGTCAGGAAGAGAAGAACAGATGCATGCAGGAATGGTGGGAGAAGCACCTTGATCTCATGATAAAGTATGGGATGAAAAGAAGCATTCTGCAGGAGATAGCCACTAAAGGCGAATTGCATCCTAGAGGGATGTTGATGGAATTGATGTCACTTATGGAGGAGGAGGATATACCTCTCCTTATATTATCGGCAGGTTTAGGTGATGTGATTATGGAATTTCTGAAGGCAGAAAGAAAGTTGACTAAAAACTTGCATGTGATCTCAAACTTCTACAGATTCAATGATGCTGGAGAAGTCATAGGGTACCAATCAAAAGTCATTCATACCTTCAACAAGAATGAATATGGCATACGAGACACTGATTATTTTAAGGAAGTTGAGCACAGGAAGAATGTAATATTGCTAGGTGATAATCTAGGAGACTGCAATATGGCTGATGGGCTTGAGCATTCAAATGTGATCAAGATAGGATTCCTTAATGAGAATGTAGATGAATTTTTGCCATTGTTCAAGAAAGAGTTCGACATAATACTATTAGATGATCAAGATTTGGGATATGTAATTGATCTAGTCTCTGGAATCCTAAATAAGAATGTAGAGATATGATTTCTCATGCATCTCTAAATAGTGAATAACATCATCCACTATCCATCTATTGCTTTGACAATATCTTCAACTTTGTCAGCTACTGTAAGAAGTTTCATATCTTTCTTCATATGTGTGATAAGATGCCTCTTTAGTGGACTCTCCTCAAGCCAATCTATCATGCCATTCCAGAACTTTGAGTCTACCAATACTAAAGGGACTTCATCTACCATTCCTGTCTCGATAAGCACTATGTACTCATACAGCTCATTAAGTGTGCCAAATCCTCCAGGATAGAATATTAAGGCTTCACTCTTTATTGCTAAAAGGAATCTTCTGACAAACAGGAAATCGAATGAATCTACATGGCTGAAGTTGGTGCTATTGACTTTCTCATTCTTTATCATCCCTGCTTTTATTCCCACAGAGGGAGCACCTACTTTCTTTGCCCCTCGATTTGCAGCATCCATAACTCCTGGCCCACCGCCAGTGACTATGCCGTATCCTCTTTTACCTAATTCTTCTGCAAGTTTCATGCAATGCTTATATTCCTTGCTTGAAGGTGGAGAAATATGTGATCCTAGCACCGAGACTATCTTGTTGTCTATGCTATTTAGGAGTTTTAATCCCTTATGGAGCTCACTCTTTACTTTGCTCTCAACATTCTTCTTTAAGAATTTCAAGTTTTTCTTCAATCTTGATTTTGGCGTGCGTGTCTTCTTGACTTTAGCCTTTGTAGTGATTGTTTTTTTAGCTGCCATATGCAAATCTACAAAGAACTACTATTTAAAGTTAATGATTGATATAAATAGAAAAATAGGAGAATAATTTATTCTTCTTTTGGTTCTTCTACGACTTCCTCGTCTTCAGGATCTTCTTCTTCCTCTTCCTTCTTAAGAGGCTTTTCCTCACCAGGAGTCTCGAATTTACCTTTCTTGACATTCATAAGCTTGACGCAGTTGAATTCAAGGATCCTCATAGGATATATCTTGCTTACTTCTGTCTTCAAGTCCTTTTGTATCTTGCCCTCGATGATCTCTCTGAGCAATGACTCGAATTTGCTTTTTGCTATCCTATTGACCAGCTTCATCTTGATGCTTGATCTTATTGAGGCTGATATTGAATTGTTAACATTTTTTCTTGTAATAGCAAATATCTTTACTATTATAGGCATATTATCAGAAGTCATGCATTTGAATGAATCCTGTATCTTTGTCTTTCCTCTCCTAACTAGCTTCTTCAGGTTTGGTTGCTGCATTACATAGCCAGTAGCTGTAGCTTCAACAGCTGTATCTCCTTTCTGCTTATCAGTCTTGAAATGTATATCTATAGATTGCTTTCGAGGATCGCCTGCTAGGCTCATAAGATTGATCTTGAGTGTCTTGTTCAGTGCATTCTCTGTTTCGAATACATGAGTCTGCCCGATAGATTTATCTCCAAATGCTGGGCTAACAATATCTACCCACTTCTTCTTCCTTACTTTCATATCAGCAGATTTTGCCTTTGATTTAGCTTTGCTTGCCATATCTGTAATCGAATCTCAATCTGTTTATAAATGTTACCTATGGGGATGTAAAAAGTTATATTGCATTGCTTAGCCACTAGCTAGTGATTACAAGTACAAACATTTATAAATGGAAATTCAGTCTTCTCAATATGATTCAATATGACTAAAGGAGCATCTGGATTACTAGGGTTTCACAGCAAAGAATTGCAGAAATTGCCTCTTGAAGAGCAAGTGAAGTTATATGTGAAGCTTCAGTTGTCAAGCATTCCTGCATTCCTTATTGACATGCATCCTAAGTTTCTTCCAGATGTTGATTACCTATGCGGACTTCAGAAAGTAGGCAATGCAGTAGGTGCTTCATTATTCACAAGGGGAATGTTTGACGAGTACAGCACTTCTGATATGGTTGATATGATCAAGTATGTTGATAGCTCCGAACAGTTTAGGCTTCTTGCTAAGAAGATGCTGAATTATAACATCCGTGCATCAGAGAGAGCTGTATCGCAGACCAGCAGATTCAAGGTATCAGACCATTTCAAAGATTTTGACGACATGATTGGTTACATCGATGCAACCACATCATGGATGATTGAGGAATCACCTGCAGAGTTCAGTAAATTCCATGATTTTCTGAACCATTATAAGCATCTTGCAAAGGATGGGATGGCCGCTTATGCTGGATCTGTGATTGAAGCGGCAAGATTGATTAAACATGCAGGAGAGAGCAGAGAGATGATATTGCATGATTTTCTTGGAAAAGTCTCAGAAGCAATAAGATCGCCTGAAGAACTTATTGAGGCTGCAACCAAGCTTCCTATATTGCTTTATCAGTATGACATGATGGATATAGCCATGAAAAGGCCCTCATTCAGGTCTGACAAGAGACGTCATCCTGATGCTTTCAGGCATGCCTTCAACTATTACACTATATTTGATACTTTAAAAAATTTGACAGGCTTGCATAAGACTTTTGATGATGTAGCATTGTCATTGAGGATAATAACAGATTTTGGGAAAAAGATTGAGTCACGATATGATCAAACAGCAAGCTATTCTAAGCATAGTAAAGCTTTCAGTGAGTATGCAAGCATAATCGGGAAAGTTGGTCATATACTGAAAAGACATAAGCAGCTTGAAGAATTGCTGCTCGAGCTAGATCATATGGATACTATCGCATCTGATGAGATGAAAGAACATATCTCGCATATCTTCTCATCAGGAAACTTCATGAATAAGGATCATCCACTACGTTCGCCTACATTGGTCATAGGGTATACAAGGCTCATAGGACAATGCATTGAACATGATATCTACAGCAAAGCTATGCTCGAGAAGATGGTTATGCCGTTATCTAGGCTTACCAGAGGAAAAAAGCAGTTCAGAGAGCTAGGAGAGATGGCTATAGCAATTGAAAGATCCTTCAGGACAAAAAAACCAGATGCTGAAGATGAATACTATAAGACAACACCCGAAGGAATAGATTTCTACGGCTTGTTGAAGCATCTGGCTGTCAGATTCAAGGATTTTGAAGATGTAAAGAGCAACTTGCCTAGGGTGAAGGCATTATCAAGATATATCCGTAGATATGATTGGGGAGCATCAAAATGGCATGGAAATGATTCATTTGAATCTAGGACACGTACTATACTTTCAGTGTCTGATGATGTGACAAGCTTCATCAATAATCTACGCAAGGCTACTGATCTTGCTTCTTCGCTTGATGACATGCTTAGCAGGAGAGAATTCATTTCAGAAGTGATAGGGAATGCCAGTTGCAAATATATTTCTTTTGAAGATTTCTATAATGATATGGTTGAGTTCTCAGATCACCTTAGAAGAATGACAGCAAAAGGAATACCGCTAAAGACATTACTTGATTATGGAACTAATGTTATGCATCATGAGCTGAGATTATCTGATAGGTTAATTGCAGTCGAGAGCGTCCTTGCCGAAGTCCCGCTAAATGATTCGTTGAATGTTCTTGATTTCTTCGGTTCGATTTCAAGCGGGCTTTTTGGTTATCACAATAGACCATCTCCAGAGAGATTTATCCAGCTATATGGAGAGTTCAAGAAGATATATTTAACTGCACAGGAGAGTGGATTTGATCTAGGCCTCTTCAAGCCAGGCGAGGACCACAGCAATCTACATAAAAATAAATGCCTTGATAGACTGGATGAATGCTGTGCAATAGTCAGGGATAATCTTCTGCCGTGCAACGAGGTGGTAGAGCTTTATTCAGGAATGACGTCAAGTAAACAGAAGATATTCGCGAAGGATGTATATGACACAAAAGCCACAATATTGGCATCAATGGAATTCAATCCCCTGGATTTCACTGAATGCTATGCATTGTATATGGCAATAATATTGGGGGAAGCTAAGATGAAGCCGCATACGCTGATACATACAACATTCTCAAGATTCAATCGGTTAGCCGAATCATATGTGAAAGGGGAGCGGCCTGATTTCGAGAGAGAAGGCGATGAAATAAGGATACTAAGGGATTATACAAGGATCAAGAATCCGCATGTAGAGGAATATTATGCCAGAAGAGATTAGTGATATGATTGAAAGCTGCGAACAGCATGGACTTGAACCAGATATTATGCTATCATGCATAGGTCTTGGTCATGATGCAGAGAGAGTGATACCATATCTGGTTGAACATAGGATAATGCCTGAGAACTATCTTGATGCAGCATTCCTTCTCTCGACAAAAGAGGGTATGCCATATGCTGAGAGGAACAATCTCGAGCAATCAGAATTCTGGAGGATATGCTCATTATATACATGGAATCTTCCTGAGATCGATAAATTTCTTGCAAAAGATGTTCCAATAAACAAGTTCAAGAACATGAAATTCTTATCTGGTCATTACGAGAAAGATGATCTGTTTGAAGTTCTGGATTTCGATTCGAAAAAAGGCATCTTCACAGCAAAGACACGTTCAAAAAAGATCAGGAACCTTCTGAGTATGATCAACAGCGAGAAAGGAGAGAGCGATATAGAAGAGATAGTAAGATCAATGGTAGAGAAGGAACGAGATGCATTCTTAGACTATGGGATAGATGAAGCTGCACAATTAAAGCTGAATGAGCTTGGATCAAATCAGCATCTGAATTCTGCTGATCCACAGACGATCAAGCTTATAGCTGCTTCATATGCATTCTATCCTGAAGGAATTGACTTTGCGATTGCAAGCAAGCAGGATCCAGAGAATATCTTACAGGTTGCAAGAGCATTCCATCTTTCTGAGGAAGATACAAGATTCATACTTCGGATAAGGAAGATGAAAGATGCTCTGCTTGAAGATATCTATACTTTTGCGAAGGCCAGGAAGCATTCAAAACACAGGTTCATCAAGGCAATGAGGGCTGCAATGATGGCAGATATACATCCAGATGCATTGGAGGATTTTGTCACACGCTTCACATACATTGATACAAATTATTCAGGTGCCAAAAGTAAAGAAATGTCTTTAGTGAAAGCAATTGAGAGTATACCGGGGAGATTGCACACAACTGCAATGCACTTATATGGTTCTCATCTTGATTTTGGCATAGCGAATAAGATATTAGGATATGTTGCAAGGATGCCTTTCTATTCTCTAGAGGATAAGCAAAAAGTGGATTCATGTATTCATAATATCCGGGGGATGATTGAGAGATCAGATTGTGATATCACTTTAGCATCAATCATCGATTCTTCAGGGATTTCAAAGAATGATATGATAAGTATCTTCGGCAATGAGGTAGCAATTGCAAAAGAATCAGCATTGGAGAATCTTGATATGTATATTATGTCACAGGCAAGGCAGAATGATGCAGAAGAGTATGGTATTGATGAGAAAGTAAAAGGTATCTTCAAGGGATTTGTGGCAAACCATTACACAGGCTCAAATATCCTTGATTTCAGGTCAGATAACACATTTCTTGTAGTATTCTATCCAGATGATGTAACTATGAACAGGTTGGTTGAAGAGAATATTATGACCAACAGCAAATACAAGAACTCTGTAGCTTTTGCACGCTGCTATTTTGATGGATGCTCTATGAAGGTCGCAGAGATCTCATCAGAGATTTATTCAAGGGGAGATGACATTCCTGAATGGTTCAGGCAGGAATACAAAGATTATGCAAAAGTGATGCTAAAAGCATTGGAATATTTTGCATCAGAAGCAGGATTTGAACGCATTGAAGTGATGACAACAGAGACACAGATAAGGAAATATGCAAACGATGATCCAATCGACAGGAAAGAAGCATTTAAGACATATACAACAGCACCAAGAGAGCTTGGCTATAGGATAGAGAAATCAAACATCAAGCTTACAGAAGCGACTAAAAGACCGATAGATTTGGGAAGATATAGTTATGGAGAAGGATCAGCAAATTCTTATGACCTCTCCTGGGTGAAAGACATCTCTCCAGAGGACTTGTCAGTATATTCTGATATGTTCTTAAGGACAAGGACAGAGCAGGAGACAAGAGAAGCTGTGCTTAAGTTGAAAGATTTAAACCTAAGGTATTGAGATATTACTATTATTAAACATCAAGCTCAGTCACTTCACCAGCATGATCCTCGATGAACTTTCTTCGCGGCTCTACCTGATCACCCATAAGTATAGTGAAGAGCTCATCAGCAGCGACTGCATCCTCAACCTTGATCTTGACCAGCTTTCTTGTCTTTACATCCATTGTAGTGTCCCAAAGTTGCTCAGCATTCATTTCACCAAGGCCTTTGTACCTTTGTATATATACATCGTCACCAAGCTCTTTTAGGTTCGCATCCTTCTCCTTCTCATCATAAACATAGATCTCAGTCTTCCCCTTCTTGAGCCTGTAGAGAGGAGGTTGTGCAATGTAGATATGCCCTTTGTCTATGAGCTCTCTCATGTATCTATAGAAGAATGTTAGCAATAATGTCCTGATATGCGCTCCATCAACATCAGCGTCTGTCATGATAATCACTTTATGATATCTCAATCTTTCAATATTGAATTCATCTCCTATACCGCAGCCAAGTGCAGATATCAATACAGTGATCTGTTCAGATGATAATATCTTAGAAAGCCTAGCTTTCTCGACATTTAGGATCTTACCTCTTAATGGCAATATTGCCTGGTAATTCCTGTCTCTTCCCTGTTTAGCAGAACCACCTGCAGAATCTCCTTCTACTATGAATATCTCTGTCTTGGTAGCATCCCTTGAACTGCAGTCAGCAAGCTTTCCAGGAAGTCCAGCTCCTCCAAGGAGTCCTTTCCTTCTGGTCAGGTCACGTGCCTTTCTAGCTGCGTCTCTTGCTTTTGCAGCAGTTACAGCTTTTTCGATTATTGATCTTGCTTCAGTAGGATTCTCTTCAAGATACTCGCTGAGCTTCTCGAAGACTACAGAATCAACTATCCCCTTTACATCACTATTGCCTAGCTTTGTTTTAGTTTGACCTTCGAACTGTGGGTTAGGGACTTTAACGCTGATTACTCCACTCAATCCCTCACGGACATCTTCTGATGAGAGTTTAAGCTTCTCTTTGGTATTCTTTTCTGAGTAATTGTTCAAAGCCCTTGTCAAAGCAGTCTTGAATCCTGAAAGATGTGTTCCACCTTCGATCGTGTTGATATTGTTTACATATGAATATACATTCTCATTATAGCTGTCATTGTATTGTAGAGCGACTTCAACTATGATATCATTCTTCTCTTTCTCGAAGAATAATATCTCATGCAAAGGCGTCTTGTTTTTGTTTATGTATTGGACGAATGATACTATTCCTCCTTCGTAGAAGAATTCCTGTTTCTTATCAACTCGCTCATCAGTCAGAACTATCCTTATTCCTCTATTCAGGAATGCTAGTTCACGTAATCTATTAGCCAATATGTCATATTCAAAAGTTGTAGTCTCAAAAATAGTTGCATCAGGCTTGAACAGGACTATGGTACCTGTATTCTCAGCATCACCTATCACATCAACTTCTGCAAGTGGGATACCTTTCTCATACTTTTGCATGTAGATCTTTCCATCGCGCTTGACTTGAACAGTAAGGAAAGATGATAATGCATTTACACAGCTTACACCAACACCATGAAGTCCGCCAGATACTTTGTAAGAATTCTTATCGAACTTTCCACCAGCATGAAGCTTTGTTAGTACTACTTGAAGAGCAGACACATTATATTTTGGATGGATATCGACAGGAATACCTCTTCCGTTATCAGATACCTCTATAAGATCATTCTCGATTATCTTTACTCCTATCTCAGTGCAATGGCCAGCGAGTGCCTCATCTATGCTGTTATCAACAACTTCATAGACAAGATGATGCAGGCCTCTTATGCTTGTGCTGCCTATATACATAGCAGGTCTCATCCTTACAGCTTCAAGGCCCTCCAATGACTGGATGCTCTTTGCAGAATATTCATTAGTCTGCTTCTGTTCTGGTTTCTTCTCTGTTTTGGCAGCTTCAGCTGCATCGCTTACGTTTTCTTGTTCTGACATATTATTATTCTCTTCTTTGATAAGTTTTATTGGAAATCTTTTTTTGTCAATTTCTCGACGAGAAAATTGTCCATCTTCTATCAATATTGAACCCTAGTTCATTTATAAACATTTCGCTTACAGAAAATCATCATTTATTGACGAGAAAATCATGAAAAATCTTTTGAGAAATTCTCCAGGTTCTCGCCTACAAGGATAGCATCGGCTCCTTCTTTTATATCCTCTATTGATCTTATATTGCTCGCCTGACAGAGCCATCCTTTCCACATCTTCCTGGCTTGGCTGAAAGTCTCTTCCTTCATCCCACCAGTGCTGAGGTCTCGGGAATTCCAGACTGCTTTTGTTCCAGGAGGGAGTTTTTCCAGCTCTTTGAGGCTGTGTGGCTCTATGAGGCATCTATCGATATCTGACTGAGGGATTCTTCCTACTACAAGCACATAATCTGCACCATGATCGATTGCTTTCTTTATGTCTTCATCTGACGAATGGATGCCTTTTGCAAGGATGGGTTTAGATGTTCTTGATCTTGCTTTCTTGATTAGGTCAAAGGAACCGCCCCATCTTGGATCTGTATGTATGCTTAAGATATCTCCTACCTTTTCTGCTATATCGAACAGCTCATCCCAGCTTCTCTTGGAAACGTAACCGAAAGGGCTTTGCGTCTTGACTTCAGCAATGATTGTAGGAAGTTTATTTGACAAAACCATGTTAAACACTTCTATGGACCTGCATCATAAAGGTCAGAAATCTGCTGTGCAGTCAGTGAATCATCAGTGGATACTATGAAATCTTTTAGATAGCCTTTATAGTTTGTATTAGCCTGATCCTCACAATGCTGACCTAATGTTGGCGGGCCAGCGTAGCTCTGATCAAGGTTTGCGATCTCAGGCTGTGTCTCTGATATTACTTCAGTACCATCGATGTATATCTTCAGGTCAAGTCCTTCCCTGCTGAATGCAAAATGATGCTGCTGACCGTCATTGATATATGATGAAATGTCATAAGTGACATCATTGTGAGGCCAGTCTTTTGTCCTGAATCTAAGATTCTGGTTATTCTCTATAGCTATGAACAATCCTGTCCAGGGGAATGCTAAGTGTTGCTCTAGGATGTAAGCTGTTGTATCAACTTGAGTATCAGGCTTAAGCCACATTGCAAGAGTGAAATCATTAGTCCCGATATCATTTGGTAGAGAGGTGTCAAGAGAGATACTATCATCAGAATCAAAGTAATATCCATTCGTTGCATCCCATGAAGGGCATGAATCACCGCTACATCCTGCAAGGCTTTCTTCTTCATCAATACCAAACGAGAGTGAGTAAGGCACTTCCGCATAAACTCCCTCTCCACTTCCTTCTTCTCCTCCAGATTCTGCATCTCCAGAGGTATCATTTACATATAAGTTCCCATCCTTGACTTTTACAAATGCGATACCATTGACAGTATGAGGAACTTTAGTGCTTTTGGCTATAGTCTTGAATTCAGTGACGGTCTCTGTCTGGATCCTATCTGTTGCTGAAGTTTCACATTCAATCAAGACATCAGCAGTATCATCAGCTCCTAAAGATATAGGTGTGCTTGTGCCACAACTTGATACATTTATCTCAAGATCAGTCAATGTGCTTCCAAGCCCATTCTTCACAACCATTCTTACATGAGTTGAGTTTGCGCTGGATGATGTCACCAGAAGACCTTCTCCAAGATCTACACTGTCAGAGAAATAACTCGAAGGGGTCAGGACGTCAAAATAGATCAGGCCAGCAATAGCAAGCAGGACAACTAGGAGAGCCCACCCATAAGTCATGAGGAATTCCATCATAGCTTGAGATCTCTTGCTCATACGCATAGTTATCAAGAAAATTCAGTTTATCCCATTTATATCTTTTGCTATTCTCTTAGGGATTATCTTTCACGCATCTTACGCTATGTTCTTCATCCTTCGAGCATTTTGCGACTATATCGATCTGTGTATCCTCAACAAAATGTATGCAGGTTGCAAATCCTTCTTCATCGCTTGGTTCATCAGTCCAGTACCATTTGCCGTAAGGTATTCCTGCAGTAGGATAAGTCCCATATGGTGGAAGGCATTGTTCACAGTCAAGCAAGCCGTCAAAATCACTTATCCCAGGTATCTTGAAACCATCCATCCCAGCGCAGAAATCAAAAGCAGTTCCTGGAAGGTCATCCCTATCAGCAAGATAAGCATCTTCATCTGAAACCCTTTCATATGAGCTATCATCAAAATCCCATTCCCAATGCGAGTTATCCCATGCGCCGCTCTGCTTCACTGCCCATGAACCCACACTCTCTTCTGTTGACCATACCTTTCCAGTCTTGCTGTCAACATAACCACCGAAAACATCTGTGAATAGAGCATCAGCAGATTGCCCTTCACATCCAGGTATTCCAGAACATGGCACAAACCTGAAGACATCATCTATTGAAGATCCCCCATTCTCAATTGCCCAAGCTCGTCTTCCTAGGTTATTATCTGGGAAGCTCTGCATCCTTTGCGTATATGCCATTATCTTTGCAGTATAAGAGAATGGGAGTTTCTGACCTTTGATTTCAGTATAATAGTTGAGGACAGCAGTTGATATCTCATCACTGTCACCAACAAGATCTATGCCTTCACAGGTCACGGTGAATTTTTTTGTCATTCCTGATGCAAGATATATTCCTGAAGTGGTCTTACCTGCTCCATTGTTGCATTCTGTGATATTCAAGATAACATCCTTCATATCATTGCCTATCCCATTGCTTATCAGCAATGTGAATGTTGCAACATTTAGTCCATATGCGTCGAAGTAAGTCACCGAATAATCAGGAACAAGTATGCCCTGAGCAAAATATACGCTTCTCGGGAAGAATGCAGCAGGCTTGAATATGCCTACATAAATAAGAGCAATCAATACAATTGCCACTGCAAGCAAGGCCCATCCATATGTGGTGATGAACTCAAAAGCAGCTTGTGACTTCCTTGATCTGATTTGCATAAGAAATATTCTGGTTGTGAGGATATATAAACATTACTCCTCGATTCTCTTGATCGTGATACTACCATTCTCGACGCATAGTTCAACTTCTGTCTCATCGTCTATTCCAGACATCTTATGCGCTATCTCAGGAAGGATCAATTTTGCTCCTCTTGCACTAAGATTGGTTATGATACATGCCTTCTTGTTATTCTCAGTATCTATGTCAAATAGAACATCTTTTGACTTCTTCTTCTGCGAACCTTCAAGGACTTCTTTAGTCTTATCTGAGAGATAGGCTGCAATCTTATCAGCTACATCAATTTTTGTTGCCGCTTTTATCCCCTGCAGACCAGGTGATAGATTGACTTCAATGACTAATGGTCCTTTCAGTCTGCTGTCCAGGATATCCACACCGCAGATCTCAGCACCGACAGCTTTTGCAGTTTTCAAAGCTATCCTCTTGACCTCTTCAGTAGGGATGATTGCTTGCCCTACGCCTCCAGCATGGATATTTGCCCTCTTCTCATCCTTCTTTCCTATCCTCTTCATCGCAGCTACTATCTTGTTTCCTACGACAAAGACACGCAGATCAGTAGAATCAGTCTCAACAAACTCCTGGATAAGGAAAGGTTGCCTAAGTGTTGTAAGAGTATCAAGCATTGATGATGCAGATGCGAATGAGTCAGCAAACATGACTCCTTTTCCTTGTGTTCCAGAAGGTATCTTCATTATGATCGGATAGTTCATCTTCTCAAGTATCTGTTTTCCTGCTTCAGGACTTGATGCGATGTACGTAAGCGGAGTTGGAACTTGATTATGAAGAAGTTTGAGATGTGTCAATATCTTATCATGCCCAACTGTATAAGAATCAGCCTCATATGGTACATAGACGCTCTTATTGTATGATTTTGTTACGTCTGTCAATGCTCTTAATGCCATAGCAAACTTGTATGAACCCTTTGCAAAGATGCAATCATAATGTTTTATAGGCTTTCCTTTGTATAATATGATAGGTTTATTTGAAATATCTACTTCGATACTTTTGATATCAAGATGATCCACTTCATCGAAGTATTTTTTCATTGCATCGTAAGTCCATTTTGAACTTACACTTCCCATACTTATTATTGCAGCGTTCATGTTATCATCCAACACAACTTGTTTTATATGTTTAGTTGTTTTAAGGAATACTATAGTGAAATATCATTTTCAGTGATCTTATTTCTTCTTCCTTGGGTTTACCAGGAATTTTGTTTTCTTCAGGAGATTCTGTCCAATCAATGCCCTGTATTTAAGCCTGCTCCTATCAGCAAGAGTCACATCAACTCTATATTCCTCATTCTTCAGCTTAAAGATGCATCTTACTACAGGTCTTTCGCTTATCCCATTGGAATTCTTGACCTTCTTTGTCTTGGTGACAGGTCCAAGCTCAAGTTCAGCAGCAAGTTTCATATCGATTGAACTAATTACAGCTCCTGTATCGATCCTTGCTATTATAGTCTTTGAATGTCCATTGTTACCTATCAAGGTAACTTTTTCAGTCAGACCTATAATTTTTTCTTGTTTCATCTCCATAGAAAATTCAAAACATGATCATTTATAAGCATTATTAAAAGACTCTAATTGACTATCTCCTGCTTTTATGTTTTTTAGTGAGTCTCTTATTGCGTCTATTAGCTCTATTTTTATTTTTTGTTTCTTTCATTACTATTGTCCTGTAAGGGAATGGTATCTCAATTCCTTCTCTGTCAAACCTCTGCTTAATTAACTTGTTCAGATCTGTCCCGATCCTGAAAGCAGCACTTGGATCTTTTGCCCATACCCATGCTCTCAGATTGACAGATGAATCACCGAAACCGATTACTCTTACAGTGACTTTTTGTTTTCTCTGTTTCTTCTCTTCAGCAGTCCTATTATCATAGAATTCAGGATGATTGATTGCCTCTTCCTGCATTATCTTCATCGCCTTGTCGATATCAGAGTCATAGCTTATTCCAAATTCAACATATCGGCAGGTTTTCTGCTCTTCAATGTTGAAATTCTCAATCACTTCCTCACTTATTACAGAATTTGGGATTATATATCTTTTATTCTCAAAGTTCCTTATTACTGTATGTCTAAGTGTAATATCTTCAACAACACCTATCTTATCAGAGAATTTTATTATATCGTCTACTCTGAAAGGCTTGTAGATAGCGATGAAAAGCCCGCTTATCAGGTTCGCTATTGCTTTCTGGGAAGCAAAACCTATAATGACTGCCAATACTCCTGCTCCAGCGAATAATGAGACAGAAAGATTCCTAAGGGCAGGTATAAGATAGATAGCAAATCCTATGCCGACAACATAGATTATGACTGAGATGAACCTCTTCAATATGATATATTGTGTGTGATCAACATTGAGAAGATGTGAGCCTCTCTTCAGATTCCTGCTAAATGCTATAGACAGGATCCTCTCAAGAGAGAAAGTCAGTGAAAGCACAAGCAATATCAGTATAACCTTTCCGCTTGAAGTGCTGAAGAGATAATCAGCAATGTGTGTTATGAAGGAGTTGATATCCATGATGCTATACAGGATGTTTTACTATTTAAATTTGTTGCTGACAAGTTAAGAATAAGCATTCTACAGTCATGAATTTTTATGGGAAATTTGATAAACTCCTGCAAAAAATGTAACATAATGGATGTACTCAAGAGAATCTATGATCATTTTCATGAAGTTGTAAGGGTTCACAAGTCTCCAAAAAGTATAGCATTCGGTTTCTGCCTTGGAACATTGATAGCAGTACTGCCAACTCCTGGGATAAGCATTTTGATTGGTGTTCTTCTAGTATTTCTTTTCAAGAATATAAACAAATTCACTTTATTCGGTGCTATGGCATTATGGAATCCATTCACTTTAGTGCCCGTGTATTATTACAGTTATGCTGTGGGTAATTTCATTCTTGGTTCTTCACCTATACAAGAGTATAAGATAGTCATGCTTGACCAGGTATTCCACTATACTAAGAGATTTTTGTTAGGGAATGCAGTCATAGCAGTCATTATGGCTGGATTATCTTATATCATAGTCTTGAAGATCTCTGAGAGCATAATAATTGCTAAAGAGAAACACAAACCAAATAAAGATAAGAAGGAGAAAGTCAAGAAATAGTTATCTCTTGAATTTATATTCATATATCTTCTTCTTTCCAGCAGGCTTTATGGTCCTGTCATTCATCCTAAAATAGATCTGTTTGCTTTCACGCAATTTTTTCAGGTTATTTGTGACGCTTCCAAGAGAGGCTTTCAATCCTTCAGCGATATCTCTTGCAGACATCCATTTTGTCTTGTTATTCTTCAAAAAATCATATACGTCTTGTTGCCCCATTATACTCACCAACTATTAGTTAAAACTTATCAATAACATCTGTCGTATAAATACTTTTCTAATGAGTATCCAAAGACACCCCTTATCATATTTATAAGTGGTATATCCATTTGACCTCTTTTTTATAAATATTTAGTATTGATTTATAGTAGTGAATAGTCACTCTATATTCCTTACTCATAAGACATTCATCATCAAAAACTATATAAATTTAGAAACTCACCATTTTCACTGTAATTATCTACAAAGAACGAAAAGGAGGATATGAACATGCAAGATTATGACGAATTCATGGATGAGGTGGATGATTCTGAGAATAATACCGAAGAGAATCGCGAAGAGCTTCTTGAAGAAGACGAGATCTCATCAAGAGAGGAAGCATTCTTGAAAGGCTATGAAGACGCTGCAGAAGGCGAGAATGAGGATTCCAAAGAAGAGGAATGATTTTTCTTATCTTTAAGTTGAGTTTATTAGCAGCTGATGCTATCTAGAATAAGAGGTGAATGTTTTGGAGAATGAGAATATGCAAGAAGATGATGTTGATCAGACAGTAGAGGAGCTTGCATCTGATAATGAAGCAAGGATAGACGCCCTTGTTGCTCTTCTGACAAAGAAGAATGTCATAACAGATGCTGAATTCGAGGCCGCTTATGATGATCAGTTTGAGGATTCTGACAGTTCAGAGGCTTCAGGTGAGTCAGGCGATGAAGAGCAATCCGTAGAGGAATTAGCATCTGATAATGAGGCAAGGATCAATGCACTAGTGACTTTGCTTGTAAAGAAAGGTGTAATAACAGACGCTGAGTTTGACGCTTCGTATGATGATCAGTTCGAATCAGAAGATGGCCAGCAGACAATAGCATCATCAACAAACTGAAATCTACTTAATTTTCTTTTCCATTGTATTGGTCAGGCAAATTCAATCAGTAATATTTATATAAGGGCTAGAAAACAAATGTCAATATCTAGGGTAATTAAATGAGAGATGTAATAATAATCGGAGGCGGAATATCTGCCCATACTGCAGCAATCTACACAGCGAGAGCTCAATTGAAACCATTGGTTCTTGCGGGAGAGACTCCTGATCAATTGAGTTATACCACAGATGTTGAGAACTTTCCAGGTTTCCCTGAAGGGATAGCTGGACCTATGCTTGTGATGAATGCAAAGAAACAAGCTCAACGTTTCGGAGCTGAATACAAGCAGGAAAGAGTGACCAACCTTGAGAGAAAAGGTGATGATTTCATAATCTCAACTCCAAAAGAGAAATATGATGCAAAGACAGTGATAATCGCTACCGGCGCATCAGCACGCATGCTAGGTATCCCAGGAGAAGAGAAATTCTTCGGAAAAGGAGTATCCTCATGTGCAGTCTGCGACGCTGCTTTCTATCAGGACAAGACAGCAATAGTGATTGGTGGTGGAGACAGCGCAATGGAAGAAGCTTTGGCATTGTATAAATTCTGCAAGAAAGTGATCATTGTTCATAGACGTGACCAATTGAGAGCAAGTAAGATCATGCAGGATCGTGTGCTGAAGCTTTCAGATAAGATATCAGTCATGTGGGACACATTACCTTTAGAAGTGATAGGGGATGAGGAAGGTAGGAAAGTTATCGGGCTCAAAGTAAAGAATGTCAAGACTGAAGAAGAGAAGATAGTCGATACAGATGGGGTCTTCCTGGCGATTGGTCACATCCCTAACACTGACGCCTTCAAGGATGTTGTCAAGACAGATGATCATGGTTACATAATAACTGATAAGGCTAATACTAATCTTGCTGGAGTATATGCAGCAGGAGATGTACAGGATACGATATTCAAGCAGGCAATAACCTCTGCTGCAACTGGTTGCATGGCAGCTCTTCGTGCAGAGAAATACATAGAAGAGAAGAAAGCCAAAGGAGAATATTAAGCATAAGCATATCATCTATAATAAGATAGTTGAGAATGCTTTGATGAGTAAAATATGGATAGGAGTGAATAGAATGTTATCTATGGAAAACTATAAAGAACAGAGAGTATGTATACTAGTTGACGTGCAGAACATGTATTATTCTGCAAAGAACTTATACAATTGCAAAGTAAATTTCAATGAGATTCTAAAGAATGGCCTTAAGGGAAGGAAATTCATAAGAGGGATATGCTACGCTATAAAGGCTGATGTCCATGATGAGCATAATTTCCATGAAGCATTGAACAAGATAGGCTTTGAAGTGAAGACAAAAGAGCTTCTCGTATTCTACGGTGGGCATAAGAAAGGTGATTGGGACATAGGTATAGCTATGGACGCAGTCAGGGCAGCAGAGAAGGTCGATACCATAGTTGTTGTCTCAGGCGATGGAGATTTCAAAGAGCTTTATGAATATGTCCGAGGGAAAGGATGTAGGATTGAGGTCATGGCATTCGGCAAGACTGCTTCTTCGTCGATCAAAGATTATGTCGATGATTTCATTGATATGGATAAGAATAAGAAATACCTGATACCTTTGAAACCTATCCGCAAGGGCCATAATAAGCCAAATCATCCTCAGAAGAACCAGAATCAGGATGGTAGCATGAATAAGGCTGGCACAGAGAACAGGTCTGAACAAAAAGAGGAGAAATCATCGACTGGTGCATCAAAACCTGCTGCTATTCTAGCAAAGCCAGAGAATAAACCAGATCATAAACCAGTCAACAAACCATTGGTTCCTAAAGTGAATGTAACGACAAAGAGATCCATGCCATCACCAGCAAAAAAGTAGACCATAAAAATAATGGAAGGTAAAATTGGGATATATCAAAAAGACTAGGTCACATGGAAAATGAAAGAGATAAGCTTTTGTCCATATTGTAGTGCACCCTCTCATAAGCTATTGAACTATCATGAGGATATGGTGTTCTGTCGTGATTGTAACACTTTCTTCAGGCTCAATCTTGTTGAGCTGAAGTGCCCTAAATGTGAGCATACAAAGATAGAAGACAGTGATTTCCCAAGCCCAGATGGACAAGTTATTCTGCAATGTAAGCACTGCAAGAAGATGTTCACTGCAAAGGATCTGATAGAGAAATAGGCATGAGCACATGGGATTCATTGACATATTAAGGAAGATAGGCATTCTCCGATTTGGTAAATCAGCATCAACCTATAAGGATTCTAAACAACGCCCGCTTGAATTCCAGCAATCAGATGTCTATGATGAGAACAAGGATCTTATTGGAAAGAAGAAGTAGTCTTCTATATAAATACTCCAGTGTATAGATTATCATATTTGTTCCAAAACATACGTAACATAGTCCCTATATTTCTCCTTTTCATTCCAAAACATTTATATATGTCTTCTCTCTAATTTTTATATTCAACAGCAGAATTAAACTACTGTAAAAGGGTGTCATGATGAAAAAACTACTTAAGAAATTCACAGGGATGTTTTCAAGTCCAGAGGACTATGAAGAAGTTGAGGAGAAAAGCGGTGCAGCTGAAGGCGATTATGTTGAGATAGATTCTGACTCAATTAAGAAAGCGAAGAAGAAAGTTCTTGTGAAGACATATTTCTTGGATGATTTTGAGGATGTAAAAGGAATACTTGATGATCTAAGGGAAGGCGAGACAATTGCTCTTGTTAATATCAAGCCTCTGAAGGAGAAGGACATAATAGAACTCAAGAGAGCAATAAATAAGCTTAAGAAGACATGTGATGCTATTGAAGGCGAGATTGCAGGTTTTGGAGAAGATTATATCGTAGTTGTTCCAGGTTTTGCAAAGATCCACAGGAGCAAGCAGACTTCAGAAGTCAAAGAAGACGCAAAAGCACAATAATTCAAAGTTTTTATTCTCTTAATTTTTCATTTCTCAATTCATTATGTTTGGCTCTGGCAATCTTCCAGTCAGCAGGCATATTCTCATATTTTCCAAGTACAATGTTCTCATATGCAGTATGCATCTGTCTTGCAACATCCTCATATGGCATCTTGCCAGTGATTGTTCCCATTCCTGGAAAAGTTATTGTCTTGATTGTTTCGTTAGGAATATTATGATGATAAGCAGCTATTAATGCTGCTCTTGTAGCAAGATATACATTCACGCTTTCCTTTAATCTCATAGGCACTCTCATTGTAGGTGCACATATCATGTATGGTATTCCATAATAAAATGTTTCAATAACTAAGGCATTACCAACTGGGATTTCTCCGAAATAAAACCCTTTGATCTTCTCCTGGACCCTATTCTCAAGGTCGTTACCAAAGAAATCACACATTGCCTTATCTATCCCAGCATCCATAAGACCAAATGAATTTGCAGATGTTACAACTGCATCTGTTTCTTGCTTGAATATATCTCCTTTTATTACCTCAACATTATCCTTTTCAAACTCTTTAGACCAGGCAGCATACATCTCTTCATCCAAAGTGCATAATTTTATATTCAGCATAACCATAGGAATATCAATGATATTATAAATTTACCTAGCAGCATCAAACATATAAATCACATAAATAGATTGTATCTATGCAACGACCAATATGTATTGCAACAGGGGCATTCCATTCCTGGACAAAGGTAAAGAATAACAATTCTCACATTGATATTGCAAGGAAGTTGGATAACATTGATGGTGTTGAGATCACTCTTGGTTTTAAGGAGAACTTATATGATCTGAAGATATCGAGACGGAATATTGACTGGCTGAGAAAGCAGAAATATGTTAGCATCCATGCACCATTTCATCTCCCTTGGCGTTCTAATGGCATGGAAGACCTGCTCAAGCAGCTCAAGCTTATTGAGAAGTTATACAAGACTGTAAAAGCAAAGACTGTTGTAATACACCCTCAGGATATGCTTCCTCCAAAGATATTGAACAGATTTAGATTCCATATCTCGACTGAAAATATGGAACCTGGGCATAATATTTCTCATGCACACTTGAAGAAGATACTTAAGGCATTTCCAAGAGCAGGACTTTGCTTAGATGCAGCTCATGCATATCTCTATAGCAAAGACGAGACAAGTGCAATCCTAAAAAAGTTCAAAGGCAAGGTATCACAAGTTCATCTTAGCGGCACATACAAGAAAAAAGAGCACCAATCCATGCGCATCTGTACTGACAGCTTCTATAATTCCATTGTCCCATTGAAGAAGACAGAATTGCCAATCATTATCGAGGAAGACATCAATTTTACAAGATCTATCAGGAAGGTACAGAAAGAGGTCGATTTTGTGAGGGATTTCTTTAAGGAGTAATTCAATGGCAGAACCTCTTTGTCCATATTTCCCATCATGCTCTGGTTGCTCTTCGCAAAATATCAGTTATGAGCTGCAGCTCCAGAATAAGAGAAGATTAGTCGAGACAATGCTGAAAACAGAATTGAAGGTTTTCAGTGCAGAACCTTACAATTATCGTAACAGGATAGAATTCATATTCAAGAATGGCAAGATTGGTCTGAGACAGAAGAGGAACCCATCTCTAATCATCAAAGTCGACAGATGCGCAATATGTGATAAAAAGATCAATTCATTGTTGAGAGAAGCAAATGATTTCTTTGAAGGCAGAGCAGACAAGGCCTTCAGATTCATGGTGATACGAAACTCAAAAGATTCATCTTCAATCTCAATAGTTCTTGATCCAGACTCATCAACATTGCAGAATGCAGTAGATCTTGTCAAGAATTTTTCGTCTCATACATCAGCAGACAACCTTGTTGTGACCTATTCTAAGGATGATGCTTATTCAGAGGATTACTTTACTGTTAAAGGGAATGATGAGCTTGAAGCAGAATATCTAGAAAAGAGATTCATCTATCCAGTGCAAGGGTTCTTTCAGAACAATCAGGAAGTTGCAGGGATGATGCAAGAATACTGTAGGAATATATTAAAAGGATATTCAACTGATGGAAAACAGCTGCTTGACCTGTTCTGCGGAGTAGGTACATTTGGTATTATTAATCATGGATTGTTCGATTCCGTAATCTTTGTCGAGAATTATGCTAAGAGCATAGAATATGTAAAGAAAAATGCCAAGCTTAACGGGATGGCTAGATTTGAAGCATTTGCGATGGATGCAAAGCATCTTTCAAGGTTGGATCTTGCTGATGATTTATTTGTGATAACGGATCCTCCTCGCTCAGGCATGGATGCTCAGACCATCTCTCAGCTGAACAAGCTTAATCCATCCTTGATATTGTATATCTCCTGCAATCCTCATCAACTTAAGAAGGACATTCCAAAATTCAAGAACCACAAAGTCAAGAGTGCAGCTTTGTTTGATATGTTCCCACAGACAAATCATATGGAGATTGTTGTTGAACTTATCCGATCATGATTCTCTTTTTAGCGCATCGACTTTATCAGTCTTCTCCCAGGTGAAATCAGGATCTTCTCTCCCAAAATGTCCATAAGCTGCAGTCTTCCTGAAGATTGGTCTTCTGAGATCAAGCTGGTCGATGATTTCCTTAGGCTTCAGAGGGAAATTCTTCCTTATAAGATCAACGATCTTATCCTCTGGAATCTTTCCAGTTCCAAAAGTATCAACATATACTCCCATTGGTTCAGGAACACCTATTGCATAAGATAATTGGACTTCGCATCTGTCAGCAAGCTTTGCAGCGACTATATTCTTTGCTATGTATCTGCATGCATAAGCTGCGCTCCTATCTACTTTAGAAGGATCCTTTCCAGAGAATGCTCCACCACCATGCCGGCCCATCCCACCATATGTATCTACAATAATCTTTCTGCCTGTGAGGCCTGTATCTCCTTCAGGACCACCTATGACAAACTTTCCTGTTGCATTAATGTGCAATTTCGTATTCTCATCAAGGTAATCTCCAAGAACAGGTTTAATCACCTTCTCTTTGATATCATTTCTAAGCTTGACTTCAGAGACATTCTCAAGATGCTGTTGTGCAATAACTACGGCATCAACTCTTGTAGGTTTTCCATCATTGTATTCGACAGTCACCTGGCTCTTTCCATCAGGACCAAGACCAGTTATAGTGCCATTCTTTCGGACTTCTGCAAGCTTCATAGTCAATTTGTGGGCGAGCATTATCGGCAATGGCATCAGCTCTTCAGTCTCGTTGCATGCAAAACCAAACATCATCCCTTGGTCTCCTGCACCTTGCTCATCGCTAGATTTCCCATCAGCAGCAGAATCATTCACGCCTTGAGCTATGTCTGGACTCTGCCCATGGATTGCTACCCATACGCCTGCATCATCACAGTCAATACCAAATTCAGGATCAGTATATCCGATATCCTTTAATACATCCCTTGCTATCTTTTGCACATCAGCATAACCTTCAGTTGTGACTTCACCAGCTACATGTATAGAACCAGTCGTAGTAAGACATTCAACTGCTACCCTGCTTAATGGGTCCTCAGTGAGCAACGCATCCAAGATCCCATCGCTTATCTGGTCGCATACCTTATCAGGATGACCTTCAGTGACACTTTCTGATGTAAAAAATACTTTCCCTTTCATGAATATACCTCCAGATAGCAAAATGAAACCACCAGTTTAAATAAACTTCTGTTTCAGAGGATAAAACCACATGTATCATTTAGGCAGGTTGATTGTAAAAAATATATCTTATAACTGCATAAATTTTATCAACCTCAAAAGAAAGCAATTGACATGAAAGAATTATTCACAAGTAAATATGTATCAGATTTCCCGAGGAAAGAGATTCCTGTTAAGATACTGTTGATAAAAACGCTTGAAGAAAGACTGAGAGACGGGGATCCAGTCCCAAGCAATATAGGTGGGATGCCTAAGGGAGATCTGTTAGTGTCTATAGCTTTTGAATCAGAACAAGAGATTCTTCACTATTCTGCGAAGAGTGACATCCAAAATATTATGATAAATGGTGTAGGTGATAGTTATGTCATAACCCAATGCAATAAGGCAGTAGGACTTGTATTTGAGATGCTGCCGAATCCAATCATGGATGACATAGAGAAGGCCATCTCCTCTTACCCTATTATGCTGCCTGAAAAAGCTTCAATCTCTGATATTGAACCAATGAGCTTCTTATCCAGGCCATATATTGTGGAGATCATTGATACTTTTATAGGGCCAGCATATAAGCCTCCAAGAAAGGATAATTTTCAAAGAAAACCAAGGACTACAAGAGCGATGCTTTTTGAACAAGGATTACGTGCAAATGGAGAAACAGGAGAAAAGCCTGAACCAGCTGAGAACCAACCATATGCTTTGAATTATGAAGAAAGACGTCGTGCAGAAAGATTTGAGGCATTGGTAGAGGATGCTCATGATTATGATAATAGAAGCATGTTAAGGAAGAAATCATCTGTGCCTGCATATATAGAGATTGAAGGATTAACAATTCATGGTAAGCAAGTAATACTAAGTCAGAGTGCAATAAATTGTTATAGGAAGATGAAAGACATCAGAGAGTGGTCTGAATCAGATTTATGTGAGATTGAGCCACACATAAGGGATGCATTATCAAGATCACCGATAGAGATCTCAGATCAAGGTACAATCTATGGTAACTCTCCTTATTTCTTCAATGTTGTTCTAGGTGTAATTGATATGATTGGTTACGACAAGAATATGCGGCGTGTTGACATAAACCTTATAAACACCCTTGACTAAGTCAAGTTATGAGAATGGGCTTAGGAAGGAAATCGTCAATACAATTATCTATGAATTTCCTTGTGATGCTGATAATTGCAATTGTGATATTCATTTTGTCATTATCATTCTTGGCTCACTTCTTCTTAGCTGCATCTGAGCTTAAGCTTAAGCTCGACAGTCAGACAAAATCTCAGATAGAATCATTGCTTGCAGGGAATGCCAGGGTAGCGATTCCATTGGATACAAAAATAGTCAAACCAGGGGAACCTGCAATATTTGGTGTGGGCATAAAGAATACAATACCTGATACATATTTTAAGGTTCAATTCCTTACAGATGGGAAATTCATCCCTGCTGAAGCTCCAGATGAAGGATATGATGTAAAATGTTTTGCTGATCTTCAGCAGTGTGTAATAAATGGCTATATCGGTCAAAGTTATGATGGTGGTGGTTATGCAATAGAGTATAAGGTAGGCAATGCTGGAGAGACAAATGTCAAGATAAACGAAGAATCCATAGTGTTGATTGGAACCAAGACATTGAGAAAAGCTCCATTAGGTCATTATATCTTCACAGTCTATGTATGTGTAGGTGCATCAAGTTATCCAGTCTGTAACTTAAACAATCTATATGATGATACTGTACATAAGATGCATATGATCGTGAAATAGGCATTCTAGAGTATAGCAAATTTTAATAGATATATTTAAAATAAGATTCTAAAGTAGCACTATTTAATGGATATATTTAAAATAAGATTCTAATTAACACTTTGAATGGCATCATTGCTATACCTATCAGGTCTTGAACAAGGAGAAGCTTACGTTATAGACTTCTGCAGAAGATACCAAGTCTCCATGATTGATAGGACAGATACTTTTGAGAATGGAAGAAAAGAACCATGCTGGGCTTTCTCAGATGGTACTGGATACTATACTATTGAAGGTATGAGGCGTTCTCTACAACCTCTCAGCAGCATCAATGATAGCATTGAATGAGTCAGCTTTCAATGAAGCACCTCCTATAAGACCACCATCTATATCCTTTTGTGAAAGCAGTCCATCAGCATTATCAGGCTTAAGACTTCCACCATATAATATTCTTACTTTTTCTGCAACATCTTCACCAAAAAGTTCAGCTATCTTTCTCCTGCAGAATGCATGCGCTTCCTGAGCCTGTTCTGGAGTTGCAACCTTTCCTGTACCGATTGCCCAGACTGGCTCATATGCAATGATGACATCTTCCATCTGATCAGGTGTGATACCTTTCAATCCTTCAGTTAACTGAACATCAAGGACCTCATTTGTCTTCTCAGCTTCTCTTTCTTCAAGCTGTTCACCTATACAGAGGATGACTTTCAATCCATGAGCTATAGCACTAAGGACTTTCTCCTTTATAAGGGCGTCATCTTCCTTGAAGATATGTCTTCTTTCAGAATGTCCGAGAATGACATGCTTAGCGCCTGTATCCTTAACCATGAGTGGGCTTATCTCACCTGTGAATGCTCCGCTTTCTTCATAATGCATGTTCTGTGCTGCAACACATATCTTCCTATCCCCTCTAGCCTCACATACAGCTGATAAAGCAGTGAATACAGGAGCTACAAGAACCTGGACTTTCCCAGACTCTTTTATTCCTTTGACAAGTTCGATACTTTCTGCAATAGTCTTGTTCATCTTCCAATTTCCAGCAATCATGATCTTTCTCATTTCTTATCACCTAAAAACGCGTTATAATTATCTTCATCTATCTCTCTTAACCTTTTCGAGAACATTTTATATGTATTTTCATTGACAAACTCAACCATTGGGAGATCATCATAGAATTCACTCACTATCTTATTTATCTCCTTCTCACGGACAAATCTATCTGTTTCCTTGTTGTACCTGTATGCGCCCATAATCATCAGCGAACGGGCAACAATGATTATTACTTTAGAACCGTTCTCAATCTCTATCCTGTCAAGCTGATTGCTTATTATATCAGTCTGCCTCAATTTCAGATGGTCATAGAATTTCAGCCTGTAGATGTAATATTTCATGAAACCTCAAAAGCATGCTCATTTAAATCTTTTTGGAAAAATTAAAGGATTAGTTGAACGAAAAGATATAGAGAATAATGCATAAAAAGTAGAAAAAAACTAAGGAGAAAGGAAACTACTGGTCTTCTATCCAGCCATAGCCCTTCTCTTCAAGATGATCTACAAGGTCGCCTTTTCCTTCCAGTTTTATCTTTCCTTCCACCATTATGAACATCTTGTCAGGGTTGATATATTCTAGTATCCTCTTATAGTGCGTAATTATCAGGACAGACTTGTCCTTTGCCATGAACTCATTGACTCCTTGAGCTACTACCTTCAAAGCATCTATATCAAGTCCTGAGTCAGTCTCATCCAGTAAAGCGATAGCTGGATTCAGCACAAGAAGCTGCAGTATCTCTGCTTTCTTCTTCTCTCCGCCAGAGAAGCCTTCATTGAGGTATCTGTCCGTATACTCCTTCTTCATGCTAAGGAGAGTCATCTTCTCTTCAAGCAGTTTCTTGAAATCTCTCACAGAGATTTTCTCACCTGTTATGCTGTTTAGTGCAGTCCTCAAGAAATTTGGGATAGTTACCCCAGATATCTCAGATGGGTATTGGAATGACAGAAACAATCCTTTCTTAGCTCTTTCATCAGGGCCAAGATCAGTGATGTCCTCTCCATCCAGTACTATCTTTCCTTCTGTTATCTCATATTTAGGATGCCCCATCAATGTATTTGCTAATGTACTCTTTCCTGATCCATTAGGGCCCATGAGTGCATGAACCTTTCCATTCTCTAATCTCAATGAGACACCTTTCAATATCTCTTTTCCCTCAACTGATACGTGAAGATCCTTGATTTCTAACATTATCATTCCCTCCTAATAGCTTTTTGAAGTGCTTCCAATCCTATCAGAGCACATTTTAATCTTACAGATGCTATCTCAATACCAAGCAGCTCTATCACATCACTGCTCTTCATAGATAATACATCCTCTACTTTCTTTCCTTTGACTGAATCTGTAACCAAAGACGCTGCAGCGATGCTTATTGCGCATCCTTTTCCGTTGAATTTAACATCTTTGACAATATCATCCTCAATGATTACCTGCATAGTTATGTCATCGCCACACAATGGGTTGTACTCATGATGCTTATGTGTAGCATCACCCAACTCACCAAAATTCAACGGTTCGTTATAAAGTTCCAGGATATTCTCACGATACATATCTTCAGCGCTCATTTGAATATCTCCTTAACATGCTTCAATCCTTCAATGAGCCTATCGATGTCCTCTTTGTTATTATAACAAGCCAGGCTGACTCTTACAGTACCTGGAACTCCTAGCTTACCCATCAATGGCATTGCACAATGATGGCCAGCACGTACGCATACATCATGGTCATTCAGTAATGATGCAACATCATGAGGATGAGCCTTTCCTATGTTGAAAGATATTATGCTAGCGCCATTCTCAGGACAATATAGATTGATATCTCCTAATTTGTTCAAGCTATCTATGCAATATTTCCGTAGCCCCCCACAATTCTCACATATATCGTGTGAATGAGAGGAGATATAATCAACAGCAACACCTAATCCTATAGCTCCTGCAATGTTAGGTGTTCCGGCCTCAAAGCGTAGAGGGGATCCTTGGAATTCTGCATCTTCAAAGGAGACATGCTTTATCATATCTCCTCCGGTATTGAAAGGAGGCATCTTATTGAGAAGCTCAACTTTTCCATACAATACTCCAATTCCTGTAGGAGCAAACATCTTATGGCCTGAAAATGCTAAGAAGTCACAACCTAGTGCCTTCACATCAATCGGATAACATAATGCAGATTGTGCAGCATCGACGATGCTTATAGCATTATTCTGCTTTGCAAGGTTGCAGAGCATCTTGACATCGTTTATTGTACCAATTGCATTTGACACATGTGCGAAAGACACTATTGCAGTCTTCACAGTTATCTTACTTTTTGCATCCTCATAATCTAATGTAAAATCATCTTTGAGCTTGATATACTTTATTCTCAAGTTATGTCGTTTTGCCATCTGCTGCCAAGGAACGATATTTGCATGATGCTCAAGTTCTGTCAGAACAATCTCATCACCTTTTATCATAGGGTATAGGCAATAAGATAATAAGTTCAATGACTCAGTGGTCCCTTTTGTGAAGATGACCTCATCATCCTCTGCTTTTATGAAGCCTGCAACTTTCTTCCTTGCATCTTCATACTTGTTAGTTGCTTCCTCGCTGAGTGAGTAGACACCCCTATGTATATTAGCGCATGAATCAGTGTAGAATTCCTTTACAGCCTCGATGACTTGGATAGGTTTCTGTGTTGTCGCTGCATTGTCAAGATACGCTACTTTCTTGAGTATGGGAAAGTCACTTCTCATGTGATGCCCTCTCCATGATCCTTACAAGCAATGTCTCTCTGAACTCATCATCTAATTTCTCCAGGACAGGAGAGAAGAAACCTTGTATAATGCATAATTGTGCCTCTTTCTCAGAAAGCCCGCGACTCATAAGATAGAAAACTTTATCCTTATCAATCTGTCCAACAGTTGAGCCGTGGCTACATTTTACATCATGGTTATGTATCTCCAGATTAGGTATAGCATCAGCCTCAGCAGTGTCGCTCAACAATAATGCATCCTGCTTTTCATAGCCGTCAGATTGAGGGGCCTCTGAAGTTATCCTAACTAGTCCCCTGCTCAAAGCTTTTGCTTTTCCATTGATCGCTCCTTTTGTTACTATATCTGAACTTGTATTTGAGGAATTATGGATTGACCCAGTATAAATGTCCATCCTTTGATCGTTATCAGCAAGATATAATGCCTTGTTCTTTGTGCTTGCTCCTGGTGCGTTGAGGAAACTTGACGTCTCTGATCTTGTATAATCGGCACCGAGTATGAGATTGGCCCAGTTTACATATGCATCATTGCTTATGATTGCTTTACGTGATTCAAGACAATCTCCTGACATCTCCTGTATCGCTGTGAACGTGACAGAGCTTCCATCTTTAGCGAAGATGTATGTGCTTTCGGCAACTTCATCCTTCTTTTTCCAGAGTATCTCAGCTTTGCTGTTCTTCTCTGCTAATATTACTGTCAATACCGAACCTGCACCAGCTAAACCTATCTCAATCTTCTTAGTTGAAGAGCTAGGGATCACGATGAATATTATGTCGGTGCATTCTGCAAGCATCTTGTTCTGCAATTTATCATCTCCAGATATTTCCTCTAAGCACTCCTTAAATTCAAGGATCTTGTCAGAATTAAATACATCCTCATTTACAAGGATCTTTTCATTGCTGCTTATGATTGCACTCTTAGCAAATGGTTTACCCATAGGGTCAATGACTGGAGAGATGTTTATTGATAATCCATGTCGATAGTCAGGACTATTGCTTTCTGCAGTTTCCACTCTATTCCTGAATTCAAGAAACCAATCTGGTTCATTCATCCTAATGATCCTTCCATCTCAAGCTGTATCAATCTGTTCAATTCCACTGCATATTCCAGAGGAAGCTCTTTTACTATAGGTTCAATAAATCCAGAAACAATCATCTGCGTGGCAGCCTCCTCATCAAGGCCTCTGCTCATCAGGTAGAATATCTGCTCCTCACTTATCTTGCCTACAGTAGCTTCATGCGCAATGTCAACAGAATTATTGTTAATATCCATATAAGGATAAGTGTTTGACTCTGATTTGTTATCCATCATCAGAGCGTCACAATTTACGCTTGATTTTGCATTCTCTGCCGATTTCTTGATGCTCAACTGTCCACGATACGCAGTGATGCCTCCATCCTTGCTAATCGACTTCGCTTTTATTGTGGATTTAGTATCTCTTCCGACATGGATTGTCTTGCATCCTGTATCCTGGTTCTGCCCATGGCCTGCAAACGCGATCCCTATGTAATCAGATTTTGATCTATCCCCTATAAGTATTGAACATGGGTATAACATGGTCGTGTTGCTACCCATATTCCCATTGACCCATTCAATTACTGCATCTTCATAGACGACAGCTCGCTTAGTGTTAAGATTATAGGTATTCTTGCTCCAGTTCTCAATGCTTGAATAACGTGCTCTTGCACCTTTCATAACATGTATCTCTACGCAACCTGCATGCAGGCTGTTTTGTGTATATTGTGGGGCAGAACATCCTTCAATATAGTGCATCTCTGCTCCTTCGTCTACAATGATGAGCGTATGCTCAAATTGACCACCTTGTTTTGCATTCATCCTGAAATATGCTTGTAAAGGTGTCTTCAGTATAACTCCCTTTGGTATGTATATGAATGTTCCTCCGCTCCATACTGCGGCATGCAATGCTGAGAACTTATGCAGGTTTGCAGGGACGCAGGTAGTCATGAAATATTTTTTCATAAGCTCAGGATGTTGCTTTAGGGCCTCATCACAATCCAGGAATATGACTCCTTGATCTTCCCATTCCTTCTTGAGATTATGGTATACGACTTCACTCTCGTACTGAGCGCCGACTCCAGCTAATGTCTTTCTCTCTGCCTCTGGGATGCCAAGCCTCTCATAGGTTTTTCGTATGTCATCTGGTACATCTTCCCAGTTATGTGCATTCTTCTTTGCATCAGGTCTCATGTATAAGAACATCTTTGATAGGTCCAACTTTTCCAATGATGGACCCCATCTTGGCAGTGGCATCTCATTGAACAGTTTCAATCCGTTTAATCTTTTCTGGAGCATCCATTCAGGCTCTCCTTTCTGCATTGAGATCTCTCTAACCAATTCCTCAGAAAGACCAGGCTTAGAACGGTAAAGAAGCCTTTCCTCATTATAGTAATCATAATTCTCCCTGTTTATCTCAAATGATGCGTCCATTTTCCCTCTTATCCAGTTTAGTATAAAAAATATAGTAGGTTAACAATAGATAAGTAGGATAAAACCCAGTTTTATAAAGATTATGTAATTTTTCGGGAAGTATAGATGGATGTATTAGATATAGCAGGTAGCCTGAAATATATCATGTCTTGCATTGTAGAAAATCTAAGACTCACCTCAAAAACCTTATAAAAAGCTGAATTTGAGATGAATAAAAGAAGGTGATTTAATGGCTGATCGTATTACTATGAAGACAATCATGTCAAAGAAAGTTGTTTCTGTATCTCCTGAAGATTACATAATGGAGATCGCTGCAAAGATGCGCAGAAGGAAGATAGGCACAGTTATAGTTCTGGACAAGGAAAAGCTTGTAGGCATGTTGACTGAACGGGACATAATAGGAAGAGTAGTTGCGAAAGGTTTGCATCCTACACGTATAAAAGCGAAGGATATAATGGAGAAGAAGGTCATAACAGGTACTCCAGATATGACAGATATTGAAGCAGCTTCACTATTCGCAAAAAGAAAGATCAAGAAATTGCCTATACTAGAGAAAGGGAAGGTAGTTGGCATAGTGACGCAGACAGACATAATGAAGCTCCTTTCCTTCAAGTGGGCATTATGAAGCAAAAGCCAATGAGGTATTCTGGATAAGATGGACGATACGACATTCAAGCTTCTGCAATTCATGCGCAAACGCTTTGGAGATCTGGGACCCATATATCTTTCAAAAGAGATGAATAAATTGGGGTATAGGGACATAAAATCATTATCAATGTCACAAAAAGAGACATTGAGGGAGGCTCTTCTTACAAATATATTCGCTGACACAATGTCACATCAACGAATAACAATAAACAGAAGTGCATTAGAGTCTATCTTCGATCCAACTATGAAAGTCCATTCGACATTACGGACAAGGGAGCAGAAAGCAAATGAACTACTAAGATCACCATACTACAAATCTCATATAAACTATTCTAGCCTTTCAAGTGCATCTTCAAAAGAGATAAATTTTGATAGATGGCTTAAGTACTTGATTCCAGCAGTGATCATAGTCATAATATTCCTATTTTTGATATTGATACCTTTCCTTAACAACCAGAATAGTGAGGAATCTGCAAATAATGAGACGGCAACAAATAAGTCTTTGATGGATGAACGATTCATGAATGATTCATCTGTACCCATTGAGCCAGGTTCAGAATCCACATCAGATGATATAGATGATGACAAATCAGCGTTATCTGATATGCATGAGAATGCCAAGAACTTTGATGGCAGCGACGATAACGTTGAAGGAAGAACTCCAAATAATGATAGTACTGAAGATATAACTGATGCAGGTGATACAGGCAATGAAAGTATTGATGATGCTGAAAAGTCTGAATCAAATCTTACGCAACCTCTGAAGAACGATACATATAACGATGCAACCAACGAGACAAGTCTGGATAATCTAGAATGTAACCTCTCCAATAAAGGGAAAATAACTTACATAGAGGAAGATGACCATTTCTATGGATGTGATGGCAAAGAATGGAGACAGCTTGACTGAATCTTGCATATCTTATCTAAACCAAGGAGACAAGTTCTGAAAGGTTATTTATTATCTTATATGGCTTATGTCTCTTAATTTCTTCCATATCGCTCAATTCATTCCGTAATATCACTGTCTTGACACCAGCAGCATTCCCAGTTTTGATGTCAGTAACTGTGTCCCCAACAAAGAAATCAACCTTATGATGTATCAGTTTCTCGACAAGATTTATCTCATCAGGAAAAGGTTTTGGATGGTTGACGAGATCAGAGCCTATTATCGTCTCAAAGAACATTGGATTTATGCCTGTTTCATCAAGCCTTCTCATGATGATTGGAAAATGAGTGTTTGACATGATTGCAAGTTCTGCTTTTTTTCTAAGCTGAAGAATTGTAGAGACAGTATCAGGAAAGGCCTTTATCTTTCCAAGATTCTCCTCAATTTTATTTTTTGTCTGAACAATCTTATGGATCTCATCATCAGTGATATCCTTCTTGATCCTTCTCAGGGTATTTGTCAAGGTGCTTCCATTAAATTTCTTCACATCAATGCTGCTTACATCCAGTCCATGCTTATCAATAGCTTTAATGAATGCTTCCCATCCAGAACCTACGCTATCTATAAGCGTGCCATCAAGATCAAATCCGATCAGCATTATAGGAATTCCTCCATCGCCGGTAATTTCTCTTCGAATTCATGCTTCTTGATCTCATCATCGATCTTTATAAAAACTTCTGAGAAATCCTCTTTTTGAAGATCAGCGACAAGCTTCTCCACAATCTTGAGGTCATCTTCCTGTGTATTTGACTTCTTAGCTACCAACCTCTTCTTGAGGCCTAAGCTTTCATAGAATGGATCACTCAATTGAATCTCACGTTCAATAATCTCGACTAGAGCACCTTTGTATTTTTGGTATATCTTCCTATCTTCTTCGAAATCCTCATCAACTCCGCAGCATTCTCCGCATTGATGGTTCTTGACTAGATCCATTATCTCATTCATGGGTGCTTCTGCAAGTATCCATATTGGGAATAATCTGCAATTGATAGGCCGATGTTCATATACTGAACATATCTTCTTGCCCATCTTCTCATTAAATATACGATGCTTGCATGGTACAAACAACCCTATATCAGTCTCGAACTCATCATCCTTGAACGGATCACCGAAAGGAAATACTCCTATTATACCTTCCTTGTACAGATCCAAAGCAGATTTCTTATGGGCTTTGCACAATCTCCATATGTCGCCTAAAGTCAGACTGATCTGTGTAGTTGGATCTTCACAGCATCTCCCATTATGGTTGCATCTGAACATAGGGAAAAACCAATAATCATCTTTTATAAAATTTGGCATAGGATACAGTAAATGCTCAATATAAACCATACTCAACATTTAAAAACCCTCAAGCAACTTCGTCATACATGAACAGAGCAATGTATGCATTTTCAGGAGACCCTATAACATATGGCCATATTGACATAATAGAAAGGGCTTCAAAGGCATTTGATAAACTGATAGTAGGTATCGGTGTCAATCCTGAGAAGGAGAGGAAGAACCTTTACATGTTCTCTTTGGAAGAAAGGACAGAGATGGCAAAGAAAGCTACTTCTAAATATTCAAATGTAGAAGTCATATCTTTTGAAGGATTATTGGTTGACTATGCTTACGAGAATGGCATCGACACAATAGTCAAAGGAGTAAGGAATTCTGCTGACTTTGACTATGAAGCAGTTCTGCATGAAGTTGGAGTGAGACAGAAATTAGGTATAGACACACATATATTGTTCGCAAGACCTGAACTGGCACACGTAAGTTCAAGTGTAGTCAAAGATGTCCAGAAAGAGCAGGGACTAATACATGAACTTGTGCCGCTATATGTGAAACAATCAATTGAAACTAGGATGTCTGGACAATATATTGTTGGTATTACTGGAGAGCCAGGAACTGGAAAATCTTATGTCAGCAATGCATTTGTGGATCTTGGGAAGCTGAATGGTGTAGATGTCCATAACATTGATCTAGATGTAATAGGTCATAAGATCCTTGGTGAATTAAAGCATCCTCGATATATGGCAATCAGACAGAAAATTGCTGATACATTTGGTAGTCAAGCGAGAAAAGCTGATGGAACTATTGATAGGAAAATTCTTGGAGAGAGGGTATTCAATGATGAGGGTGCCCTACAGAAATTGAATGATATAATGAGTACACCATTGCTTCTGAGGACACGAAGAGAATTGTATGGAAAGAAGGGATTGATACTGATAAATGCTGCACTCATTGCAGAAGCGAATCTTTCCTATCTATCAAACAACAATGTGATATTGGTCGACGCGGACGATGAGACTCAATATAAGAGGATGAAAGCACGTAATCTTACAGACGATCAGATACAGAGAAGACTAGAAAGTCAGTATGATGTAAGTGAGAAAAGATCAAAGCTCCAGCAGAATATTGTTGCTGAGAATCATGGAACAATCTGGTCATTAGACAACTCAGAAGGAAATGATGAGATTGAATCAGTCTTCAAACAGGTATTGACCGAGCTGAATGTCAAATGAATCTCGACATAGTATTCTTGAAAGAGGAGTGGAACGATTTCTGCAGAAGGAACGATGTAAAAGGATTTCCTGACTATTATTTTAGAAAGTTGCAGGAACAATATTCAAAGCATGATCGATTCTACCACACATTTGATGGCCATATAGCCAATGTAATACGGGAATTCAAGTCTGCAAGGCATCTATGCAAAGATCCTGATTTTGTCTTCTTTGAATTGATGAACCATGATTCAGTATATGGTAAGTTGTCATATGATGAGGAGCTTAGCGCAAATTATGCTTACTACTTGGCAGACAAGATGGGGCTACCGTTAAGATTTAAGGCAAAGAATGGTGAGGTAATATTGGCAACTAGACATAAGGAAATACCTAATGGGATAGATGCAAGTGTTGCAGTTGATTGTGATCTTGCAAGTTTAGGCAAACCTTATAACGAATTCATGGCTGATAGCGAAGATGTCCGGAAAGAGTTCTCTTGGGTAGAAGAAGATAAATTCAGAGAAGTCAGGGCAGATATACTTGAAAAGTTTCTGAGAAGATCATCAGTTTATATTACAGACATGTTCAAGAGCAGATATGAACGACAGGCTAGATATAATCTAAGAAGAGCTATAACTGAGCTAAGGGCATGACCTCTTTTGGTAATCTTTATATATTCCTGTAGCTGATACACTAACATGGAGTTCAAGAAAGACCAATTTTATATAACAGCAGATGCGGTTGTATTTACAATTCTAAAGGATCAGCTTAAGCTCCTCCTTATCAAAAGAAAACTACCTCCACATAAAGGATCATACGCTTTGCCTGGAGGTTTTGTCAATCTTGATGAAGGGCTTTATGATGCATGCAAGCGTGAATTGGAAGAAGAGACTGGAGTTAAGGACATCTATCTGAAAAAGCTCAAGGTATATGGAAATCCTAAACGTGATCCAAGGGCACGCGTCATTACCGTACCATTTTTGGCTCTTATAGACAGCGAAGAACTGAAGCTTCATGCAGGTGATGATGCAGAGCTTGCAAATTGGCATTCAGCATACAGGTTGCCTGAGCTTGCCTTTGACCATGATAAGATTGTAGAGGATGCATTGCACCAACTGCGTTATGAGATACAGACGACGAATATTGCAAATCAACTGATGCCTGAGAGATTCACATTGACTGAACTCCAAAGGGCATATGAGATAATCCTAGATAAACCATTAGACAAGAGAAATTTCAGAAAAAGGATTGATTATCTGAAACTTGTTAAACCTCTCAATGAGACAAAAATGGATGGTGCTCATAGGCCGGCAAAACTATATTCTTTCAAGAACAAGAAATATGAGACAATGCGTGAGAAGATATATGTACTGATGTGATTACTCTACGGAATAGAGACTTCCAGTCCTGTATCCATCAAATCTTCTTTGCAGATCATGAAAGCTTTCATTATCATCTTTTATCTGCAATAGAAAACCCCCTTGCAAAGGCCTGTTCTCTTCACCAAAAAGCTTAGTCCAGAAAGTGCTATTTCCTTGGAAAGTCTCCTGAAATGGTTCATACCACATAAACTTGCTACCGTCAGACATCTTTATTATTGTGTAATGCTCAGTGAGCCTCTCAGGAGTTGGTATCCAGATTACGCTAGCAAGATCATCATCACTTCCTATCCTGCTTCCGTAGCCGAATATTTCAAGCCCAAATCTTGATACAAGATTCCTGATATCAGGCATCAACAAGTATTCCCTGGTCTTTTCCTGGTCATGGCACATTGCTGAGACTGAATCAATCTGGTTAAGATGATATGTAGTAGAATTCAGCAATCCTTCTAGCATAGAGTTGAAGCATAATGGTTCGCATGTGTCAGGATATTTTGTTAAGTCCATACCATAGAAACTATAGAAGTGATTTATAATCTTTTATGAACTGCAAACATATATTTAACGTTTGTATATGCCACTATTTTAACATCCTGTTCTATACTTACTATGTATGTTAGACATATATCTCATAAGGCACGCACAGAGCGTAATGAATACAAGGCCCTGGATAATAGGAGGACGAACAAATCACACCCCATTAACAGATCTGGGCGTTAGTCAATCAATAATGCTTGGAATCTACCTCCGAAATAATAAGATTCTTTTTGACGAAGTATATTCCTCCCCTGCAAGAAGAACTCAACAGACTGCAGAGATCAGCTGCGGAGTTGCTCATTTTCCTTTAGAAAATATAATATTAAATGATGACTTGCAAGAGCTAGATAGGGGAGACTGGCAAGGGAAAGATAGAGAAATGACTTATACTTCCCATATAAAAGAACAATTTGAAGTAAACCCACAACACTTCAAGCCACCAAACGGAGAAAGCCATAAGGAAGTTGAAGATAGGATGGTGGATTTCTTAGATCAAATTGTAATTGACTATCAGATCAGCAAAAAACAGATTCCAAGCAAGATAATCGGGATATATTCTCATGGGATGGCTATAAAATGTTTACTGAGAGGTATTCTTGATATAGATCCAAAGATGACTTGGAAGATCCAAACAAGCAATGCAAGCATAACCAGAATCAAATATAAACAAAATGGTTGGTATATCAATTGCATCAATGAATCCTCCTACTTAAAAGATGCTGCTACAGTGGTTGAAAAATACAGATAAAATAGATTGTTCAATTGCAAAAATTTTATTAATTAGTGTTATAATTACAATAAGATGGAACTGATTGAGAGATATATAGCGGCACTTCTTGGATGTGCAATAGGTGACACTCTAGGCATGGCTGTTGAAGGATGGAAACCAGAGCAGATTAAGAAATATGCAGGAAAGATTACACATCCAATTGCACCAATAATCCCCACAGATAACAATAATAATATGATATTTTTCGACGAGTTTGGCACAATAAAATCTTGGACAAGATATCTAAAGAAAGGAAATGTTACTGACGATACCATCTTTACATTGGCATTAGCTGAAACCATAGTAGAGAAAGGTTTGGATTTGGACTATTGTGCAAAAAAACATGTAGAATATTATAATAAACATGGAGATAGTGGATTTGGAGGAACAACAAGAGATGCAATGCAAAATCTAATCAATAATGTTTCTCCACTTGAATCTGGTGTTATAGGTGGTCCAGGAACAGCGTGCTGTATGAAAATGCACCCTCTAGGTTTGTATGCAAATGCTACTTATGGCTGGAGGAATGCATACAAATTTGCTAAATCAGTTGGAAAGATGACACATCTTGATCCAAGATCAATTGCTTCTGGTATTTGCCAGGCAGAAGCAGTAAATGAAATATTAATGGATAAATTCTCAAAAAAAGAATTCTTAGAAAACGTATATCAAACATGTGTAGCTGAAGAAGAACCATTGACTGAAGAACACACATGGTACAAAGCAGGAAATCTTGCAGACAAGCTTGAATGGGTTTGGAAAAATAGAGAGATTGATGAAGAAGAAGCTTACAATAAATTAGGAAGTTCATCAGCAGTTTATCGTGCGTATCCCTTTGCTATTTTTATGTTTCAAAAGTATTGGGATGATCCTTTGAATGGACTAATCGCAACAGTCAATTATGGAGGAGATTGTGACACAACAGGTGCAATATTCAGTGCTTTAGCAGGCGCTCGCCATGGGAGGTTCTGGCCAGAGGAGTGGGAACAAGAATTGCAATATAAGAAAGAATTAATAACTGCTGCAGAACTGATACTCAGATTGCCTGATGATTCTGATTCTTTTTGATATATGAAATAATTTCCAAAGATACTCCCTTTATAAATACCTAGACTAAATCACAGAAATGTTTATATATTAGTGTATCAATTACACTAATAGGAAAAACAAAGTTCCCAAGGTCACAACCTAAACCGTTGTTGGCCTTATTTTTTGGAAAGAGAAAGTGTAAAAAACACAGTAACTAAAACTCTTTTCACAAACTACCAAACTGCCACAGCATTTGTGCGGCCGCCATTTTTCACCTCACCCCCAAACACCTCCCAGGGCCGCCTCCAAATGCTAAATGAAGGTGAACAAAATGGAAAAAGAGACAATCTATGTCGTTCAAACTTTTTACCCTGGACCAGGAGAACAGAGCTGGAATGATAGGGCATATGCAACAGGAAATAAGAAAGATATACAGAAATACTATGACAAACAGTTTTCAGACGCTGTCAGAGTAAAAAAAGCGACACTATGCCATATCACAGCTGCCGATGGCATGACAAGACAACAAATTCAAACAGAAAAAAGAGACCTTGAAAGAAGGATAAGAGCTATGGATGCTGCATTAGCATAATAAAAAGAAGGTGAAACAAAATGCCAAGACAAACAACAATGAATGATTTGGTTGGAAGAATAAACCTGTATATTAAAAGAGCTGAACGAGACGATAAAGTGCAAATATTTCCTTTTGAGCAAGTAAATATCTATCAGTTTATAGGAGGTAATACTGATGAGTATGGAAGAAGACCAGAAGTGGGATTCTACGAAGGAAGATTTGTTGATGTCTTGGCAAGAACCTTTTTGCATCCAGATTTTGGAGGATGGTATTGTGATCCAAAAGATACAGGAAATCCAAACAATGGGTATATTAAATTAAAGGATGAGCCAGTAATAACTCAAGTAGAACCAATAGAAAATTTAGTTGAATATCTGCAACATGCACAGAACATGGAAAATCAGGTGCTATAAAATGAAAGAAAAAACAATGTTGACAGATTTGTATCAATTGACGATGAATGCAGCCTATTTTGACAACCAAAAGGATGACATGGCGACGTTCGATCTATTCATAAGAAAACTTCCTCAAGACTGGGGATTTTTCATAGCTAATGGGATAGAGGATGCAATAGATTATGTTACAAATTTACAATTCACAGTAGAAGACATACAATACCTAAAAGATCAACAAATATTCAATGAAGATTTCCTTGAAACATTGCCAGAATTCAGATTCAATGGAGAAGTTTACGCTGTGAAGGAAGGGACACCAATAATGCCCAACACCCCAGTTATGAGAGTGACTGCAAAAAGAACAGAAGCACAATTCGTAGAGACTGCATTGTTGAATATGATAAACTTCCAGACAATGATAGCGACAAAAGCTAATCGTGTTGTAAATGCTGCAAAAAGAGGAAACAAGGATGCTGTTGTGGTTGACTTCGGATTAAGAAGAGCACAAGAAGAAGACGCAGCAATGAAAGGGTCAAGAGCAACTTATGTTGGAGGAGCTGTAGCAACAAGCAATGTCAAAGCAGGAAAAGAATATGGGATACCAATAAGCGGAACACATGCTCATAGTTTCGTTATGAGCTTCAAGACAGAGATAGAAGCGTTTAGAGCATACGCAAAAACATTCCCTAACAAACCAACACTATTGATAGATACATATGACACAGAACAAGGTGCAAGAAATGCAAGCATAGTAGGAAAAGAATTGGAAGCTCAAGGAAAACAATTGGGCGCTGTAAGATTAGACAGTGGAGATTTAGCGGATTTGTCACAAAAAGTAAGGAAAATACTTGACGAACAAGGATTAGATTATGTCAAAGTATTGGCAAGCAATGACTTGAATGAGTACAAGATAGATGAAATGAATGAGAAAGGCGCTGTAATAACAGGTTACGGTGTCGGAACAGAGATGATAACTGCAAAACCTGTCGCTGCAATAAGCGGTGTCTATAAATTAGTTGAAGACAACCAAGGTGGAAAGATAAAACTTGCTCCAGGAAAGAAGACTTACCCTGGAAAGAAGCAGATATATCGTCAAGAAGTCAACGGAGAATACAAAGTAGATATACTAGCTTTAGAAGATGAGAAAGTTATGGGAAAACCTTTGCTTGAACAAGTAGTAAAAGACGGAGAAAGGGTAAGGGAAAGACCAAAACTTGCAGAAACAAGAGAATATTGCTTGAATGAAGTTGCAAAGATGCCAGAAGCATTGAAGCAAACAAGAGTAATAGAACAGTACCAAGTTCAGATAAGCTATGGGTTGAACAATCTGGTTAATCAATTGACTGATCAATTTGCTCAGCAATAAGATAGTGTAAAAGAAACACGATAAAAACAAGGACTGAGCAACCAAACAAACACGATCTCAAAATGAGAACAAAACAAACAATGGAGGAGAAGAAAATGAATGCAGTTGTAACAACACAACCTGAAGCAAAAACCTACTTTGACGAAGAAGGTTACCTCCATTTCCTGGTGCAGGAAAGGAGGCATTGGACTGAGAACGGAAAGAAGGCAATGGAGATCATTGTCATGGATCTTCCTATGTCCCCGTTCCTTAAGCCAGAATATCATGTCCTGCAAGTAGCAGATGCATGCTGACCTGAACTAAGACCAAATCCATTTTTCATTTTTCATAATTAAAGCAAAACAGATCACAAAGAAAACAAACACAACAAAACACAACACGGAGATGATCCACATGGAATTCAAAGAAGAAAGATTACAGTTAGGAAAAGTGAAAGGTATGGCTGGTGAATTCGACTTAGCCATGATAATAAATCACAAGGAAAGAAGGCTTGAGGTGATATAAGATGAAGACTGTATTTTGGAATGTTGATACTCAATATGACTTCATGAGAAATGATGAGACTCATAAAGGAAAACTCCCAGTAGAAGGCGCAAGAGCAATCGAAGGAAATCTAGAGCTGCTTACAAAACTTGCGGCAAGAGAGGGTATGCAGGTAGTAAATACAGCAGACTGGCATACATACGATGATCCGGAGATTGACGACAATAATCCAGATTTTGTGAATACTTTTCCCATGCACTGCGAAGCTAAAACAAAAGGAGCAGAATATGTTCCTGCAACAAAACCTCAAGATCCATACATAGTTGATTGCAGGAATGGACAATATGATGCAGAAAAGCTTAGAACAGAACGCAACGTACAGTTCTACAAGAATGAGTTCAATATATTTACAGGAAACAAGCTTGCTGAGGCAGCAGTAGACATCATAGCACCAGACAGAGTAATAGCGTATGGTGTTGCAACAAATGTCTGCGTTGATTTTGCAGTCATGGGTAACTTAGAAAGAGGAAGGGAGGTCTACGTTGTTGAAGATGCGGTAAAAGAGCTCCCACATCTGCCATTAGATGCAACAATGGACAGATGGAAGGACGCTGGTGCCAAATTCATCAAGACAGCAGAAGTTGCCGATTACTTGAGATGAAGATGAATGCAGCTTGCAAACAGAAAGAAGCGAGGAAGAAAGATGCCAATAGATGATCTTGTTGTAGAGGCTCCTGCCATCCATATAACGATGGGTGACATGGAAGCGAACTACCAGACAATGCTGGAAGCTACTAAGAAAGCAGCAGAGAAAGGAGTGGACTTGATTGCATTTCCAGAGATGGCTACCTGCGGATATGCTGTAGGCGATGATCTGGAGATGGTGAGATTCCTTGAGAACAACAAGAAAGTCGTCGAAAAGTTAGCAGAGGAGACAAAAGACCTAGATATAGCGATTGCACTAGGTTTTGTTGATTTTGACAAGAAAAAGACAGGTCATGATGGTAAGGTAAGGAGATACAATGCAGCTGCAGTGCTTCAGAAGGGAGAGATAAAAGGCACCATATACAAGCATCATCTGCCAAATTACACACTCTTCGACGAGAAAAGATGGTTCACACCTGGAGAGATGCTCCTTAACAGACCAATAGCAATAGATATCAGAGGAAAGCAGGTAAGACTAGGTGTAGGAATATGCGAGGATAAGTGGGTTGAAGATTATGAAGAGATGCGAAAACAAGATCTCAAGTTCGGCGAGAATGTGAATTTGCCTAAACAATACAAAGAACAGGGAGCTGATTTACTCGTCTGGCTAAACGCAAGCCCATTTCATGCAGGGAAGTTCATCAAGATAGAAACGATAAATAGGGCAAGAGTAGCTGAAACAGGACTCCCATTAGTAGATGTCAACTTTGTAGGAATAGGAGATAACACATACGATCTGATAGGTTTCTCAGGCGAAAGCGCAGTTCTTGATGCAAAAGGTGAGTATATAACAACAACAAGACCATGGGAAGTCGAGTCAGCTATTGCAAGAATAAACCTAAAGACAGGAGAAGGGAAAGAGCTTCAAGGAAATGGTAAACCTAAGACAATATTAGGTGGTAAAGACTTCATTGCAAAATATGTAGACCAGGTTATAGATGCATTGGTATATATGGCTGGAGAATATGTAAGGCAGAGTCCTTGCACAGGAGTTCTTGAAAGCATGTCAGGCGGCATAGACAGCAGCGTCGGCACTGCAATCGCAGCACTAGCTCAGAGAAAAGGTTTCTTCGACTGGGTTGATGCGTATACATTCCCTACACAATATAATACTGAAACGACAAAAGGTATAGCATTCAAAGTAGCAGAGAATCTAGGGATAGATCTGAAAGTAATACCTATCCAGAATAGGTTCGTCCAAGCAACAAAGGATTATGCAAGAATTGTAATGGAACCTCTTGATTATGCACTCGCTGAAGAACAGTACAAGACAGAAGGGGTAAAGGCGTTCTATGGTGCATTCAACAATAAGGTTACACCAGAGAACATTCAGGCAAGGATAAGGAGTGAATGGATGAAGGTATTGTCAAACGAATTCCCTGGGTTAGAATTTGTGAATCCAAATAAAGATGAAAGAAGACAAGGCTATACAACAATTAATGGAGATATGGCAGGAGGACTAGCAGTTCTTGGTGACTTGGATAAATGGCTAGTCAGAGCTGTAGCTTCAAGGATAAATGAGAGAGAAGGAAAAGAGATCATACCTAGAAGCATAATCTATAATGTCAACCCCACAGCTGAGCTGAGTGACGAGCAGAATCCTGAGAAAGGAGGAGGAGACCCATTTGATTATGTAGTTCTGGGGATGATACTCGACAATTACACTTTCGCAAGGAAAGATGTCCCAGAGATAGTTGAGGATTTCAAGCGCAAGCAACTGAATGCCCATTATTACCCAGTAGATATGAAAGAGATCTACACTAAATTCACAGTAGACCAGTTCGAGCAGATGACACAGCAGTATCTTACAAAGAATGAGATAATGAGGTACAAAGGTGTAGTATTTCCATTAGCACCAAAAGTTACAAGACGAGCATTAGGATTTGAACTTAGGACTCCAGTGACTTCAAACTACTTCAGATCAGCTGAAAGGAGAAAGCAGGAGGGGTTCTACTGATGAGGAAGAGCATACTTGGGCAGAAAACAGAAGCTGCTATCATCGGAAGATATCAACCAGTCCATAATGGTCATGTTGGTGTCTTTGAAGAAGTTGATGATATGGGACTTGATAGGATCATTCTTGCAATAGGATTAGAAGGGAAAGGCAGGACAGAAAGAAACCCTTACACTTTCGAAGAAATCCACCAGATGTGGCTGCCTATAGTGAGGAAAGCAAAGACAAAAGTAGAGATATTTGCTATCCCAGACATAAATGATCAACCTAACTATGCAGAACATGTAGAGGATATAACTGGTTGCAATCAAGCAAGGACCATTATCGTCTCAGGAAATCAGTATACTCTAGATTGCTTCACTAACTTTGGGAAGCATTATCATGTGTTTAGACCTGAGGGAAAAAGTCCGATGATCACTGAAGCAGGCAGTTCATTCCTGAATGCAACAGAAGTTCGCTACAGGATAAAAAATGACCTCAAATGGCAACATCTAGTGCCAGATTCAACTAGAGAACAGATAGAAAGGTTAAACAGGACAAATTATGAAACAGCTAAAGGTGGACAATATGCAGAACAACGAATGTAACAATACCATAGATTGTATCTTTGATATCAATGGAACCCATGTAGTGCTGATAAAACGAGGACGAGGTCCATTTACAGGGTATTGGGCCCTTCCAGGAGGAAGACAAGGAGTTGGAGAAGAGCTTGAAGATACAGTCATAAGGGAGATGAACGAAGAGACTGGAATAGGTATGAAGAAGCTTGATGATGGATTGATTAAAAGAGTGGATGTACTCGGCCAAGAGGCTTATCTTGATCAGATCCATACATATCATTCCGGAAAAGACCCAAGAGGCGGAAACACTACTGTCTACGCTGTCCAGCTTGAGATGGATCCTGAGTATGTGAAAAAGCAGATACAGAATGGTGATGATGCCGAAGATATAATGGTGTGCAGGATAGATGACCTTCCAGATCTTGCATTTGACCATTTCAAGTTCCTTGAAGATTATTTTACACAGCTTAAGCAATACAAGAATCCAACACCAGCAATCGATGCCATTGTAGAATACGATTCAAAATTTGTATATGTTGATAGAGGAGGAAAGCCTATAGGATTAGCGTTGCCAGGAGGATTCGCAAAGGAAGGCAAGAGCTATGAGCAGACAGGGATTGAAGAGATCAAGGAAGAGACCAATCTTGACATAAAAAATCTACAGCTTGTCGGAGTCTATTCTGATCCTAAACGGGATCCAAGGAAGCACATAACATCAACTGTATACTACGCAAAGGGACAGGGAGAACTAAGATTCGGAGATGATGCAAAAGGAGGCGGTACCTTCACATTGGAAGACATTCCTGCCATGAAATTCGATCACAATAGGATCCTTGATGATTTCGCTGAAAGATACAATAGGGGGGAATTCAGGCAATGATAAACATACAACATATGCATAACGTTTCGGAACTGTTTAACATATGGAAGCTATAAATAGAAAGGAAAGAACTTATTTGATGAAAATGGAAATAGAAAACAACCCAGAGAAACTAGTTGATCATAAGCAAGATGAGGATGATCAAAGGATCAAGATCTCTTATATAGGTCATGGGCTTGCAGGTTATTATGGCATTCAAAGACTGATGAGAGGGGAGCTAAGGGATGAAGTAGAGATTAATGCTGTTATAGTCTCCAACACTGGTGGAGGTTATTCTGACATTGTAGAGAATATAGCTAAGGACTATGGATTAGAAGTGTTCAGAACACCATTTACTCAAGAGATGCTTGAGAGGATTAAGGAATCAGAATATGGTGTTGTCATGAATTTCAACCAACTGGTACCAAAAGCAGTACTAGAAGCTCCTGAGAATGGATTCTATAATGTTCATCAATCAGATCTCCCTAAATATCGAGGAGGATTGCCATTAGAATATATTGTTGCAAACGGTGATGATCTAAGAATAACAGTGCATAAGATGGAAGAACAATTTGACACAGGAGATATAATTTACAAATCAGCACCAGTGAAAGTATGGGATCTTGATATAGATGAACTTTACAGCCTTTCCTCAAAGCAATCAGCATTAGCCCTTGAAGCAGCAATAGATAAGCTGATAGGTGGTTGCTATCATCCACTCCCTCAAGATGATAGCAAAGCAACATATGCACTTTCAGCTGACCTAGATAATCTTCTAAGAATCAATTGGCAGAGAGATGATGGTGAATACATTTACAGGAAAGTGCTTGCTGGAGGGAGGAATAGAGGTGCAATAGCATCGATAAACATTGATGGTGCAGAGAGAGAATTCAGGATCAAGGAAGCAAACTATTTCCCTAATCCCGCAGGGAAGCAATTCACGCCACCAGGCAAAGTGATGGCATTCGATGATCAGACATATGCGATTTCCGTGAATAACGGAACACTTTACATTTCAGGAATAGATGAGGACATAAGGCGGCATCTTGACGGTGCTACACTCATCTGATGATTGAAGACTGAGCATCAGTAGAAGGCAAATAAAAAATAAACAAGACTAGGAGTGATGTAGCGATAGCTATGTTCTCCGGAGGTAAACAAAATGAGTATGGGCGGAGGATCAAGTGGAGTATCCCCAATCAGAAGGTCTTCAAGACCTCAAGCAAGTACATCCACTCCTGCACCAGCTGCACAAGAATTCCAACAGGCAGAGCCAGCAGATCTGGAATTGCCGATCTATGTCAGCGTGGGCGGAGGTCTTAGCAACCAACGTATAGTCAAGAAACTGCCTGGAGAGGTAGGAGGAGCAGCAGCATATGATGCAACCTTGCAGACAATTGTGAAGTATGTGATCTCTCCAGATGTAGCGACAGCAGACCTTGAGGTCACAGTAGCGGAAGCAGTAAAGGATCGTCTTGAGATGCCCGATTGCAGACTGCTCATCAATAATCAAGCAGGCTTTGGGCAACCTTACAACCTAGGAAGGGAGCATCTTGAGGACAAGCTGCAGACATACTTGGTGCAGAAGGAGCAAAGAACAGGGAACGGACCAGTGAAGATAAACATTTCAGACATTGCAGTTGTAACACACGACGAAGGTGGATACAGGACACTTGACTACAGGGTAAGATAATGCATCCTCGGATGCATCAACAAACAATGGGCCTGAAAAGGCCTATTTTACTTTTTTCAAAATTTAAAAAATCAGTTGAGAGAGAAATATTATGAACAGAACGTGATAAAAATGGACCTACCATTACCGACGGCATTCGCAATAGCAGAACCCTGGATCCTTTATGGTAATAGATTATTTCAACCAGGTCCATCAACAGCTGATGATGAAAATTATATGGAGCTGAATGATGCAAGGTATAAGCTTGAAGAGATAGAGACACCAAATGGATTGGACAGGATCTATCTTGCAAAACATGAAGCAGAGATAGAACAGTTCCAAAGGGATTATATGCAGAGTGCAATAAATTCTGAATTCAGGTCAAGAGATAGCATAAACAATGAGATAAATCAGAATAAAGTATTGAGCCTTCTGATAACGAAGGTCCTTCCAGTCATAACAAATTTCAGTGCAAATGATCAGATCTCCAGGATCATTGATGAGGAGAATGGTATTCAGCATCAGAGCGATTTCCTTGAGACAATGGTACAGAGAGGGCGACAGAGGTCATCTTCAAGGCAAAGAAGTCAGGAAGAGGAAGATATAGCAGTTTCTGAGACAAGACGTCAGCAACGGTCTCTCATTCAGCAGATAAACCAGGAATATTCTCAGTTTGAGGATAGGCAGCAAATTAATGAGCGTATATCAAGCTTGGACATGACATTAGAGGATATGCTCACTAATTCCGCAGAAGAGCGCTTCAATACCTTAGCAGAGCAGAGCATCCTAGCAACCCATATCTTTCCTGGAAGGAATATGATGTATGAAGGAAAAAAATTTTATGAGCTTGTTACAGCAAATGATTACATCAGCTATTTCAGGGAATTCATAGATAGGGCATTCTATAATAGGTTGCAGCGTCATTCAACAAAGACCCCTCCTGATAGGCTATATGATCTGATAAAGGAGAACATGCCTTTGATCCAGAAGAGATATCTTTCACGTCTCATGCTGAAACTGAAGACAAGCAAGATCCGCATAAATGAAGAATATTTCTTTCCTATACTTATGGCTGAAGACAGATACCAGGATATAGTGAACCGTTACAAAAAACTACTAGAGAAAAATATCAAGATCATGGCAGTAGAGCATAATGAATTCCAGACTGCACAGATGCATCAGATACAACAGCAACGAGATATACTGTCTCAGATTGCAAATCTTGACAGGTTTGAGCTAAATGGATCAGGATATGAGAAAGTAAATGGAAGTTATTATGTCTTTGTATCAACAGGAGAATTTGCATTGAAAAGTCCACATAGGGGTGTGGCTCAAAGATATACCTGTTTTCCTAGTGCTAAAGTCGGTGTAAGAGTATCATATGGACACAATAGGTATGTAATAGACAAACCAGTAGTCATGAATAGATACAAGCATCCTTTCCTTTCAAGCAATGATGCGATGCAAACATTGTGCACAGGGAGATATGATCTTAATCAATCATTGCGTCTTTCAGCAGAACAAGCGATACCAACTTTGCTAAGTAAGGCTAAAGAGATTCTTCTAATGGGATATCGTGAAGGAAGCAATCCTTACTCAAGATTAGAAGGAGATCATTGGGGGCCATGGCTAACAAAAGCAGAGATAGATAGGCGAGGAGTACCATGCTTGAATGATTTTGGTGAAACAACTCAAAGGACCAGGAGGTATTGAAGATGGATCTTGACAATATAATCAACAATGCAATGCTTGCAGATGAAAGCAATGAGAGGAAGCAGCAGAACAGCAGAAAGCTCAGGATCACTAGAGGTGCAATGGCAAAGATTCAGCTATATGCAGACCTGACATCAGAGACTGTAGACTCAAAGATGGAATGCTATGGATATCTACTTAGACCTAGATGGGTAGATGATGACTTGATAACTAACATCTATTTTGCAGACGACCAGCTTAATTCTGCCGCACATACATTCGTTCCAGCAGAGAAAGTTAAAGAAGCTGTAGATAAATGTGAATCAATGGACTATGAGATAGTAGGATGGTGGCATTCACACGGAGGGATAAATGTATTCCACTCAGGAACAGACATCCAGAACTTCAAGATGATACATGATGGTATATCACCAAATACGCTCTATTCATACCAGAAAGCAGCATACCAGGTCGATGAAGAAAGGAAGAGGGTTGTGTTCGGCGACATTGCTCTGCTTAACCTGACTGAAGAACAGATTAGGATATTCAAGGATGCGAGTATTTCAACGATGAAGAAGGTTCAGCAGGATCCTTATGCATTCAGTCTTGTCGTCAACAATGCGCAAGACCGTTATCTTGAGAAGATGACAAAGACAAAAGCAGGACAGGGATTCAGGAGAAACGAGCCATTCCATCCGACCCTTCAGGTTGAGAAAGTGGATGACGATCTTGAGTTCCTTGTAGCAGACATAGAATGGGAAGTTAGAGAGAAGATAATCGTGAATGATTTCTACAGCAGGGATCGTAATGATGTGACTGAATACACTACAGAGGCGATGGACCAGCTTGAAGCTAAAGTAGATGATTTCCTGAAAAAAGCGATTGTATACTCTGCAACTGGAAGATTCAAGAGCGCAATACTTGATATTGCAACTAATGCAAGGACGATCTATGATGCGTTATCCTTAGCTCAGAAAGATAGAGAGGCAGCGACATTAAATGAAGAAGAGGTTGAGGCAACTGCATCAAAAGAGGCTATATCTCTCTATCTTGCTGAAATAGCACCAGAGAAGTATGGTTCATGGGCAAAGAAGATACACTTATTTGACAGGCAGCACATAATAGGCATGAAGTTCCTAGATGATTTCATCAAAGCAGCAGAAAAAGGTACTCAAGCGCAAGATAAAGTGTTCCAGGATTACAGCAGGATAGCCAAAACGCTGGATAAATCATTCAGGATAGCTGATGCAGGCATGAAAGCTCTTACTAAGTATGCAATGGAATCAATTACTGATTACAATGATGAGAAAGGGCACAAATATAAGAATTTGATAGGAGCTATCCTGACGAAGATGTCAGATGATGACTTCTACTTCTTCGAGAAAGCGGTCCAGTCATCATTGAGCAACAGGAATTCAGCAAGGAAACAGATGTTTATATGGGAGAACAGATTCCAGATATGTGATCAGCTGACTGCAGATGTATATTTCTATGAAGCAAATAGAAGAAAGGCAATAGCAAAAGAAGGAGGCAGCTTAAACTTCACCAAAAGAGAGCAAACTGTCGATTTCCTGACAAAATTTGCAGAGGAATATGAGAGAGGAGGAGATAATCTAGACACAATAATTGAACAGAGACTGCTGTCAAGCTATATGTCTCCTGCAAAATTCGCAAAATATGACGATGGTTCTTATGGCAGACGGATGACAAGACAAGGAAGGATATGCCAGCAGCAAAATGCATTTGACATCTATGGGACGGGAAACTATGGGATTATAAAAAGCATAGCTGCAGATGATTCAGAGACTGGAACTGCAAAACTAAACGGGAAACCATATGAGATGCCAGTCAAGGTCAGAGTCAATGGTCCACAGGCCAGCAAATCAGTAGATGTTAGTGAAGATGAGATAATACGGGGGATTGAACAGGGAACAACAGCTATACCTCCAACGCCTAGCACAACACGAGTCTATAATACTCAGTACCCATTATTGAAGAGAGTGATAAGATTATTCACAGGGGATTAGAATGAACACAAGAAGAACTGGACTGGATAGCATACTTTTTCAAGTAGTAGAGAACGATGGAATCAATTCATCTTCTAGAAGAAGGGCTATCCAAGCAACAAATGCAAGGAATTCAGAAGATCCAAATAACAATATGGTTACTGAAGATGAATCAGTGCAGGAGAGTAGATATCACAGGCAAGCAGCACTGCTTGAGAATCAGGGTTGGGACCAAGGCAAGCTAACAGATGCAAGAGTGGCAGTAATAGGTTCTGGCGCACTGGCCCACTATTCAGCATTGACATTATCAGCTTTCGGATTCGGTCACATAGAACTATATGGACAAGGCAAGATAGATGCTAAGATCTCTGCATCATTCAATAGAGGAAGACAGGATATACCAAGGTCAACAATAATTAAAGCATATTCTGATGGATTCATGTACTATGAATCACGTGAGGGCCAATCAAGAGCAAAAGCGCTTGAAGAGATAATATCAAAGATCAACCCGGAGATAAGATTTTCCGGCATAAATCTTGGGTTGCAACGCCCTGAGAATGCAGCATTGCTTGGGCAACAGGATCTGATAATCGAGGCTACTAATGATATAGAATCAAAGCTCACCGTTCTTGAATATGCAAGGCAGAGGAATATCCCTGTGGTATCAATGTCAGCTGGTCAGCATAAAGGAGGGATAGGTATTTATTCATCAAACGATCATACGAATCAGCAGAAATTCGAGAATCTGCTTTTCTACGACCAGAAAAATGAAGCACAAGACCCTATAGTGTCACAAGTAATATCAGGCATAGGTATAGAAGAGGCACGAAAGATAATCAATCCTATGAATGGTGAGAATCCTCTTGAAGATATAGTCATCTACAACTTGCTGGCAAATGATAGGTTCTCACACAATCTGAACAAGAATATAGATGTTCCTTATGATCTCTCAGGAAAGAATGTATGTTTAGTAGGTGCAGGGGCATTAGGAAACTTCGTAGGATTAGGGCTTGCATTGAGAAACGTAGGGAATCTTGTTGTTGTAGATTTTGATACGACAGAGATAACAAATCTTAACAGGCAGATACTGCTTTATGATGGAGTCGGCAACTCAAAAGCAAGAGCGCTTGTCACAAAACTGAAAGCGATAAACCCTGATGGCAATTATCGCGCAAAAGTAGATAAGATAACACCTGAATCTGGAGAATTCTTCAAGAGAAATAATTTTGACCTTATCATTGATACAGTAGACAACAACAAAGCTCGAGCTGTCATAAATTACTTTGCATTGAAATATGATATACCATTCATAAGCGGAGGGACAAGATACAATTCTGGTCAAGTCAATATATATGTGCCTGGAGAATCAGGATGCTTGAACTGTCAAGCAGATATAGACCAGCTTGCATTAGGCAACTATAGACGAGACCGAGAGAATCATAGTTGCATCTATGCTGCTCAGCCAAGTGTAATAACATCAAACCAGATCACAGGTGGACTGATGGTAGGTGAAGCCACAAATGTTCTTGATCGTGCATATGGTGATTTTGCCAAAGGAGAGATAAAATTCGTATCAAATGAGTCTGATAGGATGAAGTTGCTTCCACCACCAGTCAATAGTTGCGGTTGCAGGCATGATAAAGAATCTCTAGACAATTGGCTTGAGAAAATGAGGGGTGTTTATGATGGGAATTGAAGACGACATAATGTCTGAGATGACACAAGGCAGATCAAATCTTCAAGATCTTGGATTGAATGAATGGGAGGATCCTGTAAAAAGGATAGCAATGATAATAGAGAATGCTACATCAAAACATAATGTTGAGAATGCAATCAGCTATGATCCTGTCCAGACTGCATACCTACAGAAATTTGCAAAACAAGAAATATTAGAAAAAAGATTAAGGACGATAAAGAAAGACTATTTCAAGGCAGTGGTATACGCTGATTTTTTCACGAGCTTTATACAGAATGACAACCAGATACTAGATACGATGCGATCACGAGTCCAGGATCTTGAATCAATTGATGAATTCCTGGATCCAGATCTAGGATTGCTAGTAAGGGTAGCTTCACTTGATTATATGGCAAAATATACTCCCCTTATTTCTAGAGACAGGAGGAAATCAGCATTTACAAGAGCAAATGAAGAGGAACAGGTCTCTTACAGCTACATGAGGAGGGTCAATCCGATATATGAAGCAGCAGCCTCGTTGTTCTATAACCAGTTCAGCAAAGAGAAGATAAAGGAGCATCTGATGTATGCATCTGGTAATATGCAGCTTGAAGCACTGCTTTTCATTGACATCAACTTATCCTTGTATGGTGAACAAGTAAATGAGAAAGCATATGACCGGGCTGAACGTGATATAAATGCAGTCCTTGAATCAGGTGATTATCTGCAGGCAGCTCATGATAGCATGGAAAAGATTGCAAAGAATGTCACAAGAGAGCCATTGTCAAGATATATCGCAACGATGGAGCCAACAAAGTATTAGGAAGAATTGAGACGTGAGATTAAGATGACTAGACTGAATATGGACCAGAAACGTGAAATCTTAGGTTTGATAGAAAAGGATGAACTATGCAATATTGTTGTTTATCTGAATGGATTGGCCCAAGAAGATCCAGATCCAAAGGTAACGACGAGAAGAATGGGAGAATTTGGAGAATTGTATAAGAACGCTAAGAACTTCTTCTGGAGAAAGCTAGACAGGGAGCAGAAGAAGATGATGAATCAGATAGTAGCATCAGCCTATATGCTCCATATGGATTACCTGTCTGCATCAGGATTTCTAGATGAGGATAAAGAAGCTCAAGAGACTGTCCTCAGGCTTGCAAAGTTTTATGGGAAATATGAAGCGATCGCAGCAGTCAATGGTACGGCACTGCTAAATGGGAAGAGCGAGATGATGATGCCTAGGGAGGAATATGATGCATTCCTTGAGAGAAAAGTTATCCCAAACATACCATTATTGTCTGACGGTGATGATTACTACATCGATGAAGATATCTTGAATGCAGCATTATCTGATCTCGGTAAGGATATGGCATTCCTTTCATCTATTGCAGAGAAGCTTGAAGAGGAGAGAAGCTATGATCTGCCAAGAAGGCTGTTGCTGTCAATCTATTCAGGCGATAAGAAACTGATAGCTAAGGCTGAGAAAAGCTTCAATGATCATAAAGGAATAAGGAAGAATATAGACCAGATAGTAGATGAATTATGCAAGGAAGAAGGATTTGAGGTGCAGGGAAAGATCCAAACTGGAGATGACAATGATTTCTATCCTTTGTCAGCCAACCTATGGTCAATAAAGAAGAATGATCTTGAGCTAGTCCTGAAAGAGAATATAAGGTATAGGATCGACTTCTCCTGCATTGGCGGATATAATATGGAAGTAGAACTCTATAGTAAGTTGCAGAGTGATATGCTACCAAGATTCTATGGCAAGGTAGAGAAAGGAAATAGTGAATTTATGGTGCTTGAAAAGCTTCAAGGCGATCTCTTGACTAGATACACAAACGCAGATCAGAGCAAACTCCTTGATATGCAAACATCAGTTGAGATCGTGAAACGCTTAGCAGGATTTGTAAATCATCTGAATGATATAGGCGTCATATATGCAGACATGAAAGATAAGAATGTACTCTATGACAACGATACTGGTGAAGTCAAGATTGTTGACCTTGGTATGGCCAGCGATAGAATGTACCAACAAGTGATAGGAAATAGGAACTATCATTTCATACATGAGATAGTATCAAATGCAGAATATGCATGTCCAGAGACTGCCTTCACTGGACGTGTCTACAAAGAAAGTGAAGTGTTCCAGCTAGGGATAATGTTCTACAAGCTTCTTACAGGCAAGCATCCATTCCATCCAGGATCTTCTGATGGGAAACATGCTACTTTTGCAACAGAGGATTATGAAGACAGGGAGAGTGAACTTATTGGCTACGCATTACCGAATATCTGGAACAGACCTTCATTCGAACAACGAGTGTTCAAGGAGAATCCAGTATTGCAAGTGTTGCTGACACATATGCTTGATAAGGATTTCAAGAAAAGACCTTCAGCAAGCTATGTCATGAGGATATTGGATGATTTTCAGACTGAGCATTCAATAGATCCATATGATATGAAGGAGGAATTAGCATGAACATGGAAAAAAAGAAGATTGCTTTAGTGATTGCAAGATATCAGCCAGCTCATATAAGTCATATGGAAGTATTCGAATTTGCAAAAGCCCAGGGTATAGAGAAGCTTGTTGTCGTAAAAGGGAGCGCTGACAAGTACAGGATACCAAGGCATCCCTTTACTCCGAATGAATGCTGCGACATGGTAGAGATGTATTTGAAAAGAACAGGATTAGAGTATGAGATTGTACCTATGGAAGATGTGAGCCAGAATATAAAACAGGATGATGAAGAGTTGAATGATGATGATATTGAGAGATATACGAGATATGCAAAACAACTGATAGCGAGAGTCCCTGGATTTGACACTGCAATTGTAGGGAATCCAACGATAGGTACACCTCTTGAAAGGTTAGGATATAGGATAATAAAACCTCAAGGAGAGATCAACTGCAGTGCAACATACATACGTCGAGAATATACTCTACATAATGATCGATGCGAGGATCTGCTCCTTCCTGAACAGGTGAGATACATGGACGAGAAAGGGTTATATGATATCATGAAAGAGATCGGCAAAGAAGAGTTCAAGAGAGAGATTGCTTCATTGCAAGGAGGGATATGACATGAGCAGATCACGCAAGATTAGAAGAAGAGAGGCTGCTACTGTTGCAAAGGTAACGTCACCAAAGATGTATGCTGAGATATATTGTACTTTAGGGAATACTACAGATGGTGCTATTGAAGAACTTCTGAAAGCTGGAATGCGTGGGGCCAGGATAAATACCGCATATTGCGATTTTGAAGACTATGATAGGAGAATAGCTGAAGTTAGGGTTGCTAGTGAGGAAAAGAATATCAGCATACCAATAATTATGGACATAAAAGGACCTCAATTAAGGATCAGCACAGCAGATCCTAGTCAATCATACAAGGTTGAGAGTGGAATTGTATTCCCTCTTGGATATAATGGTGATCGTGATAAGCATAAAGATACAGATATCTTCTTGAATTATGATCTTGGTGATGCACTAAAAGAAGGCGATACCCTCCTGATAGAGAATGGTTCAATAGCGACACGAGTTATCGAGAAGAATGGTGAGACACTGCTTCAGGTAATAGATGCAGGAGATGGTCTGATCAAGGATTCAATGGGTGTGAACATACCAGGCAAGTATCTTGAATTACCACACCTTACTGACAAAGATAAAGAAGTGATAGATTATTCAATAAGGAATCGTCTCGAATATCTTGCTCTGAGTTATGTCAGAGATAAGAAAGATGTAGATTATCTACTAAATTTCTTGGAAGAGCGTAAACAGGCATTGAAGATAAACTATGATATTGGTGTCTGCCTCAAGATTGAGGATAAGTTTGGTCTCATAAACCTAGAGGATATAATAACTACTGCAAGAAGAAAAGCTAATCTAGACCAGGAGGTAATGGTCATGATGGGAAGAGGTGATTTCTTTAACGAGGTAAACTATACTAAAATAGCGCTTGCTCAGCAAGCGATAACTGATTATTGCAAAAACCAGCAGATTCCAGTTATGATAGGGACAGGATTTCTTGAAAGCATGAAATACTCATCTCGTCCGACCAGAGCTGAGATAGGTGATGTATGGAACGCTCTTAGGGATAATCCTGATTATCTCATGCTGAGTGCTGAGACAAGCAATGGAGCTAATCCAGTTTTGGCTGTAAATGTGCTATCAAGGATAAGGGATAATTATTATGATTCACAATGAATGTATTGCATATAGTCGCTCCATAGATAGTTAAGTTTAAATGCAATGAAGCAACTTCCTCAATATGGCATATATTACAAAACTTGACGCTACTCGAGGATTCATGATCGAATCAGGGCAACCTTTCACAAAGCTTGATCTTGAACTTGTAAAACATATTCTAGATGAGAAAGATGAGGTGGTCATTGGTATAGGCGATGCAGGCAGATCTCATGATAAAGGACATCTGATGACTGCTGGTGAAGTGTATGAAACAATAGATTTTACACTAAGAATCGGAAGTATTGATCCAAACAGATATTGCATTATCCCTATCGAAAACAACCCTAATAATTTTTATTGGGTTGCTGAAACAAGGATGCTTACTCCAAGATGGGATACATACTATACAAGAAACTTTAAGAATTTCTCTATGATGTCACATTATGCAGATGAATTTGGTTTTGATTGCAAGGCAATAGAAAAACAAAAACCCGAAAAAGATTATTTCGCAGAATTATTAAGCGGTAAGATAATAACAGAAATACCTAATGCAACAAATCATATGATGTCTCTCCTTGGAATTATTGATAGAGCTGATACTATATATAATAGGGTTTTCCGTGAACCTAAATCTAGAGGTAAAGAAAGGACTTTATTCCTAGGTGGTTTTCAGCCTGTAACTGGCGTATTTGATGATTACAGCGGACATTTAGGAGTGATGCATAACATTCTTGACGCAAATCAATTAGTTGTGCCAATAGGTTCAGGACAGCATTCACATATGATGGATGATCCTCTAACTGCTGGTGCTAGGATAGAGATAATAAGATATGTCCTGCAGAATAGTGGGATAGACAGCAGTAAATTCAGCCTTATTCCAATAAAAAATGTAGAAGCTAATGTCCCTTTTGCATCTAAAGTCAGGACACTCTGCCCTGAATTCAATAAGGTCATGGCAGGAAATGACTGGACAAAACAATTGTTCGGTAATGGGAACTATGAGATAGTCCCATTGACAAGAAAAGAGGTGAAAGGATCAGGGATATCTGGTACTCGAGTAAGAAATACAATCTATGATGAGCTTAAGAAAGTTAGAAAAGAGGATATTATTCCAGAGGAATGCATAACAGCAATAGAATCTGGTCTTGAAGGGATTATTGACCCATTGACCTTTGAAGCGTTAAAACATGTTGGTGGTCTAGATATAATGCACTTCTTAGCCCATGCAAAAGAATAGCAGTAAAAATAAACAGATTAGTTTTGGCTATCAATCAAGATACCTAACTATTCTTCCAATGTGATTGATATGTGCAGTCAGATTATATGCGTTGATTGCTATCTGGCTACAAATAGTGCTCTTACTCTCTTCGATATACTTTGTAATGTCAATCAATACTTTTCTTCTCTCTAATGATACATGATCTGAAAGCTTCTGGTTGAAATCATAGAATGATTTCATAGATTCAAGATATATTTTCTCGATGCTTGAGAAAAGTTTAAGGAATCTCTCCTTTCGTGAATCCTTCAGGTTCTTTGCTATGCTTGCAATATTCTTCGTCCTGTCTCCAATCTTCTCCATATGCCCTGTCAATTCCCAATATCTCAATAGATCAAGATCTGACATCTTCAAAGTGCCCTGAATCTCCTTATCGGTAAATCCTGATTTTATGACCTTAGCAAGAAGATTATTCAGCTTGTTGACTTCCTTATCCCTGTCTATTACACTGTCAGCTAAGCTCGGATCATTCAGGCTTTCCTTAGTATCTATCATCATTGATCTAAGTATATTATCGACTCTTCTGACCAATGTCTTTATGTCAATGTCAGGTATATTTAGGAAGCTTCTTGCAACAATCCTTTCAGATGATTCATCAACAAGCTCCAATGCAATCAATCCTGATATAGCACTCTTGATATACTTTGCATGCTTGTTCAATTCTTTTCCTCTTAGAATTATATGCTTAACATTATTCATGTATGCAGTGTTCAACTCTCTCAATATGATCATCTCATCCTTTCCATCTATATTTATGACAATCTCACCTTTCGCTTTAGTCTCACCTTTTGGTTCAGCACCTATTGTAAGTAGATTATTATCATCATTGATATATACAAGATCGCCAGCCTTGAGCTTGTTCCGTGTAAGCCAATCTTTTGGAACAGCGACGACAAGAGAAGCATAACCACTTTTGACAAGTTTTCGTATCTGCATATCAGATAATGTAGAATACATATATATAAGTGTTTGTATATACTAAAACGTTTTTAGCTTTTTAAGCATCAAAAATTAAGATTTAGAAAAAAATCAAAGGCTGCATGACTTTTTAATCCTTTCTCAGAAACCCTAAATTAGCAAGTCTGTCTCCTTCTTGCAGAGGATGAAATGAACGGTATCAATAGCTATTGTTGATTCGTTCATGCCATATGGTATATTCAATGCTCTCTCCTTCACCAGCAATAGGCCCTAGATGTGAATACTGGGGTCTTCCTGACCTGAAAGGTGTTTCAGAAACGCCTTTGATAACTCTGCTGACTCTTCCGAATTCAATATCTCCAGGGAACTGTTCAGGATGGCATCTCTGCAGCAGCAAAGCAATGCTATTGTAATGGCTTCCATCACCAGAACCTGCACCGGTAGCGATGACTGCTCTGCTCGCTTTCTGTTCCTCAATAAAACTTCCAGTGCCATCCTGAGCTTTTATCAGATATCGTGCCATGTAATGGGAAGCAGGGAAATCAACATTGCATACTGCGTCAGGCAATCTAAGTCCATTCTTGTAAGTGGCAATCATTGTCCATCTATCATAACCAAAATTTGATCCCCTAATTGAATCCATCTTCTCAATCAATTGTTCAGCAGTCAATCCAAGTATACCTCCGTGGCTTGTGACCGGATCTGAATTTACAGGGATAAGAATTGCATCCTTATACAGCTGGGCGAGCCTTTGGAAATGATTATCTCCCCCTAAGCTGATTACAGCATCAAACTTTGGGATCCTCTTCTTATTCTCAAAAATATCATATATGTCAATCTCTGTAGCAAAATCAAAAGCCCCTCTAACTTTAGACGCAGCTAGAAGCTGTCTTTCTTCGCTTGCTACAATCCTGTCTATGTTCTTGCCCATGCTCGCTTCAACAGAAAGAACTTCATCCCTAGACATACGTTTTCTTCGCATATTATATTCGACCATCGGGTCCTTGATTGATAATCCTATCCTCATTTCTTTCATCATAAATACCTCTGTATTGCATGCAAGACTTCTCTATCATAATGGCCATGAGCAACATATATTTTGCTTCTATCAAGATCTATCCGTTCCTTCTGATAATTCTCCATCGGTACCCAAGTCATGAATCTTGTATCCTCATCAACTTTCACATCACTTATTGAACCATTCCATTTTCCTAAGAAAGCAAATATCCTTTCATTGATCTTATAGCCATTGACTTCAATATATGAATCCCATATCCCAAGAGGGATCAGCGCCAAAGGATTAAATGATACGCCTATCTTTCTCGCTGATTTATCAGCGAGAGCAATTGGAGGATCATCCCTGTAAGCAAGCTTCTTATGTACAGATACATCCCATTTATGTCCATAAACTGGATTATCATCTTTCCATTCCCTTAGCAAGATCCTATTGAATTCATTAAGTATCCAGAGATGCCCAACTTTATGCAGAGTACCATCAAGCAAGACTTTTTCTAAAGAGACATCTTTGCCCTGTAACCTACCCTCTGTGTCTATTGTATCAACAGTTTTCTCCATCTTAATTCACCAAAATTACTCTTGACTCCTTATATGATCTGCAATCATCTTTGCTGCTGCTTGCTCTCCTTGCTTTGAGTCAAGTTCAACAGATAATTTATCACCGTAAAGAGGTCTATCTGAAACATGCCCGACAAAGCCAAAATTTATTCTAAGATGAGGATAATATTTTCCTCTTGCATCATCGATTGCTGCTAATGCATGCTTAATCTCCATATCAATTGATGCTGTCCTCATCGCATATCCAATAACATTCTTTGCAGACTCAAGAAGCTCATAAGTCTCATCAATGACATTCAATACATTCAGATTTATGCACTCCTTTCCCCGTCTAGCAAGTATATTTGTGAAAGGATGGATGTAATTAGTGCCTGCCCTTACATCTAACTCATCGATAGTAGCAGTAGGGGTCAGTACATCATGTCTTTCATACTCCCTGAATAAGCTGCCGACTCTCCCATACATATACACATTTATGTCTGTCTGGTTCTTCTCATCATGGAATCCATCTATCTCCTTGAATATCTTATCAAATAATATACTTGCCTGTCGTCCATATATGTAGCCTATATTCAATGCCCGAACATCTCCAATCTTCACTAACTGGACATCAAGATATTCATTCTTTGCTGAAGCGATAACTTCATCAGAATATGCTGCAACGCTCTCAAGTGGTCCAACAATTATATCTTTAATATCACGTACATTATGACTATCAAATATCCTCTGCGTGAGATGCCTCTCTTCTGGAAGAAACAATCCCATGGTGAAATCATATGCAAAATTACTGTACTGTTGCTCAACAATTCTTTTCTTCCCTTCAGGATATACTACTCTGAATCTGATATCATTAAGATCAGGAGATGCTGCTATCATAGATGTAATCATAACCTTGTATCTCTTAGCCCTATCGATGCTGCTGAATTCAGGTATCATTATCTTCCCATCATGATGAAAAATTGGCTCTCGAGGATTATCCTGTTCCACAAGATCATATGTAGGGATTATATCTTCACCATCTTTCCCTGGTGGTAAGAATCCTTGACCGATCTGTAGCTCATGGTGCAATTCTCGCGGAAGAAAACCTTGCCATAGCTCAATCTCAGTGATATCTTCAAGCTTAAGATTCTTGCCTGTCAGACGGTTCTTTGCATATTCAAATACATCCTCGTCAGTGAATACACGCCTTTCTTTCATTTTCTTATCTCCAATACTTTTATCTCCTGCCAATAATCATGGCCCCTTCTTGATTGGGTATCAAGACCATGTTCAATGAGATATTCTCTCCATTCAGGATCATTTGTCACCCTGAATACTTTGAGGGGAACTTCTTTCTTGAGCACTTCGGAGAAATCTCTACCATATACATCAAGCAATTCGTAAGGAAGGTCTCCGGATAATGAAGATATATTTATTACAAGTCTACCTCCGTCATTGAGCAGCTCATCTGAATTCTCGATAAGATCAGCAATCATCCCTATCCCTTCATAAGGGTTGTCGTCTATGCTCTTTGGTCTACGGATGTAAGGAGGATTGCAAACAAGAAGATCAAAATTTTTCCCTTTCAGATAATCCATCGCATCAGCTGCAACTGGATCCCACTTATTATAGTTGCCTTGCTTTTTCATGTCTAGCATGCATTGATATGACAATGCCATCCTGTCAATAGAGACCATCCTTTCCAGATCTGGAAGATGATCCATAAGGTACATTGAAACGAATCCTGACCCTGCACCTAGCTCAGCAGCATTCTTTGCATTGCCGAGATCTATCATGCCTAATGCCTTGCATAGAAATAATGTATCATATGATGGGCCCCATACCTGTGTCTCAGGCGTCCCTCCATCATATCTGCTCTGGTCAAAGTCCATCACTGTGCCATCATATTCTATTATTCTTCTTGGCACTTCCATTAATCTATTGACACTGTCTCTTAGCATACTCCCTGTTATGCCTCTCTCTTTTGCATAATTGGATATTGTAAACGGTCCTGGTCTTGAATCTGCCAGCCTTGCAATAAGTGCATTATCTGTAACGAGTACCGGATCATGAAATGTTACTATATGCTCCATATGTGAATCATCAAGAGTATATCTCGCAGTTTTGCCATCGTGGCCAAACCACCTTGCAAGTTCGTTTCCAACTGCCCAGATCTCCTGAGTTTCCATCTCCTTATCAAAAACCATCCTCATTTGAGGTCACCTTTACAATCAAGATTGTCTGATAGGAAGCTATGCAATGCCTTTTCTATGACCTGGCTTCTGCTCTTTAATTTCTTATTCTGGGTTCTAGCTTGATTTATCCTAAGAATTAGTTCTTCGTCTATGCTTATGCTTATCTTATGTCTCAAAAAACTCCCCATATTAGAAAGATGCTACTAGTATTTAAAGTTTTCCATTTTAGTAACTTAGGAGTGGTGAAAGTATTGTGGTTATAATGCTCATTTAAATAACAAAAATTCAGGAAACAGATCAGAAACAGATTAGAAACCTTTTCCGCCTATACGGACGCCACCGCCTCCACTAAAACCACCACCACCTATACGGATACCTCCCCCTCCGCCACCCCATGATGGGCTTGAACTTCGCCTCCTAGTTGAAGTATAGCTTGGGAAGGTAGGGCTACTGCTCCTACGTGAACTAGAAGGGAATGTTGGATTATATGAAGTATATGTCTCAACAGGCTTGAAATTCTGCTTACTCTTAATAAGCCTCCATATCTGGTCTTTTGTCACCTGCTCAACATGCTCATTATCATCAGCAGTTGCACATAGAATATATGCCTCAACTGTTCTTCCAAGTTGTGAAGAGAATGCATCAGGGAAATAGCTTCTGCTTATCTCATAATCTGCTCTGTCATACATGTTAACAAGATCAGACAATTGCCTTGATACTGTTGATAATTTCTTTGCTTTTTCTGATGCTTTATCCAATGAACCTTGTACATCAATTATCTGCTGGTCGAGGTTTTCAAGTGTCGCAACAAGATTGTCATCCTCACTTCCAGGAGTTTTTCTTGCCTCTCGCTTCAACCTTTCTATACTTTCTCTGCCTAATGTTTCAGCCAGCAATGAAAGCGCTTGCCTATAATATCTACCTCTTTTACCAGAAAGTTCCTGCAATTCATCTTGATAATCATGAAGACAATGCTCTTTTCTTTGAAGACCATTCAGTAATTCTTCTTTCTTTTTTGAAGAAGAGGCAATCTCTGCATGGACATCATCAATGCCTAGCTCTCTGCTCGTATCAGCTTCAATCTTGTCAACTTCAGCTTCAAGCTTTACAAGCTCAGCTTCTCTTTTTTCAAGATCCTTCTTCATCTCAACTGGTAATGTTGTCAAGTATAGATGAGCTTTCTTAAGATCATTGTAATGGACAAATTGCCTGGAAGTCTTATCATAACCGCAACGTGCTGCCATAAGATCATCTAGAGCGCTTGTCTTGCCCTCACCATAATTTCTCCCATGAAGATACTGGAAGTATTTATTGCTGAATATTGCATCTGCCTTACCAGAGAAATCTTTAGCGATCACATCAAGCAATATCCTGTCAGACTCAAGCTCTGTCCTTGTTGCACTTGCCTCTAATGCTTTATCCTGATAGATTGCATTTGATTTTAGTTTATCTGCAGCTAGAGCAGTAAGCTCATCAAGTCTCTCTGATAAAGCAGTCAGGTTAGCGCTTTCCAGTTCAACCCTCGAATTCAACTCAACTATCTCAGCATTATGTGCTTTTATCTTCTCACTAAGACTTTCTCTTCTTTCGATCTTGTCTACAAGTATCTCGCTGATCTCAATTCTTGCTGATGCATAGCAATTTTCGATATCATTTGCATCAAGTTCTGGAAGATTATTCTTTGCAAGTTTCAATATTACTTCTTCTCTTGATGAATTAAGACTGATTAATCTTTGCTCAATACTATTGACAAGTTGGTGTGCACTATCATAATCTGTTGACGCTGCACTAGAATAGCTCTTCAGTTTTTCGTGTATTGAACTTCCGCTTGTTGACATTTTATGTTTTATCTCGTTTTATTTCTCAGTATAATCATCTAATCATTAGGAACTAATGTAGTCATTTCATGGAAAGGTAGCACCATACCTGCTTTTCTTGATCTGTAAAGTACATCTGGCTCTGGAAAACCCCTCTTTTTTTCTGCAAGTGGCTGCTGCTGATATCTTCCTGACATCACAAAATCCTTAAGCTCTTCAAGTATAGTATCATCATCAACTCTCAATTCATCACCTGATAGCCTATAACCAAATGTTGTAGCAGTCTTCATCTCCTCAAGTGCTACATCAAAGAATGTTACTGGAATGACTCTGCCATCATCTCGAGCCTGGCTTCTTCCGAAGTAATCCTCACGGGTTACTCTCTCAGCAAGTTTGCCATTCCTTCTAGGTTCAACCTCATACCATTCAAGGTTCCATACTGTTCTTGCACCATTAGGATCCCTATATATGAATATCTCATACTCTTGGTTTAGCTGTGCTGCCATCTTGTCAAGTTTTTGGGTAGCATCCCTCAGATTCGCAACATCAACATTCCTTATGTATGACTTTCCATTATTATACATATTATCAGCCCATTCTTTTGTAGGTTGGTGCTTAACTACTGAAATGACTGAGTTATAGGCCCTATCAAGCTCTGCTGGCATGGTTGCAAAGGCATGTATATCTTCGCTGATATGTTGCAGCTCTCCATTATGTTTTGCAGCAGATTCAAGTTGCCTATGTTCAATTGCAATTATTCCTGAATCATAAGCTGTATCAGCTTTTATCATAAGCTGGTCTGGTGCACCTGATGTTTTTATTGCAGAATAAGTAGAATCAAGCTTATCCCTTATGCTGTTCAATATCTTGCCAGCGCTGATTGCATTCTCTGCTTCAGTAACCCTGTCTGCAGCTGCAGAAAGCATCATTTTGATACTCAATGAAGCATCATTTGCATCAGCCATGTTCTGCCTTGTTACATTCTCCTTTGCAGGCATGAAATTTGAGAAGAACTCTGCTGCATCATCAAGACTTCTATGGGCAAGCCTTACATCATCTGATAATTCCTGACGATAAGCAGGATCACTCCTTGGAATTTCATCTGACACTGAAGATATCCTTCCTTCAATCCTAACCATCTCATCATGCAATGATTGTACAATAGTTTCTACCCTAACCTCTTCTTTGTTGAGTCTCCTCTCATTGTGGGCATGTTTTAATGAAGAATATGAGAAAGCAACAAGACTACCGATCACTAAAGCTGCTCCTGCAAAGATCAAAGGTTTGTATACATAATTTACTCTGTTGATATATACATCCATCAATCTTGTAGCCCAGCTTTTAGGTGGCATATCATATACAAAGAAATCATCATATATCCTGTCTGTAGCCTCTTCAGCTATCTCCATAGTCATTGAAGAATCATTTTTTGCCTTTGCAGCCTCAACCATGGCTCCAGCAAAAGACTTCTTCTCCTCATCAAGCGCAAAAAGCCGATCAACCTCCTGCTGTGTAGAAGAGATTATAGCTGCATGCCTGATCCCAGTAAGATAAGAAGGTATATCAACGACGCCATTCTTTATAGGGATCTTAACTATTCGTTCATCAACCATGAGTTCAGGATTGCTATGTGGTTTTTAAACATTTCCATGCTCACTACTGAGTAGTTAAAAAGATAAGTTTTATAACTTGGACAATAATATTGTAATTTGGATTATAGTAATGATTGCAAAGATTTATTAGTAGGAGGAGAGACAAATGAGTGAAGGCGTTAATTATCTTGGAAGTGCTTTAAGCAAATTGAAATCCATAGGCATGGAGATCATTGAGAAGGTTCAAGGTGAGGATGTCCAGCTGGGGCAGATGCTTCAGGAATCAGTAACAATTGACCAGCCAAAGATCCTTGCCATTGCAGAAGTTCTCTCTTATGTTTCAACATTTACACAATTGACCATGGATAATGTTTCAGGTATGCATTATGGAACTAGATATGGCGATATCAATAAGCAGTTCTCAGCTGCAAGAGGGATTCTTCAACAGCTTAACGAGCATAGATCAGAGGATAGTGCAGGTGGAAAAAAAGTCACACTACCTGAAAAGCTAGAAGAGATAGTAATACAATTAGGCGGTACCCCGCAGAAAAGGATAATCAAGGCAGTAGATGCATTCCTTGATGTTTCAGCAGATGCAAAGAAGACCTATGATAAGGCATATGCAATCTCAGAAGCATGGGAAGATTTCAGATTAGCATTGCAGGATGCTGAAGTTCTTACATATCAAGTCATGACAAAGCAGAAAGAGGTTATGGACAATGCTCAGCAGATAGCTATCCAGAAGATGGAGCAATACGAAGCTATTGAAGCGAAGACTCAGAAAGACGATCCTCAAGCTATGACTGTAATGGTGGAAGCTAGGCAGGATAGAGACGTGGCTGCAATAGAATTCAGGAAACAGCAGAACATCTACAGGACACTTGACAAGGTTGCAAAATCATTGAGTGAAGGATATTCGCTTGGAGAAGCATTCATAGGAGATATGAGACAGACTTCAACTGCAATAAGAGACCTATGGGAGACTGGAGTCATCAGCATGCATACCAACCAGTTCATATATCCATTGATGGCTGGAAATATAACTCAGAAACTAGTGCTTGATGAGCTTACACAAGCATCATATGCAATGAAGGAAGGAGTCAATGAAGGTATGAAAGCACTTACAGAGCAAGTTCAAGTCAATGAGGCTGCCGTAAAGGCTGCACATTCAGGAATCATTGAACCAGAAGTTTATAGTGGTTACATTGATGCTTTGCTGAAGTTAGAAGAGACAACACAGCCACTTATTGATGAGTGCGAGAAGAATAAGGCAGCTGCAATCCAGCAGATAAGCGATAAAAGAGAGCAGTACCAGAAAAAACTCCTTGAGATCAGGCTGGATTATGTAAGGGACAAGCCTCAAGAATTCAATTAATTGTTATCATAAATTTTTCTTTTTCTCTTTTTTTATTACATGAAATTAAATTTCACTTTCTACTGAAAATTTTTTAAATATGCTATAACAAAAAGTAGATATGGACCCATACACATTACTTGACAAATACCTGAAGAAAGGCTCCCCTATGTATAATATCATTGTTCCTCATTCTGAACATGTCGCTGAAAAAGCCTTACTGATCGCAGATAGGATTCCAGAACTTAAACCTGATAAGAAATTCCTCAAAGAGATCTGTCTTCTTCATGACATAGGGATATGCAAAGTCAAGTCTGATATATTTCATGCTACAGGAAAGCATAAATATGTCGAACATGGGTTCTTAGGTGCAGAAATACTTAGGGAAGAAGGTTATCCTAAGCATGCGCAAGCAGTTGAAAGGCACATTGGTGTAGGTATAACTGAAGAGCAGATCAGAAGAGAGAAACTGCCTATACCTGTACGCGATATGGTTCCTGAAACAATTGAAGAGGAAATACTTGCATTCGCAGATAACTTCTTCTCAAAGACTGATGGGCTTTTGCCTCTAGACGTGATCAAATCAAAACTTGCAAGATTCGGTGAAGAGAAGCCTGACAAGTTCAATGAATGGTGCAAAAGATTCAAGGAACCAGTTGATAGTAGTTAGTAACCTTTTTAAATAACTCAGATTGGGATAATGTCATAGTGAAGATAGCAGACCTGGCAAAACTCATGGGCAAAAGTGTTGAAGAGCTAGAGAGAGAATTTGCTAAGCAAGATGAGATCATTGTCAATCTGAATGACAAGAAAAGATGATTCTAATGTGCTTGAACACAATATTGGGGAAAGTGATCTCAATCATCATTATTGTTGCAATCCCTGCAATCACATGCTCAATAAATTATTATTTCTACGCTAAAGTCAAAGGTGGAAGGAAATACAAGAACCGCCTCATTGCATCTGCTGTGATATTATCAGTAGTATGGGTAATAGCGTGCCTAACATTTCTTGCAAGCCCTATCTGCAATTGAATATCGTCTGTTTTTCGTCATCAACTAGTCACATGCACGACATAACAAATACCACTCTAAAGAAACAATCTTTTTATACTAGGACACCAACACAAAAAACATGTCAAAAGAATGGTACAAGAAAAAAGGCTTCAAGAAGAATCCATTGCATGCTGAACCGATTTTTGGTGATAAGCTATTCGGCTATGATGCATTGCTTGACGAATTATTCTATCGTATCGAGGCAGGGAACATATTATTTCTGGAAGGAAAGACAAGCAAGACAGCAGTCCTGATGAAGCTGATCGAAAAATATAGGGGAGAAGGCAAGGTTGCATATCTAAACTGCAAGAGCCTTGAAGAAGAGCCTGACATACAATTGTTGCTGGCTAAAGGGAAGAAGATCAAGACAAGGGAGCTTGAGAGATTCCCAAGAAAGATGATAATACTGCTAGACAATGTAACCAGTCTTTCAGAGAAGAATGCTGAGAAGATAAAATTCTTTTTCGATCAAGGGATAATACTCTCAGCTATTCTTACTGCAAATGATTATTCAAATGTTAGTATACCTGGAAGCTTAAGGCATAGGATTGGCAATAGGGTATACAAGCTAAGGGAACTGACACAGGATGAGATGATTGATATCATTCAAGAGAGGATAGATTTCAAGGACTTTCTCCCTGAGGATTGTATAAGGCTTATTGCAAAGAAGACAAAAGACATCAAATCATTGATCATAGAATGTGATTCAGCAATGTTTTTGATGGCGAATGAAGGCAAAGATGTAGTGGACGAGAACATGATCGAAAGGATGTTCCACGAGAAGGGAGCAAGATGAGCTGGTATAGTGAGCTTGGATTCAAGCATAATCCATTGAGCATAAGGCCTACTGAGAACAACAACTTGATAGGGTATGAAAAGATAATGCAGAGGATAATCTACCAGGTTAAGATTGGGAATGTGATCTTTCTAGAGGGATCATATGGGACAGGGAAGAGCTCAATACTGAGATACATCAGAAATAAGCTGAATAAGGATATACTATACTTCAATTATGCAAGGCAGAAAAGCCTCAAGACATCAATAATGAAGAGGAGGTCAGCATTACAAAAGCTCCTATTTCTTAAGCCTAAAAAGATGCTTCTTTTGATAGATGAGGCTAATCTTGCTGATTCGAAGGATTTTGATTTCCTCTATGAATACTATATCATGGATAGGGTTAAGTCAATAATATTTGCTGGCACTGACTTCAAGAAAGTACCTTTCAACAAAGCATTCAAGGCTGACACTAAGCTCTACAAGCTGAATGAGATAAGGGCTAATCTAGCTATTGAAATACTCAATCATAGGCTCCCTGGGCAGCAGCTGATCAGCCAAGTAATGGCAAAACGTATATTCCAGCTTTCATCAAATAATCCAAGATCCTACCTCGAGAATCTTGAAGACTTATTCAGGTATGCACATCATTTAGGCAGGAAGAAATTGACAAAGAAAGATGTAGAAGACTTCTTCAAGAAATGACTAGACAAATAGTGAAAAAGTAGATTTAAAATAAAAAAATAAAAAATAATTCTAAGATTTATAGAAAGTTTCGCAGAAACTTATAAGGGGTTTAATACCCCCATACTTTAGTACGAAACTTTCTATCCCAAAAAATTGACTCTATCGTGAGTCCGTAATACCCCCCAATTAAGTTTGGGATAGGACGAACAATCAAAGAGTCAATTTTTCGTTATATTACACTCTTGAACACAGGTGGTCTGTTCACATTCTCAACAACAACTAGAACTTCAGCTGTGGTTGATTTGCTTCCATCAGAAGCCGTAATTGTGACAGTATATTCTCCTGCATCATCAAATGTAGTAAGTCTTGTTGATTCATCCATCCATCCTGAATATGATATATCCACATTATCTCCGTCAGGATCGAATACCTCTGCATCGATCTCAACAAGATCGCCTTCCTTCACTGTTATGACATCAGACACATCTATGACAGGTGCAGCGTTCAATTGCTCAACAATAACCAATATCTTCTCAATAGCCTTAAGCTCTCCATCTGATACTGTTATTGCTACTTCATAATTCCCTGCATCTCCTTCCTGTGTATGCCACTCTCCATTCTCATCCAATGGTTCACTGTAGGTGAAGAAAAGCTCATCACCATCAGGGTCTTCAGCTTCAATATTCGGGAATGATAATGTTTCTCCTTCTGTCAATACAACAACCTGAAGCGTATCATCTATTTCTTCAACAGGCTGCACTGTCACTTCATGTTCAACATCTCCATCCTCAGCTCCTAATTCTGGCAGATCAACAAATATATCAGATCCGGTATCCCCAGATCCATCATCACTGTCTGTAAGATTTAGATTATCAATATCGACAGCTGTCGCATTATCTGTCTCTTCACCCTTTGCATAATCATACATCAATCTAGCCAATGATATAGCAAGTATGATAACTATCAGCAAAACCACCCAAAAAGCAGTCTTGTAGAATTTACTGTTCTTTTTAGCCATTCACATCACCTTATTTGCATTTATTTAATTTATAATCTTATTGCTTTAAAACCAGAAAATTCCTTTTTAAATATTGTTGTCTTATAGACGAGAATAACAGGAAAAGTCACAACCGCTTGATGTCAAAACACTATTGCTCAATCATAAATATTCTTACTTATTATCTCGATTAATTGTTTGGCACTCTCTTCTACAGTCCTCCCAGTTGTATCGATCATTGCTTTTCTTCCTTTGAACACATCATACATCGCATCATATCTTTCCTCTCTTTCCATGATAAGATAAGGGTTAGCTATCAGATATCTATCTTTTGATTGGCCCCTAGCCTTGAGCCTCTGCAATCTTTCCTCTAATGAAACCTTAAAATATATGAGGAGATCAGGTTCTGAGGATATAAGGAATTATGATACTCTAGTTTTTATGAAGAGCTACAATTATACTTACTTCCCTGAGATAATAAGGCAACAATTTGAAGAAAGAAATAATAGTAAGAAGAAATAGTTAAAAAAAAATAAATGAAGAATGTAATTATTCTACTGTAAGATCAAACCTTAGCTCAACTTCATCATTAACCCCAATATACTCAATCCCAAATTCTTTCAGAGATATGACAAAATCAGCAGAAACACTCTCTTCACCGACATCTACTGGAAAACTTATGTCCTTCGTTATACCATGGAATGTCAAAGGTCCAGATGCAATGCCATCATTGATCTCAGCATCAAACAATATTACTGGGTAATTATCAACATCGAAGAAATCAGCATTCTTCAGATGAGTATCAAGTCCACCAATCCCAGTGCTGACACTTGATGGATCTATTGAACCGCGTAATCCGATTATGTTACCATCTTCAATGATAAGGACACCTGCCCATTCCTGGAAAGTTCCATTGTGTGATTTACCAGGACCAAATCCCTCAAATTGTATTGAACTGGATTCGTGATCTATTACTGCCTCCAAAGCATCGCTCTCAGGCATCTCACTGCTGTTTGAAATCTCTTCAACTGCAGCCTGCTCAGCATCGATATCACTTATTGTAGCTCTCGGAACATCTTCAGATGGACTGCAAGCGATAAGCAACAGGCTAAGAACTGTCAATAAAATATAGCTTATTTTCATGAATGAACAAGTCTCCAATCAGTTTAAATAGATTGTGAAAGTAAAAATCAAAAAAATAATTGGAGAAATAAGTAGAAATAAGGAGAAATAAGAAAATAGAAAAGAGATACTCTAATCTCCCAGAACACCTATCTCAAGACCTGCCAGTTCATTCTCTGGCCTTGTCTGTCCACCATGCTTTCTGTCAAAAGCAGCACTTCCATCGATACCGCATATCTTCATGATGTTCCTTTCACCACCTGGATGCTGAGAAACAAATGGAGTCAAGTCATAGACAAAACCATCAACAGTTGTCCAGCAATCATCTTCAGTGGCATGCATTGCAACCTCTTCCAATGTGTACTCTCCATCATTTGCTGTATCATCTGCAGCATTCGCATCTATAGTGTCTGTTGCATCGGTGTTATCTTCCATTGCGGCAGGATTAGTGTCAGGCTCAGCTGCAGCCTGCTGATCATCCTGTGAAGGTTGATTATCGACCATTGAGTCCTGATCTGCAGTATCTGTAACCTGCACGTTATTTGCATCATTGCTGGCGCATCCTAGTAGGAACACAGCCATAGCAACAATCAAGAATATAGGTAATGCTCTTATTATCTTCATTTTAACCTCGCTCTTATTGCCCACATATGCTCTGGGGTGAATACCAACACAAGTGTTGCTGCCATGAGGCCTACATCACGTAGCATTATTTCACTCCATCCAAGATTGACTATAACACCAAGCAGAAGCAACGAAGCAAGTATAGCTGCAGGTCTTATCAGCAAACCGAGAAGAAGCATTATTCCTGCTAAAGTCTCAAGAATGCCTATAAAGACAATGAAACCTACAGTACCTACTAGTGGTATAGACATTATCCAATTGCTTAGCCAATATATCTGCTCGCCTGGATCAATTATTGCTAATATCCCAAAGTACAGAAATATCAAAGCCATCACAACCCTAAGGAATAATAGGGCGATAAGATTTTTATCTTTCATACTTGATTGCTCAAATGATACTTTATAATGTTTATGGAAAATGGATGAACAAAGAAAAAGCCAGAACATGGTACCAAAAGAATTATTAACAGGCTAATACAAACAGAAGGATATGCCAATAGGAAACCTAAAACTTCAGAATCCTTTCTTCCTTGCACCTATGGAAGCTGTAAACTGTGCTTCATTCAGGATTTTATGCAAAGAACGTGGAGCAGGACTTGTATATACTGATATGATTGATGCTGATAAATTCTATGAGAATGCAAGACAATATGGAGATGCAAAAGCAGTCAAACGCTTCATCAATCCGCAGAAGCAGGAAGAGCCATTGGCTGTCCAGATGGGTGGAGGGGATATCAATACACTACGATACCTTGCAGAGATTGCTCAAAAGATACCTGAAGTGAAGATGATTGACCTTAACTGTGGCTGTCCTCTAGAATACATGCTTGACAAGAAAGGCGGATGCTATCTGATGAAAGAGCCAGAGCTATTATATGATATTGTCAGAGAGCTTCGCAAAGCAATAAAGATTCCATTCACAATCAAATTGAGATCTGGCTGGGATGATGATACGAAGAATGTTATTGAAGTGGCAAAAGAATTGGAAAAGCTCGGCATTGATGCAATAACCGTGCATGCCAGGACAAGAAAACAGAAATATGATAGGAAATCAGACTGGCCATTAGTAAGAAAAGTTAAGGAATCAATAAGCATCCCTTTGATACTCAGCGGAGATGTTACAAACATCTATCTTGCATACATGGCATTCCAGCACACAAAATGCGACTTTATCATGATCGGAAGAGGAGCAAAGAACAATCCATCAATCTTCAAAGCATTGAACGAATGGTACAAGGATCCTAAGGTTATGCCAAACAAACCACAATTCACATACGACAAGAACCCAAAGACTGCAAAGAAAGATTTCATGGAATGGTTGAATCTCTACAAGAATGTTGAACACAGGAATGTATTCACAGAGATCCAGGACCATGCATTATGGACTATTGTTGAGCTTAAGGGCAATGTGCAGCTCAAGAAGAAGCTCATGAAAGCAAGATCAGAGAAAGATATTGTTGCTGTGATAAAAGAACTCTGATTATTTCGAATTTCTAGGAATAATTTCGATTTTGTCGTCGACAGGTATTTTAAGGTATGCAACTGCTCCAATATATGTTCACACAAATAATAATAGCAATCTTTTTAGGAATCTTAGCAGGGATAATAACCGGCTTGACTCCAGGTATCCACATTAATCTGATCTCAGCAATCCTAGTAGCAAGTTCAATTTTCTTACTAAGGTTTACAGAACCGATAACTTTGGCAGTTTTCATAATATCTATGTCTGTCATCCATACTTTCCTTGATACAATCCCATCAGTATTTCTTGGAGCACCTGACTCTGCAACAGCATTAGGTGTGCTTCCTGGACACAGATTTCTCCTGAAAGGACAAGGCTTGTTCGCTGTAAAATTAACAATCATTGGAAGTTTCTTTGCTACAATCATCTCAATAATATTCTTTCCTCTTTTTGTAATAATCATCTCAACGATATATCCCTTAATATCACCATTCATCAAATACTTTATTGTCGCAATAGTTCTCTTCATGATCCTAAAAGATCGTCATAAAATCTGGGCAACAATTATTTTTGCGATAAGTGGAATTCTTGGCCTTCTCTCACTCAACATCAACCTAACAAACCCATTATTCCCTCTTCTATCAGGAATGTTTGGAATATCTACATTGCTTTACTCATTGAAAGACAAGAACAATCTTCCACAGCAGGCAGAGAAGGAAGAGAAGATACCAAAGCCACTTCTTCTGAAAGCTTTAGCATCCGGATGTTTTTCAGGATATCTTACAGCAGTAACACCTGCGCTTGGCTCAGGCATGGCAGCCGTCATTTCGTCACAGATCACAAGAAAACTTGGCGATATTGGGTTTATGATATTGATAGGCAGCATCTCTACTTTCAATATGATACTCTCTTTGGTAACATTCTATGTTCTGGATAAAGCAAGGAACGGATCAATTATCGCATTACAGTCATTGATTGAGAAGATAAATTTTCCACAATTGATAGTAATATTAGCATCAGTATTAATAGCAGGAAGCATAGCTGTCTTTCTTGCATTGAACATCAGCAGGATTTTCTGCAAATTCATCACAAGAGTGAATTATACTAGACTGATCTTGGTCATAATCATGTTCATAGTATCAATGACGATACTTTTATCTGGTTGGAAAGGGATGATAATCCTAATGACGTCAACAGCAGTTGGGCTGATACCAGCAATTAAAAAAACAACAAGGACGATGGGCATGGGATGTCTGATTGTTCCTGTGTTAAGCTATTTTTTCTAAATCTCTGCCGACTTCAGAAATGCATAGGTTTATAATAATATAATCAACTTTCTGCAGCATGGAAACTCAGAGTGCAATTACTGGTGTAGCGATACCAAGATCAGAGACAGAATTCATCAATGACCCATCTCAAATTACAAAACAAATAGCTCAAGAAGGGATAGAATATCTTTTGGAAGTTGGTATCAGGTTAGTAGATGTAGATGGACTGCATCCATCAGCTAGTTATGCAATAAACGAAGCAATTTCAGCAATATCTGCATTTGAGGATAGAATCAGAAAAATTAACACTCAGTACAATTCAAACCACATTTATAGTGATCTTGTATATGCCCTGGATTGTCTTGCTAGAGGGATATTGCATACTCCAAATGCTCAAATCCTAAACAATCAGATATTCTACAATCTTACACAGACAAGCCTGAAATTATCTGCATTGCCTCTTAGAATGGCTAGATAACTAATCTAATCTTTTGAAATAATCCACTATCTGTCTTTTCTGGCGATCAGTAATATCAAAACCATACTTTGCTGCTGGATCAACGCTTCTATAGCTCATCAAGTTAGGCAATCCTTCAGAAACATAATCATCAATATTAGGATCATCAAAAGTGTGTCCTAATCCAAGAAGATGAGCAATCTCATGAGCAACAGTATCAGCACCAGATTTGACATAATAAGATTCTGGCCTGGAATCATTCTCATATCCTAGATTAGACAACATCTCACTAAGCTTGTCAGTAAGCTCACTAAGAGAGACTGATAATGGATTAAGCAAGAATACTGAGTTATCGCCAAGATGAGCTTCTCCTAATCTAAATAGATAATAGCTATCAAGTTCGGAATCAAGTGCATCAAGTTTAGACTTGCTCATTACAGCTAGATCTTCATAAGTAGCAACTACTTCAAGATAAAAGTCCTCTGTGACTTTTGAATATCCTTCACCTTTCCTCAACTCATCTAATTTCTCCTTATAATCTAAAGCCTGAGCAGATGCATTCTCAAGGATGAATTGCAATTTCTCACGTTCAGGCTTGATTATCCGATCTGCAATCTCATCAATGCCTAGCTCAACAATATTGAATGAAGCTGGCAAAGCTATAGGCAGATCATTCTCATTTAGATAGAATCTGAAATCTACGTCAACACCAATATCACCATAGAATTCTTTGACTAGTCCAAATATCTGGTCCACACCATGCCTCACATAGAATCCATCTGGCTTTAATACTACATTGCACTGAAGAGTATAGAGTGGAGCTGCTTCTACCTGATCAACCAATAAGGGTTGAAATTCAGAGTCAGCTATTTTCCCATCAATACTTCCAGCTGCAGCAGTTCCAACTGCTGCTGCCAAAGCCAATACAGTGCTGGTTAACTTGTTCATTTTATACTACTTAGTAGTAATAACTTATAAATATTTCGTTTTCTAAACAAGATTGCTCTTCCACAACCTTTAAATGTATAATACCTTTCAGATTGTGATATGAAGATAGCAGAACTATGGAAACGTGGTGAGTTCTGGAGCGCTATCGTTGCTGGAATGATGCTCTTTTTAGGAATAATTGGTAGTATAATGGTTGCACTAGGGACATGTGTGTTCTGCCTATCAGCAGCAGCAGCATTCCTTTTAGGGATATTTGGGATAAGCCATAGCGTATTGATAGAATTCAATATATATTTCTTGATAGCAGGGATTTTGTTCACAGCATTAAGCATATTTCTGTTCATGAACAGGAGGAAATGCAAGGATGGGCAATGTAAGATGAATAGTACTAAAATTAAGATAAACTCCAAAAAGACTAATAAATCCAAATAATTTTATAAATCCCGCTTTCTAGAATAATACTGGGTGATAATATGGTCGATTATATTGCTGTAATTGTTGCAGCTATTGTAAGTGTAGTCTTAGGGATGATATATTATGGTCCACAAGCATTTGGGAAGCTATGGATGAAGCTTGCTAATGTAAAGAAAAGCAGCAGCAAAAGCAAGATGAAGATTTCTATGTTATTAGGCTTGATCCAATCAATAGTTATTGCATGGGTACTTGCTATTTTCATCGTTGACACTGCTGACATTTGGGCAGCAGGAAGGATAGCATTGCTTATATGGGTTGGATTCATTGTGACAACAAAAGCAGGTGTTGTCCTATGGGAAGGCAAATCATGGAGATTATGGTTGTTAAACATAGGATATGATGTCATCTCATTGGTAGCAATGACATTGGTTTTATTCTATTGGCCGTGGTGATGCACGGCACTTTCTTTTCTATTCTTTCAACTTTTTCTTAACCAATCAATAGTACTTGATAACCAAGTGATAGTACTAGACAACCTCCTAGTAACATAGCATTTAAACATAGTTAAACACAAACATCCACGTCTAGAAATATAATACTTGAACTATAAGACAGAGCTGATAAATGCTTAAATAGCGTCCAGAGATAACATTCAACATGGGGGTTTTGAGCAGATCAATCGCTTTAGTTGTAATAATAAGGCTTATACTTCTAGTTCCTATCGTATTTGCTGTTGCTGATACAACGCAGGATGAACTTCTTTACTTGATAAACCAGGAAAGGAATGATCTTGGGCTTGATCCAGTCCACATAAACTCATTGCTTGAGACTTCATCACAAGGCCATTCTGACGATATGGTTACTCTGCAATATTTTAGCCATACATCTCAAGATGGCAGGACATATATCAATAGGATAGTCAACGCAGGATATACCCCTTATGTAGCTATAGGAGAGAACATAGCATGGCACAATGGTGATCCGAATGCTTCTTTCGTCTTTGAACTTTGGAAGAACAGTTCAGGACATTACCAAGTCATGACATTCAACAGGTTTGAAGAGATTGGCATAGGGATCTCTCAAGGCATATATAATGGCGCTTCAGCAACATTCTATGTAACAGACTTCGGAAAGAGGCAGAATGGATGTGTCGTAAATGCAACTGAGCAAAGAGAATGTGGAACAAGCAATCTTGGTGAATGCAGTTTTGGCACAGAGACAAGAACATGCAGTGAAGAAGGATATTGGGGAAATTGGAGCGGTTGCTCAGGAAACGTTGAACCTATTGCTGAAATCTGCGAAGATGGACTTGACAATGATTGCAACGGAGCAATTGATGATTTCTGCAATTGTATAGACAACGTCACATATGCATGTTATGACACGGACTTATACTACTATGATTCCTGTGATAGGAGACAGGATGTTGCAGAGGATTGTAGCAATCTTGGCTGTGAAGGAAGCACATGCTGTACAGAACAATCTTCATACAGCTGTTATAATAATGATATATACTGGTTTGATGCCTGCGGAGATCGAGGAAGCAAGAAAGAGGAATGCTACACATACGGGTGCAATTCCACAACAAATGAATGCAATACTTGCGATTCTCATGCATCATACCAATGCTATAATAATGATGTATATTGGTATAATGAATGCGGTGAAAGAGAGGACAAGAAACAGGAATGCTACACAGATGGATGCAACAACGGTGAATGTGTAAAATGCATCACACAATCTTCATATCAATGCTACAGGAATGATGTATATTATTATGATTCATGTGGAAACAGAGAGACAAGGAAAGAGAGCTGCGATGAAGGATGCAGCGATGATGAATGCATAGTCTGTGATTCTCATCAGGGATATATGTGCTACAATAATGATGTATATTGGTATGATTCCTGCAATAACAGAGAGGAAAAGAAAGAGGAATGTGCACTAGGCTGTGAAAGCGATGAATGCATCCCTCTGCCATGTGGAGATAATGATGAGGATGGTTTCATAGATGTTGAATGTGGGGGATTAGATTGTGATGACACTTCAGCATACATCAATCCAAACAGCACTGAGATATGCAATGATGTAGACGACGACTGCAACAGCATCGTTGATGATTCCTGCACAGAAAACCTAGTCATATCAGAACCGGCAGAGACACATATTGAATCAGATGAAAGAAGAGTATTCTTTGAATTAGATGTACAACAGATGATGGATTCAGCATATTACAGTATAAACAATGAAAGATGGAGGACATTCTGCAGGGATGTTGACAGGTGCATGAAGACATTGTCATTGCCTGAAGGGAACTCAACCATTTCATTCAAAGTGCAGGATCATGAATCAATCATCCATGAGACAAATATGACGGCATTTGTTGATTCAAAGAAGCCAAGGATAAGCAGGATACTGCCAAGGACTTATACTAATGGAAATTTCACTGCAATATACACAGAAGATAATCCAGAGAGGGTCGAGTTGCTCATCTCAACTGGCGGGTTTTTCAACCTGGCAGCCTTTAGGACAGACTGCCCAGGAGGAAAGAGAAAGGAATGCACAATTGCATATGATGTGACAAGCCTGAATGGCCATGAGATAGGGTTCATATTCAACATATCTGATCATTCATCACATGATGAATCAAGGAAAGAGACAGTCATTGTAGACTCTATTGTTCCAAATATGACTCAGCTTGATTTCAATGTAACAGAAAGAGGAATTGATTTCAACATAACAATATCTGAAGAGGCCACACTTGAATACTATGACGCACCAAGAGACAGATGGAGAAGCTTGTGCAGAGGATGCAGTGCATATACAAGATCAAAATCATTCAGAGATGAGCCTGCAACATTGGACATAAGAGCTATGGACAAGGCAGGAAACTATGACTTAGAGACGATATCATTGATATGAAGTGATGAATAAATGAAGAAGACCAATAAAGATATACTAACTGATAGTGAGGAGAGATATCTGACTGAGCTCCTTAGAATAGCATCCGATAGTTTCTAGATATAAATGTTATGAATCTTTGTTCTAGAGTATATGTTGATTCAGTATATAAATATAGGATTCTGATTGCATATTGTCGATAGACGGAGGTGTTTTACATGAATGAAAAATATATTGAGATGCAACCAGGAGACACTGACATGGAACAGTGCATAAGATTCATAGATGGACCTAGAGGAAGGATGGAGATAAATATATGCAAATTCCTGGATCAGAGATCACAAGTCAAGACTTGATCAAACTGTATAAGGGATTACGCCACCTGTGCCTGTTGATAGGTCAATTACCCTTTTAGGTTGATTATCCCTATGATGCAGCTCAAGAAACTGAACAACGCTGAAATACTTCTCAGAATAGCCTGCATTATAAGATAAGGCTGCCTGAAGACCAGCTAATTGTGCAGAATCGATTGGTTTCCCATTCTCAACACCACCAAGCATCATCTCCAAAGTACCGATGAATTCTTTCTCACCTTCATCAGTGACTTGATCAGACAAAAGCATTAGGTCTCTGTAATATGCTGTTAACTGTTGCTTCATGACGTTTCTACGTTAATGAGTTATTTATAAAGATTGATGTTGTAAAATGATTACATCACTAAGATCACATCACAAATAACTGCTAGCATTTAGCGACTATAAGATTATGCTTGCTCTGTATCACATTTGCCTTGACAATTCCTTTCAAAGGATTACAGCCAAGTAATGTCACTGCTCTTCTGCCCTGAGGTGTCTCAAAGACGCCTAACCTATCTTTAGGATACCTTCCTTCACATATCACTCTGACACGTATCTGTTCTTTCTTGCTGCAAAGAGCAGGAAGCTCAGGAGTCTCCTTTATCTTCCCTAATTCCTCTGTAAGCTTATAATTAGTCTTTATCTCTAATGCTTTGAGATCCTTGAAGAAAGATTCCCATGATTGCTCCTTACCAGGATTCCTTCCCTTCTTGTTATGGCAGAACTTCTGTATCGCAACCCTGATCTCTTCCCTGTCCTTGTTCCTGTTCAACCTTTGTGCAAGCTCAATTATCTTCACCATCTCCTCAGCATTCATCCATGACAGGAATACAGGAGTGATTGATAGGTCCAGCCTATCGACGACATATTCTAGGTTCTTCTGTACAAGTTTTGCATTATAAGCTTTGCCCATCACTTTCTTGCTCAGTTCTTCGCTTACAGCAGAGACAGAGACAGATAGCTTAACTCTCTTCCCATGTTTAGGGATTAATTCAGCAAGCCTATCAACAGTATCTTTAGTCATAAGTAGTCCATTTGAGATGATCGTGACATCCTTCACATAGCTTATCCGCAAGAGCTTATCAACAAGTTCGACAAGCCGTGCATAAAGTGTAGGTTCACCATGAGGGTTTATCCACATTGACATACCATCACTTGCCTTGAAATGCAATAGCTTGCTTACCTCATCTGCAAGATAATCTACATCAACGACAAAATCTATCTTCTTTCTGCTGCTAGGTCCTTCATCAACAGAACAGAATACGCAATCTGCATTGCAATTAGTTATTGGCTTAACCTCAAGCATCTCACTTCCCTTGTCGACAACACCCATGAAGTTAAGTCCTACAAGAGGCAGTTCCATATCCTCATCGACAAATATTGCCCTATTGCCATTCAATGCATAAGTGAGATCTCTTTTGTATTTACGAAAGAAACGCATGAATCTTTTCTCTCCTCTCTCACCTGGAAATTTAGAAAGCTCAATCCTATCATCAACAATCTGGAGATCACCAAACTCTTCTATCAGCATGCCCTTCTCGAACTCCTTAGAGAAATATCTATATAATTTTACGATGACTTTCCCATCTTTCTCAATGAAAGATAAATCACTAAATTTTAGCATATCCTGACAAAGTCGATTGAATATATATTTCTTTTGGAAGATTGTTCACAGAAAATACAAGGCAAAAAAGAAAGAAATAGTGATATAGTTTAATAATGCCTTATACATCTATTATTGATATGGTAGATTACAAAAGATTAGGAGAAAATATAAGGAAAGGAATAGATTCATTTATGGAAGGGTTGCGTAGTCATGAGACCCACACTTCTAAAAACTCTAGACATGGCAATTCAACCGACCTTTCCGACATCCTAGGCGTCAAGATCAATGCGAATAATGCGATTAGGTATGCAAAGGATGCAGTCGAACATGCAACGAAACAAAATAATGTGCACTATCTTGATATGATAAACAATGCATTGCATAGCCAGAATACAGCACAACTGCTAAGAATACAGTCACAGAAAGAAGAGATCTTCAGATGGGCAGATGACCCCGTAAAGAGAGCATATGCACGAGCATGCATACTGCTAGAGGATTTTGAAGAGGCACTCAGTACATATGATAAGCTTGAGAACATGATCCCTTCAGACCTAGCAGCAGAAGGGCTTATCTTCATGAGACAAGGGAACCATAAGGTTGCTAAATCAAGGTTGGAGATTGCAGCGCAAGACTCACCCTATGTAAGGATTGCATTGGCATGCCTAGACAAAAAAGACCATGATACGCTCTACAAGCATCTTGGACCAGTATTGCTGAAATCAGTCCAGGCTAACATGATGATGGGAATACATCATCTGAACAATGTAGAATATGACATGGCAAAAAGATACTTCGAACAGGCATCATATCTTGCTCCTGAAAGCGTCACTGCAAAGTTCTACTTATTCAGAACATCTCATAAAACACCAACACCAGAGGATATATCTGGATTTTTTCTGGATACAGGATGCAGCTGGAGCTCTGAATACTTCACCACTAAGTTAGAAGAGCATCCAGTCGAATATCCTGCACTAAAACTAGATGGGAAATCCATCTTCCGTGCATCGTGAGGTAAGTAATATTTATATAGCATCACGTTTTATTTGACCCATGGAATATACTAAACCAACATTGAGTGATGATTGTTGTATCCTGGAAGAGAAGCATGTGCCTTTCAGGCTTGATCCAGCGGGGTATGTACTTATCAGGATCGCTGAAGATGTGAAAGATGGAAAACACCTAGAGATAGGATTCTGCAAGAACAACAGCAAGAACACGATTGAAGTTGTGACAAAAGGCATCGATCCTGAGAAGATATATCGAACGTTCATCAAGAATATCCCTGCACTTTACCCAGAACATTATTCATATATAGGAGATGAGCTCAGGAAAGCTAAGGTATGCATGGACAACGGCACAAACTACGTACAGGATGATTGATAACTCCAAGAATAAAAACAGATAGCAAAAGTTTCTATAAAAGTTTATATATGAGCTCATCATGTAATCAAGTGGGGGAAATGTGTAAATGACAGATATTAACATAACATATGAGACGCTCTACGAGATATTGAGGAATGAGAAGAATAGGGAGGACCTGCAGGAGCTATCACCTACATTCTATCAAGATGTCATAACCTATCTCTCCAAGAACAAAGCTATGCTTGACAAAGCTATCAAGGAGGATTATTCTGACGAGGATAAAGAAGACCTGATCAGGCAAGTCAAGAACATAAGAAATCTCATAAGAGAGATTTATGAAAGAAGAGAGAAAAAGATAATAAACCTATCATTGAACAAGAGCAGGACACAATCCGACTTAGTAGAGATAAATACCCTGCTGCCAATGGAGAAGGCATTATATGATGGTGCAACAGATTTCCTGGACAAGTCCAGAAGGGATATACTCCAGAACATGCTCAATGGCACAGAGCCAATCCAAGCAAATATCGACGACAATCATGCACTGAAGATGACTGCAGAAAGAAAAGAGAGATCCACAATACATTCCTCTCCGCCGATGAATAGTCCTGAAAGTAAAGAGGCAATAGAGACATCACAACAGAGCAAGCATTTACCTTCAGATGTTAATGTTAACACAGATGAGAAAGAGATAGGACAGACTGAAAATCATAAGAGCAACCTATCAATAAAATTCAAAGAGAATGTACCCAAATTCCTAGGAAAGGAGCTTGAAGTTTATGGACCTTATGAACCTGAAGACACTGCAACCATTCCTTTTGAACTAGCACAAATCTTGATAAACAAAGGCAAAGCAGAGCAGATATGATATAATTATAATATATTCTACAGAAATAGTCCGATAACTTAAAATCTTTTAACCTAGAAAAATACCAATTTAAGACCAAAAAATGAATTTTCTAGAGCAAATCCTTCATTTTTCGATATATTATATTGGGAAAACCACAACACTTATAAACAGTTTGGGATTTCTTGAATGAATGCATAGTCCTATTTTTCAAGTTCCACTATAAATGCCTATTTGAAGACTAGATATAGCTATGCACAAGTGCAATATATTGAGCATATATTGTATAGATGCCTCGGTATCTTGTGCCAACAAGGTACAAGGCGAATGAAATAAGCCTTGGTAGTGTAGGGGACTATCATGAAGCCCTGTCGAGGCTTCGACCCGCGTTCGAATCGCGGCCAGGGCGTTTAGTGCACTAATGCATAAGAGCCTTTAGACGCGATTAAAACTGTGTTTTGTGTCGCGACCATTGGTTTGAAAATCATAAAAAAAGAGAGCTTGACTTTTTAGTTCGGCTCAAAAAAAGCTGACAGATATACATTTGTTGGCTATCGAAAAAACCGATGCTTTGTATTGTCACAAAGTTCGGATCGTTTCATAGAAACGAGCCGTTAGCTCAGCCTGGTCAGAGCACAACACTTTTACGCGGAGCGTGAAAGTAGGACCTTTAGGTCCGTACTTTTAGACGCTAAGAAATGTTGGGGTCGCGAGTTCGAATCTCGTACGGCTCATAAGCAGAAAAAGTCGCACGAGATAGAAACTATGTTGCGTATCTCGTACGGCTCATAATATTTACATTTAATTTCATCAAATTCATAGAGGAGAAAAAATGGCCAAGAAAACAAAACTCGTTATTGAAAAGCACAATCTTATCCCGAAGCACTCAGTGTGCAACGACAAGGAAAAACAGCAAGTATATGAAAAATATGGCACGACCGAAAGGGAGATGCCTAAGATTTCTTCCCAGGATGCAGCGCTTGCAAGCCTGAAAGTAAAGAAACATGATCTTATAAAGATTGAAAGAGAGGATGGATTCTCAGGGAAGACAGTATTTTACAGGGTGGTAGCTGATGAATGAGAAATCAAAAAGTATTGATAAGGAAGTATTTCCAGGAGAATAGCCTGGTCCAGGCAAATATTGAGTCATTCAACCAATTTATTGACGTCGAGCTCAAGAAGATAATCGAAGAGAATAGGGAGATAGAGCCAACAATCATCCCTCAGAATGTAGACGACTTCAAGATAAAGCTTGACAGGATATACATCTCAAAACCTGAGATAATCGAGGCTGATGGGTCAAAGAGAGAGATCAAGCCAGTCGAAGCAAGACTGAGGAAGATGACTTATGCAGCACCTATGTATATAGAGATTTCTGCTCACATAAACGGAGTTCAGCGTGAAGCGTTCACATCACAGATCGCTTCTATCCCTATAATGCTCAAAAGCAAGTACTGCTACCTGAACAAGAAGTCAAGGGATGAACTGATAAAGGAAGGAGAGGATCCAGACGACCCAGGTGGATATTTCATAGTCAATGGAAGCGAGAAGATTCTTATTGCAGTCGAGGACCTTGCGGCAAATAACCTGATAATCGAACCTTCAGACAAGGATTCAAGATCAATGACCTCTAAGATGTTCTCAGAGAAAGGATCATTCAAGATACCTCATACAATAGAGAAAGAGAAGAACGGCATCTATACCATCACTTTCACAAGGGTTAAGAAGATACCTGTCGTGCTTCTTGTCAAGGCCTTAGGGATGCTCAAGGACGAAGAGATCATGAAAGGCATCTCAACGAAGCATCAATACGATGAAGCATTGGTGAATCTTTATGAGTTCGTAGATGTAAAATCTGCAGAGGATGCACTTGATCTTGTCGCAAAGAAGATAGGCATAACGCAATCAAAGGAAGTCAGGCTGCAACGTATGTACGAGATCCTAGACAAATACCTGCTTCCTAATATAGGGACAGAGCCAGAGGATAGGCAAGTAAAGGCATTCAATCTTCTGAAGATGCTCAACAGGCAGATACTTACAGCAAGAGGCATATGCCCTACTGATGACAAGGACCATTATGAGAACAAGAGGCTCAAGCTTAGCGGTGACCTGCTCGCTGACCTTCTACGTGTCAACATAAAGGTATTGATTGGTGATCTCCTATACAACTTCCAGAGGATAGTCAAGAGAGGAAAATTCCCATCAATCAAAGTTATCATAAGAGACAAGCTTCTCACATCAAGGATATACTCCTCAATGGCAACAGGGAACTGGGTCGGAGGAAGGAAAGGTATATCACAGAGGATCCAAAGGATCAACTATCTTGATACCCTTTCACATCTACAACGAGTAGTCAGTCCATTGTCCACGACGCAAGAGAATTTCCTTGCAAGGGAACTACACCCTACACATTATGGAAGACTATGTCCTATAGAGACTCCTGAAGGTACAAACATCGGCCTGAGGAAGAACATGTCCCTGACGACACACATTTCAACATATACTGATGAACAAGAAGTCCTTAAGCAATTGAAGAACTTAGGGCTCAAAGCAATAAGGTGATACTCATGACAGAAGTTTATCTTAACGGAATCTATGCAGGAGAAGTCGAGGATGCGAATGAATTCATCCAACAGCTCAGGAATGAGAGAAGGAAAGGGATACTCTCAAACAATATCAATTTCAAGTACAAGGAGAATGAGGACGGCATTTATGTGGAATCATCTCCTGGAAGAGCAAGAAGGCCCTTAGTTATTGTCAAGGACGGCAAATCAAGCCTTACTGATGCGCACATAAAGCAGCTACAGAAGAATGAGCTGACATGGAAAGACCTGGTCGAGCAGGGTGTTCTTGAATATATCGATGCTGGTGAAGAAGAATCTACAATGATCGCACTAAGGGAAGAAGATATAACTCCTGAGCATACACATGTCGAGATCTCACCTATGCTTATGCTGGGATTATGCACATCGCTTGTGCCATTCTCAGAATATTGCCCTTCATCACGTATCAACGGAGGGAGCAAGAACCAGAAGCAAGCTTTAGGATTCTACATCGCAAACTATCCGATAAGGATGGATATGGATGTATCATTGCTGAACAGCCCTCAGAAACCTATCGTCCAGACGATAATGCATGATATTAGCGAATACAACAAGCATCCTTCAGGACAGAATGTCGTCGTAGCGATAATGAGCTACAAAGGTTACAACATGGACGACAGCGTAATCATTAATCAAGGTTCCATCCAGAGAGGATATGGAAGATCAACATATTACAGGCCTGCAGTTGCAGAGCAATTAAGATATAGCGGTGGTCTTGTCGATGAGATAGGTATACCTGACAAGGATGTCAAGGGCTACAAATCAGAGAAGGATTACAGGCTACTAGAAGACGATGGCATCATCTCATCCGAGACAACAGTTTCTGAAGATGATGTGCTTATAGGAAAGACATCACCTCCTAGATTCTTGAGTAGCATGGATGAATATAATCTTGCTGTGAACCTTAGAAGGGAAAGCAGCATATCAATGAAGCACGGAGAGAAAGGTGTTATTGATTTTGTTCTAGTCACAGAGAATAGTGAAGGAAATAAGCAGGTCCAGGTTAGGATAAGAGAGACAAAGATCCCAGAGATAGGTGATAAGTTCACCTCAAGATACGGACAGAAGGGAGTAATCGGACTGATAGTCCCTCATCAGGATATGCCATTCTCATCAAGCGGAATGATTCCTGACTTGATCTTCTCACCGCACGGTATCCCATCCAGGATGACAGTTGCTCACTTGCTTGAGAGCGTCGCTGGAAAAGTTGGAGCCCTTAGCGGCAGATACATAGATGGTACTGTCTTTGACGGAGAGAAAGAATTCGACCTGAGAGATGAATTGCTGAGGCATGGCTTCAGGGAGAATGGTACTGAACTTATGTACAATGGTATAACAGGAGAAGCTTTCGAAGTGAAAGTGTTCATCGGAAGCCAGTATTACATGAAACTTAAGCACATGGTATCAAACAAGATGCACTCAAGAGCAAGAGGACCAATACAGCTCCTCACAAGACAGCCTACTGAAGGTAGAGCCAAAGAAGGAGGTCTTAGGCTTGGAGAGATGGAGAAGGATACATTCGTCGCTCACGGTGCATCACTGTTGCTCAAGGAAAGGTTTGATTCAGACAGGACAATACTTCCTGTATGCGAAGGGTCAGGACTCCTTGCAGTGCATGATACATTCAGGAACAAGAAATTCTCCCAGATACTAGGAGAAGGCGCAGAGATTAATGATATAGAGATGAGTTATGCGTTCAAGCTTTTCCTCGACGAGTTGAAAAGCCTGGGAATATACCCTAAGCTTGTGCTGAAGAACAAGTATTGATCATATAATATAACTGAGGTTCACAAAAAATGCCAGAAGAAATGGAAATCAAAAAAGACGAGATGCCTGAGACATCATCCGATGATGCAAAGGTAGATGAGACTACTCAAACAAAGGAGACAGCTGAAGAGAGCGAGAAGAAAGAGACAGCTGAGAAGCCTGAGAACGATGGATATGAACCAGGACATAGCTACGAAGACTTCGTGCACAAGGAAGTTAAAGAAATAGTATTCGGAGTCCTTTCACCTCAGATGATCAAGAAGATGGCTACTGTAAAGATAGTCACACCTGAGCTCTACGACAGGGAAGGTTACCCTGTAGATGGTGGCCTCATGGATGTCAAGATGGGTGTCATCGATCCTGGACTCAAATGCCCTATCGACGGTAAGAAATTGAAGGACTGCCCTGGCTATTTCGGATATATCGAACTGGCAAGACCGGTAATACACATCAATTTCGTCAAGTATGCTTATGATATTCTGAGGAGCACATGCAAAGAGTGCGGCAGGATCCTGCTTACAACGCAAAAGCTCAATAAGCTCAAATCTGATATAGACTTCATGCAGAAGAAAGAGGACTATGAAGGTATAAGGGCTCTCACAAAGAGCATCATGGTATCAGCAAGAGCTAAATCAACAACAAAATGCCCACACTGCAAAGCAAAGCAGGAGGGAGTAAAGCTTGAGAAGCCTACAACATTCATGGAGAATGAGAAGAGGCTATCACCAATTGAGGTAAGGACAAGGCTTGAGAAAGTGACGGATGACGATTGCTTCTTCTTCGGCCTTAACCCAAAGAGCATAAGACCTGAATGGATGGTACTGACAATAATGCCAATACCACCGGTCACCATGAGACCGAGCATCACGCTTGAATCCGGTGAAAGATCAGAAGACGACCTGACACACAAGCTAGGAGACATCGTAAGGATCAACCAGCGTCTGTTTGAGAACATAAACGCAGGAGCTCCTGAGATAATCATCGAAGACTTATGGGACTTATTGCAATACCACATAACGACATTCTTTGACAATAATATTCCGCAGATCCCTCCTGCAAGACATAGGAGCGGACAACCTCTCAAGACAATCACTGAGAGAGTATCAAGCAAGGAAGGAAGGATTAGGCATAACCTTGCAGGTAAGAGGACAAACTTCAGCGCAAGAACTGCAATCTCACCTGACCCTATGCTTGAGATCAACGAAGTAGGAGTACCGCAACTAATCGCAATGAACCTTACTGTTCCTGAAAGGGTCACTGCAGCAAACATGGAATATCTGAAGCAGTATATCAAGCGTGGTCCTAAGGAATACCCTGGATGCAATTATATAATCAGGCCAGATGGAAGAAAGAAGAGGATTACAGATGAGACTCAAGAAGCATCTCTTGAAGAGCTTCAGCCAGGATACATCGTCGAGAGGCATCTTATGGACGGAGACATTGCCCTGTTCAACAGGCAGCCTTCATTGCACAGGATGTCAATGATGTGCCACAAGGTAAGAGTATTGCCAGGAAAGACATTGAGGCTAAATCCGGCAGTTTGCGTACCATATAACGCTGACTTCGACGGAGACGAGATGAACCTGCATATCCCTCAGACTGAAGAAGCAAGAGCAGAGGCTGAGATACTTATGCTTGTACAGACACAGATGATATCCCCTAGATACGGATTGTCAATCATCGGCTGCACACAGGACGCAATCTCTGGGAATTATATATTGACAAAAGGGTTGAAATTGAAATACAAGGATGCTGTTGACCTGCTATACAAGGCAGGGATCAAGGAATTCGGAAAGCTCCCTAAGAAGGAATGGGTAGATGGAAAAGAAGTCTTCAGCGTTCTTCTTCCTGATGATTTCAACTTCACGGGTCATTCAAAGATCAAGCCTGACCCATTGCCTAAGAAAGGCGAGAAACATGATTATAATGTGATAATCGAAGACGGAAAGCTGATCTCTGGAGTAATGGACCAGGCAAACCTTGGAGAAGGTTCAGGTCTGCTTCTGAGAAATCTTTACAAGGTATATGGACCTGATAAGATGATCGAGTTCATGGGAAAGATATTCAGGCTAGGGATCGAAGTCCTATTGAAGACTGGATTCAGCGTCGGACTTTCACAGACTGATATGCCAAAGCTTGCACGTGAAGCTATTGATACTGAACTGACAGATGCTGTTACTGATGTCAATCAGATGATTGCAGATTTCCACGCAGACAAGCTTGAGCCATATCCTGGAAGGAGTGTTGCAGAGACACTGGAACTGAACATCCTTGAGAGGCTTAATAGCGCAAGGAACAAGACAGGTAAGATTGTACAGGATAGTGCGGACAAGTCAGCTAGCTTGATAGTCATGATAGATTCAGGAGCTCGTGGTAAGAACCTTAACCTTGCACAGATGTCAGCTTGCATTGGGCAACAGGCATTGCGTGGAAAGAGGATCGAGAAAGGATACCATGAGAGGACGCTTCCACATTTCAAGAAAGGAGAGCTCTCACCGAATGCAAGAGGATTCATAAGGGACGGATTCAAGAAAGGAATGACTCCTCATGAATATTTCTTCGCTGCAATGACTGGAAGGGATAGCCTGATGGATACGGCATTGAGAACGCCTAAGTCCGGATACCTATACAGAAGGCTTGCTAACGCATTGCAGGATGTAAAGGTTGAGTATGATGATACAGTAAGGGATGCTGCAGAGAAGATCATCCAGTTCGAATACAGTGAGGATGGGATTGATGTATCCAAATCAGAAGGCGGAATAATCAACGTCGATAGAATCATTGAGGAGACAAAATAGGAGGTTCCAAGATGTCCATTTACACAGAATTCAAAGACAAGATGCCAGCTTATCTGCTGGAAGAAGTTAAGAAGAAGGTACCTGATAATATTTCAGATAAGAGACTCAAGGCCATACTTGAAAGGATAGCGGATGAGTACAAGAAGACAAAGGTAGAGCCTGGTGAATGTGTAGGCATAGTTGCTGCTGAATCTATCGGAGAACCTGGTACACAGATGACATTGAACACGTTCCACTTCGCTGGAGTCGCAGAGATGAACGTCACTATGGGTCTTCCAAGGATAATAGAGATACTTGATGCGAAGAAGACATTGTCTTCCCCTATGACAGAGATATTCATCAAAAAAAGTGTCGCAAATGAGAAAAATGTCAGGGAATATGCTATTAGGATAGTGGAAAGGACGCTAGAGAGTGCTATCGATAGCATAGAGATAAACATTACAGGACAAAGAATTGATCTTCAGCTGAAGAGCGACAAGCTCAAGGATTATGGCCTAACAAAAGGACAGATAATAAAATTGCTCACAAAGAACTTGAAAGGGGTCACTGTCAAGGAAAAGGACGACATCATAACTGTCAGCCTCAAGACAAAGGAAAACCTGATAAATGATCTTTATACATACAAGGAGAAGATAAAAGGGATGTATATCTCAGGAGTCAAAGGACTCAAGCAGGTTCTTCCGGTCAGGAAGGATGATGAGTATATGATCCTAGCTTCTGGACTAAATCTAAGAGAGATACTTGAGCTAGATTTCGTAGATAGCGAAAGGACAAGATCAAATGATATCTATGAGATAAAAGAAGTTCTTGGAATTGAAGCTGCTAGACAAGCAATAATCAATGAAGTGTTCAAGGTTATCGAAGCACAAGGTCTAAACGTCGATATAAGGCACATCAAGCTCGTCGCTGACACCATGTGCCAGACTGGAGAGATAAAGGGTATAACAAGATTTGGAGTCGTAAACCAGAAAGCTTCAGTCCTTGCAAGAGCATCATTTGAGACGCCTATAAAGCACGTTATCGAAGCATCATTGCTAGGAGAGCGTGATGAATTGACATCCGTCGTCGAGAACGTAATGATCAACCAGCCTATACCAGTAGGCACTGGACTTCCTGGACTGATCACAAAGGTGAAATAGATTTATTTTTAATCAAGAGAAAGAATTATTACGCCGAGGCTAACTGCAACAAACAGTAACCTTTAAAAAGGGCCTATAATTCACCGATATAACATGGCACAAACAACTGTCGATGAACTGAAAAAGCTGGCACAGAAAGAAACTATCGTGTTCGGCAGCAACGAAGTACTTAGGAAACTCAAACGTGGCCAGATAAAGAAGATATTCTTGGCATCTAATGTCCCAGCTGATATTGAAGAAGACATAAGACATAATGCAGGAATTGCTAAAGTTGAGATTGAAGTTGTAGGTATGCCTAACGACGAGTTTGGCATGGTTTTCAAGAGAGTTCATCCAGTATTGACTATGGGCATTGCTAAATGACAACAAGAATAGTGTTTAACAATGACATAATCAAGTTTATGTCGATATTTCAGAATGTTACAAAGACATCTTTGAAAGATTGCATTGATTCCAACAGTAAGATGATATTTATTGTTGATGAGAACCAGGCTGGAAAAGCGATAGGGAAGAAAGGAGCCAACATCAAGAGGCTTGAGCAGAAATTCAAGAAGAAAGTGATGGTCGTTGAATACAGCAAAGACATATCGCAATTCATTAAGAATGTCATATATCCTAGCAAAGTCAAGGATATAACAGAAGAGGATGGCACATTCACAATAACTCCAATTGATACATATACAAGAGGTGTTATCATAGGGAGAAGTGCGGCTAACTTGAGAGAATTCGAGAGCATAGTCAAGAGATACTATCCGATAAAGGAACTCAAGGTCGCACAATAATGACAAATGATATCATTATAGCATGATATACAAAATAAAAGAGAGAATAACGATCAAAAATGGTAAAGAAGACATCAGGAATGAACGCAGCTAAGAAGCTGGGGAAAAGAAGGAACAAATCACAGTGGTTGCACGCACCTTTCAAGAAGAAGACACTTGACCTTAGGACAAAGTCAGATCCATTAAGAGGATCATCACAGGCTAAGGGAATAGTTCTTGAGAAGATCCAACTTGAGGCTAAGCAGCCAAACTCAGCTATGAGAAAATGCGTAAGGGTTCAGCTTGTCAAGAATGCAAAACAGGTTACAGCTTTCCTTCCTGGAGATGGAGCTACAAAGCTTTGTGATGAACACGATGAAGTTATCATCGAATGCATCGGCGGAAAGATGGGAAGAGCTAAAGGAGATATGCCAGGAGTAAGATGGCAGGTAATCAAGGTCAACGATCAGTCATTGAATGCATTAAGACGTGGAAAGATCGAGAAAGCACGTAAATAAATAACAATACAAGGTATAAAAAATGAGTACACAAAACGCAGAAATCAAGGTTTTCAACAAATATTCAGCAGATGGCATAAAAGTACAGGATCCAGGTCTTGTAAGATATATCAATCTTGAGCCAAGGATAGTCCCAAAGACAGGCGGAAAGAACATCGGTATAAGGTTCCATAAGTCAAAGACATTCATAGTGGAGAGGCTTATCAATAAGGTCATGACCTCTGGACACAAGTCTAAGAAACATACAAGGACTTCTGGACATATCACAGGAAAAGGTCAGACTGCCTATAATATTGTAGAGAAGGCATTTGAGATCATCGAACAGAAGACAAAGAAGAATCCGGTGATGGTGCTTGTCGAAGCAATTGAGAATGCTGCTCCAAGAGAGGAAGTCATAGCTATCGAATATGGTGGAGCAAGATATCCTAAGGCAGTAGAGATGGCACCTCAAAGAAGAGTTGATCACGTTCTAAGATTATTCACACAGTCTGCTTACAGCAAGAGTTTCAACAAGCCAAAAGCAATAGAGGTTGCTTTATCTGATGAGATAATAAACGCTTTCAACATGTCTCAGAACTCAGACGCTATCAGCAAGAAACTAGAGCTTGAAAGACAGTCTGACGCAAGCAGGTAAGGATAATAATTTATCATCTATTCTTAATTATTTTTATTCATTATTTATCTCTTTTTATTATACTTTAAGAAATAATATTTATTCTCAATTCTTTGGAATTATAATTGTCTCAGTAGAACTGCCATCAAAAAAATTGTAGCTACTTCTCTTGTCATCATAGATTACCCTGAGTCCATAGCCAAGCAAGAATAATGAGACTGCTCCAGATATCAATCCAGTACTGATATCCAACAGCTGCCTTGCAGAGGCCTTGTTCCATTCTCTTATCTCTGCTCCCATCTTTGACTCATAATCCTTGAGGGACTTGACCGCATATGCATGATCAGATGAGATCTCTTTCACATATTCATCAATTGAACTGCCAACTTCTGCAAGGACCGCAGGAGTAAGCTCCCTATTGAGACGGTTGCCTGCAACATATACATGATGCTTGAAAGCCTCATAGGTCTGATGTACAACAGAAAGCTCGTCCATCACTTCTTCCTGACGAGAAACATCCTTAAAACTTAGTACAGAGACTCCGGCATTGAGCAATAAAGCCAGAGAGATATAGCCAATCTTCTTCTTTGTATTCATAGAAAAGAGTGTTATTCAATCTCTTTTAAATTAATCTATTCTAGAAAGCAACTATCTGGATATCATCCGAAATTATCAAGTCCAGTCTGGACATTGGATATCTTGACTTCTGGACGATTCTTCATCTCCTTGTACTTTGCTTCATTTATCTCACTTACACCATAGTCCCCATCATATCCTGGAAATACCTTTATCTGACCAAGCCTATTCTTGATCATTATATCACCTAGACCATCCTCGATCTTATCTATCTCATCCTTTGAGCTCTTGAGCAGGACATCAAACTCGCTTCTTCCCTCAGTCACCAGCTTGTTATATACGCTCCAGACTGATTTAGTGTTTACAGCCTTGCCAAGCATGTCAGCTATGATATCAGATAAAGGAAGCAATGTCTTGAAAGGCGCAGCACTCTTAGGCACATACCCCTCAGCCCTGTCAGCTAATTCCTCAACCCTTCCTAGAACACCCAGCACTAATGGTTTCTTGCATACAGGACAGATACCTCGCAATTTTTTAGTCTGGCTAGGGAAAGAGCAGAAATTACATTTCCTATGCCCATCGATATGATACTTCCCATAATTCGGATCAACCTCAATCGTGCCTTTATACCCATCTTTCTCTCTTATCGCCTTTATCAGATTTTTATAGGTCAATCTCTTAAGATCAAATATGGTTGCTTCCCTTCCAAGACGCCATGGCCAATAACTATGGCTATCAGAATTCGATAACTGAGTGTATCTGTCAAGCTGACTAAGCCGCCAGTTCATTGGTGGATCACTGCTCAATCCCGTCTCTATTGCAAATATGTTCCTCTCCTGATCCTTGAAGCATTCTTTCATGCTATCAAACCCGCTTTTTGAACCGAATGTGCTGAACCAAGGTGTCCAGATGTGTGCTGGAAATACCTCAATATCCTTTGATATCTTCTTTAGTTCATAGACAAAATCAGGACATGGTATCTTAAATATCGGTCTGCCATCATAATCAACTCGTCCATGCTTGAGAAGGTAATCTGTTATCTGTGAGACGATCTCAAGTGAAGGTGCCAGAAGACATAGATGATTTCTCCTTCCTTTCCCACCTTGAGAATAAACTAAGCTTATCTCTGAGCTAAGAACGAACTTGAAGCCAGAAATTGTCTCATATATCCCATCATTCTCGACCAGGCTCCTTTTCAGTTCAGAGAACCATTCTGGATGCGTAAAATCTGCAGTTCCTAGAAGATTCACGCCTTTGACCCTGGCCCACTTCTCAAGATTCTTGAGTGTCAAGTCTCTGGAACAGGCTTGAGAATGTTTTGAATGCAGATGCAGATCAGCAATATATTCCATTTTAGATATCATACTTTCAGCTTATAATACATCAGAGCAAGACCTGAGAACAATAGCAATACCATCAACATTGTGCTCGCAATAGAGAATGGTGTTGAACCTTCAATGCTGCATTCCTCCTCAGCTGAGCAGCCATCATCAACATCACCTATGCAACAGCTGTTCGAATGTATAGCAAAACCTGTGAAAGCGACAGAAAGAACGGCAAGCCATATGACTGCGCAAACACCGACTATGATTGTTGTCCTGTCCATAATCCAATATTCAATTAAATCATTTATAAAAATTGCTATCAGCAGATCCGATCATTTCCCTGCACAATCAAGTTTCATCTTCTTTATGTCCTCATAAGGGAAATTACGCTCATACATAGCATTCCTGCAATCATCATCATAATTGCAACCGATGTTAAGATCCGTCTTCGAATTCACTTCCTTTCCAGACTCGATTGTCTTTACAGTAATGTAACATGTTCCATCCTCAACAAAGCTATCCTGGTTGAGATATATCAGCGAAGCAACAACTGCAAGAATCACGATAACAACTGCCACAAGGATATAAACAAGTGTAGGGATGTGTTTAGCATCAGTTCTGCTATCCCTCTTTCTTGCCTTGACCTCACTGCTTGAGGCAGAAGGTGAATTGAATAGGTCCTTTCTTCTTGACTTCATCGGATAACCGAAATTATTCCTCAATGTCTTTGCATTGATATCAAGGAATTCTGGTGCCTTCTCTTCATTATCTGAATCTGATTTCCCCCTGATTACCATGGACATACCCTAAAGCTCCAAGTTTAAATATATTAACCTACTCAAACAGTCACATTTATAAGACATTAACTACTTTAAAATGACGATGAGCAATAAAGAAAAGAAACAGGAGCTTCCTGATCTGTTGAGCATATTCAACCAGCCGGTCATGCATAGATGGATTGAAAGGGATGAGGATGTTGATATAGATCTCCAGGTGCAAGAGCTTCTCAAAGTCATGAATCATCCTATACCAAGGGAACATCTTGGAGAGAGGATGCTCCAGGAGATACCTGAAGACAGATACATCAAGGTCTTTGATGAAACAAGCTTAGCAAATGTAATACTCAATACCTACACCTCTTACGCTGATCTCAAGAGATTCATGTTCAAGAAAGTCTTGCAGCTGACAAATTTCTACTACCGACCTATAGATATGATGGTGAACAAGTATATGAATGAGATGAAGACTGACAATATGCATGCAGTGGTCGCATTGGGTCTTGATCCTATATTTAATCCTGGATCAAATATAGACGGATTAAAAGAGATGGCAAAGAATAGAGGATTGATAACACCAACGTCAATCGCAACAAGACTGATGACTGAGTTAGTACAGAAGAATGAACAATTCATCCAGGTATGCAGGGTCCTTGATTATGCTACTATGTCTGGGAATGAATTCACAAAGCTTGCTCCGGAGATATTCAGGACTTCTAATGATCCTGATGAACCTGAACCAAGAAGACAGATAAGCAGGTTCACTTTTGGATTATTGACACATCATCTTGGATACTGGCATAAGCCGACTGCAGATAAGCATAGACTATTGTATGAACTATCCACCTTGAAATATTTCGACGAGAACCCTTTGAAGGATGTGATAGAATATGATGATGCGCGCAAAGACCAGGTCGATATAACGGGAGAGGTTGTTACAGAGCTAATAAAGCAGTACATGCGTGCTGAATATATGACATCATCAGTGATTGCTGATGCACATGCAATGCACAAAGCTCAGAGGGACCTTGCCAAGGAGCATGAAAAGCAGCAATCACAGCGTGATCGTGCAGATGACCTTGAAACCAGATTAAGGCAAGAAAAGGACAAGGTCACGCAACTGGAAGGTATGCTAAAGAAGAAATCTCCAAAAGGACTGAAAAAGAGTGATCCAAAACTGCTAAAAGAAAAGGAAGAGTTGGAAAGGACAGTGAGATACCTTTCAGAGAAAAAGGCTGCATATGAAGCGACTATAGGTGAGAATGAGACGGAGATTTCAGCATTACGCAGAGAACTTAGACTAGCAAACCAGAGGACTTCAGATCTCTCAAGAGAGATCGCAATGCTTACAAAAAAGCCCCAATATCAGGTGGTATTCTATGGAGAGGCAGAAAGACTAAGATACCAGGATGCATTTACAGAGACTGTTAATAATCTTATAGGCTATCTTTCAAGGGATCTATCGACAAGTGAACCATTCAGGAACTCAGGAAGATACAACAAAGGCTATGCAAAACTCAAAGAGGAATTCCCTCAATTTGACAGCTTCTACAAATTCAGAGGAGCACATTGGCAGCGTGCAATTTATACGATAGAAGATAACAAGGCAATAATACTCAAGATACTGACGCATAATGAATATGATAAGTATTGGTAATTTATAGTAAGAGATAGATATGAATTATAAAAAATAATAAAGAAATAATAATAATTAAGGTTTTCTGAAGTTTCTACTTTCAGAAACTAAGAAGTCCTCATGGACTTCTGAATGAAGTTCCAGCATATCTGCAATTGCTTCCAAGCTCTTCCTCAATCCTCAATAATTGATTGTACTTAGCAAGCCTTTCGCTTCTGCATGGAGCTCCTGTCTTGATCTGTCCAGTCTTAAGTCCGACAACAAGATCAGCTATGAAACTGTCTTCAGTCTCTCCTGAACGATGTGATACCATGACTCCCCATCCTGCATCCTGTGAATCCTTGCAAGCCTGTATTGATTCAGTGACAGAACCTATCTGGTTCACTTTCAGCAGCAATGCACTGCATGCTTTCTTCTCGATTGCAGTTGCAATCCTTTTAGGATTTGTGACGAGAAGATCATCGCCTACAATCTGAGTTGTCTCCAATACATCTGCTGTAAGTCCTGGATAAGTCTCCCAGTCATCCTGATCGAATGGATCCTCAATTGAGACAAGACCATATTCCTCGACGAAATTCTTGTATAGGTCGATCATCTCTTGCCCTGTCTTCATATCTGGAGTATCTCCTTTGAAATTAAGATCGTAGCTTCCATCTTTGTAGAACTCTGAGGCAGCAACATCCATACCTATCTTTATCTTTCCAGTATAACCAGCTTTCTCGATAGCCTCTTTTAGAAGTTCAAGACCTTCATGATTATCCTGGATGTTCGGAGCAAATCCTCCTTCATCCCCTACATTCACAGCGTCTTGGCCATATTTTGCTTTGATGACTTTCTTAAGATTATGATATGTCTCAGCACCCATCCTCATCGCTTCCTTGAATGATGTTGCTCCAATAGGCAATATCATGAATTCCTGCATAGCAAGCTTGTTCCCTGCGTGGCTTCCGCCGTTGATTACGTTGAAGCTTGGTACTGGAAGGACAAATTCTGTCACACCTGCAATCTCAGCGATATGCTTGTATAACGGAACTTTCTTTGCTGCAGCTCCAGCCTTGCATGCAGCCATCGATACAGCAAGTATCGCGTTAGCACCGAAATTGCTCTTGTTCTCTGTGCCGTCTGCCTTTATCATCGCATTATCGATATCAGCCTGTCTTGTAGGATCCATTCCTTTGACGACGTCAAGTATCTTTGTGTTCACATTCTCAACAGCCTTAAGGACACCTTTGCCTAGATATCGTGATTTATCTCCGTCCCTTAGCTCCAAAGCTTCATGGACTCCTGTTGATGCTCCACTCGGGACCATTGCCCTGAATACTCCATCCTCAGTAGTTAGATCGACTTCAACTGTAGGATTCCCTCTTGAATCTAGAATCTCTCTTGCATGTACATTCTGTATTGTTGCCATTTGACAAAACCTCCTATTTGAATATGAATATTATATATATGAGTCCAGGTAGATGATTTATATATATTATGGTGACATGAATGTAAAGTTATGAAAACAGAATGCGAAATTGTGCTATTTCAGATTATCATCAAAGAATTCCAATGTCTTGTTCCATGCATCCTTCGTAGCTTCCTCATTGAACCTATCTCCTGAAGGATTTGCAAATGCATGATTCGCACCTTCATAGATAGTTATATCATTCTTGATTGAAAGATCATCCAATGCAGATTCAAAAGCCATGACTGACTCAGGTGGTATTCCTTGATCTTCACTTCCGAATACCCCAAGGACAGGCCAGTTGATCTTCTGCAGCTCATCCTTATCATCAGTCAAAGAACCATAGTATATCACAGTAGCATCAAGCTTCTCTCCAGATAGTGCAAGCTGCAATGATTGTCCTCCGCCAAAACACCAGCCCATCGAACCTATCTTCCCTACATCATCTCTACCCTTTAGATATTCTGCAGCATCAACAAGCTTCTGTGTAGTCGCATTCTGATCTTCTCTTGCAACAGTGACAAGCTTCATCGCTTGATCTGCAGTATCTGCAACATTGCCATCATATAGGTCAATCGCATATACCACATATCCTTGAGCAGCAAGTTGATGAGCCATGCTCTTGACATTCTCATTCAGGCCCCACCATTCATGTATCATTATCACTCCAGGGAATGGCCCTTCTCCTGCAGGTTTGACAAGATAACCGTTAGGTGCATCCTCTATCTCTATAGAATCAAGATCGATATCACCAAATATTGCAGAATTACCATCATAATGCACAGTGCATGTGCCACCAATGGCAACCTCTTCAGGCTGACATCCCATTGTGTCAGAGATAGGATGAGTATCAGCTAAATTGTTTCCATCTGTCATGGAATCATGCATTGTATCCTCCTGTGGAGCGCATGCTATGAGAAGAAATGCAAACATAAGCAGTATTATTTTCCGAATCATTAAAAGTTTAGAGAAATAATGTATTATAAATGTTATGAAAGAAAAAAAAATCATGTCAGCTGATAGTTGCCTTTCAACAGCTTCTCTGGGAATACGACTGCGCCTTTCTTGTCGACAAGCTTGAATTCCACTATCTTCCTGACGAAGTCCTCTCCTCGCATCTTAAGTATCTCAATTGCCCTTCCACGAGTACCGTTTGTGTAGATTACATTGTAGATGACTATTATACCGTCAGAAAGGAAACTTATCGCTTCTCCCCTGTCAGTGTAAGTGCTTCTCAGATGCGCTGGATGCGCCTCTTCCCTGATAAGGAAAGATGTTATATGATTGCTCTCAAGATACCTGAACAATTGCTCCATATAAATCCTGAACCTGTTCTCTTCTCCTGTGAAAGCCGATGAGATGCTGCTCAGTGAATCGACAACAAGTATGTCAGGCTTGAAATCCTTTGGGATAAGTACAGGATGAAGATCGATTAGCAGTTCCTTCTTTGCTTCTGACAATAATGCTTCAACGCTCCTTGCTATATCGAGTGCATTGAATCGCTTCAGCCTCAACAATCCTTTCTTCTCCATAGGTTCAGGCTGGAATCCGAAATCTTCCATGTGCTCTCTCAACCTGTCTTCTGGCTCCTCAAAGCTCATGTAGAGTACCTTCTTGCCCTTCTTGCATGCCTCATGCAGTACGTGAAGGCAGAATGCAGTCTTCCCTGAACCTGGACCTCCCTCAACTATGACAGCGTTCCCTTCAGGGATTCCTTCTTTCAGCAGTTTGTCAAATCCTGATATTCCTGTCTTAAATCTTGGTATTCTCTTTCTCGTCATTATTATCACCTTTTTTTGATACCATCGCCCTTCTCTCTCTTAGCAATGGTATCTGTCGATGTATATCCCTCAATAATTCACCGTATTTCTTTATCCTGGTATGATATGTAGATTCATTCAATGAACCCTGATCAAAATATTCCTTCTGCGTCTCAGCCACAAGATCATTGACTGATTTTGCCCTGACCTCCAGTTTCTGTATCTGCCTGTCGATTATCACAATCCTGATCGGCTTGTTGAAGACTAGGAATAATATAACCAAAACTGCAATAGTTATGAGGATGTTCCAAATGTTCTTTTTCAGGAAATTCAGGAACGTCCTTGAATAGGCATCATACAACGCTCTTAATTTTGTTTCAGCAGCTTCAAGCTCAGATATCTTAGAATATGTATCCTCTATTATCTCAAGTGATTCCTCATATCTCTCAGCCCTGTAGGAAGCGAAAGCCTCATCATAAGAATCATATAATATTGTCTTGTTTATTGCAGTTGATTTATTTATTATCAGCTCTAGAGTGCTAAGTTCATCTCTCGTAAGATAAGCATTTGATTTTATCTCGCTTACTTCTTGAAGTTTTGATTTGACAGTGTCATAGTTAGGAGTGCCGTTCTTCTTTTCAATATCTAACTGTGCATTATAGAATTGTCTTGCAAGAAGCAATGTGTCATTATACCGTACAATTGCAAATCCATCATCTCTCAGCTGAAGCATCTCAGCATTCTTATCCTTTATCTGCTGATCGAGTGTAGCTGCTTCATCAGATATCGCAAAAGCTGATACTACAACCAGAACAAAACATAAAAGTAATGGGATTAGCTTATATCGCATAATATACCTCTTTTTAGTACATATCTGGTAGTAGCATTTTTAAAGGTTACGTATATTCAGGGAATGAAAGATTTATATATCATTTATCTCAAAGTAACACTATGAGGATATGCATAAAGGATCCAAGGAAATTCTTTGCAAGATCAACATATGCAATACTGATAATTCTAGCCATGACCTTGATCGTGCTATGGCCAAAACCTGCCCCTATTGAATATGACAAATATTTTGAGGATTCTGTCTTGCTTGACAAGACAACAATAGATGAGAACATAAAGAATTCTCCAGATGGTTTTGAGCGAGGGAAGAATCTAGTAGTCCTTGCAAGGAAATACTCTGATGATGGAAGATATCTCGATGCATGCGAGGAATTCCTTTCCTACAAGACATTGCTTCCTTTAGAGCAGGCATTATTGTATGAGATAGTAGGATCATTGAACTGCAACGACAAGCAGGATTATTACTATGAGCTTGCAGCTGAATCATGGCTTCTTGAGGATGTGCAATGGAGGCATGATCTCTTGAAGAATATCGATGATTATGTGCCTAATTTCCCGACGATATATGGAGTTAGCTCAGAGACATTGGTGAGCAAACCTTCAGAGGGCACATTGCTTGCGTTCAACTATTATGATGATGAATGGTATATTCCCAATACATCAGGCGCATTCATCCATCCTGTTGAAGTCAACTTCCCACCCACGACTATGTATCTGAGAGAAGATATCGTTGTGATAAACTAATTACTTGATAATAGCAATAAAACTTTAAATAGCTTCTAAGCAAATCTTGTTGTATGGCATATACAGAATTGTTTCTAGTGCTCATACAGGTAGAGCTGATAATAGTGATAAGCATCTTAGTGTATATGCTTGGAAAGCATCCAAAGAAAAAACCTGATCCTCTCCTGAAGCATCTCAAGGATTATATTGCAGAAGGCTACACAATTGCTCAAGCAAAAGAAAAATTAGAGAAGATAGGATTTGACAAAGAAAGGACGGAGAAAGTCCTAAGAGATTTCTTGCATAATTAAAAGACAATAGAAAAAAACAAATGCCCTCGCCGGGCATCATCCTTTCTCAAACAATCCCTTATAATGCTTCCAGTTGACCCATATTAAATAGACATTGATCAACAACAAAACATTGCCCATCACTGCACCAGGCATAAAGATGCCATCCAAGAACAGATGGAAAGCAACAATGTTCACTGTTATAGGAGCAATTAATATTGCAGCTAATGCTTCATAACCTATCCACAGTAAAACAGCGCTAACAACAAATACGAAAACCATTATGTACATCGTGTAGGACGCATCATTCATCAATGAAGAAATAAAGTTAAACGCACGATCATTGTTATACATCTCCTTGGTAGGCTCAGGAGCAATCGTAAGCACGCCTATTATAGCATAAGGATTAATAATGTCAGAATAACTTTCAAAGCAATATGCAATATCTTATTTACCATTATATCACCTAAGTATACAAAAGAAAGCAGATTTATAAAAGTTATTCAATCCATTGGCTTCTTCAGCAATTTCACCTTATAGTTCCTGCCGATCTTCTCCCTGCTTATCACTTTCTTGAATTCAAGCGTTGTCATTATAGAGGAAACCTTTGATTTTGACCAGCTCAGCATTGCACCAACTTCCTTCTGGCTTTCTGTCTTCTCAAGCATCTCGATGACTTTCTTCTCATCAGGCGTGAACAATGAAGATGGTATTATCTCCGCATTGTTGCTTTTCGGACTGAAATAAGCTATCAATAATCCAAGTATTGTACCGAGAACCAAGAACAACACCATCAATACCCATACAGGCCATTCAGTCAATTCATTTCCGAACTCGCTAGCCACTGTCTCAGTCCCCTCATGTCCTCTATAGATGACTTGGAATACTTCAGGGAGCTGAGGATTAGCCTGCTTCCAGGAGATCATTATATGCTTACCATCACTGCCTATCGATGTAGGATTCGGAGCGATATTAGGAACAGAAGATGCATCACCTGTACCAATGATATAACCTAATGGAAGATATATCTCATAGATCAGATTATCTACATCAAAAGGGACATTCATGCTTCTTGAGAACTTGTATTCCCCGTTCTGACCTTTCATGCTTGCATCTGGTATGATATATGACAACTCAACTATGCAACCATTGCATAGATCCAGCATCAAGGAATTGTTGTTCACATCTGCAGGCATGCCATCGAGTGTAACATCCATAACAGATGATGGCAGTACGAATTCAATGGAACTAGAATGGTTCTGAACTATTATAGTGAGCTCTTCAAGCACAGAGAAATCCTCCTGCAAAGTGTTTCTCACTTCAAGCTGCAAAGCTGAAACAGATACCAGAAAAGCAAAAAAGAACACTGAAAGTGCTATTTTTCTACATATATCCAGATTATAGTTCTGAACCTTCATACTGCTATATTTTGCACTCTCAGCTTATAATTCTTTCGGAAAAAAGCATGGTTCTGGAGGTTTACAAGGATGTTTAATATAATCCTGATGATTCCTGAAATGCAGGTGATATCATGAAAAGATACATTACAATGTTGATGGTGATGATGATGCTTGCAATACCATTAGTTATTGCAGATGATGATCATGATGATGACCATTCAGAAAGAGATTATGATGATGATGACAGATGGGACATCAGCAATGATTTCAATCCATCTGTAGAGACAATAACTATACCTGCAACATATGAATCAGATATAGCAGCTCTTGAATCAGAGAAACTGCAGCTGGAACTAGAAAAACAGCAGTTGCAGCAGAAGATCGAACAGCTGGAACAAGAAAAGAAGGCAATGGAAGCTAAACAGTACAATGATGATGACAATGATGGCGTGATGAACAAGGACGATATGTATCCGGGACAAGATGATGCATTGTACATTGATAGTGATGGTGATGGCGTTGTTGATGCAAATGATGAATATCCAGGATCAGATGACCTCTATTACAAGGACATAGATAATGATGGGATAAGGGATAGCGAGGACAGCAATACCTCAAAACATACAGATATTGATCATGACGGCATCGATGATGCTTATGACGATAAGGATGACAGGAATTTCTGGCAGAAGTTCCTCTCATTGATAGGAGCGTGGTAGAATGGCAAAGATAGTTTATGACAGGAAGAATTGCATAGGAGCAGGCGAATGTGAAGTCCTTTCCAAGATATGGAAGCTTGACAACAAAGGAAAAGCAGACTTGAAAGGTGCTATCCTGAATGAGAATACAGGATGCTTTGAGCTTGAGATATCTGATGAGATGCTCAAAGAGCAGCAGAGGGTAGCAGGCTCATGTCCTGCAGGATGCATAAGGATAATGAAATGATAACAAGATGGAAGCTCAAATAGATAATATCAGGAATGACGGGGAAGGGATCAAGAGAATTACTATTTCTCTGAATACCTCCATAACCCCCAACCCAGGTCAATACATAATGATCTCTTTCCCTGACTCACCTGATAAGAAGCATGCATTCTCCATCGTAGAACACAAAGAACAAGTCGTTGAGCTCTGCATACAGGAGAAAGGCAATTTCACGCAAAGGTTGTGCTCTGCAAAGATAGGTACAACAATCCATGTCTTTGGACCTTTCGGGAGATTCTCGATAAGAAAGGAGGATGAGGAGATAATAATGGTCGCTGGAGGCATAGGCATAACGCCATTGTTCAACATGCTTGCAAACCATGATGCTAAAGAGAAAGTAAAACTTTTTTATAGTACAAAATCACCGATGCATGTAGCATTGAGAAAAGAGCTCGAGAATCTGAAGAACTGCAGCATAAGTTATAATTTCACCTCAGATGGGAAAAGATTGACAGTAGAGAATATGCTTCCTTACATAAGAAATATCAAGAAGGCAAGCTATTACATCTGTGGACCAGAGAAGATGATGGAAGACCTAAGGAAGCAGCTTGAACAGAATGGAGCTGATCCTGATAAGATATATTCGGAGGAATTCTGATGGAGACTAGAATTAAGATTGCATTATTAGGCGATTTCATTGAGATTATACTATATGATATACCTGAAGAAGCAGCATCAATTTTCCATGAGGATATAGTCGCTGAAGCATTGAGGCTTCAGAAGATATTCAACCTTTTTGATCCAGAAAGTGAATTGAATCTGCTAAACAGAAGACGAAACATGTCAATATCAGATGAATTGAAGGAAGTCCTTGTCACAGCCTTATACTATTGCAATAAGACAGATGGCAGATATGACATAACTAAAGGCAAGAATTATCTCCAAAGGAAACATAATGAGAAGGAGACAGAATTAGATTGCAGTTATAGGGATATAATCATTGAAGAGGACAGAGTAATCCTGTCTAACCCTGACATACTGATCGATCTTGGGAGCATCGCTAAAGGATACATCGGAGACAAGCTTACACTATTCTTAAGATCATTAGGCATAGAGAAAGGGTTCATCGATCTGAGAGGTGATCTGATATCATTCGGTCATCTGGAAGTCGTGAAGATTAAGGACCCAAGAAAAGACAATTATCGATTATCATTCGTTCTTGAGGATTCAGCTGTAGCCACATCAGGTGATTACATGCAATTCAACGAAAGCCACGACAAAAGCCATATAATACGCGATGAGAGAAAGGATACTAAGAACATCAGCGTAAGCATACTTGCAGACACATTGATGAGAGCAGATGCCCTTGCTACATGCATAATGATAGACAATGGATTCCTCAACTTGCTTGAAGATGAAGGATACGTAATAATCAACAATGAGAATAACATTATAAAGAATGAGGCAGTGGAAGTGATAAGATGAACTGGAAGATAATAATACCGACGATAATAAGCCTAATATTATACATCTTCCTATCTTCATCAGTGAGGAACACAGAACTCATATGGGTACTTACACGCTTCTTCGGCATACTTTCACTCACAGTTCTTATGATTGTTGTAATCTTGGGAGAATTAAGGATGCTTACAGTAATCAAAGCAGATTTTGTGCTTTTCAGATTCCATAAGCCATTAGGGATATTTCTAATATTCCTGGTGATAGCGCATTTCATATCCGCAGTATTTGACAAGTTCATGTGGGGCAAGACCCTGCTTTTCCACCAGTTCTTAGGATTCTCATTCTCGGACAAATGGCTTGTTCTCCTATCTTTAGGGACATTGGCATTCTACTTGTTATTCATAGTAGGAGCTACATCATCACAACCAGCGATGCAATTCTTAAGGTTCAAGAGATGGAAGATGATACATCTCCTAAGCTATCTGGCATACCTGATGGCATATATACACAGTGTAAATCTCGGAACTGACATAAAGCATAGCATATTATCTCCTTTCCTGAGCATCTTCTTCACATTAGGTTTCCTTGTTGCGACAGCATTATTCCTCAGCAGGATGCTGCAGGCTAGGATAAAGCAGGATGACCAGGCGTCTGTTGTGCTGGCGACAATCATAATTGTCATACTTATCATAGGGACAGTTGGAGTAGGCATTGCTGTCCTGAAAAATTATGATTATTCAAGCAATCAACAGAAGAGGCTTGATAATATAGAAGAGGATATTTCATATGTCGAAAGCCAGGTTGAGCTCCAGAAACAGAAGAATGATCTTCTATTGAACCAATTAGGGGTGCTTGAGAATGAAGAATAAGAACATAATCATAGGACTTGTAGCATTCTTACTTTGCATTTTATATGTAGTCGCCATTGGGACAGTTTTGATGAAGGGAGAGATAGATGCTGATAATATGCGAAAACAGGAAAGGATGCTATCATTGCGTCTTGACCAGACAAAAGCAGACCTTGACACATCGCTTGAATTGACAAAGAAGCTCGAGATAAGACTTGAGCAGAAGAAGGTAGAACAACAGCTCGAGCTAGAGAATCAGAAAAAGATAGAAGAGCAGAAACTCAAGGAACAACAGCTTCAGGCAGAACTGTTAAGACAACAGCAGCTAGCAGAACAGTTACGACAGCAGGAGATTGCCAGACAGGCAGCAGCAGCAAGGACAACAAGAGCATCATAATACTTAATTTATCCTAAACCATGACCAAAAATCAGTTCAGAGAATTGATTGTTCTCATCATAAAATAATATCTTATGATAATTAGTATAATTCCTGCACCTAATCCAGAGAAGATTGCATATGATAAATTACCATTATTGTTAACTGAAAGAATAAGGATAAGAACTATAACAAATATCATTATAGATAATAAAACCCTCCTGAAGCCTTTGCCAAAACCGTTTTTGTAGAGTATCATCTTATCTGGAACATTCTTAGAGCAATCAACATGCATATTTTCTAGACCATAACGATTATATGCAGGCAATGCAATTACTAATTGATGCCTATATTGTATCTCTTTTCCACAGATTTTACAAATTGGTTTTTTCATACCCATCATATCATGCTCTCTCCTGACATCTCGTCAGGTTTCTCTACACCCAACAACTTCAAAGCAGTAGGTGCAATATCTTTCAAGCCTTTACCAGTAGGCAATTCCAATGTACCTTTCTGCAAAGCAGGATCATTGCTTACGACAAGCAGATGCACAGGATTTATAGTATGTGAAGTCTTATACATCCCTTCCATCTCTTCGCAATTCCCATGGTCAGCAAATACTAGTGCAACGCCATCTTTCTCTAAGATCTTCTTGCAGGCTTTCTCAACACAAGCGTCAACAGCTTCACAAGCTTTTACAACAGCTTCCCAAACTCCTGTATGTCCAACCATATCTCCATTTACAAAATTGACAACAATCATATCATAGATATCCTTGTCAATCTCTTCACAAAGTCTATCGCATAATTCATATACGCTCATCTCAGGCTTAAGATCATAAGTCGCAACTTTAGGACTGTTTATCAAGACCCTATCCTCGTTCTTCTTAGGCTCTTCAACCTGGCCATTGAAGAAGAATGTGACGTGAGCATATTTCTCTGTCTCTGATATACGCAATTGACGAAGACCAGCGTCAGCAACTGCGTCTCCTAAAAGATTCTTCAGACTTTGCGGAGTATAAGCAACAACTGCGCGGGAGCTCATAGGATTGTAGAAATCTGTCATAGCAACGAACTTCACATCTATAGGTGAGCGTTCCCATCCTTCAAATTCATCCTCAATCAATGCTTTTGTCAATTGTCTTGTCCTGTCTGTCCTGAAATTGAAGAATATGACTCCATGATCTGCTTCAATGCCTTTATACCAATCAGCATGCATAGGAATTATGAACTCATCTGTTACATCTTTAGAATAGCTATCATTGAAAGCTTTTATAGGATCACCAAAAGTTGCTTCACTTTCAGCTTTGACTATTGCATCATAAGCTTTCTTTGTCCTATCCCATCTTTTATCCCTATCCATTGCATAATATCGTCCAGAGATTGTTGCAATCTTGCCAACACCTAGCTCATTCATCTTAGAGATCAAAGTTTCGGTGTGCTTCACAGTATCCTGGACTTGAGAATCTCTTCCATCAGAGATTACATGAACAAGAACATTTGAGAAATCCTGTTTTTTACATAGATCCAGTAATGCTAGAAGATGATTGAGATGCGCATGAACTCCTGCAATCTGTACAAGACCGATAAGGTGCAAAGGCATATTCTTCGCTTTGCAATGACTTATGACATCCAAAAAAGCTTTGTTCTCAAAAAAAGATCCTGATTCGATCTCCTTGTTTATCCGGACCATCGCCTGATAGATTATCCTTCCTGAACCTATAGTCATATGCCCTACTTCAGAATTACCCATGTAACCATCTGGAAGACCAACTGCTTCGCCTGAAGCATCAATGAGTACTTTAGGATATTTCTCCATCATCTCATCTGTAAAAGGAGTATTAGCTTTGACAGGACCGTTGGCTTCAGCTTGTTCCCGAAATCCCCATCCGTCTCTAATCATTACAACTATAGGTTTATGTGCCATTTAATCACCTATGCAGATGTCAATTAAGCTGATTTATATTTGTTTAGGTCAGAATGACAGATTCATCACAACAGCATAACACTAAGGAAAGCACCACCTGTCAGAACTACCAATATGAAATAGAATAATATCAGGAATACGAACTGCAATAACCAGGCAAAGAATGCCTTGAACCATCCAAGATCAAAAGCGAGAGCATAAACAGCTATCATCAGTATGAATGCTATCACTCCGGCCCAGAACTTCAGCAACCCATTGACAGCAGCTACAACAAGCCCACCAACGAATACTACAAGAGCAGTCTTAAGTACAGAAGTCTTACCTCCTAAGAACTTTACTGCAAGATGCAGAGGCAGAGCTGAGATGATATAGAATATTATGCTTACAAGCGCTGACACGAATCCCATGACTATTTCTTGATGCTTCACTATAAAAAGTTTTTTATAAAGATCAATTTCCAAGCTAGTATGCCAGACATGGATGAATTCAGCAAAGATAGCATCTTCGCATACAATATCAACAAGAAAAGGCTTTCAGGGCTATTGACAATTCTGATCTCAGCATTGGTATTGATTATGTTCCTGTATTACTTCCTTATCCTCAAACATTCAGACCATATCATTATAAAGATAATAAACACATTCTTCACACATATATTTACTCAGATAGGCAATTCAACGATACTAGGAGCGTTCTATACAGCCCTTTTCGGCGGACTCTTCTTCATATTCGTTCCGATAGAAGCAGTCTTCGTTAGCTTTGCGACAAAGAATAACCCGCTGATTGTCATAGCGCTTTTCATAATAGGTTTCATGATCTCATATACAGTGAACTATTACATTGGCATGAAGCTTGTCAATTTCTCAAAGAACATCATCGGACCAAGGAAATTCTATAAGATAAAAGTCAAGCTCAACAAATGGGGCGGCTGGGCCATCTTCATGTTCAATGCATTGCCATTGCCATCCCAACCATTAGCTACAATTTTAGGAATATTTAAGTATAACAAGACACGTTTCTATACCATATTCATACTTGGACAGCTCGTCAAATATTTTGTGATCGTTACATTGATAATGGGATTTACATAGGTGATAATCATGAAGAACATACAGATAATATCAAAAAAATCTAAGAACCTTGACATAATGAGAAGATGGAAAGGGTATATCGGCAAGAAAGTATTCTCAAATTCAGGAGTCTACATCGGAAAGGTCAATGACATTTTCTCTCAAAATTATGAGATGGAAGGTTTTCTCGTCAAGAGAAGAGGAAAGCTGTTCATAGATAAGGATTATGTTAGTTCAGATACAGGTGAAGCAATAATGCTTGCAGTAGAGCCAGTCACAATGATTGTAGGAAAACAGGTATTTGATGCTGACGGAAGAAGCCTTGGAAAAGTTCTTGCATTGGAACGCAAGACAAATGCAAACGCATTCAACTCAATAATAGTAAAGAGAGGACTTTTCAGGAAGAACCTTGTTGTTCCAAAGGAGGATATCCAGGTTTGCAGCGATAATATAATACTAAATAAGGTATTCGACAAGAAATAGATGATAGGTCAACATGGAAGATACTATAACCAGCGACGACATCCTAGGCAAGCAGGCGATAGGGCCTAATGGGAGCATACTTGGAGTAGTCGTAAAGCTGCATATACATAAGCAGAATAAGCAGATAACAGGGATAACCATCGACCAGGGGTTCATGAAACCTGACCTTTTCGTAGGCTTGGAGTTCATAAGGAATTTCGGAGTGGATACAGTATTCCTCAGCAGGATGCCATTCAACAAATACATAGGGATGCAGATACTCACAGCAGACGGTAATTCACTTGGCCATGTCAGGGATTTCGTGATCGAGCACAAGAAGATAAAGGAATTCGTGATATCGAACAGGATCAGCAAGCATACGAAATACATCCCTGCAAAAGCCGTCCACACGATAGGCGGCAGCATAATTCTAAAGGCTAATTATAAGGAATAGACTTATAATGGAGTATCTCTATAAATCTCACTTGCAGATTTGTAATCCAATCTAAAATATTTTGAGAATTTCTTATTAGCAAGATCAACTACAGCTTTTCCATAATCACAATTTTCCCATATATTTGTCTCTTCTACTAATTCCTCTATAAAGGCAAGAAAGTTCATATGAAGATCTTGATATTCCGTTACACCATCTACTATAGAATCATTAAGTGTAATAGTAGTCTTACCTAATGGAGATATTATTACACTAGTTCTTTCATTTCTTAAAGCACTAGAAAGAAGATCAAGTGTTGAAGGAAGAACAAGACGTGCAGTATCAGATAATGCTCTGATAATTTTAGTATCAAATCTAGGATCAGTATCATACATTCCTTCAATTTTCTCAACCATATCGTCTGTATGTATGTGATAATTTATAGCACCATCTGGAACATTAAACTTTCTAAAGTGAACTGAAGAACGATAACCTTCACCATCACGTGTGATCTCCTGCTTTTTCCCAACATGATACCACATCTCTTCATTTGGAACAAAATACCAAGCTGACTCTTCCTTTCCTCCCATTGCTTGTCTTAATAATTCAAATTCTCCTTCCTCTTGATTCAGCTTAACCTTATAAGGAACATCAGAAACAGGCAATTCATCTCTGCCTAAGTCAGGGTACATGAACCTAGGAAGACCGATCTTCATCTCGTCCAATGCATCAGCTATTTTCTTTATCAGCATGCTAAAGGAGACGTATTTTCAGTTTATAAAACTTTCGATTATTTACTACTATCTAGTGAATAAGAAACTGCAGTATAAAGGGAGATTTAAATAATCAACAATATTCCCATCAATATGTCATTAGATTCAGAGTTATTGGAATGGGATAGCAAAGGCATTTTTCCACAGTTAGGAGAGAATGAGGATCACTTTGCAAGAAGAGCAGAACAGATAGTAAGTGGCAGCAATATAGGAAGATATCCGGAATATGCACAAGCAAGGTTAAGGAAAGAAGCTGGATTGAATACGAAAATAGAATTGCCAAACAACGGGGACAGGAATGCAATAAGAGAAGTCAATGAAAGCATATCAAGAAGGTTCAAGACTGATCTCTCCTGGGTTTTCATCTGCTATGCTAACATGGGATTAGGTGACTCCATACCAAGAGGACTATCATTCGCTCCCATGGAAATAACATTAGATGGACAGGATCATTATACACCACCATTCATCCTGATAAATTCTGCAGTTTTGGGGAAGAAAGGCACATATGGTCATGAACTTATCCATACTCCTCTACAGATATCAGGCGCTTTTGATCTGAACTATGCAGGATGGAGAAAGTATGAACATCGGCTTGCTAATGAAGCGACGATATTGAAGCAGTTGAAATCATTCATCAGCACCCCTATTATCAACTATCAATTCCTGAGAACAAAATCAAGGTTGCGTCAAGAGTTAGGTGATGATGCAGGATACGTCTTGATAAGATCAACTTACGACGAAGCGCTGGATCTTTACTGCAGATACTCGCCAAAAGATATAATATGCAGACGAGCAGAACGAAAAGAGCTCAAATATATGATAATGAAAGAAAGATTAAAATTATGAAAGTTCTCTGTGCTCTAGCAATTCCACATCACCATAATCAGTGATATCAACTATCAGCATATACTTCTTCCCTACTTCAAGATTAGATGTGTCATGTCCAATATATACAATGACTTCAGAATCTGACATTCCATCATAACTTGAATCATATTCTTGAGAATCTGATAAGATAAAATTATCAGGCATGCATTCCTTGCATAATGATCCTTCTGGACATGGTGGACATCTATGCTCATATGCAATGAAACCCTCAATCGAATAATTCCCTTCTTTACTATCTATAGAATTGAATTCAGAGACATTGATCATTGAATTATAATACTCATCCTCAGGCGGATTAGCATCTTCAAGATCCAATTCATCAACATTTGAGCAGCCAATGACTAGTATTACTCCAAATAGAAAGATAAGATATGCTATTCTCATTGTCCGAACTCAAACTTATATGATAGTACGAAGAAGAGATCAGATAATCTATTGATGTACTTATACACTGTCTCTCGAAGCCTATCTGAACGTAGCAATTTTACAGCTTTCCTCTCAAGAGCCCTAGTCCTGACCCTTGCCTCATTAAGATATACAGAGATCGGATGCGAAAACCTGACAAACTTGTTAGGTATAACATAGCTCAATTCATCAATTGCCTCTTCCATGTCATCGATGTCTTTTTTCTCTACAAGCATGCTCTCGTCGGTGATGTACCCTGCGATCTCGCCTGCCATGAAACGAAGTTTATCCTGTATTCTTTCAAGAAGCTTCACATCAGTGCCACAATGCAATCTTGCCATATCAAGAGCTGATTGCAGTTCATCTATAGCTCCTATTGCATCAATGACTTCAGAATCCTTAGGTATCTTCGCATCATGTATATGAGTGCAGCCAAAATCTCCTACTTTAGTCGTAACCTTTGCCATTCGCATCACCTCTGACAAACAAGTCTTTATTCGTACTTATCAATTCTCAAACATCACACTTGCTGAAACCGCATTCTTTATTCAGACAGCTGTGGCATCCGCCTTCCATCTTGAGCGTCTGCTTTCCGCACGCAGGGCATGTAGCCAATGTCAAGTCTGCAACTATGTCCATATCAGCGACTGAATCTGCAGTGGCATCTCCTGGATCGTTAGTGAATACTTCTTCTTCCTGTTCAACTTCCTCTATTGTAAAATAACTCACTTCATTCACCTCAGTTTTTTTGTGACTTCAACAGATGATATACTGTAGACAATTTCCCATCAGGAAGATGGATTACAGTATCACCTTTGCCTTCGATGACATTGCCATCAGGGCCTGTAAGCTTGTAGTTCTTATCCTTGTATGCCTGGAACTCTGTCTTCTTAGTCTCTGAAGAAAGGATAGGGAATCTGCTTCCCTCACGATATATCGTGATGCCTTTGAGCTTGTTCTGCCATGCATCAAGATAGATCTTTGAGATTGTCTCAGGCTCTATATCCTCAGGCAGATTGACTGTTGAAGAAATGCTTTGATCAATGTAATTCTGGCATATACCTTGTATCTTTACCCTATTTGCAGGAATGATGTTATGTGCAGTCCTGAAGAAGTAAGGTGGCAATATCTCACGAAGTTCATCCTCGTTTGCATCTTTCGCCCTATCAGTAAGACCATTCTTGTCAAGATAAGCCTGCACTGTAGGGTGGAATACCTTGAAGAATACGTTGCCGAATGATTCTGAACGTCTTGTATAGAACAATGCAAATATTGGCTCTACACCACCACTGACTCCAACATAATTCCTGTCACCATCCTTATATCCGAGACAGATGTTTGAGATAGTGCCTGTTGGAGCGATTGAGAGCAGTGCGACATTCCTTATGCCATGCTTTTTCACCATTGCTTTGATATCATCATTGATTGATTCCTTAAAGAACGGGCATTGTGCATATTTGTCATAATCAAATATTGAGATTGGTCCTTTCTCTTCAGCAAGCAGAGCTGATGCCTCATAGGATTTATTCGCTATATACTTCATAACTTTCTCGATTATGATCATTCCCTCGTCACTATCATATCCTAGTCCCATCTGGTTAAGCATGTCTGCAATGCCTACGATCCCCATACCTACCCTTCTCGTAAGCTTGGCTGCTTCTCTCTGGCTGTCAAGAGGATTCATCTTCTCGTTCCAGCTGATTACATTATCAAGGAACCTTACTAAAGTATGGACTGTCTCTCCGAGCCTCTGCCAGTTTATCTCAGCCCTATCAGTATAACCATTATCGACCATCCTTGATAGGTTCACGCTTCCAAGATTACAGGCTCCGCCTTTCTCTAATGGAACTTCACCGCATGGATTTGTTGATGATATCGGCCTCCCAAGATAATTAGAAGGGCTGTATCCTGACATCCTTGTCCAGAATATCAATCCTGGTTCAGCTGTCCTATAATTTCCCTCGACGAAAAGATTCCATATCTTCCTTGCCTTGACAAGCCTCTTTATCTCTCCAGTTGGTTTGCTGTTGAAATATAGCATATAATCTCCAGCGTATTTTATAGCAAGCTTTGAATCCCCAGTATTGACGATGAAATCTCCGAAAAGATCCCTATGGGTTGCATCATCAAGATCATCCTTTGAAAGAGGAGCAAGATGTCCATGACTTTCTTTCAGATACTTGTTGAGTTTCTCAAATCCATCAAATGTCTCAAGAAGCTTGTATTTCTCGACAGGCTTTGATGGCATGCCATAGGAATAATTTATGTTCTCGATATCCTGGACTACTGGGCTGTTATCGACGCTCTTGTCCATCTCATAGACAAGTATCTCGCCTTTGCCATACTTGTTCTGTTCCTGCACTGCAGTCATGAACTCATCAGAAACCTTAAGACTTATGTTTGCAAACCTTACTTGTGTATTGTCCCTAACCTGCCTTTCGATCTCGGTAAGGTCTCCCTCGTCGAACTTGTTGCTCCATTTGCATTGTTCGACAATCTGTCTCGTAACCCAGTTGGATACTTTCTTTACTTGCACGAATGAGTCTACATCAGGATGCTTTACATCTATAGTGAGCATCAATGCTCCTCGTCTTCCTGACTGTCCAATAAGTCCAGTGGTCAAGCTGTACAGTTCCATGAAAGAAACAGCTCCCTGCAATTTCTGGTCAGCTGCATTATGTACCAGCATCTTCTTGGACGAAGGACAGATATATCTTTATACCGATTCCACCACCATAAGAATAAGTCCTTGCAGCCCTCGAATGCTGCCTTATATATTGATTCTATATCATCATCCTTTCATCAATGTGGACGAAGCAGTTTGATAATGTCTTTAGCCTGTAGAGGTCACCTGCACCTGCATTGACCCTTCCAATTCAGCGATGGCAAGAGACCTTCAGAAGACATCTGTAGAATTTCTTTGCCCATGCGTTACTTCTTTCTGTAGGCTCGACAGTTGCCATGAAAGCAGCCAGTCTTGCGGAACATGTCTTCAGGTCTTTGCTCGATGACGGACTTCAAGATCCTTCAGGAAATATTTCTTCTTGAAGATGTTCTCAGCAAGCTCTGAACTTCCTATATAATCATTCTCAGGATGTATTGCCAACTCGCCTTTAGCCTGCATCTTTCGTAGCTGGAAAAGCAATACCTTATAATCATTCAGAAGGTCCTTCTCTATTATCTTGCTCAGTTTGCTCTTGTATTTGAACATTGAAGCAAGTTTTACAGATACCTCATCATCAAGTGGAGTATCTTCAAGGTCAAGTTTCTGAAGCTTCTCTATCTCTCTAAGCTCCTTATGCTTTTCCCTATATAATATATATGTCTTGGCAGTCTTCGCATATCCTTCCTTGATGAGGACTCTTTCAACCTCATCCTGTATAGATTCTACATCAAGTGGTGTATCAGCACCATACTTCTCTTGGATGTTCGCAACAACCTTATCAGAGATGTCTTCTGCAGTCAATCTGTCTGATCCGCCTACAGCTTGAGCAGCCTTGAAAACAGCACTTGTAATCTTCTGTTTTTCAAAAGAAACGATTTCACCAGTCCTTTTCTTAACTTTCAATTCCCCTAATTGCGTAGTTGTCAACACCACTTTTTTCTCACCATCCTATGATTCTTTACCATTAACAAAGAGTTAAAATGAACACAATATCTTGTGTTTAGATATGTAGTCAAGCACAATATGTTGTGCTTCTGAATATTGTGAAAGTGCTTGTTTATATAGTTTTTTATTCTGCGATATTTAGTTAATTTCATGTAGTTGTAAGTTATGACTAAAATAGTTAGATGCCAAAAAGGATACAAAGGTAATTCAATGATTACAAGAATCATGCCTCGCAAAAGTCAGTTATTGGCAATTGCTTATTCTCTTCATAGATCAGATTGCTCAACCTCACACCAATCAATCTTACCTTATCTTCACTGTTTATCCCAGCAAGTATCTTTCTGACTTTATCTAAAGCAACACTCCGTGAATTTACAGCAATCTTCAATGACATATCCCTTGTTATCGTTTCGAAATTCGAAAAACGTAACTTCAATGATACTGTCTTGAAGCTATAATCTTCAAGATCAAGCCTTTCTACTACCTTCTCTAGCCAATCATAGCATTCATCAATCCCTATATCATCCTGGAATGTCATCTCTCTGCTTATGCTTTTCCTAGGTCCATAATCCTCAAAGACTCCAGTCTCATCATTACCTCTTGCTATCTCCTGAAAACCAATCACCCAATTGCCGAAATTATCTATAAGCTTGAACCTATCACAATCTGCAAGCTCTTTTATCTTGAAAATACCAATTTCATTCAGTCGTGCAGCTGTCTTCTTCCCTACACCTGAGATCTTTCCGATTGGCAATTCAGCAAGAAAATTCTTGGCATCTTCAACAACAGTTATGCCAAAAGGCTTTTTGAAATCTGAAGCTATCTTAGATACATATCTTGAATTTGAGATACCTATAGAACAATTAAGGCCAGTTGCCTCCTTGACAGAATCCTGCATATACCTGCCTGCCTCTTCTAGATTAGGAAATCTTCTAACAAAAGCTGTGATATCCATATATGCTTCATCTATTGACATCTGCTCAAAAGCTGTCGCAAACTGTTTCAGTATGTGCATGACTTTAGCTGATTCATTCCTATAGAGAGCAAAATTGACTGGTAAGTAGACTGCATCAGGACACAATTTTACTGCTTGGCTTATCGGCATAGCACTTCTCAAACCATATTTCCTAGCCTCATAGTTTGCAGTGCTGAGTACTCCTCGCTTATATGAAGGCAATGCACCTATTGCAACAGGCTTTCCCTTAAGACTTGGATCCATTTTTTCCTCACAAGCTGCAAAGAAGCAATCCATATCGACATGTGCTATTACCTGTTCCATACCAAGAAAAGTTTCTTAATGATATATAAAGCTCGTCTCCATAGATGTCCAATGCTATTGCATTGGGCTGAGAATGATAGTGATCCTGTCCAATGCTATTGCATTGGGCTGAGAATGATAGTGATCCTGTCCAATGCTATTGCATTGGGCTGAGAACGATAGTGATCCTGTCCAATGCTATTGCATTGGGCTGAGAACGATAGTGACCCTGTCCAATGCTATTGATGAACATCCATACCATTCATCAATTTTATAAAAGAAAAGCTTCAGGATAGTTGCATGGACTTGCTAAGCAAGAAAGAGAGGCTATTGTTCTCAATAAAGAAGACATTCGATGAGCATCCGATAATAAAGTTCAGCACTATTGCAATTGTGATCATTGCTTATTTCATCTTCGTCTCACAGAAGCATGGGCTCAAGGAAGGCCTTTTGATAAGCATGCTAAGCTGGTCATTCTTCGTGCTATGTACACCTATTGCAGACGCTGGGATACTTATAGATTTCCCGATGAGGATAATAGCAGGGATCCAGATGGTCTACTCTGAGATTGTTGTATGGATCATTGCAATTGCATTGAACATATCTACATTTTTCTTAAGCCCAGCAACTTATGATAAGACAATCTTGTTATCCCTCTTCAAACATATACTGGAAGCACCATTCCCTTATTGGATAATAATAGTACTTTCCTGCTTCGGCACATTTGCTTCAATATACATTGCAGACAGCCTCATAAACTCAAAGAAGAAAGAACAGGTCACTTCAAACATCTTGATAAAATATAGGATAGTCATATTCCTGTTCCTGTTCATAATGGTCATGATACTATATGATTTCTTGCTCAATAAATTAGGAGTCCATATCCCATTGATATAGAGATAAAGAAACAAATCACCCTAGGAAACAATCCTCTCCTTCGCATTTCTCTAACTCACATATTCCATCATTGCAAACACAAGCTGGCTGATCATATATGAATACGCCTACAGGAGCATATTGCACATTTATACACTCACTACCTTCATCATTAGCATATGCACAATCAAGATCATATTGACAAGACTTAGTTTCTGATATCTCCTCTGTTGAACAACCTATCAAGAACAATAGAAAAAAACTGATTATCATCAATCTAGATAAATTCATAAATCTAAGTTAAATTAGTTATATAAAAATATTTTGAATAGAAAAAGGGTTGACAGTTCCGAAGAACTGCCCCCCAGATGATGGATGAAACCTCTCCGTTGAGAGAGGATCGTGAACAGCATGTTCATTTATGCAAATAATCAAAGATGGTAGATCTCTGATCTGTACCTCTCCGTTGAGAGAGGATCGTGAATTTAATTCCTTTCTTACCAACATCAAAGATGGTAAGATCTCTGATCTGTACCTCTCCGTTGAGAGAGGATCGTGAACTCAAACCTATTGTTGACAAGAATACATATTCATAACAGAATTGACCCCCATCAACCTAATCATAATAATTACTTGGAATATATAAAATTAATGGTGTTGTCTGATATACGACACCGTTAGTTTATATACGACAACAAGGTTATCTTTATAGGTGTTCGAGCAAAACTTTATATATTAGTTATTATAGAGTGGTAACGAATGGAAGAAGATAAGAAACAAAGACACCAAGTAGGAGATATTGCCCTAAAAGTACAGCATCTTGCTGCAGCATATGGAATAGGTAGATACATCACTTTCCCTTCTATAAAGTTTGGAGAAAACCTAGATAATGCTGCTTATGCAGTAATGCAGACTGTAGATCAGGTTAAAGACATCGCTCAATATGTAGAAGATACAGTACAAAAGATAGCATTGAAGCTTGGAGCAGAAGTCAGAGCAGGACACTCAATGCTTGAGGACATTGCAACACAGATGGAGTATGATATCCAAAGTGAGATGCAAACAAATACTGATAGTTCACTTCAAGAGCAATTATCAACACTCAAGGAATTCAGGACACAGCTTGATGTGTATTTCAATAGCTCAGAGCAGACATTGCAAGACATTACACATACTTTGAGGCAATCTGCAATCAAGACCGCAGATGTAACTGATCAGATAAAGCCTGAAAGCGGTCCTATAAATTACCTGACTGAAGTCAAGGAGAAATTATTTGGCAAGCTTGGAGCACCTACAGGTGAAGTGCATAGGATAGACCAAGCTTCTGCAGAGCAGGAATATGCTGATTTGTTGACGCTAACTGGAGATATAGAGAGGGCATTGACTCAAGTATCTGAAAGATATCAGGGAAGCAAGAAAGATTTTGCTGCAAGAGAAGCATGGATAAGCAAAAGCAATGAG
>JACJVV010000003.1 GCA_020637495.1 Candidatus Woesearchaeota archaeon
CAGGATCCTAAATACCCTGAGCAATCTTAATATCCTCAATACAAGGAACATCTGGGCTCCTACGAACATCAGGCTTAGATAAGTAGGTATTATTGATAGGAAGTCTATTATCCCAAAAAAACTGAAGATGTAACTCTTAGGCTTCTTTATGCAATATATCCTAAGAGCATATTCTATTGTGAATAATATAGTGAATGTCCATTCTATTACTCTGAATAAAGAGCCGTGTGCAGCTTGAAATGATGGTACACTCTCAAGTACTACAGCTATTACACTTGCTATTATGGCAAAGAGAAGCACTATATCAAAAGCAAGACCTGGAGGAGTATCTGCTTCATATATTATATCATGGATCCTGGAACGCAATGGGGATTCATGCTTCTGATAATGAGGCTTATTATTCTTTGGCATATGCTGCAAATACATCATGTATTTTTAAATATTGTCAAGGCATAGATTTATATTGGCACAATGAACTTCAATAAACATGGGGGAAATCATAGAAGTAGTTGGTAAAAGCAGGATAAGAAGATATGATGTCCAGCTTAAAGATATAGACAATCTCAGGAAATATCCCCACTCTGAAGCAAAGATCCATGTGAAACGTTTTGATAGGACTGGAAAAAGGCACAGATTCCTTGTAAATACGCAGTTCATGATTCATGGACAGATGTTCGTCTCACAATCAGAAGAGTGGGATTGCATGCTTGCAATAAGGGAATGCCTTGGCGGCATAAGGTCACAATATGACAAGTTCATGACAGCAAATATTGCAATAGCTGCTTGATTAAACGTTCTTTTTTCGTTTTTTCATAAATTATATAAATAAAATATGCATTCTTAGCTTTGTAAGAGAAAAGAAACATAATTATTTTCAGATCAAATGAAAGTAAGCTTGAGAAAAAGAGTGAAGATTTCTTTTCAGAGGATTTAAAGATGAACAATAAAATAAACAGTAACAATACTAATAGTTACAAAAACAATAATAAACATATCTCAGAATTGAAGGACAGGGATTTCTTCGATGGTGATGTAAAGATACTCAGGAAAGCAAAACCTGGACCAGTCATATTCAGCGTCTCTGATGCAACGGGTGCAATTGATGCTGTCATAAAGGATTCAAGTTATGAGACCAATGATGTTGTAAGGATTTCTGGTAAAGTCAGCGAAAGAGCTGGAAGGTTGCAGATCGAGATAGACAAGATATCAAGATCTGATAAGAATTTCGATGACATTCTGGACAAAGTCAGCGAACCAGTAAGAAAAGAGTTCAGCATCAGTTCAGATAGATATGAGAAGATGAAGAACAGGATGCTGCAGATCGCAAAACGTGTGAGAAAGGCAGTCATAGAGAATGAACCGATACTGATAAGGCATCATAATGACTCAGACGGGATAAACTCAGGACTCGCAATAGAAATGGCATGCAAACTTCTGATGGAAAAGCAAGGTATAAACCCTGACTATAACTTATACAGAAGCCCAAGCAAAGCCCCATTCTACGAGACTGGAGATGTCTTTAGGGATCTTGTCCTTGCAAAAAGACTTGATAACTTTGGACAGAAAAAGCCTTTGGTTATGATACTCGACAATGGTTCAACCCCTGAAGATACATTCGGGATGAAGACATTGTCATTACTTGGATATGAGATCATAGTGATTGATCATCATAATCCTGTCAAGATGGAGGAAGCAAAAGATGGAAGCGGAGAGAAGACAACATCAGTCTGCCCATTCTTGAGATTGCATCTTAATCCATACATGTTCGGACTCGATGGACAGACAAGCGCAGGGATGCTGTGCTATGAAGTAGGAAGATTCATATCCGAAGAGTTCGATAATCCAGTTATGCCTGCTGTTGCAGCAATAAGCGATAGATGCAGCATACCTGAAACGGATTCATACATAAATAATTCTGGTCGAGCAAAGGAAGAATTGACAAATATAGGGACTGCGATAGATTTTGTCGCATACCATCTCAGATTTGATGGTGGCAAAGGAGTGTTTGAAGAGCTTTTGCACAATAAAGAGATGGTCGACATGATAAATGCTGAAGTCAACAAAGGGGTTGAGACACAATTGCAGAGCACATTGCCTTACTTAAGGACACAGGAGATAAAGAATGTGACATTCTCTACACTTGATCTTGAAAAGTATACATTACGTTTCACTTATCCGACACCAGGAAAAGTAATAGGTCTTGTGCACGATCAGGTTGCAATCGGAAAAGAGAACCCAGTAATATCTTTGGGATACCTTTCAGACATGGTAATCATAAGAGCAACTCAGCCTATACTTCCGGTACAGGCTATAATAGAGAAACTGCAGCAAGATATACCTGAAGCGAATGTCGACGGTGGAGGCCATGAATGCGCAGGAACAATCAAGTTTGTCTCAGCTCACCTGCATTCAGTCCTTGAGAACATAAAACAGCAGCTCAGACATCTTGAACTGCCTTCAAAGGAAGAATAATCTTATAAATAAATCATATTTGATGATATGTTTATGCAGGTTGAAATAGTCAAGGATATCAATGCTTGTAAAGAGCTTTGGCATAGATTCTGTCCTAAAAAGATGGTATGGAATGAATGGGAAGTATGCTTATGCTTCTTAGATGGACATGAACCATATTTCTTGCATATCAAGAAAGATGACCAAGAAGGACTTCTTCCTCTATGGTATGATTCCGAATTAAAAGCCTACAGACAATTTGGAGGAACCTATCCAGAGAATAGGCAGTTCTGGTTTCCTGAGACCTGGCTTGATGAATTACTGCCACACATACCTAAGCCTCTTGCATTCTATGACATGAACCATGAGAGCTGTGGAAGAGCTATGCAGAATTCCACACTAAAAGATAAATTCAAGCCTGAAGGTTTCAGATACATCCTGCCTATTGAAAAGCATCAGAAAGTAGATAGTTTCTTAGCGACATTCAGCAAAAAACATAGATATAATCTTCTCAGCGACATAAATAAATGCAAAAGCAAGTATAGGTTTGAATGGTCGCAAGAATATGATCCTGTGCTTGAGGAGTTCAATAGAATCCGATTCGGACAAGAATCAAATTATTCTGATGAGGAATTTGTCCGGCAATTCAGGAAATTAATCGAGTATGTAACAGAGAAGGAGATGCTAATAACACTAAAAGTATTCGAAGGGGATAAGCTCATAGGTATTGAGATTGCAATCAGATTCGATAGCACATATCTGCTTCTTAATGGGGGATATGCTACTGAATACAAGAATGTCGGGAAATATCTGATTTATCTGCATATACTAAAAGCTTTTGAGGATGGGTACAAAGAGATGGACTTCCTGACAGGAGAAGGTGGATGGAAAGAACTATGGAATCTTGATAAGGAACAATATTATACATTCAGATTAGAATAGAAATTATTATTCTGGCTTCAATTGGCCATCATTATCATAACATAACTTACAGCACTTATTTCATGAGTGCTTAATTTGTGTTACTCTTGTTTAAGTTTCCCTGATTTATCGTAACACAAATCATAGAAGTCACATTGTCCTGAATGCCATTTGCATAATGGTGAAGGTTTTCTTGGATAATCATCTTTCAGGTCGCTTTCAGTAGCAGCATGTATCTGTTCTATCTCGAACCTTGCAAGCTTAAGCAATTCCTCGTCGACATCAATCATGCGTTCACCATGACGTAAGAAGTTTATACCTGCTTTTGTAGGAAGCTTTCCATGCTTCTCCTGATAGAGAAGCGCATAGATTGCCAGCTGAAGCTTGTATTCAGGAGTGATATGATCTCGTTTTGAAGTCTTGTAGTCCATGACAATTATCTCATCCTCTACCTCATGTATTGCATCGATGAATCCTTTTATCTGGTGCTGCTCAGAGATGTATTCCTCTTCAGTTCGAGGTATCCATTTCTTGAAAGCTATCTTAAATCCATCCTTGTCCTTTGAAAGCTTCTTCATCAAACCTTCAATCCAGAACATGAGCATCTGTTCAGTCTCCTCATAATAGAATAGGCGCTGTGCCTCTGTCATATCCAGCTCCTCGAGCTCATCCTTTGCAGAATTCCATTTCTGCAGAAGAAAATCCTTAAGAAGACCTTTTAGCAATAGGCTGATCTCTGTTTCAGGAAGCTTATCAACATCAACCTTGAAGAAATCCTCTAGAGCAGAATGCGCGATGCTTCCACGTATAAGGTGTATGCTTGGCAAAGTCTGGAGCTTCTTTATGTAAACATAATAGTATTTCCTTGGACACTGTTTGTAAGTGTTGATAGATGATGGTGATTGAATGCGTCTTGCCATAATCCATTACCAGTAGAAGTAGTTTATAAGATTTAGGGTAGAGAATGTCCATAGGAAAACAATCAAATATCTTTTAAATAATGGTATAGTTGCTATATAAATGCCAATAAAGATCAAGGACGGGTTGCCAGCAGTGAAACAGCTCAGAGAGGAGAATATATTCGTCATGACTGAGCATCGAGCAGCTCACCAGGATATCAGGCCATTAAAGGTGCTCATATTAAATATAATGCCAGAAAAGCCTAAGACAGAACTGCAGCTTTTGAGAAGATTATCAAACACTCCGCTTCAGGTCGAGGTTGATCTTATCCATCCTGAAACACATCAAAGCAAGAATACCTCAAAAATGCATCTTGACCTCTTCTATAAGAATTTCAAGGACATAAAACATCAGAAGTATGATGGTATGATAATAACAGGGGCACCTGTAGAACAGCTTGAGTTCGAGGAAGTGAATTACTGGGATGAGCTCAAAGAGATAATGGAGTGGTCAAAGCATAATGTCACATCAACTCTGCATATATGCTGGGCAGCACAAGCAGGATTATATTATCATTATGGAATCGGAAAACATCCACTTGACAAAAAAGCATTCGGAGTCTTCAAGCATATCGTCTACAAGGATAATGACCATGATGATCTTGTCAGAGGATTTGATGATGAGTTCTGGGCTCCGCATTCAAGACATACTACCATATCAAGAGAGGAGATACTAAAAGTCCCAGAACTGGACTTAATATCAGACTCAAAAGAAGCAGGAGTATATATGGTGGCTTCCAAAGACAAGAGGCAGGTTTTCGTTACAGGTCATTCTGAATATGATCCTGACACATTAAAGCAGGAATTTGAGAGGGACATAAAGAAAGGACTGAAGATTGATGTACCTGAGAATTATGACGTAAAAAAACCAAAAGTCAAATGGAGATCACATTCAAGCCTTCTTTATAGCAATTGGATAAACTATTATGTCTACCAGCTTACTCCATACAAATTGGATCAGATAAAGTAGATATAACATTAAAAAAGACAATATAGAAATCATATAAAAAAATATAGATATAAATTTGTTAATGTGATCATGCCTCTTGGCATGCCTTGTAGATGTTCTCGAACAATTCTGGAATATCTTCTGTCTTGACTGCTGAGAACGCTATCCTTAAAAGATCGTCTAGAGCAATTACGCCTGTTGAATATTTCTCAAGAAGTATCTGACGGACCTTCTCTGCATCTTTCTTTAATCTTATGCACATGAAATATCCGCTATTGTAAGGCAGTGCTTCAAACTCAGAACTGTAATCATTATCCTCAAGAGTCTTCTTGACAAGGTCATATCTTCCTTGCATGATTGCGAACTTCTCTTCCTTCTGCTTCAAGTAATCAGGGTCTGAGAAACCGTTAAGGACTATCGACTGGCTAAGATGTGAATCGTTTGAGATATTACCCCTGATCGCTCCTGCAACTTTTGCTGCTAACGCTTCATATAGGCCATCTGTTCCATTCTTCACTGCAAATGTGATGAAACCTACCCTGAATCCCCAGACATAATCCTCTTTTGTTGCTCCATCAATCTTCACTGCAAGGATGTTCTCACTCAGGTCTGATAATTCCTCGAATAAAGATGTCTTCCTTATACCATCTTGGTAGACAAGTCCGAAATAAGCATCATCGCATAGAACTACTATCTCTTTCCCTGAATCTGCAGCATCTCTTATTGCAGAGATTATTTCCTCTGCTTCTTTCTCTGTAGGAGTATAACCAGTAGGATTGTTAGGGAAATTCAGCAGCAATATCTTCTTTGCCCCATCTTCAGCTAATTTCTCTTTCAATCCATCTACGTTGAAAGCATTCTCATCTGTAAATGTCTTGAATGTATCGATCTTTGCACCATATGCGCTTTGAAGAGTCAGACGATAATTTCCCCAGTAAAGATCAGGAGAGATAATATTATCGCCTGGATCAGCAAACATATAGCCACACATGGAGATACCATGTGTAAGTGCACAAGTCACGACTGGGAGACTCATCTTCTTTCCGGCAAGATTTGGATTCTTCTGGATGATCATCTCCTGCCATTTCTTCCTAAGCTCAGGTTTTCCAAAACTAGGAGCATATGGGAATGCATCCTTTGGCTCTATCCCTTTTATCTGGCCAGCAATACATGCTAGTCGCATAGGGCTTCCATCCTCTTCCAGAGCTGCACCTATAGTTGCATTTATCTTCTTTCCTTTTGCGTCGGCAGTCTGCGCAAGAATGCCTTTCTTTGGGAAGAAGATTGCTTTACCTTTCTCAGATAAAAGATTAAGTACAACAGGATTTACCTGTTGGATTGCATTGTTCAGTTCCTCAGCTTGTGGATTTAGAGCCATTTTTATCTCTCCGTTCTTTATTTAACTTCACTGATCATTGGAAATCACTCGGCAAGATTATTGATTTGCCGTATTTCTCCTTAGCTTCAAGCAACCTTTCTCTCTGCTCTTCGAGCTGCTTATTGAACACTTCAGGAGTGTCTTCATCGGAATAGATACTCTCCATCCTGTCTATCTTCGCTATAAGATTGTCTACCCTGATCGAGAATTGCTTGTTATAATCTTCCTCAGTGTAATCCTTATCGAATACCTGGCTGAATAATGCCTTAAGATCCTCATACAAAGGTATATGACCTACAGGTGTCTCTATAGCTTCATAGTCTCCATGGACACGACCTTCTGCCCAAAGTAGCCAAACTTTCTTGTCTGTCTTATCATTCAGGTACTTCCCATTCTCCTTGAGGAAATAGTTCGTGTGGAATATCGTCGGAACTTTTGCAAGCCTGTTGCCGAACTCAAGATGATTCTTGATATATTCTCCAAGAGGAACAGCTAAGAAATCAAGGTTTGCCATAGGTGAGTGTGTTAGGACACCTTCCTTGCCTATGGTTGCTGCTGTAGTCTCTGATTCAAGGCATGCTCCAAGAACAACTCCATGTGCCCAGCTCAATGCCTGCTTCACTGGAACATTAGTGTCAGAATCTCGCCCACCATATAATATTCCATCGACCATGACTCCCTCAGGATCATCTGCCTTAGGATCAGCATTAGCAAGTTCGTTTATCCTCATAGTATAACGGGAATTCTTATGAGCAAGATCAATAGCCTTGCCATCCTTGTCTACATTCCCTTCTTTCCAGATACCGCTATGGTTCTTTCCCTCTTTTGGGGTATCCATGCCCATATTTATCCAATAAGGCTTATCGTCATTCACAAGCACGTTTCCAAAGATCAATTCTCTTGGTGTTGTAAGGCATTCATAGATCAATGCATCATCTGTTGGATTGACGTCTGCAATGATTCCAAAGATACCTTGCTCAATGTTCACTGCATGGCATGAACCATCATCCCAAACCTTCAGATATGCTATATCATCACCTACTATGCTCTGTCCAGGGACCATAGCTGTTGATGTCTTTCCGCATGCACTCGGGAAAGCTCCTGTGAAATATGAGACTCTGCTTTTACCTTCAGGATGTATTCCCATTATGAACATATGCTCTGTAAGCCAGTCTTCGCTGTTCGCCTTCCTTATCGCAAGCCTCAATGCAAGCTTTTTCAAGCCGACAGTATTGCCTGCGTATTGAGTATTGCAGCTGAATACACGATTCTCCTCAAGATCAGTATAGATCCTTCGCTTTTCGACATTCTTTGAAGTATTGTTCTCATCAAGCTCTCCTGATGAGTGAATGAAATAGAAGAAATCTTCACTTCCATCCAACCTCTTGAACTGTTCATAACCTGAACGATAAAGGATGTCCTCGCTGTGGATCACATATGCGCTGTCTGTTATCTGCATAGCGGACAATGAGAATCTTGAATTAAGAGGACCAAGGCAGTAGAATTTCACATACATCTCTTTGCCTTCCATTATACCTTGCATCAATTCCTTGAATTCTGCAGTGCATTCTTCCTTATCTGCAGAGTTGATATACTTGCTTATTGTCTTTCCTTTCGGAAGGAGTATCTTCGTATGAGCCTTATCTCTTCCCTGATCATAATAACCGTCATAATGTATAGTATGCCCTTCAGTTGATAGCTTTGCTTCCTCGTTCTTTTCAACTGCTGCATTCCTTATGTATTCCTGATCCTCTTTTGAGTCGGTCAACACAGTGACTTTTGCAGGTTTACATATCTCTACCCATTCATTAACTATGCTTATTGCCTTCGGATTGTTTAAGGCCTCTAACTTCTTCATATTCTCAGAATCTATTGTCATGAACAAACCCTCCATTGTTTTGTTTTATCAAATAATCAAGATTGTTATATACGACGAGCTATGGCCCTTTTAAAAAGTTTATCGATAGGCCATCAAATGGTTACTAAATTCGTACCTAGTATCCTTTTAGTTAGGTATATCTGATACCAGCCATGATGCAAATCCACCCATAGAATACATCATGCCTTCAAGCGTCTTATCCTTTCCAAGATCAAGCCTATCCCATGCTTCTTTTGTGACACCAGCAGCAGCAAGAGCTGCATGTGAGGCATCACATGGCTTCCTATATGTCCTCATCACTTCACTTATAGCAGAACTTATCCTATAACCTTCAAGAAATGCATCAATGTATCTTCCCATACGAAAAGAAAAGTATTAGTAGATTTTTAAAGATTTGCAATCAGTCATCTGTCTCAGGAAGGTTCTTCTCATTCGCTTTCATTGCTGTATTGAAGAGGATCTCATTATCTTTTTTGAGCTGTTCGATCTCTGCATCACGTCTTTCGATCTGTTCCTTGAACCATTGATGTAGCTGCTCTATTGAGACTGTGTTTGATTTTATCTCCTTCTCCATGTCTGCAATAGTCATGCGTCTTGCTGAATCGCTATCCTTCTTCTTCATATCTTCGCTTTCAGATTTTACATTATCTTCTTCAGCCATCTTAGAACTCCGTGAAAAGTATCTTCTTATGCGAGTAGGTTATCTTTATCATGTCATCTGTTTTTACAGAATATTCCCGATTTATGCTGTCAAAGACCACAATCCCGTCGCTGATAGATTTGAACTCGAGCTCATCAACTATTCCAACACGTTTCTTTGCCCTGTATATCCTGCCAAAATATGGTTCTCTTATGACAAATTCCATCTTCCTGCTATCTATAGGCAGTTTCTTTCCTCCTGCAGACTTGACCCATGCAGTCGAGCCTATAGGTGTTGATATTATTATACCTGTACTCTTCTCTACATTCTTATCAAGGTCGTAAAGATACATCAGATAAGGCTTATCCCTTGATATGGATACTTCATTCACTGCAAGCCCAGGTATCTTCTTACCGTTGACATGGACTTGAAGTCTTGGCAACTCCCTTATCTTCGCTTTTCCCTCTGCAAATTGCTTAAACCTCTTCTCAAAATCATCAAACTTTGTCCTTGTCAGATATCCTTCAGTAAGCATTGGATTGCTGTTGACTGAAAACACTATGCAGTCATTGCGTATCTTCTGGCATGTACGCAATGTTGTACCATCACCACCAACTATGATGACCAGTGCTCTCTTGAGCAGATCCTTAGGCGTCACTTTCTCCCTTGCCTTGCTCCTATGCTTATATCCCAACCTGTTCAGGATCTCTGAGACCATTGCACATGCTTCACAGTGCTCATGCTTGTATACGACGAGAATATTCTTCAGATATTGGTCAAGCTGTTTCTTTTTCAACATGTTTGAATTATGCACAACCAAGGTTTATATAGTTTACTTTAAGATAAGGTTTTGTTTCTATTAATAGGTTTATTTTTCAATAAAAGATATCATTCAGAAAAGAGGCATAATTATCCAGCGAGTGTAATGGACATTGAATTGAGTAGGGGAGTCTTTTACCAGAATGTTATGAATCAGCTAATTCTTAACCAGTAGGTAGCACTTACTCACTTTATGTACAAACACATGTTTAAATATCAGTTGTGTTAAGTATATACTGATAATACAAATGTCGCAAAAACTAAAACAGGATAAGAAAACAAGCAAAGGAATTGGTCCAGATCAGGAAACACTCAAAGAGGAGATGGATTACTGGGTAAAGGATTTTGAGAAGAAGATAAGCAGGACTAATGACATACAGACTGCTGTAGATGAGAACAAGCAGAATATCGACTATAACTATGAACTGATAAAAGGACTACAGAAAGAGATCGCTGATATCAAGAAAGATATGGCACAGATGAAGCACTACAACTTCATAGCTATGAAAAGCAGGCCATTGAGAGACCTAAGTGAACAATAATCCATAATCCTATATTAATATAAAATTAATTTGTTATCTCAGCTTCTATTTTTTTAAGTGCAGCGTCGATAGCATGGAAGACATTCCTATCTTCTGATTGCGAAGACATGACTTTGCCTTCGTATATCATCTTTGCATTTATATGGAAAAGCTTAGGCTTGTCTGTAGTATTATGTATAGGCTTCATGGTCAGATGGAGCTTCTCAAAATTCTTGACAAGGTCATTATATCTCTTCGTATATGTACCGACAATCTTCTTGATGATCGTCATAGAACCTGGCATAAGATTGACAAAACCTGTCAGCTCTATATGGCCGCCTAATTCTAATGTATCATCAGAACTGCTTACAGTAACTTCATCCTTAAGCTCTTCATCTGGAGATTGATCTACTTCAAGTTCTGACATAGCTGTTACACCCCCATATCACATTTTCCTATATTAATCTTGAAGTTTATATGTTTTTTGCCATATCTTGACTTATTATAATATTATGCTGGAAGCGTATCTCAATATCGCGAACTATAGGGCAATCTTTAAATATAGGCATATTTCAAGAAACACCATGGATATCACATTCTTCCATGGCATGCCGATATGGCTTCTAGGGGCAATCTTCAGCCTTGCTGCAGGACTTGCTACAGGATTAGGAGCTGTAGTCGTATTCTTCTTCAAAGACGTCAAGAAGAAGACAAAAGACATCATGCTTGCATTCGGTGCTGGAGTCATGCTTGCAGCTACTTCATTCTCGCTGATCATACCAGGACTAGAAGCTGCGGGTGAGGGTATAAATGGTGCATCAATCATGGTTGCAGGCATGCTCATAGGTGGATTATTCCTGTGGGGAGCAGATAGATGGATCCCTCATGACTTCTTCATGCATGGAAAAGAAAGAAAGCATTTCATGTCATTGAGGAGAGCATGGCTTTTCATCATCGCAATAACATTGCACAATTTCCCTGAAGGACTTGCTGTCGGAGTAGGATTCGGAAGTGGCGACTTACTGAATGGATTGACATTAGCATTAGGAATCGGACTTCAGAACATACCTGAAGGATTGGCAGTTGCACTCGCCTTGATAGCGAACGGATACTCTCGAGGAAGATCATTCATGATAGGATTGGCTTCAGGTCTTGTTGAGCCAATCGGTGGACTCCTGGGAGCAGGCATAGTGTCTGTATTCCAGCCAGTATTACCATGGGGACTGGCATTTGCAGCAGGAGCAATGCTGTTTGTGACAGTTGGAGACATCATTCCAGAAACACATAAGCATGCAGAAGCAAGGATGGTTACATTTGCAGCACTTGTCGGATTTTTAGTCATGCTTTTCCTAGATGTTACATTAGGATAGAATATTAATAATATAGATTGAAAAATACCTTCAATAATATGCCTGTAACAATCCATCAAGACCAGATTTGATATGCATAGATTCAAATTCCTCTTTCCTTGAAAGGAAATCCTGTATGTTGTCGGCTTCTCCTGTGATAAGGTCACTTACCATCAGCAAGCTTGCAAATTTTATTCTCCTGCCATCAACAAGATTATAGAAATCACGATATACTGCAAGAGCACTCTCTTCCATCGAAACAGTTCCTCTGAAGATCCCTGGATAGTATGATTCATGGATTGAATCAGCAAGTATATTGCTGAATATATCAGGCGTAGTTTTTGTAGCACCTGTGTATATCCCTTGCTCAGCTAGTCCATTGGAGACTGCTGCTCCGAACAGGCACATCCTTAATCCTTCATCTGTTTCCGTCGAATATTTGCCATCATCCAGATCTTCTTTGAAATCGATGATCTTGCTGATCGCTCTGTCAAATTTGTAAGATGCGTCATAGGACTCGCCTATCCTTTTGAGGATTGCTGAAACCTTTGGAATCTCTTTTATCTCTTCTGTAAAGCTTTTTGCATATAACTCAGAAAGGTACTTCAGAAGCGTCAAGACTGGAACTGAAGTCGAATCTGCACCATAAATCTCATCTACAACTACCATATCTCCAATCCTGTAATCGCTATCATATCCTCCAGAGGTGCCAACCCTTATAAGATTCATATCATCATGTTCACATGCTTCTATTATTTCAGGCCATGTGCAGGATACACTTCCAGTCCCCATCCCCGTATTGAATAAAGTGACAGGCATCCCTTTGTATGTTCCATTGATTACAACTTTACCTCTATCAGCATTCTCGATAGGATCTTCTGCTGAATCAAGAAGTTTAGCTGCTTGAAGAATCCGTCCTCTGCTTCCTGCAGTAAGTATATTAGGATGGACACTACTTGCATGAGTGTGGTATGCCTTATCACCTATATCAAATGTTATAAGCCTTCGCATAGCATGAAATACTCCAACCTTATTATAAAGAATTATGTCGGTCAATATATAGTATAAAATAAGCAATACCAAGGACAATATTTTTATATCAATTATACTTAGATCAGAATATGGTAGATGTATTGGATGATGAGTCGATAAAAGCAAAGGCTGAAGAGATAGAAAAAGAGATTTCTGGAATGGAAGGCCTCGATAGCAAGCCAGGGCATGAGACAGTTCTTGATCTTATAGTAAAGAAGGATGATGTAACATGGAAGACAATCATACTTGAACTTGTAAACAGCAATAAGATGGATCCCTGGAACATCGATATCAAATTATTGACTAAAGAGTATCTTCGGATAGTAAAGGAACTTAAAGAGCATGATTTCAGGGTATCTGGGAAGATAATCCTTGCAGCTGCATTGCTGTTGAAAGTGAAATCCATCCGGTTGCTTGAAGGCGACCTAAATGCACTTGACCAGTTATTCGCTAATACCCAGGATCAGGAGGAAGATATGCTTGACATGACTGATGAGGTATTACCTGACCAGATACGTGATATGGAATCGCATAAGCTCATACCTAGAACACCGCAGCCTCGTAAAAGGAAGGTCTCCATCTATGATCTTGTCGATGCATTAGAGAAAGCATTAGAGGTCAAGGAAAGACGTATACTAAGAAGGATGCCCACACTTGATCTGGAGATCCCGAAAAAGACTCCTGATGTTACAGTCCTTATGGGACATCTTTTCGAGAAGATCGAGCACCTTTACGCACTGAACAAGCCGAAAGTATTCTTTGATGACCTCACGCCAGGCAATACCAAAGAAGACAAAGTCATAACTTTCATACCATTGCTGCATCTTGATAATTTGCGAAAAGTAGATCTGCATCAGGGAGAGCATTTCTCGCCTATAGAGGTTCATCTTTCTAATTCCAAGATACAAAAAGAGATAGAGAAGGAGATCGGTGAGTGAAGTTAGTTTTATAAACAATATTCAATTCTCATCCTATATGCAAAAAGTAGATCAGAGTGGAATCTATATTGGCAATGCTGGACAAGCGCAGGGTTTTCTGAATCTAGACAAAAGGATAGAAAATGCAAGCTTTGCAAAGATGATCCAAGTCAATATCAATAGAGAAGATGGTATTCTAACTGTGATGTACTGTGGGATTTGGGACAGGATCCAGCATAAAGAACTGTTCAGGGGATTGTGTCATAGCATTTTTGATGGTGAAGAATACAAGATCCATGAGGAGTTTGCATATCAAGGCAGAAAAAGAGTTGTTGATATCATGGGAGCTGGATTTGTTGAGATAAGACCAGATATGATAATTGGGTATGGTGTGTCGGCAGGATTCAATATTGAACCTAATGAGAATCATTTGCGTAAGGTTGCAGGACTGTACAATCTGAAGAGTAAAGTTGATATTGATCATGAGCCTGATAAGTCTGTAAAAAATATATAAGTTTATAAGCAATATAATAAAAGAAGTTACTACGATGAATGTAAAAAGAATTATTGCAATTATGCTATTATTTCTAATTATCTTATTAGTCGGATGTTCAGAAAATGAGAATACAGATGTTATACTACCAGACAATAATGTGAATGTTAGTATGAGTCCTATCATTAGTTATGAAGAGCTTGGAGAACTTGGGTTAGCAGACAACGGTTGCAGGACGGAGCAATACAAGACGGGAGAGTTCTCAACATTATCTGAGTATAGCTTCTGCAATTACACTATTGAAAGCTTGGATGATACTGAAGTCATAATAGAACTGAAGGAATTTACTGATCTTGAGAACTTGAACGGATCATACCAATATGAATCTTTGCATCTACGAGGCTATCAAGGCATGATCAGCGAAGATGAATATGGCGACATGAGCAGGTTCTATGTAAATAACGAGTCAGATGTCTACTACTACCATCTTTGGATCGCCGATAAACTGCAACTCATCCATGTAACATCTAAAGGAAGCAAGGATGCAGAGGGCATAATCGTCAATATCGGAAATTATCTATTAGCAAGAAAGTAAGGTAAACTATCGAGCAAAGCTCTCAGTTCATACTTTCTGACAAAATAAGAATTTAGTCAGAAAGCAATAAACTATATAAAAAGCCTAGATTTCTCCCAATACATGACAGATAAAAAGAAAGCTGAAGGACCTAGCGTGGAAAAGCAGCAGCAGTTGCAGCAGAAATACATGGAATTCCAGATGCTACAACAGCAGATGAAGCAGATAAGCGAGAATATGCAGCAAGTCACTGAAAGGATTGCAGAAGTAAGCAAGGTCATTGAGAATGTGAAGCAATTGGGGGAGGTATCAGAAGGTAATGAGATTCTTGTGCCTATAAGCAATGGCATATTCATAAAGGCAAAATCAGGAAAGACAACTGACTTCCTTGTAAATGTCGGATCCAAATCTGTAGTCCAGAAAGACCAGAAAGGTGTGATAGAGCTCCTTGAGAAGCAGAAAGTTGAGCTTATCGAGCTGCAGAATGATATGACAAGAGACCTTGGAGAGCTTGAGGATAATGGAATGAGACTCCAGGATGAGCTTCAGGCAATAATGAGATAAGGTTGGCAAAATGTTTGGATTTCTAAAGAATAAACTCAAGGAAGCTGTCTCTAAATTCAGCAAGAAGGTTGATGAAGAAGGCAAGGAAGAAAAGGTAGAAGTAGAGAAGGAAGTAGAAGAGAAACCGAAGAAAGAGCAACCGAAAAAGGAAAAGCCTGCTCCTGAGAAAGAAGAGAAAAAGACTGAAAAGAAAGAGCCAGCTAAAGAGACTAAAGAAGAAAAGCAGGAGAAAGCTTCTGAAAAAACAGAAAAATCTGTTCCTAAGGAAGAAGAACCTCACATTGAAGAGAAAGAGGAGCCAAAGGAAGAGAAGAAAGGATTCTTTGCAAAACTCAAGGATACATTCAAGAGAAAAGATGTCTCAGCAATTGAAGAGATAGAAGAAGAAGGAAAAGAAGAGACTATTGAGGAGAAAGAAGAATCAAAAGATGAAAAGTTAGAGGAAGAAATCCCTGAGGAAGTTAAGGAAGAACCAGTTATTGAGAAAGAAGAAATCATTGAGAAGAAAAAAGAAGAAGAGAAAACACTTGCTGAAGAGAAAGAGGAAGATATTCCAGAAGAACCAGCTCCTGAAGAGAAAGAAGAGATCATGGAGGAGCCTAAGGATATAACTCCCGAGATCAAGGAAGATATTGAGAAGCTCGAGGAAGATACTAAGAAAGAGGAGAAGATAGAAGAGGAGATAGTCGAGAGTGTTGAAGAGTTCGAGAAAGTCGAAGAAGATGCAGAGAGACTAGAGGAAGAAGAGAAGGAACCAGAAGAACCTATAGAAGAAGAGATCAAAAAGCAGGAGAAAGAAGAAGAGGAGATCATTGAGGATATTGATGAGATCGAGAAGGATATCGAAGAATCTGTAGAAGAAGTAAAGGAAGATAAGGCAAGGAAAGAAGAGAAGAAAGAAGCTACTGAAGAACCAGTATCTGAGAAGAAAGGTTTCTTCGCAAAGATAAGAGAGACGATAACTACAAAGAAGATCTCTGAGAAACAATTTGAGGATATGTTCTGGGAGATAGAGATGGCACTGCTTGAGAACAGCGTCGCTGTGGAAGTGATTGAGAAAATAAAGGATGACCTGAAGAAGGCTGTGGTCGACAAACCTATCCCAAGGAAAGATGTCGAGACTTATGTCATAAAGAACATGATAAGGTCAATAGAGGAGCTCTTTGATCAGCCCAATATAGATATTATAGAGAACATCGAGAAGAAAAGGAAAGAGAAGAAACCATATGTAATCTGCTTTGTAGGAGTCAATGGTTCTGGCAAGACGACAACTATCGCGAAATTTGCCCATATGCTCAAAAATAAAGGCAAGACATGCGTTCTTGCGGCATCTGACACATTCAGAGCAGCTGCAATAGATCAATTACAACATCACGCTGACAAATTAGAGACAAAACTGATAAGACATGATTATGACGCTGATCCTGCAGCGGTCGCATTCGATGCTATAAAGCATGCAGAATCAAAAGATAAGGATGTGGTCCTCATAGACACTGCAGGAAGACTTCATTCAAATGCAAACTTGATGGAAGAGCTCCATAAGATAGTCAAGGTTGCAAAGCCTGATCTGACAATATTCCTTGGTGAAGCGATAACAGGCAATGACTGCATAGAACAGGCAAGAGAATTCGACAAGATGGTCAAGATCGATGGCATAATACTATCAAAAGCTGATATCGATGAGAAAGGTGGAGCAGCCATCTCAATAAGCTACGTTTTGAAGAAACCAATACTATTCTTGGGAGTTGGGCAGAATTATGAAGATTTGAGACATTTCTCTCCTGATTATATAATGAAACAGCTTGAGATATAGTCTGCAGCATATAATTAGAAAAACTATATAAATCACTATTTCTAGAATAACCATATGGCACTCAACTTAATAGGCATTGTTGTTCTGGTTGTGATATTGTTGATAGTCTATTTTCTGCTCACAGTCATGATAAGAGAGATCACTGAACTATACAAGGTTGAGCAGCATACGATGCTTAATGCTTCTAAGATATCAGGTGTTATTGTTGGGCTGATGCTTATACAATATCTTATGTCAAAATGGGCAATCATCTCAGGGATTGTTCTTGCAGTCATGGTGATATCATTATTCTATATAATTCAGAGAGAATACAAGACAGAGCTAAAGAAGACTGTATTGATAGGGTTCTCTATAATAATTGGTTTTGGAATATTGGCTGCTGCTCTTGCAGGATTGATAATCTGGCTTAGATGATATCTCATTCAGTAAATTTTAAATACTTCTTGCGATTCCCTTATCCTATGACTAGCAATAATTCACTAAGTTTGGAATTGGTTCTGCTAGCTCTGCTACTATAATTAAGGCCAGCGTCATTTCTGCGGGCTTAGACAAAAACAACTAGATAGAAGACAAACCGAGGAAACAAAAATGAAAACAAGAAAACAAATACAAAACAAACCTGTAAATAAACAAACTTCAAGTAATATTAGTTTGCTCTCTCTTCTGCTGCTTCTCAAGTAATTCTACAATGAAACAAAACAGAATTTTGAATTATATAGCTACAGCTAAAAAACAAAATGCAATGATAATACGCGGCACAACTATGACTTCGTTTCACTCGTCATGTGCCTCTTTTGGTATTATCATTGTCAACTAAGGAGGATAATAAGATGAGAAGAATCATAACATTTGACACGACAAACAGGGATGGTGAACAGGCATTAGGACATGCGATGCTCTATGGCGAGAAGTCGAAGATGATAATAGCAAAGGCATTGGCTGAGATGAATGTTGACATAATAGAGGCTGGATTCCCAATAAGCAGCCCAAAAGATTATGAAGCTGTTAAGATGATTGCACAGCAGATACATGGACCTAGGATTGCTGCACTTGCAAGAATCATCAACAGGGATATTGATAGGGCATGGGATGCTGTAAAGGGAAACCCAAATCCTTATGTGCATGAATTCAGCATTTTGATCAACAAGGAAGCCTTGAAAGCTTATGAGAAAGGAATAGAAGGTGTGATGGAACATTCAGTCAAAGCTACCCAATATGCAAGGAGCATCATGGGACATAAACCTGACCTACAGTTCTCAGCACAGGGGAGCCTATATGCTATCGTCGAGGCAATCAATAGCAATGATGGACATGCACTAGAAGGGATAAAGAGATTGCATGATAAAGTAATCGCAGCAGGTGCAAACATCATCAACCTTCCAGATACCGAAGGGAAATGCATACCTAAAGAATCTGGAGAAGCTATCAGATGGTTCAGGAGTGAAGTCAAAGGAGGCAATGATATAGAGTTACATGTCCACTGCCATAATGATCTTGGGAATGCAGTAGCAAACAGCTTTGAGGCATTGATATCTGGAGCAGACTGTGCAGAGACAACTGTGAATGGAATAGGTGAAAGAAGCGGTAATGCTGCATTTGAAGAAGTAGTCATGAATGTGTATGCAATAGGCTCGAGATATGGCATATTTACAGATGTTGACACAAAAAGGCTTACTCCGATAAGTGATCTGGTTGAAGAGCATACTGGAGAAGCAAAAGCACCTGGCAAGGCAATCGTAGGGAAGAAAGCTTTTCAGCACAGCTCAGGCATACATCAGGATGGGAATGAGAAAGGAAACAAGAAAGGTGTAATCGTCTACCAGGCAGGATTCACAGCTGACAAAGTAGGATGGATTGGTGAAGAGAGCAGGATGACTGCAAAAGCTGGAAAACATGGTGTGGCAACAAGAGTGAACAAGCTAGGATTCAATTATAGTGTTGAAAAGGTAGAGAAAGACATCATGCCATTGTATGAAAGCTGTGCAGATACAAGGCAAGAAGTTACAGATATGGACTTGAGAGCAATAATCAACGAAGCCTATTCTTCCAAGGATAGAGTGAATTATGTTGCACATAGTATAGACAAGCCATTCCACTCTGAAACATATTCAGGAGATGTCATCCTTAAGGTTGACGATAAGGAAGTAACCAGCGTAGTAATAGACAGAGAAAGAGATAACGTAGGCGGGATTGATGCAGTCTTCAATGCAGTAGACAGTGTTATGCCTTTTGAAGTCCCAAGACTTGTGATATATGACCCAAGGAACATTGGAGAGAAGCATGACACTGTTGCAGAGGTAACAATAGTATTGTCTGGAAATGGATTCGAGGGTAACTTCCACAAGGATCAGCCACTCTATATCGGAAGAGCAAGATCAATAGATACGATAGAGGCTAGCGTGAAGGCTTACATTGCAGCAATCAATGATTATTGTAGGAGAGTAAAATAATACTCTTTCTTTTTTTTCATTTTGTAAATTATCCGGTTACTCTCCAACAAAACATATAAACATCATGAATTTACGCCTTGTTATGCAGAAGAAAACACAGAACATAATAGACCTGAAGAAAGACGACATAGTCAATGACATATTTGTCGTCAAGTTCAAGAAAGCTGTAGAACAATACAAGAATGGATATCGCTTTGAGATGAGACTAGGTGATGCTACAAAGGAGATAATGTACAAATACTGGGGTCCTGATGATGAAGCGAAAGTCAAAGCATTGTATGAATCAATAAACAAGGATGATGTTATCCATGTTACAGGAAGGATGAATGAATGGAACGGGCTTCTTGAGATATCAGGGAATGAGCAAGCGTCTATATCTGTCCTGAGAGAAGGAGAGTATGATGTAAAAGAGTTCATCCGTGTTTCTGAGAGAGATAGGGATGAGATGTGGAATGCTTTGATAGGTTTTGTCGATTCTGTAAAGAATCCTGAGATAAAAAAGATACTCGAAAGCTTTTTTCTTGAACCTGAATTTGCAGAGAAGTTCAAGGAATGTCCAGCTGCTATGTATGTCCATCATGGATGGATACAGGGATTGCTGGACCATACTATAGATGTTACAAAAGTTGCGCAAGTTGCAGCTGAAACACATCCTAAACTAGACAGAGATCTTCTTATTGCAGGAGCATTGCTTCATGATATCGGTAAATTACGGGAATTTGAGCTAACGACTAGCATAAGAATGACGAAAGAAGGTGTCTTCATAGGTCATGTAACAATAGGCGCTGACATGATACAAAGGAAGATGGATAAGTTGAACACGCCAAAAGATCTCCAGTACAAATTGATACACATGATCCTGACACATATGGGAGAATATGGCAGCAGCAAGACCCACTCAATTCCTGAGGCTGTTGCATTGCATTATTGCGATCAGGTAAGCGCTCAGACAACACATATGCTTGACGTGATTGAGAAAACTGAGACTGATGATGAATTCACATGGCATAAGGATTTCGGACAGATCTATGTAGGAGATAAGAAATAGTTTCATAGATGGTTATTAAGTAATAATTCTTCCATAATATTTTTAAGCTGATCAGGACCCCGAAAATCTATGAAAAGATTGACAGGGATAATATGTTCAATGCTTATGCCTATTACATTATCTAGTGCAAGGCTTAATGCAGTAGATTATAGTATGCAATTTAATATTACTGCTCCTATTGAACATAATGATGAAAAGAATCCAGAGAATACTTCAAGAGAGATAGAAGGGTATTCTTATGCAGGCAGCATAGATGCAATTGTTACAGCATATGAAGTATCTGCCACATCATGCGGTAATCAAGCAGATGGAATCACTGCTACAGGGCATGTCATCAGACCTAGTGATTATATTGTTGCAGTAGACCCTGAAGTGATACCGTATGGGAGCCTGGTAAATGTTCCTGGATATGGGCTTGCAAAAGCACTAGATACGGGCGGAGCTATAAAGGGGAACAAGATTGATGTCCTCATGACTGTGAATAAGAACGGTAAAACCCCATATGAAAGAGCAATCGAATGGGGAAGAAAAGAATTAAAGATTGAAGTGTATCACAAGTTGTAAACATATATAGATTAGATTATATGCAGACTAAGTTATATGCAGACTAGATTATTTCTAGAATCAGTATTGATCTTAATAACACTTACCGAAATATGCATAACCTATTGCTGGTTTTCCGCATTGTATGCATGTGCAGTCCTCAGGAAGATCCTTTGATTGCTGTTCAAGAGGGAAACATCGGCTATTCGCTCCTTTTGTCTCCTCTTTTATTATATCCTCACAGTCCTCTTTCCCACAGAATGGTGCAATGATGACTTTCCTTGCCTCTGCTGCCTTTACAAACTCATTCCAATCCTTAGGCTCGACTATATTCTCGTCGATATTTGATTGTGCCTTGCTATAGAGATTCTCCTGGATATCCTGCAAAAGCTCTTCAACCTTATCTTTCAGATCACCACGCTTGACAAAATATTTCTCTCCAGTGTCACGCCTAGCAATAACAACCTGCCCTTTCTCTATATCTTTAGGACCGATCTCAATCCTTAGTGGAACACCTTTCATCTCATATTGGTTGAATTTCCATCCTGCAGAATATTCCTCCCTATCATCAACCTTAACTTCATATGATTCCAATTCCTTTGCAACCTTGTGAGCTTCATCTATAGGAGCTGTATCTTTCTTGAATACAATTGGAACTATTGCAATCTGTATAGGTGCGATGCTTGGAGGCAGGACAAGACCCTTGTCATCACCATGCTGCATTATCAATGCACCGATCAGCCTCGTCGAGAAACCCCAGCTTGACTGCCATGGGAGATGGTTCTGTTCATCTTCGCCTTTGTATGTTATCCCGAAAGCCTTTGCAAAACCTTGACCTAGATTATGGCTAGTTCCTGATTGCAGGAATTTCCCATCCGGCATGTATGCTTCGATCGTTGAAGTCCATTTTGCTCCAGCAAATTTCTCTTTTTCAGATTTCTTTCCAGGGATCACAGGTATTGCAAGCAGATCCTTGCATAACCTCACATATTCATCAAGCATCATCAATGCTTCCTTGTCACATTCTTCTTCAGTAGTATAAACGCAATGGCCTTCCTGCCAGAGGAATTCCCTGCTCCTCAAGAAAAGCTTAACATCCTTGACTTCCCATCTGACAATATTGCACCATTGATTGATTCGCAATGGCAGATCACGATGAGAGCGTATCCATTTTGCATATGAATCGTACATGATTGTCTCAGATGTAGGTCTCAGAGCAAGACGCTCTCCGCTGTCTTCGTCCTTGTTTGTTACCCATGCAACTTCAGGTGAGAAACCTTCAGCATGCTCAGCCTCCTTCGCAAAGAAGCTTTCAGGGATGAACATAGGAAAATAAGCATTCTCAACTTTCAATTCCTTGAGCCTTGCATTGAAATAATCCTGGATCTTCTGCCAGATAGCATAACCATATGGCCTGATTATCATAGTGCCCCTTACAGGAGAATAGTCTGCAAGCTCGCTTTTCATGACAACTTGACCGTACCATTCAGGCATGTCATCTGTCTTCTTCACAGTAATGCCTTTCTCGTCCGCTTGAGGTGATTTCTTACTATTTGACATATATATATGAGAAAAAAAGGTGATTTAAATATGTTTTTGTGACATCCTACCTTTGAGTTTGAAGCATTGTGCCCCTAATGCCGATTGCAGTCTCCAGATTACAATCGAATGCTGAAACTATATGCTCAATTCCAGGAACTACTGGAACATCTGCTGGAAACTTGAATGATCTGTCAAAATCATGTATCTTCCTTATCAACGGATCATCTGTCTGTAATCCTAATAATGCAAGGGCATTAGCCAGAAGCTGCAGCTTTTTATCTGCATTGGATGGCTTATAAGAATTTCCATAACTACCATACAGAAAACCATTCCTTATTATACTTAGATAAGATTGGGCACTTGAGATAGTCATCCCTAGTGCATCATGATTATCAGCTGCAAAATCAGCTAATGTCATCTCATTATCTTTCATATAACGTTTTATATCTTCTCCGATAGCTCTTGCAGCCTGGATGTCATAATATTCATGCATAAGTTCGAGAATGAAATTGTGTTTATAAGTCTTGGGATTTCCAAAATTAACCATATTAGCCAATAAATTATTAAAATGAGCTAGAGTTCAGCATGACATGGCAGTCCCAAAGAAAGTCAAGAAGAAATTGAAGCTGTTCGGTTTCTATAGCCTTATAGTATTCCTGGTATTGATTATACTGATGCTATTCAATGTACCAGTAGGAAAAATAATACTTATCGCAATAATGATGGGGATAGCTACAGTATCAAAACTATACAAGCATTTCATAGGTATAAGCATAGGATTTGAACTGATAACTCCGGTCGTTATAATATTTGCATATACATTGAATCCGCTATTTACCATTGTTGCGGCAGTCCTCATGGTAGTTGTATCAGAATTCATCTCTGGGCAAGTCTATACGAACAACATGATTGCTCAAATAATAATATATGTGTTCATTGTATTCTTTGTTTTTGTTTTCAAGAGCTTCGGATTCATAGGACTTGCTAACTCAATGATTGTATTGAGGAATGTAGCATTATGGCTGTCTATGGTGATTCCTGGTTTTGTTGATCCAATCAGAGCAACTATTGCTACATTGCCAAATATTTTCATCAATGGATTCATCGTGAGCACATTAGGTGTAGTATTAGTGAATGTACTTGCATGAGCTTGTGGATTTCAAATCAATAATACATTTAAAACACCAACAGATTCTAAGCATATGCTGAAGAAGATATTATCATTATTCTCAAAACCTGAAGATATCGAGATAAGATTAGCTGAAGTCAGGTCTAAGAGTGATGAACTGATGAAGAAGCATATCGATGATGAGATAATCCCTAGATTCAATCAGTTAGGGACTGAGATCAGGAACATCTTAGAACAGATATCAGAGAAGAGCAAAGTCCTTGAAAATGCAGAACTAAAGAATCCTAATATCCCTGTCAAGGAGAAGCAATATATGGTAGGGAATAGAGAGAGCTATCTGAAACATGTAGATTTATTATTGAAAAGATTAGAGCTTCCAAAAGGATATTCTGACATTGAGAGCAAGCATTCTGCATTCAGTGAACTTCTTGAAGATTTCGGTAAGCACACAATACGACCAAGGCAGATACTCAAGCATTTCTTCGAGCATGAGACAGATGCAATACACAACGAGATAAGCAAGCTGAACAAGTGCTTCAACAATATGAAAGAACTTGTGACTAATGTTGATTACAACAATCACAAGACGTTAATTGACAGCGTGAACAAGATCTCAAATTCAAAGAAGATAAAGGAGCAGATCAACAAGGATATCAAAGATACGGAAGCAGTCATCGTCGATAAGGATAAGGACATGAGGAATATGAAAAAAGAGCTCGAGGAGTCTCAGAATTCTGAGACATTCAAGAGATATAATACTATGCTTTCTGAGAAGAGCAAGATCGAGAATGAGATTGCATCAATAAGATCAGAAGTCATATCTAATTTTGCAAAGCTTGATAGGGCTTTGAAGAAATATGAAAGGATAGCTTTTGAGGATGCTGCAACAGTACGTGATTATCTCAATGATGCATTCGATGCAGTTACAATGGATGATGGAAAAGGAAAGAGCATGCTAAAGAATGTATTGGATAAGATTGAAAGCTTGGATCTGAAGAATAAGGATAAGATACTTGAAGCATTGCAAAGCATGATAGATGGAGATTATATAGGGAAGACTAAGGATAGGATAGTATTGATGAACAAGAATCTTGAGATTGCAAGAGATGAGATAGGCAAGTCTGATATCTCAGAGAAGATCGAAGGCCTTAAAGAGAGAATATCGCTTGCAGAGAAGTCATTGCATGATGCAAAAAGAGAGATAAAAGACAAGAAAGAAGAGCTTGAAAAGATGACAAATGAGAAGTTCATCGAGGACATAGAGAATAGCATGGGTTCTATCCTGAAAAGGAAGGTAAAAGTCATCTGATGATCATATTCTAAGCAGCTTTGATATGCCCAATCATATATACATTATTTACAAAATGAGTGTTGATCCTTTGTTGAATATTTCTCGCTGAGTTCTTTTCTGTTGCTAACCTTAATAATTCTGTATTATCGACGGAGAAAGTGCCCATGTCATAAGCTTCTTTCGGAGTATATGATCTTTGCATTGCCTCTTTTAGTTGTGAATGGAACTCTTCATGCGGTGTAATAACCAGAATATTATACCCTGCCTGTTTTGCTAGAAGCGTCTTCTCCTGCAATGTAGCAAAATATGCCAAATCATGTATGAAACCATCGCTATCATCTGTAACCTCAATTATCGTATCGCCAACTAAGAAATCCATTATGTATCTTCTGTTTGTTCTTGTGATCTGATTATAAGGCACTTGTCGCCTATAGAAAACACCCCCACTCTGCAACATTGATTCTATTTGAAGCTCAAATCTTGAAGTGTTGACATTCGATGAGAAACCCCTATATTCATCTGATCTCTCAAGAAGCGATGTGATGATTCTGTTTATCTTTGCCTGATTGAACTTATGCAATGAAAGATGGTCTGATGCCAATGCAATCCCTTCTGGTCCATTATCCATGATAAGCTTGTAAGCGTCTTCAATTATATCAATGCTTGATAGTGTGAATGAATGGCCACATATGTCCTTCACTGCACATTCTGTTCTTCCATAAAGCTCAATCGCTAATCTTCTCATCTGCTGGTTCATTTCGTTAGGATGTATTCTCTCTACTATGTTTAATGATAATAAGTATTCTGCAAGCATATCTTTTTTTGCAAGAAGCTTTCTCTGTAATTCTTCCCCTGGCCTTAGGCTATTGAATACCACCATCTTGCCATGCTTTTGCATAAGGGATGAGAATTCTTTAGGCATAATAATTGAACTTTTGTAATAATCATTCCTTCCTGGCTCAAAATTCTCCCTGAAATCAACTAAACGTTGTTTTGCGATAAGTCCTAAAAGATAATTGTCAAGATAGCCGCTTCTTTGGATTATTTCTGTCGCAATTCTCTTTGAGAGAACAGGTTCATCTGAATTCCAATCTAGTGGATTCTCTTCCATAGCTTTTTCCAGATTAAGTCCGCGTTCAATATATTCGCCAAGCCAAGCAATTGCTCTTGTTGGTTCTTCTGGAATATCATGGTACATTTCAAAGAATTCAGGAAGTATATCTAATTCATGGTCTGGAAGCTTTTCATGGAAATGCCAGAAATCATAGCCATAGACAAGCTTCAGAAAATTCATCCTGTCTCCAGTTGCATCTAAAGCATGATGGAATTCGTTCTCGTCTTTTGCTCTGAGTTGCTTTAAGCCATCTAAGGTTTTTAGGTCCATGAGATTGCTTTGTTTCATTTGTTTATAACTTTTTTGTTATTATTTAGTAGTAAATATTATTTTTTGTCATGGTTACACAGACTTTTTAAGCTAAGTATTGTTCCCATAAGTATGAAAATCAAGGCTGATCTACACTTACATAGCCTGCTTAAAGGATATAGAAATAGAAGGAAGGCTATCAAGATTTTCCAGAGACTCAAGGATTTTGATATAAGAGTAGCTGCCTTTACAGAACACTCTTACCATAATCCAAAAGATAGCTTTAGAATGATGCAGGAAGTCCATGGATCCTTAGCAGAGAGAAATGAATTCTTCAGGTCAATAGAGATATTTGCAGGATTAGAATATAGGACTAAAGGTGGAAATGAGATAATAATTATTGATAAGGAGTCAAAGCCAAGATTGTATAATACTTTTAGTGAACTTCATGATCAGGATATAGAGACTGCAATAAAGATATCAAATCAAGAAGGATATGCAGTATTCATACCTCATCCTTATATGAATGTACCACGATGGGCAAAAGATCCTAAAGATCTTGAGTTTGTCTCTAAACTTTTTGATAGATATGAACTAGGCGTATCTATCCATAATGGCAGTTTTGATACTGCACTTGAATTTGGAAGATTGTTGAGATTAGATTTTCCTAATCTAGAAAGAATCTCAACGACACCAAAAGATTATCTTTCAAGGATCAAACCAGCTTTTTATGCAGGAGGAAGTGACTCTCACAATCCATACACCATAGGATCCGGGATAGAATTGATAATCAAAGAATTCTCACGTGAACATATATTTAATGCAATAATGACAAATAATTATGATGAGATAATAAGACCAGAGAAGTCCAATGCAAGGATAGTAAGAGATTATTTTGTAGGCGGATGGAGACAATTGATAACAACTTCAGGTGAATATGTTCTTGAAGCTTATCTGAACTTGAAGCATTAAATCTTTCTCATTATCTCATGAACAAATCTTGCATCATCATCATTTACCGCCATCCTCTTCTTTCTCTTGCTCTGAGAGAATCCCTTGAATAACCTCCTCAGGATATAACTCTGGTCAAGCCACCGTACAGATGATCTGCCAAAAAAGACTACTTTTCCAGTCAGCACTATTACAGTCACGATAAGGAAAAGCAACCAATTGAATTCTACACCTGATTGTATCAATCCATCAAAGAACCACCCAAAATATTTTGCATAGAAAACATTTATGAGAATAGAACTTGCTGTTGCACCTATCCATAATCCAATGAAATTAGGTAAGGGGATATCCTGATAAAATATATAGACAAATATGAAAAGTATCCTTCTAATCAGAGTGAAGAAGAACATTGACATCTCTAGATTTCCTCCTGAAAGATCATGGATGAAAGGCATCATCAAGCAGATGATGAACTGGAATGAGCTATCTCTAACTACAGACCACCATTTAGGGAAGATTCCGGCAAGCCTGGAACCAAAGTTCCCGAATGCAGAGAAGACAGCACCTTGCAATGGACCTACATTAATCGAGACTATTACTGAGAGCAGATCAACTACATCAGCTAGATAAAGTATGAAGAATGGCGATGGAATTCCTACCCCAGGAAGCCTGCTCCAATAAGCAATTATCGCAAATAGGAATAGAGTAGCATATACAGCATTGAATGGCAAGGATATGATTATCAATACATAAAGAACTATTGTAACAACAATCACTTGAGGCCAATGGATCATCATTTTTTATCACCTATTTGCTCATCACGCTTATGTCCCAGCGCATGTAGTATTCCTGAACATTGAGCCTTGTCAATGGAGCAAGGCAATTCTCGCAATAGTTCTCATCGTGGAAATTTCTATGATTGCATCTTGGACATTTCCTGTGCTGATTATTTGTTCTTACCATATTACCACTATTTAGTGAACCAGAGAATATATATATTTACCCTCCAGTTTAGTAGGATAATGGATACAAAAGTATTGGAAGACATAGGTTTGAGCGAGAGAGAGATAAGAGTGTACATGACATTGCTCGAAGAAGGGCCTTCCAGTGCTGGAGCAATACTAGAAAAAGCTAGCATCCAGAATAGTGTCTTTCATTTCTGTGTCAATAGATTGATAGAGAAAGGCCTTGTAGGATATGTGAAGAAAGGAAAAATAAGGATTTACAATGCAGCAGAACCTGAAAGCTTCATGGTTTACTTAGAAGAGAAAAAGAATGCAGTCGAGAAACTACTCCCTGAACTGAAAGCGAAGCAGAGCCTTGTTGAAGAGAAAAGAAGCGTTGAGATGTTTGAAGGGATGAAAGGTGTATGGAATGCATTGATTGAATTGATTGCTGATGCAAAACCTGGAGATGATTTTTTGTTCTTCACTGCTGATCTAGGAGATTATGAAAAAGACGAGAGCGTACAAAAGTTTTATGAACGCTATCATCTGCAGAGAAAGAAGAGAAAACTCAATGTCAAAGGCATATCCCCAACAAGATTAAGGAAAATGCATGAGAGCTGGGCAGGAAGGATGATTCGTTATACAGACCTCCCTATGCCTGCAAATCATGGTATATGCGGAGACAAGGTAGTATTCATGTCATGGGACGAGAAGCCTAGCGCGATACTTATACAGCAGAAGAACTTCGTCGAGAGACAGAGGAAATTCTTCTGGGCTATGTGGGAAAGATTAGAATGAGCATAAAGACTATACGAAGGATGGAGCATTATGCGAAGAAGCTTGAGCATGACATAAAGCATGGCAATGTCGACTGGATCAGGCATTGGATAGCAGAGATAAAGAATGAGATAAAGGTAGATTACAGGCTAGCATGTGAATACAAGATAAAATATATCCTAGACCTTTGCGGATATATATTCAATGAGCTTGAGATAATCAAGGCAGGAGAAAAAAAGCCTTCACTGGATGCTGTAAGGAACATAGTCACAAAGCTTGAATCTCTAGTCGACCAAAGAGAGGTAAGAGACAAGCTCATAAAGGAAGTTATCCATCCGTTCATGAAAAGGCATGGCTATAAGAAGAAGGCAAGAGCTTTCGTCAGAGACAATACAAGAGTTAATGTATATACTTTCCAGACGTGTGACTGGTATGATGTAAGGATAATGTTTGAAGTTACTAATCCCGATAGGAAATGGCATGGAAAAAGACCTACTAATGTTGAGCATGAGATAAACCAAGATACAAGTTATGATTCCCTGAAGATTGATATAGAAGCCGATATGGAGAACCTGGTTAAAGCAATTGATTCTGGAAAGGTTTAAAACTCATATTTCATTCTCGTAATGCATGAGAGACCTAGAGAAATTGCTATCAGATGCAACAAGGATCGTAGATAAGAAGGAAAAGGCTCAGGAGAAGCAAGAAGCAAGAAAAGAGACAGTTGATAACACGATCTCAAGAATATCTGAAACAAAAGATAAGATTGTTGATACTGGATATCAGATATTAAAAAAAGCTGTCTATATCACTGCAGGAGCTACGCTTTTTGTCATAGTAGGTATTACTGTAGGAACATATGGAAGCAAGTTATATAATTCTGCAAGAGAATATTTCTTTCCTACGGAAAAGAAGGCAGATACTAATACTATAATACAGGCTCTAAGTCAATTGAATAATACCAATATAAATTATGAGGCACAAAATAGTAGTAATTTACCAGAGACCAATAATGTAATTTATTTGCCAAACAAGAAAGTAATCAATGATGAGTTTACTCTTGTTTTCCCACCTGTACCTGAAAGTTATTACCAAAATACTAATTCAGTTGGGAATTCTAAGGATGATTCTGTTGTTGGGTGGCTTAGAAAGTTAAATAGTAAGATAGTTTCTCAATAAAAACTATAGAAAAATCATAACATTTATATAATAGTTGAATTTACCTTATTCTTGTTGAGCTTAAATCAACAGAAATTAATCAAAATTAACAAAAGGTGAAAATTCATGGAACAAAAGATCAACTTAAGCATAAACGATGGAGAATCATTCTACGCACATCAGACCAGCATCAACTTCAACCCAACTATGGTCTTCTTTGACTTCAAGAACATAAGCCCAAGAATAGATGAGAGAAGCAGGGAAAGCCAAACATTCGCACTAAAGCATAATGTGATCATGATGGATCCGTACCAATCACTGCTCCTTAGGAATGCTCTTGATAAAGCAGTCAAGGATTATGAGAAAAGGTTCGGGAAGATCGAAGAGCCAAAAGCATTGAAGAAAGTCGACAAGAAAAAGAAGAAACAAGCAAAAGAGGATATTCCAAATTACTTCGGGTGAAATGAATGACAAAAGAGGAGAAAAAGAAGATAACAAAAGACGAGAAAGACCAAAAGGAAGGAGAGCTGCTTGAGACTTTGCAAAGGCTTCAAGCAGAGTTCGAGAATTTCAGGAAAAGGACAGAGAGGGAAAAAGAAGAATTCGTCAAGTTTGCCTCCAGGAACTTGATAAGCGAACTTCTACCAGCTCTTGATAATTTCCAGAGGAGCCTTGACAAGAAGACTAAGGACAACCACAATGAATTCGTGCATGCTATGGAGATGGTCTATGCACAGCTGTGGGATGCTTTGAAGAAAGAAGGCCTTGAGCAGATAGAATCATTGGATAAACCATTCGACCCAGAGCTTCATCAGCCATTGCTCCAAGAGGAGAGCGATAAGCCAGCAAATACAGTTATTGAAGTGCTGGAGCAGGGCTATAAGATGAATGGAAGAGTGATAAGACATGCAAGAGTCAAACTTGCAAAAGAGATACAGAAAGATGTTGAGAAGAATACAGATGTTAATGTTTAGAGAAAACTAAAACCAAGGGAGGTTACTAAAAATGACAAAACACGCAAAAGCTATCGGAATTGATTTAGGTACTACATTTTCTGCAGTCGCTGTAATGGAAGGAGGAAAACCTGCAATAATCAGCAATGCAGAAGGAACAAGGACAACACCATCAGTAGTGTGGGTGAAGGAAGGCGGAAAAGAAAGAGTGATAGGACAGGTTGCAAAGAACCAGGCAATCATCGACCCTGCACACGTCGTAAGATCCATCAAGAGACACATGGGTACTGATGAGAAGATAACCATCGAAGGAAAAGACTATTCACCTCAAGAGATATCAGCGATGATACTGCAGAAACTGAAAGCTGATGCAGAAGCATATCTTGGACATAAAGTAGAGGACGCAGTAATAACAGTTCCTGCTTATTTCAATGATGCACAGAGACAGGCAACGAAAGATGCAGGAAAGATTGCAGGATTGAACGTATTGAGGATAATCAACGAGCCTACTGCTGCATCACTTGCATATGGAATGGACAAGAGCGAAGCGCATAATGTATTGGTATTCGATTTTGGAGGAGGAACATTCGATGTATCTGTACTTGAACTTGATGATGGAGTGTTTGAAGTCAAATCAACCTCAGGAAACAACCATCTAGGTGGAGATGATGTCGATGACAAGATAATCGACTGGATCGCAGTAGAATTCAAGAAAAGCAGCGGTATGGACCTTAGGGAAGATAAGGTTGCATTACAAAGACTAAAAGATGCAGCTGAGAAAGCAAAGATTGAGCTGAGCAGTTCACAGCAAGCTACTATCAACATACCATACATCACACAGCAACAGCACATAAACCTTACATTGTCAAGAGCTAAATTCGAGGATATGATAGGAGACATACTTGAGAAACTCAAAGGCCCTACTGAACAAGCAATCAAAGATGCTGGTGACACTAAGATAGACAAAGTGCTTCTCGTAGGAGGATCAACAAGGATACCTTCTGTGCAGAAACTGGTAAAGGAGATAACTGGAAAAGAGGGTGACAAGAGCATAAATCCAGATGAAGCAGTAGCACTTGGAGCAGCAATACAGGCAGGAATAATAGGAGGAGAGGTCAAGGATGTTTTGCTTCTTGATGTAACACCTTTAAGCCTTGGCATCGAGACATTAGGTGGAGTATGCACAAAGCTCATTGAAAGGAATACAACCATCCCTACAAAGAAGAGCCAGATATTCTCAACAGCTGCTGACAACCAGCCTGCCGTAACAATCAATGTATTACAGGGAGAGAGAGCAATGGCTGCGGATAACAAGAGCCTTGGAAGGTTTGATCTTGATGGGATCCCGCCAGCACCAAGAGGAATTCCTCAGATTGAAGTCACATTCGATATAGATGCAAACGGAATCGTCAATGTATCCGCTGCAGATAAGGCGACTGGAAAGACACAACATATAACCGTAACAGGGAACAGCAACCTTTCAAAGGAAGACATCGAGAAGATGCAGAAGGATGCTGAAGCGCATGCTGAAGAAGACAAGAAGAAACGTGAGAAGATAGAGACTTTGAATGAAGCAGAGAGCCTGGTGTTCCAGTATGAGAAGACGATCAAGGAGATGGGCGACAAGGTAGACAAGAAACAGCTTGAGCCTGTCCAGAAAGACATCGATGACATGAAGGAATTGCTCAAAGACAAGGACAAGAATTATGAGTCCATAAAGAAGAAGAAAGAAGAGATGACTGAGAAATTCAGCAAGATCGCGCAGGAGATGTATCAGAAGGCTGCGGCAGAGCAGCAGAAGGCGCAAGCTGCTGCAGGCGGAGATAAAACTGATGCAAAAGGCAAGAAAGATGATGTTGTTGATGCTGAAGTCGTCGATGACAATGAAGAGAAGAAGAAATGATTCTCTTTTTTGATTATTTTTTTAAATGAACATGCACAATATCGTGTCGATGGACAAGAATCTAGGAATAAGTGAATGTAAACTGCTGCTTAAGCAGAATGATATCCCTATCCATATATTCATGCATTGCAGGAAAGTAAATGCGATATCAAGATATATCGCAGATAAGCTCATTGAGAAAGGCATAAATATCGATTTGAAAGTCGTCGATAAAGCATCCATCTTGCATGATGTGAAGAAGAAGCATTGCCTTATGATTGGAAAAGATGAGCTTCACGAGAAGCAAGGAGGTGAACTCCTTAAAAGCATCGGTTTTGATAGGATAGGTGAAGTGATATCAAGACATGGGATAAGCTCACTGCATGATGGGTCGCTTAATGGTGACTGGGAAAGCATGATAGTCCATTATGCAGACAAAAGAGTTATACATGATAAGATTGCTAGCCTTGATGAAAGGATTGAGGATGCAAAAATAAGGTATCCAGAGTCAAGATCATATGCTGAGAAAGTCAGAGCTGCAAGGCAGATACTTGAAAGACAAATCTTTAAAAACCTAGATATAAAACCTGAAGATATAGATGAAGAGGCAGTAGAGCCATATCTTATAGAGGAAGAATACTAAAAATGAGCGAAGATTATTATGATCTCCTTGGAGTGAGCAAGAATTCTACAAGAGAAGAGATCAAGAAAGCATACAAGAAACTCGCTAAAAAATATCATCCTGATAATCAGGAGACTGGTGATGCTGAGAGGTTCAAGAAGATAAACGAGGCAGCAGCAGTCCTTGGAGATGATAAGAAACGGCAACATTATGACCAGTTCGGAACAGCTGAAGGTTTCGGCCAAGGAGGAGGAGCTGGAGGATTTGACTTCAGCAGCTTCCAAGATGCATTCGGTGGGGGAGCTGGAGATTTCGGAGACATATTCGACCATCTAGGGGATCTTTTCGGAGGAAGTTTCGGTTTCGGAAGCAGAGGCGGAAGAAGGCGAAGAGCCAAAGGTAATGATCTTAGATATGACATAGATATATCACTTGAAGAGGCTGCATTCGGAACAACAAAGAAAGTCGAATTCTCAAGATTAGGCAAATGTGAAGCATGCAATGGCTCAGGTGCTGAATCTGAGAGCGATATAATAACATGCCCTGACTGCAATGGACAAGGTCAAGTAAGAAGGACACAGAGGACACCGTTCGGATTGTTCCAGACAACTTCTGCATGCCCTAAATGCAGAGGAGAAGGGACATCCATAAAGAATGAGTGCAGAAAATGCGATGGTACAGGACTTGTCAGGGAGACAAAGAACCTTGAGATAAAAGTCCCTGCTGGAATTGACGACGGGATGCGACTCAGGATTGGAGAAGAGGGTGATGCAGCTCCTAAGAATGGAGTCAATGGCGACCTCTATGTATTCATCAGCGTGATGCCCCACAAACATTTTGTCAGGGAAGAGAATGATATACACCTTGAAGTCCCAATAAGCGTGTCACAAGCAGCACTAGGGACAAACATCGAAGTCCCTACACTTTTAGGAAAAGCCACATTAAAGATCCCTGCTGGAACACAGCCTGAAACAGTATTCAGGATGAGGGATAAAGGGATAAAGGATCTCCATGGCAATGGTATCGGTGACCAGATGGTGAAAGTTGTCGTGAAGATACCTGAGAAACTTAACAAGAAAGAGAAGAAACTGTTTGAAGAGCTAGGCGAAGAGAGCAAGAAATCTGGATTCTTCAAAAGATTGTTCGAATAATGAAGAAATAACATTATATTCTACAATAGATAGGTTTAAAAAGCAACATACAATCCTGTCCTGTATGCAATATTACAAACCAGATACCATGGATTGCTTTGGATGCAGTCTTGCAAATTTTTTTCTTGAGATAGGAAGAGATGATTTAGCTACAAGAGTATCTGAGGGATACATGAATCATCCATTAGTACATCCTGAAGGAGGAATGTATGGTGGAACTGCTCCAGCAATAATTAAAGACCTTACAGGATGGGGATCATTAGTTGTATGGAAAGGTGCAAATGTTGATAAGTGTGCTGAATGGCAAGATCAACCTGCATTGCGAGAAAGAATAAAGAGAACAATGGAAGAATATTCTCACTCTATCATTTCTGATGTTACAATAGTTCCAAAATTTTTTCCACAGATTGGATTATTTAGAGATGGTGAGAATGGTCATGCGGTTCTTGAACTTAACAATTGCACTATAGATAATGGAATTGCAATTAAACGAGGAAATTATAGAGAATGCAAAGGAGCAGTATATCCTTTTGTAGAACATGCACGAGAATCTTTTACAGATAGTTTTTGGATGAGACAATCTGAATTAAATGCTAAACTATTTCTTGAATACGCTAACTAATGAACCTTGTATATCATGTGTCTCAATCTTCTTCAATCCTTTCGGATGATAATGTGGACCAAATACGACAAGCTTTGCGTCTTTCTTCATCTCTCTCTTCAGCTTATCCTCTAGAGGACCAGATATGTAATTGTCCGGAGCAATGAAGAGATAGTCATACTGGCTTAGATTATGCTGCATATAATCTTCATTCAGCAGAGTGACTCCTGATCTTGCATTCTTCGCATGCTCCTGAGCGAAATCATGCAATTCCTTGTCAAACTCAATACCTGTTGCATTCGTGAATATGCTTGCCACTATAGCTGCTCTTCCATCACCGCTTCCTAGATCTAGGAATCTCTTATGCTTGTCAAGCTGTGTCTTGCTGAAGAGCTCAAAAAGCTCCTCTGTTGGGGTTATCCCCCAGTAGCCTTTACCTGTATCCTTGACCATGAGTCTTCCTTTAGAAAGCATGTACATATGGAAATCATCATATATTGACTTTATAGGTTCGAACTTTTTCCTCATAATGCAATCCTAATATGTTGTTTATATATATTTTACCCTGCTTCAAAGTAGGATATTGCTTTATTGTTATCACATTATAGTAGTTACAAATCGAAAAGTTTATAAATATCAAAATTCTGCATGATGTATAATTAGCTATAAATAGCCTTAGGAATGAAAAATGACACAAGATGAATCCAAGCACACAGTAATCATAGACGCAGACCTGCACATCCAGGACCCGCATGATATCATATTATCATATTTTAACACCAATAACGACAACCAATTCGCTCATGGGAAGAAGAAAGATTTCTTCTTCAGGGTGCTTGGGCTTTTTGTTGGTCTTGTACTTATGAAATTCTTTTTTGAGGAGATGTTCACAAGCTTCTGGGTATTCTTGATGATACTTGTTATTGCACTGATAATGGGAGCGATATTCGCTTTTGCAATACCATTCTTCGTGAAACTCATACGTTTCGGTTCAAGAGGAGACGGGGTCAGAGGGATATTCTACAATGTAGTGTTCATTACATTGATAGTCCTTCTAGTAGGGATATTCATATAAACTGATTTGATTTTTCTTTACATATGATTGTCAAATTTTTGGGGTTGTTTGATCTGATATGCGTATTATGCATAGTAGCTTTTGCATGGATCCCGCATTCTATAGTCATGAAGATAGGCATGCTGCTGATGTTCAAAGGGATAGTCTTTGCGACTTTCAAGGACATACCTAGCATACTAGACGCCCTTGCTGGACTATACATGGGACTAATGGTGTATGGGATAAGCGCTCCTCTGATAGGAGGATTCTTCGTCATATTCCTTGGAGTAAAGGGTGTGATGAGTCTGTTTGCCAACTAAAGTCTTCTCAATGTCTCCTTGACAAACCTTACATCAAGATCAGATGATTCAAGATCATGGCTTGATGGTTTTCTTGCAATCTTGCTTTTTGCGAACCTTACTATACCTTTCCCTACTTTTTTCCCGAATCTACCTGGTGACAGCTTGAAGAATACGATCCCTACCCCGAATATCACTATTGATGCGAACAGGAACAATATCCAGTCGAAGCTTGCACCGTTCTGCAGCAATGAATCAAAATATCCACCAAATATTTTTGCATAGAATGTGTTGACTAGATAGATCGCAATGAACCATGCTACCCAGCTTGCTGCCCACTCGATGAAAGGCCTTGGACGTAAGAAATAGCTTGTAGGCAGCATTATCAAATTCCTTACTGTTGTATATACTGCCATTGTTACAAGTATATCTCCTGTAATGGAGTATATTAGAGGAGTTATCATGCAGGTTATGCTCTGTGCTGCATTGTCCTCTATGATCGCTGACCATGGTGGATAGATTCCTGCAAGCCTTGGAAGCGTATTTACTATCCAGACAAAGGCTGCTGCTACTGGCCATCCTAAGTTTATTGTGATTATCAATGCAAATATATCCACAAGATCAGTTGCATAGAATATGAATAATGGATCATTGATGCCTGCTCCAGGAAGCCTGCTCCAGAACCCTATCAAGCCAAAGAGGAATACAGTTGCAAGAACAGGATTGAAAGGCAGCAATAGAATTATCATTGCATAATTTATCACAGTGACTGTGATTATTACAGGCCATTGGATGTTGAGTATTCTCATCTTATCATAGCTGTCGCTATATTACGACAATTTATTATCTATCAGAACACCCCTTGGGATGCATAAGTTCAAAAACTATATAAATATAAACACACCACTACTAGTATAACAATGAATATCGAACTTTTGAAAGAATCAGGACTTACAGATGGTGAGATAAAGGTGTACCTGGCCATGCTTGAGCTTGGTTCAACAACCACTGGACCAATAATCGATAGATCTGGTATTGCAAGATCAATAATATATAACATACTTGAAAGGCTTATCGAGAAAGGACTTGTCTCATTCATAATAAAGGATAAGACAAAATATTTTCAAGCGAGCCAACCAAAGAAGATAATTGATTATATAGATGAAAAGGAGAAAAAATTAGCCGATAACAGAGATAAGATAATTGAGATGCTGCCACAGCTTGAGATGCTGCAGAAATTAGCTCCTGAGAGTGAAGCAAGGATGTATTTCGGATTCAAAGGCATAAGGACAGCCCATGAGAGGATCTATGAAGTATTGAAGAAAGGCGAGTGCTTCTACTGGCTTGGAATTCCTGCCTATCAGCCTAATGAACAACACATCTATTGGAAAAAGGACCATGCAGTGCGTGTCAAGAAAGGGATAAAGATCAAGGTCCTATTCAACTATGATACGGATGCATCAATTCCTAAGCAAAGGAATACCTATAAAGATTGTGAAGCTAGGATAATGAAGACGAAGATAAAGACTCCTGCAGCATTCGTCACATATAAAGATACAACATTGATAGTGCTGCAATCACCAAATGAGATTGCGATAGAAATAAAGAACCAAGATGTGCATGATTCTTTCAAGGCATATTTCGATGAATTCTGGAAACAGAGCATAAAGCCTTAAGCGAGTCTATATCTTAGAGAAATCATTCAGCATTCCTTGTTCCTTGTGTTATCGTCTCCTGCCAGCCTGCTGATGTTATCCTTATGAATTCTGCGTTCTTCTGCATCTCTTTTATGTCATGAGCTCCACAATAACTGATTCCGCTCCTCAAACCTTTCATAAGGGAAGATATGACTTCAGATACTGGACCTTTGTAGTCTACAAGAATGCTAACCCCTTCAACAAAGACATCAATCCTATCCTTATACTGCTTCTGCTCAAGTTTCTCTTTCCTTTCCAGATTGCTTGAATAGCTAGCAGAACCCATATAACGCTTGTATCTCTTGCCGTCTTTTGCAAGTATAGGTCCTGGTGCTTCATCAGTCCCTGCAAATAAAGTCCCAGAGAATATTGTGCTTGCTCCTGCAGCAATCGCTTTTGCAACATCACCAGGAGTTTTCAAGCCACCATCTGCTGTGACAGGGATATCATACTTCTTTGCAATACTGCATACATCCATAACAGCTGTAAGTTGTGGAACACCTGCACCAGATATCTGTCTTGTGCTGCATACAGGACTTGGACCTACTCCAACTTTCAGACCATCAGCTCCTGCCTTTATCAAGTCTTCAGCAGCTTCAGCAGTAGCAATATTACCAGCCATCACATCTGTCTTAGGGAACTTCTCTTTCAATTCCTTTATACGTCCAATCATAAGATCTGAATGTGCATGCGCAATATCTATAACTATGACATCTGCGCCTGCTTTTATTAATGCTTCAGCACGCTCCAAGGTATCCTTAACACCTACTGCTGCAGCGACGATAAGACGACCTTTCTTGTCACGTGATGCATTGGGCCATGTCTCAAGCTTGACTATATCTTGCGTCGTTACAAGACCAACCACTTTCCCATCCTTTAGGATAGGAAGTTTCTCTATCCTATGCTTATGAAGAATATCTTTTGCCTTATCCAATGTTATGCTTGGGTCTGCAGTGACAAGCTTTTCAACAGACGTCATCACATCACTTATCTTTTTTGATAGGTCTTCCTCAAAGAGATAATCCCTCCTTGTAAAAATACCTTTCAGTTCTCCACTGCTTCCTTTAACAATCAGGCTTGTCACATTCTGCTTATTCATCACTTTAACTGCTTCCTCCAATGTTGCTTCTACGCCTATTGAGAGAGGATTCTCTATCATGTAACAGGTGCTTCTCTTAACCTTCTTCACTTCCTCTACCTGTTCATCGATTGTATTGAACTGATGAATTACACCTATGCCGCCTTCCCTGGCAAGGGCTATTGCCATCTTATGCTCTGTCACAGTAGCCATATTTGCAGAGGCAAGAGGAGAATTAAGATGTATGTTCCTTGTAAATCTGCTTTCAGTGTTCGCTTCCTTTCTTGAAGATAGAGGTGTCTTCTTAGGTACAAGCAGAACATCAGAATATGTAAGTCCTTCGCGTATATTGCTAACCATCCCGTATTTGATGTGAATACTAAGGATTTATATTATTATCGGTGATGAGACTCATCTAAATTTTTATAAACCTGGCAAATAGGAAATTTAGAATGCTTAACTTCCTGCTGATAACTGCATTATATGGCGCACATATTGTTATAGTCAATGTTTTGAGAGGCCTTAAGAATAACATCGCTTCAGGCATAGATTTCTCCCTCACAGGGGCATTCCTTGCTGGATATTGGTTCGGATGGAAATGGGGCTTGATATTAGGTATGATTTTTGCATTGACAAACAACATTGTCCAGATGGAATTCTACCCAAGCATGTTCATATTGATACCTGCTACGGGAGTATTCGGAATATGGGGTTCATTTGTTGCATTTGCAGGAATCCCTATCTTGGGAAGTGTAGTTGCAGGAGTTGTAGTATATGCAATAATTACAGATGTACTCATGATGACACTTTTCGGAGAAAGAGATTTTGTTATGATGGGAGGATTCTTCCTTGGAAGCTTAGTCCTCAATTGGGTATTCTTTGATTTGTTTTTCTAATATCAATTGTGATTAAGCATGACTTTCACTTTCTCATATTCCAATCCTTGATCATCAAGGATCTTCAATATCTTCTGCTGTTCGATAGAATACATTTCACCGATGGTTTTTGCATTGTACTGCTTCATCCTTCTCTGAAGATGCTTTTCCCAAAGCTTTGATCTACGTTCACGATGTGACGCTCTCTCCTCAATCACTTCCTCGTCGAGAAATGGCAGCAGAACCTTTGCATTAAATTCTTTTAGATTGCTTATCACATTCTTATATCTTATTTTCACTTCATCATTAAGACAGAAGAGAGCAAAACTGATATGGAACCTATTAAGGATTACTACAGAATCATCGTTCAGACTCTTAACATATTCAATCATGTTCTCCATCAATTCCATCCTCATCTCAACTATGTCTGGGATCCATGCATGACGCCATGACCATAGGAGTTCTTCCTCTCTGAAAGGATATACTATAAAGCCATTCTTCTCGTATTCTTGTACAAGCTGCGTCTGCAGAGTATCTTTTCCTGAACCAGGTACTCCCTCAATCACTATTATCTTTGGCATATAGAATTAATGTAATCAACTATCTTAAATAAGTTTTCACTGACCATATCATTATATCTTCTGTATCCATCTATACACATACCCCTTGGATCAGGTACCTCACTTATTCCAGTTATTTCAGGAACAGATAAGAATTCCTTTCTTGATACATGCTTAATATCTTCTTTAATCCGGACATCAGAGGGGATATAAAGGACCCCTTCCTCAAATTCAAACCTTGTAAAATTCCAATCATAATCCAGAGTATCCTCCTTAAGCACTATTTCTGCAAGCTCTGATGCAGCAAGCAACCTTTCTGGAGAATATGTCTCTCCTCCGTTTGCTATTATACCACTGCTGCTGATAGTTGATATTCCTGGCAGCATGCCATATCCTTGCATATCGACCAGATGAGCATATAATATCTTTGATCGTATCCTGTTTGCCATACATACAGTCTCGAGTTTCATTAACACACATCATAATTCAGAATTTATAAGTTTTTCGCTTTGTTACTACTAATCAGTAATTATAATAATATCAAAGAAGTCCTTTCTCTTTATATTCGCTACTCTTAGCCTGACGCCTGTAATCACCAAATTTATCCTCTGGAGAATATTTTGGAGGTTTAGGTTCAATAGTCTTGCTCTTGCAGACTTTGCACTCTTTCTCCATAGTATATGTCTTGCATTTTGTGCAATATAGAAGGCTAGGCATTTTGATTATTTCTGGCAGTTCTTAGTATTTCTTGATTATTTTTTCTTTGTAATACGCTTGTATTCGACTATTGCATGGTTCTCTTCAAGGACTCTTGTGATATTGTCCTTTGCAGGATCAAGTATTTCCTCAGCTTCCTTATATGTAGGAGCAACTATGCTTATATGATACTTACCACCACCAAGATAGGATGTCTTCAGATTTGAATCAAGATTAGAGAATGCTTTCTTGATCACATCAAGACCATCTTCTGCATATATCTGGACTGTGAAATTACCTTCAATCATCACTTCAGGTGGCTTTATACGTTGCTTTACAACCTCTTCAAGCTGCTCAGCATTATCGATACCATAATCCTTTGCTTTGACATCTGCATTGACTATATCATTGAAGAATGCTACAAGATCATCATAGTCCTTGCTTATCTTATCGAGGATCTCCTTGAAATATTTCTCAGTCTGCAATTTATGCTGCTTTGCTACAAACTCGACTATCTTCTCTGCTTTCTGAAGCTGCTTGATGTACTCTACTTTCTTCTTTTTCTGAGCCTCATTAACTCTTCGTAGTGATAGGTCTATATGCCCTCTCTCCTCATTTATCTTAAGGATGACGCAAACTACTTTCTTGCCTTCCTTTACAAAATCCCTGATATTCCTTATTCTACCAGGAGAGATCTCTGATATGTGTATCATACCACCTTTACCATATTCATCTAGGCTTACGAACACAGAGTTAGGCTGGACTTTAGTAATAGTGCATAGAACTAATTCTCCATCTTCTGGAAAACCTGTTTTTCTGAAAAGCATTACTCAAGAACCTCCAAAATGCGTACTTTGATGGATGATTTTCCACCTGAAGGCTTTGCTAGGACCTTACCGCAAACAAGACAATTCACATCTGTTGATGATTTGCCGAATATGACTTGTTCATTCTTGCATTTAGGACATCTTACTTTGACAAATTTTGATACTGTTTCTCGTGCCATGTTTATCAACCTTATACCATCTCGACCTTCTTAGCCCTTATGCCTGCACGCTGAACGCTCTGTTTCTTGCATTCCTTGCATTCATACCTAAGATCAGTCTTCTTGCTTGTCTTCTTCCCAGTCATCTTGAATTTGCTGACAGGAGGCTTGCTTCCGTACTTGCCAAGGTTTCCTTTTCCCTTGCCAAATCCAGTCCTTTTCTTAGCGAACTGCGCTAGAGGATGTGTAGAACCAGGGGTTCTTTTTTTAGCTTGCGATACCTTCTGTTCAGTATGCTTCTTGCATGTTGGGCAATATCTTTTGATTAGTTTTGGAATTTTCATGTGCTCACCAAATTCATATTTAGATTATATTGAGTTATATTCAAGAAATTGTGATTTGTTTATAAATATTCCTATTGCTCTCAGTCCATAGATTTTGAAGAAAAAAATTTAGAAATAAAAAAAATGAAAAAATAAGGCGTTAGCCTTACTCTTCGTCTTCCATAGCGTCGTCAGCCATTACTTCAGCAGCCATAACTTTGGTTCCTGAAACAACAACTTCGTCCTTGCCGTCTAGGTCTTCAGCATAATCTTCGTAGTTAGCTAGAACCTGAGCTGCATTCCTTGTGTCAGCAGCGCTGTAACCAGCTACAACAACAGCAACATTGTCGCCGTTTTCTACCATCTTGATTATACCTTGTCCTTCAGGTACTGGGAAGTCTTCGTAACATGCAGGTCTGTCGTTTGAGATGTCCAGCAATGTTGCTGCAACCTCATTCGCACATGGACCACCAACAACGATTAGGTTGTCGCTAGCTACGTTTCCGACTTCTGAGTCAAGAACAGCTTTTCCAACTTCGATTCTCTGTACTTCAGCGTAGACCTTTCCATTTGAGCTTGTTGAAGCTGTTGTGTCTCCGCCTGTTACATAGACAAGTGCTTCTACCTGCTCTGAAGGGATTGTCAATGTTAGAGTGTCTGCACCCTCATCGTCATCCTGTTCATAAAGCATGATTCCGTATCTTGTCATGTACTTTGTATCGTCGCTGTCTTCGTCTGAACCTGAGCTCAAGTTTGCCTGAGCGTTTCCAGTTACAGAAACTACATCAACTTCGTCGTAGTCACCTGAGTCTCCAGCCACTGTTCCGTTGATCAACCATGAAATCATCTGGTCACCGGTTGTGTCTGTATAGTCATCAGTTATGGTCAAGTTCATTCTAACCTGAACATTTGATGTTGAGTTTACAGGTCCTTCTGTCACTGTGTCAAACACAATGTAAGCGTTGTTCTTTGTTGTTATTGCTACACTGTCGCCGTTCAATGTTCCGTCACCGTCAAGGTCAACTGCTAGTGAATAGCTGGTTGAGGACCTACATACTGTTACGTTGTATGATTCTCCGCCTGCATTCAACTGTGAAGTTGTTGCGTTACATCCGTCTCCACCTAGAGTAGCTCTCAAAGTTGTTGTAGACTTTGTACCTTCGTCAACCAATGTAATCTCTACATCGTCGTCGTCAAGGTCTGAGTCTTTGAACTTCATTACTCTTGTGTTTGCGACATCTACATCTGTGTCTGATGATACCTTACCAAGGATGAAGTAATCATCTTCCATGATCTGGTTGTCATCGCTTGCGTTGTAGACTGTTGGTGTTGCACTAGCTTCTGTGTAGACTAGGTCTGCATCGTCCTTACCAAGATTCAAGTTTGTTGCGTCGTTCTCAACTAGAGGGATATCGTACTCGATTCCTTCCTGGTTTACGAACTCCAAGAAATACTTGTCATCTCCTGATGGAGATATCTTCACTTCTGTGGTTGTAGGCTGTGATAGACCTTCGTACTTGATGTCCCATACGCTTGAAAGCAATCCTTCAGGCTCATCTAGCACGCTTCTCAATGAGTCACCTGCTCCTAGGAAATAGTCGTCATCTGAATCAAGCTCGTATGTGATCTTGTTGATAACCATTGTTCCGCTGGAGTTTGTCTCATCGATTGTTACAGTTGCTTCGCTTACTGTGTCTTCGTCGATCTTAACTGTTCCTGTTGCGCCGAATTCGATCTTGTTAGCACCTATGTAGAATGCTACAATATCTTCTCCGTTCTCTTCTGATCCTTCGTTTGCAAGGATGTCCCTGATACCGATAACTGTTCCGTCATCAAGTGTATCTGTGTCTCCGTCTTCCATGGTATCTGTAACTTCGCCGTTTATCATAAGCTTTACTTTAGGGTTTCCGCTGTTTGTATCAGCGTCAGCTATGATAACTACTGTTACTTCGTAATCCTTACCATCGATTTCGTATGTCTTGGATTCTCCTTCCTTCAAAGTGTCTGTTACAGCACCGCCCATAAGAGTCAATGCTACTCTGTCACTTGAATCAACAGTTCCTTCAACTATGCTGAAGATATCTCCAAGGATGAATAGGTCTTCATCTTCGATGTCTTCTAGTTTAAGGTTTGAATCAACGTCTGATTCTAGTCCGTCTGGGAAGTTCAATTCATATGTGAATAGGTCTTCGCCATTCTGGATCCTTAACCAGTCTCCAACTACTGTTGGGTCAACTTCGTCATTCTCACCATAGATAACTACTAGGTCAGAATCTGCGAACTTAAGATACTGGTCAGCATCTGTTGTTCCTTTTGAGTTCCTGATTACTTTTGAACCAAGAGCTTCTAGCTGTTCTGAGTCAAGTGTTGACTTAACGTCAGGCAATAGCTCATTTATTTCTAGAACATCTGCATTAGCTTCGAACTTGAAAACGTCTCCGCTCAATGTTGTTGATGTCGAACCATCCACAGCTACTTCTCTTCTTGTTGAGAACTGTAGTGAAGTTGCGATATCAACTACGCCCAGAACGTCTTCTGTGCTTGCTGCTTCACCTACTACTAGTAGTCCGTGGAACTTCCCATCCTTAACGAAATTTTCGTATGGATAGTCTCCAAGGTTAGCTGCCACAGCTCCGAAAACAGTTGCTCCCAACATTGTCAGGCCTGTTCCTAAAGCCATGATTCGCTTTATTGCTTTTCTTACTTTCATTTACTAAACACCTCCAGTGTTTTATATCTGGCTATCATGCTTTGCTCGTGCATTGCACGACTTTGTCGCTAACAACATCCATTTCATATAAAAAGCTTGTGTATTTCTGTTGCCCTCAAAGAATGACACTTGGATACAACCCAAACACCTCTTTGAGATTGCTTCAGATCATATGCTCATATATGACCTATTGTTGTTAGCGATTAAACATGCTATTAAGGCTAATTTGTGTTTTTTTCTTTATAAAGTTTTTTACTATCTCTTCCAGAGCAGTTATGACTATAATTCTTAGATACCTGAGACTGTTATTTTATTTATTTTAATCATGTTTTTATTTAGTAGTGACAAATGAATTTAGTATGGTTTTTTGTTCTAGACCCAATACAAGACCCAAGTGGAGTTTATAAGCTAAGCACTAGCGACGAGAAAGAGCTATTTTCTTGTTTTATTCCTGCTTAGAAAATCATCATATAGGATTATTAACAAAATCCACACAAAACCTATGCTTAATGAAGAGTCTGCAATGTTGAATGATGGCCACCAGCCTAAAGAGATGAAGTCGGTCACAAAACCAATGAATAGCCTATCAAGAAGATTGCCTATCGTACCACCAAGTATCAGGGCAGCGGGCAGAAGATACTTCTCTTCCATCTTTGGCAGATAATAGATTATAGCAGACATGACTGCAATAGATACTAGAGCAAGGAACCAAATGCTTCCCTTAAGAATACCGAAAGCTGCACCTGTATTAGTCACAAATGTTAGTGAGAAGAATGGGAGCAAATCTATGTCCGGTTGATACAATCTCACAACATATTTTGTCACAGCGTCGATAGATAATACTACAGCAGCAATCACATAAACCCAGAAACGCTTCACATTACCACCTTATAGTATCTTCTTTCTTCTGAGAATCCTGTGCTATCCTTTCAATATGGCTGAGGCGAGCATTTATTGACTCTAGAACTGTCCTTATTGCATCAACTTTTACATTCACAAGCTGAATGTCCTTCTCAAGTGCAGAAAATCTTGACTGTTCAAGCTCATTATAAGCAGGATGCATCATATGCTGCTGAGTAGCTTGAGTAGCAGGAGATACTTGCTGAAAAGAATGCTGTCTTGATGCTTGCATAGTATTGAAATCATTGAAAGCTGAAGGGCTTCCTGGATCGGAAGTAGGGAAATCAGGCTGTGAAGTTTGAGGCATCGAAGTGCTTGTGATGTCACCATCAAGCGGAAGCCCCATATGCCCAGAAGAGGATGGATCCGGAAAAGACTTGCCTTGGCTTGAGGAATCGCTACCAAAATCTGAGAAATCATCATCCTTCTTCTTGAAAAAATCAAAAGCCATACTGAAATACCAGGAATGTTAATATATAAATCTTTTGAATAGAATTGAATATGGACTAATAAAGAAGGATAGAATGCTGCACAATCACCAATCACGGTGCTTGTCTGTCTTCTTGTATGTCTTTTCCCTTGGCTCTTTCTTCTTGCCTGCCATCATGGCTTTCTTCTTCTTTGACTTGTATGTTGCGCCACAGGAAGTCCTGATCCAGCATGATGGGCAATCCTCGATCTGTTCAAACTTCTCACCATAGCATTCATCGTTGACATTCTTGACCATCTTCGCTTTTATCATAATGAATGGAGAAAATGTCTTGGTATAAAAAACTTTGGAAGAAAAAAAAGAAGAATATGCAATGATTGCATCAAATTATCAAGCAGAGATGCCAATTAATAAAAAAACAGTTCTTCCGACGCGATTTGATGTCCATCGCATTCGCGTGGCAACTGCTCTTTTTTCTAAATGCAAATTAAAAATATGAATTAAGAAATATTAAGAAATATTAAGAAATAAGAAAATATTTACAATAGCTTATTCAATGCAGCTATTGCTACTTCCACCTGCTTCTTGTCAGGTCTTGAGGTAGTAAGCTTCTGCAGCCACATTCCTGGTAGAGATACAAGCTGCATAACTGGATTATCAGGGTATTTTCCTGCAAGCTTTAGAACCTCATAGCTTATCCCCATGACTATCGGAAGGATCACTATCCTTAACAATCCTAATATTGTCTTCTGAATCCATATATTGAGTTCAAACAGTGCCGGATACCAGTAGATGAATACCAACGGGAGTAGACTGAACACAATTATGCTTATCACAATGGTTATCATTATGAAAGATGAACCGCAACGTGGATGTATAGTAGTGAAGCTCAAGCAGTTCTGAGGAGTCACTTTCTTCGTTGATTCATGACAATGCACTGTCATATGTTCTGCTCCATGATACTGGAAAACACGCTTTATGTCAGGCATCATGCCTATTATCGCTACGTATGCAACAAAGAATATTACTTTTATGGCCGCATCGATTAGATTGAATATGATTGGATTAGTATGCTCTTTGACACCTGTCAAGACCGTCAATATGTAAGGCACTACAACAAATAAACCAATTGCAAATGCTACTGAAGTAAGAACAACCCAGAACAATTGCAAGGGAGTTAGCTTCTCATCTTTCTCATCTGTAGCTATATTGCTGCTATATATCAATGTCTTCATGCCAATATCGAGCATCTCATACATAGCATACATGCCTCTGAAGAAGGGATATTTGAATACAGAAAGCAGACCTTTCCTGTAGTCCTTGATCTTATGCTTAGTGGTTATTATCTTCCCTTTAGGATTCCTTACTGCAACCGAATAGCTGTCTTTTCTCCTGAGCATGACACCTTCTATCACAGCTTGTCCACCTATGGATTCCATTATCTTGTCTTTAGATGCTACAGATTTTGCCATGTTAGAAATAGAATAATATGAAAATAAAGAAAAGCTTATGCTTTTCCTAGAATTCTCCAAGCTTCGATTCCTGAAGGAGCCTTTGCAACTGCAAATCTTCTTCCGTTCTTCACTTCAATCCTGTAATCCTTTGAAGAGAACTTCTCTTTACCCTTCACATCGAAAAATGTTAGTTCTTCACCGTCTCCTGCCATGATAATGACCTCCGTTTTTTTCATCCATCTATAATTCTGTTGAATTAGATTTCAGTTTGTTCTGAATATAACTTAAGTTAAGATATTTATAAACATTACGTAATTTGAATAGAAATTGAATAGAAAATCTAGTCAATTAATACATTTATTTAAAAAAAAGAATCTAAGAACAGCTTCCGACTGAAGCACCAAGCCAATCTGAACATCCAGATTGGTTATCATAAGTGTTTCCCAGATCTGATTGACCAGGTGAATTTGTGCAATATATTCCAGCTGATCCTGTTGTACCGCAAACCGTATTATTGTAAAGTATATTTTGATAAGGATTAGTGTATACAAATGCAATACCTGCATAATTTGTATTGTTCCTTACAAAGTTATGCTGAATTGTATTATTCTGTCCACCCCATAGGTAAATACCATTATTTCCGTTGTGGCTAACATTATTATATTCTATGATATTATTTGCATTTGAGTTTGATGATACATAGATCCCAGTATTGCTATTGTAGATTACTGTATTATTAGTAATACTAGATGTTGCAATAGCAGTTCCACCGTCAAAACCTTTCTGATTAGCATATAAAGTATTATTCGCTATGGTGAAATTATCAAGGGAATGTCCGTAAATGCCTGCATTTGAACTACCATTTATCGAGGAATTAGTAATAATTGAATGATCTATATTGTATAAATTAATTCCATCTCTGAAATTAGATATTGTTAAACCACTTAGATATACATATTGATGCCATGAACTATTTATTCCACCACCTGTGCCATCTCCAGTTATAGACATTCCATTTCCTGTAAGATAAACGTTGTTGCTTTCTATGCTTATACAATCTCCAATAGAGGATATATCTTGGGATAAATAGTAGCTTCCAGATGTAATTATTGATTGACAAGTTGATATACCTACTGACTGCCATTTCAATTTTGGATAACCAGAATCATCGTATATTGGATCCCATACATTAGTGAAATCCCATGAAGAGAATGTTGAGATGTTGTACATTTCTGCAGTTGTCTTTGGTTCTCCTCTTCCAGTATCAGATTTTCCTGATGTTTCTGTGTCGTAGTAAGAAGATATGATAGATCCACCTGCTAGACCGACTAAACCTCCAGATGATGAACCTGAAACTGCTCCTTTAGAGTATGAATTGTAAATACTAGCGCTTCCACCTCCTGAAACTCCTACAAGACCACCTACATAACTTGCTCCTGATACATCTCCTAAAGCGTAAGACGAATTAATTTTTCCAACATTTGAATATCCTGACAATCCACCTACCCAATTAAGGCCAGTAACAGTAACCTTTGAAGAAGAGTAATTAAGATTTGATTGATATAGGTTCCCTATTAGCCCTCCAGTATAATCCAATGCTATTACTGCTCCTTCTGAAGAGACAAAGAGAATATTGGATTTAGATGCTGTTCCTACTAGACCACTTGTTCTATTGCTCCCATATATTTCTATATCTATCAAGCTTAAATTCTCAATCGTTGAATTCTCAATATAACCTAACAATGCAACATCGTTAATATGTGTCCTGTTGATATATAATCCAGTTATAGTAAACAATTGACCATATAGAGTTCCATTGAACATAATTGATGAACTTCCAATAGGCTTAAAACCCATATAACTGCTTGTTGTTGAATTGTAATTCCAAGTTGATGTTGCACTGCAGTCTATATCATCAATCAAAACATAATCATCAGTCAAATCATCTTCCATATTCTGAAGATCAGTGCAAGTAAGGATTTGAGTTTTGTCTAGTATTGATAATGGATGATAATCATATTCTGTATCATTCACAAGATAAGAGCTATCACAATAACCATTATAATCAGCATCTAGGCATGTATCAGAAAAGCCAGTACCGTCTTGCTTAGCCCATACGTTACCACCGTAGCCATAATTACCAAGAAGATTTCTTGTTGATTGTGAGGAAGTTGTATTAAAACCCATATTTGATGGATCTACAAAATAACTATCTTCCGTTTCGTTAACAAGATTGTTGTAGATTGTTGAATTTGATCCTGATAATCCAAATCCAGATTCTTCAGGCACGAGGGTATTTTGATAAATAAGTGTATCATCATCGTAATGCAGACTAATACCTGTCTTAAAACCTTCAATATAGTTATTGGAGATCACATTGTCCTCTGAATATTCTGTTCCCCCAGGTATATATATTGTCAATTCAATCCCATAATTTTCAAAAATTGGTGTTATTTCTTTAATCAGAGTATTACTGGTTATCTGATTGTTGTCTGAACCAGATATAGAAATACCATATGAGACTGAAGTGGAATCAATGTCAAAAGTATTAGAAGAGACTATATTATTATTAGAATTATTAAAAAGATATATAGTTGAATTTAACAGATTATTGGATAATAAATTAGAATTTGTTGTAGAAAATAATTCAAAAAAATTGAGATTCTGATCACCCAATATATTATTGGAGAAAACAATTGTATCTGAAAAAACAAATGCAATAGAGTCTTTTATTGTATTGTTAATCAGAGAAATATCATCTGAATACCAAACCTCTATGCCAGAACTACCTAAATCAGAAAAGATATTCTGATAAACAACAATATTCGAGCTCTGATTGATAATCAGAGCAGAGAAAGTCGAAATATTAAAACCCATAATTAGTAAATCAGAGTAACCTTCAGAAACCACAGGTGATCCTGTTCCGTCTCCTTCAACAGTATAACCATTGCCTTTCAATGTTACATTATGCGCTGCTATTATCCAGCAATCACCTGTTGCTGTTACATTATTCTGCAAAGCATACACACCTGCTTTATCTATCGTCCCACATCCATATAAGGAAATCTCTTGAGGTGCTTCTTCTTGAGTACCTGAGGCAGTATTAACAGTTGCATCTTGTGGATTTGGGTCTACAGAATCAAGTAACCCATCATTGTCATCATCAGGATCAACATAATCAGGTATCAGATCGCCATCTGTATCAAACTCTTGCCAGTCTGGTATTCCATTCCCATCATAGTCTTCATTCCCAACAGAAGAGTTTGTGCTCAATGCATCAAAAGTATCAGGAACACCATCATTATCGTCATCATCATCTATATAATCAACAAGACCATCTCCATCTGTATCAAGCTCTTGCCAGTCAGGGATACCATTGCCGTCATTATCTTCTGCTCCTATTGCATTGTTGAATGGATTGCTGTCATATATATCAGGGACACCGTCATTGTCGTTGTCTGAGTCATACCAATCGCTTACGCCATCAGCATCAAAGTCATACCATGAGGATTGTCCATTGTTGTCACCTGAATTATCAAGCCAATCTGGAATTCCGTTCTGATTTGAGTCCTCAGCACCTATAACATCACTCAAAGGATTTAGATCATACTCATCTATAACGCCATCATTGTCATCATCAATGTCATACCAATCCTGCAATCCATCGCCATCTGTATCCCACTCAAGCCAATCAGCAATTGAATCATTTCCTGCTGAATAACCATCTGTCTCTGCACCATTCTGGCTATCAAGCGGACTTGCATCCAATGCGTCCACTACACCATCATTATCATCATCGATATCATACCAATCAGGAATACCATCGCCGTCGCTGTCAATCTCCTGCCAATCAGGGATGTTGTTTGAATTATCATCTTCAAGACCGTGGTTTGGATTGAACGGGTTTGAATCAAGCTCATCAGGGACACTATCACCGTCATCATCAATATCAAACCAATCATAAGATCCATCCCTATCCTGATCAATCTCTATCCAATCCGCAATTGAGTTTCCGTCAAGATCATCATGTCCTATTGCAGCATCAGAATCATCTGAGTCAAACCCAGTAGGGATGCTATCATTATCTGCATCATTCTCATACCAATTAGGGATATCATCACTATCATCATCTCCTATGTCAATAGACGAATCAGGAACACCATCACCATCATCATCTGTGTCAAGCCAGTCTTCTATCCCGTCACCATCGCTATCTGTCTCATAAAAGCTAGTATCATTGACTGAAGCGTTGTTATCATCGCTGTCAAATCCATAAGGTGTCCCATCATTATCATCATCACCATCATACCAGTCTGGAAGACCATCACAATCATTATCATTATAGCTTCCAACTGTGCATGTGATAGAATTCATCTCGCATGTCAAATCTATGCAACATTCTTGGTACTTACCTGGGGGATATATGCATACATAACCGCCATGTGCATTGTCAAGATAGACAACTTCTGCCGAACCACGTCTAGGGACTTCTCCAACAACAGGACCATTCACTGGGTAAGCGACAATCTCTCCTGAATCAGTCTCAAAGACAAGATGCCCGTTCTCATAGCTTACCCTTTCCAGATTCTTTGGAAGGTTTATGCTAAGCTTATACTTCGTATCAGAACCACTATCAGAAACTCTGTTGAGCTGGCTTGCAAGATCCTTGGCACTAGCCTCAAGAGAACTCTTTCCAAATGCGCTTTTAATATCAGTATAGGAGAAAAGAAGGAACACTATGAATAAGGCGACAAACCCTATAAGAATCAATATCTCTACTGAATGCTGGGCTTTCCTAGACAGTTTCCCAATTGGTTTATCCATCATCTGCTACGAAACAGGGACTACTAATTTAAAAAGTTTATGCGTGGCATCTAATTAACTGATGTTCTATTGAAATAGGCTAGGCACTCATCCCTAATCAGAGAACTGCTTATCCCATCACAAAACCCTTCATCTTGCTGCTGCTTTGCAAATTTAAGATAACACATACCTTCGTAATTAAGGAGCAAATCATTGCTGCATAATTCTGGCTCGTCAATCTGTACAGCAAGCCGATAATAGCATAAGCTTCTCTGATTATCATCATCAATGCTTTCACATGCTGAAGACTCATTTAATGAGAGGGCTGAATCATACAGGCAATTGTTTCTTGATATTAAGTTATCCTTTATGTTCTTGCAGATTGCATAATCACCAAACATGTTGGAGAAAGAGATATAGCACTCATTCCTCCAGAAGCTATCATCTATTGAGAGACATGAACTTACATCTTCTGTGTTCACTGCAATACTCTTTTGACAATATCCTTGTGATTTTTCTGATAGGTCACTGCATATAGAAGTATCGTTTTTTGCTATAGCATAGCTTGAGATGCATGATTCTTTCAATGCCGCATTATCTATGTCAAAACAATATTTCACATTATCAAGAGCATTCTCTGAGTAGCACTCATCCTTCTGGATTCCTTTCAGGTCTGAACAAGGATCCTGGCTGTTTGCTATGAAAAATAATAATACTGCCATAAGAATCACTATGACTGCTACTGAGAATATCACTGACTTAAGGTTTTTCTGTATCTGCCTTATCTGTGAATGAACCTCTTTCTGCATAACTGACAATCCTGATCTGTTGTTTGAAGAATCTGAAGATTTCTTCTTTTTTTTTAATTGCTTTGAACTAGGCTCTTTTGCATTTGATATTTTAGCTTGTGATTTTTTATTTGTCATCTTACACCTCTGTGCGACTTGTAATAATCATACCAGCATTGGTTCCAATACTGGCAGTATATTATTCTCGATTATGTATGAGTATCCTTCTTTGGTCGGATGTATCCCATCATCCTGGTTCAACTGTGAGTTGCCTGCAACACCCTGGAGGAAGAACGTAATGAATTGCAAATCATATTCCTCCGCAATCTCAGGGTAGATCGATTTGAAATCATCAACATAGTTCATTGTCGATACAAGCATATTTGCATACTGTTCAGATATACCTAAATCATTCACTAAGTAGTCTGCAAGAGCTGAAAGATCAACATCACCTAATACCTGCATGCCTCCAAGTATAACCATTATCCCATTGTCCTGAAGCTCTTCAACAGTCATTGCTATGTTATCTTTTATCTGGCTAGTTGGCAAAGATGCAAAAGCGTCATTAGCACCGATTGTCAGTATCACGATATCAGGTTTCTCATCTATAGTATTCTGCACTCGTGCAAGGATCTGATCTGATCTCTCTCCTGATATCCCTTGGTTTATTACTGTCACATTATATCCAGCATTGTTCAGCCTGAGTTCCAATTGAGCAGGATAAGCATCACTTTTGTTCAGACCAAATCCTTCTGTCAGGCTATCTCCTAAAGCTACAATCTTATAATGCTTTATTGGATCCTCTATCTCTTCAATCTGGATTGCATCTGTTACGTTAGGTTCGATTGTTGAGAGATTTATTCCATTATCATCATCAGAAACAATATCTTTAACGTCATCAGCTACCTCTTCAGAGCTATTATCAACTGTTTTGCTTATCTCAGGAACTTCAACAACAGGATCCTCAACCACTTCTAAAGCAGGATCTTCAGCTCCTGGATTATTCATAACCTCTTCCTGGTCTTGTCCTTTCATTGACATATTGCTAAAGACATTTTCTGCTACATCCTTATAATTATCATAGATAAAATATCCGCTAGCAAGAACTATTGCCAGAACCAATATTGCAATCATAGCTTTCATTTCTTTTTTGTGATTAAAAGTTTGTTTTATTTGGATGACGAGGTTATGAAGTGCAAGCACTTCAACCCTGCAATAAATTGCAGATTTCGAACTCGCGCTAAATATTGATGTTTTTATGTGGATGACGAGGTTCGAACTCGCGCAAGCACTAAGCTACACGGCCCTCAACCGTGCCCGTTTGACCGCTCCGGCACACCCACGAACGTAGTGAAGTGGGTGTAAGAACCTTGTCCTGTACCCACGTAAATGCAATGAATGATAAAACATATTTTCCTGGTTTATTTTAAAATATTATGCTAATAAGACGGTTCTATGCTTATGGTAGTATAGGTTTATAAAGGCAAAATCAACTTCATCAGCCATGGTCAGTGCTGTAGTATTGGCGGGGGGGCAAGCAAAAGATAAGGCGAAGACTCAGCTAGGCAGATCTATCCATGCAAGAATCTATGGAGAGCATTATCTCTGGGGCAAATACAAGCCTCTCAAGCAGATCACGATAACTGACAAAGGAGAGGAGAAGACTGCACCTATGCTAGAATTTGTCGTTGATAACCTGTCAAAGGCTGAAAGTATCAATGATATAGTAATAATAGGTGAGAAAGAAAGAATCGAGAAGATGATGCCAAACACATTGGAGAGAGCCAATGCAAAAGTTATACAACAAGTTGGGAAGCTTTCAGACAATGTAATTGAAGGATACATACATACTCAGGCTTCTTTGGATGGCCTGAAAGCATTGTTTGTACCATGTGATATACCAAAAGTTAGTGCTGATAGTTATGATGGACTCCTCAAGAAATGTATCGATACTGATCTGGATGTTCTTTATGCAGTCATTGGGAAAGAAAGCATCTCAAGAAAAAGCTCACTGATGTCAAGAGCATACCATTCATTGCTCCATAATATCAATAGGATAACTGGATCTGATATGTTCCACAGCAGAGACAGGATGTATTTCAAGCCATACTTCTGGGCTGTTGATGATGTGTTCATGCCTGAATATCAAGAGACTAAAAAGAAAAATCTAGGAAACAGCATCGTAGATGCTGTAGTTAATATATATGCAATTATCGCAAATGATCAGGACCTTCTTGATACTTCTCAGACATACAGGAGAGGATTCAGGATGGCAAACATATCATATGGCAACCCTCTTGCACTTAGTGATGAAGGGATGATTGACAAAGTATACAATGCAAGAAAACTCCTAAACCCTGCAAATATGAAAGAGGCAGCAAAAGTAGTATTCCCTGCATTCTTATCCTACTTAAGAGGAAGGCTTAAGATATCTGAAATAAATTCAATAGCATCAGAAATGCTCGGAGCAAAAGTATCACTTATAGAAGTTGAAGACATTGCAATGACCTTAGATATTGATAGTGAGGAAGATGCTAAAGATATTATCTACTTGAAGTAGCTTCATTTGCTTTCAGGTATTCTAGCCTCGCTTCTTCAATCTTGATTGTACATGGTATCACTATATTGCTGTAGAAGTCTGCAACTGCATGCCTATTCAGGTTTAGACCTGCTGCTACATCACTAACATGATCAACAACCTCGTCTTCTCTTTGGATATTTCTCAGCTCAAAAGGCTTGCCGTTTGCTTTTCTGTATTTATCAGTTATGACTTTCTCTCCAAAAAGCACTCTTTTCTCTAAAAGATCCAATATTTGCGTATCAAAATCTTTATCATAATGTTCTTTTGCTAATGTTGTGCTGTCAACAAGACCTATATAGCCATCATATAACTTTGAGAATATCTCTGCATATTCAGGATTATTGGACTTAGGTCTCCATTCTGGAATATCTGCATCTAGCATTGCTCTTTGTGCAATAAGATTGACTATCTGCTCATCCATGCTATCTATCTTATCCCGTATATTTTCTAATCCCATGATGATGGAATGCTTGAAAGGTTTTTATTTATTTTGATTATTCTTTGGTTGTTTATATACTGATTTGAATATCATCCGATGTAATCGGAAGATTTTCGATAATTATAGAAGGCTTCCGGGAAATATAGGAAAAGCCCTATTTAAACTAAGATATCATGATATCATATGGTAGCTAAAACAGAAGATCTATTGAGCATTGCTGGAGAAGTCTATTACAATACGAAGATAGAGAGAAGCTGGAAGAATAGACTCAGCAATATCAAGAGAAAAACAAGGCTTAAGATAGGAGTAATCAGTCTCGCGATTGCAGGGATTGCAGCAACAGGAATATATCACAAAGAAGACATGACACATGAAAATGTCGAAACAATAGTCAAAAGAACAGAGCTGATAACTGAAGGCATAGGGGCAAAAGTCAGGTCAGCATATGCATCTGTTGAAGATTTAGTTGTGACAGACAAATATGAAAGAAAGCTTAATGAGATAAGACATGATCTGAGGAAAAGATCATATAGCAAAGCAACAGAAGAGGTAAAGAATCTCTACAGAGATATACATGCATATGATTATGGCAAAAAGGATAAGTTTGCAGAAACACTTGAAGCCATTACTTATGACATCTCCAGGAGAATTCCTGAGAAAAGAGAGAATGTTCTTGCAAAGGAAGGATACTATGAGAAAGAATGGGTTAAGCCTGAATATGAGATACGTAAGAATGCAGCAGGCAAGATATTATCAGGAATAGGTCTTGCTGTAAAGGTCACTACCCTAGGGATAATGGATCCAGGTGAAGTCGGTACGAATGGACTTACTAAGAGAGTTAAAGTAAAGGATGGATATTACAGGAAGACATGGGTCGAACCAGTATATGAAATAAAAATAACTCCTGAACATTATGTAACTGTCAGAATCAAGCCGTTGACAGGCGAGGAAACGATAGTAAGCATCGTGAAATCTTGAACCAATAATATTTTTAAGCTAGGAAATAAATATAGCATCATGTCCAAAAGAAAAAGAAAGAGTGATGAAGCTTCCAACAAGAATAGGATCTGGATCCTCATATCTATAATTGCAGTTGCATTGATACTGCTCTCACTATTCTCATTCAAGCTGTATATCTATTTCAAGTTCATCCTCGGAGAGGATCTTCTGGTTAAGATAGATGCTCCAAATGATATAAGCATATTGTCTAATGGGGACAAAGCAATTGCACATTTTGAGACTACAATTACAGCAAATCCTTTCTGTGAGATCGTATGCACATATGGCCTTGAGGATCTGAGCCATGATAGTTTCCAGGAAGTTGAAAGCGTGAAGATCAAGACAAGGAACTTCCAGACAGATTACATAGTATCTGCACCTAGCAGAGGAGAAGGTACAGTGATGTATAGATATTTTGTGGATTGTCTAGGGCATCAAAGTTTCCTTTGCAACATAGAGGACAACAGCTCAAGCAGAAGCCTGCTTCCTGTATCCTATGTACTAAGCGCTGAGCAAGAGTCTTACAGGGAACTAGCAAGAGATAAGATAGAAGGAACAGTAGATAAGATCAATATAATAAGTCAGATTGAGCAGTATTCAGATACTGATTATAGAATCGAATCTCTGAACAATTCAATAATGAAGAACATATTGTTCTGGCAGAATGATGATTATGAGTTCGCATCATTATTCAACACTACAAACATTGACATGGCATATGAATATGCTCTGGAAGAATATGGTGAGATCAAATATACTTATCTTGTTGAGAAAGCTCTTCTAAATGAGATAAACAAGACATATACGAATCTGCAGTATCTTTCAAATCTGAAAGTGTTGATGAACAAGACAGAAGAGATAGACAAACTAATAGAAGATTACAATCTCGTCATAGGCAATACAGAGCGGCTTATAGACATAGACAGTTTTGTCCTAAAGATGTCTAAGAGTGTTTCAGAATATCTTGATGAGGGCATTAATTCAACATGTGAGAATTGCACTGAATGCGAACAGATGGCATTAGCACTAGAGCTTGACCAAAGCTGCTATTCTGAGAATATCACCTCTTTCAAGCTGGATATCGATGAGGTAGGAACCATCAATCAAGTCGACAGATTTATCCTGCAGGATAATCCAGCAAGGTGTTGCATGAAAGATAGATGTGATGAATGCGGATATGACAAAAGCAATAACTATCCCACATTATTCGTCCATGGGCATGCATTCAACAAGGATACATCCGCTGATTTCAGTGTCGATGGATTCACTAAGATACAATCAAGGCTCGAGGATTCAGGAATAATAGATGGAGGCTCCTTCACTCTTTATACAAAATACCAATCATGGCTAGGCAATCTACCTTATCCTTTCAGCTTCAAAGTATCCTATTATTATGACACACTCTATCAGCCAGATGATATTATCTTAGTGCAGACAAAGAGTGAGAACATAGACACCTATGCTATAAGAATGCATGAGATATTAGAGAATATCAAGAAAGTCACAGGAAAAGACAAAGTCAATATCGTAGCGCATAGCATGGGCGGACTTGTCATGCGAAGATACATGCAGCTGTTTGGTGAGGATGATCTGGATAAAGTGATATTCGTCGCTGTACCTAACCTCGGGATCGAAGGGAATGTCGCATCATTGTGCGGATTTGCAGGCAGCAGGAAAGAATGTGAGGATATGGATAAGAACAGCGTCTTCATCAGCAAGATAAGCAGATACAGACCTTCGCTTAATATCACCAATATAATTGCGACAGGATGCAATATGCAGGATGCAAGAGGTGATGGCATATTGTCTGAGAATAGCCAATACCTCGAATATGCTGATAACATATACATCAATGGTACTTGTGATGGAATCAATCCATTCCATAACACTATCCTTAACATAGACAGATATGCGAAGGTTTTCAACATAATCAATGGAACTCTTGCTGAAGAATGACTGCAGATTATGATATCTGATGGATCTATACTCTTCATCCATAATATTTTTATATCAAATAATCTTAAGCCGCCATATGAGAAAGATATGCATATTCAACCAATTCAATGATAGCAACCTAATGCTGAATGTGTTCGCTAGATTTGCAAGGAAGAAGAAAAGAGTTCTTTATCTTGATTTCAGGAAAAAAGATGAGAGTGAGAATGTATTCAGCATGCTCAATGAGGATTCAGAGATAAGAAGCTTCATAACAACTCTTGAGCCAAATCTTGATTTCATACAAGGGGACAGTAAGATGAACCTGCATGAGTTCGGGAGCTATTACAAGATATTTGACCTCAAATATTTTGAGATGCTGGAGAACCTTGATTATGACATTATAGCAATTGAAGTCGACGATTCACTCAGCATACTTGCAAATAATGCATTATTCTTCTCGAACGAGATAATCGCTGTAGCTGATATGGATAATCACGGGGTGGAATTTGTGCAAAAGCTTGCAAGGTTCACACACCAGTACAATAAGCTCTATGCCAGAAACATATTCATAAGCAAAGTCATACCTGCATTCAGCAGCAAGATTGACAAGAAGAAACATGATTATCTAGTGAGTGAATTCAACTCTGATTTAATATCAGAGCCTGTAAACATAAAAAAGTTCAAAGAATCTATAAGTGGCATAGCTATGAATATAATGAACATAGGTAAGAGCTATTCTCGTCTTAATATGAAAGAGAAGCAGAAGTTCATACAGGAATATCTAAGCATGATAAGCAAGAATTAAGAAAAGCTATCATCTCTATCAATCATATCTCATCTCAAGGAATAAAGATATATTCTAAGAATGATTTGCAATCACTTATTGGATTTCTTCTTCCTATCTCTTGATGCGTAATTGACACCAAGGAAGAATACGGCCGCAAGCACAACAACAATTAGGATTATGCTGATGATTATAGGCACCAATGCATTCCCTTTTCTCTCATCGACGTCTATCGTTATTGTCTCTTCCTGTATGAAGACGACGTCATTATCGATGCTCCTTATCTCTATATCGACTATGTATGGCTTATCCTCAGCATCGTCTTCTACATCAAATACCAATATGGCCTGTCCCATTGTACCTGGATCAAGAGTGCCTATGAAATCTGATTTCTCATCAAAGTCAAAAGGCTGAGACGAATCCTTGAATGCCCTCACAGATACGCTCTCTACGTCCCTGTTGCCGATGTTCTTGATCCCTATAGCTACCTTTACTGTATCTCCTGGAAGTATATCCTGCTTATCAAACTGCACATCAACAATGTCAAAAGTAGGCTTATTCTTGATGTCAAGCTTTATAGGTATCACCTTTGTTAATATCTCATTCTCATCATCTTCAGAATATGTAAGGATAAGCTCACTATCATAATAACCTGATGCTATATCTTCATCAATGTCGATATAGAACGTTGCAGTGGCACTCTTTGATGAGTCTATATTCCCTAGATTATCCTCATCTGAATAGCTGTAGGTAGATGTGAAACCATCAGGCAATACCATCTTCACATGGACATCCTCTGCATTCCCTTCGCCCACATTATTTATGTCGATATCAAGCTTGTTCTCATCTGTATCAGGGAAAAGCTTGGATGGAGAAGTCACTATGCTTCCTCTTGCCAATACTGGGATATTTGCCTCGTCGACCCTTATCTGGAATGTTTCAGGTATGGAAGCTATCTTTGATTCCTTTGTTGTATATGTAAGCTTAAGATCATATGTGCCTTCAACAGCGGCATCATCTACATAAAGCTTGTAGTATAAAGTATAATATTCATCATCATAGCTGAATCCTTTCCAATCACCAAGCTTTTTCTCTGGTGAATCACTCTTATCGAACAAGAATGGATATTCAGGCTCTAATGTGAAAGTTATGTCTGAGAATTGGTAATTGCCTGACTTTTGGACTTTCCATCTCAACTCAACATATTTTCCTGGTTCTGCAGGATCAGGATCCTGGTTAAGCAATGTAATGTCAAGGTATGCATCATCTGTCTGGTAATCTGCGAATATAGGGACTACTGATAATGCGACTATGAATAATACTGCCAATGTGAATATTTCTTTTCTCATGAGAACACCTACTTCCTGCCCCTATATATATTTAACGTTGATTTGAAACCATGTAGTATATCTTCAAGTACCAATATAACTGATGGAACAAAAGTTATGGCTGCAAGATAGCAGAATACTACGCCATATGTCATCATATCACCTATCGATTTCAAGATGGTAAGCTGACCCATACTCATGGAAGCAAACCCTATGACTGCAGCTATTGTCGTTATGAACATAGGGAATATGGTCTTGTTCAGGCTTATATTCATTGCTACATCTGACTTGTTACCTTTCCCGAGCTCCTGACGATATCTTGTTATAATCTGTATCCCAAAGTCAATACCAATACCTATGATCATGCTGAGAACTCCAGATGTTGCTGAGTTTATGCTTGTGCCGATGAACCCAAGATAACCGAAAGTCCACAACACTCCTACTATTATAGTTGTCAATGGCATCAATCCGAAACGTATCGAACCAAAGATTAGGAGAAGGACAACAACTATACCTGCAAGTGAGATGTTGGATGTCCTTGACATATCAGGCCCTATCTCCCTGCTGACCAATGTCTCAGCCACGATGCTTCCTGCTATCCTTGTAGAGATGCCTGGAACATTTGGTGTATATGCAATTGCATCTTCCATGTCCTTTATCAGGTCATCCTCGTCGAAATTCTCATCAAGATTGATTATTATCCTTGCCATAGTACCATCTTCTGAGAAGAATCTAAGCAAGGATGGATTCCTCTCTATCGTATCCCTTACCTCAAGTGCTGTCTTTGGGTCTCCTGCAAGCTCAAGATAGGTTCCAGGATTGTTTATGCTCTTTATCTGCTCACTCTTCTCAAGATACTGAGTCAATGTAGATAAGTAGGTGACTATCTCTGGATGCCGCAGATCCCTAAGCTCCATTGAATTTGAGGCTTCAGGTTCGCTCTCGACGACAATCATGACCGAGTCGATGGTTCCGAACTCATCTGAGAAACGTAAAGATGCAGCGATCACAGGTATATCGTCCGGGATTGCGTCCTCTGGCTCGAACACCGACTGCTTCACCTGGCTTGAGTAATTGAATGCAAATACTATAAGGATGATAGTTATGATAAGCATGACCAAAGGCTTGCTCGTGAGAAAACTGGCATACCTCTCTACTACCTTATCTGCAAGATCAGATATCTTGAAAGTCCTTTTCTTGTCTGCTTCTTTCTTATGGATCATTTTTATATCATCAGATCGATTCTGGTGTCCTCTTAGACAGATGTTTTTTGAATAATAGGTATAGTCTCTTATCAAAATATTTTATCAGCTTCTCCGTTATTATGAATACTATAGGGGCTACAAATACAGCTGACATGAATGTGAAGATGATACCAATCGCAAGGCTCATCCCCAGCTTTGCCAGCATTGGAAGTATCGAGAACATCAGAGCACCAAATCCTATAGTTGTAGTGAGTCCACTTCCAAGTATCGCTGATCCTACCCCTGGAACAGAGACTATGAGGCTTTCCATTATGCTCTTGTCCTTTGCACGTTCCTCTTCATAACGTTTGAGCATGAATACCCCATACTCAACACCGAGCCCAAGAAGCATTGCTCCAAGTCCTGCAGTCACCATAGATATCTTTATGCCTAGCCAACCCATCGTGCCTATAGTCCATGAAAGACCAAGTATCAACGGGATGAAGATCAATATGGACCTTATGAATCCACCTTCCACAACGAGCAAGAAGATGAAAATGAAGATGCAAGCAAGCATGATAGTGTACTTCGCATCCTTTATGAGCAGGCTTGTGATTGTAACTTCTACAGGGGGATTTCCTGTTATAGCATATTTTGTTCCAGGCGGCTTTGAGAAACTGTCAAGCTTATCCTGTACAAGACCTGTTATCTCCCTGACTTTGTCCTCGCCGCTGCCTATGTCGCTTGATATCAATACATAAGTTGCATCATAATCGTTTGATACGAACTCTTCAGCCAATGGATAAGAATCGAACACTTCATCAACATCCTCCTCATGGATATTCTCGTAGCCTTGGAAGTAGCTCCCTATGCTTACAACGCTGCTTATCGATGACTCCAATGATAGGGAACGCTGCAATTTTGTTATATAAGCTATGATATCTGGATCACGGATGTCTCTTGGCAGATCCTTGAAATCAAAAGAATCATCAAGGGTTATGACAACGAGAATATTGTCCTGACCTCCAAATTTTTCTGTTATCTTATCATTAAGCTGATATATTGCAAGCTGATTTGGATTATCCTCTGACATATCCCCTTGGAACTCGACTTTTGATATTCCTATAAACATGAATATCGTGAATATTGATACGACAATAAGTATAAGGATATGATGATTATATTGGAATTGGGCAATATGCTTGAGAAATTTCTCCAAAACTTTTGTCATGCAATAGCTTTAGATAGTCCATTTAAATTATTTATCATGAAGCCATTCTAGAAAGCTAGGTAAACATTTATAAAACAAACTGCATCAATGATATCAATACACAAAAAACTTAGAAAAAAAACAAAATACATGTTGAGTTTTAAAAAATAAAAGATTGAAGATATAATGGCATTCACAACATTAGGATTACCTGATTCTATATTAAAAGCTATAGAAGATGAGAAATTCGAGAAACCTAGCGATATACAGGCAAAAGCTATTCCTCTAGTCCTACAAGGAAAAGATGTCATAGCTAAGTCTGCTACAGGTTCAGGCAAGACACTCGCTTTCGGTGCAGGAATAATAAATGATGTGCAGAGGGGAAATGGATTGCAGGCATTAGTACTTACACCAACAAGAGAGTTGGCAGAGCAGATAACGCAATCTTTTAACAAATTCTCAAAATATCATCCTTTGAAAACTGTCTCAATCTATGGAGGAGTAAGCATTAATCCTCAGATTGATGCACTTGAGCGTGCTGAAGTCGCTGTCGCTACACCTGGGAGATTGCTTGACCACTTACAGAGGGGAACTGTCAACCTTGAGAAGATAAACATATTAGTCCTTGATGAGGCTGACAGGATGCTCGATATGGGATTCATAGACGATGTAAGGAAGATAATCTCCAGATGCAAAAAGGACAGGCAGACCCTTCTTTTTTCTGCAACCATTGCTCCTGAGATAGCTGACATCGCAGAAAGATTCATGAACGACCCTATAGAAGTATCATCTGATGCTTATGTCGATCCTACAAAACTCAGACAGGTATATTATGAGATAGATGATAAAAGAAAATTCTCCTTATTAGTTCATCTCCTTAAGCAGGAAAGAGCAGGACTGGTGATGGTATTCTGCAACACACAACAGAATACGGATTTTGTCGAGAGAAACCTGAGGAAGAACGATATTGATGCGGTAGCTATCCATGGGAGGCTATCACAGGCCAGAAGAAGCTCAACACTTGAAAAATTTAATTCTGCAAAAGTAGGAGTTCTCGTCTGCACAGATGTTGCAGCTAGAGGCCTTGACATCAAAGGAGTCTCTCATGTATATAATTATGACATCCCAAGGGAAAGCAAGCAATACATCCACAGGATTGGAAGGACTGCAAGAGCAGGAAAAGAAGGTATTGCAATAAACATATTGACGCAAAGAGACCATGAGAATTACTCAAGGCTTCTTCGAGATTATGCTGTCGACCCAGAGAAGATGGAAGTGCCTGAAGTTGAGAGGGCATTCATCAATGTCGATAAAGGCGGTCGAGGAAGAGGTTCACGAGGTGGATTCAGAGGCCCATCCAGACAGAATAGAGGGTTTGGAAGAAGAGAAGACAGAAATGATAGAAGAGGAAGCAGGGAAGGTGGTCGAAGAGACCATAGTAGAGGCCCTAGCAGAGATTCAGAAAGAAGGCCAAGACAGGATAGGCATCATGAGCCTACAAGGACAGGAAACAGTTTCGGCGGCAGATCAAGGATATGATGCTTGGATTTTAATTCTAAAATAAAATGTTATGGATTTATTTATTATTAGGATTTTTATTATATTTACTCATTCCTCATTATATCAGTTATCATTTACTGAAGAATAAGATTGTTAATAGTAGGATATGGGATTTGAATATATGCTGCGGCAAAACTGATGGTGGAGGAGTCAATGTAGACATACTTAAACATAAAAGGATAAAAAACTTTAAACTAGTAAAAGATATTTACAGATTACCTTTTAAGAATAAACAATTTGATTCAGTTTTATGTTCTCATACTATAGAACATGTTGATAATCCTGAGAAGTTTTATAGAGAATTAAAAAGAGTTGGTAGAGAAATTATTATCGTGATACCTCCCTTATATGATCTTGGAGCAGTATTGAATGTGTTTGAACATAAATGGATATTTCTAAGCTTGAAGAAAAAACATAGTAAATTACCCAAATATATCAGATTGCCTTTTGCTAGGTTTATTCAGACCAGATTAGGGCAGATAAATCATGCTTAGTAGCCTCAATATTCATTTTGCAATACCATAATCCTTATAACCCATACCCTTAGATTATTCTTATGGCAAATAAGGCAGTTGTAGCGTCAATAGGCATAGTGTATATTCTGATTTGCGGTCTTGGGATTTGGTTTGTAGCTGATAAATTAGAGCTTATACCTAGATTTGAAGATTTTAGTTTTGGCAGCCTTGGGGAAGATGGCATATCTGGTCTAACCATTGGAAGAGATATGTGTTCATTGCCAGATAATTTCAAGTATCATATCGGCATCAAAGGGAATCTGAACGAGTATCAGGAAGCATGGATAGAGAGGGATGGAAAGGATATTGATATAATGATGATAAATCTGAATGATCCTGAGATGATATATAGTTACAGATATGATGGTAATATAATGACTACAGGAAGCCTGGCTGTCAAGAGAAATACTTTCTGTATGATTGGTAACACTTCAATAAATGTAACTTCTGAAAATATTACTGTCGGAGAGATTAAACTATTCTTCAAATCTGAGATAGTAGGCAATATCTCTAAAGATTGCATATTGATGCAGAATGGGGATTGGGAAGTGAACATATTTGAAGATTTTGAATCAATAGCATATCCGCAATGCTATTCTGAATCTGACATATTGAACATGAATATCGACATGATAGATGCTTTTGATTACATCAACTATACAGATGTTGTCTTGAATTCAAGAAGATAAATATAGATAGATAATATGATCATTGCTCCTCTACAATCTTATCAAGAAAGGCCAGTACATCTTTAGCATGATCCTTCACTTTTACATTCTCCCATACATTCACTATATATCCTTCGGGATCGATAAGGAATGTCGTACGCAATGTGCCCATGTGTTCTTTACCCATGAAACTCTTCTTTCCCCATGTACCATACTTCTTATGAGCTTCTTTCTTATCGTCTGACAGGAGGAGGATATTTAATTTCTGGTCTGACATGAATTTCTGGTGACAGCTGCATGAATCTGTGCTTATTCCGATTATGACTGCATTATTCTCCTGGAACTTCTTCTTGAGCCTTGTGAAATCCTGAGCCTCAATAGTGCACCCAGGAGTATTATCCCTAGGATAGAAATAAAGGACTACATATTCACCTTTGAAGGATGAGAGCCGGACTGGTACATCATCCGGACATCCTAAAGTGAATTGAGGTGCTTTTTTATTCAGTAATTTATGCATAGTTTTAATTTAGCCGATTGCTTTTTATATGTTGTGAAAGTTAGATTCAGATGTTGAGTGTGAAGAAAATCTATTTGCCAAAGGTGATACATCATGATCAATTCTTAGCATAACAAATCTATGAAGCATTAGCATTGGACATGTTCTCATAAGAATATTTAATGATATATCCTGAAACATATATATGAGGCTCACTTACATTACAACCATATATGATAAGCCGATTGTAATCACTATAGATGGCTTAGAATCACTTATTCAGACTACTTTAACAGAACACCAACTTCGTAAGAAATTCAGTAGGATAGAGTTTGAGATGAGACTAAAATAGAAAGGTATAATTTTGGATATATGATACAAAAATCGAGTTTGAAATAGAAAATGTGGAGAGTAGGCACAGAACAGAGTTCTTACCTACTTCCACACTAATAGTAATATATGAAAAGCTTCCAAGCTTTGAGTAGAAAAATAGAAAATGTGGAGAGTAGGATTCGAACCCACGTAAGCACTAAGCTACTAGGTCTCTTCGACAAATCTCTTTGTCTCCTAAGCCTAGCCCGTTTGACCACTCCGGCATCTCCACATAAGATGCTGAGACTTTAAATTTGTTTTATGACTCAACAATAGATTTGAGGATTTTATCTCATTTATAAACCTTTACCTATATCCCATAGCAACTATCAAGAGACAAAAAACATAAGATATTTAAAGAGAGGACACTGAAATATATGCATGATAGAAGGGGTGTACGTTGATCTAATCCAGATACTGTATGTTATGCTAATATTAGTCCTGGGTTTCATACTTGCAAACCTATCTACAAGGATCCTAATAAAAGTATATAGGAAACAGAAACTCAAAAGACTCAATGATGAGAATGTGATAATAGCTGTCGCACATAAATCGATAGTAATATCTTCCATCATCATCGCATTGCTCTATCTTGGATTCACTACGCTTGATGTATTCTTTGTTTCATTCATAGTCCTGCTTCCTACCATAATAATAGTGCTTTTGCTATTGGCTTTAGGAGTATACACTATAAATTTTGTCACATGGATAATAAGAGTATTCATCAACTCAACACAGGTGGGTGAATATATAGAGGAAGAGACACATGTGAATCTAGTCAATCTATTCATACTTGTCGTGCAGATAGTACTGTATTTACTGCTCTTCGAGCTTATTGTGTCCTATGTTGAACTAGAGTTCTTCCATAATATACTCAATTACATCCTATATCCAGTAGTAGGACTATTGTTCCTTATCGTTTTTGTAGGTGCATTCAATCCTGTCAGGGATTATACTGCAAGCTTCTATCTGAAGAATTCATACAAATTCAAGCCTGGAAATATAGTAAGATTTGAGAAAAGACAGCTAGAGATAGTGAAGATAACAAATCTAACAACAGAGCTGAAAACAAAGGAAGGTTTCGTTGCTGTCATACCTAATAGGGTGCTGAGCAGCAAAGAGCTTACAGTAGAGAAACCGAGCATTGAGATGGAGACATTAGAAAGCTTGAAGAAACATTTTGTGCCTCAACTCAAAAGCCATTGCGGACCAGCATGTGCTACGATGGCTTTAGCAATGTTCAAGATCGATGCAAACCAAGAAGATCTAGGAAAGCTTATGGGTACAATCACAAGATACAGCAAGAAACAGAAGATTGCTGGAACACATCCAGATCATCTGATATCAGCGATCACAAAATATACCAAAGAGAGAGTCATAGGGGCTTGGGTTGATTATGACCATATATATGATCTTGAGAAGGAAGTTGCAAGATGGCTTGCTAATGGTGCATTGATCATTGTCGATTACAAGAAGAAATATCTTTTCCCTGAGGCAAAGACTGCACATTATTCATTGGTTGTTGGGGTAAAAGGAGACCAATTCCTTATCGTAGATCCATCACAGAAATCTGGTGGCGTATATTTCACAGATTACAGAGACATAGAGGTTGGAATGGATACATATAGTGAACTCATCAAAGGGAAGAGAGGATATATCGTCATAGCTCCGAAAGGTAGTGGTGCTTTCAAGCGGATAAGCGAGGGTTTGATATACTTCCATCCAAGCATGTACAAGAGAATAACAAAAGAATTGACTAGAAAATTGAACAAGATGACAAATTCTGTCTCACTCTATGAGACAGTCCCTAGCTTCATAAAGAAATATCTCAAAGAATACAAGCGTGCACAAATTCAGCGCGTCTGGAGACCTGAACATAAGTGATAAGCTTTCTGGATCCCTCTATAAGGCAATTCAAGCAACATTGAACCGCAATATCTCTGACCAAGAGTTGAAGCATTGCCTGTGACATTCAATCTGCATAATCCATCCAATGCTAAAACAAGCCCTGCAGGATCCATATGCACTGCTGCAAATAATCCTGCACCTATCTCAATGGCAGCTGAAGAATTGACTGCAAAATTAGGATCATAACCTGGAATCTTCTTTTCAAGATAATCCTGACCTGGTAAGAGACCCATGACAACCTCAGATGAGACTCTCAAGACAGCCTCACCTATGTCCCTTGCTGCTCTTAATCTGCTCATGATTGATAGGATGAAGATGAGATTTAAAAATATTTAGAGTTAAGAAGATAATCATCCATAATTAATTTATAATTATAAATAAATAATAGAAATAAGGAAAGAAATTAATCTTTCTTCTGCCATGCGTATGATCGCATCCTAGGAGATGCACCATAACCACAACTGGAACACTTCTTCTTTCTCATGTGATATGTTCTTTTTCCACATCTTCTGCAAGCTATCATGTTTGTCTTGCCAGATTTCTTTCCGTGTGCTGCTGTTCCTTTTGTCATGTTACATCACTTACGCTGGTGAAATGAATATGATTGTGTCTCCTCTTATGAAAACAGTACCAAGCTTCCTTTTTACTGCGCCATCAACATATTCTTCAGCATCTTTCAATACTGCGTTTATGTGTATGTCAAAAGCCTCAAGGCTTCCCTGGAATTGCTTGCCGTTCTTGAGCTCAACAATTACTCTTTTATGTCTTGCATTGTTCAATGCATCTAAAGGTCTAGATTGTTCCATTTTAGTTTACCTCACAAAAATGCGAATATAGGCTGTGAAAGCCGGTTGGTTTATAAATGTTACTGAATGAGATGATTTAATATAAAGACGAAAGTATGGCAGATTGAATAGTAATATCAGTCAGTTTTTAGCTTGATTCTTACCCCATTCAACTATCAATGCATGATACTCATTGTAGAGCTTGTAATCCTTTGGGAGATTCTCTTGAAACAATGATTTAAGCATATCATAAGATTCATCTCCTTTTATTATCCTTTCATGAAGAAGCAAACTTTTTGTGTATGCATCGATAACAAACTCAGGCTTTTTGTAGGCATAAAGCAAGATACTGTCTGCAGTCTCTGGACCGATGCCCCATATCTCTAGAAGCTCTTCGCGCTTAGGCACATCATGATCGTTGTCATCTGTGCCATGGCTCAGAAAAAACCATGCGAACTCTTTGAGCTTCTTTGCCTTCTGATTGAAATATCCTGAAGGTTTTATCAATTCTCCAATCCTTTCTTCCTTGGCTATGCTCATATTGTGAGGATCTAGAAGCCCTTTCTTCCTTAAATTATCTAAAGCCTTGACCACATTGATCCATGAAGTATTCTGCGTGAGTATTGCTCCGACACATATCTCAAACCTCTCAAGATTATTATTCGGATAATCGTAATTGCCTGGACGATATTTATTATTGATAGGCCACCATCCTTGTCTTCCATACTTCTTTATAAGCGAATCATATAATTCCTGAAGCTTCTCCATAACACATCTAGAGTGATGATTTTTAAAAAACTATCTAGATTTCAAAGCCAGTTCTTCTTGTAGAATATACTGAACATTGATGCAAGAAGAGCGATCAAGAATACTACAAAGAAATAGAAACCATAAGGATGATCAGTTAGAGGTATGTTGATGAAATTTGTGTCAAATACTGCTGCAAACAATACAGGTATTGACAAGCACACAGTTATAGCTGTCAATGTCTTCATTATCTTGTTAAGGCTGTTAGATATGTTTGAGAGACGGATATTGAACATATCGGTGACACGTTCACGCATGCTCATTATTATGTGCATCTGATGCTGCAATGTATGATAGATATCATCCAGGTTCAGTTTCCTGTCTTTAGGCATCTTCTGGTATAAAGTGCTCTGCTTAATGAAATACAACAGCTGGTTCGTCTTCCATATATTAGTATTGACTAAATGCAATTGTCTTTTCAACTTTAGCAGTATGCCTACATCTACAGATCTGTTGTCTATCAATGTATCCTCAATATTGCTGATCTCCTGATCTATACTGTTCAATATCTCATAATCCTGCTCTGTATTGAACTCTAGAAAATCTGTAAGGATATAATCAATATTCCTCAAATTCTTCTTAGAGTCAAGTTCACTTTTGATACGATTCAGATAAGGCCTGTAAGCATTCTCAGACGAAATGAGAATAAGTGCATTCTTTGCTACTATTATCACACTTCCTAAAGTGTTTATCTTCCCATCCTTCAGCTGCTCATCCACATAATAGAACTGCAAAGGATCAAGAGATATAAGTTCAGATATGCTACTTTTTTTGTACTTTGACAGTATATCCTTGTGGAAGTTGAATCTTTTAGACAGTGCAGTCAATTCATCTTGACTTGGCCTTGATGCAAGGATGAAAAACTGCTGTTTGCTTGTCTTAGGAATCCCTTTTCCAAGTGAGGTACTTGACTTGGAGAACGAAATATTGTCTATCATTAGCACATATTAACTTATACTGCTTATAAAATTAAGGTATTTCTTGCGAGTGATGAATCAATCTAAGATAGAAGTATATACTAGGAGAAAATGCCACCAAACTTCTTATGGACATGGCTGTTCCACAACCTCTGGAATTGACTTGCATCAGGGAGTCTTATGGCTGTATTGTTCTGATTGAGGAATATCTTGAATACTATCTTAAGCCAATGATACCTGTCCTTGAACCATGGCTGTTTCTCGTGCACAATTATCTTTATGTTCCCTATCTCAGTCTTGTTGAAACCTTTTCCTATATTGAAATATAACACCCTGTCTTCACCAAGCTTCCTTTCCTTGGGATGTGGCCTGTAAGAACGATGAACTTGCTCGGAGAGGTGATGGAACATCACTTTCTTCACTATATCCTCTTCAAGAAGTTCCATGAAATGATCTTCAGTAAGATGGCGATCAGAAGCTTTCAATGTCCATCCTTTGAATTCTATACCTAAAGAAGTCCCATTTGCCCAAAGGATCCTCTTCTCACCATACATGCTCATGTAATAGAATCAGGAAAAGATGTATTTATAATTTTGCCTTTTTATGAGGACTGCTTGACTGCTTTCTGAAGATCATCAGGTGAGAATCCTATCAGCTGTATATTCTTAGTCTGGATAATGTCTTTAAGCCTCTGCGATACATGATCGAATGGAACACCCATTAGTCCTTTCTCTATGTCCTCTATCGCATACTCTGGGTGAATGAAGAAATCCCCGCATAACTTTATCGTCAAGATATGATCATTCTTATGCATCAATTCTATCCTGAGAAGCTTCCCTCCCTCTACCTTATAATCAATATTTGCCTGTTTCATTCTTAATTATTTTTCCTTAATTATTCTATTTTTTATCATTAAATATCTAATTATTCTATTTAATTATTTTAATTAATAATTCTCATCTCTGCTTGTTCCATCTATCTGTTGCATACTTCTCTTTGCATATCTGCAGTGCAGTATCTTCCTCAAAGAACTCTGACTGTTCAAACTCGACATCAAATGTCTCCTCGAATCCTTCTGTCAATGCTTCTGCTAATCTTTCATAGGATATCTCCTTCCCCATATGCTTTATGCTAGTTACCCTGTCTTTTGCCGCAGATATCATCTTATCCCTTATCTTCTCGTCTGGGACTTTAAGTACTGAGAACATCTTCTCAATATCAACATCCATAAGTATAGTGCCATGCTGCAAAACTATGCCTCCAAACCTAGTCTGTGCATTGCCGGAGATCTTCTTCCCATCAACAACAATGTCATTTATCGGCTTGAATTCAGAATCGATCCCTAGCTTTTTCAGACCAAGAATGATCGCTCCACATATCTTCTCATAAGATTTTATTATGTCTTTTGGAAGATCATCTTCTGACAATACAATAGAATATGTCAATTCATGCTCGTGGAGAACTGCACCTCCTCCTGTATAGCGGCGGATTATGTCAATACCTAGATCTTCAGCTTTCTTGACATCAACTTCTTTTTCCAATGATTGGAAGTAACCGATAGTCACTGCGGGAGGCTTCCATCTGTAGAAACGTAATGTGTTAGGAATGATGTTCTTCATCCTGCTTATCGCAATGGTCTCATCTATCGCCATCTGCATCGCTCCATTCGTCTCAATGTTGCCTAGCAGACGCCATTTCTCCTGCATGATCATTCTCCGTGGAGCTCTCTTGCACGATAAGAGCTTCTCACAAGTCTTCCAGACGCTGCATTCTTGAAACCCAGATCAAGAGCAATATCTTTCAGTTCCTCAAATTCTTCATCCGAATATTCTTTGACTACATCTGCATGATCATCTGAAGGCTGCATATATTGCCCTATCGTCACAATATCAACATCAACCTTACGAAGATCCTTGAGTGTCTTGATTATGTCTTCCTTTGATTCACCAAGACCAACCATAAGACCTGATTTTGTAAGCATTATAGGATCGGTTCGTTTCACTTCTTTAAGGAGCATCAACGATAGGTCATAATCGCCAGATGGCCTGACTTTAGGAAAGATATCCCTTGTCACCTCAATATTATGATTAAGGACATCAGGCTTTGCATCTATAATCGTCTTCAAGGCTGCAATATTCCCTCTCAAGTCGCTGATAAGGACTTCAACCTTGCATCCTTGCTTCTTGACCTCTTCAATAACCTTGACAAAGTGTGATGCACCACCATCACCAAGATCATCCCTTGTGACACAAGTTATCACTACGTATTTCAATCCTAGTTCTTTTATTGCGTCTGCTATACGTCTTGGTTCATTCTCATCAAGAATCTGAGGCTTGCCATGCTTAACATTGCAATAGAGACAATTCCTTGTGCATGTGTCGCCCATTATCATGAAGGTGGCAGTCTTCGCTGAGAAACATTCGTAGCGGTTAGGACAGTTCGCTTCCATGCAGACAGTTGTTAACTTATTCTCTGTAAGAAGCGATAAAGTAGCAAGATACTGATGACGATCGATCCTTTTCTTTGCATCGCTTGGGATTGGCCGGATGCTTCCATCACTATTTCTTCCTTGCATTCAGAACACCTATCTTTCTCTGGCATATGTCTGCCACTACAGATAACGGTTCGAATATAGGAGCTACACTAGGATTGTAACAGTAATCAATACTGCATAAGTCAGATAATTTCATCTTATACTGGATTGCCATAGATACCAGATCCAATCTTCCAGCTACTTCCTCATGCCCTATTATCTGAGCACCGAGTACATATCCTTTCATGTCTGCGATGAGTTTTATTATTATATCTTTCTTGTCAAGGCAATGCTCTGAACGAGTATATGCTTTGAGTCTTGCAGATGCAGTCTTGATACCTTTTCTAGCAGCTGCTTCTGTTGTCATCCCTGTTGCTCCAAAGACAGTCTCACCTATCCTTGATATGGCAGTGTTGTTTGTCCAGAATCTCAATTGCTTTTTAGGGTTTGAACTGTTGAGTATGTTATTTGCTGCAATCTGTGCCTGGCGAACAGCAGAAGTGCCCAACCATGATGTTATCGATTCTGATTTCTTTGTCTTAGGATCCTGTTTTGAGATCTCTATGCAATCACCGATGCAGTATATATCCTTCTTTGACTGCATCTTATCGTTCACTACAATCCCCCTGTTGAACTTTAACCCTAGTGATTTTGCAAAGTGATCCTTTACATGAATTCCAGTAGAGACTATCAGCTTGTCACGGCTAGTAAGCTTCAGATCTTGGATGTCGTCAATACTTACGTCTGTCTTGACCTTCATACCTTTATCCTCTAATATCTTCTGGACTATGCTGCACATATCCTGGTCGAACATCCCAGGGAGTATATGAGGTTGTCTCTCGATTATCGTTACCTTCTTTTTCTGTTCGATCAGACCCCAGCCTAGCTCCACACCTATGAAACCACCGCCTATTATTATCGCATTATCGAAAGACCTTATGTTCTTCTGCAGATATTCCACATCATCGTATGTAGTGAATGTCATGTACTGGCTTTTCTCAATGTCCTTTATCGGAGGTATGAACGGATGCGCTCCGTGAGCGAGAACCAGAACATCATAACTTATCTTCCCTTTCTTTCCTGAACCTATGTTCTTATATGTTATCGTCTTTAGCTTATCATCCACCTCGACAGCTTCAGTATCAAGCTTGAGGTCAACATCTTCCTTAACATAATCATCCTCATGGAACAATACTATGTCTGAAAGCTTCTCGACTGTACCCTCTATTACATATGGCAGCGAACAATGAGAGTACTCAGTATGCTTCCCTTTCTCTAGAATTGTTATAGAGATATCCTTATTCAATTTCCTGAGCTCAAACGCTGCAACAGTTCCTGCTGCTCCACCACCTATTATCACTACTTTCACTTGAAATCTCCTTTGTCAGTTGTGTTGAATTCATCTATTATCTTCTCTACCACTTGCAGATGCATCATGGCAGGACCTCCTCCCATGACTACAGCGACCCAACATGCAGAAAGAATCTCATCTTTTGAAAGTCCTGCCTTAAGAGCTGCCCTGACATGGGCGACAAGACAATATTCACAACCATCCTTTATAGCAATTGCAATAGCAATGAGCTCAACAGTCTTCTTATCGAGCTTGCTTTCTACAACATCCATGAACTCATAGAAAGATTTCATCTGGTCGGGAGTTGATTCCCTTAATCTTGACAGACCATGAACTGTATCCCTTAATAGTTGCTTATAATCTTCAGCCATTCATCAATCACCTTAATCAATCTTAACTTTCATTATCCAGCTTCCTTTTGGATCATTGTTTATTACAGATGGATCATCAAACAATGCATCATTCACTTCAACTATCTTCCCTGTGACCGGACTATTGACATGTCCAGACCATTTTACAGCTTCAAGCGTCACATATTTCTCGCCTTTTGCGATCTTCTTTCCTTTCTCTGGAAGCTCAATGAACATGAACTCTTTTGCCTGCTTTGCAGCTTCCTCAGTTATTCCAACTGTGGCTATTTCTCCTTCAACCTTAACCCAAGAATTTTCCTCTGTATATTGCTTGTCTGCCATTTTATGCATCATTAAAGAGAGATAGTATAAAAAAGTTTTCTAGCATTTTATTATATGAAGCTTAGCTTATTAGGTCTTAGCTCATAAAAATCATAACCTTAGCCTTGTATATATTATATAGACATTGACTTATGTAGATCTAAAAATTAGCCGAATACAAGGAGAGTCGGCTTAAGAAGCATTATCAGACCAAGAGCGATAAGCACTATACCTGAGACAAGCTTGAGTATCTTGCCCATGCCTTCGCTCATCCTTTCAGACTTGAATGTGTACATGAATGACATCAAGATTACAAACAATGGTATCACATAGACAAGGCAATAGAATGCTATGTAAAGATAATGCATCATCGTAAGTTCTACACCATAATTTGTTATGAGAACCTCATTGTACTGCACAGGAAGTATCAAAGTGCATCCGAGTTCGACAAGATTGACGAATGCTGCAAGTATTATTGTACCGATTATAGCGATTGTCAGTCCTTTCGCTGTCTTCGCTTCTTTTACCTCTTTGACTATCTGTCTACCTCTTGCAAGTATCTTATGCATATGCTTATCCTTTATGCTCATTGATATCCCTTTCTTGAAGAAGAAGAAATCCTTAACATTGATAAGACCGACAACAAGAGCTATCAACCCTACAGATATCCTGATTATACCTTTGTATTCCCCAAGCAATTCTGTTCTCAAAGCAAGAAGAACAATTATGAAAAGGAAATACATCACTCCTGAAGTCACTATGAACACTGAACCAATCAGGAACATCTTGCTCTTCGATTGCGCGTACACCAACAATGACAATAAGATTGCAAGCACAGCAATTGCGCAAGGATTGAATCCATCAAGAAGTGCAATTATGAATGTAAATATAGGAAAAGAGAACTGGCTCGCAAAATCAAGGATTGCAGTAGCCTTGAAATGACCAGCTAGGTAGAAAAATATTATTATGAATATTATTATCAGACCACCTATCATGTATCTCTTGTCTAGCTTTTTCCTGAAGATAAAATAGAATATGCCGAATATCAGCAGCAGCATCAGAGGGATGAAATAGATATTTTCCTTATCTTCCTGGCTAGAGGTATGAAGGACTGATCCTGATACATTCACCCCATCAGCTTCAAGACATCCAAGTATCGACAATTCAATCTGATTCTCATAGCCGTTGTAAGCCTTGTAGCTCTCGATATATTGCATGTCACCTGCTTCTTCTGTGAATCCAATGAACACCTTATCACCTATGAATGTCCTAGGCACACCTATTGACAATGTGCTACGGTTCTCTGCAAATTCCTTATAGAATGCATAATCCTTTGTCACATCAATCCTAGTTATGTTCAATTCTGGATAATCTAATTCGAGGTCATTGAGCAAAACCTTCTCAGCTGCACAATGCGGACAGGTAGGTGAGTAGAAGAATGTTATCTCACAATGTTCTGCAATCGCAAAAGGTAGTGCAAAAAGAGACAAAAATAATGCAAACAATAATGCTGAATAGATCTTTTTCATATATTGCAGATTATCAGCATCCAGTTTTTATATTTTTCCAAATAAACGCAGAATTGCTGCAATCTATCAACTTACATAATATTGCCATATTAGTATACAAAAATATATCTTTCGTTACTTATTAGTTGTCGCTAACATTTAATATAGATTGCTTACCTAGAACTAGATATTGATTGAGTTGGGGGGTTAAGACAAAATGATTGTCCAGATCGGAAGATACAAATTTGAGAAGGGAAGCAGCAAAGAAGTAAAGAAGCTATGCCCTCTCACTCTGAAAGACATGACAAAAGATGGCGAAAGGGGAAGCCTTTCAAGCAAGATTTCTATTGTTGTCAAGAAGCCTGATTATGGCCTTATAAAAGTCCCAAGAGGGGAGCCAATAGTCGAAAGGATGCTGAAATTGACAAATAACAGCAAGGACTCATCAAGATCATTCGTTCTCCTTTACGTAAACAATACTTTTGTAGGTTACAAAAGCCTGCAGAGCATGAAATTCATACCAGGATTCAACAAGAAACATTATGTCAGCATATTGGATAAGTATGAAACAAAGAAGAAAAAAAAGTCAACAGGAAAAGGGTATAAGGCAATAAAGGCCAGCCCTTACATGGCTTTCTAGATTATGTTATTATAATTATTTAGAAATTATCATTTAATAAAAAAAGCTCTCCCCGACGCGATTCGATCTATATCGCACTCGCGTGGTAATTATATTTTTTCTAAATGTTGATAAAATAAAACTAACAATAACTATAACAAATATAATATAACTGTATAGAAGAATTATGAAGAATTAAATCAAATAGCCATTAACAGTTCCATCTTGACCAGGTCTAGATGTAACCACCACATCACCTTTGTCTGTTGTGACAGTACAACCTTTAGTGATGATATTTCGTCTTACATAGTTTGCGTTTGCAGGATTAGCTTTCACTGAGAGTATCTTTACTTTCACTGATTTCTTGCTCTTCTTATCCATCACATTAGCAATATCTGTGTCAAGGACTACTACTTTCTGATTAGCTCCTAATCCTCTAAGTGTCTTCTTCTTCAATGTGCCAATCTTAGTCAGTGTAGGCTCTCTTCCAGTCTCATACTGCTTCTTCTTCCGAAAATCTACATATCTTGAACCTGTAGCGGTCTTATTTGATCGTGCTTGTGATACTACCATAGCTACTGAGAAATTGTGATTTGTTTATAAACCTTGCGGATTGGCTTATCTTTTCTTATAAGCTTTCTTCAAGCCATGCAGCATCTCTTCCCTATGTGACATAGGCTTTGTTTTTGCTGATTTGCTTGGTTTTGCCTTCACTTCAGCTGAAGCAACCGAAACCTTAGGTATATTTACTTTAGGGAGAGTCATCTTAGGTAGCTTGAATCCAAGTTTGAACTTAGGGATAATCATCTTAGGAAGCTTCAATTTAGGAAGCTTGAGTTTAATTGACTTTATTTTAGGAGTCTCAATCTTTTTGGCTTCAACTTTTTTGAAATTAGTCTTCAATGTACCAATACCCTTAAATGACAGTTTTGCAGTATCAACTACTTTAGTAGTTGAAGTTGCAATCTTACTCCAAGCATTGGATGAACTCTTAACGATGTCTTTGCCTAGATCAATAAAGTATTCTTTTGTCTTTTGCAATGGATTTGCCTTCTTGAAGAAGGACCTGGGCTTCTTGTTAAGGGAAAGCATCATGAACAATGGATTAGCTAGTTTCTTATGGCTATGACGCATAGCACGATCAGCTTCCATAGTTATCAACTTCTCTTCGATCTCGGCCAATCTTTCTTGATAGGTGCGCATCCTGTTCTCATATGCTCTTGTCTCAAGCTTCTTCGTGTCAATGTAATCCACTTGAGTCTCTCTCATCAATTTCAAGATACGTTCTTTCTCGTCTACCAAGCGCTTCTCCTCATTGCCTAGGATTTTAGTAAGGTTCGCAAGAGTCGTCTCATTTGTTATTATCGCTTGGACAATCTTGTTCAGCCTTGTCTCGTATTCTGTAATTGTCTCCATATATTCTTCCATGCTGAGCTTCCCTTTCTCAAAGCATTCAATCTGGCTTTCCTTGATCAGGCCAAGGACTATATGACTTTCCTTATGCAGAACTTTAAGTTTTTCTTGTAGAAGAAAGTATCTCATGGATATCGCAAAGATGAACATTATGCAGAGCAATGCAATGAAAGAGAGCAACAGCAAGTGCCAATTCCTTTGAATAAAATTCCAGACATTAAATTTCCCAACTACTTCTAGAGCAAGATAGAATTTCGCATCATTAGCTCGTTTCAATGCAAGTTCAAACTCTCCACGATCCAGTGCTGCCTGAGCAAGAAGCACGAGACGATCTGTCTCTGCTGTCTTGAGTCCACGATCATTCGCATCAGATATGCTGTTCCTAACTTCAGCAAGAAGCGAATCTGATTCTAATGCATCATTATAATTCTCCTGCATTAATGCTTCAGTATCTATAATTTCTGAATAATCCCTTTCATCGAAGAACTGGTCAAGCATCTGCATCAATGGTTCTAACTTTATCGTATTATATCCAAACCTTTGAAGCTCTGATAAAAGGAAGGAGGAATTTTTGATGAGATCCTCTGCATCAGAACGTGATATAGGTACGATGTATAGCTCAATGGTCCTCTGCTCTTGGATAGGACTATATCTATACAATGTCCTGTTGCCGAATTCTTTCGTATTGTTGATTACGCCTCTTATGACAAAGAGAAGTTCGTAGTTTCCATCAGTGAAATACTCTGGGGCATTTATGCTTACTGTATAGTTTAAGCTATCATTTATACCTATTGACTTATGTGTCTTAGGGTAGATATCAATATATTGGTCAAGGAATCCCGAAAGTTCCATCGTCACTTCATCCATCCTACCACTGAAAGCATTCTCAACTGTAAGGATGAATGTCTGATTCTCTCCACGTACTAATTCGTATATCTCACTTGTCTGGAAAAGTGCTTCACGCTGGATATCGGAAAGATCTGTTATTGAGATTCTCTCTCCGTTTCCAGCTCCGCCTCCTCCACCGCCACGTGTGTCTTCTTCCTCTTGATTATTATTGATTATTATTATCTCTTCTTCATAATCGCCATCTGCCTGTCCGCACGCCTCTACAAGTATCCCATCCACCACTGGATCGCAGAACAATGGTATGTCCACTGTATAAGTAAGGGTGGTATTTCCGTTTGCATCCTCAACAATATCTCCTGAGAGATTGTAACCCATAAGAGTTATGTTCAATGTTATCGTCTGGTTCGTTAGAGAAGCAAGTACTGATTCATTAAATTCTAGAGTAAGATTATTGTATATGTTAGAACTATTGCTCACATTGTTGTAATATAGATTAACAGTATTTGTATCCCATGTTACTGGATCAGTGCTCGTTATATATGAGCTTGCAGTTGCAGATGCTACTTCGAATATACCAGGTACAGACCAATTGAATGATACGTTATATGCTGAATTTGATATGTTCCCATCACCAACACCATTGACGAAATAAGCTGCAACCTGATATTGCCTATTGGCACCCATGAACATGTATGCAGGATAACTTAATGTATCTGGGTCGATGTATAAATATGGGCCACCTATCGTAGAGATAAGCGTACCAGTAACAGTATTGCTTGAATTTGAAGACATTGCACCAAGATCAGTTATAGTCATTACTAGATCATCCTGTATCTTCTCTAGCAAGAATAATGTAGTAAGGTCTATTGTAGTATTTGTACCTGCAGGCACTTCATAGAATTCAGGCTTCTGATTCCCATCTATAAGGACACGGGAGGAACCTAAATTATGTGTAACTGCAAGATCAAGAGTGCAGTTGTCATTAGTAAACTGGCTGTCTCCAGTATTCATCAAAGTGATATTTCCTGTATCTTCTGTTGTTCCCCATCCGAAGAAAGTACCTATGCTGCTAGGAGTCACATCCCATGTGCAATCCCAGAATATTGAAAGGTTGGTCTCGTTTGAAGTAGATGAACCATCTATCGTATCATTCACGATCATCCTGTAGGTATGGATGCCTTCTGTCTGCGGAACAATAGTTGCATAATAATTAGAGGTTACGCCATAACTTGTATTTGTCATTGTTACGTTTATTGCATTGCTCCATGGATCGGAATTATTCTTCCATTGTAATATTACAGTATCAGGGTTTCCTTCATTATCTGTTACAATAACCGATATGTTAACTGTTGTCCCTACATCCAATAGTGCTTCAGAACTAGGATCATGTGATATGTTCGTCACTTCTGGATCTGTATTTCCTTTTATTATTCTTGTCTCTGTTTGATTAATATTTCCTGATTCATCTGTGACATTGATGTAATATTCATATTGTCCTGCTGCTTGCAGATTTGTCTGGATCAATGTGAAATAATAATCGCTTCCATCATCATCTATTGACCATGATGCATCAGTTATCCCTGAACCAATAGAGGTCAGATTTGTAACGTTTGTTCCATTGTATCTGAATTTTGTATAAGTGCCATTGAAGTAATAGGTTATGTTCCTGAGATATGCTTCTGATATAGTCGTATTCAATGTGAAAGAACCTGAGCTTCCTGTATCGTTAACTGGATTATTTGCTGAGAAATCTACTTGAGGAATAGTAAGGTCAATAGTTATTGAAGTGTTCTGTTCTACACAATTACCTGTATTGTCACATATATAATAATTCCAAGTGTAGTTCCCTTCTGAAAGAACATATGATTGATTCAATGTCCCTGATGTTCCTGTAATGTTCCATGATGAAGATGTAACGGTACTGTTGGTGCTATCCCATATTGTTAAAGTATAGTTCTGCAATGCAATGTCTTCTGTCACTGTTGCGATGAAACTTACATTCGTATAGTTTAGATATGATTGGTTCTGAGGTGAGGATATCGTCAGTGAAGGTGCATCTGCGTTAGTATTTACATACCATTGGAAATAAGGATAACCAAGGTTTGTGACATTATTTGTATCCATTGCCCATGCATTCGTGAAATCCCAGCTTGCATCTGTGAATGTTGATTGTGTCTTCATCTCTGATGTAGTCTTTCCAGTTATCTCGCCATAAGGATCAGTAGATGTTGCTTGTCCTGAACTTTCAGTGTCCCAGAAACTTTCCGGAGTGCCTACGGAATTACTTGGACCTGCACCTATAAATCCGCCAGTATCAAGACCTCCAGTCACATAACCAGTAGCATAGGACCAATAAGAGTAACCACCTATACCGCACATACCTCCTACGTATCTTGATCCTGTAACATTTCCGGTAGAATAACTATTATATATAGAGGAACTTGATGATTCCCCTAACAATCCACCTACTCTCTGATTACCATATACACTTCCTGTTGAGAATGATTCTCGTACTTCTCGTGCATATGCTGAACCGAGAAGACCACCGACTCTATCTGTTGAGGCAGTTCCAGTAACATTTACTTTTGCATAAGATTGCAATACATATGTATTATATATCCTACCTGCAAGACCTCCTGCATAACCACCTGTCGTTGACAATTGGCCTATTGCATAGGACGATGAGATATTATTATCACTAGAAGTATATCCTGCTAGCAGACCAACATTAGTTGTTCCAGTAAGATTTCCTGTTACTCCAACATTGAAGATTCCTTCACTAGCGTCTGATGATGCACCATACAATATTCCGATTAAGCTTCCGGTATATTGATTTCCTGTTACACTAGCATCAGTAATGGTAAAGTTCCTGAATATTGCTCCCATTCCAGCAGCTCCGAAGATCCCTTGATAATCACTTGACCTTGAGATATAAAGCCCATTAATATCGTGACCTGAACCATCAAAGTACCCTCTGAAACGATTAGTTGTTGTTCCTATCGGCCTGAATCCTGAACCCGGCCATTCTGTTCCATTATAGTTTCCTTTGCTAGGATTTGTTGCAGTTGCATCGATGTCATCAATCAATATGTAATGACGATCAGGAAGATCCTCCATATCCTGAAGTTGATAGATGGTCTCAATCTGATATGGTTCGGTTACTGTTCCAAAACCCCCTGAGAATGAAATAGAGAACTTATTGATATCACCATAGTTGTATGTTGTACCATCGTCAACAACAGCTCTAAACTCATATGTCGTTCTTGGAGTTAGTGTAGTCAACACTTCCGTAAATTCACCTGTTGAGGCTTGTTCAGTCCTTGTAGTATTTGTCCAAGTTGAACTTCCAAAAGCGCGATACTGGAATGATACATTCCTATTGCTCACTCTTAGAGTACCACGCAATGTTGCTGAAGTGCTTGTATAATTTGTAACAAGCTCTGTAGTTACAGGTATTATGTCATAGGAATCAATCAGATCCCTCAAGTATGGAAAACCTTTGTTCAAAGAGGTGTCAATATCCCATGTGCCTGAGAAATCCCATCCTGAATATGTCACAAGATTCCTCATCTCAGTCGTATTCTTTCCTGTTGCATAACTTCCTGGAGAAGCTGCCTTTGCAGAAGTATAAGTGTTCCAATAATTATTTGCATTCCCTCCTGTAGGACCTGAACCAACCAGTCCACCGGATTGAGCAGAAGTCTCTGTAATATATCCTGTTGCATAGGTATTGTAGAAAATACCACCGAGGCCGACTAAACCACCTATATATGTACCACCAGTTACATTACCTGTTGCATAAGAATCAATGATTGTTGAACTTGATGATTCTCCAAGCAGTCCGCCTACCCTTTGATCGCCAACAACATTTCCTGAAGCGTAAGAGTTTGTCACCTGCCTTGCATATGTTGAACCTACTAAACCACCTACATAACTTGTTGTTGATGTGACATTAGCTTTTGAATAGGAATAAGAGAGATATCCATTATATAATCTACCGATTGCTCCTCCAGCATATAAGCCTGTAGAAGTGACTATTCCCTCAGTGGAGATATATGTCACATTATTATCATGAGAGACGTAACTAGCCAATAATCCAACATATTGAGTTCCTGTAACATTTCCTGTAACCCTAACATTGAATATTCCTTCATCATTTGGATTGGTCGCACCATACAATACTCCAACCATACCTGCAGCGTATTGATTAGCTGTTATACTTACGTCTGTCATAGTGAAGTTTCTAAATGTTGCACCCATTCCAGCAACTGCAAACAATGCCTGATAATCACTTGACCTTGAGATATAAAGACCATTAATGTCATGGCCTGATCCGTTGAAGTAACCCCTGAAACGATCAGTTGTTGTTCCTACTGGTCTGAATCCTGAACCTGGCCATTCTGTTCCATTATAACTTCCTTTGCTAGGATTTGTTGGAGTTGCATCTATATCATGAATCAAGATATAATGACAATCTGGAAGATCCTCCATATCCTGCAGCTGGTAAACTGTAGAGATTTGGTATGGTTGGTCAAATGTACCTAGTCCACCAGAGAAAGCTGTAGAAAAATAATAGATATCACCATAACTGTAAGTTGTTCCATCATCGACAACTGCCCTGAACTCATAAGCTGTCCTTGGTGTTAGTGTAGTCAACACTTCTGTAAATTCACCAGTTGATGACTGTTCACTGCTTGAAGTATTTGTCCAGGTAGAACCACCCTTTACCCTGTACTGGAATGAGACATTCCTGTTTTCAATACGCAAAGTTCCACGTAAAATAGCAGAGGTGCTTGTGTAATTAGTAACAAACTCTGTCGTTACAGGTATAATATCATAGGAATCAACTAGATTTCTTAGATAAGGATATCCTTTATTCAGAGAAATATTGATGTCCCATACATTCGAGAAATCCCAGCCTGAATATGTCACAAGATTTCTCATCTCTGAAGTATTTTTTCCAGTTGCATAACTCCCAGGAGTGACTGCAAATCCTGATGTATATGTGTCCCAATAGTTGTTAGAATTACCGCTAGTAGCTGCAAGCCCACTATAACCTCCTGATAAATAATTAGTATTAGTAACATATCCAGTAGAATAGGTGTTGTAGCTAACAGGATTTATTCCAGTAAGACCACCGACATAAGATGTTCCAGATACATTTCCAGTTGCATAGGAATCATATATATTAACATTTGATGGCTCTCCAACAAGACCACCTACCCTGTCATCTCCTGAAACAGAACCTGTTGCATATGACCAAACTATCTCTTTAGCATATGCAGTTCCAATGAGCCCACCTATCCTGTCAGCCGCACCTGTCCCAATTACATCGGCTTTAGAATAGGAATTATGCACATATGAACTATATGAGTAACCCACTAACCCACCAGCAGAACCTGTGCTTGCCGTGATTGTTCCATTCTCAACACCAGTATTGTTAACATAAGATGTTGTATAGATATAACCAGCCAATCCACCTACATAGTTCGTACCTGTTACTGTTATGTTAGATAATTTAACATCTTCCAAAACAGCTCCTGAAGTAGCCCTACCAAATAATCCTGCATAGTTTGAAGTCCTGAACACATACAGGCTTGATATCGTATAATTCTGTCCGTTGAAGTTACCTGAAAAATATGGACTGTTAGCCCCTATAGGTATGAATCCTGCCCCAGAGTTCCAGTTTATTGTATCTGAACAATCTATGTCGTTTTGAAGCTGATAATATGAACTCAAACCATTATTCATCTCCTGCAATTCATCGCAGTCTGTGATCTGATAAGGATCTCCGCTTATTCCTGAGCCTGCTCCTGAGAATGCAAATGATAGAGGCAGGGCTAGCAATATAAGTAATAAGAAAAATAATATTCTACTTTTTGCTGAATTCATTTTCTTTTTTATTTATCTCCGTTTCATCATCTCATTCAAGGCCATGTTCACTATTTCCGGTCCATACTGCTGAAACCTCTGTTGTATCTGTTCAGGATCAGTAACGCTATATTCATTTGCGAATTTCACTATCTGGATAGCCATCTGCCTTGTCGTATCATTAGATATCTCGACAGCAACTTCATCTACCATCGCAGCGTCCCATCCAAGCTTCTTCAATGCCTTTATTATGTATTCAAGGTTGTTACCTTTCTCGAGCTGTTTCATGAAATAGTCCATCAACTGCTCACGTTTTGCGTTCGGACCGAATTGATCTTCTGCATTTGTAGTGCTTCTTAGATAGATGAAGCCACCTGCACCTAATCCAAGCACAATCATTATCACTAATATCACAAGCCAGATATTGCCTCCGTTCTTAGGCTCTTCCTCATCAGGCTCAATTATTGGTTGAGGATTCGCATTGCATTTTGAGCTATACCAATATCCTTCATTCAATTCACAGTTTGACTGTGCAGTACAGAGGTCAAGCCTTGCTACGCTGCATAAAGGAGTAGGTTCTGGCTCAGGCTGAGGCAATGGATCAGGGATCGGATCAGGGTCAGGCTGAGGTAATGGATCAGGATCCACAGGTATACTCTCGTTAGTGGAATTGGTGTTGTTTGTTCCATTGATTGACTGATTGATCTGAGGGATTATTATCTCAGGTTCTATCTCTTCCATACGTTTTATCTTTATCTCGTAATCACTGTAGACTAATTCACACTCATCAAGACAATCATCATAATTATCATCTGAGTCCTCTCTACAATCATCCCTATCATCCCTGCAATCATCCTTGCAGTCAGTATCGCTGTCACATTCTGGGACGCATTCGTTGTTGTATACATCTGTGCAAAGCTGCTTCTCTTCATCATAGACATCCTTGCAATCATCTTCACAAGTATAATCTTCATCTTCGATCAAATCATATAATAATATATGGACATCGTCCATTCCATCGTCATCAAGATCAAGGAATTCTTCATCACCAACCTCTAGGTTGATCGTGAAATCATCTTCGCCTATAAATTCCAGCTCAATCTCTTCATCATCCCTTTCGTGGAGAGCAGTGACTTCTACATCTACTGCATCTGAAGTGCATTCATCATAATCCTCATAGCATATGTCCATGCAGTCAAGTGCTTCATCACGACATTCATCATTGCACTCATTATATTCCTCTTCTGCATCGTCACGATCATCCTTGCACTCATCTCTGCAATCGCTCCTATCATCACTATCATCATATTTTACATTGCATTCATTCTTGCACAAGCTATATTCATCCTTTGCAGAATCCCAGTCATACCTACATGAATCTTTGCATGTGTCATTCGCAACATCGCACATATCATTGCAAGTATCATATACCTCAGTGCAGTTATCATCTACCATGAAAGTCAATGTATCATTCAATCCTATCTCATATTTCTTGAATGAATCAGTCAGGTTTATCCTATGCAGTACACCTGGATTTATCGTAAATTTGTATTCAAAGTCCTGCTCTAGATTCTCTGCATATATCGTGAAATTTAATGAGGCTGAACCAGATTCATCAGCAGTCAATTCATAGACATATGTATCTGTTCCAGAGGAAGGAATAGTCTTCTCAGAAGTTGAACCTGACTCAAGGTCAAGGTTGTCTGAGTAAGAATCTAAAGATAGAGTCACATCAGCATCCTCATTGTTGTTATTCTTCAATGTTATAGTTACCTTGACTGAATCATTGATGTGGACCTCACTCAGATTCTTTGTGGCTGATGAAGTGATATATCCAGAGTTGACTGTGACTGTAAGATTATCTGACTCGTATATTGCAGAATTATTCAGTATAGTCTCTATTATGCTTGTTCCTGCCTCATCAAAATCCACGCTGAACAGATAGGATTTATTCTGTGATTCATCTAAGGAGATTGATTGTGATGCCAACTGCTTTGATCCTGTTGAGTTGTATATATTAACTTTTAATTGTCCATCAAAACCAGTAATATTAGAGTTTGACAAGTTAATTGTCAGAGATGAGTCTTCTCCAAGATATACCTTGCTGTCGTCTAAAGATTGGGTTATAGTTATGTTAGGTGTGACTCCCAGTATAGTGAAATTTGCAGAGCTGAGTGTTCTGTAAATATATTCATCATCTTCTTCATAGCTGCCTTCAGCATATACATATAATGTGCATGATTCTGATACTGGTGAATCTGTCGGCAATGAGATTATAGGATAGAATGCCTTATCCAAATCAGTCAACTGGTTAGCTGTATAATTTGAAATATCGATATCACAATAGCTATAGAATCCTATAATAGTGTAAGTTGAACCATTCAGGACTAAGCCATCTGATTTATTGACATATATCAAGTATGAAAGATTGGATGAAGTTGAAAGTTCGTCCTCACTACCTACAATTGTGACCTCTAAAGGATACAATACTGCCAGCTCTCTTGTCAAATTGCCTGAATTGTCTCCTGAGGAATAGTTCAATTCAAACAAATATACCCCTTCATCTATAGAACTTGAATCAATGTCAGTAGATGAATTGACCAATCCTGAGTCAATAAGATCTCCGTCAACAGTTATGCTGAATGATGAATCACCGTAGTATGTTGAGTTATATGATAGATATTCAAGTGGATCGGTAATGCCATCAAGATTAGGAGTATGATTCGGATCAATGTTCAATCCAGAGATAACTCTCCTATTATCCCTTATCTTCAGGTCAAGTTCTTCTGATGATCGTTTTTCTATGACCTCATCATCGAATTCGATTGATAGATTGTCCAGTACAGTAAGTGTCTTCTCTTCCAACAAAACATCTGATGAGCCTATATCAGCATATGTCTTCACAGTATATGTTCCAGTCTCCAGGAATTTGTACATATTAGTATCAAGGATTGGATCTTCAAATGATAACGTCTCGACGCTGGTTATATCGCTTGGATACAGCGAGAATAGGTAGTATATGTTTGGATCATATTGGTTTACAGCATTCGCATAAGGTGTGCTGTTCATCAGTGTCTCACTATCAGAAGGACCGACTATCGTAATATAATAACTGCTGATATTTGAGAGAGATGAGTTATCTACTTTCAATATAGGATAGAAATAATCCCCAACATTGTACACAGAGTTGATCTCATAAGTGCCATTGGTTATATTCTGGAAATCAAGCCTGTTCCTAGTCCAACTGTTGAATGCATATTCATAATTGTAGATATCACTTGCTGGCTGACCATGGTAATCCATATAATATGCAATCTCATAATCACCATGCAGTTTCTCGAACAGACTGAAATAACCTACATCATAATCATGTCCAATAAGGTTCCCTTGTACTGCAAAATTCAATGGTAACACTAATGTCTTGTCGCCATAATCTATCTCGATTGAAGTGGAATATGTCCCAGGAGTTGGATCATCACTCAGGTTTGAAGTAAGCACATCTATGTAGATTGTTTCTGGCAGTTCAATTGTCTTTGAAGATTGCCCATCAATAAGAACTGTCAATATATCACCATTCACATCTATTGCATCAGCAGATATAGTCGCTGTGGTTGATTGTGTAGATGTCAGGTCCAATGTCAAAGAGTTGCTTGATTGAGATACTGAAGGTGTTTCCTTATCAGCGAATACCTTGACACTGGACATGTTTGACATCAGATAGCTTGCCTGCAATACTCCATAGCCTGTAAGATTATCCTTTCCATTTACATAGATGTCTCTTGCATATGCTGCAGAGAAATTCCGTACTTGATGAGGGAGCATATCCTTTCCTGTAGATCCCTTGTATTTCTCCATCACCATTGCAAACATGCTTGCTGCAAAAGGAGTTGAATATGATGTGCCGAATGCTACATCATCTGTATAAAGAGTTGGATCTGTTGTGATATTAGTCGTGTTTATGTTCTCTCCCGGCATTGCAAATTCAATATTATTCCCTAGATAGCTGTGATAATCAGAAGCTACGAAATCATCATCAGTCGACCCTATAGCTACAACATTATCAAAACATGCAGGTATGGTTATATAAGCAGACCTAGTATTCCCTGACGCAGCGACGAGCAGTGTATTCTTGTCATAGAATCTCTGAAGCAATGACTCAAGCTCTTCATAATCGCAAGTGCCGTCATCTGCAACACCGACGCTCATGCTCAATATATCAAGATCATCATAATAAGCAAGCTCAAGTGCAGCGATCATATCTGCCTCATTTGCGCTTCCACTCTCATCGAAGAAGCTGTATACATATAACTCAGCATCAGGTATTGTTGAATGAATTATTCCAGAAATCTGAGTACCATGTCCATCATAGTCAGTGCCTATGCCTGAATGTTGATATTTGTCGAATGAGTAATCTATTGAAAGATCAGATATCTGTACAATGCTATCTCCTGATAGTTCTATCTCAAAGTAGCATTCATCATCCAAGCAATCCTCTGATGAAAGCAATGATGACATATCAACGATGCTTGCAGAGGATAATGCTGTTCCATTCATTGATAGATCAGCTGAAGTATCGTTAAGTACAAAGGTCGCTGAATGTATTGTGTAGTTTCCAAATATCCGAAATCCTATCGTCTTATTCCCTGATGAAAGGTCAAGAATCTTGACATAGCTGTTGTCAGAGAATCTCTCTACTGATGCTTCTCTCTGCACTACTGAGTATGCATCGTCGACAGCAGATACAGAACGCTTGATGAAGCATCCTGCTTCACCAGGGGTGCAATTGAATTCTGGGTGGGTGTAATCTACTCCTGTATCTATTATGCCGATCCTTATTCCTTGACCAGTCATATTATAATCAGATGGGCCATCATTCCTTATTGATGTGATATTGAGTTGGTTCAGCACAGAGCTCCGGTGGAGGACAATGGGCCTTTCTTTCCTGATCTTCGTTATGTTCGCATCACCAGAGATCTTAACTATCTCTTGAGTCGATGCCTTGACAGCGACTGCATTTATTATCTTTAGCTCTTTGATTTCTGAACCAGGTAACACCTTATAGATGTCTTCTATGTCCCCATCATAGTCTTCAAGCGATACTATATAATTATCTTCCCTAAGATTGTTCAATGATTCAAGTGCATCAGGAGTTATCTCTGTATCTGCAGATAGGGTTGCAACTTGGCTTCTGACTGCAAAGCCTGTCATCTGGAATTCGAATAGGAATACGCTTGCAGCTAGCAATAACCAGAATACCATGATCATCGTGAAGTTGCGTTTTCTCATTTCAGTAACCCCATAAGCTTTTCATTCTCCTCAGAGTAATAGTATTGATAGATCTTGAGCTTTCCAACAGGATGCGCTTTTATTATTCCAGCATCAAGAAGTGTTTTTATCAGACGTAATGTCGTAGCAGCAGGCACATCAGCCTCTTTTGCTAATTTTGTTATATGGTAAAGATTGGATTTATTCGCATAGAGAACTCTAAGCAATTTCTGCAATTTCGGATCTAATAGCTTGCCTAAATCTGACATTGTGTAGTATTTTGTATATTAATATATATAAATATTTCGTTTTTGGAAGAGTTTTTTCTAAATTAGTTTATTAAAAATTATTCTTAGTATAGAAATATGTAAATTAGTTGTTAAATTAAATTAAGTAAAATATAATAATATAAAAATGAAAACTAAATAGATATTAAACGAGTTTAATATTCTTTTTTAAAATTTAATTTAAAATAAATAATTATTAAATATTAAAATTAATTATACTATTTTATTTATGGAATAATTGAATATCACAACCTTTTTCAATATTGAAAAAATTAGTAGTAATATGAAGGAAATTAGTAAAGAGAAATTATCTAAATACTTTGAAGTTACAGAAACAGCCTTGAGAATGGCTAAGGAATCTGGCAACAGGACCGAACTTGTTAATCAGAGAGAAGATTTTCTTGATATGATTGAAAGGTATGTATCAGATGCAAAACACTTTGAAGGGAAAGAGGATTATGTAAATGCATTCGCTGCTTTGAATTATGCACATGGATGGTTGGATGCAGGTGCAAGATTAGGTATTTTTGATGTTCATAATTCTACTTTTTTTACAGTTGATGATAAGGATGAATAATGAAAGATAAGATAACACCTGGTCCAGTAATTGAAGTCCTTATTGCTGGTTTTATATTTGGAGGCGCAGCTGCTGTAATAAAATATCTTGCGATGCCACCTACTTCTTTGACATTTATCAGATTAGGAATACCAACACTATTTCTATTAGTATGGTTCTTTTTTAGCAAACAAAAGATTGTAAAACCTAACCAACCACTCATCTGGGCATCTTTATTGAATTCTGTAAGAATGGTATTGTATTTTGTAGCAATAATGTTTACTACAATAACAAATGCAATAATAGTATTATATACCTACCCTATCTTTGTTTACATACTCAGTATAGCTTTCTTGAAAGAAAAAGTTTCACTCAGGAATCTTGGATTGACATTGCTTGCATTCATAGGAATTATATTCATATATTATGATAATGGGTGGGTTATTGGACAGAATGATCTTATAGGTATTACTGCAATGTTAGCATCATCTTTCATCTATTCAATCACAGTTGTAATATTCAAAAAGCAAAGAGAGAGTTATGATTCAATTAATACATTATTCTACCAGAATTTAGTTGGTGCAGTAGTTTTCCTCCCATTCATATTTATCAATACTCCGCCTACAGCAATACAATTACCTATTGCAATTTTTTATGCAATAATGGTCGGTCTTGTTGCATTCGGATTATTTTTTAAGGCATTAAAACACATCAAAGCATCAACAGCATCAACACTTTTGTATGTAGAAGTGCTTGCTGCTATAATACTTGCAATAATATTCTTCCAAGAAAAGATTGATCTAAACACATTTATTGGAGGAAGCATGATATTATTGTCAACAATCCTTTTAAAGAAGAAATAAAAGGTATGAATAATGGAAGAAGCAATAAATAACATCACAAAAGTCCTGCCTAGTCAAGCAGAAGGCATAACATTGATCGACACATGCGCTTTCGTGCATCATTTTGAACACCCTGAGAAGATTGCAAGGCTGAAAAGACCAGGAATAGGGATAACATCATTCAATCTTGCTGAATTATTATATATAGAACACAAGCTTCCAGAGAAAGTCAAGGAAGGGATAAAGAGATTTCTTAAGCATGAAGATCTTACTGTGGTTGACATACCTGTTTTTCCAGGAGATAAGGATGGAGAGTTGAGTTATGTTAAGGATATAGACCCTGAGATACTCAACATCGTGCCTGATCCTAGTGATGCAGTATTATATGCAACGGCTGTAAAGATGAATTCTGATATCGTTACAAGAGACAAGCATCACATCTATACACAGCTTGCTGAGCAGTTCGCAAACAAGCATGGTGTTGAAGTCAGGAATAAGATTTGATAGAAATCAAAATATGAATTATACAAAGATACAGATAAACATATAAAGCTACGTCATAAGGAGTTATCATGCAAGAAAATACACAAGTCAAGTTCAAAAACTTCATTCTTGACCCATTCCAGGTAAAGGCTGTCGAAGCAATCGAGAAGAACCACAGTGTCGTAGTTAGTGCAGCGACTGGAACAGGAAAAACACTTATCGCAGATTATGCGATCAATAAATGGAAGAATCTCAACAAGAGGATAATCTACACTGCTCCTATCAAAGCATTAAGCAACCAGAAATACAGGGATTTCAAGGCTGAATATGGAGAGAAGAATGTAGGAATAATGACTGGTGATGTCGTCATCAATCCCGAAGCACATCTGATAATAATGACGACAGAGATCTACAGGAACATGCTGATGACAAATGATCCGATAATAAAGACTATCGCTTATGTGATATTCGACGAGATACATTTCATGTCAGACAAGGAACGAGGAACGATATGGGAAGAATCGATTATATTTGCTCCTAATGATATACGTGTACTATGCCTTTCTGCAACAATCCCTAATGCAAAAGAATTCGCTGATTGGATCGCATCAATAAAGGATCATGAGGTCGAAGTCGTGACATACGAAAAAAGAGCAGTTCCTTTGTCACATTTCTTATATGATGTGGATTATGGCGTCATAACTGCGCAGCAAGCGAATGAGCTGAGCAAGAACAACCAGATGCCTGATTATTATAAGATAATGAGAAGGAAAAGGCAACGCAAGAAATCAAATGAGAAGCCGAAAGTCCCTAAGCATTCTGAGCTTGTCAAGATATTGAAGCAGGAAGGTAAGCTCCCGTGCATATTCTTCGCTTTCTCAAGACGAGGATGTGAAGAGAAGGCAGAAGAGCTTGCATACAAGAACGATTTCCTTACACCAGAAGAGAAACAGAAAGTCATCAGATTATTCAACCAGGAAGTGAAAGAGGAGTATCGTTATCTTGAGAGCGTCAAACTTTTGCGTAATGTGCTGCAGAAAGGAATAGGCGTCCATCATGCAGGACTTTTGCCAGCATTGAAAGAGGTTGTCGAGGAGCTTTTTGCACAAGGGATAATAAGGGTATTATACGCAACCGAGACATTTGCAGTTGGGATAAACATGCCAGCAAAGAGCGTAGCATTCAGCAGCCTCGTCAAATATGATGGAGTAACATTCAATCTTCTGCGTTCAAAAGAGTATTTCCAGATGGCAGGACGTGCAGGAAGAAGAGGAATAGACAAAGAAGGATTTGTCATATCCATGCTTGAGAGAAGAAATGAACTTCCTAAGATCCTTGAACTGATATCATCAGACAGCGAGCCAATCATAAGCCAGTTCAGGCTAGAGCCAAATACTGTCCTTAACATGGTGAACAACTACAATGAAGAGGAGATTGATACAATCTTGAAAAGCAATTTTGATTATTTCATCAAGAAGAGGGATGATGTAGGGATAAGGATAAAGGCAAGATTCAACAATCTTGTAAAACGACTCAAGAAATTCAAATATATCAATGAAGATGATACGCTTACAGATAAAGGTAAATTCGCTACGCAGATATACTCCAATGAACTTCTTGTTACAGAATTATTCTCAGGAAGCATCCATAAACAACTGACAGAGAATGAGATGTGCGTATTGATTGCATCCATCGTCTATGAGTTCAGGAGAAGCGACAGTTTCTATTTCGATAAGAAGAACAAGAAATACCAATGGCTTGCAGGAAAAGTCATCCAGAACAGGATAATAGAGAAGGAATTGAACGTCAAGGCAATCCGTGACCTATGGAAAGTTATAAATGCATGGGCGAATGGATGCGAATTTGAAGAACTGTCTGAATATTCTGAATACCAAGAGGGGGATTATATACGCCTTTTCAGGCAGATGGTTGATTGCATGAACCAGATAAGGAAAGCCACCCAAGATAGGGAGCTTGAAGAGAAGATAGTCAACTGCATGAACAAGATATATAGGGATGTTGTTAAGTTTGAGTTCTGAATTGATTGATCTATGTTATTAATTGTTACTTAAAGGTGGTAACAACCGAAACATTTTTAAACAAACCTAAACCGAACCTATTTGAGCACTATGTATGACATATATTTCACGCAAAAATTGAGAGAGCTAAAGGAAGGCATGGAAGCCCTTGAAGAGAAGATAAAGAAAGAGGCTCAGAAAAAGATAGATGAAGCCATAGCCACTCCAGATATCCCTGAAGCTGCTACTGCTCCAAATATCCATGAGCTTTCTGCTATACAGATGCTATTAGAGGCTGAGAATATGGTTGAGATGGCAGGTTATAGCACTATGCTAAATGCTCCAATAACAGGTTATGGGCTTTCAACAATCATCCAGGAAATACTTGAAAAGGATGATAAATATCATGAAAAGACAATAGTTGATATCAATAGCCATAAGATAGATTTTGAAGAGTTAAGAGCTGCTGCATATTCATGGGAGAACATGAGTCTTAAGGCATATGTAAGTTCAGCAAAGATGTATCCTAATGGGATTCTTTTTGATGTCAGGGATTCTATGGTATGGCAAGCATTAGACCTAAAGAAAGGAGACGCAGTTCATCTATATGCACAGGATCTGGAAAGCTTCCCAGGAGATAAGAATAGATCCTACAAAGCAATACATGAAGGTAGCGATAAACATAAAGGGCTTGCAGAGATAATAGGGCATGAACATGAAGCTGACACAAATGAATATGTCCATAGATTCAAGATGAATGATGAATCCGGAAAATTCCATGTAAGGCCTGCTGGTGTTGTCGCAAAAGCAGCAAATACATATGATGGAGATGTAACTCTATACAATCCAGTGAGTGGAGTTGAAGTGAATGCGAAGTCTATCCTTACTATGATGGGGCAGTTTGTTGCATTAAGCGAGAAGGATGGAGAATGGGTAGAACTTGAGCTTAGATTCCAGACTGGATATGATCCAAAACAATCAATAAAAAACCTTAAGGAATCTATGAAGAATGCAACCATAGATTACAAAGCATTGTGATCATTTTTAAGAAAAATATTTCTTGGATCATCCGACTGTATAACCATCAGCAACATCAACAGTTATCTCTTTTCCGTTAAGAATCAAGTTACTTCCGAATTTCTCTACTAGAATCTTCTTGTCCTTGATTTTTAAAGGAATATTGAAAAAATTATCTATCTTCAACTCAGAAGTATCACTCTCAAGACTTCCACAATTCACCTGACCACCAGGCTTACCATCCACCTCGATGAGGATGACTTCCTTATCATCAGGGCTTGATGCTGCCAAGAGCATTCCCTGGCTAAGCTTTCCACCTAGCTTTGCAGGTTTAAGATTTGATACAACAATTATTTTCTTCCCAACCAAATCTTCTGGTTTGTAGTACTTCTGCAGACCTGCAACAAGCTGTCGTGGATTGTCCTCGCCAATATCAATCTGCAGGACTATAAGCTTATCGCTGTCATCATGCAGCTTCGCTTCCTTTATCTCAGCTACCTTGAGATTTGCAGGATATTTCAGCACTTCCTTCTTCTCAACCTTCCTGATGATTATCTCTCCTTTTCCAATCTTATGATTAGTCAACTCAAAGTTAAGATTATCCCATGATAATTTCTCAAGAGGAAGGTTCAATTGCTTTTGGATCTCTTCAGCATAAGCAGGCATTATAGGATGAAGCAGTATAGCAAGATTCTTCACTATATTAAGGCATAATGACATAGTCTGTGGAGCAGTCTCCTTGTTCTTCCAAGGCTCATTCTCCTGCATGAACCTATTACCTATAGATGATATTTCAAGTATTGTTGATATTACCTGCTTAAAGTCCCTTTTCTCATATGCTGCTTTTGTCTGGATGAATAGATCCTCAATCTGCTTAATGATTGGATTGCTCTTATCAAACTCAGCAACGGAATCATTCAATGTCTTGTTTGTGAATGATAATGACCTATAGCAGAAATTTGAGATATTGCCTACAACTTCACTGTTTATCCTCTCTATGATAAGATCTTCAGAATAATCACCATCTCCGTCAATAGGCATGCAGCTTAGTATGAAATACCTGAATGGATCAACTCCGAACTCTTCCATATTCTTGAATGGATCAACAACATTTCCCGTGCTTTTTCCCATCTTAGCTCCTGACATGTGTAGGAAGCCATGTACAAACAGCTCTTTGGGTAATTGCACTCCTGCTGAAAGGAGCATTGCAGGCCAGAATGCTGCATGGAATCTTAGGATATCCTTGCCGATGCAATGGATATCACAAGGCCATGTGTTCTTGAATTGGTTCTTCTGCTCATCATCCAGTCCTGCATATCCTGGACCAGTTATATAATTGGATAATGCATCACACCATACATACATCACATGAGCATCATCTTCTGGGATAGGTATTCCCCAAGGTAGAGCCTCCTTATTCCTAGAGAAGCTTATATCTTTTGCATCCTTAAGAAATGATAATATTTCATTCTTCCTTGTTTGAGGCACTACTTTATACTCGTCAGATTCTATTATCTTTATTATCTGATCCTTATATTTCGAAAGCTTGAAGAAATAATTCTCTTCTTCAACCTCTTCTATAACCCTAGTAGGATGATCAGGGCATTTTCCGTCGACAAGCTCTTTCTCTGTCTTGAAACTTTCACATCCAACACAATATAGCCCTGTATACTTCTTCTTGTAGAGATCACCAGCTTCAATAAGTTTTTTCCATAGCTTTTGTGATCCTGGATAATGAAGCTTCTTGTCTGAAGTTCGTATGAAATAATCATTGCTGATATTTAGCTTCTTGTAAAGGTCGATGAAGACTGCCACATTCGCATCAAGGAAGTCCATTATATCCTTACCTTCCTGTTTTGCTGTCCGCCAGTTCTTTATGCCATGCTCATCTGTCCCTGTCTGGAACCATACATCTTTCCCTAAAAGCCTATAGAACCTTGCAAGGCAGTCTGCCTGGATTATCTCCAGAGCATGACCCATATGAGGCTTGCCATTAGGATATGCTATAGCTGTAGTTATGTAGAATTTCTTTCTTGCTGAATCTGCTTCACTCATTATTCAAATCGAATATACCTTAATATATAAAGGTTCTGTGCTGGATATATCCAATTAACCAAAATTTTATATATATTCAATATTAATCATATGTATACTAGTATATCTTGGAGATTTTGGCAATTGCTATCGTTTCCAATAAAAAGAGGTTGAGAATTTGAACGAGAGAAGAAGATTATTGATATTCTTTGCAGTCAGTTTCATAATACTTGGCATAATATTATTCTATCTGTTCAGGCCTTTGATCAATACAGTCCTTCTTGGATTTGTTTTCACATATCTTCTATATCCATTATACAAATGGATCTATGGAAAAACAAAAAAACCTAGACTTTCATCATTCTTTGTCTGCTATATCTTCATATTCATCGTAACAATACCGGTTATACTTGCAATCAATAGTCTTGTTGGTGAAGTCTATATCGTTGCAAACAAGGTTACAAATCCTGATTTCATCGATTCTGTATATGCATTGGAATGTACACAGAATACGACATTCTGCGAGAATGTAAACAAGTTCATCGGAGTGAATGTGATTGAATCAACACTCAGAGACCTTACTTCTACGATAACTTCCTCATTAAAGAATTCAGTCGGGAAAATACTTCTAGCAATACCACAATTCATACTCAGTGTCTTTATCATAATATTCATGATGTACTATCTGTTGATAGATGGCAAGAGCTTCATCGATCATCTATACAAGATAATACCTATAAGCAAAGAGCATAAGATGAAGGTGCTCAATCAAACAAATAGGGTTTTAGGAGGCATTCTGTATGGAAGCATACTCGTCGCTGCAATACAGGGTTTTCTTGGAGGGATAGGGTTCTGGATATTCGGATTGAAAGGGCCTATATTATGGGGGCTCATAACTGCATTTGTCGCTTTGATACCATTCCTTGGAGCAGGAATTGTATGGTTCCCTGCTTCATTATACATAATAATAACTTCAATACTTGATTCAGACAATATGGGGATGTGGAAAGGAATAGGACTTTTATTCTGGGGAGCTATACTGGTAAGTTCTTCTGACAATTTCATAAGACCACTTCTAGTATCGAACAGGAGCAAAATACACCCAGTACTGGTATTGTTTGGAGTCATAGGTGGAATCCTGATGTTCGGCCCTGCTGGAATAATAATTGGTCCGCTAATAGTAGGTATGTTCATAGTGATACTGAATATGTTCTATGATGAGAGGAAATTCCTCTTCGAGAATGCCAACAAAAGCAATGCAAGCAGGACAGCATCAAGAATAAGAAGCAGTAATAACAAAAATAGAAAGAAGAGATCAAAACAATAGACCAGATCTATATCGTAAACAATTATTCTATCTTAGTCTCTTGGATTATAGCTGAGAATACCTTCAACTTATCACCGACAAAGTTTGCAGAATAATCCTCATAATTCGCCAAGATGTTAGCTGCATGATGCGTATCTTCTGCAGAATAGCCTGCAACAACCATTACTATGCCTTTCCCATTCCTGAATAATTCTATATATCCCCTTCCAGGAGTGTACTGCTCTGCACAGTTCTCTGGATCTCCATGGAAATGAGCAGCTACCCAATTCACACAAGGACCGCCTACAACTATAAGGTTCATATCAGAGATATTATCCCTATCAAGAGAGGTGTCAAGTATTGTCTGAGCTGCTGCCTTCTTCTTCTTGTTGAATACATCCATATAAAGCTTTGTCAGCTCCTCTTTAGGATCATCAGTGACATCGATCTGGAACAATTCAGAATCCTGCTCATCTATTATATCCTGGAGATTGTGCTGCAAGGAATTAGCAATCTCAACAGTTGAGAGTACATCTTCAGATTTTGCAAACTCTCCAACAACAAAAGAGACATCAAGCCTGTCGTTATTGACAAAGAAATTAGGATAATCTGAAAGATCAAGCTTCTCGCTTATCACATCGGCTGAAGATACTGCAAACAATGATATTAACATCATCAAAAACATGATCAATAATTTTTTCATTTAAAGATGTCATATTCTTACATATATAAATATTGTGCAATATATTTTATAAATGACCAATAGCAAGTATAGGATATGGCATATAAAGCAGTCAAAGGGACACGAGATTTCTACCCTGAGATAATGGAACCAAGGAAAAGGATGTTTGAAGTACTTAGAAGTACAGCTGAAAGGTATGGTTTCAAGGAGATAGACAGTCCAGCAGTTGAAGAATTGAAGCTCTTGACTGCAAAGTCAGGCGATGAGATAAAAAGCCAGATATTCGTTATGGAGAAACGTTCAAATGAGGAGATTGGTCTTAGATTTGACCTTACAGTCCCTGCAACAAGGATGTTCATAGACAAGCAAAAAGCAATAACAAAACCTGTAAAATGGTACTATATAGCACCTATGTGGAGGTATGAGCAACCACAGAAAGGCAGATTGCGAGAATTCTATCAATTTGGAGTTGAGCTTTTCGGATCAGATAAAGTCCAAGCAGATGCAGAAGTCATCAGTCTTGCTATAGACAATCTTGTTGGGCTTGGATTGAAAGAGAAAGATTTTGTAATAAAGATAAACAGCAGAGAATGTCTTGAATCATTCTTCAAAAAGATAGGAATAAAGGATAAAGATATTGATAGTGCGCTTAGAGTTATTGACAAGAAAGCAAAGATAAGCCCTGAAGAATTCGAGAAGGAATTAGAGTTCCTTGGCAAAAGCAAGAAAGATGAGTTGCTTGATTATCTTGAATCAAACAAGATACCGGAGGAACTTAATGAGGTTTTTGACCTTCTGAAAGCAATGGGAAAAGAAAAATATGTAGAATATTCTCCTGAGATTGCACGAGGGCTTGCATATTACACTGGAATCGTATTTGAATGCAGTGATCGCTCAGGTAAATACAGGGCAATACTCGGTGGAGGAAGATATGACAAGATGGTGGAACAGTTCGGCGGCCAGCCATGTCCTGCTACAGGATTTGCAATGGGTGATGTAGTCATAGAGCTTTTCCTCAAAGATAAAGGGTTATGGAAAGATGAGAACGAGAAGATAGAATATTATGTAGCACCTGTAAGCAAGGAATATGTACCTAAAGCTTTTGAGATAGCAAATAATATGAGAGAGAAAGGAAAAAAAGTTGAGATAGACTTGATGGATAAGAAGCTAGGGAAGCAGTTCAATTATGCCGATGGGATAGGTGCACAGAAAGTTATTGTTGTCGGTGATGAGACTAAATCTGGAAAAGTTAAGATGAAAGAGATGAAGACTGGAAAAGAGTCTGAAATATTGATTTCGAAATTATAATCTTCAACCATATAATTCTTTAAAAATCATTAAGATAATAAGTTTATCATGGGTAGAAGCAGGAGAGAAAGGAAGAAACTGCAAAGAAAGGCCATAAGTTCTAATGTTAATAGTGGACCGAGTAGAGCTGTATCAAGTGTCACTGTGATGCATCCAGATATGTCTATACTTGTTGAGGCACATAATGATAAGAGCATTAAGTTCAGGTTTTCAGGATTAGACTACATCGATTCAAAACTTATAGGTAAGCTACTTGAAGAATATAGGTCATCAATGGGTATAACTGATAATCCTGATCAGAGAAAGCAGAATGAGATAAGACTGTTCGGACAACCTGGTAATTATATGCTACAGTTGACAGCATTGAAAGATTCATGGGATGAATCATTGAAGCATTCTACAGAGATAGTAAACCTGATCAGAAAAGGGATACCAAGCATAGATAATGGCATATTTAATCTTCTTGCAAATCTTAATTCAGACAATCTCATCTCAATAAATGGAGGTCAGCTTTTCCCGATCGATGTGATAAAGTACCAAGATAATGATCAGACCATATACTATAAACGTGACGGTTATTTCATGGGTTCTGCATCTCACTTCATCGAGGTAATGCAGAGGGAATTCAAGACTGCAAAAGATACAAAAGGAAAAATACAGGTCTTTGAAAAAGGACTTCCATCTCAACTGATAAATGACCTTATCAGTGAATCTGAAGATTTCGAGAGAAGATCAAGTGCATTCTACGATGAAGGATTGGAATATGAAAGGACCATGTCAATAATCGACGCTGTAGAATATTTCCAAAGAGCTTTCTATGATCTGGAGAGATCAATGATCATACAGAAATATATCATAAAGCATGAAAGCAAAGGTGATACCAGATATGGTTTTTGGATTGATGCCAGGGCTCGAATATTGAACATGCTCGCCAATCAAGTCCAGACAGTATGTTCCCTTACAGAACATACTGGAGAATATGAATATGCAAAAAGATTCATCGATAGAAAAATAATCTATGCAAATAAACTATTGGATGACATCATTGCAATTGAAAGAACAAACAGTTTTGGAAATGATCCAGATAATGATTATAGCTATTATGGACATAAGACTAACAGTGAGTTAGCGAGATTAGATATCGAGAATATAGCTGAAGCAAAAAAAGATCTTGAAAGGACGGAACATTTTGTATTGTGCCAGGATGGGGCCTATTCACCCTCAACATTCAACCCACTAGAGCTATCGCTTGATGAAAGATTAGAGTATTATATGGCTTCGAGAAATATGCAGATGGTAGAAAGGGTTAAAAGGATAATTGACAAGCGAACCATGGTAGACCCATTGTACTTATTGATCCCACCTGTGCTAGGACCAATTGAATAGAAAAATTGGTTTTTCATTCTAAAATAGTAATAAATCTTTAATAACCCTAACCAGTATCTATCTCAATAGGGGAGTATATGGAGTTCAAGATAGAGCATAAGAGCAATCCTAACAAGGATAAGTATCAAAAGGATGATATTGACATAGCTTATGATTTCTCAAAAAAGATTGTAAAAGAGTTCGGTTCATTCATCAAGAGCGTCGTTCTTTTCGGAAGCACTGCAAGGCAGCTTGAGAAAAGCCATGATATAGATATACTTGTAGTTGTTGATGATGTCACCATAACCATTAGCCCTGAAGTTGTTGAAGCATATAGGGTAATCCTTGAGAAGATGATAAGGAATACAAGCAAGAAATTGCATGTCACAACACTCAAGATGAGCAACTTCTGGGATTATATAAGGAAAGGTGATCCATTAGGAATAAACATATTACGCGATGGAGTTGCGTTATATGATATAAGCCTATTCGAACCTTTAAGAATACTTCTTGCTCAGGGAAGAGTTGCCCCAAGCAAAGAGACCATAAATATCTATATAAACAAATCTATGGGTAGCATGTTGAATTCAAAGAATCACATATTGCATGCAGTGCTAGACTTATATTGGGGTGTCATCGACATAAGCCATGCTGCTCTTATGACACATCATATAACTCCTGAGACACCTTCTCACGTAGCTGACAGACTTGACCTTGTCTTTGTCAAGAAAGGGAAATTAGAGGCGAGATATGTCAAGACAATGAAGAAATTCTACAGCTTGTCAAAATCAATAATCCATAATGAAATATCCTTGATTACAGGAACAGAGTATGACCAGTATTATAAAGAAGCTCAAGGCTATATCGAAAGGCTAAAGAAATTGATCAAGAAATAAGATTTCTATCCTCTTCTGGAATTAAGCTCATCTATGACTTGTTTGTAGAGCTCAGAGAACTGTTGATTGGTTTCTCTGAGATCATTTATCAGCACATCTTCAAAAGGCAGATTATCAAGACCTGATAAGCCCATAGTACTCCTATTGTAGAATAGGCTTGAGCCTCGTGGACCAATATTGAAATGCTGTGTCAAGAAATCATAATCTGAATCAGGATGAACCTCAAGAATACCCAAAGAATGCTCTAAACTCTTAATCCCATCCTGTATCGGAGAAAGAGATTGTTTAAGGAATCTTTCTGTCTCTTCCCTATAATCTGGATTTGATATCTCTGATTTATTTATCATCCTTCCAAAATAAAGCATCTCGGATGGTTTGTATCCTGTAATCACAAATGGATGCTTAGTTCCTTTATGATCATCAAGGTCAATAACAATCTGATATCCTGAAGGCATAAATCCTTTTATCCTTCTTGTGTTTGATGGATTGCTGCTTATATTGATATCAGGCATGTAAAGAACAGTATTTATATGATAGCCATTAGGATTTTTTATACTAGGATGCCATCCAGGTTCTGTATTAACCGGTTCTTCTGCACGATGATCATATGAGTGCCTTGTACCATAGTCAAATACATCTCTCCAAGAACCTGGACCATAATTTCTAGAACCATATGTAGGCAGTATAGATGACTTCTCTTGAGCAACAGGCTTTTTAGGTTTTGGACCTTTCTTATAATCAGAACTATTCTTGAAGGTTTTTTTTGCACCAAACTTCTTGTTATGCCTTTCCTGTTTCTTTTTACTTCTTCCTGATTTTGAGATTCAGATCACCTTAAGCAATATTCAAATAATAATAATAATAATAATAATATAAAAAAGATATGATCACTTCTTGATCAAGAAGTAAATTAGCAGTAGTATTCCCATCAGCACTACTATGAACAACACAATAAGAAGTGCAAGTGAGATGATGTCTGAATCATCTTCCTTGCTATTGCTGCTTCCTGTGAAGTCAATGTTTCCTGCGATAGGCTGTGCTGTTGTCACGCCTGAACCTTGCGGTCCAATAACTTGCACATTTCCAGCTGAGCCAATCTGCTGATTGTTGTTCCCAGTATTGCTATTTGTATTGCTATCTATGCATGAGTTAACAAGCAAGGCTATTGTCTGGCTATCTGTAACATCGCCATCCTCGTTCTTTGCTGATACAAGGAATCTGTAAGCTCCTGCATTCGCTGATTCAGGGACCGTTATAGTGAAACGTTTGGTTGTTGCATCGCCTTCATCAAGCTCTATGTTATCAACCTTGTTGTAGTAGTTCAATTCATTGTTCTCTACTACAATCTCTGCACCATCTTGGTCATTTTCGCCTACATTCTCTATGCTTACAGTCAATGTCACAGTCCTATCATCGCATAGATTGATTGAGTCTGGATTAAGGTCAAGCCTCTCTAATGAGACATCATCCTTCTCCTTCTCTATTGTAAATTCAATCTTGTACTGTTCACCATGCAAAGCGCCGTAATCATCCTCACCAGTGACTATCAGAAGTATATCATAACTACCTTCATCAGCATTGTCATCAATATCATAAGATATAGTCTCAGTAGCAGTGTCATCTTCCTCTATTGTGCCCATGCTCTCAGATTCGTCAATATCAAGCTCATCTGAACCAGTCTCCCTCATCTCGACTTCAACATCATCTATCTCGATGTTTGTCCTTGAAGGATATGTGTTCTCTACCTTGAACTCTACAGTTCCTGAATCTCCAGGCTTTAGCTCATCAATCTCTTCACCGTTTGAGATCTTCTCTTCATTATCTTCATTAACAAGTATGATCTTATTGAACTCAAGCTTGCTTTCACGCTGCATATACACTTCTACTGTAGCTGTTGCACTTCCAGCAGCAAAGATCACATCAGCGACTTTGAATGCTGTAGGCAATCCGTTTGCGTCTACTGCGCTCAGCCTTTCAGGGATCCTACCTTTCAATGATATAACTCCATTGGACTGGGAATCGATTGAAAGATTAAGATTATTCTCTCCTACATTATCTGCATCATTATAATATGATGAAGATGGAGAAATACTTTGTATAGATATAGTATCATTTGTGTCAAAAGCCAATGATCTCGTAGCATACACGCCATAATGATCATCATCATAGTCGCTTGCTGCCTGTGAGTCGCTACCAATAACAACAGTAGCATCTGTGCTCAAAGCTGAAGCAAATGATATGGATAGTATTGCAATCAATGCAATGCATAGCATGAATAATTTTTTCATCTTTCAAACCCCCAATTTATAATGGAATATATAGTATAATATAGGTAGGATTGTTTTACTCTTTTTAAATCTTTTGGTTTGTTACCATTGCTTAGTGAGTAATTCTTCCAAATTATATAAGTAATCAATATAAAGAATAGCAGAAAACATAGCATAATGAATAGATTTGAGGAGATTGAGAAATTCAAGGCTGAGAAGGATAAGATCCTATCAAAAGAGGATATGTCCAGGAAAGGTGCAATAGATAAGGAGATCAGAGAGCTTGTTGATGAGATAAACTCGAAGGATATTTTCTGTACAACAAGCAGTTGTGCTGGCAGGATAACATTGCTTGAACGTAGATCAAACAAGAAGATAGATTCTAAGTGGATTTTCTCAAGCCATCAACCTGTAAAGGCAAAGGATATATGGAGCAATCTAAAAGAATGTGATACTGAGAGCGATGTTTGGCTGATGCAAGAATCCTGTATCCTACACGTATTTGCAAGGACATTTGAAGCTGCAGATAAATTCCTAAAGGCCTGCCATAAGGTTGGGTTCAAGAGAAGCGGAATAACGTCACTATCAGGAAAGATCATGATAGAGATGATGGGAAATGAGAAAGTCGAAGCTCTGATGATAAAAAAAGGCAAGATTCTTATAGACGAAGCATATGTAAATATAATTATTGAGGAAAGCAATAGCAGGATGCTGAAGAATAGGGAGAAGATGGATAAATTCCTCGATGAGATAAGAATCATAGGATAAACTCAGAATGGTAAACAATAAACAGAAGGATGTGATGCTTAAGACAGTAACCATATTCCTAATTATATATCTTGTAATCACGCTGACATTATACATGATAGGAAGAGTATCACCATGGGTATTCTGGGGATCATTGATATTCGTCGCTGTATATTCTACATACATAATGCCTATTGTCAAAAAGAAATTATAATTTTTATTTTTTCATAAATAATTCTCACTCAGAAAAATATAATCTTTTCCTGTAATAATAATTACCTTTTAACAAAAAAACTCTCCAAGACGCGATTGCGAGGTATATTGCCATCGCGCGTTAATTATCCTTCTTCCTAAATGCTAATAAATTTATTTTTCTCATAAATGAAACCTAGAACAAAGCTAAAAGAAAATAAAAAAATTCCAAGGCTTATGCCTTGAAAAGATAGATCAATAGACCAACAATTCCGCCTATCAAAAGCAAGATTAGCACAACAAGCAGTATTACATACAATGCTGTATTGTCTGATTCTTCCTCTTCTTCAGCTGCAGCACCAGTATCATCTGTAGGTGTAACGACAACCTGTCCGCCATTCTGTCCAGCAAATGGATTGTTGACATTCACGTTGTTGTTTCCGTTATCAGTATTGGTTGGTGTTGTAGTTGTAGGTGTTGTTGTAGTTGGTGTTGTTGTTGCTGGTTCGTCAGGACTGCAGTCAGGGACTGTAATCTTGACAATCTGCTGAGCCTCAAGTGATCTTCCCAGGCTGTATGCCTTTGCAATCACATCGTATGTTCCAGCTTTCTGGTCCTCAGGAATTGAGAAGACGAACAATTTCCTTGTACTGTCTGTCTCATCAAGTTCGATGCTCTCGACTGACTCGCTTACACCTAATGAAGGTGATACAACTTCAATCTTGACTCTCTTGTCATCCTTCTTACCTATGTTCTTTACTCTTACAGTTGCTGTAACATCCTTATTTGAACAGCTTACCTGTGAAGGTGAAAGAACAAACTCATTGATCTCTAGATCATAGTCTTCTTTCTCGACTTTCAATTCAACTTCCCAGACTTCACCATGCATTGCTCCGAAGTCATCTTCACCAAGTGCCTTGATTGTACACTTGTAGTTCTCGTCCTCAACATCGTCTTCATCAAAATCAAGGTCGAATGAGATTGTCTCCTTCTCGTCTGCACTTACTTCCTGGTCATCTGAATCATCATCAATGTCTATGTCATCAGGTGAACATTCAATAGATACCTCTGTATCTATGTCTAGGTCATCATCGTCATCGAAAAGATTCTCGAATATTACATCAAGAGTCATCTGAATACCCGGCTTAAGATCCTCTATGTCATCTCCATCGTCTAATGAAGTGAAATCATTATCCCATGTAGCTTCGATCTTGTCTAATTCAAGCATCCTTTTCCTCTGCATGTAAACTATCTCTGTGCTTGTGCTACTTCCGTTCTGGTATTGACAGGTCAATCTAGCAACTTCATTTGCAGATTCCTTAAGATCTGAATCACTAGTATCTACAGAATCCAAGCTTTCTGGGATCCTTCCTGTAATATCAACAACGCCATTTGTGATCTTGTATGTCAAGTTGACATATTTTCCAGAACTCAATGTGCTTACATCATTGCTGTACTTTGCAGTGTCTGAAATCACAAAATCTGAACATGAACTTACGTTTGACCAACCTAATGTTGCTGAACGATAAACATCATGCTCAGAATCCTTATCATCATCTATATTTGATGCTTCTGTCCTATCATCCCCTAAAGTTACTGCACTTACAGCTGCAAGTGTCATCAGTAGGACAAATAAGAAGCTCAATACATACTTAATTGCTTTCATTTTTTTACCCCCAATTCTAATCGATTAAATTTCAGAATGCCACAATTCTATATCCGGATGAATCGTCGCATTCCAATAGCAATGACAGACCAATAGTTTTGTCATTAACTATCTAGGATTGTTATCACAGTTGAGTAATAAACTATATATAAAGTTTTGTATAATATAGTATATAATATATAATTGCAGAAAATATAGGAATGTTTATATAGAAATTCCACTGAAATCTTATTGAAAATCATAATTATTAATTTGAGGTGATTATATGCTTGATGAACCAAAATACTGGATCAGTCTTATAACAGGTCTTATCGCAACGTTCCTAAGCGGGATACCTTTGCTGAATTCATGGAAACTTATCAAATGGAATCTTCCATTTGCCCTTGAAAGTAGTGTCTTGTTATGGGTAATCGCAGTTGTTGGAGCTTATCTTCTGATTGACAGCTTCTTAAGCGAAGACGATATGATAATGTGGATCTCAGCAGGAATTGCTGCTATAATACTGATACTTGCAATAATACAGATATTATTCACACTAGAAATCCTAAGCTTTGGAATACCTTTCCTGGGAATAACTGCTCTAAGGGTCCTATTCCTAGTAGAAGGATTAGGATTGATCATAGCTGGATTTGGTAGCAAATAATTGTTCTTTTTTTATTTACTTATTCTATATTTTTCATCCTATTTACAGTACAACGTATCAAGAAAGCTAATTAGCTAAATCAAGAAATTACTTTTTGGCAACAGCTGCAGCAAGAGCCCTTGTTTTCTGACCAGGCATTGGCCTCTTGATCGTAAGAGGAATTACTCCTGCTTCGAATTCTTTTGTAGCTATCTTTATAGGATTGTATCCAATTGCCTCAAGTTCTTCAGGCTTCATCTCAAGCATCAATGGTGCGCCCATACTGATCTGAAGTGCTCTAGAACCGATCATTCGTGCTTTTTCGTATTTTGTATATTCAATTTCGTCTGCCATAGTGCTGAGGGGTTCTGATTTGTTTATAAATATTTTTGTTAGGCTAGATAAGATTTAGCAGAATAATGCAGAAAAGATCAACAATAAGTATAAAAAATAAAAAAATAAAGAGATGACTAGATCACATCCTCTCCGAAATCAACATCATACTCTTCTGAATCCATGTCCTCAATATCAGCAGGGACATCAGCAGGCTCTGAAGGTTCTCCTGGTTCAGTAACCTTTTCCATCTGATTGCCATCTCCTATTGAATCTGTTGAATCATCCTTCTTATCCACTTGTGTACAGCCAAAAAGCAGCATTGCAACAACAAGCAACATGAAAATCAATCTTTTCATTCTTCGTCACCTCTTTCATCTCCTGAGTCATCATCACTATCATCCTCTGAATCATCATCGTTGCTATCTTCATCTGAATCCTCAGCAGAAGCTCTCTTGTTATTCCTTATCTCTCCTTGTTCTACATTCCTTTCAGCATTCCTTTCAGCATTCCTTTCAGCATTCCTTTCAGCTCTTGCATCAAGCAAAGGCCTTTCATCTCTATCTTCCAGTATAGGTCTTTCTCCTGCTTCGCGTACATTTGCAAGCTCCTCCTTCCTCTGTTCACGGAAAGCCTTAGATGCATCAACTATCTCCTTTCGGACATCACGTATATCACCCTTGAGCTGTTCAATCATCCCAAGCACTTCTTTAGCATCTTCGCATCGCTGCAAAGGCACTTGACCGCATGAAGCATATGCATCCCCTAAAGCAGATTCAATCTCAGAGAGATCATCTTTCAGATCCTGGATTGCTGATGTTAGGTTCTCATCTGTGATGTTCTTATTATTGATGAAATCTTCAAGATGACATAGGGATTGCTCATACAATTTTATCCTATGGGATTTCTGACTCAGTATTGCAGCGTCCCTTAGCTCATCGAAATAATCCTTATTCTCCTGCATGCTAACATTGAGATCATCCTTTATTTCTGTCGAGTTTGTTATAAGATCTGCTGCAGCTTGCCTGAATTCTACAATGATGTCTGAACCCTGTTTTACTATGTCGTTAAACATGTCTTTATCACCATTATCAGCAGCTTCTTTAGCATATTCATACAAGGATGTGAATGAATCCAGTATTGATGCAAGCTCATCAGTACCATCACCGATGCTCTCAATTACTGACTCCATCCTTAATTTGGTCATTTCTGCTTTCCAAAAATAGAAATTATATCTTATCTCAAGCTGTTCCTTCATGATATCTTCAGGCGTATCGCACACTTCAGCAAATGCACCAATAGAAAATATCAGGATAAACAAAAACAATAAACTTTGCAATCTCATGATATCACCTTTTATTTAATATTTAATAATTATATAAGATATTCAAGATATAAGATATAAAAAAGTTTTCATTCTGATAATGGCCATAGGATAGATGATATATGTTTAACAAGATATAATAAGAGAATTGAAAACAAATAAATAAATAAAAAGAAGAAACTAAAGCTTCTTTCTGATCTCAGCAGCTGTGCTTATTCCAAGATCAATCATCTGCTCAATCTCTTCAACTGTGAAAGGACCATTTCCGCCTTTCTGCAGAGCGCATAATTCACCGTTGTCCATAGAAGCTACTGTCAATCTTGTATCTACCGCTTTCTCTTCTGCTGATGTAGGATCAACAAGCAAGAAACCTTCAATCTTATTGATAGTTATAGCAATAGGAAGCTTTGTCAATGGAAGAGACTCATCTGTCTTCTTCTTGTAATTGACTATCAACCTGTCGTCTATCTTATCTGTCTCAGGAAGCTTGGTGTTCTTAAGAGCAGCAAGTGCAGCTATTGAAGCAGCATCAAACAGATTACCTGCAGCGTTTATCGGACATATGTCTACGATAACTCCCCATGCGTGCTTTCCTTCTTCAATGCACAGCCTCTTTGTGTCTATAGCCTTACTCTCCCTTATTCCTCTGTCAGTAACTCGTGCAAGCTCGATAGCGTCTATGCTAGGAGGTCCTGACTCGAATTCTGGATTAGACATAGGAAGCAGCTCAACATTGACCATGAAATTGCCTTGGTCAGGTGTATCAGGGTAAGGTGTCTCGATAGCCATCTTAACTCCTGCAATCACTTCTGTGTCCCCTATCCTTACTCTTGCTGATCCTTCAGCATTAGCAACTACATCTGTCTCTATCGTGACATCCCTATACTCTTCAGGACTTCTTCCGTCAGCTCTGATGCCCTGCTTTAGTGAGTTCAATAAGTGTGTTCTGTTGTCTTCGTTCATTGTGAATCACCGCTGTATTTGTCTTTCAATGCCTTTATCTGTGCATCATGTATCTGCTTTGAAGCATCTATCCCTAACTTGATAGCTTTTATCAACATCTCTTTAGGGACTTCTCCGTCCATCTGCAGCAATGATATCTGCTTTGAGTTGTTCAGTACAGCTATAGGTATGTCGGCGACTGGATCATCTTCAAAAGCCTCTTCCTCATAGCTAAGGTCAACCAATACCTGGTCACCTATCCTGCCAACTGCGATTGCAGACACAAGATCTTTCATAGGCAAACCTGCATCAGCAAGGGCTATAGCAGCAGCACATATACCAGCGCATCTGCTTCCTGCATCAGTCTGAGGCAATTCTATGAATACATCAACAACTGCATTAGGGAATTCTGTAAGGTCAAGAACAGGCAACAATGCCTTCTCTGTGACCATTGAGATCTCCTTCGCTCTCCTGTTCTGTCCAGGTCTTACCCTGTCGCCAGAACCTGAGAACGGCATCATATTGTAATTGCATCTAAGAATACCTGTTGATGGATTCTGCATGAACTTAGGGTACAAGTCTCTTGGACCATAGACTGCAGCAAAAGCCTCAGTCTTCCCTATCTTAAACCATGCTGATCCGTCAGCATTCTTTATCACACCAGCTTTTGCCTCAATAGGCCTTGTCTGGTCAAATTTTCTTTTGTCAAATCTTTCGTTGTAACTCATGATAATCACCTATTCCTGTTACCTGGCCTGTCTGAGTTTCTGTCAAAATTCCTTCTTGGCCTGTCGTAATTTCTTTCACCATGGTTGTTTCCATGTGAATTGTCATGGCTGTTCTCTCCATTATCATCATTGCCTTCATTCTCAGGCCTTTCAACTATCTCTACCTTCTTGCCAGTAACCTCTTCAAGGAATGACTTCACTTTCTCAGTCAAACCTGAGATATGAGAATTTTCAGCAATCATGTTTATCGCATTCCTTGCGATTACCTCATCCTTAGGTTCAGCATTAAGCCAGATAAGACCATTCTGTCCTACTAGGATCTTGCTGTTGGTTGCATTCTTGATCATTGAGACCATGCTTCCATGCTTGCCTATCACTCGAGGAACCTTATTAGGGTTAACCTTTAGTATCTGACCACCAGAAAGCTTTCTAAGTCCTGGACCACGCATGCTCAAGTCTACAAGCTTCTGTGATGTCACATTAGATACGCTGACCATGATATAGTCTCCAAGATTGTAATACTTGGTCAGGTCTGCACCTCTAGCGACAAATTCACTTGTACCGTCTTTCAATGAAAGCATACCTGAATAAGCTGAGTTAAGCTCTACTCTCCAGCCGCTTACAAGAACGTCTATTACACGCCCTATTATTGTATCGCCTCTCTTCGGATTGTATACGCCTGTCAAAGGTATAATCTTTATGACCTTACCACTGACATTCACTAGACCTAGCCTTGAAGAGTAAACATTCTCCCCTTCTCTGTAAGTCCCATAGCTAGGGATACAATCCATTCCTTTGGCCAGCAGCTCACCTGGAACTGCAACAGCCTTGTCTTCAACTGTTATTTCTCCCATTTTATTTTTTCTCCTTCGGAGAAAAATGCTTGAGGATGAATTGATCCTCTTCGCTTTTCTCCATTCATTTATTATTTTGATTTTTTTCTGATATCAAGATCATTTCAGTTTCTTGATCTCATCAGCCTTCATCCTTGTGAATTTCTTCTCGTCCTTCTTGATGTAGACTATATCCAGCCTATCAGCGCTGAAATCCTTATCTAGGAATTTCTTGAGCAAATCGACTGAAAGCTTGACAGCTTCATTTATTGTCATGTCATCCTTGTACTTCTTATGCAATTCTTCCAGGATGTCTGTCTCTCCTTCCCCTATCACTGTAGCCTTATACTGGAAATATATCCCAGTAGGATCTGTGCTGTAAAGCTTTGGTCCGTCCTTATCGACACCACCAATCAGCATTGATACTCCAAATGGCCTCAGGCCACCAGACTGTGTAGTAATTTGCTTCAAAGCACATAATTCCTTGACTATAGAAGCTGTGTCAATAGGTGAATCATAGGTAAGCCTGTTCTGTTGAGCTGCTAATTGTGCTCTTTCGACAAGTACACGAGCGTCGCTGATTATACCAGCTGCTGTTGTTGCGATATGCTCATCGATCTCCCATACCTTCTCTACTGATTCTGGGATTATCAATGGATCCACTACTCTCTTATCAGCTATAAGCATGACACCATCTTTGCATACAATGCCTATGGATGTTGATCCTTGCTTTACTGTCTTCTTAGCATATTCTACTTGAAGCAATCTTCCGTCTGGACTGAACATGGTTATTGCCCTGTCATATCCCATCTGCTGATGCATCATTGAATTTGGCTGCATTTTGTTCTGACCTCCTTTGGTTATGAATCAATATAATCAATTATCTTTCATGAATTTGTCTCTTGCCTTCTTAAGTATACCAGAGACTCCTTTTACTATCACATTTGATCTCTTCCCATCGATGAGAGTTATCATCATCAATGAGGCCTTGACATGATCCACATATTTATTACTCACTCGGATTATGCCCATGTTAAGCGTAGTGTCAAACTGATTCCTTAGAATCATAAGACCAGCTTTACTGTAAGAGAGAATCCCCATAAAATTCAGACATTTTTCTTCTATTGCCGTGAATATGCTTTCAGGCTTCACTTGACCAGAGTCTGCTATCACTTTAAAGACAACGTAACGCTTTTTCTCTTTTAAGCTAGGCCTTATCGGCTTCAATTTCAACATTGTAAACAGTTCTTAATCAACTGAGAATGAAACTTTCTTGCTTCCTTCTCTCTCTTACATGATTGAGGAAGAACAAGTAGTTTAAAAAAGTTATGATTATGACGAGGGACATCTAATTCAAAGAATATTCCGCCCTATTAGGCAAGTTCAAGTATCCAGGAGCGTCTATAAGATGACCATTTGGCTTTAGGATCCTTACCCTGTTGACAGTCAGCACGTGATAAGGCTTTAGAGATTGCCCTTGAAATCTTAATGACTTGTCCCCTGGAGAGATTATCAGGTAGTCTGGATTGTCAGGATGGAATTGTGCAATTGATAGATCAAGGAAGATATTCTCTTCAGGCAGAAATCCGAATACATGCGGGATTGATGTGAAATCAGGCTTAAAGCCAGGGTTGCACTCAGGATATCTCGAATAGAAGCGTTTTGCTTTCCTTCGGAATTCCTTTGAGAAAGGACCATGATATTCACCCGAGACGATATATACCCCATCTTTTCTGGCCAGATGCCCACTTGTCTCACCACAGCACATAAATGGGAAATCAGAGTAAATCTGCTTCAATTCCTCTTGCCTTTCTCTTATCATCGCTTCAAGTTTCATGCTGCCGTTGGCATAGGTCAGTTTATAAAAGTTTCAATAAGCCATATTTGTTATCACTTATTAGTGATTAATTTACGAAAGATTTATATAGTAAGGCTTCTCACATATTGAATATTAGAGTATTTGGGGGAATAATGAGATCAAACTTAATATGGGTAATATTGATATTTGCTGTTGGCTGGTTCAGCCATGATGTAATCAGCAGCATAAATGATGAAAGCCCTAGTGTGATTTCTAGTCAGATCCTTTTCGCATCAAATGAAGAGAGGGCATCTCCAAGCGATATTATCCCTGAGGATAAGATCCATGTCCTTAATGATAAGATAATCATTGAAGTTGAGAACCCTGAATGGGCAAAATTCACAGACACGAACAGCATGGACCCTGTTTTTGACATTGGAGCTAACGCATTGCAGATTGTTCCAGAAAGCTATAAGCAGATTGGTGTAGGAGACATAATCAGCTTCTCAACAAGTTCAGGTGTCATAATACACAGGGTTATAGAGACTGGGATTGATGATGATGGCTGGTATGCAAGAACAAAAGGTGACAACAATGCATATGCTGATCCTGGTAAGGTTAGATTTGATCAAGTGAAAAAATTACTGATAGGGGTGATCTACTGATGGAAAACTACAAGAGCATAGCTAGATTAGGGATTGCAGCGCTTGCAGTAGCTTATTGCACAGGATGCGCAAGTACAGGAATGAGATATAATAACAACTCTCCTCTCGCATTCCTAGAAGGACTAAGAAGTGTCCCAAGAGCAGTTGTTGCAACAGCAATTCATCCTGCAGAGATGGTTGGACAGCCAAAAGGGTATGAGTCAACACTCGAGAAAGAAGTCAAGTATGCTAGAGGACTTTGATCAATCTTGATCCTATAACGGATATCATCCAATGATTTATTAGAATTTCAGCTTGACTGATTCAATTGTCTTCTCAGTAACGTTCACGACGATTATCTTTCCTTTCTTGATCTTGATCTCTTCATCTTTCTGTGGTATCTTGCCAAGCTTCTCAAGGACAAATGCGCTTATCGTATCTGACTCAAGGCCTTCTAACTTTATCTTTGTACGCTCCTTGATCTCCCTTAAAGTTGCATCTCCATTTATTGTGAATTCCCTTGCAGCAGTCTTCCTGATTATATGGACACGTTCATCGTCTTCATCATAGATCTCTCCTACGATCTCCTCAAGAAGATCCTCGACTGTAACAACTCCTGCCATACCGCCAAATTCATCTACAACAATTGCCATCTGGACTTTCTTCTTCTGCATCTCCTTGAAAAGTTCATCTATCGGTTTTGATTCCGGGACAAAAAGAGGCTTTGAGGAGATCTTGCTAACTGATTGGGAAAGCTTCTTCTTCTCGAGGCTATTCAGTACATCACGTATGTGAAATATACCGATGATATTGTCTGGATTATCGAGATAGATAGGTACCCTTGAATATCCTTCTTCAAGTATTCCCTTCAAAGAATCCTTAATCTTGGAGTTGGCATCTATAGTATATACCTTTACCCTAGGAGTCATTATCTCCTTGACAATCTTGTCGTCGAACTGAAATATCTTGTGGATAAGGTGCTTCTCATAATGATCTATGCCACCTTCCTCGCTTCCAACGCTGACCATGGTCTTTATCTCTTCTTCTGTTATCCTATCGTCTATCTTATGGCCTACTGAAGCAAGCTTTGTTATGAAGTCCAAGACAAATATTATAGGGGTAAATACCAAGCTCATGATATAGATTATCTGTGCTGAATGCCCTATAACCTTCTCGTAATGTGTATTTGCCCATGTCTTCGGCATGATCTCCCCGAGGACAAGGACTGCCAATGTTATCACCCCAGTAACTATTCCTGCAATAGCTGCTTGGCTGAGTGTATATCCATAGCTCGTGAACAGTTCAGTACCATAGATCGTAGCTAAAGATGCTGCTGCTATATTCACAAGATTATTTCCTATCAGAATAGTAGATAAAAGCTTCCGTGGATTCTCTTTGAGCTTCTGGACAAGCAGATAATTCTTCCTTTTCCTTCTGAGATATTCCTTATACTTGAATTTCCCTAAGGACATGAAAGCTGTCTCTGTTCCTGAGAAAAAACCAGACAATGCGATTAACACCGCTAATATAAGTAATTTAATGATCATTTCCTTTAATCACAGGAATAAGATTACATGTTTCATTTAAATATTTATTGAAAAAGGGTGTTTAAATACTAAGATTAATAAAGAATCCACAATTCAACAATAATATGGGACATTTGCCTTTTGAAAAACTGAACAGAGAGATTATCGTCAAAAGAGATATACAACCAAGCAGCCTTGGTGTAGATCCAAAAAAAAGACCAATTGCTGAGCTCCTTGTAAATTCTGTCATATGCGTCGATAAGCCAAAAGGACCAACTTCTCACCAGGTTGCAGCATATGTGCAAAAGATATTTGAGATCGATAAGAGCGGACATGGTGGCACACTTGATCCTAATGTATGTGGAGTTCTTCCAACAGCAATAGGAAAAGCGACAAGAGTTGTTCAGGCATTGCAGCCTGCTGGAAAAGAATATGTATGTGTAATGCATCTCCATAAAGAGATCCCTAAAGACAAGATACTGGATGCAATGAAAGAATTTGAAGGAAGGATAAAGCAATTACCACCCATAAAATCTGCCGTAAAAAGGCAGTATCGTTACAGGAAGATATATTATATAGATATTCTTGAGATAAAAGATAAAGATGTGCTATTCTTCGTCGGGTGTCAAGCTGGAACATACATAAGGAAACTATGCCATGACATAGGAGTAAGACTTGGCTGTGGCGCACATATGCAAGATCTGCGAAGGACAAAAGCAGGCCCTTTCAGAGAGGATGAATTATGCACATTGCAGGACTTAACAGATGCGTATCATTTCTACAAAAAGGAAGGGAATGACAAATTCTTACGGAAATTATTGATGCCAATTGAAAAAGCAGTCGAACATCTAGGAAAGGTCTACATACTTGATTCCAGCGTCGATACAATATGCCATGGTGCAAGCCTTGCTGTTCCAGGGATTGCAAAGGTAGAGACAGAGATACAGCAGGATGAGCTTGTTGCAATCATGACCTTGAAAGGAGAGTTGATTGCGCTAGGGAATTCAAAGATGGCGTCAAATGATATGGTGAAAGCAGAAAAAGGAATTGCTGCGACATTGGAAGCAGTGTTCATGTCTCCTGGAACATATCCTAAGATGCAGAAGAAGGATTGATGATATTTATTTGAACTGCTCTTTTATGAATTTCATCTCATTGTCTTCATGTGACTGATTATGCTGTTGAGCATTCTGAGACGGACGATGGATGGTCTTGTTGATTGCCTTGAATATCTTTTTTGCTGTCTTCTTCTTAGGTGATAATGAGTCAAAACCATACAAAGACACATACACTATCGCAATTACTATCGTTGCAAATACAAACAAAGGCCAACTGAATGATACTCCTTTCTCAAGAAGCCTGTCGAAGAAGTCTCCGAAAAGTTTTGCATAGAATATATTCACAATAAATATCCAGAATCCTGCAACTAATGAAGTTATGATCCGCTGAGGCAATGACATCCTTGGCCAGATGAAATGGAACAGAGTGAACCCTATAGGCCTGAATATGCTGTAGATAGTTACAACTACCACTAGATTTCCTCCAGTAACAGCATCGAGCAGTGGAACAAAGAAAGCGAAAACAGTCATGATTATATTGTCCTGTATGACACCTGACCAGTCAGGGAATGTTCCTGATAATCTTGATATGCTGTTGCAGAACCATGTGAAAGCAATAGCGTTGAATGGGTTTGTATTTGCAGCTATTATTATCATGAATATGTCTATCACGTCCATCTGATAGATCAAGAAGAATGGATGATGTATACCTACTCCTGGCAGACGTGACCAATAACCTATCAGTGCGAAAAGCACTATAGTTGCAAACGTAGAGCTGAAAGGCATTGCTAATATTATCATCGCATACAACCCGACAGTTGTTGCAAGCACAAGAGGCCACACCAAATTTATGTATTTCATGTGGAGTGATAACATATGATCATATAAGAAGCTTTGTGCTCCACTTAGAGAACACAATACAAAGATTTATTAATCTTTGAGATATCAAATGTGGATGGATAAAGAAATCTTCAAAGAGATCGGCTTCACTGAAGCTGAGACCAAAGTCTACCTTGCACTTCTTGAGATAGGTGAATCGACTGCAGGACCTATACTGGAAAAGACAGGGCTCCAGAATTCTACACTGCATAAGACCTTGAAAAGATTAGTCAAGGATGGATATGTAAGCTTTGTCATAAAAGGTAAGACCTGCCATTACCAGGCTACAGATCCAGAATATGTCCTCAAGACTATCGAAGAGAGGAAAGAAAAATTCCAGGATATAATGCCAGAACTGAAGCTTATGCAGAAAAAAGTAGAAAAGCAGCATGCAGAAGTATATGAGGGATTCAGAGGGTTCAAGAATATGGTATACAAATTGATAGAAGATGTAGAGAAAGGAGATGAATACCTTTTCTTTGCATTCTATGTTAGGAACCCTGAGAAATATGAGTACGTATTTAATTTTTACAGGGAATTCGACGAAGATAGGCATAAAAAAGGTCTGAAGATAAAGGGTATAGCACCAGTTACCCTAAAGGATATGATCAAACAAAGAAGGGCAGAGGTATTGTATGTAGATTTCCCTGTACCGTCCAACATAGGCATCGTAAGAGATAAAGTCATATTCACACCATGGGAGGATAAAATGGTCTCTTTCATGATCCACTCACGACAATTAGCAGAGAGTTTCAGACAATTATTCTATTCTATCTGGGAGCCTAGAAAGAAGCAGGTAATCAATTACGGTAAGAAAGATAAGAAAAAAAACTGAATTGAATATATTCTTATATACTCCACTAATGGAGCACAAATTATTAAATAAATATTTTCCTTTGCTATTTCTATGAAAAGGAACAAATGCTTAAAATGCGGCACTTCAAATTACCATGAAGACAATTATTGTGAAAATTGCTTATGCAGTCTGATCCAGCTAAATGTGCAAGAGTTCTACAATAGATGGAACAGAATAGTTGTAAGCAAGTGAAAAGAATAGTTACTCTTTCTTTGCAGCTGGTTTGACAGATACAGATTGAGCAGGTTTTGCTTCTGGTTTAGGCTCAGGCTTTGCTGCTGGAGAAGGTTTTTCTGCAGGTTTAGATTCAGTTTTTGGAGCTTCTTTCTTCTCAGCTACTACTTCAGCTTCCTTTACTGTTTTTGCAGCTGTAGGTTTAGCTTCTGATTTTGCTGGTTTTTTCTCTGTTTCTTTAGCTTTAGGCTCTCCTTTGAACTCAACTTCAACCTTATCATCATCATATTTCTTTGCAATCACTGCAACATGATGAGGAGGTCTACCTGCACCTTTTTCCCAGATCTTCTGGTTCAAGAATTTACTGAAACTGACATTGTCAGACTTCATGTGCTTGATTATGAAATCACGTAATGACTTAACTGCTTTATTGGCTCTCTTGTATCGCTGGACTCTCATGAAGTCACGTCTAAGAGGTACGTTATACTCTCTTTCCAATACAACTTTCGCTTCGTGTTTTTTGTCTGCCATTTTACATCAAATTATTTAGTACATCAATATATAGATCTAAGCTTTTGTCTTAGTTCTCTTCCAGTGCCTTTTAGTAGTTGTGTGCCTTCCTGGATGGACTACTTTGCCCTTTCCATATATCTTAGGGACGGTCCAGAATGGAGCCCATTTTGTTAGTCCTCTAAGCTTGTTCAGCCGCAGTTTCTTGCTTAGATGTTTGAACCTTGCCATCTTCCTTTATTTCCTTTGATTCTTTTGATTTAGCCTTCTTTGCATCCTTCTGGTGCAACAATCCAGCTGCTTTATCTACAAGTGAAGTTCCACGCTGTGTGATTATCCTTCCCTTGTTCTTTGATTTCTCTTCTTTTGCTATGTAACCAGCAGCTTCTAGTTGCTGCAGTATAACTCTGATAACTTTTCCACCTGCCTTGACGAAATGCTCAGGCCTCACACCCATATTCTTCTTGCTTCCGTATTTTGTCCTAAGTTTCTCAACTCCAATAGGACCATGTGAATAAACTTTCCTCAATATGGAAGCAGCTCGCTGGTACCACCAGTCCTTCTGCAATGGTGCTCTATCCTTATTACTGCCTGTCTTGACAAAATTTGCCCAGTCAGGCATCTTTATAGCCCCTTGCTTCTCAAGTATCTCAGCTAGCTTTTTTACAAGTAGATCTTGACTAACATCATATGCTTTTACCATTTTTTTAACCTTTTGTTGCCTCTCGGCACTTGGCTCTGGTATCGGAATACCATTCAGAACCATTTTCAAGGAATTTGGAATTGTTTATAAATGTTACTGTATGTTTAAGTTATAGCTGTAAAATAAAATGAATTATATAAAAACAATATTTAAAAAAAATGTTCTTAACGCGCGATATCGATGTACATCACAATCGCGTCTAGGAGAAAGTTTTTTATTAAATATTGATTATTTTTACATAAAATAAACAAAAATGAAACTGACAAAAACAGATCAGAAGAAAGTTGCAAAAGAGCATGTCAAGCAGCTACTATCAGAAGCATCCAAAGTATTTGATAAAGATAAGAAGCTCGCAAATAGATACGTTGAGATGATCATTGCTATTCGAAACAAGATCAAGATCAGGCTATCAAAAGAGCAGAAAGCAAGAATCTGCAAAGAATGCAACTCATTTCTCGTCCCTGGCAAGAACTGCGAAGTCAGGATAAAGAATAAATCCATCATCTATCATTGCAAAGAATGTAATGCTGCAAGAAGATTATCACGAGGAGAAGACTCCAGGAAGAAATGATTAAGGCTCTTCATATCCGCCATGGTATAGGGTTGCATCAACATTGATACATTCTCCATCAACACATTTGTATCCTGTCCTTACAATGAACGTATCATGCTCCTTAACCCTGCCAAGCTGGTAATAGCTCTTTGAAGATCCTTCTGGATTCACAAGAAAATATAGATTAGTATTATCGAGTATTAGAGACTCATCATTATCTATCAGGAATGTGATCAGTTTACCGTAAGGGATGTCAACTGTCACATCTGATATGTTGATATAATCTGAATTCTGTTCTGAACTTGATCCAAAATCATAACATTCTGAAAGGCATGTAGCACGGAAAGTCAATGGACCAGAATAATTCACTACATAATTCATATCAGATAGATTGAAATATGAATTCTCATCAGAAGAATATATTGTATTCTCGTATATGACTTCTCCTTTCCTGTTGATCACAGAATACTGCATCCTTCCGCTCAAAGATTCTGCCTCCTCATTAGTACATAAAGAGTGGAGTCCTGTAATGATGGTATCATATCCTATAGGATTATCCTCATCATCGCATAATTGCTCAATGCCATTGACGTCGCATGTCACATATGGACCTGTAGAAGTCCTGTCTACAGTATGCATGATTGGCTTGTCGCATTTGCATATATCGTTTGGATCCTGATTAGGAAGTGAGGAGCAGATATAAGAATTGTAAGATGTCATTATTATATCATAGATCCCTGGTTCGATATCCCCTGCCAATACTCCTACAAGTGGTCTTTTTAGAGGACGATGAAGCTCTGTATCCTTGAAATATACCTTCAGTCCATTCTTATCATATTCGATTGAACGAACACCACTTGGTATCTCAATCTTAGTCCTCAATGAATTTCCCTGGCCAAGCTCATATGCCTGATTTGCATAATCAGTTATTGCCTGAAGTGCAGAATCTGCTTTTATTGTCAGCGATTCGTCAGTAGGACGTATACTAAAGAACAATATAGTCAATATTATAACCATGATTATACCTAGAAGGATCATAAGTTCCATGGTAATCTGTGATCTCCTATTTAGGACCATGAATTAAAATTCTTCAACAAGAGATATATACTTTGTTATTCACTTTTAAGTAGATATTAATTTTATGGCTTTCACGAAATAATTATAAACATAAATAATGATATTGTGCAAATGAAGTTCAGCGATAAAAAGAAAAGTCAAGCAGCGATGGAGTTCTTGATGACATATGGATGGGCTTTGCTTGTCGTATTGATCGCTATAGCAGCGTTGGCATATTTTGGTCTGCTCAACCCAAGCAGATTCCTTCCTGAGAAATGTGAGATAGCTCCAGGCATAACCTGTATGGACTTCAATGCATTGACTGACGATGAAGATGAGAGTGATGCATTGGATGGAAATCCAGAGACTGGATTATGGAGCAACGATACAATAACGATCCTCATCAATAATGGGCTAGGGCAGATAATCCGTAATGTAGGGATTAACATTACTGAATGTGAATATCGCTCATATGGAATCTCTAATGAGACTGGATACAAGTTTGATGTTGGAACAGTACCAGAAGGTAGCACGATGAAGATAAGCGTCGATTGTAAAGGCATGCAAGCTAATAGTCTTTTCAAAAGTGATTTGATATTTGAATATACAACCAGGACAAATGGTGAAACGTTGAACCATACAAAAAAAGGATATCTAGCAGTGAACGTTGATTACAAAGAACCGCAATAGATTATTAGATAGTTTTATATATGATTAAAATAAAATTTAGCACTGATATTGAATCAGAGGTGATTACATGCATTATAACAAAAAGTCTCAGGCAGCAATGGAATTCCTGATGACGTATGGATGGGCATTACTTGTAGTGTTGATTGCTATTGCAGCATTAGCATTCTTTGGTCTTCTGAATCCGAGCAAATTCTTACCGGAGAAGTGCGAGATCTCTCCAGGAGTTACATGCATGGATTTCAATGCGCAAACAGACAATGATGATGAAAGCGATGGTGCTGAAGATTATCCAGACAATATCACAATCCTCCTAAACAATGGAATGGGTCAATCAATGAAATTAGTGGGCATAAATGTCACAGATTGTGTGGTCAATGAATCAGGTGAAGCAACAGGATACAATTATAGCATAGGTACAATAACTGAAGGACAGACAAAGAAAGTTGTCGTCAATTGTGCTGGTATGCCTGCAGAGAGCAGATTCAAGAGCGACGTTGTATTGAACTATACCACAACAATCGAAGGGGAATCATTGAACCATACTAAAAGAGGGTATCTTGTCGTACAGACAGATTATATAGGATAAACCTTCAAGTAAGCAATAAGCCAAACATTTTTATATTTCTTATCTCATTTTTATCCTATGGATGAAGAGAGCTATAGGTTTGAAAGATTGTTGTCATTCTTTGCAATCATCATGATAATAGTTATAATATTCACAGCATTAAATTTCTTCGGCATAATACAACCTGAGAAGTGGGCAGGAGAATACTGCATATCATCTGAGAAGTTCGAATGCCAGAATGTTGTAGTGAATTTCAACAGCATAAAGGCAGATATAGTATATATGGGCCCTGGATTAGACTTCGTCAAGTTCTCCTCTGATAATGAAGGATGCGGAATATTTGAAAGAACAAACCTAAAAAGAAATCAGATCATCAAGATCAATATTGAATGTTCACTTACTGCATCCAAGGGAAAGACATACAAGGATGAACTCAAGATAATTTATCGAGAGATAGGAAAACTTGAAAGCTTTGAAGAGAACATCGATATCAAATCAAGAGTGCAATAAAAACAAATGAATTGGCATTGAGATTCTAAATCATTAATGAAGAAAAATGGTCCCGCGGAGATTTGAACTCCGGACCACTCGATTTCTATGCACGAAATATCGATGATATCAGTCGAGCACTCTATTACCCTCCCTACAAAGAGGTAGTGGAACCAGGCTAAGCTACGGGACCAAAGCTTTGCTTTGGTCCCTACCTTCCTCGTAAACTTGAAGGTATGTGACCTTCACTTCCTACAAGAAATGAACCAACGCGGCCGTATCATTTTTTGGAAAATACGGGTTAGCCAAGGGTTGCTTAGTGAACCCAAGACTGAAGCGCCTCTGACCAGACTCGAACTGGTGACCTTGCGGTGACTGCGTGGTTTAACAGCCGCACGCTCTACCTACTAAGCTACAGAGGCATAGCTAATCATAGGTTTCAAGAATTTGATAATGTTTTATAAATGTTACTGAGCACTAAGTAACATAAGCACTTTAATGCTTTAGATACTGTGAAATCTAAGAACTCTGTTCTATGTATTGCATAATGGAAGAAAGCTATTCAACTAATCTTTGCATTTAATCCTTATGCACTCCATAACGCATATCATGGACATCAGCTTTCCTTTTCCTTTCCTCAGACTCTTTCTTTAGCTTCCTTATCTGAATCCAGGACGCTTGGTGCATGAATATCCATATGCCAATTGCAAATATCAGGGCAACCACCAACAGCTCAATCCAATGATCTGCTAGGACTATAGATAATATCTCTGAAGCGGTTGGTATATCATATTTAGTGAGGCCAAATGCTGAAAGTATAATAATTATTATCAATGGTATAAACAATATCAAGTAATACTTCAATCTTGATAGATAATAGATAACTTTGTTAGATAGCATTAATTCGTACGCTTGATTAAAGTTTATAAACTTTTTTGAAGAAAATTTATATCCAAGAAGCATTTCTTGAATAATATGGACAATGATGGTTACTACGATTCTATAGCTGATGGCTATGATGAACTTTATACTGAGGAACAAAAGAAAAAGCTCAAGATAATAAAAGAGAACATTACAATCAAACCTGATAGCAAAATCCTTGATATTGGTTGTGGAAGCGGTGAATCAAGCAATTTTGAATGCAAAGTTGTTGGTATTGATCCAAGCGCCAGATTGGTTGAGATTGCAAAACAGAAGTTTAGGGATTCTGACGACCATGAATTCTTTGTAGCAAAAGGAGAACAGATTCCAGAGATAGGTTTCAAAAACAAGGAATTTGACTATGTGATAAGTGTCTCCGCGCTCCACCATGTAGCAGAAGATAAGCTGGATGATCTGTTGATCGAGATCAATAGGATAGGGAAAAGATATGTATTCAGTCTATTAAAAAGAAGCATCAAAAGACAAAAGATTATAAATGCAATAAAAAAGAAATTCAGTATCACAGAAGAAAAAGAGGAGGATAAGGATATTATCCTGTTTTGCGATGAAAAAAGGTTTTTGGAAGAGCATAATTGAATCATTTGGAGTATTCAAATACAAAGAGCTTTCTAAAGCAGAATTTGGAGAAAGTTTCAGCTATTTCATAACATTCTTCTCAATCATGTCTGTAGTCGCTTTGCTTATAGCAATACCTTTCCTGATAAAAATGCCAGGGATGGTGAAGACAGAGCTTGAGAAAGCTGATGAGTTCACAGTAAATGTTACAGTAGAATCTGAACAGCCATTATATTTTCCAAGCGAAAGACCTTTGTTCAGCATAGTCAACAATGATACTGAAAGCAAAGGGTTATTATCATTCACAAAGAAGAAACTGATCTATAACTTCTTCCCAGGTATACAGCCCAGCGTCAACATAGAATCATATTCAAATGTCAAAGAGAATAGTGAGGATGCTGCAAATCTTGCTCTTGTACTGATATTCCTTATAGCTCCATCAATCATTATATATACATATCTCTTCAACTTAGTAAAATACATATTAATTGCGCTTATCCTTTCCATGATAACAAAGGTTGTTATGAGTGCTATGAGGAAGAAGATAAAATACAAGAAATTATGGTCAGCTACAATGTATTCCTTGACACCTCTAATCTTGATAGAGATGGTAATGTTGCCTTTCAACATACCGTTATTCTTCATTCCATTAATATTGTACATAATATGGTACATCCTGATAAGCCTTGAATTGGTAGAAGAGTTCTAAATTCCTTTTGAGTAGCGAAAACTATAAAACATACTGAGTTTTAGGAGTCTATATTCACAATAACGAGGTGCTTATAGATGGTTGATGAACAAGAAATCAAAAACTTAGCTAGTTCTCTTCTTAGCTCAGGAGTATCTGCGTCAATGGTTGATGCGGTGGAGAAAGCAAAAGAGATACTTAAACATTCTGAAAAAACAATACAAGATCTCAACAATTATGACAAAAAGATCAAGAGCATGAGAGAATCTGATATGGAGATCAGGAATATTGATAATGAGATATCTGCTGTTGATGAAGAGATAAAAGAAGATAATGCTGAAATCGAGAGAGAAGAGCATAAATTAGAAGATATTGATAAGGAGATTGAGGCAGCGGAAGCTCAAGCAGGTCTAAGCGAGCCAGTTATTGAAGAAGAACAACCTATTATTCCTGTAGCTGAGGAGCCAATGTTGGGTCTGGAACCTCAACAAGAGATTACTGCTACTGAGAGGCCACAAGTAGAAAAAGATGTCCAGGAAAGCTATCCTGAATCAAAGGATGAATCCTTTAAAGAGAATATTACTGAAGCTGAAGAGCCTCAAGAGATAACTAAGGATATGCAGATGGAAACAGCTGATATTGAGATGGATGGTACAGATAATACTGAAGCCACAAACATCGAAGAACCAGCACCTGTAGCAGATGAAATACATGCTGAAAATCAGCAAGAAGCATATTTGCAAGAACCATCAGATGTACCTGATGCACCATCAATGCAAGCACAAGACCTAGTTGATGCTTCTGCAACAGAAGAGGAAAGCGTCCAAGAAGCAGAACAGAACCAATATGCAAATACGACAGAAGATGCTTTGCAAGAGGAGGTATCCCAGGCTTCTTCAGAGATACAATCATACGACGGAGAGATACCTAAGATGGAAGAGGAAGTAGATGAAAGCGATATTCCTTCTATCGGAAATGATGATAATGTATTGAATAGCGATAGGCCATTGAATGAGCTTCTATCAAGTGGAGAGTCGTCAATGCAGCAAGTACATACAAAGATGAATGATGAGATAATCAGCAATGCCATGCCGGATACTGATGATTCCTCACATGAAAAAGCAGTTGAGGATGAGATTGCAGAAGAGATAAAAGGCGAGAACTCAATGGATGACCTGATCCCTAAAGATTCGGAGAACTAATTCTCCTATTATTTTTTCTTATTGATTTCTTAGTTATTTTCAGATAGCAAATGTTTATAAATTGACGAGCATTAAATTTCTTAGATGGTATTCAAGAGATCATTCGACAAGAAGAATAACAGCAAGAACAACAGCCAGGAAGGCGACCAGGTAATAAGAGTAAGGATACCTAGGGAGAATGAAGTACTTGGGATACTTGAGCAGAGATTAGGTGCAAGCAGAAACAAGGTAAGATGTTTTGATGGCAAATCAAGAGTTTGCAGGATTCCAGGAAAACTGAAGAGAAAACTGTGGGTCAGAGAGAATGATATTGTCCTTGTCGAACCATGGGAGTTTGGCGGGGATGAAAAAGGGGATGTAGTATTCAAATACAAGCAAGTCCAAGTTGATATTCTTAAGAAGAAAGGTTATCTTGATAATCTAGACGACATGAACGAATTCTAGATTTTGATAATATCTTAATTTTAAATTTCCTATCAATAATTTTGGTTTATCTTAGAGATTTCCTTATCTATCTTCTCTATTGATTTCTCTGTAGAAATTATATCCTTCTCAAGATCTTTCAGACTATCATTAAGGCTCTTGACTGTGTCTTCAACAATCTCTTCATCTGCATCAGGGTCATTGAATGATTCCTCAAGCTTATCTTCATCAGGATTGAATGTCTTTTTGTCGGCCATTGTAGTGAATTGATATCTTACATTTATAAATTTTCCTGCAAGAGCATATTTAGCATCATAATATTGATAAAGCATAGGCTTGCTATGATATATATGTCTGAAAAAGAAGAGAAAAAATTTGAAGAGACCTTAGAGGAATTAGAAAAAGAAGAAAAAGAAGAAGAGAGAGAATTAGGTCCAGAATTCGACCAAGAAAGAGACATAGAAGAGGAGATCGAAGAAGCAAGCGAAGAGAGCATCGCTAAATTTGATGATTTCAATGATTTTAAGGAAGACGTTTCTGAAAGCAAAAAGAATTCTAAAGAAGAAGAATGATTGTAAAGCAAACGATCATAGTTTAGTTGATATTCTGATCTTATCATCAACCAATACTGTATGTTCTGCCTGAGAGACCATACCGTGTGACATATCCACTAGGGGTGGATGTCCTTTTAAGATGCCAAGGTTATTGAGTTCCCTCAATGCAATCTTTGTCTTCATATCACCAAGTTTTCTTGTAAGCCATCTCGTGGTGAAAGGCAGACCTTTGTATGATTCAATCTCCTGGAGAGCCTGACGTGCAAATGGATTCCTTACAGGCCTCTTCCTCTCTAATGTGAATATTGTCGCTGGAGAGCTTTCGTATATTATCCCTTTTCCCATTGAAGCGAATGGTTCTATTGCAATCTTCATCCCTTTTGAGAGCTGGAAACTATCACCTGTGTCAAAGTTTGGTATGCTTGGTTTATCATGTATATTGTATATACCAAGACCATGACCTGAAAGGTTCCGTACTGGAGAGAATCCATGGCTCTGTATTGTTTCTTGCACCGTCTTGCCAATCTCACTTAAAGTGGTCCCTACCTGGACGATCTTCAATGCTTGATCCAATGCATCCCTGCTTGCCTTGATGAGATCAGAATATTTTCCTGAAAGGTCTACAGTAACAGCATTATCACCTATCGCTCCTTTGAAACATGCCCCAACATCAAGGCTTACTAATTGCTCTTCAAAAGCTGATTCGTCATCTTCTTCTGGACAGAAATGGGCTGCAATGTCATTGCATGATACTTGAGATGGAAATGCTGGTATCCCGCCTAATTTTATTATCTTATTGTCGCAAGCATCACAAACTTCTTTCATCGTGATGCCTTTTTTTATCAAGGATCTTCCATATTCTAATGTCTCTGCTGCAATATTTCCTGCTTTTATCCAATCTTCGTATGTTGATTCTTCCATAGAATAAGCGAGAATAAGGTTGTTTATATGTTTGTCGGGTATGAATAATCAGAAAAATTTGTACTCTGGCATTCCATTAGTCTCTGATACTTTTCTCCATCCTTGTGGTTCAGATATATGCTTATTGAAATTCCCATACTTTATCCAATCGTATTCTTCAGAAGATATCACTTTCATATCAGATAATCTATCATTTATCCATGTTATCGGATTGCTTGCAACAATCTTCATAGAAAAAAAATAACTCAGATAACCGCTCCCATAACTATACAATCCTATTTTCCCTTTTGTCCTGTCATTCTCCAGACCAGCTACTAGATTCAGGTATAAAGATGCATTGTAACTATTGGATACATGCTTCGAAGCAAATGTTATTGCCTCAAAAGTATCAAGAAGATCAATCTCTCCTACATTCTTTGAAAGTTTCCTAAGAGCCAGCCTAACTACTGCAGGAGTAGGAACATGGAAGAAGATCTTGCTCAACTGTGCTTTAATATTCCTTGATCCATAATGAGAATATGCTTCTATCAGAGCATTAAGGTAACATTGCACTGAGTATTTCCCATCGACAAATGCATGAGGAGAACCATGAGGTTTCCAGAAATCTGCAACACTATCCGACGAACGCCCTTCGCGGCTATCCATATCTAAAAATTTTGGGCACTCTTTGACGAGCATTGCCACTGCCCCAGCACCTTGTGTGTATTCTGCTTTAGTCCCACGCTCATATTTTGCTATATCTGAACCGATAACTAAAGCAGATCTTCCGTGATTCTCTTTTACCCATCTGAAGCTGTCGAGCAATGCAGCTGTGCTTCCTGCACATGCTTGTGTATAATCCATGACATCCATATTCTTTGATATAGATACATCTTTTCCATAACGTTCTTTCAAAGCTCCCTGGACAAATGAAGCAATTGACTTTGAATCATCAGGTCCGTCTTCACTTCCTACTGCAATCCTTTCTATTGATGCAAGTTTTTCAGGATCCTTGTCTATCAAATCACAGGCTGCGTCCATTGCTAAAGTTGCAGCATCCTGATCGAATTCCGTGACTGCCATTGATTCTGAACCAAGTTCATCTGATATGGATGATCCTCTCAATCCACGATACTCAGCCAATTCATCGACCATCACTTTCAATTTAGGGATAGCTATTCCGAATTCATCGATTCCTACCATGAATATCGATATTGGATTTTAAGTTATAAAGATTAAGTAAGAGAAGAATAATGATTAGGAGAATAGTGAATAGGAGAATAGTGAATAGGAGAATAGTGAATAGGAGAATAGTGAATAGGAGAATAGTGAATAGGAGAATAGTGAATAGGAGAATAGTGAATAGGAGAATAGTGAATAGGAGAATAGTGAATAATGATTAGGAGAAGAAGAATATTCTGATAAACATAAAAGAAAATTCTAAAAAATTAAACAAAAAAGTGATGAAATAATCACTTCATCCTGTTCTTGTTCGCTTTCTGAGTAGGACGGATCTTTTCAGCACCTTTTCCTTTGTTCTGCAAACCACGTGATTTCTTTGCAGCAGCGCTCAATCCACGGTAAACTCTGTTCGTATGTTTGGTGCTTGTTATCCAACTCAATGTCTTGTCATTCCTTATCGCAGGATGATTCTTATCTACCAAGATAACTTCATACCAATAATGCTTTCCATCCTGACCAACATAATATGAATTCAGAACTTCACAGTTAAGGTATTTATCTGCAACTCTTGTCTCAGCAATTGTCTGATAAGATAGGTTAAGATCTTTTCTTCGTGACATCCTCTTTGATCTTCTTCCTTTGATGCCTTTAGGATTCTGCCTTCCCCCTCTTAAGAGTCTTTGTCTTACAACAAGGATCCCCTGCTTAGCCCTGTATCCAAGGCTTCTTGCCTTATCAAGCCTTGTAGGCCTTTCAACCTTAACAGTAGCAGGCTGCTTTCTCCACTGTATCAATGTTTCTTTAAAGCTATCCTTAAGAAGTGTCTTTTTAGGTGTTTTCCAAGCTTCTCGTATGTACTTGTACATTCCCATTTTATTTTCCTCCATTATATTATCAGGTCTTATTTGATGCCTGGCTTGCTATGCAAGTTCAGATTCAGGGAAGTTAGCCCCACATCTCTGATACTTTGAAGTGTTATTGAATGTTTTAAAAAGATTACTGTATAATTTAGCGAAATAATCAATCTTATCAATAGTGAAAATAATATTACAAAACAGCGAAATCATTAAAAATCCACCTGTTTTTTGCGAAAGCTTTTTAAATGAATACTGGTTTCTGTTTATAAATATATGTAATTTCAGTTTTTGTGATTATAGGGGTATTCACAGCTAATAATTAATACGGGGGTAATATAATATGCACTACGTTAAAAAATGTCCAGAGTGCGGAAGCATAAATCTATTCATCAACAAGGATAAAGGCGAAATAATCTGCAGGGACTGCGGACTAGTCGTCGAAGATAAGCTTATAGATTTCTCACAAGAATGGAGAGACTTTGAAGAAGGTGGAGACTCAGCAAGAAGAAGAACAGGAGCTCCTCTGACAGCTACACAATTCGATGGAGGACTTGGTACTGAGATCGGACAGAGGGGAGAAATCTTCAGACTTGAAAACAAAGACAGAAACAGGTTTTTAAGGCTAAGGAAATGGCAATACAGGATATCAAACTGCTATTGAAAGAAACCTGAAACTTGCTCTTTGCTGAACTTAAGAGAGTATCATCATTCTTGAAATTACCAAAGAGCGTTGAAGAAGAAGCAGCAAGGATCTATACTCAGCTGTACAGAAAGGACTTGTACGGGGAAGAAGCATGGAATCTGTGGTTGCAGGAGCATTATACGCTGCATGCAGAAGACATGAAGTTCCAAGAACTCTTGATGAGCTAAGCGAATCAAGCAGTATCGAAAAGAAGGAGATTGGAAGGACTTATCGCTTCATCACAAGAGAATTAGGTATCTCAATACTACCAAGCAATCCAAGCGATTATATCGCAAGGTTCGCTTCAAGCCTAAACCTCAGCCCAGAAGTACAGAGCAAATCAGTTGAGATACTTGAGAAAGCGCAAAAAGCTGACCTTACATCAGGAAGAGGTCCTACAGGGATTGCAGCTGCTGCATTGTATGTTGCTGCTCTCATCCATGGTGAGAAAAGGACACAAAGAGAAGTTGCAGATGTTGCTGGAGTAACAGAAGTTACAATAAGGAACAGGTACAAAGAGCTTCTTGATCAGCTTAAGCTTGACAAGGATCTGAAGAAGATCAAAAAGAATGAAAAGTGAGTTAACAGGTTCACTTTTTCTATTTTATTTATTTTATGTTCACAACAATCTTTATAAATCAACTACAGTTTAGCATATTTGATCTGAGTTTGCTCAAAGAAGCAGGCTATGGAGGAAAAAATGGTAATTAAAGTCGTAATAGGAAGTAAGAACGGAAAATCTTTGCAGCAGGAATTGAATGAAGATCAGTCAGCTGCTTTATACGGTAAGAAAATAGGTGAGAAGTTCTCTGGTAATGAGATCGGTTTTGATGGTTATGAATTTGAGATAACAGGCGGAAGCGACAGTTCTGGAACACCTATGAGAAGAGATGTCGATCAGACAGGAAAGAAAAGAATCCTCGCTATCGAAGGAACAGGGCTCAAGAAGAAAGGACACGGCCAGAAACAAAGAAAGACTGTCTGCGGAAATACTGTTTATGAGAAAATATCGCAAGTCAATATCAAAGTAACAAAAGAAGGAAGCAAACCTCTAGGACCTGAAGAGCCTGCTGCAGAAGAAGGAAACGCTCAGGCGCCTGCAGAGGAGAAGAAAGAGTAATCAAAGGAAGATAATAGAATATCAACCTGAGAGGAAAAAATAATAATGCCACGAAAGAAGAAAGAAGATTCAGAGAAAACTGGAAGTGACACTGAAAGCAGTGCACAGCCTGTGATAAACATAGGGATGATCGGACATGTCGACCATGGAAAGACAACCTTGACTGAATGCCTTTCAGGAAAGTGGACTGATACCCATTCTGAAGAGCTTAAGAAAGGTATAACAATCAGACTAGGTTATGCTAACTGTTCTTTCTATACAGATGCAAAGAAAAAAAATACAGATTCATATACAGTAGATGAGATGTCAAGCGATGGCAAGACCAAGAATAAGCTTATCAGAAAGATTAGCTTGGTTGATGCGCCTGGACACGAAAGCCTGATGGCAACAATGCTTGCAGGCGCTACAATAATGGATGGAGCTCTACTTCTTGTTGCAGCTAATGAGATATGCCCTCAACCACAGACGTTTGAACATCTGAAAGCATTAGAGATAATGGGCATAAAGAATGTGATCGTAGTGCAGAACAAGATTGACCTGGTATCTGAAGAGGAAGCACTAGAGAATTATGAGCAGATCAAGAAATTCCTTGAAAGGACATCATATAAGGATGCACCAATAGTCCCAATAAGCGCACAGTACAAGGTTAATATCGATTTCCTGATCGAGACTATAGAGAAAACAATACCTACTCCAGAAAGGGACCTTACGAAATCTCCAAAGATGTTCATAGCAAGAAGCTTTGACATCAACAAGCCAGGAGTAGAGATAGCAAAGATGGTTGGAGGAGTCATTGGAGGAGCAGTCCAACAAGGGAAGTTTGTAGTCGGAGATGAAATAGAGATAAGGCCTGGATATGAAGTTGAAGAAAGAAACCAGAAGATATTCAAGCCAATCAAGACAAAGATAATAGGACTCATGTCAGGAAAGGATAAGATAGAAGAAGCGACACCTGGAGGAAGCATTGCGATAATGACTACTCTTGATCCTAATGTAGTCAAGTCTGACAGGTTGACTGGAAACTTAGTAGGAAAGCCTGGAGAGCTTCCTGAAACATTATACAATATCGAGCTTGAGACAAGTCTTCTTGAAAGGGTTGTAGGCACAAAGGAGGAACTTCAAGTAGAGCCTATAAAGAAGGGAGAGATACTTATGCTGAATGTCAACTCTGCATCAACTGTAGGTATGGTCGTCGAGCTTGGCAAGAATAAGGTAAAATGCCAATTGAAGATCCCTGTCTGTGCTGCAAATGGCTCAAGAGTCACAATTTCTAGAGTAGTGCATTCAAGATTCAGATTGATCGGATTTGGAACGATCTGCTAAGAACTAGTTGCGCTCAACTTATTATTCTTTCCTTCTTTCAATGCTTTAAATCCATCTTCAAAGTTTACACATGAACCGGTCTCATCAAAGCTGAATTTGTCTGCCCATCCATCCTCTGACATCTTCTGTACATCTTCGTAAACATCTGTAAACAAGCCGAATGTGTCGTAGAATAAACATGTCTTAACCATTGCAGATAAACCTGTACATACTGCAGGAGTAGGATCACATATCCATTTAGCAGCTATTTCGCTATCACATGTGAAACTAAAGATTGTATCAATTATCAGCCATGGGTCGGCCATTAGATTTGCAATCAGCCTTTGCACATCAGACAGGAACTGAGCAAATGGTATAAACTGCATCAGTGGCCCATAGAAATATCTGCATTCTGCATAAGCCTTATTATCATCACACAAGAAAGAAGGCAATCCTGACTCTGCTGAAGTAAGAAGACAATAACCATAATCGCATTGTATTGAGCGATACTTCTGAAGATTGTATATTATTCCTGGAATGCATAGGAAAGCTGTTGATAATATGTAACTTTCCTTAATTCCAGATACCCCTGTGTTCTGGAAAGAATCTCCTATGCTATCAAGGAAAGATGTGTCTGGTTCTTTTTTATCTTCTTTTTTGTCTTTACTTCCAGGTGAACCAGATTCTGGAATAGCTACACTATTTGCACTCGGACTAGATTCCTTAGGATTTCCTGTAATTCTATGTAGATCTCTGGTTGTATCGATAGGATCATTTCCTGTTGTACTTCCAACTAAATCCTTAATTGCTTTAGTAGTTGTATGGGTAGGTTCAGAACTGCCACCATTATTCTCTGCATTCGCAATTGCTATTTCTGTCTTCTCCTGAGGTGTATCTGATTGCTTTCCTGCAGAACCACTGCTTCCGTCAGAAAACATACTTGACCAACCACTTCCTGTGAAGAAGCTTGCTGAGTTAACCAATTTTAGATAATCTGAGATAAAATCCTGTATACCTTCTGCCCATTTTGGTGACAATACTAATTTGCAAGAAATGAATGCGCAATATTTATCCAATGATTCGAATAATGTTTTAGAAGTTTGGCCATAAACTCCAGAAATTGTTGCAATTTTCGTAGATGTCCCATCAATTGTTCCACCTACAGTCTGTCCAACAATGCTTGATTTTGCACCACCAGCTGTTCCTCCTAATATCAAAGATAGATTACTAAGCAATGTTACGACATTATTCAAAGTATTATACAGATTGCAGATCTCGGTGCTCAATGTTACGAATTGATTCAATTTCCCTATCAAAGCCCAGAAATCATCTTCAATCCAATCCTCATATATACCTTCTAACTTATTATAGGTTGTCTCATTGACTTCGCCAAGTGGGGAGTTATACAATGGGATTGATATAGATACATTAACTTCTTCATAATTCTTCGTTATTATCTGGTCGTTTACTACGCTTCTTACTCCTACTGTGCATTCACAGTTGATCGTGTCTACATGAGGATCAAAAGTTGTCGTCACAAGATTAAGGAATAAACTAGGTTCATCTCTTGGAATACCCATCCAACTATAGGAGCCCAATGTCTGGATTGCGGAGCCATTCTGTATCGCTTGGCCTGTAGTCTGAGTATTGCCTACATATTTTCCTGATGCGCCCTTGTCAACGCATGGTCCTGCTGCAAGATCATAGATGATTGCAGAACCGCTCTCAAGGCTTACTTGACAATATATATCTGAGGACATCTTGTCCACAAGCTGCCTATCAAGAGGATTTGGGCTGCATAGTTCAATATTACCTTTCCAATAATTTGTTGTTCCATTCTCTATCTGATAAACTCTTATCGTCTCAGAAGTCTTGATACTGTTATTCAATAAATCCTTTATCTCAACATTGATCGTACCATCATAGAATCCAGGCTCTTCAATAGGACCGAAATAATATTCACATGTATGTATACCATCAAGATTATCCAGGCAATTTACTTCGTCGCTGAACTTCTTTATGAAATCATTTGTAGAGACATTCATTGTCACGTAACTTCCGTCTGAGACATTGATCTGTATGAAGATAAGGTCTCCAACAACAGTATAGTTAAGATATTCACTAGAAGAAGGTATGGCTGTAATGTTCCTGTATATTATATCTGGTGGGTATACATCTACTGAAAGGTTAAAGTTCGTTGAATTTCCTGAATTACCCAGATCATCCTTTGAAGAAGATGTTATCCTTACAGTGGATTGCTTTGCCTTAAGCTGATAAGTATAATTTGTTCCATTTATGTCTTGGGTTGTAGTCAACCAATTCAATGAACCAATTGAATTCTGGTTTGCACTGATAGAATCCCAATAGCATGTCCATCCTGGAGTGCAGTTATCTGCTTTCACTGTCCCTCGACCAATCTCAGAAAGATCAAAATAAACTTCTGAGTTGTTGATTCCGATTCCAGTCTCATCAAGATTGACTGTCAGCTTAAGAGGGTCCTTACCTATGTAGTAGTTGCCATTATAATAATAAGGAGTTATCAATGTCGTAGCCTTTGGAGCAACATTATCATATTTCAACTGATATGTGGAAGTAGAATCAGCACCATTACCTAGATCATCTGCTGCATAGAATGTGAATGCATAAGATCTTGTCTCATTTATTTTTGCATTGATATTAAAGTTGCAAGTATAAGTATAATTTCCTTGGTCTATGCAATTGCTAGGCTTGACATTATCCTGGCTACCATCAATATGAAGATCTGAAAAGTTCCCATATATAGAGTTTGTGTCAAGATCCTGCCCTTGGAAATCCATCTCAACCTTAAGTGAGATCTGATCATCTGAAAGCCATACTGGCTTATTCCCTGCAGAATCTTTGACGTCAAAAGTAGATGCAAGTATCTGTGGAGCATTGCTATCAAATGTCACATACCTACAATCTGTCGTCGATTGACCAAAGAAATCAGTGGCACTTACACATATAGGATAATCTTTATTGTCAGGCCCTATTGAGACAGGAACAGTCTTTGTCATCACAGTCTGTATAATATCATAATCATAGTATGAGCTTGCATTTGCCGGATACTTATAGAATGATGTCCCACCTGCAGTGAGTTCTACACTTTTCAGTCCTATCCCTGTCACAAGCTGATGAGCATAATCAATAGCTGTGAATGTAGCAGTCAGGTTTGGATTTGCAGTTCTTGTCGTTGATGTAGATAAAGATGCAATTACTGGAGCCTTATTGTCTACTGTCACTGTAGTAGATGTTGTAGTTAACACCTCAGTAAGATTCACAAGGTTGATCTCATAGGTATGGATTGCTGCTGCAATATTTCCGGAATCATTGCCTTCTGTGAAATCACATTCATAGATTGATTGCTGTCCAGAAACCTGTCTGCACGACTGGAATTTCCCTAATGCAAAGCCTGAAAAGAATACTTCAAGGTTATTCGGAGTTACTGTGATATTATCACCTAATGAAGCCTGTACTGTAATCTTTGTACTATCTGACCTTCTCCTGAACTTGTTGATATCATCCTGACCTGATATAGACACTATCTTCACATAACTGCTGCCAAAGCTCCCTCCAGGGCCTGAACCAGGTTCCCAAGTCTGGGTAAAACCGCTTACGCTCAAAGAAAGTTCAACTGGCAGAAGAACCATTAGCATTATGAAAGTTATCGATAAGAATTTAGCATGCATCCTATTATCCATCATCATGCATTATTCCATGATAATAAGTTTATAATGTTTTCGCTGAAATGAATATAAAACTATGAAGAATTTATTCTCCTTCTTTGATATCTTGAACAATAAGTTATACCATTCTCAATTTTTGATATATATTGAGCAAACTCAACTGAGTTAATAATATCTGGAGGTACTTCTTCTTGTACTGTTCTTTTAATTTCTAGCAGTTTTTCTAGTGCACCATGTTCAGGAGCATCTAGCTCACTTCCAAAACCATCAATTACTCCAGCATAATATGTAACATTTGCAAAAATCTCCAGGATTCTTCGGGTAGAATAAGGTTCTTTTACTTTGTCTAACTTTTTATCATCAAGCTTAATAGGCAAATTCATAAAAACAAGAATTGTAATACTTTTATAACTATATTGTTAAGGAAAAAAAAGGGTGGCTTATAGCCGCCACCCAACCCAGATAGTGACTTCATTTTTGTGTGCCTGTCAGGCCCATATAGCGTAATTCTCGAAATTTTGACTTTTCGTGTGCATATCTTGGGGGTAAAGGGTATTCCAATATACGCATTAGTATATTAATTGTGCTAATAGTATATAAAGGTTTTTCTAAAGTCGGGAATATTAGGAAACCTGTAGACAAAATATGACAAAAAAACCTATTATGAAGTAAATCAGTGGTGAAATGCAGATATTGTGTATCCGGCATGGGCAAAACAGAAAATTATATATACTTCCAACTAATAATATACTAATTAGGGGGTATCGATGGTGGATGATAATACGATACTAGTGGGGACTAGGAATAGAGGTACGCATAATGGTTATTTTATTTGATAGATTCAACTTACCAGATGACATTTTTGAGATAGTGTTCGCAACAAATCAGCAGAAGATAGTCGCTAAGGAACTGATCAAATATATTTTTTCTAAGAAAGGGGAGATAACAAAATCAGAGATGTCCTCATTCGCTACGCAATTACATGATGGAGAATATGCAACAACACTTGAAGATGGCGAGTATAAAGGAAAGAAAGTAAAGCTATCCTACAACAAAAGGCAATTCTATGACAGGATCCTGACACCGATGAAAAGCATGGGCATGATCGATTATGATCTCTACAAGAAAACCTACAAGATAACTGTCAAGTTCGAGACAGACATACAGAAGATTGGTGAGATGTGGACCAAGTATGTAAGGAAGATGAAAGGAATTGACGAATAAGTTCTGACTTTGACAATATAATGGATCTAATTCTTTACAATATTTATTGCGAACATTCTGAAAAGATTTAGAATCAACAATGACAGTACAAGTGTGTAAATGCTTGCTGATAAATAGGATGCAATAACTCCAGCGACTATAACATGTGGCAAAAGATTAAACATCTTCACGCTCCATGCATAAGAGAATACTTCTTTGAAACTCTTGTCAAGATTAAGATGACAGAAAAATGAGTAATAAAGCAAGGGTAGGAATGCAAATGCTATATACCATGAATAGTACTCAGGAATCACATATTTTATAGCGAACGAGAACAATATTAACAATATCAGGAAAAGCACAAAGTCTACGGCTATTGTCTTCAGAAAAGTAAACTCCTTCTTGAGCAATATTCTCCATATCATCCAACGTGAGAAAGTATAAACGATAAATGCAAACATGATAGCAAAAAAACCAACTATATAGAATGTAGATACAAACTGATGAGCAAAGTCATTGTATGGGCCTACATTATCCATTATCTCTGTATTATTTGAAAGATCTGCATCTGCCAAAGGTTGCGATTCTCTTTCGAGATAATTATATGCTGAAGTAAGTATGAGATACATGATAACTATAGATATCGCCTCTATTACTGTTACTGCAAGAAGCCTCTTCCAATCTTTGGCTATTTCATTTGCTGGTCTAAAATACAAATCATTCAAATATCCCATCATGAGATCCTATTTTAGCTAGTATATAAAGGTAATTATATAGAGAATATAACCATATTGAGAGAACCATCACATTTATATATGAAGTGGGATTATTTGGGATAGGTGAATTGAGTGGGACGTATTAAGACAAAGAAAATCAAGAGAAACACAAGAATGATCTTCAAGAAAGATTCAGAAGAACTTTCAGGAGATTTTGAAGCAAATAAGAAAGTGATTGCTAGCAAGTATTCAATAGCCTCAAAGAAATTAAGGAATATCATTGCAGGTTATTGTACAAGACTTAAGAAGAGTGAAAACTAGAGACAGGTGGTAAGCCATGGCAGAGAAAGACAACTCTATCTTTATTGGTAATAAGGCATTCATGAATTATGTTACAGCAGTTGTAATGCAGTTCACGACAAAGAATGCTGAGGAAGTCTTGATAAAAGCAAGAGGCAAATTCATCGCACGAGCTGTAGATGTAGCTGAAATCGCTTGCAAAAGATTTCTAGAGAACACAGTAAAGGTTAAGGATGTAAAGATTGACAGCGAAGATTTCCAGAACAAGGAAGGTAAAGACGTTCGAGTTTCAATCATCGAGATTATCTTGACAAAGGCTTAGAGGTGATGGTAATGCCTGACGTAGAAGTGTATGACAGAGAAGTAGGAAAGGTTGAAAGCTTTTTCATGAAAGTCCAGGACAAGTTCAGCAAAGTGCTGAAGAAAATCCGGAAGTAATTTATATCCATTCTTCATTCTTTTCAATTATGGGCCTATAGCATAGTCTGGATAGTGCAGCCGGCTTCGGACAGCCTTTTGGTTGGTAAGATACCGGCTGACCGGGGTTCGAATCCTCGTAGGCTCATTGAGTGAAACGAAATGAGGTAATGAGACAGGAACTTTGTTCCGTGTCTCGTAGGCTCATATAATAAATTTAATCCCATTTTCACAAAGATTATAAACAGTATTTCTTTCTGTCTCTTAAAATGGGGATGTTTTCAAATCAACTTAAGACTATAATATTGCTAGGCATACTTTCAGCATTGTTGCTATGGATAGGCTCTTTTTTCGGACAGGAAGGATTGCTAATAGGATTGGCATTTGCCTTAATTATGAATGTAGGGAGCTATTTCTTCTCGCATAAATTAGTTCTTGCAATGTATAGAGCAAAGGAAGCAAATGAAAAAGATTATCCTGAGATCTTCAAGTCAGTCAGGGAAGTTTCCAATTATGCAAGGATAACAATGCCTAAGATCTATATACTGCCAACATCTTCACCTAACGCTTTTGCAACTGGAAGGAATCCTAAGAATGCAGTCGTTGCATTAAGTGAGGGAATCATTTCTCTTTTGAAGAAAGATGAGCTAAAAGGAGTCATTGCTCATGAGGTTGCACATATCAAGAATAGAGATATATTGATAGCTACAATTGCAGCTACAATCGCTTCAGTCATATCATATCTTGCCATGATGGCAAGATGGGCAGCTATATTTGGTGGATTTGGAGGAAGAGACAGCAGAGATGGTGGACGAGGACTAGAGCTATTGTTCCTTGCGATACTTACTCCGTTGATAGCAACAATAATACAGCTCGCCATAAGCAGGTCACGTGAATATATTGCAGATGAGACTGGAGCAAAATTGACACGACAGCCATACAGCCTTGCATCTGCACTTGAGAAGATAAGCAATGAAACAAGCCATCACCCTATGAGACATGGAAGCAACACGACTGCATCATTGTTCATATGCAATCCGTTCAATGCAAAGAACTTCTTGTCATGGTTCTCTACGCATCCCCCAATCGAGGACAGGATAAAAAGATTGAGAAGCATGAGAGTTTAGTTTAATTATTTCTTGCACTTATAGTCTAAGAAAATACCTGAAGAATTCTCTTGCCGATATGTCAGGCAAAGCAACATTAGTAGTATTTGTTCCGACAGCCCCCGCAAACTCATCAATATTACTCCACGTTTTGCCGTCGAAAGAATGTTGAATCACATACTTGCTATCCTCATATGAAGAGACATCCATGCTTCCTGATTTCATTGATTTTATCTCAACATCACTTTGCAATATCCCTGTCAATGGAGATTTTGATTGCCTATACGCATCCATAACGCCCCAATGCCCTTCAACTTCTGAATAGTATGTTTTCCATGGTTCGTCGAATATCTCAAAAAGCATGTAGTCTGCATCATTCTGCTCTGCAAGCAGTACAAAATCTTCAAGGAATTTCTTCTGATTTGTTATGGACGGTACTGCATTTCCATAAGCACCTCCTGCTGAAGGCCAACCAACCTCACTGACTGTGATAGGTTTCCCAGAATACAATGCTGCAATCTCATTCCTTCGTTGCATCGCATAGGCTGCTGCATTGTTGATATGCTGTCCTTCCCAATAAGGATGAGTATGGACAAATATGAAATCTACTGCGTCTGCAAGTGCGGGATAATCTCTCCAGATATGCCATTGCTCTGATGCTCCAACAGGCCTACCTGTTTGATTCCTGACATTGTTTATATGAGCAATCAATGTGTTCAATGAGGATGAATTTCGATATAGATATTCATTCCCCACTACAAGACCTTTTATGTTATCATTGTTTTGATTTCCTACATCTATCAGCAGCTGTATATTTGCTGCATCATAGCTTGCATTATTTATCCAGGTGCCAGGATATATATCAAGACCAATATCTTTGCAATATCCAGGTATATTTCCAAGAATCCTGTCAACACCATAAGTTCTTATCTTTGGTGAAAGTTGTTTGATTATATCTAAATCCTGGCGTATCTGCGCTTCACTTGGAAAACTTCCAGTCTCAGGGGATTGTCCTGTCCTAAAAGGACCAAAACAGAAACCTTGGAATGGTTTAGAAGATAAATCTGCAAAAACCAAATTTAGGAAGGCTGCTGCTAACAAAACTGCTCCTGAAAGCGATAAAAATCGTCTGTACATGATCAGAAAGTAGTTTTGCCAATATAAACCTGTCTATATCCAATTAGGTCAAGAAATGCTCATTTTATGGTTAAATTTAAAAAAGGTGACTGTTTGCTATACGTAATATTGGTGTCGTGGGACAATCTGGTACTCCGATGGCCTTGAGTCAATTTGAGGTTTGAAAGATAGCCATTTTCCGCAAGGATTTCCCGGTTCAAATCCGGGCGACACCGTTTTTATAATCAATTTAATACTATATTTCTTCAAAAGATTTATATAGAATCAATATGAAAATGTAATTATGGATTTTGACCTTCAGACATTCATGGATTGGTGGGATGAGAACAAGGAATGGATGCTCATACCTGTTGGAGTGACAATAGGTATAGTCATTATAGGATTCATTCTTCTTCTACTAACTGGATCTGATGTCAATGTAATAGTAAAGACCATATTCATACTCCTATTGTTTAGTGCTCCATTCATTGGATACTACTTAGGAGACTATATTGACCCATATCTGGAACCTTTATTCGCTAAGATAAAGAATTATTGACTTTCTTAAGCTTTCAAAGCATATTGAATAAAGATGGCTATTATTTGACCATAACGTTTTTAAATAAATCTGGTTTCTCAGATAAACATGAAAGGCGTAATAGTTAATTTCAGAAGGGGAAGACATACCCAGTATAATGACCACATGATCATAGCTGTTGATGGTGTAGAGAGCAAAGAGAAAGCTTCAGCATTGGTCGGAAAGAAAGTGACCTGGAAAAGCCCTGCTGGAAAAGAGATTTCTGGAGAGATCAAATCAGCTCATGGAGCAAAAGGCGCTGTAAGAGCTATCTTTGAGAAAGGAATGCCAGGACAATCTGTAGGAAAGGCTGTCTCTGTAAATTAATTTTAATTAAGAGTATTATTAGATTCTACTAAATGTTCCATGACTCTTTCTTCCTGATAGAATTTCTTTGTGTTTTCGTCTGTTTTTTTCTTGACTTCTTTCATTATGCCATTTTGCATATCTTCCATTTTATCCATTGGAAAACCTGATGCTGCAAGATTATTCAAGAATTGTTGATTTTCTGCTACCTTTTCCTTCAACCTTTTAGTTATAATAACCAACATCTTATCAATAAATATCGCATCTAGGATGACATGTTCAATAAAATAAGCAAATTTATTATCAAACAACTTAAGTAATTTCTCATTTTTATCTCCTTTTGATTTCTTTCTTGCTAATGCTTTAAGCATACCTTCAAGACGTTTATCAAACTGAATAGCTTTTGATGCATCTTTGTACAAATCATTTATTCTTAATCGCATTTGGAAATAGATTGCAATAAGTTGCCGTAAATCAAAATCTTTAATCATCTCTCTTCCAATATTCTCACGACGAGCTTCTTGTGCAATTGAATGAATTTTAGGCATAATTGTAGACATTTTCTCTTTATATTTCTCCACTAACAAATCAAATTCTTGCTTAAGTTCCGGATGTTCTTTAAGTATAACAGGAGAAATTTTGTGATATGCATTATGAAAATGTTCTAGTGCTTTGAGAGCTCTAAATTCAATTACAGCAACATCTTCCTCTGTATTTTGAATACATGAAATTGCTTTACCATCATGTTGATAGAAATTATCTATGGCGCTCAATACGGCATCAATATTAACATCCTGATCTGCTTGTTTTAGTTGCTTCATTGCTTTATTAAGTTCTTCAAATTCAGACTTAATATGATGTATGTCTGCTTTACCTCCCCATTTGTAAATGAAATTAGGTAGAATGTGTAACCTTAAGCTTATGCCTGCTCCTAGTCTTGTTCTTGTTGGCATCATTTATCACCTATTTTTTGATATTTAAATAATTATCTGGAAATTTTTGAGGGTTGAATATCTATGCTGCTTTGATATCAGGTTTTGTGATCTCTTTCTCAATCCGGTCTATCATCTGTTTTGTCTGTGCAGAATACTGCTGCACATATGTAAACATCTCCTTTGCGTTCACGAGCTTATCCCTTATCGAATGAAGATAGTAAATCAGCGTGTCGAAAATATGAACTATATTAGAGCCACCAGTCTTTATCTCATTCTGCGCTTTTGTAGGACTTCGGAATATTGCTTTGATCGCTTTCAAAGAGCTATCTGCTTGATTTAGTATTCCTTGCTTATCTTTCTCACCTATCACCTGTTGCAGGTTCAATATTGATTGCCGTAATTTCACATTCCTGTTCAAGATCTTATGCGACAATTCATCAACCATAAGCTTTGTTGATGGTGTCCCCATATTTTCCAAGACTTCAACAGTCTTTGATTCTGATTCAAGGTCCTTTTCCATATCAATGAGCTTTTTCACTTGTGATCTCAACGCTTTTTCAAGGTCATTGAATTTAATATCAGGAATCTTGAGCATCTCTGGAGCCTCTTTCATCTGGATTGCAAATGCATATCTTGCACGATTATCATGCGCCTGTTTTAATGCAGACTCTACGTTCTGCAGAAGCTGCATCAATTCTTCAATCTTTAGAAGATCCTGTTGCATTACCTGTGACTCCTTTGCAGAAGCTGAGATAATCTCTTTCTCCTCGTCACCTAAACCTCTCTTGGCCTTCTCATCTTTTGATATTATATCAAACGGAATAGTCACTTTCTTCATATGGTCCATAAGATAACGCTTATTGTTTGTCAAAGGCACTATCTCCATCTCGATCATATATTTACCATAAGATGCTGAGGTTGGGATGTCTACTATTATCTTAACTTCTGTGAATCTTGAAGAATCTCGGGGTAATGCAATCTCTGCTCTATTGATATGATTATTCTTTGAAAGATGAGTGACCATGTCACTTAATATCCCACCTGATTCGATCTTTGCATCCCAGTCCAATTTATTATGCGATGGGTCAAGGATCAACATCTGCATGAAATAGATGTCTTCTTTCCTGCTGCCATCAGTAGGATTCTGGATATTGAAGGTTATTGTTCTTTTCATTTTCTTACCGTCTGTGGTTGCACCTGCACATTAACTTGAGCAGGTTGTGGATTCTCTATGATTATGAAATTCCTGTCTAATTCTCGTCCAATATTGCCATCTGCATCTGGTGCGTGCTCATCCTTCTGGACAATTATCTCTAACTTATAATCTCCATAAAATGATTCGCCTGATTTAGGGCGTTTAGGCCTTTCAAATGTAGCCTTTAATCCTGTTATTGGCCTATCTGTTATCTTAGCTTTAGCAAACCTTCCAGCTATCTTCTTCTGCTTATTCTGGAATACCTTAAACTTCCATCTCTGTGCACTTACTTCATTCCCAGAAGGATCAAGCAATCGTATCTTCCAACCAATCTTGTTGCTCTTTCCTCCACCAGCATTCTCAATCCTGAAATCTCTGTTTGCTCCTGATGAATCACCCATCCTATGTTTCTTGATTGTTCCACCAGGAGGATTTGGATTAGCATCATTTCCAGGGAAGACTTTTATCTCAGGAGGAGTAAGGTTAGGTATATCGATTATGACGAACTCATGGACATTATTGTTCAAGATAGATTGATCATTGAAATTTATTGATTTCAGTTTTGTTGTTGCATCAGGTGCAGGATTAGGTGGTGGCAAACCTCCTCTGCAATACCTATTAGGAATTGTGCCTGTATTAGGATTATGTGGATAAACATTACCACTATGCATGACTGCAACAACATAATCGTCTCCCAACGGAAGGTTCTTTATCTCGAAGCGCCCATCAGCATCGCAACTTATATCACTTGAACTTACACTAACTATAGAACCACCATTTGTTATCCTAAAGTTTGTAGGAGATATCTGGAATGGGACTGCATCATTGCTTTCATAGATGGTCTTTCCGGAATCATTGAATTTAATCTTCTTGGACTTGGGGTTTCTTGGATCTACTATCTCTTTTGTCTGGTCTTGATCAATTATCCTTCCTTTGATTGAGAATCTTGTTTTAGGTGGCTTCTCCTCTGCAAGATGTATGATCACAGCGAATGAATTATGGAAATGCTTATTATCTGTTATCATCTCTTCTGGATCGAATGTCACTTCTACAGATTTTCCATTTACTGATATATCTCTAGAATCCTCTAAATCATTTATGCCGTTTATCTCTCTGACTGAATGTTTCTTCTTCTGGACAATTACCTTAGTTATTTTATTTGTTGTTGACTCCAATTCGATCTTGGCCCTGTTTGAACCTGGTGGATTCGAGTCCATAACAACAGAATGCTGCACATATTGAATCTCATCCAATGAATTTGTCAGACGTTCTCCTTCTCCACTGCCTAACCTGAACTTCAGCTTATCTTGGTCTGATAATGAATTATCAACTTTGGCATGAAGATTTGTTGTTGGATCAATGATAGTACGTTCTTCATATTGGATTACAACGTTTATATGATCCTTGTTTGAACGATCAAGAGTTATACGATTAGGAGTCCCTGCATTGCTAGGTTGGACATTTCCTCCTCTGTTGTATATTTTTGAAGAATTAAAATGAGAGATTCCCTTATATTCGACCTCAAAGTCAGTGCCGTCATCCTCTGTCTCAATTATGAAATAGTCATGCCCTTTTGAAGAATCCTTCTTCTTTGTGAAATTAAGAGGTGCCCCTAAGGATCTTTTCAATAGAAGATGATTGATTTCAAAATCCTCACCTATCCCAGGTGTGTTGTTCAGTTGTTCTCCATTCTTGTTCGCATTGGATGGATCACTATCTGCTGCAGACTTACTTATTATCCTTCCTTTGATGATATGCTTTTTTTCAGGTATCTCCCTGAAGTCCCATTTCCAGAACTCAGGGTTTGTCACATGACATGCACCGAGGCCAAGCCATTTGTAGCCAGGGATTATACTCTCATGGTCAACAAATATCTTCTCGATCATCCTCAGCTTCTCATCTGTCAGCTTATGTCCAATGTTATGGCTGTCTAAATGATCAGGGCCATTATTCTTTACATGTTGCTTTTCCTCTTCTTTGAACAATCTCCAAACATACTTGAATTCACCACTTGGATCTTCAGGTGTTGCAACGTTTGAGTTATGTGAATCTATATGGTTATGTGAAATAGGTGCAGGAGTTCTGGTAGTACTCTGGGGAGCTGGCTGTGGAGTCACATTCTGATGTGTTGGAGCTGTTCTTGGTTGTTGTGGCACTGATGGTGTAGGAGTATGATGTGTTTGGACTGGTGGATGAGCAGGGGTTGCAACTGGAGCATCTGTCTTAATTTGCTTTCCTTCTATCTCTGCAATCCTTGTAGCTATTGCCTTGATCATGTCACAAACTTTATCTACGTTTTGCGGATCCCTATACGATTTACCTATTTCTATCTGGACAGCTAGCATATTAGGAATTTTATCATGCACAAATCTTGTACAGTTCTCTGGCTTATTAGCACCAAAAGTTTTCTTAGATAAGAATACGTCAATACCATATGACTCGAACGTATCTTTCCATCTCTTCAGCTCTGAATCTGGAACAGTATGCTTCCCATCATGCCCATAACCTAAAGCTACCCCATACTGTGTCCCTTTTATCTTCAGTGACCTGTCAGAAGCGCCATGTATATCTACGAAGTATTTGATATTATCCTCATCAATCATACGCAAAAGCTCATTCTTGTAATGCAAGAGATTTTTTGAGGTCACATCTGCGTCATCCTCAAGCAGAATCTTCATGTCCTTTGAAGTGTTGTCAGAACAGAAATTGTAGTTGTTTGGATCACGTGACTTACCAATAGAGAAGATTATATGACAATCAAGCAGATTATGCAATGCATCAACTATTTGGAAAGTTAGATCGTCTATGTCATGAGTATTAATCCCTCCAGAATTATCACCTTTCCTGAATTGCTTTTGAGAGTGAGGAGCACCTACTAGTACCTTGCCTTTGCCTATCCTGCTCCCTACTGAACGTGATGGAGGACTTACAGGACTATGCATTTCCTTCAATTCTGCAAGATTCTTCTTTATGTTCTCTCTTGTAAGGTCTATCATATTAATTTATCTCATTATTCGCTTTATCTTCCCTTTAAGCTCGTTATCATCAAAATCAATTATCTCAGGCTCCCATTCCATCTCCTCAATTGTCCATAAATCCCATTTCCATTCATTCTTCCCTTCGTTACCTTTAATGCACGCTCCAAGTCCTAATACTGCAGGTTTGTATATTGGGACAAGAGGGATGTCGTCTGCAAAATTGATATTTCCTGTTGTTGTCTTCTCGTTTGACAATGGTTTACCATGAGGATTTCCAGGACGGAGATTCCTTACACTCAAATTACCGTCATAGAACTTGTTGAAATCATCTATCTTGTTGAACTTCGTCCATGCATAAGTGTACTTGAAGATCTTTGGAGGCTTCACTATCTTTCCTTTCTTCTGCTTTGCTTCCTTAAGATCATAGAGATCCACAACAACATTGTCTTCGTTAGGATGATTTAAGCCACCAAGTGTAGATGACATAATGTATATAGGCAATGGAGGATAACCCATATCAGGTTTCCATAAACGCTTGAGGATTGTAGGGCTATACAATTTGTAGCTCCTGAATTGATCAGGATTCCTTAGGAAATAATCCCCACCTCTATTGAAAGTCTTCTGTGTAGGCAGGAATGAAGATACAGACTTCAAAAACTTTATCCGGCTATGGACAATGTGATAATATTCCTTGCCATTTGTCTCTACCTTCAATATGAACGGTATACCAAAAGCGACATTGTTGAATTCAAAAGTTCCATTAGCGGCAGTGTCAGCAGTTATGACTTTACCATCAGTACCGATAGCTTCTTCAGGAAGATAATCCTTGATGCCTAATTTTGCCATGAGACTTATCAACCAGCCTGTTCCTGGATAACGTAGCCATTCTTTCTTGCGTAATGTACAAAGCTTTATCGTTATACCTTGCCCAGGATGAATGTCATGATCCTCACATTCATTGAGTTCTTTTCCTGTAGCAGTCTTTGGATCAAAACGTGGAGTTGCCTTATCACCATAGATCAGCCTTCCTCGTATGCGACCTTTGTAGGTTCCTCCGCAGAGAAGGTGAATGATCTCCTCAAACTGGCTCAATGCATCTGCAAAATGCCTCATGTAAGGTGTAAAATCCTGTCGTGTATGGAAATGATCATATGAAAAACCAAGATTTATCAGGAAAACATTATCCATATGATGATAATGCTCATAAGGCATGTCCTCAAAAGGTGCACTTGTCCATGATAATGCACCTCCAGCTGTCATTGGCAACCCAACTGCTCTTAATGGTGTGAAAAATTGGTCCCTAAGTGCTGCGATGAACTCATGCCTGTAGCCAGAATAAGATCTTATCCTTACTTCCTTATGCTGATTCTTGAAACCTTTGATCAAGAAAACAATGCAGTATCCGAATTCATTCCTTATGCTCTTTATCTCATCAGACATGGAATCATAAAAATCATTATATGCCTGCTTCACTTCAGGAATGTCAAAATTATTTATCAGTATCCTTGGATTGGGAATGCTCCTATCGCCGAATAAAGTGTAGAAATAATCAGGATCAGTGTTATGGTCAGTATCAGCCTTTCCCCATGCAGGTTGTTTATATACATTCATGAAGAATGAGTTCAGCTTGCATTTCAATACAGTCGGTTCCCTACCATTGAATGTCGTCTCACCAATCTTGTCCTTAAGAAGCTCTCCAAACTGGCTCATGAACTGGATGTCTGAGATATGCACTGAACCAAGACCGTGCTTAAGATATCTTTTCCCATATTCCCCATTCTCAAAAACCTCTTTTCTTACACCAACAAGAGAGACAGGGTCGAAACTTGAAGGTATATCTTCCCCTTCTGGAACTATTATAAGTATAGGCAATCTCTTCCTAGGTCTTATTATATCAATATGATCTGCCATTTATCATCTCTCATGAACTATCCCATCTACTGGGCTTGCATTTCCTTGAGTTATCTCTGGATACCATTCAAACGGCTCTTTCTCTTCATCATCTTCTCCTTCCCCGTCTTCTCCATCTCTGCCATCTCCACCTGAACCCTTATCTCCTATAGATACGACAATGTCTTCCTGAGTCTTATCTTTCTTTATCTTGAATGGAGGCTCAGCACCATCATGGTCATCATGACCATTGTATGCATTCCAATAATAGTCACCATCAGCAACAACATCATCCACTGTAACTGATTTCTCTTCTACATTCTTTATCACGATAGTGAATTTTCCTCGGCCGTTTGATCTTGCCCTTGCCAATGAATCGCCAGATGAATCAATAGCCTCCACTACAACTGATTTTGGCTTGCCATCCTCACCTATGACTTTTCCTTTAAGTGTAACTTTTCCTTTTTTCTTATCACTATCTTTACTGCTCCCACTCTTTCCACTACTACCGCTTCCACCTGATCCACCACCATCTTTAGGCTTCCTGAACATCCATACAAGAAGCCAGATGAAAGTTATCAACCAGCCAAGAGCAAATAAAGGCGATCCTTTCCTTCCCATTATCCAGCCATAGAAGATCATTGTCAATGCTGCACCAAGCAATGCCTTCTGCCACCTATAATCATCTGAAGCATCTTTCAGTCCGAAGTAAGTCATTGCAAATATCAGTAATGATATTAGTATTCCTCCTAAAGTAGCATATGGTCCAAGAATACTGTCAAGAGCTTTGCTTACACTGACTGCTCCTCCTCCCAAGAAGATGAGACCAAATATCCCCAATGAACATAATATTGCAAGACACAATGATACTATCTTACCATATTTGTTTGTAGGATTACCTTTGAAAGCAGGAATCTTTCCTATAAGAGGAACAAATATGTTATAGAACATTATGGTGAATATTATTACTGTTATCGCAAACACAGCATATTCGCTTCCTAGCAATTGTTCAAGAAAAATACCAGCCGTATTGAACACATCAAGAAAATTATCGATAGTTGGAGCTGCACTTACAGGTTTTGATGCCAATGATGTGATGATAGATAGAAATAGAGCGTAAACTACATTTTTCATCCATCTTTGGGTATTCATCGTAACTATTTTTTTCCCTCGCTGGCCTCTGTTAATAAACCAGCACTACTAATATATAAAATTAACCCAATAACGCCGATGAGCCAACCTACTGCTTGAACAGAAGGTTTTGTGATGAAATATCCTGCTATGGCCATTGAGAAACCAATTCCAATCACAGCAATATGCCATCTTCCTTCTTCTTTATTGCCTAACCCAAAATAGATTATTGCAAAGAAGAAGATTGATAGGACAACACCAGCGTAAATTCCAAAAGGACGTATGACATTGGAGACAACCTCTCCAAGATTCTCTGTCTGACCTACCTTGAAGATTGCAATAGTAGATATCAAAGATATCGCAAGAGATACTGCCTTACCATACCTATTCGCCTTGCTCTCAGTGCCGAGACCTGGAACTTTTCCGATGATTGCAAGTATTATTGCATAGAATAAGACAGTAAGGACAACAAAGGAAGCAATGTACATTGAATTGATATTCTGAAAAAATTCAAACATGAATCTGCCAGAATTCTCAAAAGCCTGCAAAAAGTTATCAACTGCCACCATAGATCATGATAAATGAGCCTTCACTCAACCTCATCTTAAACAAAATGAAATTAAAAAAATAGAAAACAAAAAGCTACTTCTTATTTCTTTTTCTTAGAAGATTTCTTTTTAGCAGGTTTCTTTTTTGCTGCTTTCTTCTTTGTAGCTTTTTTCTTTGTTGCTTTCTTTTTTGCTTTCTTCTTAGCTACTTTCTTTTTTGCTGCTTTCTTTTTAGCAGGTTTCTTTTTTGCTGCTTTCTTTTTGGCAGCTTTCTTTTTTGCTGGCTTCTTTTTAGCCACTTTCTTTTTTGCCATTATAATATCCACCTCTTATTTTAAAATATAGGTTAATTACTATTTTGGAATTTATACTATATAAAGGTTTTGGAAATTCATGCAGAAAAGATAGAAAAACAGTAAAAATAAAATCAGAGATTATTCTTTTTAGTTTCTAGATTTATTTTACTTCTGGAAATCCTCGACGAAGAATGAAGTGATAATCAAAAACAAGCGCAATATCGCATAAACCATATAACAAGTTTAGTGATATTACAAAAAATCAGAGAAAATACAAATTCTAAGAAAAAGAGAAAAATTAAAGAAATCAATAATTCATCAGTATCTCTACATCTTTACCGAAAATATTCTTAAGATTCTCAAAAACTTTCTGTTTCAGGAAGACTTTATTCGGAATCTCTATCTTAGCTATGTGTTTCTCAAGCTCCTCGAGAGTTGATGATTTAAGATTCTGCAAGGAACCATCTTTGTCGATGTCTGCGATAGATATCCCTGATTCCTGATTGTCAAGATCATGGATGACAAATGCAACCTTGTCAAGCATCAGGACTTCACCATATTTTTCGCCATGCTTCACTCTGATCTTTGCTCTTTCAAGTTCTCTTCCTTTCTTCCTCTGGATATATTCTATAACAAATTTTATCACTTCTCTGGAATCTTTCTTTGTCTTCTCAACATCTGTCTTTGTAAGGTTCTTGTCATCATAATCCTTCTTTGCCTTGATTATATCCTCAAGCATCCTCTTATATTTCTCAGGCATCTTCCCTTGTGAGATAAGCCTTTCTTCAAAATGCTTGAGCAATTCCTCATTCTTTACACTCTTAACGCCTTCAAGGGTCAGTGCATCCCTGACTAAGGTGACAATCGTCTCATAGATATGGACAACATCCTCTTCCTCTTTTCTTTTCTCGATATCATCAAATAAGGTCTTTATCTTCTTTAGGTAATCAGATGCATCATCAAGCATCTTGTCTATCTCTGCCCCTTTCAATTCCTTCATCGTACCATGTTCAAGTTCCTTCCTTACCTTGATCACATGATCTAGGATGTCCACTGTCTTAGTATCAAATAGTTTTTCCTTCTTCACGAAGATCTCTTTCATCAAATTTGCAGTCTCCCTTGGAGCTGGAGGTGCAATGCCATACATCATCAACGCTGCCTGACTTGGAGTTAGAAGGGCATAATAAATATCTTCCATGCCTATCTCCTTTATCTTGAATTCAACACGCTTAATCATCTGCTCTCCTGACTGCATGAACATATCGATTGCCTCAGCAGATGGCTTGATCTTTCCCATCTTGAGCAATTGTTTCCAAGGCATGAATATTCCTCTATCAAAGAATGGAACACCATCCCTCAATAAGGTGAAGATGATTGGATTCGCTTCCTTCAATGAATCCCAGAAATCTGTAAGTATGTATACTTGGATATTTATCTTGTTCTGTATCCCAGTTATCTGTCCAGCTTCATATCCCATACCTATGATTATCGCACGCAGCTTATCCTTAAGTTCTGCACGTGTCATCTTCTTTACATCAGTATCATCAATCACTATCCACACATCAATGTCTGATGTCTTTGTCGCCTGTCCTCGCACAATTGATCCTGCGAGAACATAGCTCACTATATATTTCTCGAACTTCTTCAAGACCATGCTCTTATGGATCTCAGATATTTTTATAGCTGCAAGCATTCCGTTATCATACACTGGAGCACTCATCGCAATCTCCTGCAGGTAATCATATTTAGCATCATAACAGGATTGCCATAATTCACTCAAGATCACAGTCTGCGGCTTCAATTTCTTGTCTATATCCTCTGCTATCTTAAGTATTATCACGCTAAGCTTGTCCTTAAGCTCCTGCTTGGTCATCTTCTGGCTGTCATTATCATCAATCAGCACAAGTATATTTACGTCATCAGGATTAGGTTTCTCTTTCTTGATATCTTCCATCTCATCAGAGATCTCTTCATTTGGATTCTGCATAGAAGCATGCTGCTGCTGTTTTGCAGGAGGAAGTAGTGCAATTCCAACAACATACTTATCGAACTTTTCAACAACCTGCTTTGAGAATTTGTCCAACTGCTCCTTTATCTTCTTTAGACGATCCTGTGCTTCTTTGGGAAGCTTTGAAATGTCTTGGCCTCCAGGCATGCCACCTAATTGCTCAGGAGTCGCAGGAGTGCCTGCGGCAGAAATATTTTTGACATTCTTTGATTTTGCAGATTTAGACTTTGGTTTTTTTGTCATGTTCGAAAACCTCTTTTGTTGGTTTGATAATATATAATTACTATATATATGGCACTTGTCTAATAGTATATAAATACTTCCCTTGTTTTTGAGACTGTAAAGGGACATTTTTGGCATGACTATTAGGATATCCTTTAAATCATGATAAAGTTTAAAAACAATGGATTTCTACATAATTATATATTACTATTGAGAGATAGATAATAAGTATATTAGCTGATAATTAAAAAACAATCTAAGGTGATGGTTAAATGGCAGATAAACCTGTACTTCCTATACATGAAGGCGATGATATAAACGCCAATGTCGATAAGTATGTTAAGATGAATACTCCTGAGGCTGTAGAAGCAAGAAGGAGAAGGACAGATAAGCATGGAAGGAAGCATCAACAGCATATTGAAGACAAGATAATAGGTGATGTAAACCTCAAAGGCCTCAATGTCAAAGAGAGGAAGATATATGTCGCCAATGCCTTGGAATATATGGCAAAAGAGTGGTATAATGCCCATGGCGTCAATCTTGAGAAGATTACTCCTGAGCTAATGGATGCTTTCTTGCAACAATCTATAGGAGCTGATTATAATACTGTCTTGAAGCAGATTGTCAACAACGAAGCTGATTTAGATCTATATGGACAAAGAAACCAGTATCTAAATGCGTTAAGAGAAAGAGTTTCAGAAGTCAAGGACAAGGAAGGATTAGAATCACAGAAACTTGAGAGGACTTTTGAGACAAGATTAGAATATCTACCAGTCTTACATGAAAAACTTGCAAAAGCGCATGAAAGAAAGAAAGCTTATCATGCATCTGCTAGCGTAAGAGAGATGCTCAACGAGCAACGAAAATACCATGCAAGAAAGCTTGATAGCGGATATGATCAGACATATTAGTGCTAAATAATGGAACACATCAATAAATTCTATGCGCATGCACACGGAAAGCTAGATGATTTCTTGAAGGCAATGGATTACAGTACTGTCTCAAAAGCAAAAGATCTTCTGCAAGAACTCAACTCTATACCTGAACAATATCATGATGCAATAAAACAGACTGTCGTTGATAGGTTGAAAGACTTCTACCAGATCACGATGGATCATCTCAAGGATTACAAGCTTGATGATATAAAAATAATCGACGGTCTGGCAATACAGGGAAACATAGGAATATTGAAGCAACAATATGGCATAGAAAGAAAAGCAGATGCAAAAGGACATCCTAAGCCATATATGCTAAAAGAACAGCCTCAATATATCGGTGCTGGAAAGCAAGAGTAATTTTTGTAGATTTTATTGTTACTTTATAGTGGTAAATTAACGAAATCTTTATAAATGCTGAATTCTAGATTATGTTGAAAATGGTAGGATTAGATGACATTGGGGGCAGATCAGCATCAGCTGGACCTAGATTGAATAGCAGAGGACTAGATGAAAGACTATCATATAGAGATAAACTAAGGCCTATAAGAGAAGAACTATTAAGAGAGATGGATGCGGATCCCAATCATCAGCTCAATCATATTCTAGGTAATATACGAGGAGAAGAAAGAGAAAGGAGACTTGATAATCTTATCCAGCAACAGATGGGAGTTCAGCAACAGAGAGCGTTCCAGCAAAGGATGTCACAATACAATGATGCTGAACTTGTGCCATATAAGGACCGTGTTAGACGTGAACTTAGTTCTCTTGCATCTAATGACCCTAACAAGATAAGATTTGATAGTTATGACCCTGAGAAACAACAGCAAGTGATTGATGATAATGCAAGAAGGTACAGATTAGAGGATGAAGTTGCTAGGATCCAGAATGAACATGTCCCTAATGATTTGATGCAGCATCAATCACAAGGATATGACGAGAGATTGTCACAAGATGCACTTTCACAAGATACATTATCACAGGAGACGTCTGAAAGAAGGAAAATAATGATAGGAAGACAATTGATTGGAGATGTTATTGAAAAGCATGAGAATGAAGTAAGAAAAGAATTAGAATTGCACGGAAGTTCTGATAACATCCCTGAACTAAATCTTGCTGAGGAACTGGGGCACTTCAAGCCAGTCGGAACAACACAGCCTGAGTTCAAACAAATGCTTGATTCTCTTCAAGGAGATGAGAAAGCTAAATACATAGGTGAGAATTATCTAAAATTCCATGAAAGACAAGAAGAGTCTAGAAACTCCAGATTGTCTACAGGAGAAAAAGTCAGAGATATGAGCACAGATGACCTATTGGATAGATTATTCCAATATCTTCCTGATCAAAGAAGCTATGATTCTCTTGGCAGAAGTTATAGCAGGTTGATGAGAGATGAGCAGTCAAATATCGACGAGATAATCGGAGAAGGAGCACCAATGTTCTTTGCTGATGCCAGAAGGCATGAGATTGCTGATAGGATAGTAAGATATTTTGCAGATAAGTCAAATCTTCCAAGAGACAGATATCTTGCTGAGATAGGGATCACTGAACCATACAGCAAAGTATTAGATGACATAGTCAAGGATGAGAAAGACCTTGATGTTACAAACAGAGATAATAGCATCCTAAATACAATGTTCACATCTGAGATAGATAACACACACCTTTTCGGCGATGTAAAAAAGATATATGGAGAGCTTGCAAGATCAAAGATAAGAAAAGACCGTGTCAGAGAGAGAATATCTGAAAAGATCGGAAAAAGGTTTGAGGGGGATGTCTCTGCAGGAGAAGCATTAGGAAGATATATCGAGAACATAAGAAGAAATGAACCTGAGTTTGACAAGACTATATTCTAATTAAACCTATCTAGACATATTTATCCATTGCATAACATTTTTAACTTAATTTTCATTCTCATCAGACATGGCAGAGGAAGGAGAGTCAGGAGGAGAGTCAGGTGATTCTGAGGAAAGCAATAGTGAATGCCAGGATCAGGAGAATGAAGGATGCAAAGATGATAATAATCCCCATTACAGATCAAATGATATATATGCAAAGATGGCTGTCTATCATGATGTTGATGAAGAGTTGAATGAAAGCGATCTTGAGATATTCATAAATGAGCAGCATGAAAATAGATCTTCAAAGATAAAAAATGATTCGAAGAAAGCAGCTAAGGTCTTGAAATATGCAAAAGAAGCCCTTAAGGAATTCTATGAGAGCGATTATGATGACTTCATGGATTATGTAAGAAGGAAAGGAAGAGTAGCAAGCAAAGCAACAACTATAGGAATATCTGATGAAGCTCCGGATGCAATTGCATATACATATGGAAAAGATGATATCGCATTCGACATTGATTTTATAGAGAAGATATCTGAACTGGCATCATTCGCAGGTCTAGATGGAGAGACAGGGATTAAAGCTGCTGCAAAATACGTCATAGCGCATGAACTCTATCACAACGCGCAGCCAAGAAGCATAATGACCAAGAGATTCATCAATGAGATGGATGTCGATATCGGACTTATGGAACTGTATACAGAGAAAGCACTTAATTCTAAAGGAGAGGAAAGAGAGATAAATTCCAAGCTGACACATCTTTCATACACAAAATATCTGACTAACTATGTGATGATGCAGCAGAGCAAAGGAATCGTCCCAACAACATACAGCACTTCAAGCGTAAACCATTCATCCAATGATTTCTCAAGGAACATACCACTCGAGAGCAGATTATCTTATTCCCGACGTTAAGCATACTATTCACGAAAAGTTTAAAAATGACTTAACTTGATACCGACGTAGATGGTATTATACGGCGTAATAATGGCTGGAGGATATGGCACAAGATTCTGGCCTTATTCAAGAGCTAACAAACCGAAGCAGCTTCTGAAGCTTTTCTCAGACAAAAGCATGATGCAGGAGACAGTAGAAAGACTTGAACCTTTGATACCTGCTGAGAACATATTCATATCAACTAATGGACATCTAGGAGATCTGATAAAAAAAGAGGTACCTAAAGTTCAGTTCGTGATTGAGCCTATGCAACGTGATACAGCAGCATGCATAGGGCTAAGTGCAATCAGCATCATGAATAAGGACCCTGATGGGATCATGTTCATTGAGACAGCTGATCATCTCTATAAGGATATTGATGCTTATCTTGACACAATAAGGAAAGCAGTCATAACTGCTACAAAAAATAGGATCGCGCTAATAGGTATAAAACCTACATTCCCGCACACAGGACTAGGTTATATTAAGAAAGGTATTGAGTTTGACGATAATATCCCTAATACTTTCATCATTGATGAGTTTAAGGAAAAACCTGACCATAAGACTGCAGCTTCTTTCGTAGAGAGTGGTGATTTTCTATGGAACTCTGGCATGTTCATAGCAAGATGCAGCGTGATGCTTGATGAGATCAGAAAATACATGCCCGATCTCCATTCTGGATTGATGAGAATAAGGGATAGCGGGTTTGATGAGAATATAACAAAAGAAGTGTTCGAAAGCCTTGAGAAGATAAGCATAGATTATGGCATAATGGAAAAATCTGATAACACGGTCGTTATAGAAAGCGAGATGCCATGGGATGACATAGGTGATTTCAAGGCGTTGGAGAGATGGTTCATCAAGGATGAGAACAAGAACATATCTTTAGGTGAGTATGAAGGTACAGCAAATGACTGTATCTTGCTCTCACAGACAAGGAAGATAATAGCCAACAACATAAGCGGAATAATAATCGTCGATACTATTGATGCAACGTTCATCTGTAAGAAAAGTGATATGAAAAACATAAAGAAAGTCATCCAGAAAATAAAAGATGTTGATCTTAGCAATTATCTAGATGATTATGTAGAAGATTATAAGATGAATATTGTCTCACAGGATAGTGATGATTGTGAAGTAAAGACTGATGGACTTATTGTGCTGTTAGGTGTTCAGAACCTGGATATAAGAAGAGATGATAAAATATTATCAATACAAGGGGTAGAGGATGATGTCTGAGATTTTCAAAGCTTATGATATAAGAGGGATATTCCCTACAGAACTGAATGAGGATACTGTATATAAGATTGGACGAGCATATGCTGACATGATAGGAAAAGGGAAGAAGCTTGTAGTGGGTAGAGATATGAGACTATCATCACCTGAACTCAAAGATGCTATCATTAAAGGCATAACTGATCAAGGTGTAAATGTCATAGATATAGACCTAGCAAGCACGCCCACATTCTATTTTGCAGTATCTAAGCTTGAAGCAGACGGTGGAATGCAGATATCAGCATCACATAATCCAAAGGAATACAATGGGGTAAAGATAGTAGGACCTAAATCATATCCTGTAAGCTTTGATACAGGTATAAGCAAGATAAAAGACAAAGTTATGAACAATGATTTTGAAGAAGTTGGGCAGAAAGGTACAATAGAGATACATGAAGGAATCCTTGAAGAAGAACTTGAGTTCTCTTTGACAAAGCAGGACACAGGGAAGATCAAGGATTTCAAGATAGTTGCTGACGCTGCCAATGCTATGGGTGCACCATATCTAGAAGCATTATTTGGGAGATTGCCATGTGAATTGATAAAGATGAACTTTGAGCTTGATGGTACTTTTCCTGCACATCAAGCTGATCCATATCAAGATAAGAATATAGCTGACTTGAGAAAAAGAGTTTTAGATGAGAATGCTGATCTTGGAATCGCAACAGACGGAGATGGAGACAGGATATTCTTCATCGACAATAAAGGTGAACTTGTTGAGCCTGCTATCATAAGAGGCATACTCGCAAAAGTATACCTTAAGGAGAATCCAGGCGCCACAATATGCTATGATATCAGGCCAGGAAAGATTACATATGACATGATCGTCGAGAATGGAGGAAAACCTTCGATGACTAAGGTAGGGCATTCCTTGATAAAAGCCCAAGGAATTGAAGAGGGAGCAGTATTTGCAGGAGAGAGTTCAGGTCATTTCTTCATCAAGAGCGAACATGGTTTCTATGAGATGCCAATGATTGTCACTCTTAAGATGCTTGCGGAACTGACAGAATCAAAGAAAAGTTTTGCTGATTATGTTGCACCGCTCAAAAGATATTCACATTCTGGGGAGATAAACAGTGAAGTCGAGGATAAAGAAGGAAAGATGAATGAGCTTGCTGAGAAATATAATGATGCTAAGATCTCTCGACTCGATGGTGTAACAATAGAATATGATGATTTCTGGTTCAATGTACGTCCATCAAATACAGAACCTAAGCTGAGACTAAACCTTGAAGCTGTTAATGAGGAAGTAATGAAACAAAAAAGGGATGAAGTCTTAGCTATCATCCGTGGCTGATTCAATAATCAATAATCCCTTTGTTACTTGGAACCTTATCCTTCATCATTCTGTCTATCATGCATGCTTGTTTTAAAGCTTTACCCAATGCCTTGAATATCGCTTCAATCTTGTGATGATCACTCCTTCCGAAAGGAATCTTCACCACAATATTTGCTTTCATACCTATGCTCAACCCATAAAAGAAGTCTTCCAAGGTATCAGTATCAAGGTTTCCGCAATATCGTCGCTTGAAGGTGCAATCATAGTTGAGAAAAGGTCTTCCTCCTAAATCTACTGCAACAACTGCCATTGCATCATCCATAGGATAAACAAAGAAACCAGCTCGCTCAATACCCTTCCTATCCTTAAGCGCATCAGAGATGGCATTCCCAAGAGTGATCCCAATATCTTCAATCAAGTGATGCTGGTCGACCTTCAGATCACCATTTGCATTAATAGACAAGTTGAATGAAGATGACCTTGCAAAAGTCTCAAGCATATGATCAAAAAAAGAAATCGGAGATATAATCTTATATTCTCCTGTTCCATCTAAGGTTATATCTACTCTGATATTTGTCTCTCTTGTCAATCGTTCTATTATCGCTTTTCTTCTTCCTATCATTTCCATCTTTTCATCAGTTCATTCTCCACTTCCGGCCATGTCACTCCTTTGTAAGCAAGCCCAAGCATTGTTGAGTAAATTACATCTAATGCTTCATTCATTAATCTTCTTTGCATGATGTTATCTCTTGTCAATTCCTGCACAAATTCTGCTGATTCACTGCCAAATTTCTTGACTATCTCATTCTGGTCCTGCAAAAGTTTTGAAGTATAGCTGTTTGTCGGATTGTCTCTTCTTGATTCAATCCTTTTATACTCAAAATCCCAAGGGTTATTTGGTCCTGATCTACCGACTAAAACAATATCGCTAAACCTGAATATCCTTGCAATATCTAAGTTATTCTCCTCGCTAGTACTCCCTCCATACAGAATTTCCACACAACAATCATTTGTCCCATTACTTACTGTGAATTCTGTATCACCTGCATATGTAGTAAGATTGAATTCTTTTCCTGCAAGCTTTGGATCTGTCTTAAGATATCGCTCAGATATTGTCATATATTTTGCGTTTATCGCAACGCTGACCTTATCGGGCAAGTCTTCAATGTTTCCTGTTCTGTTCATCAAGCATAATGCTGGCCTGTAAAACTTTGCGGCAGAATCAAACCAATCATAAGTATTTAGAACAACTAATTCTGGTTTGAAATCCAGGAATGATGATTTTGTAATGTACTCATCAAATAAATCATCACCAGTTAATCCATAGGAAAGGTTTCCTTTTGCATTCTCATCTAAAACACGTTGTGGAATGTCCTCTCCTCTTGCCAGTACAATCTCTAACCCATCCTGTTTTACTGACTTTACACCTTGGTTCAATTGATCAACCATCTCCTGCTTGATTCCTGCATCAGGCAAGATATTTCGAACGTATTCATTTAATCCACCATTCTTTGGAATGAAAAGAGTCTTCTCTCCTTCATTCATGAACTGGAAGATATTCTCTCTGTATAAGCTGATTTGATTTGTCATTTTTTTCCTCCGTAGACTTCTTTTGGGTCTACCAATCTTTTTTCTGTCGTCTTGAATCTGCCATCAATCATCTGGTCATAAAAGCAAGTAGCATATCCTTCATGGCATGCAAAAGGCTTTTCCTGCGTAACCTTCATCAGAAGAGTATCCTTGTAGCAGTTCCGGTATACCTTCTTCAGATACTCAAATTTTCCAGAAGATTCACCGACCAGAATCTCGCGTTCCTGAGATGCGCTATATCTCCACATCTTCCCTGTTTCAATTGATTTCTGCAAAGTGTTTCTATTCTGAGAACATAGATACAATACTTTCCCATTCATATTCTGCACTATAGCTGGCATAATACCTAAACCATTTACAAAATCCAATTGATTCGTGTCTATAACCTCATCAAGAGATATCTTTCCTGTGTAGAATGCCATACCTATAACTGAATTTGCACCAAGCTTCTCAAGCTCCCAAACATCCTTGATATCTCTTATCCCACCTGCTCCAGTAAGCTTGATATTAGATCTCTTCTTCAAAGCCCTAAAAAGCGGAAGATCTGTTCCTTGCATCTTCCCTTCTCCATCAACATAGGTGCATTGTATCTCACTGCAGAAATCTTCGAGGCCAGAAGCAACAAGCAATGGGTCTACATCAAGAGTCTCTTTCCATCCGTTTATGGCAACCTTGTCATCCTTGACATCCAAAGCGACTATAAGATTCTTCTTCCCTATCGCTTCAGATGTTGATGCAAGAAAATCATATTCCAAACCGGAGTAATCAAAGCAGGAACTTCCTGCAATCACTTTTTTTGCTCCTAAGTCCATCAATTGCTTTGCCTTTTCTGGAGTTCTTACACCTCCGCCCACTCTTGCATCAACTCTCTGCACAATGTATTCTATCGCTTCCAGATTATTCCCAGTTCCCATGGCGGCATTCAGATCAATAACATTTATCTTCATGCCATTAGATGCAAAAAGTTCAGTCATCTGCTGATATGATGGTTGGATGTCGATACCTTTTACTTTTCCTTGAATAAGCTGGACAACTTTTCCGTCCAGCAAATCGATACATGGATATATCATCTAAATCACCTCCATTGTTGCAGGTATTTCTCTGCTTCAATAAATGCTATATCAACTGCAGCTTTAGCTGTATCAGCACCTATGACTAGATTTCTTTTCCTTGCATCAAAGTAAGTATCAGCAAGTTTCTCTGACCATCCTCCTGTACTCCTTAAAGCAATCATAGGTATATTTGCTTGATATGCTACTGCAAGCTCTGTCAATGTTCCAGATCCTCCTGAGACTGAGATGATAGCATCACAACTCATAACAAGAACAGATTCTCTTGGACCACCACGTTCAGCACCGCAAGAGATGATGATATCAGCACTCTTCTCATAGATATCCTTACCTTTACCATATGTAACCCCTACAGTAGTACCATCATATTTTTTTGCACCCCTGCATGCAGCTGTAGATAGGCTATCATAGTCTTTCTCCGCACCGAAGAAAAGTATCCCTCCTCTTCTTGCAATCTCTGAACCTAACTCTTCAGCAATATCCTCTATTCTCTTTGCGTAATTAAGATCTGAAGCAGATCCCATAACTCCTATCTGGAGCTTTCTTTTATTTGAAATCGTTGAATTATCCACTATCATTTTAATCCTCCATAGCTTCCGCTATCTTTTTGTTGTTTTACTTTTATCTTGTTAACAAAAAATAATATACCGTTCGGCAGATCGTTAGTAAGACTCGTTTACATGACTGCCTCATAACCCTCTGTCTTTTTTGCTAGCTATGCAGAATATTATTGTAGAAAAGAGTATTAACTAAGTGTAAGAAAGATGAATCATTTGATGATGATTGAAATTTAGAGTCATAACTAGAAAAACCGTATTTACTGACGATGAATATAATCAACTCTTGTCATGATAAGCATAGAGAATGCTATGAAGTATAAAAACTTTGTGGTTGATATTATATTGGGAGTTATTTCTTAGAATATGCTTCTATGGATCTTATGAATTGCTTGAACTGGTTTGCATTCTTAGGCTTATTCGTATGTCTTGCCCTTTCCCAATCTATATGGATTGGTTCAACTAATCTTCCGTTCTTTCTTATGATTATATGCTTTACAGGGCGTGCCATTTCATTCTTCTGGATGCCAAGCTTGTCTAGAAGTTCCATCTGGTCCATGATCTTTTTTAGAATTTGATCAGGCTTATGTGACTGGATATATTCAAGGATAAGCTCACCATCAATGAATTCTGAGATGCATATATCTTCATCAGCAAAATACAGTTTAGGAGCTAGATTATATTTCTCAAGCTTCTTAAGCCAGTTTGCTTCAAATTCAACAGTTGACATAGCTTCACTACCTGGCTTCTTCGTTTTTATCACAGATTCTTTGTTCTTGTAAGTGCATCTATAGACTATACCGCGCTTCCCTTTACCTAAATAATGAGGGTCTTTTGCTCCCATTGCATTGAGTTTCTTCAAGAGAGATGATTTAGTCATCCTGTAGCAATATAGTTTTTCAAGCATTATGCTTTTCTCTTCCAATAATTCTGACTCAAAAAGATAATCTCTAATTAGCTCATCTACTTTTACCTTCTTTGTCAAAGAACTGAATATCATCAGTATGATACCATCATCGTTTAAGTGTTTGTTCACATCCGCTAAGAATCTTGCTATTATCTCATATCCTTTATTACCGCCAGTCGTATATAGCCTAATGCTGTCTGGATCCTTGGCATCTGGAAGATAGGGAGGATTGAATATTATGACATCAAATTTCTCTTTTTTATGGACATTTGAGAACAAATTGCTCTCATAGAATTTTGCACCTTTGCAATAAATTGAACTCTTGCAGTGCTTTATCACTTTAGGATTGACATCTATGCCTGTGACATATTCTGTCTTCTTTAGCGCTTCCTCGCATTGGATGCCTGAACCACAACCTACATCAAGAACCTTGTCCCCTTGTTCTACTAGCTTTTTCACATATCCTGCAAGAAGATAACTGTCTTCATCAGGCTCGTAGATATCCATGATGACAATGTATCAAGTATGTATATAATATTTATGGAAAAATAATATAAACAACCATCATCTTGGCAGATCCATGAAACATCTGGAGAAAACATGGTATCATGCAAGAAAGAACAAAGGAAAGACCATATTAGCAATAGTGCTCGATGCTATATTCCTAGTAATATTCCTGAACCTGATGCTTCAATACATGCCAAGCATATCAGATAACATAATAAAATACAATGATATTCTTGATGAGATCGGACCTGAAAAGTCTCTTGAGAGATTAGGTGATAGAGCTCAAGATATAATCATACTTGAGAAAGAGTTGGATATGCTGTTCATTGAACTTATAGGAGGGATAGTCCTCGCATTCAATGTATTGCTAATGCTTACAATGGCGCTTCTTGCAAATGATTGGAGCATCAGATTCATAGGCAAAGTGTTAGGAATAAATATAGCTGGGCAAGCAATACTACTGCTTGTCTTTGCGACTATGATAGATGTCAAATCAGCACTTTTGGGAGTATTCCAGCAATCAAGCGTATCACTATTCGTATTCATAGCTTTCATATATATTGTATACTATTTCGTATGGTTATTTATCATATCAGAAAAGCCAATAAAATTCCTGAGAAAGAGCTGGTTCGGATACATATGGAGATATTTGATAGTCAATCTTCTCCTTGTTGCATTCCTTATGTTCACACAAGTTCCATTGCTGATAGAGGGATCATTAGGATTAATTCTTATGCTTGCTATCGTGATAATAGTATTCATACCTTATATCACACTGTCTAAGGCTTATCTAATTGAATACATCAAGTAGAAGGAAAATGTATAAGTACCAACATCTATATCATTTCTCAAAATAACTCTTGAACACAACCCTTGCCAGAGTAAAGCATGGCACAACTATCACAACAGCATACATCAATAGCAGATAATAGTTCAGTGATGCAATAAATTCCCCTATGAATGGATGACTGAGCAAGAATATAAGTACTACCATCAGCAGATATACAGGGAATAGTTTCTTGAATTTCTTTAAACCAGTCGAGAATGAGCGTCTGAGATTATCTTTTCTTTCAAGAAGGAAAGATATCATCATGAAATATCCGATGAATATCAGTAAAGCAATGTCAAAATATCCAAAATAGGTATTCCCAAGATTGAACCTTGGCCTAATCGTGTCAAGGAAGAAGAAGTACAATGAGACTAACTCATTCAATGATAATATCAATATCCAAGGTATCGATATAATAAAGAATCTCTTCAGGAATTTAGTCAATTCATCAATTGATATATGCCCTATATTGAATGCCACATATGTTGAGGCACCAACTAGGAAACTGAAGATAAAATAAATGTTCAGCATAAGCAATAATGCAAGCAAGATGACAAAGAACATGTAGCCTGCTGTCAATGGATTTATGAATATCTGGGAGAAAGTAGGATCACTTCCCAATCCTTGTGCTGAGACTGCAATGGCACCTATAGCATCAAGGTACTCCTGTATCTTGTATAAATAAGCAGATGATATGAATCCAAATATCAGGATGAAGAGAGTATCAATTATTGCTGCATTCATCAGATTAATCTTATGCTTCATGGTCAACTTGAATGCTAATCTTATCTTATTCATCCTGTTCACCATATACATGTGATCCATTTGCTAGATCAGATATCTCTTTCTTTATCATCTCATCATATACCTCAAAAGTATGAAGACCTTCAATCCTTATGCCATTAAGGAATGTTGTAGGGGTTCCTCTGACCTTAAGGTTAGAAGCATGGATACTGTCCAACTGTATGATCCTGTCAATAGTATTGTTGCTCATGCAAAGCTGAAACCTTGCATCATCTATCCCTAAAGTATCTATATAACCAAGGACGTTGTCTACTGTATATTGTGCAGAAAAAAGGTAATCTGCAAGCTCATATGACTTTCCCTGCTCTTTTGTGCATTCAAACGCTTTTGCTGCAAACACCTCAGTCTCATCATCAAAATCGACAAGATGCTTGAAAAGGAAATTGACTTCAGGATGCTCCTGCATCAAAGTATCGATTGTAAGATGCTGCTCAACACATACTGGGCAATTGAAACTGAAGAAATATGCAAACGTGATATTAGAGCTTGAATTTGTCCCCCTATATGCATCATCAAATGTTAGACTATTATGCAATGAGGTATTGAATGATTGGATCTCTGGGCTATGCACAATAAATACAGCATTAAGCAGAGATGCAAAGAATACTGATATCACCAATATCCCAATTAATAATTCCAGATAATGTGATGTCTTCATTTTTTTATAGAATTATCAGCTATTCTGAAAGATATCTTTGAAAGCTTTACATCAAACACAATGAACTTATTTACTGACAGCCATAGAGATACCATTATGAAATATACCCCCTGCACTATAGAGTTGTAGATACCAAACATGCCATATGATTGATTTGGAAGAAGCTTGAATATGAAGACAAGAATATTCGCTATGATGAAAGCAACCGCAAGGAAGAATATATCTGCTGCAAGCATCTTCAAGAAAGTCTTCTTGATGCTTTTTAGTCCATTCCATAATGACATAAATAGATTATTTGTATTTTGCATGAATATTTGTGAATTAGTAAACACCAAATACCCAAGCAAATAAAATAACATAGCAATTATGAACCTAATCCTATCCAAATTCTCAGGGATGATTATCCTATTACTTATCTGCGTTGGTATCATTGAAACAAAGAATATAACTACAGCTAATATCAACGCTGATACTGTGTGTTTCCACAAAACTTCCAGATATGACATCTTGAAGTTTATTAGCCTTAGGAACAGATATTTCAAGAATGAATATGATAATATCAGAGCCAGCAATATCAAGAATGAACCACTTAAAGCAGAGCTCAGATCAGTTACAGTACTTGAATATCTCTCTGCAAAAGCTCCGATCTGTACAATTATTAATAAGAATATCAGATCGATAACAAGTGAGATGTAAAATCTTTTTGTAGCAAGATGCTTGGATGATTCAACTAGACTTTTCATACTGACAATCCAGAAAGAGTGATTTATAAAGATTGTTAAATATAGACAATACTGAACAAGCTAACTGCTCAGTATGTGTGGATCCTTCTTGAGCATGACCGATACTACAATTGGGAATATCAATGTTGTTGCAAATATCATTATTAGCAATGTGGAATATATATCGTGGCTGATCAGACCATTCCGAAAAGCTACAAGGCTTAGAACAAGACCAACTGATCCCCGACTGTTCATTGCCCAACCGATTAGATACAACTGAGTGAGTTTAAGGTCTACAAAAGGCTTCGAGAGTAAAGTACCCACTAATTTTCCTATCAAAGCAACAGCTATGACAAACACTATGAAGATCGGGTTGAAAGCGAGAGACCTGAAATCGAATGCTATGCCTAAACTTATGAAAAAGAATGGTATGAAAGCATACTTGGCTATAATCTCTGAGAATTTGACGAGCTTAGTATCCCTAAACCTCTGCATAATGACCCCTACTATGAAAGCTCCAAATATCACAATCAACAACAGATTATCAACAAAACTTGATTCGCCTGCTACATAGCTTATCACCATGAAAATGAATATGCCGATTATGTCATCAATAAGTCCAGCTTCTATTATCAACGTTCCAATTTTAGTATGCAATTTTTTCAGAAACAATAAAACTTCAATATTAGTAGCTTCAGCTGTGATGCTCATGCATATAGCTATAATCAAGGATACAGTAACAGAAAACTTCAATAGCATGAATAATACGAATGAGAAAGCGAATGTGAAGAATGCGGCCATAATAGCAAGGACAAGACTGTCATGCTCTTCCTTGTAAAGCAGCTCCTTTGAAGAATTCAGGCCAGCTATCAGCATAGTCAATATTATACCAACATCCCCCAATATATCTATTATATGATCATTAGGACTGATCAGCAAAGGATGTATCTGCGGGAGTCCCATGAAGAAACCTACAAGCAGAAGCGATATCACATGAGGAATTCGCATCCTGCTGAAAGCATAGACAACAGTATTCGCTATCACTATGCATAATAATATTGTATAGAGTGCATCCATCATGTTTTCTGAATATAACAACTATTTATATTTAACCATTCAGTGACTACTAAAATACTTAAATAGATTTACTGGAATTATCTGTATGCGAGAAAAAATACTAAAAAAGATAAAAAAGAGACCTGTAGTCATAGAAGGCTTTCCTGGTTTTGGGTTGATAGGGAGCATAGTCACTGAATTCTTGATAGGACATATGTCATGTGAGAAGCTAGATGACCATTATTTTGAAGATCTACCTGCAAATATAGCAATCCACGACGGAAAGCTTGTCGAACCGATAGGGATATATTATAATGAGAGATTTAATATCGTAATCATACATTCAATATTACCAAGTGCAGGGATAGAATGGAAAGCTGCTGATTTTGTGCTTGACATATGCACTAAAGTCAGTGCCAGAGAACTAATATCTATAGAGGGTGTTGGAAGCGGAGAAGAATCTAAAGGGAGGACATTCTTTTTCTCGACTGATAATAGACGCTCTGAAGAACTCAAGAGCATAGGTCTTAAGCCAATGAAAGAAGGCATAATCATGGGAGTCACATCAGCATTGCTGCTGAAGAAGAATCTTCCAGTAACATGCATCTTTGGAGAGGCAAATGCAGGAATGCCCGACAACAATGCAGCTGCAAAGATAGTTGAAGTTCTTGATAAGATGATAGGACTTAATGTTGACCCTAAACCGCTTAAACAAAGCGCGAAAGAATTCGAAGAAAAATTCAAGGCGATATTCAGCCAAATGCAGACTGCAAATGACGAGAAAGATAAGAAAATGCTTAGCTATGTTGGATAGTTTCGCGTTTTTGGTATTCCATTGTTTCAAGCTTTTCTCTCAAACCATCTATCAATCTAGAGATAGAACTGAATAGTGTACCTTCTCTAATAGATTCTGAATAGTCAATGCCTATGAAATAAGGAGTGTTACTTACATGTTCCATCCTAATTCTAATATCATCAGGAGTTGGAATCGCAAGATCATGACCGACTTGGTATCCAACATTCAAGAAACTCGAACTTAGATATTCAGGCTCAACCTCATACAACAAGCCCCATATGAATCCTGAGATCTCGTGAGAATACCTATTGAATATGACTGTTGGCCATCCTTGCCTCACAAATGGTTCTGCTGAGATATCTTGATCATCATTATTAATATCCCCACGACGAAGAAAACCATAATATTCCTTGAACTTACAGTCACCTGCACGCACAAGAATCTCGTTCTCAAGAAGAGTATTTAGATTATCATGCAAGTCTACCATAATAGGGATATGCCTTTTATCTAGATTATATTCACTAACCAATTTGTCGATATATTCCTGTATATCTGGATTCATGAAACAGAAAACGCTTGAAATCTTATAAATCTATATGATGTCCTCACTTTTTGGAATTATCGCATTATTCTAGTTAGATTTTTAGCAGAAATATACTAAAAAGTATACTAATAATATAGTGCCTAAATTCAGAGTATATAATAACCAAATTATTGGCTTAAAATCTAATACAGAAGCCTCACTTTTGTAGTATTCTAAGTTAATTTAAGGAAAAAAGAGAATATTTTCATAGGAAAAAATAGTCAGATTTTTAGCAAGAATAGATCATCTTCTAAAAAGAGTTAATTTTAGCAAAAAACATAGGGTTTTCGGTCAAAATTGTGTCAATGGTAAGAGATTGTATTCAGAAGATAAAAATTGGAGATATTGCCTTGAAATATAATTCTGCGAAATACCCCTTTTTTTAGTTAGAAAATTGCTCACTTTAAACAAGGATAAAATTGATATTATTTATTTTTAATATAGAAAGGAAAAAGTAAAGATTTCTTTTTCAAAATAGAATAGTAGTTGTAAGGAGTTATTCCAGAATGCAACACTCACTTTTGATAGACTTTTATTATTAATTTTAATATTTAAAATAATATAATGAAAAATATATATTGTAATAAATAAAAAGAGAAATATATTTTTTATAATATATCTTAAACAATATAGCTTTTATAAAATAAATATTATCTGATATATATTTTTTTAAACACATAAATTTATAAAACAACTCATTTCTAAATAGTAAAAATAACCGCTTTTTGACTACTGAAAAACAATGGAAGGAGATAAAAAATATCATATAATTGCCGTCGATGACGATGCATCAATAAGGAACGTTATGAGTTATCTGCTAACATCTAGCGGAAAGTTCACAGTCTATATGTGCTCTACTCCTGAAGAAGTCATTGACAGATTAACTGACCTAGTAGTTAATGAAGATCTTAAAAATCATTATGATGCATTGATTACTGACCTTAGAATGCCCAGGGAAAATGATGGAATCAACCTAGCCAAAAAGGTAAAGGAGATGGTTCCAAAAATGCCGATTTATGCTATTTCAGGCACTTCATTTGACCTAGAAGGAAAAGATGGTGATTTTCAGGGCGTTATATCAAAACCATTTGATGCATTGACACTCCCCACTACAATCAAAGAGATGATTGATGCACATTATTCAAAAAAGTTCTAAATCTAATTGATCATTTATTTTTCTCAAAACCGAAAAAATAGTCCGTTCATTTATAAATGAATCACATAAATATGGCAAATTCTGTCGATTTTTATGCTATTTGATGTATTACCTGCTTTAAAAATCGAAAGTTTTCAAAATTGGCTTAATTTCGGCCTAGTGATGCATAAAATCCCGACAATTTCTATGAACTATCGTTTCCTGAAAAAGCTGAAAAATGACCTATTCTGGCAAAAATCCATCTTAGACGGGAAAATCCCTGGTCAAATGTCATAATCCCGACGAATAAGGTCAAGGGGGTTTTCTCCAAGAAGGTGGGTTGTATGACAAAATCCTAGAAAAGTATGCAAAAAAGCAGTTTTATGGGATTATCCCTTACACATTCATGCAAGCTAATCCCTATCAGAAAATAACAGGAAATAGCCTAAAAAAACCTAGAAAATAATGCCTTGATCGTTTCAACCAAGACTAGAGCAAATTGGAGTATTAGCATAGAATAACCCCTTCTTCAAGCACCCTGAATAACTCAGATCGCTTGTTCTTCACAAAATCTGCATTGCATCCACCACAATTATACACCTTTATGTTCCTGTGCCTGGATACCTGGATCTTGCTTGGGGCTATTTTCTGTCCGCATGATGGACAGGGTATCTTATCCGTTAGGAAATCAAACATTTTCGTCACCTCGCTGATTCTCTTCAGCCAAGGTTCCACCATCATCATTATCTACTGTAATATCGTCAGTATTTTGGCTTTCTCCAGGCTTATATGGCCTGTCATCAGCCCTCAATTTGTCTTTTTTCAGCTCATTCTGGAACTGATGCACTATATCAAATGTTGTCGCCAAATGGTTCTGTATGGCATATTCAGCCTTCTTGAAGGCAGCTTCCATATTAGCACCATTGAGCTCATATCCTGTAATAATCTTTCCGTCGCTGACAAAGGAAGTTTTCTTCAGCACATTCAGTATCAGCCATCTGTTCAGATGGTCATACATAGTCTGCCTTTTTATGCCTGCCTGCAGACCCATCTCCTCGACGGTCATAACAGCTAATTCAGGCTTCCTATCACGATTTGCCAGCTTCTTACGTTCATAAAGCTCGATCAAAAGCTTATGAAACTTAGCAAGAGCGTCTTTCTTCCTCGGTACAAGACCGAGCCTTGCAAGTATGATCTTTGCCAATTCATCTGAAGAGGCACTGTCTACTGGTTCGACTAAATCCAGTTCAATCTTCATATAGGATTACCATATTGGTATACATATTTATATACTTTTTGGTGGTTATCCCATAATTTTGCAGTAGAAATAACTAAATATTGAGAATATTCTGCTTCATCTGGATATCCCTAAACTTAGGCTCCAAGCGCAAATATACTGACTGATTCAGATAGTTTTTGACTATAGGGATCCCTTTTTCAATCAATGAGATCACATATTCTCGCACGAGACTAGTGGAAATCTTCAATAAATCTGCAAGCAGTGAATAGGTTATCTTGGCATCCTCAATATCCAACTCATACATCACCCTAAAGACTCTCTTCTCTTCATCAGTCAAGGGCAATACAGTAAATGATTCTTGCTCTTTGTCGTCGAGAAAATAGATATTCTGCGATTTATATTGCTGAATGAATCTATGGATATCAGCAATCGAGCTCTCAAGCTTATCTAACCTTGTCTCCAATTTGACAAGCATCTCATAATTGCTTTGTATTTCACTTGTATTCTCGTTTATTGATTCTAAATGGTCTTCAAACTCTTTCTTTACCTTAGAAAAGGCTTTCCTAGTCTCTTTTTGAACCATATCAAGCTTTCTAGAGTCAATTATTGCTTTAAATAGATTATTCGTCAATTAATTCCCCCACCTAAACCATAACATTCACATTTAAATGAATGTTGGTTTGAGAAAATATAGCATAAAAACAGACTTACAGACTAGGAGAGCTCTGTATAGTGAACCAATAGTGCTTTTCCTTTCCTTCATGTAGCACATGGATGCCTTCCTCTTCCTCAATCTCAGTAAGAATCCTATAGAAAGATGATTTAGATACTATTCCTTGTTCCTCGACGACAATCTCTCTCAAAGACAGGCCTGATATCTTCTCATGCTTCTTTATTAGGGACATGATATAGCTCTTGACATAATCCTTGGAATGCCTAGTCACCTTCTTGAAAATCTTCTCCTTCAGACTCTGCCTTGTTGAGGTCTTCTCCTGTAAGGTTGTAACATTGGATTTGAGCTCAGAAATCTGTGTATTCAGCTCAGTAAGCTGATCAAAAACAGGTTGAGGAAGCTGAGTTGAAGGTTGATAAACTGTGTGTGTTTGAACTGGAATAGGCTCACTTTCAATAGGCATAGGAGGCGGTGGAGGAGGCAGATTGGAGAGCAATTCCTGCTTGATCTCATGCTTGAAATCCAGCATTTTCAGCTTAATTTCCTTCTCCAATTCATGCCTTGAAGGGGTGGATCTGGTAAACTCCTCCAAACGCTCAAATATGCTTTTCTGTGTTGAGTATAGTGCTGATACCTGATTAGTGAACTCAGCTCTAATAGAACTTACCTTCTCATTCAAAGAGTTGACATTCCTGTAATATTCGTCGACAAACTGCCTTATATCTTGCTTGGTCAGCAATCCATCGAATCTAGCATCAATCTGAATCAGCTTCTCAGTTGTCCTATCCTGACCATGATGCAGATAATTCACCCATTGGATAAGATGGTCTACGTCGACTTTAACCTTTTTAAATGAGTTATCCAAGGAATTGTCTAACTTTTCTAGGCTTGCCTCTACCTTGCGGTTGATCTTTTCCTGATCTTTCCATCTTGTGAAGAACATAGAGTATTTTTAGCTGAAATTCTTTATAAAAATTGTTGTTGTGTAGGACAATATTAAGACTATTCTGGGAATATTTTGGGAATGAAAGTAATATAGTTATAGACGATAATTTATCTCATTCCCATGAAAAATGGGACTATAGTGGGACTATCTTGGGAATGTTCTGGGAATGAAGCAAAAAAGCAGGGTTTTTAAGCTATTCTTTCCACAAAAAAAAGGAGATAAAGATAAAAGAAAATATGGAATAATTAGGCACTATATAGATATGTTTAGGCACCATGAATCTATAAAAAAAAGAATGAAAAAAAAGCAAGATACAAGATAGAAGCACCATAGAGTTAAGATATAACCAAGATAATATAGTCAAAAAATGATCAGAACTAACAAAAAGCATCAAAAAGTGAGAGATTATTTCTGGGAAAATACCAGAATTATATCAAAAAAAGCCAAAAAGTGAGAGTTATAATCCGGAAAAATCCCATACAATATGTGAAAAGTGGCTAAAAGTGAGTTATTTAGTATGGGAAAATCACAGAAACTTAATTAAATTGAACTAAAGTGAGATATTTTGTAGGTGAAAACACCAGAAAACTGCCTAAAAAAAGAGTAAGTGAGATATGAGTCTTGGAAAACCCCCTAATTTAGGTTAAAATAGGAAAAATAGGTAAGCCCAGAAGAAATAGTTGATATTTGGAAATAAATCAAGAATACAATCAAAACTATTTCTTATTCCCAACTTCATCCTAAATCTTGTTCTCAACGTCATTCCCAACAATATTCCCAGCTGGTCTTGGGACTATCCGTCGACGAGAAACTGTTTGGGAATGGGACTGAATCAGCAAGTTTTTATAGGAGCAATTATTGCTAAATGATATGCTTACATCAAAGAAATCATTGGCTGTTGAGCTTTCCAAGCTTAAGCAGATTGAGAGCACAAACCTTAAGCTAGAGCAATACCAGACTGATTCTGAGTTAGGAGCAGGGATACTCTGGCAAGCCTATATGAACGGAGATATTGAAGGCTGCTTCGTATATGACCTGGGATGCGGGAATGGTATCTTTGGGATTGGGTCCCTCATTTTAGGAGCTGAACATTGTATCTTTGTCGACGTGGACCCAAATGCAATAGAAATAACTAATGAGAACATCCCCAAGGACTTTGTCGGGAATACTACTGTCATTGAGAAGAATATATCCATGTTGGATTTTGAGGTAAATGATGATCCTAGAAGAAAAAGGAATATAGTAATTATGAATCCACCATTTGGTACCCATGATAGGAATGCCGATAAACAGTTCTTAGAGAAGGCATTCAAATTCGCAGATTCCATCTACAGCATACATTATGGAGACTCAAGAGAATTCTTAGAGGCTATTGCAAAGGACCACGGATTCATTCTTACCGACGTGCAAACAGATATATTCAAGATAAAGAAAAGCCATCCTAGGCATAAAAAGAAGAAGCATGAAGTAGATATACTAATTGCCAGGTTTAAGAAAGCAGTGTAGGTCACTCAGAAAGATTTTTAAATATACCCTAATTTTATCAGCGACATGGAAATAGAAATTCTAGAGGAAAGCAAGAACAAAATCCATTTCAAGATAAATGGGGAAGACCATACAATCCTTAATTTGTTGAAGGAAGAACTATGGAATGATAAGAATGTCAAGATTGCAGCTTACAGAATGGATCACCCACTTATCGGAATCCCTGAGATGACTGTTGAAGTTACTCAAGGTAATGAAGCTAAGAAAGCAATTGCTGACGCTGTAAAGAGACTTGATAAGAAGCTTGATAAGCTTAAGGAAGAGTTTAAGTCAACCCTTAAGTAGAACAGTATTCTTTATTGTATATTGGTTTATTTATAAGTAGAGTAGCGATAAGCTTATATAATCTATGGTGCCTAAAATTCTTAGAGAAATGTGATTTTCAATATGGTATTTATACGAAAAAAGAATATAAATGGAAAGCAATATGCTTACCTAGTCAAGAATAGATGGACAGACAAAGGTAGCAGACAGAAAGCTAAATATCTAGGTAAAATCATCCATCTCGATATTGTCGATGATAAGCTGAACTTCAGGGAGATGATCCAAAGCAAGTTCAGCATGAACGTCGAAGAGTTCTTCAGGGGTCATAGCAAGACAGAGATATTGAATGAGATGGTATTCTATGAACTGATAAGAAGAGGATTTGATTGGGAAGAGATACAGATAAATGATGAGAGGCGAAACCTACTAGCGAACAACAAGTATTATTATAGAGCAAGAAATCTTTATCACAAAAAAAACCATAGGGAGGCGATAATAGAGATAAATGAAGGTTTCTTATGCAAACTAGCGTTAGACAAATTTGCACGTACTAAGATAGAAGGATATGATGAAAGAGAGAAAGGTATACAGCTTGCTAAGTTATTGCTTGAAGCAGGATTGAAGATTGATCGGGATCTTTTTGTCTTGATGTTTGAAAAATGGGATAAGGAATAGATATACTAATAATAAGATTTATAACGGTAATTTGGTTCTTATAAATTAACATGAATGAAGAATCTGAAGAGATTATAGAAGAGGAAGAAGAAGAGACATATGAAGGAGCTATTAGCTATCAATTATTCCCAAGAATAGAAGAATCATCTGAAGGGACAAGAGTACATATCCAAGCATATGATGGGATTCTAGGAAGAAGGATAATTATGTATAAGACAGCATTAGGTATTAGAATACCATTCACAGGAAAGACATTATATAGAGAGAATCTTCCATTAGGAATTGATTTCAGGTTAATGCAAAGAGTTCTAGAATCATATCTACAAGACCATGGGATGCATATGAATGAGACACGTATCGATACAAGTAAGAATGTTCTTGAAGGAATCCTTGTAAAACGATAGATTGCTATTTAACCTTCTTCAGTTTCCCTTTGATGTCTTTTATCTTCCCAAAATCAAATAGTTCCTTGCCATAGACTATTACCCTGAAATCATTGAGGCTTTGTCTCAAATAAGGAGAAAGAATGCTTTCATTCAAGATATTTGTGCCTTCAGTTATCTCATTATATGAAGGCATGGCTATCAGTGTCTTACTCTTATCGGACTTATGAGTGCCAATGAGAAAACATTTGTATGTCTCTGAACGATTATCTCCAATCAATGTTATTGCTGGATGCTCATGACCAATTATGACAGTGTTGACACCCTGTGGAATCGGCTTAATTATATCACCATGCACCAACTGTATATCATCAAGGATATATTCATCAACCAATAATATATCACGGTCTTGTGCTATTGGATCCAATGTAGCATCATGATTACCTTTGATGAGAATGACTTTCTTGCCTTTGAATAAATCTAGAAATCTAATAGTATGTCTCCACTCTGTCTTAGATATTGTCCCAAACTCATGCTTAAGGTCACCATTGATTATCACCATATCTACATCTAATTCCTTGATAAGATTCCTTGTCTTCTCATAAAGGTGCTTGAAGAAGACTCTTGGAAGAAGTATACCTTGCTTATTCAATGATTCTTCATATCCTATATGGATATCTGATAAGATAAGTGCCTTATGTTGCGGAAGATATATAGATAATCCAAATAATTGGATCCTGTTTGTCAACTCCATAATCAAAGAAAATCAAAAGAAATTAAAAATGTTGTGAGGAATCATTCCTCATCAACTATAAGCTCGTATCCTCCAGGTGGAATCATCTCAGAGTCCTTAAGATGGTTGAAAGCAACATCAGTGAACAATGCCACCTTCTTCTGTGTACCTTCATCGTCTATCTCAGATACCTTGTATGGGAAACCGTATGTCTGCCTTACTTCCATCCTATAAGTCTGATCATCTTTGCTGAACTCAATGATGTCACATTGCCTGTTCTCACAAGTAACGCTATTTATGACCTCACCATTATCAAGATCCAAGATCCAGTCAATTGCAAATTCCTTAGGATAATAGGTATCATAATCAACCTCAACATAGCTCTTTAAAGTTGCTGTATCACAATTAAAGTTACTGTACTTTGAGTCTGTGAAGCAGTATCCATATGCTTTTGAGTCCACAAAATATACTGTATTGTACCTAAAATTGCTGCTTTTCAAGTATACTGGGTCTCTGAGTTTTAAGACAATTGTGTCTCCTTTGACCTGAAGATAATTACCTGTGTTTTCACTAAGGTATTCGTAAGACTTCAGATTTCTTGCCTTGTCCTGCAATGCTTTAACTTCAGCACTTAATCCTGAATTATCTAACATAGAATCTGAGCCTGAATCATCACCTGCTTTTGGGCATGGTGCAAATTCACAATTGTTCTCAGCTACCCTTGCAACGAATGACCCATCTGGACATTCCTTAACATCTTGTGTACATACCTTGACGTCAGAACCACTTCCTGAATTCCCAGAACGTACATCTGTACCAGATGAATCCTGCGCTGAAGAGCATCCAAAAAGGAACATGACAGCCAACAATGATATAATTGTAATTTTAATCAAATTATTCATTTAAACACCCCCATTGATTTAATCAATCTCAAATATAGCACTTTATAAGCTTTTTCCAAAGAATATATAATATATCGGAATAAATAATAACCTTGGAATGAAACATTGGACTAAATGGATACAGAAACATAGGAAACAGATTGAACTTTATGGCATAATCATCCTGTCAGTATTGATCTTGATTTTCCTTTTCTTCGATGTGATATTAGCAGCAGGGATTATTACCGGATTCATAGCAGCAAATATATTATTAAGGATGTACAGGAGGATACTGCCTGGAGTACCTATAGAATTTGAAGTAGTAATAATGGGTGGGATGATTTGTACTATAGCGTTTGGAATCTGGGCTGGACTGCTAGTCGTAATATTTGGAAGCATACTTGCAGAATTCCTGAATCAATTCATATCACCACATAGCCTGGTGAACTTTGCAGTCTATTTCTTTATTCCTTTCATTGCCCTGTTCATACCAACTGGTAGCATTGCAACAGCTGGTTTTATTGTAGCAATCGTTGCAAATATAGTGATATTCATTGTATTCCTACTGATGGGATATGACCTTGTGAAGAATCTTGCATTCAGCATAACTAACATATTCTGGAATTATCTGATGTTCAAGTATTTGGCAGGGATATTGCTGGCTCTTTTGATATGATGTTCTCTAAAGATCGTTTAACTTCTTGGTTCATTAAGTATAACGATATTGTTCCAACAGTAACCAAAGGAAATTCGAAATTTGGTGTTTCCATATAATAGTGATATAAATAATATAATGCTGTGAGTGAAAGGCTAAATATACTAACATTTCTATGCGGATGTTTTGTTCTTGCAAGATGATATACAACATAAGGAGTAGCGCTATTGACCAATACAGAAGCAGGAAAATGATTGCAATATCCAATTCCGAAGTTCTGTCTAAAATCTTCCTCTTTTGCTAATCCAACAATACCACCAAGACTCCCAATCACTGCTGAAAAGGTATTTGCATAGATGAATATAGTTTTGTAGAAAAAATTAGAAGAATAAGAAAGAAAATTCTTCAGTTTCATTCTAATATTTGATTCCAAAGCTTACCCATCCATAGTTGACGTCTTTTCTTCCTGACATGCCATCCTGCGAAGCTCCACCAACTTCAATTGATACTATGTCATCAATAGTTGTTATCAGTTTTCCACCAAGTGTAACATGCATCCAGTCATGTGTTCCAGGATTTCCATCAGTACCTTTGCTATCAAGATATGCTGTTGAGGCAAATGGCACTGCTTTCAAAGTGATCTTATCTCCTGTCAGTATATCCCATGGCACTGAACCTGTTATGTATACAAAGTATTTATCCTTATCAGGAGTTCCATTTGACCAAGTAGCAATATCTGTTTGTGTAATTAGTGGACCAGCTTTAGCTCTAAGATGAGCTTCAATCCAGTTTTCAGCATTACGTTGATCATAAGTGTATCTTGCATATTCTAAAGAACCGTTTATGCTCCAATCTTCTCCTTTTGCATTGAACACTGAAAGATCAATTCCTACATTTTGCTGCCATTGATCCCCTTCTTTTGCATCTAATCCTGCAGATCCAAAAGTGTACAATCTCACTGGACCTTCTTTTACATGAGCATAATTCTGCACTACAGGTCCTTCTATTACAGGACCTCCTAGACGTCTTATGTCTTCACTCTTTGCTGTCAAGTTGAATGTATAATCCTGCGCAAATGCTGATGTTGCAATAATAGGTATCATTGCTAATATTTTTGTTATGTTTTTCATTTTGTATCACCTTTCATTAAAATGTGGTCTCCATTTCCATTCTGACATCCAATCCAGAAAATTTACACTGGGAAGCTTCACTGGATCATGATAATCTATTGTTCCTTCACCTATAGGTTGCCAGCTTGCAGCAACATCACAGTATCTAGTTTGTAATATTGTTACTGAATCATCCTTGTGCAGAAGCACAATATCATCAATACCATCACTGTTGAGATCAGCCATTGTTCCAACAACTACTTGTGAACTAGATTTTCCATTGCTGTGTCCTAATGCATAAGCAGCTATTAACCCTGCAGTAATCAATGCTTGATATCCTCGTTTCATTTTGTATCACCCCTTGGCTTTCGCCATTCAATTCAATGTGCTTTTGATACTACTAAATAGTGCTAATAGTTATTTAAACATTATCTCCCCCGGGAGGGGTTGAAATAGAAAGATTTATATTGAGAAAATGAGTTTATTAAGATATGGAACTTGCTTTGCTTGAAGAGATAGGACTTACTAAAGGGGAGATTTCAGTATATATGGCACTTCTTGAACTAGGCAGCTCAACTGTTGGGCCAATTGTGGACAAAGCAAAAGTATCAAGTTCAAAAGTTTATGATATCCTTGAAAGATTGATGGATAAAGGTCTAGCTAGTTATGTAATAAAAGAGAATACTAAATATTTTGAGTCTGCTCAACCAAGCAGAATATTGGATTACATGCAGGAGAGAAAAAAAGAGATTGAAGAGAAAGAGAATAGAGTAAAGGAGATATTGCCACAGTTAGAATTAAGGCAGAGGATGGCAAAGAACAAACAAGAAGTCAATGTCTATGAAGGATTAAAAGGGATAAAGACTGTAAGGGAGAAGTCATTAAGGGAGTTGAAAGCAGGGGATGAATTCTATATATTAGGAATTTCTGCAACATCAAGCGAACAGCTTAGAAATTATTGGATGAACTATCATAAACGAAGATCACAATCAAAAATAGGAACCAAGATGCTGATTAATAGAGATGCTCCTGAGAAATATTTTGATGAGAGAAATAAACTGCCACATACCAATGTTAAAAGGATGCCCTTCTCTGCATCTACCCCATCATGGTTCGACATATATGATGACAGGATGGTAATTGGAGTAACAGGCGAAGAACCAATCGCTGTTGAGATAAAAAGCAGTAAAGTAGCTGAAAGTTTCAAGGCATATTTTGAAGCATTATGGAATCAGAAAGTCATGATGTTTGAAGGGCAAGAAGCAGTTGAATCCTCATACAATGAAATCCTGAAGAATTCTAAAAAAAGTGATGATGTAATAATATTTGCCGCAAAACCTGAAACAAAAAGAGGAGTAGACTTCAACAGAGATTGGAACAGAGAAATGCGCAAAAGAACAAGAAATGTAAGGTTATTGTATTATGGTAATAACCAGAAGAATATAGAACGTGCAAAAGAGATTTCAGAACAAGGATGTGAGACAAAAATATTAGCAACTGCACAATCACTGCCTATATCTTCAATAGTAGTAGGAGACAAGATACTACAAGTAGTATGGAGCAAGAATCCATTCACACTAATCATAGAGAATAAGACAGTTGCTGATTCATATAGAACTAACTTTGAACTTTTATGGAATCAGGATACAACAGTAAGCAAAGGATGGGATGCCTTCAAGAATGCGTTGTCCAGTATGCTGAATGAGATAAAACCTGGAGATAGATACAATGTTCTTGGGGCAACACTTGGGAGTGAAGCTAACAGAAAAGAATATACAGATTTTTTTGCAGATTTCCATCAAGAAAGATCAAGCAAGGGTGTGCATTGCAGATTATTATTCTATCAAGATGAGAAAGACTATGTAATGAATAAGATAGAGAAGAAATATTGGCAAGATAAAGGAGAAATAAAGTTCCTAAGTTACAATCAAGAGTCTCCAGTGCAGATATTTACATACAATGACAAGGCAATGCTTAGTATACAAGAAAAAGAACCTACTGTAATAATAATAAATAATCCAAAAGTTGCTGAATCCTTCAGGAAGAATTTTGAGAATGCATGGAACCAAGATACCCAAATCTTGAAAGGAGTTGATGCTGTTCAAGATCTGTTTGAGCAGATGCTAGAAGCAGGCAGCTGCGATTTTATTGCAGCTAGAGGATATTTTGTAGAAAAAAGGCCAGAATATATAGATAAATGGGAGAAAAGAGCAGAAAAAGCAGGCTTCAAGATGCGAAATATCGTAGATCCAGAAGTTAAAGGACATAGGATAACCAAATTCAAATTTGCCCAAACAAGATATACTCTTCAGAAGGAATTTGCAGAGCTTAGTGCTATATGGATATTCGGAGAGAAGGTAGCAATAAGCAATTGGACTGACAAAGAACCAATTGTAGTCATGATGGATAACAAAGCAATGTATGATATGTATAGCAAACAGTTTGAGTTGCTATGGAATAAGGAGAAGATTTAAGTAAATCATAATTACATGGATACCATGGTAAAGACAGGCTTGGTATTAGGTGGAGGAGGAACAAGAGGTTTTGCACATATTGGAGTTCTAAAAGTATTGAAAGACTTAGATATCAAGATAGATGCAGTAGCAGGATGTAGTATTGGTGCATTCATAGGAGCATCATTCTGTGCTGGTAATTCCCCATATGATATGGAAAGATATGTGAAGAAGATAGGACTGTTGGATATGTTTGATATGAACATATCGATGACTGGGATAAGGACAACTAATAAATTACATAGGATATTCAATGAGTTTGTAGGTGAAGATAAATTTGAAGACCTTGATATCCCATTATATGTCAATGCAGTAAATCTTTCAAAAGCAAGAGAAGAAGTCTTCTGCAAAGGAAATCTGTTTGAAGCTATTCGTGCTTCAGTAACTATTCCTGGACTTGTAAGCCCATATAAAATAAGTGATAATTATTATGTTGATGGAGGAATAATGAATATTGAACCTGTTTCCATCTTGCCAAAGAATATCAAGAGATACATCATAGTTGATGTCTCGCCATTAGGAAAGATGGACATGAAAAAAGCAAATGTCCTTGATATTATTGATACTTCCATGAAGATAATGCAGAAGGAGTCTGGAAGATTAAAGAATCTAAAACACATGAAGAATAAGTTTGTCCTTATCAAACCAAAAGTAGCTGAACATCATATGCTTGAAAGCAAAAATAAATATCAAGAAATAATAGACAAAGGTGAGAAAGCTGCTAAGATGAAGAAACAAGAATTATTGAGTTTGAGTAAAGTTTGGTATAAATTCTAACTATTTGAGATGCTTGATATTTTCTTTGATGTAAGTAATTAATCTATTTGGCCATAATCTAGGGATTGGTGGTTGCAAAAGTTCATTAATCCATTTCTTGAATTTCCTGTCAAACACTCCTTTTGGATTCTCAATGAAACGCTCAAACTCATAATAAATCAGTGGTTCTAAACCTATCTCCTTATGGACATTATGCATATCTTCAAGCAACATCTTGATCTTCTCTTCCTGTTTCTCAAGTTCAATCTGCTCTTTTTTTCTCTCCCTGTCATTCCCATCCTCATTCCCAGATCGTTCCCATTCCTCTTCATATGAGAAGTATTCATCTGCCTTTTTCAATAGGAATTCAGCCAATTCCTTTGGCCACTTCCTTCTAACGAACTTCTCATATTTCTTGATCTTCCTAAGCACATCTTGGTCAAATGGCTGCTCATTGATACATCTTGCTATCTGCATCTTTGCTTGCAGAGGTATCCTGTCTTCCAGATCATAAAGCTGCTGAGCAAGCTTCTTCTGTGACTTATTGCCTCGATGCTTAATATGAGAAATGAAATCCTTGAACTCCCTTACAGGATTTGCTGTAAGGTCAATCTTTGGAAGGTTGAACTCAACCTCTTCCCCTTTCTTTCCTTTGTCTACTGCAATCTTTGCAAGGACAAAAGAGTGCATGCGCTTCAGGAAATCAAGCTTATCATCAATCTTCAAGACATCAGTATACCCTTGCAGTACAAGCTGGAAAGCAAATGGTGAAGGTATTTGCGTAGTTATCTCTTCGACTTTTGTCTTACCTTCCTTAAGCTGTTGAACTACAATAGTTGCACTCTTTACATCCATAGAATCTTCAAGAACTTCCCTTCTTGCCTCTTTCAAGATGGGGAAGTCATTGCTGATACCCTTGATTGCAGCCATAAGGATTGTAGAGATTGACTGTTGCTTGCCTGCACGTTTTATCCTACCCATATATGTGCGAAGGATCATCAGAGAACGTTCAGCACAATGCCTGAATCTTCGTTTCAATACCTCAGTCTTATCTATCGCTAAGTTCATTATCTCATAAAGATCTGATGTAGTCAATACCTTGATTATGTCTTTCAGATTTATTGATTTCTCAGTCCCTATGTAAAATCCATTATCATTTATCCCTATCTCAACATCCGCTTTCTCATACTTTGATATGATATAGCCTATTGCTCTGCTTAGACAATCGTTTACACGCCTTCCATAAAGTGAATGGAATATTATCTTCTTGCCACGTTCATCCTTGTAATATTCAACGAGGATCCTCTTATTAGTTGGAATCAATGCATAATCAAACTGCTCTTTCAGATATATGTACACTGCCTCTGCAGCCTTCTTGTTCACATATAGATATTCATTGATAAAATCAATTATCTCTTTCTTAGATCTTTTCTGAGTAAATTTCTCTTCCATCAGAAGCCTGAAGCGAAGTATATCATTGGCAAGATCAAAGCTTAATGGCAACATCTCAGAAACCCAGCTTGGCACAGTAGGAGGTTTGCCGATGCTTACATCAACAGTTGCAGTCATTCCTCTAGCAAACCTGAATTCATATGTTGCTCCTCCTAGTACGAAGATATCACGTTTTCGCAATCGTTCCAAGAAAGTCTCATCAAGCGATCCAATAATCTGGTTTCCAAGCTTGACTTTTACTCCGCTCTGGGAAGGGATTGTTCCTATATTAGTCATGTATAATATACGTGTCATCTTTCCACGTTTTCCTATCTTGCCATTCTCTCTCCATATCTTTGAATAAACGCTTCTATCTTCAAGTTCAGTATATTCACCAGCCAGATAGCTGACTATTGCATCAAAGTCCTTCCTTGGCAAATCCTTGTAAGGAAAAGTATTTGTGATCAATTCATATAGTTCTTTCTCATCCCAAACGTCTTGGATGGCTGCACCTAGTATCTGCTGTGAAAGGACATCCAGTGCATTCTTAGGGATATATATCCTGTCTATCTTCTTCTCAACAGCATTCTTCAACAAAACAGAGCATTCTACAAGATCATCCCTATCCATGACTATGATTCGACCTTTTGTTGTCTCATGCAACTTATGGCCTGATCTTCCAATCCTTTGCAATGCCCTTGCAACAGTCTTCGGACTGCCAAGGCATATGACTAGATCTATATATCCTATGTCAATACCAAGCTCAAGGCTTGTACTGCATACAACACATTTCAATTTGCCTTCACGTAATCTGCGTTCTATAGAATGACGATGTTCCTTGCTTAAGCTTCCATGATGAGCTCCAATCCCTTTTACCTCTTTTTCTTGACTATTGCCATCTTCATTCTCATCATCATCCATTGTCTCAGTATAATTCCTTGGAAACATCTCCCTAAGATGATGAACAACACGTTCAGTAGCAGCTCTTGTATTTGTAAAGATCAATGTTGTCTTATGCTTCTGGATCATCTCATCAATCAATGCATAGGTCTTCTTATGAAGGTCACTATAGGTTATGTCAACAAGATTATCTACAGCTGACAATACTTGTAAATCTAGCTGCTTAATGAACTGTACATTCACTATCTTACATTCCCTATTCGGTCCTACCAAGAATTCAGCTATCTCCTCCAAAGGTGAGACTGTTGCAGATAAGCCAACTCTTGTGAGTGAATCATTGTTAAGGTGCTGGAGCCGTTCTATGCTGAGCATCAGATGGGTTCCACGTTTGTTCTCAGCCAAGGCATGTATCTCATCGATTATGCACCATTCAACCTGCTTTAGGTTATCTATGAACTTTATTGATGATAAGACAATCGCCAAACTTTCTGGAGTGGTAATAAGGATGTGGGGTGGTGTCTTGAGCATCTTCGCTTTTTCAGCAGTTGTTGTGTCTCCCCCTCTTACTGCAACCCTGATATCTATCTCTCTGTTGTATTTCCTTGCTATCTCCTTGATCTCTTCTAAAGGTGTAATAAGGTTCACTTTGATATCCTCATTCAAGGCTTTGAGCGGTGATATGTATATCGCGTATATCCTATCTTCCAATATGCCTTTGTCAGCTGAATCCACTAATTCATTAAGGATGCTCAGGAATCCTGTCAATGTCTTTGTTGCACCGGTTGGGGCTGATACAAGAATGTTATTCCTGCTATGGATCTCCATCACAGCATGCAACTGCGGCAGAGAATATGATTTGAATTTCTTGTAGAACCATTCCTTTACGAAAGGATGTAGAATACCATCTATCTCATACTTTGTGTTCGGCTTGTCTTTTAGAGATATCTTTGGTGAAGATTTAGGCATATTCCTATGAATCTCTGTATGTTTATATAGATTGTGAAGCAATGTCCAATGGTGAGTTGGATGAAATATGGATAGTCTCATTCCCACGTATTCTATCGTCGACAAATAGTCCCATTCCCAAAGCAATAAGATAGGTGGGACTTGGAAAAATATTTAAATTTAGAGATGCTATATACCTTGAAATGATAAGCATTGAAGAAGCATTCATTGTACTCAAACCATTAGCCATATTCATCATGGGAATGGTCATATATTCAGTCTTCATCTTCCATTTCTATAGGTATCTGGCAAGGAAAGACATCATAAGATTAGACCTTGAGAGGTACAATACTGCCAGCCTTTCCTGGCTCAAGAAATTCATAAGTGTAATATTCTATATAATAAAGTACATACTTTTGGTACCATTGATAATATTCTTCTGGTTCGGGATATTGACATTGTTCTTGTCTTTCCTTTCAAAGGAATCTGTAGTATCCCATATCCTGCTTGTATCTATGGCAGTCATAGGAGCAACAAGGATAGCTGCATACTACAATGAAGCACTATCAACAGATCTTGCCAAGATGCTACCATTTGCACTGCTTGGAGTATACATTGTAGATGTCTCATTCTTCTCATTCTCTGATTCATTGCTATTAATGTATCAGATGCCTGGGCAGGTCGAGATGATGGCATATTATCTGATTTTTGTAATTGTTCTAGAATTCTTCTTAAGAGTAGCATATTCTTTACTCAGGCTTGTAGTGAAAAAGACTTAATCAGAAATGTTTTATCTCTTCCAAGCTTATTCTTCGAATAGGGAATAATAAGATTTAAAAACATCTCTTCTGATATGTATATCAAAAGAGGTAAATAATGCCAAAGGGTAAATTCAATACAGTTTCTGGAGTTTTTGTACCAAGTGTCCTAGCTATATTTGGAGCTGTCTTGTACTATGTTGCACCAAGAGTATTAGGTGGGGTCGGACTCATAAATATGATGCTGATAATCCTAATAGCGCATCTCATCACGATCGCCACCGCTTTCTCAATATCTGCAATTGCAACAAACATATATGTCAAAGGAGGAGGATTATATTATCTTATCTCCAGAAGCTTAGGGACAGAGTTCGGAGGAAGCATGGGTATCCAACTGTTCTTTGCACAGACAATAAGCATAGGATTCTATGCTATTGCATTCTCAAAAGCAGTTGTTGGAATCCTTAGCGCTTATGATATATTCTGGAGCTGGAAACTTATAGCAGTATGCTCCTTCATAATATTCTGGATAATTGCATTCATAGGAGCTGATTTTGTAATAAAACTGCAATATGGTATCTTAGGCGTAATATTGGCTTCCTTCGTAAGCATATTCCTTTCCCCTAACAGGATACCTACAGCAAATGAATTCTTAGGAGTAGGTGGAGAGCATCTTGCATTCTGGGTAGCATTCGCTATGTTCTTCCCTGCTGTGACAGGGATGGATGCAGGAGTTGCCATGTCAGGAGATCTTAAGGATCCAAGAAAAAGTCTTGTCAGAGGAAGCTTCAGTGCAATACTTATCACAATGTTCCTATATCTTGCTATCGCAGTCAAGTATTTCTATTCTGCAGACCTTGCAGCATTAAGCGGCAATCTGTACATTGTCCAGACTTTCTCTGCAATCCCTTGGATGGTCATTCTTGGAGTCCTTCTCAGCACATCATCATCTGCATTAAGCTATCTTATGGCAGCACCAAGGACATTGCGAGCATTAGGAAAGGATAATATATTCGGCAAGAGATGGACATTCCTCAAAAAAGGCATAGGTCAGAGCAATGAACCAAGAATAGCTATGTTCGCTACTTTGATCATAGGCATCATAGTCATTGTAAGCGGAGACCTTTTCCTTGTATCACAAATGGTAGCTATATTCTTCCTTAATGTATATGGTTGGATAAATGGAGCAGCATTCCTTGAAAAGATATCAAAGAATCCGAGCTTCAGACCGTCATTCAATCCTCCTGCAGCATTCTCATTCATAGGCATGGTCGCTTGTTATCTTGTAATGTACCTATTCAACCCAATAATAATGTTCATCAGCATCGCTTTGCAGCTTGTGATTTTTGGATTATTGGTAATAACTAAAACTTCAAGCAAGCTTGAAAGCGTATGGCAAGGTGTACTTTTCCAGCTATTCAGGGTGATACTCAGAAGAATGGAGGAAGCTGAAGAGAGCAAGAAGAATTGGAGACCGACAATAGTATCATTCTGCATCAATGAGGATAATAAGAGCACAATGGCAAATCTCCTCAATTGGATAGGTGGTGGAACAGGAATTACTAATATGTATTATCTTATCCCAAGGAGCTTCAAGACATATGGAAAAGAAAGGGATGAAATAGAAAATGATATCATGGAGTATGTCAAAGACTACAAACTCAACATATATCCGAAGGTAATACTATGCAATGATTATAATGAAAGCGTCAAAGCAGTTATGCAAAGCGATACATTAGGTAACCTTCCACATAATACTGTCTTGATTGATTTTGATGAAAGATTCAAGACAGATGAGATACTAAATACATGCGTCTCCTTGAAGAAGAATGTAGTGATCCTAAGGAACAGGGCGGGCTTCAGTGATTTCAAGACAATAGACATCTGGTGGGATGGTTCAGATAACGGAAACATGATGCTGCTTCTCAGCTATTTGATATCAAACTCCAAAAGATGGAACGAGAATTATGTAGAGATAACATTATACAAGATTGCCAGAACAAAAGAAGATGAAGAGAAATCAAAAACTGAACTTGCAAAAGTGATTGAGAATGCAAGGATAGATAATGTAAATGTAGAAGTCATAATGAATAAGAAGAAACCTGTCAAGGATTTCATTTATGAGAAATCTCACAACTCAGATCTTGTGATGATTGGTATGCCCATAACAGGTAAGAATGGAGTTGCCACAAAAGGCTTGCATAAAGAGATAAAGAAACACACGGATAGGCTTAAGACTTCTCTTATTGTTTTCAGTTCACAGAAAGTTGATCTAAGGATCAATTGAGTGTAATTGCATCCTAAAAATAAATAAATGCCCACGTCGGGATGCAGAACGAAGTTCTTATCCCAACATGGAGATTATCTAAGAAATATAAATGCCCACGTCGGGACGTTCAGCAAGCATGAATCAACATGACATGCATTTGAACCCGAGTCTTTGCCTTTCTACCCTAAGTCGAGAGGGCAAAATGATTGGCCGGGCTACACTACGCGGGCATTATATATGGCAAAAGTGCAGGTTTGTTTAAAATATTTACCATGGTTCAACCCAGAAATGGTTGAAATATCTCATAAAACTATCTCGAATCTCATTAGATTCCAATACAAAAGCAAATGGCTGATCCCCCCAGAGTATCTGAGCAACCTTATCTCCAAAGATAAGTATAACCATAGGGGATGATAAATTCTTCGGAAGCTGGCAATATTTGTAATAACTCTTCTTGTGCTTTTTTATGTCATGAGGCGGCAATCCCTTCAGTTTTGTGCTGCTGTCAACTAGATCATACATTATTACTTTCTTCTCTACCCTTCTAGCCATCCAATGGGAGAACCAATTCTTTAATTGTGTTCTCTCAACACCAGAATTGCCACCTATCCAATACTGTTTTCTATGATTAAGAGATTCTTCAAGAAGTGATTTAATCGCTTCATTGCCACGATATACTTCTGCACGGATCTCTGGCCTTGATTCGTTGAATGCTGCCACCAGATTAGGAATCTCATCCCTCAATGATTGCAATGACCTCTCTTTCTCGATTATGTCTTCCTTTATCTTATTAGGATGAGTGCATTGGTATGTCTTGATTCCTTTCTCTATTGTATATGATACAAATCCCCTCTCTATAAGCTTGTTTAGAATATCGTAGATGTTCCTACGCTCAATCCCTGTCTTTTCCTGGATAGAATTAAGCGATGAGCTACCCAGCACCAATAGTGCATTGTAGACACGAGACTGTCCGTCACTCAATCCTACATCCTTAAGGTCTATCATGATATGAGCATTATTCTTGCATATTTATATTTTATGGTATTGTACAATACCACAAATTATTATTAATACAGTTATGCTCCAATCAACAGGAGTCATGGCAGCAGCAGGAGGGGAATAATATGAAAAAAGCAATTAGAATCATTGCTGCAGCACTTCTATGCTGTAAAGCAATAACTTATGGAGCGGAAATACAACCACGCATAGGAATTAATACTACCTTAGCTACAGATTATGTTGCAAGGGATGGTTCTGTCATTGGAGAAGGTCCAATAAACCAGAATTCAGTCTCAGCAAGCATCGATAGTATAACTGCTTTCGTCTGGGATTCATATGATCTATCAGAAAATCAGGAGAAGGAGAGAGATTATGGGATAGTCTTAAGCTCAAGTGAGATTGATGGCCTAGATGGTAAATTAAGTGGAAATATAAGCTATCAAAAATGGTTATTCCCAGAAGCCCAGACTGAAGAGGACATGATAGAAATACAAGGAAGATACTCAGGAGATGTCAATGCCCAGATTACATTATCATTGCAGAATGCAGATCTTGATCTTGATAGTTTTATGGTGTATAGCTCCATCAATAAATGTATCACTATCGATAATAATTCAATATCAGTAATACCACAGATCTCAGCATCATATTTAGATGATTTCTTTGGAGCTACAGGATTTGGGCACATAACTCCTAGCATCAGTGCAAGAGAGGATATTGCTGGCTTCACCATAGAAATAAAGATAGCATACCAAATCGGTGACCATAAACCATCACAGCAATATTATGCACTAAGCATCAGCACAAGCCTATAATCAAAGATGATAGGCATCCATTGGGGACTTATAAGAATAGTAACAAATGCTCTTTACATAGGTATGATAGCGCTGCTCCCATTCTCAATAACGGGAAGCGTAATCCTATTGTTTACACTTATAGCATTCTGGAGCAGACTTCCTGGAATTGCTATCGCGACTCCATTATGGATCTTGTACATGATTGACCTAGTGGATCTTTTCAGCATGATTGTTGCAATAAATGTAGGAGGATTTGCAGGAGCAGTGATTGCAGCATTCTGCAACCTTGTCCCTAGGATTGCAGGTATCACTCCACCATGGAGCGACGTGATAAAGGATACCATAATCCAGCCTATGATATGCCTTGTCATCCCATTCATTTATTCTTTTGTACAAGACTTAGCAGCATGCATGGTCATCTATACATTACTCAGACAACTTGGATTCTTCATTGCAAATTTTGTCTATCCTGAGCATGGATCATTCCCTCAATTCTTGGTCATCTTTGTAAGCTATACTTCAACACAGACTTTCATCAACTATCTATATGGTAAATATTTTGGGGGATTCTTTGATGGATTGCTAAATTCAGGAGTGAGCTTCAATATATGGCTCCTATTATTTGCTACAGCTTGCTTAATATTTGTCAATGGTATTACAACAACAAAAATCATGAAAGTTCTGAGAAAGGTTAGGATCAAGATTAATAAAAAAGACAGGATAGGCAATAAGATAAATGAGAAGATGAATGAGGAGAGCGACGACAGATTCATCAAGATGATAAAACAGAGGATTATGGATTGATCACTTCTGCTCAAGATAAAGCTTATCAAGATAATCTATTGTAGTGATCTCATCGACAGAACGATCCTCTCGAAGATTAAGGAACCTTGGGAAGCGTAATGCGTATCCTGAGGAATATGTTTGTGATCTCTGCAACTCTTCATAGCCAATCTCTATGATAATCCTAGGTTTCACTGTCACTTCTTTTCCAGATTCTGATATTATCAAAGGAATTAGAAGCTGCGTCAGTATATTGAAAGAAGTCCCTTCCTCATCCTTCTCCTTCAGACCAGTAGAGACTTTCCCTATCTCAAGCAATACACCGTCCTCATCCATACACGCTACTGTGAAGGAAGTCAGCCAACCTGCACGTTTTCCTTCCCCATACTCTGCTTTAATTATCACAAGATCAAGCGATTCTTTCATTCCTTTGATCTTCATGCCATAGCCTACCCTTGCTCCTGGCTTATATGGAGCATCAAGCTTCTTTGCCATGAGCCCCTCATTGCCAACTTCCAATGCCTTATCAAAGAATCTCTTCGCTGTAGAGATATCTTCAGTGATTATCTGTTCTGAGATATTGATCCTCATCTTCTTTGTAGTGATTATGTTGGTCAAAGCTTCTCTTCTCTTGGCATATGATTCCTTTATCATCGTCTTGCCATCAAGGTAAAGTATATCGAATATGTTAAGCTCTATCGGAAGCTCTTTGACTAGCTTATCAATATCATGTTTCCTTTTGATCCTTTGTGATATGTCCTGGAAAGGGCGATACCTTCCATCTTTTCCTATGCCTACTGCTTCAGCATCCAGTATGCAGGTATCAGCTTTTATGTTCTTGTTCACAAGCTCTTGTATCTCAGGGAACTGCTCTGTCACAGTATCAAGTCTTCTTGTAAATATAGTGACATCGTTTCCATCCTTGTGTATCTGCATCCTGAAACCATCATACTTGAACTCAAAAGCACATGGTTTTCCTAGACGTTCAAACGCATCTTCAAAGTCAACTGCTTTAGGAAAAAGCATCACCTTCAGAGGTTTTCCGATTGTGAGCTTTATCTTCTCAAGATCACTTATTCCATTCTTGGCATGGTCAAATACAATACTCCAGTCATTGGCAATATCATATGCATCCTGCAGAGATACTATTATCTCTGAGCGGAAAGAATCATTGCTGGATGATTTAGACAATTGTGATGAGGAATAGTTAAGGATATTCTGCTTGAAATCATAATCAAAGCTACCAGCAAAGATCGAATAGAATATCGAATCTCTCAATGTTGAATCCCCTATACCTACTCTCATGTCCTCAAGAACTATCCGTATGATATACTTTGCTTCTTTCGGAGATGCTGATGTAAGAAGCTGATTCACAAGCTTTACTTTCCTATCATTGCTTCCTTGTCCTTCTTGCTCAGAGAGTTTTTTCAAGTTCGAATAGACATCTTGGAGAGATATGGAATTTGTAAACAATGTTGATTGCTTCTTCTTTGACATTGCTTTCTCTGCGACAAGTCCTAGATCACCAAGCTCTTTCCACCAGCTTTCTATCTGTGATTGTGAGAGTCCTGAAGAGGAGGTTATTGACTTGATTGCCATCTTCGCTGCAAAGCCTAAATTTGTGTCATCCCAATCAGGAAATATCCTGCCTCGAAGCATCAAGAAGATGATGGATAATACTTCTGAGTTCTCTCTCTCAAGCTCATTCTTCAAGAACTTGGCTATATGATAGGTCTTCTCCAGCCTTTTTGAGGTAGAAAAAAGCTTCTCATACAGATCAACCAGCTTTTTGTATTCCATAGTAACTTAAGAACTGAACCATATATATGTATTTTGGGTTGAAAAGCAGTAATCAGAAGTCAGGCTTCAATTCCAGTTTATTTAAGTCATGCTTATGCTCAATACCAAAAGCACTCCTAATCTTACTGTGCAACCTAGTGTCCTCATATTTCTGATCGATAAGAAATGCAGCCAGCTTCTTGAACTCTACAGTAGAGTCAGACTTATCCTTATGCAATGTTGATGGGATCGTCTTTGCAACAGCTTCAAGCATATGTGTCTCATCTGGAATAACTGCAAGTACTTTGCTTTCGGATGCTTCCTCTATCTCATCCAAAGTCAATTCAAATTTCTTATTCCTGACCTTGTTTAGGATCAGTCCATGAATAGGCGTCCTTTTCTTCTTCGCTGTCTTCACAGCCTTCATAGTGCAACTCAATGTAGGCCAATCAGGTGTAGTCACAACATAAAGCTCATCGGATGCAACCATTGTAGCAAGTATCTCGTGATTAAGATTAGGTGACGAATCAAGCAATATTACATCATAGTTATCCTTGATCTCTGCCAGTTTCTTCTTCAACCTTGCATGGTCCTTCCCTTTATGCTCTCCCATCAATGCGCCTGGAAGGATGTCAACATTGTGTGTCGTTGTGTGGATGGCTTTTGTTATATGGGCCTTGTTAGAGAAAACGTCATGCAGTGTCTTTTCAGGGTTGACTATACCATAGTGCAACGCAAGATTAGGAGCTGAGAAGTTTGCATCAACGATCAGAACTTTCTTATCGAAATGATTAGCCAAGGTAGCCCCTAAAGCAGCAGTTGTAGTAGTCTTTCCTACTCCACCTTTCAATGCAATTATACCGATAGTCTTAGCCATAATTCATCCCTCATCTAGTGTTTTTTGTATTCTTATGTTTATAAGCTTTTTTGATATTGTGCAGCATCTCTTCCCTATGCGACATTGGTTTCTTCATTGTTGTTTTCTTTCTTGAACCAACTTCTGCTGATGCATGTGATATTTTTGGTGTGGAGATCTTTTGGAGATTGAACTTTGGCGTTCTTATTTTCGGCAATGATATTCTTGGAACATTAATCTTAGGAATCTTCATCTTCAACAATTTAGATCTCTTAAATGATCCAACTATCGATTTACCTAGATCATTTATCCATTTTGTTATATCCCTACTGAGGCCAATGAAGTATTTTTTTATCTTTTGGATGTAATTAGCTTTCTTGAAGAATGAACTTGATTTCTTCTTGTAAGAGAAGATTGATGCTAAGATATGATTTGATCCTTTATGGCTATGACGCATAGCACGATCAGCTTCCATAGTTATCAACTTTTCTTCTATCTCTGCCAGTCTTTCCTGATAAGTATGCATCCTGTTCTCGTATGCCCTTGTCTCAAGCTTCTTCGTGTCAATGTAATCGATCTGGGTCTCCTTCATGAGCTTTAAGATACGTTCTTTCTCGTCTACTAAACGCTTCTCTTCATTGCCTAAGAATTTAGTAAGGTTTGCAAGAGTCGTCTCATTTGTTATTATCGCTTGGACAATCTTGTTCAACCTTGTCTCGTATTCTGTAATCGTCTCCATATATTCTTCCATGCTGAGCTTTCCTTTCTCAAAGCATTCAATCTGGCTTTCCTTGATTAGGCCAAGGACTACATGGCTTTCCTTATGCAATACCTTAAGTTTCTCTTGCAACAAGAAATATCTTAGTGATATTGCAAAAATAAACATTATGCAGAGCAATGCTACAAATGAAAGAAGCAGCAGATGCCAGTTTCTCTTGATGAAATTTAGGACGTTGAACTTCCCTACAGTCTCTAATGCAATAGATAATTCTGCATCATTTGCTCGTTCCATAGCAAGCTTAAATTCTCCCCTATCCAATGCCGCATTTGCAAGCAAAAGAAGACGTTCAGTCTCAGAAGTGATTATCCCTCGATCGTTTGCATCATCCATTGACATCCTTATCTCATTAATCATATTACTGGATTTGAATGCAAGATTATGAAGTTCAGATATCTGGTCCTCAGTATCGATTATCCCTTGATAATTCCTTTCATCAAGATAACTATTAAGCTTATCAAAAAGAGGAACTAATTTTATAGTGTTATATCCGTGCTCATCCAAGTCTGAAAGAAGAGTGTTTGAGTTGGTGATGAGTCCTTCTGCATCAGAACGTGAGATAGGTACAATGTATAGCTCAATGGTCCTCTGCTCTTGTATAGGGCTATACCTATACAATGTCCTGTTGCCAAACTCTTTTGTATTGTTTATTACTCCCCTTATAACAAAAAGAAGTTCATAATTCCCTTCTGTGAAATACTCAGGAGCATTTATGCTAACAGTGTATTCTAAAGTATCATTTATACCTATCGTTTTGTAAGTCTTAGGAGAGATATCAATATACTGATCAAGGAAACCAGAAAGTTCCATCGTCACTTCATCCATCCTCCCATTGAAAGCGTTCTCAACTGTAAGAGTGAATGTCTGATTATCTCCACGTACTAATTCATAAATCTCAGATGTCTGGAATAAAGCCTCTCTCTGTACATCAGTAAGGTCAGCAGTATTTATAGAGACACTATTTCCAGCGCCACCACCGCCACCACCACTTGATGATTCTTCTTCCTGATTATTATTTATGATAATTGCTTCCTCTTCATAGTCGCCGTCTGCATCATCACATGCTGCAACAACTATACCATCTACTCCAGAATAGCATCGTAACTCAATGCATAGCTGATTGCTGAATATGGTGCCTCCCGAAGTATTCAACATTGGTGTACCATTGAGATAATCTCCTGAAGCGGTATGATTTATGCAGATTGTTGTCTCATTCAAATCCTCAAGTCCTGTTGAAGGCAATTCGAGGACAACATTTACAGAATGGTTCTCTCTTGACACATCACCATCACTTATATTTAGATATGTAGCTGATACAGAAGAAGTTGCAACAGTCAACGTTGCAACAAGGTAATCACCATTGGCCATACTCAATGAGAAAGTTTCTGGTATCGACCAATTGAATGTAACATTGTATGCAGTACCTTCTGGAGTATCATTGCCAACACCATTCCTTATAGAATAGTTAATGTTAGCTATCTGAGGGGTCAGGTACAATATTATATTTGATCCTGAAGTATCAAAATGAGAAGACAGATTCGTCGACTTATTCTCTTGTGCTATTGATAGATAAGGTGCATTTACAGACTGCATAGTGCCCGATACATTTATTGATGGAGTTATAGACAATGAATCCTCATCAACTATCTCAACATTAAGAGTCTCAGATGCCATTGAATCAAAGAATTCATAATCAATTTCTAAGGTCTCGTTAGATTGAGCAAATACCTTATATTTGATACCAGACCAATCAAAGTCTATCCTTGACGCTGGAGCTATATTATGATTAAACTGAAAATCAATTGTGCAATTATTTGCGAAGAGAGGATCACCATCATTTATTATAGTTATATTTGCAACATTCACATACTCATCCCACCCAAAACTATCTCCCATGTCTGTAGTTAAAACACTCCAATTACAATCCCATAAAGAAGCTATTGAGAAGTTCTCTGATTCTTCATAGTTGCCATTTGAATCATTTGACCAGATTGTGAAATTATAGATAAGTGAGTCATTAAGTTCAACAACAGCTTGATATATAGATGGCGTTATGTTCAACATTGATATATTATGCCAAGAACCATTGTTATATCTTAAGAATACAGATGAGACATAGGAGTATTCATCTATTACAGATACATTAATAGTTACATTTGTTCCTGGATCTATAGTCGAATTCTCTGAGGGATAATATGATATATTGCTGGCTGATGGGCCACTCCCATCGACTGAGAAGTTCTTTTGCATTGATGAGGATGTCAACTCTAAAGAATCCTCACAATAGATTGACCATTCGTGATCTCCTACACTAAATAAAGAAGTCGCATTCAGAGACACTTCTTCCCCATCATTTATTCCTGATAATGTAGAATTCAATATTCCATCTATATAGAGCGAGCACTCTGTTGTTCCGTCTGCATCTGAGATTACTGAAAAATTGAATGATGGAGATGCTCCAGTTATCTCATCTAAAGTAGGTAATATCTGCGTTATCTCAGGAGTATCATAAAGGAATATAAAACTTGCACCTACTGGGGTAGAAGCCCCAAGCACATAACCTAAAGTAGACCGTTCAAGTGAAATATCCTTGATGCTATCATTCACTATCTCATCATCAAATACTCTTGTAACATTCATGTTCTCTATATCAATCTCTATAACACCGGATTCATTTGTTGCCAAGTAAAGGAATCTACCATTGTCTGTTATCTCAACATCATTTATCGTGTATTTCTGTGGCAATATCTGGTTCTCAACAGATATATTCTCATATATAGCGAGCTCTGTTACTGAATGATAATTACTAGAATCATGCAAGTATGCCCTTACACTATTTGCATTTTCTCCGTAACCAAATAGCTTGTTGTCTTTTCCCCAAGCAGAAGGTGAACTATCATCCATCAGGATATAACTCTGTCCAGAATCATTGCTTGTATATAGGTCAACAGCTCTTGCCCAGTAAGTATTATGATCATGCAGAGTTGCAAGAGTTATATTCTTTGGTTCTGAAAGATTGAAATAAAGATCGACTCCGGAAGCACCTACATTAGCAGAAAGCCAGGTATTGGCACTTGTTGGATTAGAAAAAGTTTGGTCATTAATGCAAGAAGTGGATGATCCGCAATAGCTATAACTGTTAGTAGCCACTACAGTCTGATTAGAGTAATTAATATTCCTATAATACTCTGCACCTGATGACCCTATGCTTGTGTTGAATGTCCCGTCTTGGTTGTACAACAAAATATTATCATTTGAGTCTATCAAGACAAAGTATTTTGACTCATCTGAAGTCATTTCAATTATATTCAAACCTGTAAATATACTTCTATAACCAGATAATTCCTCTCCTCTATCCGATGTTCCAGTAAGTTCATCAGTAACATTGTTATATTGTAAACAGGCATGCTGAACACAATAGATAAAAGCTCCAGATTCTGCTAATTCAGCCTGTGAACCAAATCTATTCTCATAATTTGTTAAAGTTTCTGGTGTGAACAAATAATTATAATGGGGAGAATACATCTTCCCAACTACAGGGAATGCATCAAATTTCTGTAATGATTCTGCATGCCACAACCAAGTGTATCCTTGTACATCTTTTATGAATGTGCCTGTATGTGGGGCTTGGGAGTCATATAATGAAGGAGCAGCTGTCTCGTAAGTGGTATTTGTATAAAAATTCCTGGTATGTAATTTATATTTAGATTGCTTCCAACCACTCCATTCTGAATAAGATTTATCATCTCTGAAACTCAAAAGATTACCACCTATCGACCATGAAGCCTGCACAAACTTCTCAAGTGTAGGAAGTAGCAAATATCCTGAAGCAGCACTACTATCATATCTTTTCTCAGAATAAGTTGTAGGAGTTGTGTAACCACTTAGGAGATAACCACCTTGGAAAGTGTTATCTTCACTCCAGTTCTGCCATCTCTCAAACTGACCAGAACGATTATCCCATATCTCCATACCTTCTTCGTGGACTATTATGAATGCACTATCTGGAAAAGCTCTCCTGGTTTCATTGAATGCTGGGTATACATTCAGCTCTGCTTCACTAGTCGTAAGATCATTAGGCGTATAGTAACCAAGATATTGTCCATAACCTATATTTGAATCAAAAACATACAAGTTGTCCTGTGCAAAATATTCTCCAAATTGCCGCCAGTCTGGACTGCCTAGAGAGAGATTATCATCTTCATCAGCAAGGAAATATGTAGCATTGTTGGCTTGCCAGCCATTGAAATAAATTCCATTAATCGCTGCAACAGTTGTGTTTCTTGATAAGTTCCATACTATAAAGTGTTCTGATATGGAATTATGTCCTAGCCAGGATGTTGCTGTATTGTTATCATATGATTTCTCAGGTGCATAAGTTACTGTAAAATAATCACTACTGTTCTCTAAGATATGACCAATTGGCCTAACATAGTTATAATCATCATAAGGATACATCATCCAACTCTTTGATGTATCATTCGCCCATGTAGAAGCATCTATACGATCCATAGAAGTGTCATAAAGCATAGCTGTGAATACATCTGAATTTGAGATATTTGAGGATGTGAAGTTATAGATTATCGGGGAGGCAATAACTATATTCGTCAACAAGATACAAATCATTGCTAATATTATTCCTTTCTTCATTTCCACCAAATCCAGGTCCCCTTACCTGATCCTACATGCTTTCCAAATATGACACCATCTCCACGAAGATTTGTCAACCTATACAATACCTTAGTTCTTGTAATATTATTCAGAATCAATTCAATCTCCCTAGTCTCTAAAGGTTCATTAGCTTTCCCTAAGATTGTAAGAATCCTACTAGTAACCTTATCTTCATGTGATTGCATGAACCGTTTTAGTAATTACTGTTTATATAATTATCGGTAAATTTATAGATTAATATATAGATAATACTATAGATTAATATATAGATATATTTATCGATAGATAAATTATATTCAGCCATAAAAGCACAACTTTTATATATTCATTTTTCAGATTCAACAATAAGATGGATGTATATGAGTGCATTAAGACCAGAAGGACCATAAGGAAATTCAAGGATATAGAAGTCCCATGGGATAATGTATGCAAGATTCTTGAAGCTGGTAAAAGCGCTCCATCTGCTGGTAATATCCAGAACTGGAAATTCATAGTAATAAAGGATAAAAGCGCAAAATCTGAGATTGCCGAGTATTGCGGGAACCAATTATGGATCGCAAGAGCGTCGTTCTTAATATGCGTTGTAGCTGATGTTGACAAAGCAAGAAGATTCTATGGGATAAGAGGAGAAAGGCTCTATTCAGGACAGAATTGTGCTGCTGCTGCAGAGAATATGCTACTTATGGCACATTCATTAGGAGTTGGAGGGGCATGGATAGGTTATATGGAAGAGGATAAGATAATAAGCTCATTGACATTGCCTAAAGGAATAAGGCCACAATGCATCCTGGCTTTTGGCTATCCTGCAGAGAATCCTCCGGCACCACCAAAGTATACTCTTGAGAATGTCATGTATTTCAGGCAGTTCGGTGGACAAGGAAATAGAATACAAGATATCCCACAGTATAAAGGAGAATTCTCATACAAGATCAAAGGTGCAATAGATAAAACTAAAAGCTTTGCACAGAAATTGAATGAGAAACTTCTTGGGAAGGATGAGAAATAGTTGATTTTCTAAGAGAAGAATAATATCTGAACTGCAAAAATTATAACAAAAGCAAGATAGATGTTCTTAACCCACTGCTCACCTTTCTGTATGTTCACATGAGCTCCAGTAAAACTGCCAAGATACATCCCTACTAGAAGGATAATTCCATAAATATAATCTATTATCCCTGCAAATGCAAATATAGATATTGTAACTATATCAGCTATAATCATAGGTATTTTTGTAGTAGCTTTGCTTTGGATAATTGTAAACTTGAAAAAAGTCATATTGATGAATCCACGGAAGAAACCAGAGCCTGCTGAGAAGAATGAGCTCCATATCGTAGACAGAAAGTATAATGAATATCCGATTATCTTCATTCTTTTGCTGACTTTCTCATAAAGAACACCTAATTTCTTGTTAAAAAACATGATTGCTGCTATAGCGATAAGAGAAATACCTATTACTTTTGATAAAATGCTCTCGTCGATATCCAATAATAACTTTGCACCAAGCACTGCTCCAATAATCCCAATTAAAGTGAATGGTATTACATATGGCCATAGAATCTTCTTATGCCGGATGTAGACTTGCAATCCACCTGTCTTCATGCCAAACATCCCAAACTTATTTGTAGCAATTGCCAGATGAGGAGGGATTCCAATAAAGATCAATGCAGGGATTGATATCAAACCAGAACCTGCCCCTATTGTCCCAACAAAACTGGCAATCAATCCTACTATGAAGATGAAAATTCCCGTGAATATCGGTTCCATGAAAATAAAAATGAAGAGATTGCTTATTAAGTTTTAGTTATTTGTATAGTAGAAAGAAAAAAAATGCAAAAAGTTCAAAGAACTTTTGCACAGAAAATTGAAAATTTTCTTGTGCCGGTTACCCGGAACAGATCAAAGATCTTACCCAGCAATTGACTTTGATAAATATAGTAGAAACAGAAATGATAGAAGAAAAAAAAGAAATGCCCATTGCTGGGCATCACAAAAGGTTTTTTGCCTTCATAATGGGAGTTTTGGGGGTGGTACGCAGAATGAAGGCAAAGAAATTTCACCGAAGTGAGCGTGAATAAAAAAAGTACCATGGAATAAATTCCATGGCCCTTCATCCATCATCTAGTTAATTATTTCAATGCCAAGTTCATCGCCGATCTCAACAGCTTCCTTACGTTGCTGCTTGTAATCGACCTTTCCCAAGATCCATGGTGACTGAACACCTGTGATGATCGTCATCACTGTGATCTTTCCTTTCATGTCATCAGATACACGAGCTCCCCAGATAACATTAGCATCTTCATCAAGGCTCTCTGTAACAAGCTCGCCTATCTTGTTGATGTCGTCCAGTGTCATATCTGGTCCACCTGCAATGTGGATAAGTGCTCCTGTTGCTCCTTCATAGCTGATGTCAAGAAGCGGGTTATTCAATGCACCCTTAACAGCCTCTTCAACCTTGCTGTTCGTATCAGAACATCCAACACCGATTGCTGCTACTCCGCCGTTTGTCATGATAGCCTTTACGTCTGCATAGTCCAAGTTGACCAATGAAGGTACTGCAATCGTCTCTACAATTCCCTTGATCATTGTTGCGATCAACTCATTAGCTACTGCAAATGCCTGCTGTATTGGCAGATTTCCTGCAATCTGTACTAGTCTATTATTATCAATTACTATAACTGTGTCTGATACTTGCCTTAACTGCTGCAATCCGAATTCAGCCTTGTCTACCCTAGCCCTTTCAATCTTGAAAGGCATTGTAACTGTTCCGATTACTATTGCGCCTGTATCCTTTGCAACGTTAGCAACGAATGGAGCTGAACCTGTTCCTGTTCCTCCACCCATACCAGCACATACGAAAACCATATCTGACTTCTTCAATGAATCCTTGATCTCAGTTACGGATTCTTGAGCTGCTTCTGCTCCTTTCTCTGGGAATCCTCCACATCCAAGGCCTCTTGTTGCCTCTCTTCCCATCAAGAATTTCTTGTCAGCGTCGGTAATATTAAGATGTTGTTGATCGGTATTGCAAGCTATAATCTCTGCACCCTTAATCCCCTTCTTATACAACCATGAAACCATGTTGTTACCAGCACCACCACAACCTATCACCTTAATGTTGGCCTGACCTGTTTCTATTTCTGCAAACTTGTTTGTTTGCTCAGTTTTTACTGCGTTTTGCACGATAAAGTCCATTTCCTTACACCCCTTTTTTGTTTACCCCCTAGATGTAAGCTATATTTGATTCACTGTATCCTATATAACTTCTTCCCGTGGAGTTTAACATAGATACTTCAAGCTATAGGTTAAAGTACCATAATCTATTTAATCTAGTGTTACCTATCACACTCTAGAATTCGCCAAAATTCGCTCGGTAAACGCGCCAACGTTTATCAAATATATTTTCCAGGTCTCGCCAAAGACTTGTAACATATTTCTTATATTTCTATATCAATTCGTATACTGATATTTAAATAAAATTGTTCTGTTATATATATTTTAGACTATATATTGTTATTACTAAACTAGGCATAATTGAATTGATAATCATATGAGTAAAAGTGTTTTAAAGCCAGAGATAGATTTATATAGGATTAATTTGGCACTATTTTGAAGTAAAGTTGATTTACTTTTTTAAAAGGTTGCTTCTAAAGATTTATATATTAAAGTAACAAAAATAATTACATGCCAAGTGAAACACAAGAAGAATTAATGGAAAGGGTCAAGAAAATGACTCCAGAAGAACTTCTTGAATTCCAGAAGAATAGGTGCATATTCTGCCAGATCATCGCTGGAAAGGTTCAGAGCAAGAAAATCTATGAAGATGATAAGGTTTTTGCAATACTAGATATCAACCCAGCAAACCCAGGACATATACTTCTCATGCCAAAAGAGCACTATGCGATAATGCCACAAGTTCCTGAGGATATTTTGGGACATCTGTCAACAATAACAAAAAAGATCTGCAATATCGCCTTAAAAGCATTAGGAGCAAAGGGGACAAATGTATTGATACAGAATGGAGTTGCTGCTGGACAGAAATCACAACATTTCATGATACATATAATACCAAGGATGGAGAATGATGGCATAGGATTATTTCTTGATAGAAAACAGATCACAGAGAATGATTATAACACTGTAAAAGGGAGATTGAGCAGCAAAGTCAATGAAATATTCGGCATTGAACCTGATGTAAAAGAAGCTGATATAATCAATGAGACGGTAAAGGATATAGAGGATGCTGATAAAGAGCTGGCGAAAGAGAATGAAGAGATAGAAAAGCTTCAGAAAGAGATTGAAGGAGAAAAAGAGAGTGAAAGAAAACCTCAACCAGAGACTGAAAAAGAGAAAAAAGAGTTAGAGAATCCTAAAGAAGAAGCAAAAGATGAAGATAAGGACGATGATGCAGAGAGTAATACTCCTGTTGAAGAAGAAGATAGTGATGACGATGATGACTCAGGAGATAATGGAACAAACTTGGATGACATCGCTAAAGTGCTAGGTGTAAGATAATGGATTGCAAGATATGTACAATTATTGGGAATAAGCAGCAGTTCGATAGAGTACGGATCTACCAAGATGATATCTGCGTTGGTTTGCTCAGCACAAGACCTGCTTCACTTGCTCATGCAATAGTTTTCCCTAGGAAGCATTATACGATAATGGAACAGGTTCCTGATGAAGAATTGATGCACATATTTGAAGTATGCAACAAAATCTCCAGAGCTATGTTCGAATCACTTAATATACAAGGCACAAATATATTGGTGCAGAATGGACTCCCTGCTGGCCAAGAAGAACCACATTTCTCAGTCAATATAATTGCAAGACAAGAGAATGATGGAATCAAACTTGATTGGCAACCTAAACAGCTTCAGCAGGAAGAGATGTCAACTGTTGAACTGCAATATAAGAAATTATTTGATGAGGTAGGTACAAAAGTAATACATCCAGAGCAAAATTTAAAAACTGAAGATAAAAAAGCAGATATAACAGATGATGGAGATGAAGAGAATTATCTTGTAAAATACTTCAACAAAATACCATGATAGAAGCAATAGAGAATTTCATACCAACATTGGCAGCATTTACACATATCGTGATAGTATTGACTCTGTTCGGGTTGATAACCATAGATATAAGAGAGAAGATCATAAGGACATTCATCAAGCATAAGAACTTATTGGTCATGATATTATCAATAGCTGCCATATCAGGCAGCCTCTTCTATTCTGAGATTGTAGGGCTTATACCATGCAGATTATGCTGGTACCAGAGGATTGCAATATTCCCCTTATCAGTATTGAGCATAATCGCATTTGTAACCAAAGATAAGAAGCCAGACAGATATATATTGCCATTGGCTGCAATCGGAGCATTCATCTCTGCTTACCATTATGTAACACAATTCTTTGTAGTATCAACAAGTTGTATCGTGGGGGAAGCAAACTGTGCAGACAAATTATTCATGCACTATGGATATATAACAATACCATTAATGGCATTCACAATCTGCATTTCAATAATCCTTATATATGCGATTTCTAGAATGTCTAAAAAATGAATCTCGACAGAATTCTGAACTCAATAATACCAAGAGACCAGGAGTATATAATAGTCCCACATATGCTTGAGACTGGTGAGAATGTCCAAAGACATATGCACCCAAAAGCGAATGAATGGGTAGTTTATGACCAAGGAGAGTTCACATTCACTATTGATGGCGTAACTAAAACATATAAAGGGAATGGCAGATTTACAAAGATACATATTGCTCCAGGCCAATTGCATTCCATGGAATGTCTATCACCTATGAGTTATTTTGTTGTCAGGGATTGTATAGATGAGATAATATATCAATAATGTTTATAAAAGAAGTTCTGACAATTATTTATATTCTGCTGACGTGGCACAATCTGGTACACAGCGCTGAGGGACTGCACCCTACAGTTTATACTGGCAGCCAAGCTAAGCATAAAGCTTAGCGAACAGAAAAAGCAGAACAAATGCTGACGTGGCACAATCTGGTACTGCGCAAGCCTGGAAATTGATATATCAACAGGTGAGCTTGTTTCCTCTGGATATCCCGGTTCAAATCCGGGCGTCAGCGCTTTTATTTCTTGGCTATCTTCCACATGCTGTCAAAGAATTTCTTGAATGCGTCAGCAGCTTCCTTGCTTGTCACTTTTATGACAATAGGCTTGCTTATCAGCATTATTATAAGAACTTTGTTTGCGTATAAATTTATCTCTGTAAATGTATCGTTATGTAGAAACCTCATCTCATTCTTTCCTTGACTGAAAGGTGCAGTCCTTCTCTTATTCTTCCTTACTTCTTCATTGAATATTATCTTTGTCGCAAACTGATTCTTCTCACGCTTAAGACTATACTGATCAAAAAAGATATCTGCCATCTCACTATCAAATCCCTGGCTCGCTCCAAAAACATAATTGCTGTCTTTTGGAGTCAGAGTATTTATTATATCATCAAAAGCGGTCTTCATTCCCTCCCATCCATAAAAAACCTCTACATCCTGTGATTCCTCAGTATCAGCATATTTTGCCAGAAGTGTAGGTAACATACTATCAATCAATTTCTTCTGATTATTTATCTCAGATTGTTTTGCTTCAAGGTAGTCCTTTATCCTCCTAGGATCAGATGCACGGAAGTGTATTATTCCATTCTTTTTTACAGAAGAAATTATTCCTTTCTCCAGAAGTCGATTAGCAACATCATATATCTTCGATGGAGAAATGCCGGATTTTTTTGCTAAAGTAGTTCTTGTTGATTCACCAAGATCAAGAAGAGCTTCATATAGCTTAACCTCACCATTAGTCAATCCAATCTCCTTCAGTTCATTTAAGTTCATATTGTCCCCTAGAGGGACACCTATGTTAATAAAGGTTTCTATAATAGCATATCACATGAAGATACTCAATATAACCTGGCCTATAATCATCGGGGTAACACTGCTATTATATGTTCTGATAATAGTAAGCTTGCCATTCAGCCAGACGATGGCATTGGTATTTCTCTTAGCTGTGATCGGAGTGTGGAGCAGGATTCCAGGAGTCGGGATACCACATCCTTTCTTCATACTCTATCAAGCTGATGTAATCGACATATTCATGCTGCTCATATCGATACATATAAGTCCAGTAACTGCTATACTGTTCGTATGGTTCTGTAACTTCTCATCAAGATCCGCAGGAGTATTCCCACCTAGCTGGGGAGGAACTTTTCATGACAGCATCATAATGACAGTATTAGCATTGCTCGCACCCCTGTTCTATGCAATGTTTAGCGGGAACATATTCGTAGTAATAGGTGTATATTCTGTCCTAAGAATTGTTGGTTTCATAATCATGGGATTCATCTGGCCTATAAGAAGCATACCACAACTATTCTTCGATGAGATCGGTGCAGGGATAGCAATATTCATCATTAACATGTTCTATGCAAAAATGTTCGGAACATTCTTCGAGGACATGCTAATAAGGGGCGCTGTCTTCAACTGGACCTTGTTCCTTGTAGTCACAATTGTTGTGCTAGGGATTTTGGTATTAGTCTATGGCTTCTCGCCTAAAAGATCAATCAATAATGCTGCAAAGATAGGAAAAAAGTTATTCAAGAAAAATCTCGAGAATAAAAAAATAAGAAAAGAAGATATTGACGATGATGTAAGATTTGTCAGAGAAGCCTTAGAAAAGCCTCAAAATGACTCATTCAACTTTCATCCCTAATGCTTTCACAATCTTCGTCATAGGACAAAATCCCGTGAAACTGAACTGCAGCATATTCAATGATACAAAAATAGGAAGTGCAATCCACCATATTGAATGGTAGATCGCCAGAATTGATCCTATCAATACCAATGAACTAGCTGCACGATATATCAATGTTGATTCCTTGATTACCTTTCTTAATTTAGTTGATCTCTTCATTTTTTTTTCCTCCTTGTGAACAGGTAAATTCCAATTACTAATACTGCACCTATCAACCCGTAGATCAGCATATAGTTTGGCTTCTTTCCTGTGATCTCAAATTGCGCACGACGATTGAAAGTATAGAGAGTATCATCACCTTCATCGCTATCACCCATCGATCTTATGAGCAATTTGAAATCATGCACTTTTGTCTCCGCATCAGAGTTTGCTTTTATGGTAAATATTGCTGTACCAGTCTCTCCTGGTTCTAGTTCACCTATGTAATCAGAACGGACATCCATAGTGAAAGGCTGTGAATTCTGTTTAATTATCCGTACATCAACAGCTTCTGCACTTTGTTCGCCTACATTCTTTATCGTGACTTCCAACTTGGATGTGTCACCTGCAAGCCCTGAACCTGTAACGTTGACAACTTCAAGGTATGGTCTTGATTCAACCAGAAGAGGGAAAGTCGTAACCTTTGTATATTTGTTGTTGTCAATATCCATGTAATTGAACTTTGCCTTTATGTTATAGACACCAGATGCTGCTTCCTCGTCGATATCGATTGAGAAAGTCACCTTTTTCTGAGAACCTGCCTCAACAAGCCCTACCCAAAGCCTGTTATTGTCTGAATAGGATGAAGTGATGTTCTCAGGTAGCTCAAGTATTATCTCGACAGCTTTTGCATCCTTCTCACCAACATTATCTATTGATGTCTCAAGATTGATGTATTCAAAACCTGGACGTATCTCGAGGGGGGTGGTCTTCACATTAGAGATGTCAAGGATTATACCTTCTTTCTTTACAGGCATAGTGAACCTCACAAAACCTGCAGTCTCTACAACCTTCCCGTCACGGTACCATGTTCCTTCAAGCCTGAACTGATAGTTGCCTGCTGGTGCATTCTGCATAACCTTGACCCTGAAACGTTTATTATACTGCGTATTTGCAAGCACGCTTCCAAACAGATTATCACCTGCTGCATCCTGTACAATTACATATTTCTCAGTCAATGAATCATCAGGCAGGAGCTTGACCTGGAACTTATAGTCTGCATCGGTAATCTTACTTGTTGAGTCAATAGGTTGTGCTTCATATTGTATCACTATGTCAACCTCATCACCTGCAGCCACAATAGCTGGATCAAAACTGATGTCGTTCAGCTGCATCTCAGCATTTACAGGAACTGCATGAAGCAATCCAAATACTGCTAATACAAAAAGTGCTATAATTTTGTGTGTTGAGTCTTTCATTATCATTTTGTTTTCCTCCTAATAGGTTCTTGATTGTTCGAATTAGATTTCTTATCATACAGATAGACTATTACAGGCAGAAGGAATATCGCACCTACCAATGTAGAGCTTATTCCAATTGCAAGTATTATACCCAGTGTCTGCATCGCTGGGAGCACACCAAAAAGAAGTGCAAGGAATCCTGCTGATGTCGTCAATGAAGCTCCTAGCATCGCTCTCAACAATTCGCTCATCGTATCATTCAATGATTCACGAGAAGAAGCTCCTTTCTTCCTTTGGCTGAAATATGAATGTATCACATGGATACCAAAGTCAATACCTAAGCCCATTATCATCGCAGCTGCAACCATAGTTACTACAGTTATTGTAAAGTTCAAGTATCCTGCAAGCCCCATCGTCCAGAGCAAAGCAGTCATCACTACAATCATCGGCAGCATACCTTTACCTAATGAGCCAAATGTGATGAAGACAACTATGGATATCAGTATCATGCTGACTAATGTTATCATAGCGAAATCACTCATGATCACATCAAAAGTTGCCTTATCTATCGCATTGAATCCTGTAAGCTGTGTTGTTACTCCTGGATTCATATAATCCAAAGATTCAATGTCAAAATCAATAGCCTCTATCACTTCAGTTATAGTCTCTGCTGATGCTCCTGTGTCTGATCTTATACGTATCACGCTGTATGACATGTCATTCGATAAAAACAGAGGAGTCTGGGGATTCTTTCTCAATAAATCTTTAGCATGGTTCACTGAATCAGGTATCTTCTGGTTTGGGTTGAGTGTTGGGTCTTTTACAATGTCAGCTAATGTCGTGACTTCAAGTATATGCTCTCTTGTCCTGAGCTTCTGTGCCAATGAATCCATATATCTTAGAACATCAGGTGATCTTGGATCAAGGTCAGTGAAGACAAGTATGTACATCATATCTGCACCGAACTCATTCCTCATATTATTCATTGACTCTATCTCTTGGATCTCCTGCGGAAGAACTTTCTCTAGTGATGGTTCAACATTGCCTATCAACAAGAATATTCCTGGAATCAGTAATACAGTTATGACTGCAAATACCATAATAAAGACAAATGGGAATTTCATCTGCAATGATACTATCTTCTTTGCAATGTCCTCAAGCATCTGCATCACCCTTTCCCTTACCTTCATGTTTCCGTCTAAGGTGTAATGTCTTTCCATCCATCAAGTGCTTGTGCACATCCTTTGGATCACATTTTTTCCCATTAGCAAGCATGTATTCTCCTTCTACACCAAAATGTGCTTTCCTTGTTATCAGCTTTATGAAATCCTCTTCAATCACAAGAAGTGCAGGAAGGCCGAAGAGTGAGAACAGCAAAGAGTATGTTATCCCTATTGCCATCAATATACCGAACCTTCCCATCTCAGGCATCACTCCTGCCAAGAAAGCAAGGAAAGCTGCAATAGTCGTTATTGATGTTGCAGTCAAAGCGACTCCTGTATCAACTACAGCCTGCTCAATACCATGCTTTATGCTCATCCCTTTCTTCCTCTCATACTTGAACTTGTTCATGATATGTATTGCGAAGTCAATTCCTATACCAATAACCATCGCAGCAACTCCTCCAGCAAGTGTAGAGATGGGAAGTCCTGTATAACCCATAGTACCATAAAGCCAATTGACGCTTATTGTGACTACAATTATAGGTACAACAGCACTTGAGAATGTCCCGAAGATAATCATTGTTATTATGAAAACAAGCAGTGTTGAGATCCATTGTGTGTTGGAACGGTCAGCGCTTATCAACTCTCCAAGACGCTGCTGGATTATCGGAGTTCCTGTATAAAGTATCTTTACACCTGAAGGTGATCCTAAGCTCTTGATCGATTCCTTAACAGATGTAGCAAGAAGCTGCATCCTCTCATCGCTCGCTGACACATCCGTAGTAGCTATTATCACCAATGTTGTCCTATCCTTATTTATGTAAGAGGATAACAAAGAATCATCAAGGTTTATTGCATCCATAGAATCAGAATATGATCTCTCATCGATGTCACCAAGTATCGATGCTGGAGAATAAACCTCAATTATATCTGATTTTGATCTAAGTACTTCCTCTACATCCAGAACATATCTGTATATATCATATGAAGTGATGTCAATGTTACCAACATCTGCATCCCTATCAATCTGAAGTATTATCCCAATAGTATCCTGGCCCATTGCATTGTCTCTCAAAGTATTGAATGCCTTTATCTCCTCAATGTCTTTCGGCATCATCTGCTCAAGAGAGGCTACAGTCCTTACGGAGGATACACCACCATATATTGCCAGAGAAAGCATAACTATGAACAGGACTGTAAGATAGGGGTGCTCTACTTGGATATGTGCAATCTTTTTCAAAAGTTTGATATATAAGTTCATATTTCTAGGTAACTTAAAGTTACTTAAATATGTTTGGTAACCTACAGGTAACATGATCAACCAAGAATCTGATAATGAGCAACAAAATGCAAGAAAAAGATGAGAAGGGCGTCAAGAAATGCGATTGTCCTATTGATGGTGTTGCACAGATAATAGGCAGCAAATGGAACATTGTGATATTGAGAGATCTTTTCCTAGGTAAGAAGCATTTCAATGAGTTCAGAAAAGCTAATCCTGAGATATCCAATAAAGTGCTTGCCCAGAAATTAAGGGAACTTGAGTCATTGGGATTGATAATAAAGAAGCATGAAGGTGATAAAAGCTGCTACGAATTAAGTGAGGATGGGAAAGAGCTAAAACCAGTCATGCAGACCATGGCTGAATTCGGGAAAAGATACTGTGATAAATTGACACATTACCAAGATCTCATCTCTAAATTGTAGACGCGATATATTTATAAGCCATTATTGAATCGTGTCCATATGAAATATATAAGCACTCGTGGAGGAGTTGAACCACGTAGTTTCTCTCAAGTCGTAATGGAAGGACTAGCTCCAGGTGGAGGACTTTTCATGCCTGAGACAATCCCAGCATTCTCAGAAAGTGATCTGGAAAGAATGAAAGGCATGAGCTATCCTGAATTGGCGTTCACAATCATAAAACCATTCGTGGATGATATACCAGAAGATGATCTTGAGGATCTAATCAACAAGACTTATACTGAGAAAGCATTCGGAACAAGTGAGATAACACCTCTGGTTGATTTAGGAAATAAATATCCTGCACTTCTTGACCTTTTTGAAGGTCCAACTGAAGCGTTCAAGGATATTGCATTGCAGTTTCTTGGAAATCTGTTTGAATACATACTTAGCAATGATTATGGTTACACACATCTTAACATATTAGGAGCAACTTCTGGAGACACAGGAAGCGCTGCTATATACGGCACAAGGGGAAAAGAGAGTATCAGAATATTCATCATGAAGCCAAGGAATACAAGCATCTACCAGGCAGGACAGATGGATACAGTCCTTGATGAGAATGTATTCAACATGACCATGGATGGTAATTTCGATACATGCCAAAAAATAATGAAAGCGGTATCCAGCGATGAGGAATTCAAATCAAAATATAATTTAGGGGCAATAAATTCAACAAACTGGGCAAGAGTTATGGCTCAGATAGTATATTACTTTGCAGGTTCATTAAGATACCAAAACAACAAAAGATATGATGTAGGACATAAGCTTGTTATTGCTGTCCCTAGCGGGAATTATGGTGACATCCTTGCAGGTGATTTCGCAAAACAGATGGGAGCTCCGATTGATACTCTCATACTAGCGACAAATGAGAATAAAGTCCTTGCTGATTATTTCAACAGAGGGATATACAAGCCATGGAAAAAAGAACAATTGATCCATACAACCAGTCCGTCAATGGAGATAACATTAGCTTCAAACTTTGAGAGGAAAGTATTCTGGACAACAGGATGCGATGGCGATAGGACAAAAGAGCTGATGCAGATGCTGGATACAAAAGGATACTTCTCAGTCCAGGATTTCACTGAAGATGAAAGGAATTATTTTGTAAGGGACAAAATAATTGCCGGGACTGCAACAGTAAAGAATGTCAGCGATGTAATACAAAGAATATATCAAGATACGGGTGTCATCATCGACCCACATACTGCAACAGGATATCATGTCGCTATGATGAAAGAAGCACATGACTGCATATGCCTTGCAACTGCAAGCCCAGTCAAGTTTGAGGAAGCATTAAGTGAGATACCTGGTGTGAAGGATAAGCTTCCACTGCAAAAGAGACCTGAATATCAGAATATGGAAAGCAAGCCAAAAAGAGTATACGAATTGCCTGAAGATGTTGATGCAGTGCGTGATTTCATAGTGGAACATGCATTGATGCTTCATAAATAATTTACACAATTCTTATAAATATAAGTTTTCTTAACAATAGCATGAAATCCAGAACAATGAGCAAGATGGAACTCAAGTTTCTCAATCAGGACCTATTCCAGGAATATGGTATTGAACCATTCAGCAAGAAAAGCATGGTGACCATGGTTGATGGCGAGGAATATTCCTATATCAGGGTTGATGGAAACGTTGATTTCTTCTACCTTGAAGATGAACTTCTTCCTACGCTAAAGAAATTATTGAATGAGAATTTCCTCAAGAAAGTCACTGTCGATATGGGGGCTGTTAAATTTGTCGCATCTGGAGCAGATGTGATGAGGCCAGGAATTGTTGAGATAGAGGATGGGTTCCATGAAGGGGAGATTGTAGCAATAATAGATGTCCAGAACAAGAAGCCTCTTGCAATAGGAAAAGCACTGTTCGGAAGCTCAGAGATGGATACAATGAAGGAAGGAAAGGCGATAGAGAGCATCCATTTTGTTGGGGACAAGATATGGAAGTTGGAGTGAAGTAGTACTTTGCAATTCTTTTTTAGCAATGTTTTTATATTCTAAGATCCAGAGCATAATCATGCCTAAGAAGTCCAGCAAAGCCCAGTTTGGGATTGAATATCTACAGATAGTCGTTTGGGCACTTATAATTGTCGTCATCATAATTGCAGCATTATTCTTCTTCATTCCTCAAGGATGTCCACCTAAGATAGAAAAGACATCCGGATCATTAGTAATTGTCGACCAGCTTTTTGCTGCATCTGATGTAGAGTTCACACCAATAAGGAATGCTTTCGGAATATATTATCAGAATCTTGAAGACAAGCCTATAAAAGTTGAGAGAATTCAGATAAAAATGGGTGATGTGCTTTGTGGAGAGATTGATAATATCAATAGTGTGATAAGGAAAAGCAGCGGGACTAGATACATTGTTGGGTGGTTGACAGATGAAAGGTGTCAAGGGGCTACACTAGAATGCTATAAATTCAATGTAAACATAAAATATTCCTCGCTTGACAGTGATCTTACACATACGGAAGTAGGGCTCGTATCAGGTGCATTCAGCAGTCTACAAGATTATTGGAGTGGTGGAGAGCTATGGTATACTTCAGGATTTTATGGAGGCATACTTGATATGGAGAATAGAGCTGGTGAGCCTATAAACTACTGTAATCCTGAGAGTCCACCTCCACCTGAAGACTTCCTCGTGCCTGCCGATCCTGGAACAGTATATTGGCAGAGTCCATTCTCTTGCAATACTGGAGGACTGAGCGGACAAGGATTTGATAATGCCCAGTGTAATGGACGAAGTGTTCTAGCTAAAGGTTGGATGTACAATACATTATACCTGGATGAGATCTTCTCTGGAAGAACAGTATACGTATCAGGTGATGCACAATATTACGATGCTACAAACAAGATTACCAAGAATGATGGTATATGCGTGAACGATAATCTGTATATATATGTCAATGGAGAGCTGCAATATTTTGGAGGCACTACTGGGTTTGTAACAGATCAAGGCAGAGGCGGAGGTTTAAATGACCACCCTGGTGAATGGTATGAAGGTGATGAGATCATAAAAGCATGCACAGGATGTCAAGATGTAGACAGCAGCGGTTGGTGCATACCTGCATTCGAGATGAATGATGCAGGATTCAACTTTGGTGAGAACAATGATATCCATGTAATGGTTGAAGACTATTGCAAAGGGGGAGGGCAAGCCAATGCTGGAGGTCTTTCATACCTAGAATTCACCATAACATAGAAAAAACATAAAAGAGTGAATCAACTTTCTTATCAGATTCCCTTTAGCACAGGACTCATTACATTGCGAATTAAAAGA
>JACJVV010000004.1 GCA_020637495.1 Candidatus Woesearchaeota archaeon
GAAAGACTGCGCTAGAAGCTCCAAAGGTCTATCATTACATGAAGAATGCAAAAGATCTCAATGGAGTCTATGGGTTAGCTGTATATGGACTTCGAAAAGCATTCGGACTCGCAATACCTATTGCAGGACCAATGGTCGAGGGAGGATCATTGAAAGACATGATAGCGACTAGGATAACATATGAAGCAAAGAGAGGATTCCTCAAAGAGATAGGCGCATACGAAAGCCTGTATGACAGGATAAAGAGCCGAGTGGAAGAGATTGCAGGAAAAATAAGACCTGCTCCTGCATATCAGCCAAATTTTCAGCCTGCCTGAAAATTTTTTACTTTTTACAATTATTTCTGAAAAATCAGCTACTAAACCAAAAAAATTCCGAAATAATAGAATTCTTTACGCAAAATTGTACAGAAAGCAATTATTAAACACCAGCACAAAGAATGCATGAAAAAAACAGTCTTATATATGACAATTATTAGCATGGCAGTAAACACTAGCTATGCTGGATTTTGGAACAACGTCAAAAATGGATACAAGAACTTGACAATAGCAGCAGCAAATCTTTTTGAGAATATCAGACCTGAATCAGGACCAATAGATTATCTTCTAGACATGAAAGAAGATCTATTAGGTAAACTTGGCGCACCAACAGGAGAAGTAGCAGCAATAAATCAAGCATGGCAAGTCAGAGAATACCAGAATGCAACAGAATTGCAGAAATACTATAGGAATGACACAAAAAAAGCATGTGAGATTGGTATGATAATGAAACAGATAGACGAACTTGATCCTAATGAACCAGACATGAAAGAGAGATTGCTTCCATTAGAAAGAAGATTAGAAAAATATCTACCATAGAAAAAAAAGGAGGACAGTTCCGAAGAACTGCCCTACCCAGATGATGGATGAAACCTCTCCGCTGAGAGAGGATCGTGAATATAATTCCTTTGTTAAATAATCAAAGATGGTAAGATCTCTGATCTGTACCTCTCCGCTGAGAGAGGATCGTGAATAGTAATTCCTTTCTTACCAACATCCAAGATGGTAAGGACGCATGAAATAAGTCCTGTACCTCTCCGCTGAGAGAGGATCGTGAACTAAATCTCACAACATAAATCAAATTCCAATGATTTATATTTTACTTTTTTCTCCGCCAAGAGAGGGTATTCAATGAATATAAAACCCACAGAATTCTGTGGGACCAAATTCGCTTTGTGTGAATGGTTTCATCAGCCGCGATCTCGGAACTCGGCGATAGCCAGTTGTTTTTGTTTTTTGTGTGCCGCTTTCCTTTCCGCTGCGCTTCATGCCAAAACCTTTTGTGATGCGAGTTGCACCAAGCAACTCTACAAGTATGAAAACAAAAGTGCCCTTTGGGGGTATAGAGGGGTGTTTGCAAAGAATTTGCGGGCACTCCTGTTTCATTTTACATATGGTAAGTTTGACAAGGTTGTAATCTGCGATTACAAACTATTCATATGAGTGAGCCGGTTTTCTCAGCTCCTCTTTCCACATAAGCCCTACCTTGAGCATATCGTTGTAGAACTTTTCGCTCAATCTGTAAGTCTTCTTATATAGGTCATATTCCACTATGCCCATACTTTTCAATGGAGTAAGTATCCTATCGTAAAACTGCCTTTTGTTATAAGACAATTTCACCTTCTTTCCCTTGAATTTAGGATCGTCAATAACTGTCACGAATTGTCCTTCGTGCAATTGTGTCGCGAACATGCTCATCTGAGTCTTGTTCACTTCATTCCCTTGATCTTTCATGAATTCGACCAAGGCTTTTGCAACAATCTCTTGCTGTTTTGTCGCAAATATCACTTCGTAAATGTCCTTCGGAAAATTGAATCTGTCATAAAGGATAACCATTTTGTGTCATTTTTCTATATTGATTTACCTAATACCAAGACTAATATATAAATCTTTCTATTATTCTTGTATAATCCCTACCAGTATACTAATATGTATATTAAAATGAGTATTTAATTCAGAAGAAAAGTTTAAAACAAAACAATTGTTCCCAAAAGTATGAGATATCTGATAGTGGAAGATGATTTTAGTGATGTAACCTTGACAAAGCTAAGACTGAAAAGAATAGGTTATGAGGTCACGGTTGTGTACCCTGAAGATGCTATACGAGAGAATAAGGATGCAAAGCCTGCAATCATTCAATTAGATGGATTGGAAGGAAGATGTTTTGGGCTTCATCAGCAAATGAAACAAGATAATCCTGACGCAAGATATATCTTGTTTTCCTCAAGATCAGAATTATATGGCAAAGCTGCAAAAGCAGGAATGGAAGTGTTCGATAAGAGTAGAGGAGATAATGACCTTTGCGAATATGTCAAAAATTTTATTGAGAGATAAACAGCTTCTTATATTGCTTGCAAACTTGCAACAAATTTATAAATCTAGAATTTTCAAACTTCTAAGGTGATATTCATATGTATGAAAAAGTAAAAAGGCTTGATGATTTCGATTTTTCTGGGAAAAAAGTTGTTATGCGGTGCGATTTCAATGTACCGATAGACAAGAAAACAGGAGAGATAACTTCCTGCAAAAGGATTGAGGCTGCCCTACCGAGCATAAGAAAGATCCTTGAGAATGCAGATCAGCTCATACTTATGTCACATCTGGGAAAACCTAAGAAAGAAGTCGATAAAGGAAAATCCATAGACGACATTAAGAAAAGCCTTTCACTGCAGATCGTTGCTGATAAGCTCAAGGAATTCCTTGGTGAAGATGTAGCCCTTGCAGAAGATTTCCTAGAGAATGACCTACCTGAAGGGAAGATCATACTATTGGATAACGTCAGATTCTATTATAAGCTTGAACAATCAAAGGATGATTCAGAGAGAGAGAAGCTTGCACAGAGGATTGCATCCTTTGGTGATATTTTCATAAATGATGCATTCGGGACATGCCATCGTAAAGAGGCATCAGTCTATGATGTTGCAAAGTTCCTACCTTGCGGTATAGGGTATCTCGTAGACAAAGAGATCAATATGCTTTCTTCTGTCCTTGAAACTCCTGAGAAGCCATACTACGCTATTCTTGGTGGAGCAAAAGTTGCAGACAAGATCAAAGTGATAGAGACTCTGGCAAAGAAAGTGGATGGCATAATCATTATCGGAGCGATGGAATATGCGTTCCTGAAAGCGCAAGGCAAGAATGTTGGAAAATCTCTCTGTGAAGGCGTCGAGACGGCAAAAGCTGCCCTTGAATCAGAGTACAAAGATAAGCTAATTTTCGCTCTGGATACAGTAGTAGGGGAACAAGTAGGCGAGGAATTCGGAAATTTCGATGATATAAAGACCGTTCCTGCTGGTGAAATACCTGATGGGCATCTTGGCCTTGATATAGGAGACAAGACAATCTCAATGATCAAAGATAAGATCTCTGGAGCAAAGACTATTTTCTGGAATGGACCATCTGGTGTATTTGAGATAAAGCCATTCGATAAAGGTACTAATGCCATTGCACAAGCGATAGCCGATTCTGGCTGCAAATCTGTTGTAGGTGGTGGCGACAGCGTCACAGCAATAGAGAAATCAGGCATACCTGAAGACAAGTTCACTCATCTTTCAACTGGAGGTGGAGCATCCATGGAATTCATAGAGAACAATGGAAGACTGCCTGCATTAGACATACAAGAGGAGAAGAATGCGTGAGAACGAGGCAAATAAGTTCTGGCTGATAAATGGGTGGATAGTCATAATAATAGTATGCCTTACTGCCTCTTTCTATTTCTTAGGCATCTTTGAATTCATTAAATATTCAACTGAAGAATGCATGCTTGGAGATGGACTTGTATGCAAATATTATGCTGCTGAGACAAACTCTACAGGAATCAGCACTGGTGAAAATACAGACATAGTGATTTTCCATATTGAGAATAATCTGGGGCAAGAGCTGAAATCATTCTCGATACTGGCAACAGAATGCGAGCAGGAGAGTTTAAAGAGAATAAATGTCAAAGAAGGGGACTACTTCTTGTACAATATAACCAACTGCAAGAATATCCATCCACACAGATTCTTCGAGAGTGCATTAACAGTCAGATATGTCACATCAAGTGAAGAGAAGAATATATCCCATCTAAGTCAAGGCAGGATAAATGTCCATTCAATATCCCCTCTGCCTGAGAATTTCCAAGAGAAGATTGCAAAAGACATCAGGTTATGGATGCAGAAGAATATAGGTTAGCAATTATGATCATATCTGGTTAACAGTGCTCGAAGTACTGCTTCCAGAAGATCCAGATGACCCATCTAGTTTGTTCTTTATTTGTGTCTCGAGATAAGTAGGCGCATTATATACTTCTCCTGTTGGATCAACTTCTGTTATAATATTACATACTTGCTTAAGATCTTCAAGATCACCTAAAGGACCTGATTTAGGATATGGTGGAGAGAATTTGATGCAGATAGTATCATAATCATTGACTGAATCCTGAATTATCATTGAAGAACCGATCTTTGCGAATTTCTCACCTTGCTCAAGCTTTTGAGTATCATTGAAGAGAGGAGTTGCATCAACATACACATTGAATTTCATGGTGGAGTTGCTTCCCTGCTTATTATCAATTAATATTGAAAGCTTGTATTGCCAACCGTTTGATTGATTGACTTCCCCAGTGCTTGTATTAGACTCATTAAACATTGTCAATGCACGCTTTTCACCCTCGACATGTGCAGTTATATAGATACCCTCATTATATTCGATAAAAGCATAACTGTTCCCCTGCGAAGGTATTTTGCTTCTGCAAATCTGGTCGAGCCACCAGTCTGTGCTTCCGTAATAAATCTCGCGATAATACTCTTCAGCATCCTGTTTCATCTGTGTTATCTCTTCATCGTCGTATATGAGCGAAGAACCGGTACCGGTTCCTGCAGTAGGTGTATTAGCGCTCAAAGTCTGTATAAAATTAAAAGAGCTTCCAGCAAAACCACCTATACCACCAAAAACAATCGATAATGAAAGTAATACTATCAGTAGAATCAATAAACCATGCATCCATCTCATATTACTACCCAAGATAATATAGTATTTAAATATTACCATTTCCGATGGGAGAGAACATATTAGCTTTATATTCAGATAATGGCAAAATATATAAAGATTATATAGGAAAAATAAAGGAAGAGAGGTGTTTGTTTGAAAAAGTCGCAGATTTCATTATTTTCTTTACTTGGCATAATAGTTGTAATCCTATTGATCAGCTTCATCCTCATACAATTCACAAGCAAAGTAATAGATGGCCAGGTACAGCAAGCGGATGAGCTCAGCACTATAAGTGATCCTGTAGAAAGATATGTAACATTATGTCTACATGATATAGCTTATGATGCGATAATTGAGATGGGAGAGCATGGTGGTTTCACTGACCTTGATAGGCTGGGATTGAAAATAGACCCTAATGACCCTCTAGAATCTGATGCAGTTGTCATGTCACTTACAGGTTCCTCTGATGCATCTTCAAGCTTGTATGCGATTCCTTATTATTTTCATATGACCAGCCCCAACCAATGCAGTGATGACTGTACATTCAGGCTTACTTACCCTGAACTATACAAGGAATCAGGAGCATTATCTATTGAATCTGAACTAGACTATTTCATTGACGAGAATCTTGGTAAATGCATAAATAATTTCAATGATTTCACAGAATCAGGCTACAATATAACTATCCTTGGAGAACCAAAAGTTGATTCAAGTGTCAATGATGAGACAATAAGCTTCTCATTGGAATATCCGCTCGAGATTATACAGGACAATAGAGTATACAAGCTTGAAAGATACCAGACACATCATAATATCAATATAGGGAAGATAATGGAGATGGCATTGGATGTTGCTGTCACAGAGGCTAGATACAGGTTCCTGGAATATCATGCTCTAAATCTGATAAGCGGATATGCAGGATTAGACAATGAGCTCCCACCTGTAGCAGACTCAACATTTGAATTCGGGAGTCCTGGTAAGATCTGGGCAAAATCACAGGTCGAGAAAACCATGAAGGATATATTGATAAAATATGTCAATGATATAAGGGTCATCGGCTCAAGGAATTATGTAGATATAGGAGATGATTCTTTCACAAGGAAATTGTTCGATAATCAGATGAGGATATACCTATCACAGAATTACACAGACCTTGACATATACTTCAATTACCTCCCTATCTGGCCAATCTATTTTGATCTAAATTGTGAAGGTGAGATCTGTAAAGCTGAATCATTCTCAAGCTCTTTATTGACAATATTAGGAACGCAACGATACAGGTTCTATTACACCATGTCATATCCTGTCATGGTCAAGATACATGATCCTGATGCTTTTGATGGTGAAGGATTCAATTATTTCTTCTTTCTCGAATCAAATGTGTACAATAATGACGTAAGAGCACCAGGCTCAGGGAATGGTGATGGCCTCATAAGTGGAGCAAGCTTGATGTGCAATGAGAACCAGAGAAATTCAGGGGAATATTCGTTCAATATGACAGATGCAAAGACGTTAGAACAGCTCAAGGATGTTATTGTTCAGTTCAACTGTGGTGACGAAAGCTGTAACATGGAGATTGCTAAGGACGGGACATTCAATGGAAGCTTCCCTATTTGTGCAGGTGGAGCGATAGTTCTGCAGAAAGAAGGTTTCATGAAGAGATCGATCTATGCTACAACAGTCCTAGATGAAGGAGAGGATCTTGGAGAGATCATGCTTGAACCATTGAGGAGAGTCAACATCACTGTGAATAAATTGAAATTCGTAAAACCTACTACAGGAAATCTCAGCAGATGGATCCCTGCAGGTCAAAGTACATTGAAATCCGGACAGGATGCAACTATAATAATTACACCAGTAGGTGATTCTGATTATCTCCAGCTTATATCTATAGAAGGTTCAGAAAAAGGATACGCTGAGCTTGCACCTGGTGAATACAACATAGATGTCTACCTAAAAGACAACAATGATATAATCATACCTGAAGAGGAGAGAGAAGAGAAAGCGCTAGGTGGATTGATAAGCGAGAAATATACAGTCCCCGAAATAAGATTCAATTCATCAAGCCCATGGTCATTAGGTGGCCTCAATGGATCATATGTGCTCGGTGATATAGATGATGGTGATACTATTACAATTAATGTCATCGCACTCGAGATGGGAGAAGTCCCTGAGATACAAAGAAAGATTGAAGATATGGAGATAATGGGACAGCTTGGTGATTATTTAGACTATTACAAGAATGACCTTGGTTTCAGATGAGACAATGGTAATATCTAAAGAAATCCTTGATAAGGCACTTTGGAGATACAATAATTCAAGACTTCATGTCTTGACTTCGGAAAGCGGATTGCACTCTGACATTTACCTGAACACTGACATCATCGTATCTGATCCTGAAACTCTGGATAAGATCATAAAGGATTATTTTCTGCCTGAACTCAGCAAGAGAAATATAAAGCCAGACTGGGTAGTTTCCTATCCGCCATTCGGACTAGCCATAGCTTACTCGCTGGCAAAAGCATGCAAAGCAAGGTTTGGTTATGTAGACTTGAAAGAGAAGATATGCAATTTCGAGATAAGAGATACAGAGAAGGTGATTGTCGTAGCTGATGATATCTACTCAGGAGACAGCATAAGAAAGACAATTGAAATCCTTGCAAAGAAAGGCGTCAAAGTTATACCACCCATACTGACATTGGGAAGTTTTTCAGGGATATGGAAGATCATAGAGAGGGAAGTCGTTTATGCCATAACAAATAAGGGCAATCTTTTTCCTGAAAAAGAATGTCCAATGTGCAAAGCAGGTTCAAGAGCGGTTCTCCCAAGACCGAATTGGGATGAATTGATCAGGAATGAAAGTTTGGATAACTCAGATTGACAATATGGACTATTCCTTGCCTTTATTTCTTCCACGCGACTCAACTTTCTCAAGCCTTAATAGTATCTCTGTTGCATTCCTGGAATGTTTTCCATAGCACTTTACGAATGCATCAAATGCCTTCTGCCATAACCTGTTATGCTTGCTCTCCAATGCCTGACGAAGAAGATGCAGATCAACAGCCTTATCCTCTATCTTTGATGAGAAAAAACTCAGGCCAAAATCTATATAATATAAGACGTCAGTCTTTTTCTCTACAATCATATTCGATGTTGTCAGATCACCATGTATTATGTCAGCGTCATGCATATTTGCAATATCCTTACCAAGCATCCGGCAAAAAACAGGATAATTATTGGTGTTCAGCTTATCCCTTAGCTTATCACCCGCTATCTTTGTCAGATGAAGTTCAGTATTCTCTACATCAAGTAGTACAACTTTTGGCACTTTTATTCCTATATCATGCAGCCTTGAGATTACTTTAGCCTCTCTCTTTGTCCTGAAACGACGAAGTGGCAGGTCGATGTCAACTATGCGATATCCCTTAGGCATACGCCGCTTTATTACAACGTCTCCAGCATCAAATATCTCAGCTTCTGCACCCTTCGCAATCTGTTTTCTTGTAGCCATAGCATAAAACACACATAATATTTATATAAAACTTATCCCAAGAAGAGGTTATGCACAGGATAAGGAATTTTACAAGAGATGTTGAGAAAGCATGGCGAAGGAAGCCAAGACTTAGGATTATAGTCATCAGCGTGATAATTGTAATTGCTATTATCCTTCTTAGCATGACATTCATTGCAAGCCAGAATAAGTTTCTGAAATACAGCCTGAAATCATGCTATGACAAGACACAAGAACTTACAAACAGGACACAGAGCATTGATGCTGATGTGGATGGAGATGATGTCCTTATCGAATACGATTTCGAGCAGAAATGTTTTGAGAAGATGGAGATAGAATATGAATTCATAGGCAATACAATAAGGATATATTTCATACCTATTGGAATGTCTGAAGGATGTGCATGTTTCAGCAATTTCAAGGCAAGAGCAGGGCCAATTGAGTCTGGAGAATATGGTGTTGAGATATACAAATCAACTGAAGATGATAAATATCTTGTCAACTCTTTCAATGTTACTGTGAAAAAATAATATCCAGAATAATAATCAAGAAATAGAATAAGAACAATATGAAAACTACAAAAGTAACTCACAGAGAACATATACTAAAACCCACAATCTACAAGATAGTGCTTACTACAGTATTGACATTGCTTGTATTATTCGCGTGGGTATGGCTTCTTCAACGACCAGAACTAAGATTGTTTGATGTGATATTATTCTTCATCTTGACTGTGGTTTGGATAATCATAAGCGGAATACTAAGTTCAATATTCGTCTTCTTCACATCTAGGGACAGATTGACTAGAGTAACATCCTATGTTTTCCTTTCTTTGCTGTTCGTCATAATGTATACTATAATCTATGCTCTTTTCTGATAGTATTATATAGTATCATATATTAGAATAAGAAATCTTAAACAATCATATAATCCTAGAGAAAGCATCCACAGCATCACTATTGAATTGGCAAGCATACCTTCCTGGATGGCTTATCATATGCAGATTATTTACCATGTCAATAAGCAGAGGCTGTCCATTTGCAGAACCACTATCTTCATCAAGTTTGCAGAATGTCATCATCGATCCTGCAGCAAGAGTCAGATATCTTCCTGCCTCAACAGCTCGTGAATCTCCCATAGGGACCACTATGGCATCAAGACCGTTCTTTATTATAAAATCGGGCAAAAGCAATAAAGTAGATACTTCATTAGGGGTGCTGCAATACTGCGCTACTTTCAGCACATGCACACCTATATTTGACTGCAATAATTGATCATGAATCGCATTTGCAACCTCAGCATCAGATCGACTCTCAAATGCATGGCTTGAACCGATTACCATAGGGCCCTTAAGTCCATAGCTGTAAAGGCTGTTAAAATCTTTAAGATGTGCAGATTCTATATCCACTGCTAACGAAGACCCCCTATACCTTGAGCTGACATAGCTGAAAGATTCATATCGCTCAGGGATCTCAGGGAATCTCCCACCTTCATCAACACTTCTAGGAGTGAATACGAACTTGATGCCTTGATTCCTATCTATAACATCTTCAATGTATCTGAAGATGAAATCAGATATCGCTGCCTCTTCTGATGGGAATTCAGTACATAAATCTATCCTATATTCGATCGCTATCTCATAATAATTGCCAAGTTTATCAGTGACTTCGTCACTTCCTGCAATATTAATTAGTTTATCCTGCTGTCTCCATATATTGGAAAAGCTCCCAGAGAAGGGTACTACAAGATATTGCTTATCAGGTAATTTAGTTGTTGCTAATTCTATCCCATCGTGCTCAAACATGGAAGATGTAGTTGAAGAAGCGTATTTAAACTTTGTCGTATGGCTAATATGACATAAGCCATGACATGACTTGACAGTACCTAAAAATATATAAATTACTCAACTTAAAATCAAACAATGACAGACAAAAAGAGTGCATCATTCGGTGTCATAGTCGGCATAATTGGTGCAATACTTATTGCTGTAGGTGTTTTCTGGCTGATTGCACAGAATTGGCATGACATAGCTGATCCACTAAAGATAATAATATTGGTATTGTTTACTGCTGCAGCATTCACTGCAGGAGTTCTTCTCAAGATTAAAGGATACAAGATAACTTCACATGTATTGTTCATATTAGGATCATTGCTCTACACTGCGAGCATTTTCTTGATCGCACAGATATTCAATGTTGATGCATCATTGCAAGGCAATGCATATCTCATGCTCCTTGCATGGATTGGTGTTGTTGTTGCTGCATATATCTTTGATTCAGCTCCAAGCCTTGTCATCGGTATGGCTGAGTTCTTCAATTGGATAAGCCTCCAATATTTTGCATTCGTCGAGACAGGAGGATTCCGTAGTGTCTCATTCACTGTAATTGTTCTCCTATATCTTGCAACGGGTGTTCTTCTCTATGGATTATATCTTATACATAAAACAAAAATATTGAGATTTGCAAGAGTATACCAATGGTGGACTGCTGCATATTTCCTATTGTTCGGATATCTATTAAGCTTCCAGAGCTTCCTTCCATTCTTATCATTTGAGAATAGGACTGATGTTCCATCAGCGACAATCTTTATGATAGTGATTGCATTGATAGCGATTGCGACATTCTTTGCAGGTATAATAATAGCTACAAGCAAGAAGAGCATAACGACAAAAGAGCTTATTGGCATAGGCACGGTGATCATCCTGTTATTAATTTTGATATTGGTTGCATCAGCAGTCCCGAATAAGGCCGGCAGTTGCAGCGCAAAATACTGTGGTGAATTCAACAACCAAGAAACATGCCTTGACCATGAAGCAACATTGGGATGCGAATGGCAGACTAACGAGATAAACCAGAACGCATTCTGCTCATTGAAAGATGGCACAGTATTCGGTACATTGTACCAGGAAGCCTCAAAAGAATGCAGGCAATACAACAATCAAGGAGACAAATGCAGGGATCGTGAGGAGATATGCAATTGGTATCCTTCAAATTATTATGACTATGGAGGTGGGAACAATGCACCTCTTGACCTATGGTTGCTATGGTTATTCTCAAACCTTATCTTCCTAGGATTGATACTTGCAATAATATTCTATGGAACATGGCAGGGATTGCCTAAGATAGTCAACTTGGGGATAGTATTCTTTGTATTGGATGTTATCTCAAGATATATAGGATTCCTCATGGACTTCGGTGGATATATGGGATTTGCCGGAGGAACAATCCTTACTGGAATCCTTCTTGTATTCGGTAGTTGGGGTATAGAAAAATGGCGAAGAAAGATGGTAAGAAAAGCCAGAAAAGAATAGACAAGAATATCATCCGTTTATTGCTTGGTCTTTCATTCCTTCTGCTTATTATAATCTCATTCATACTTTTCCTCTCATGGCCCTTGCTTACAGGAACAACTGTTGAGCTTGCTACAAGACCAGTGGATCCATTCGACATCCTACGTGGCCAATATATGACTATAGGATATGAGATCAGCACTATTCCAGGATCCTTCAACCAAGGTGACATTGTATATGTAAGCCTTGAGCCTGACAATGAAGGCATATGGAGACTTACTGATGCAAGTACACAAAAACCTGACAAAGGAGTGTTCATCAAAGGCACGATGGATGGAAACAATCGTGTCAGGTATGGGATTGAACAATTCTTCTTTGAAAGGAATGCAGATGTCCCTACAAGAGATATTACAGTTGAAGTCAAGATCGATTCTCAAGGTAATGCAAGAATAGTCCAGCTTCTGCAGAATAGGGAACCTGTAGAGATAGAATATGAAGCAAAGAGCTTGACATCTTGAACTATAATAGGAATTCTGAAAAAGCAAAATGATCCTTATATATCCCTTATATAGGGAAAAACATCCTTAACGCGCAATGTAGATGTACATCAATATCACGTCTTGGAAAATTTTTCACTTAAAAGATAAATTCTAGTAAAATCAAAAAAACATTAAATACCTTTATAAATACTAATATAGGAAAATACATACTATTATCACATAAAGTTTATATAATTCTGCCACTAAATAAGGATAATGGTTACCATTCGGGGGTATGTAGTAGATCTGAAGTATTCTGTAGAGGATAAGATAGTAGTAAACCTATACTGCAGGACTCCTGAAGGAAAATTGATACTCATAAAAGACTATTTCAGGCCAAATTTCTTCATCCTCCCAAAGAAAAATGTCGACCTTACAGCATTAAGGGCAAAGATTGCACGGATTCATTTTGATGATAAGAATTTCATAACAGCAACAAACCTTGTCAAGAAGAAGATCAATTGCAAAGAGGAAGAGTTCATCCAGATCTATCTGTCACGCCCTGAGACGATGAGACTAGTCAGGAATGAGATAAGGAACTGGCCAGAGATCATAAACTTCTTTGAGGACGACATATCCTTAACCAGAAGATATCTCCTTGAGAACAGGATAATCCCCTTCAGCATATTTGAAGCCAATGTCACTGAGGAAGATGGCCACTTCAAGCTTGTCAATTATATAAGCAAGGACATCTCATTTGCAGAGCCTAAAGTCATGTCAGTCTCAGCATCATACGAAGAGGACAATGCAGGACAGAAGGCAATATCAGCACTATGCTGCTCCTCAGAGAAGAATGTAGTGATAACATGGAAGCATATCGAGCATAAGCATGAGGTGCACCTTGTGAAGAGCGAAGAAGAGCTATTGGAATATTTCAAACAGATTCTTCATAGGGAAAAACCTGACCTTCTATTGTTTGAGGATACTAACTTCAGGCTGAGGGATATACTTGAAAGGGCGAAGAAATACAGGATAACGATGAACATCTGCATGGACAATACAGAACCATACACCAGCCCAGTCAATAACAGGATAAGGACTCTTGGCATAAATGAGATATTCTTGAGAAGGATAATAAGCAATTTCATCGACATGTCGCTAGCTGACAATGATCTTGATAGCTCATACGAGACAATATCAGGAGTTGTCAATGTAGCATCATTGATCGATGATGAGGAGAACCAGGAGATAAACATGATCTACAGGAAAGCGAGATTGAACTTCATGCTGTTCAATTCCCTCTTCAACAACCTTACAGAACTGTTCAAGCTGATAGGATTAAGGGCGGCAGACATACTCAATTTCAGCTTAAGCAGCGTCATAGAATGGATACTGATAAAGCAATGCATGGACCATAACCAGATAGTGCTCAATAGGCATACATATGACCTCACGAATGAGAAAGTGAAGAGATATATGCCAGTCATTGATCCTGTTCCAGGAGTATATGATGATGTTGCGATAATTGACCTTACCCCATTGTATCCCCAGCTCATAATAAAGCATGGCATATCACCTGACACCATGGAATGTTCAATCGACGGAGCAAAAGGGGTCTTGCCTCTGATACTTGAAGATATATCAGCACGCATAGACAGGATAGAACTTGCATTGAGCAAGACGAGCAATGATAACCTTGAGAGAAGAAGAAATATTCTAACAAGGATATCAAATTATTTCTATGAGTATCTGAACAACCATTACTCAAGATGGTTCTCAAAAGAATTGCTGGAAAGGATAAACACTATTGCCAAGCAGAACATCAATACAATGATCATTGAGATAAACAAAAAGAACAGCGTCACATTCTCAGATTACCATGAGCTTTATGTCGAGCTCAAAGAAACAGAGAAGGGATTGGTCGAGAATCTGCACAATAAGTTCCCAGAAAGCGAGAAGATATGCATTGATGAGATAGCAAAACGTGCATTGTTCCTTCCACGTCTTGAGACATCAAACAAGAAAAGATTTGCATATTATACAGATACAGGGAAGGTCATCAACTATAACATCATCAAATATTCATATCCGCAATTTGTCAAGGACTTACTCAATGACACAATGAGATCTATACTGATTGATAAAAACAAGAGCGAGATAATAGAAGATGTAAGGTACTCGATAATGCAGCTGCTGAAAAAAGAGATCCCTCTTAAGGATCTTGTGATAACATCAAAGCTCACCAGAGACATAGGTTATTATCATGAGAGGACTATACAGCATCATATAATAAAGGCGTTGCATGGCAAAGGAAGAAAGGTATCCAAAGGAAATCGCATAGGATATGTTGTTGCAGAATTGGATGAACCAGTATCGAGAAGGTCTTTCCTTCTTGAAGATATGCATAATAAAACATATGATCCAGATTATTACCTTGAGAAGATATTGTTGCCTGTCCTTGAAGACATTCTTAATCTCAAAGGGATCAGCATGCAGGAAGTCGAAGCAGCAGATGATCAGATGCAGTTGAGCAGATTCTTGAAATAGAAAGAATGAACCATTCTTATATCAATTATTTTATCAAGAATTAGATCAGACATTTCGTCATCAATTAGGCACGATACAACTACTGCAAAGTAAATATTCTTTACTAGAAAATGTAATAGATGTTTTCAGTTCTATGAATAATTAAAAGGACAAGATGTATTTGATAAGCTGGGGTTCATGAGAACAATATTATATATATTAATATCAGTAGCATTGATGTCAAGTGTATTGGCAGCAAGCATGAATACGACAGATATAGATGGTAACCTGAAATATGATTTCCAGCCTTCTGAGAAAGTTTACATCCATGGAATAGGATTTGATGGTGATTCTGCAGTGAATATAACTGTAGTAAGACCAGATGGTGCTATGGAATCCTGCACAACAACAGACTGCCATTGGAGATTTGTAGATGGACTGCAGACGACTGATGCTGAAGGTGCAATATTGTATGTTTATGACCTTGATGGCATTGTAGGGAATTATTCAATCAATGCGACAGATGGCACTAATTATGCTTATACGACATTCACTGACGCAAGGATAATTGCAGCTGCATCAGTAAATGGATCTTCTTTTATCATAACCCCTCCAAGTGGCCCAGTAAGCGTCTCTGTATCAGTCATCACATTCGGAATATTAAGTGCTAATGACTGGGAATCAACATCTTATAGGATAGGCAATTCAGGCCCATTCACCTGTGTAGACCATTCAGATTTTGTTTCAACTGGATTGCATACTACTTCATTCACAATAACTGCTCCAGGAGCATTTGGTACTTATGACCTTCAGCTAAGAGCATATCAGAATGATGCATGTAGCCAAGGAGAAAGCAATACTCTTACATTGAACAATGCAATTATCGTACAAAGCCCAGCTTTATGCGGAAACAGCATAATTGAGCTTCCAGAGACTTGCGATGATGGAAATACTAACAGCAGTGATGGATGCAACAGCATCTGCCAGACAGAACAAGGATGGGGTTGCAACGGTCAACCAAGCATATGTGTAGAAGATTGCGGTGACGGCCTCATCGTAGGAGATGAAGAATGTGATGATAGTAACAATGACGATGATGACGGGTGCAGTTCAATCTGCGAGGTAGAAGATGGATGGCAATGTAACGATATACCATCAGAATGCACAACAATAAACCCTGAGATAATTGCAGGATGCGGTTATGATGTTGCATTGATAATAGACAGCTCATTGAGCACATCAAACACACAGCTTAATGCTGTAAAGAGTTCTTTGAATAATTTCGTCGATATGATCCTACCATATTCACCGTCAGAGATTGCAGTTATTGATCTTGGTTCAACTGGAACACTTGTGCAAGATTATACTAATGATACTACAGCAATACATAATGCAATAAATTCATTGACGATTGGAGGATTCACGAATTGGCAGGATGCACTTAATGAAGCGCATCAGCAGTTCAATAATAGGATAGGGAACAATGACTTGTATATATTTGCATCTGAAGGCGGTGCAAATGCAATAACTGATATCCCGCTTATTGTAATCAACCCTATAGCAGAAGCATTTGCAGTCGAGGAAGCAGATGGGATAAAGCTTGATGGAGTCTCAATTGTAACGATAGGTGTAGGTGGAAGTCCTGACGCTGCTGCATTGAGCGCAATATCAAGCCCTGAACAATATTTCACCCTTGCAGGTTTCGGACCAGCTGGAAACAATATATCTCAATTGATTAATGCGACATGCACATACTGTGGCGACGGGATAACACAAAGCCCTAATGATTATGGAATTGAGGAAGAGTGTGATGATGGGAACAATATCGATGGAGACGGATGCTCATCAACATGTCAGGATGATGGTGTAATCAGCGTATGCAAGATAATAATTAATCCAAGCAACCAGGTTACAGCTGGTTCTCCTAACGAGAATTTCAGCATTGACACCTCTTTCGGCTCATTTGATTTCAACACGCCTCTTGCACTGAATACTAGCTTGACAAACCAGACAGGAAATGATGCGCAATGCATAAATGTGACAGGACTTGCACTAGGAAATTATACATATGATCCAGAGATCTATACAAATGATATCTGGTTAACACCAAGGTATCATGATAATCTAGCATCAATTGTAACCATTAATGTTCCAGATGCAATGACATTGTATGGGAATGCAGATAGATCAGACGGCATAATAGAGCTTACAACTGGACATGCTGTATTAGGTATTCTAAATCAATACTGCCAAGACACAGACCTGGATAGGATATGTGATGATGTCGACAATTGCGTTTTCAATGCAAACCCTGGACAAGAGGACGAAGATGATGATAGAGTAGGAGATGTATGCGACCTATGTGCTGACTCACCAAATCAACCAGTTGATGCTGATGGCTGCACTCAGATACAATTCTGCAGGGCTCAACCATTATCATGCGGAGATGGATGTGACTCAGCAGACTGGATGGATGACGAGCAGAATAATGATGTCCCACCATATGATTGCATGACTACAATAGTAGCAAATGAAGGTACATTCGATCTGGCTTGTGTTGCAATTGAAGTGACATGCTTAGACAATGATTGATAGTGCCTTTATCACTTAAGCTATTTTCTTCAGATATTCCTTAAGCATATCAAAAGCCCTACGACGTTGACTGATCTTATTCTTTTCAGATGCAGGCACTTCTGCAAATGTCCCATTTAAGCCATCAGCCTTGAAGATAGTATCCCAGCCTTTAGCAAATCCGTGACCTTTTGAAGCAGGAGGGACTATTGTGCCATTGCATTTGCCTATGAATACCTCAGTATTAACTCCATCGCAATATCCTATAGAAGTCAAGCTATAGCCTGTCTTGTCATCAAAGCCATCAAGTATCCTGTACACCCCTTCAGGACCTACTGCTGAAAGAAAATGTTTGATGTATATACCAGGCATACCATTTAGAGCATTGAATGCTAAGCCAGTGTCATCAACAATAACAGGCTTCTTTATCTTCTCATATGCTATCTTGACCTTCTCTAAAGCAACCTCTTCAGGAGTGCCTTGCAATTCAGGAAGATCAACCTTTACAGCTTCGAACTCAAAACCAGGAAAATCCAGCATCTCATTTGCTTCCCTGACCTTGTCAGGATTGCCTGTTACGAAAAATATTTTCATAAAAGTTAAATAGTATAAACCTTTTATAACTATTATGCTAATAATACTTGCATCGATTGGGATAATATTCTCTGTGTATATCTTGTATGTTCAATACAGATTAAAAAAGAACAAGAAATATAAGGCTGTATGCGACCTGAGCAACAGATTCTCATGTACAGGGGTCATCTCAACCAATTATTCCTATATATTCGGGCTGCCTAATGCATTATGGGGATTGATGTATTATATCACAATCATCATCCTTAATGACCCGTTGCTTGTTTTCTCAATAACACTCCCAGCAGTGCTTCTGTCAGCATATCTTCTGATGGTTACAATGCTAAGGATCAAAAGATACTGCCTGGTATGCAATGCAAGCCATCTGTTGAATCTGATAATACTGATCTATGTTCTTATCAAATGACCACATTCTCAACTAATATTAGTTCAATAGAAATCAAAAGAATAAAAAAATAAAACAAAAGAAAGAATTAAGCTTCTTTCTTGAAAAGTTTCTTCTCAAGGTTTAAGTGATTTCCACCGCCTAGCTTGAACAATGCTAGTGCCACCATGAAGAAAGTGAACGCTGTTCCAAAACCTGCAACATTCAAGCTGAATAGAGCTTCTCTATGTGCTGTGAACAATGCAACTAGCAGAACCAGTGCAATAGCCAATGCTGCAAACCTTGTGTATAACCCAATCAGGACCATGATTCCGCCTATGAACTCAATCACAGCAACAAGGAATCCCCAGAATACCGGCAAGAATGTGATACCTGCCATACCTGCTACAGCAGCCCATCTTGTAGGTCCACCGAAAAACTTTCCGTATCCGAATGAAAATATGAACATTACTCCAACAAGGATCCTCAATAGAAGGATTCCGCAATCAGGACTGATTGAACATAGCTTCATTCCACTTTTGTCTTTTTTAACCATAATTTGATCACCTTATGCATGATTTGGATTTCATATTTAAAAAAGTTACTTTCCTGGAGAATATTCATTAACTTTATATATCGTTCCTGGTGAGAGAATAATATGGACGCCTTGAATATAGAAAACCTGACTAAGACATATGCAAATGGAGTAGAAGCAGTCAAAGGTGTAAGCATCTCAATACCAGAGAGATCATTCTATGGATTATTAGGCCCTAATGGGGCTGGAAAGACCACAATAATAGGCATAATCACAGATATGGTTGTGAAGACTTCAGGCAGGATCAAGATATTTGACAAGGATATCGATAAGGAATTCTCTGATGCAAAGCAGCTCATAGGAGTAGTGCCTCAGGAGATGAATTTCGCCATTTTCGAGAAGGTCATAGATATTGTTGTCCAGCAAGCAGGCTATTATGGGATAGCAAAGAAAGATGCTGAGAAGAACGCAGAGAAATACCTTAGGCAGCTTGGATTATGGGACAAAAGGGACGAGCAGGCAAAGAGCTTATCAGGAGGCATGAAAAGACGCCTTATGATAGCAAGAGCATTGATACATGAACCTAAGCTCCTGATACTTGATGAACCAACTGCTGGAGTTGATGTAGAGCTGAGAAGGGACATGTGGAGCTTTCTCACAAGACTCAATAAGTCAGGGACAACGATAATACTTACAACGCATTACCTTGAAGAAGCAGAGCATCTCTGCAAACGCATAGCGATAATCAACAAAGGGATGATCATTGAGGATTCATCCACAAAAGAGATAATAAACAAGCTGGACAAGCAGAGCTATATCCTTGACATCGCTTCTCCGATGAAGAAGAAGCCTGAGATGAAAGGATGCAACATAACAATAATTGATGATACGACGATTGAGATCGAACTTGACAAATCACAGAACCTGTCAGAACTGATGAGGCTTCTTGACAAAGAGAAGATCACAATATTATCCATGAGGAACAAAGCAAACAGGCTTGAAGAGATGTTCATAGACCTGATAGAGAATGGGAAAGAAGGAAAAGAGAAAGGTAAGAGAAAATGAATCTGCTTGTACCATTGATGACAATCGTAAGGAAAGAGACAATAAGGATATTCAGGGTATGGAGGCAATCTTTCCTGCCTTCTGTTGTTACTACAACTTTGTATTTCATAATATTCGGGAATTTCATAGGATCAAGGATATCTGACATGGCAGGATTCAAGTATGTGGACTTCATAATGCCTGGGCTTGTGATGCTTTCAGTCATAACTACATCATATACGAATGTTGCAGGCGGATTCTTCCTCTCAAAATTCCAGCGGAGCATAGAGGAGATGATAGTATCCCCTACACCCAACTGGGTGATAATTGCAGGGCATGCCATAGGTGGTATGGTAAGAGGTCTTGTCACAGGCATCCTCGTCATGCTTGTATCATTGTTCTTCACGCACATAAAGATCCACAACATATGGATAATACTTATCTACTTCATCCTCACATCAGCAATGTTCTCATTGGCTGGGTTCCTAAATGGGATGATAGCTAACAGCTTTGATGATATTGCACTCATACCGAACTTTCTCCTTACGCCATTGATATATCTTGGAGGAGTATTTTATTCAATAACAGTATTGCCTGAATTCTGGCAGCACATCTCAAAATTCAATCCGATATTGTATATGGTCAGCGGATTCAGGTATGGATTCCTAGGTTTTTCAGACATAGACGTATTCTTCGGTTTTGTCATCCTTCTTGTATTCACTGCTGTATTCTTCATAATAAATATGATATTGATGAAAAAAGGTTACGGCATAAAGAGTTAAGATGAATGAGGATTAGGAAAAATGAAAAGAGCATTATACCTTGATGATAGTTATATCAAAGAATTCGAAACCAGAGTTAAAACTGTGAAAGATGGCAGGTTTATAGTCTTGGATGATACTGCTTTCTATCCCAGATCAGGTGGTCAACCACATGACACTGGCAGAATCACAAGAAAAAGTGACGGAAAAGAATTCAATGTAGTTTTTGTTGGTAAGTTTGATGGGGATATCAGCCACGAAGTGCAGGAACCAGGTTTGCAAGAAGGGGATCAGGTCATATGCAGCATAGATTGGGAAAGAAGATACAAGCTCATGAGGATGCATACTTCTGCGCATATACTTTGTAGTGTCTTCCACAATGAAGCAGGAGCTTTGATAACAGGCAATCAACTGGACATAGACAAATCAAGGATTGATTTCAGCCTTGAAGATTTTGACAAAGAGAAGATCATTGAATATGTCAATAAGGCAAATGAGATAATACAAGAGGATGTTCCTGTAGAGTTCACATATATAACAAGAGAAGAAGCTGAAAAACAGGATGGGTTGAGCAAGCTTGCAAAGGGCCTTCCTGAAGGGATTGATGAGCTAAGGGTAATAACTATCGGAAAATACGATCACCAGCCTGATGGTGGGACACATGTCAATTCAACAAAAGAAGTTGGAAGAATAATATTCCTTAAAGCTGATAATAAGGGAAAAACCAATAGACGAGCATACTATACATTAGAGTAATTCACCAACCTTAAGATGAGAAAATTCCAAGATAAAGTGCTGGAGATAACAAAAAGAATCCCGAGAGGAAAAGTCACTACTTACAGAATTATTGCACAAAAACTCAGGACAAAAGCATATCGAGCAGTCGGAACTGCATTGAGGAACAATCAGCATCCTATAACCATCCCTTGCCACAGAGTCATAAAAGACGATGGAAGTCTTGGCGGATATTGTGGCAAGCCAAATAGCAGGAAGAAAGCGATGCTGCTCAAGAAAGAAGGCATAGCGATTGCAAATAACAGAATATCAAAAGAGTTCTTCTGGAAGCCTTAATCAGCTGTGATCAATTCATCACACATAGTTATTCCATTCTTAAGATTGAGATAACCATATCTTTGATACATCGTGTCGATGAAATAGATAATATCATATGGCTGTCTTATCCTTATCATGTCTTCTTTCGGCATGTCAAGCAGATAACCAAGCATCGTCTTTGCAACATGTTCTCCCGATATTATAGCTGCCCTGTCTTCCAGACGTTCCATGACATTATCGACTAAAGTTCTGCTTCTCATCTCGACAGTCTGATAGCTATCGCCGCAAGGTATTATGAAGTCATACTTGCTCATCTTCCAGTGCATATACTCAAGAGGCCTTGAAAGTTCTACCTCGCTTAATGACATCCCAGTCCATTCACCAAAATGCATCTCATTTATCCTTTTTGAGAATAAAGGGGTGATTCCTGTATATTGTCCGATTATTTCAGCTGTGCTGCTTGCATCAACGATTGTAGAGGATACGATTATATCTATGCCATAATTCTGCATCATGATCCCTTTTGCTTGGGCACTTGCAACACCCTTCTCAGTAAGAGGAGAATTGAACATGCCTTGTATCTTCCCCTGCTTGCTGAACTCAGTCTCGCCTGGGCGTATGAAGTATATTCTCATGGTATTCGAGAATGAAAATGCACTTATAAACCTTAACACTTAAAAATAGCATTATATAGGATATCCCCATGGTTAAATTCCTAATAGAGCATCTTGACCCAAAACTATGGAAATGGAGCTTGACTGAATACAAACACATTTCTGAGATAGTTGGAAAAAAGAATACAATCTTTACTAACATTAAGAACAAGACAGAACAGAAGAAGCTAGAAGCATACGGAAAGGTTGAGAGCAGATCTGTAAAGGAATTCAAATCAAATGAATTGAAGAAAGCCTGCATACTAGATCCCTCTGCAAAAGAACTCCTTACTCCCAAAGATGCAAAGAGATTTGACATGATTATTCTTGGAGGAGTGCTTGGAGATTATCCAAGAAAACGTAGGACAAAGAAAGAGTTGACTGATAAGATAAGAGGGATTCCTGCAAGGAACTTAAGCAAATATCAGATGTCGACGAATACGGCAGCCTATGTCTGCTATAAGATACTGAATGGGACATCTATCGAAAAAATAAGATTCAGAAGAAAATTAACAGTAAAAATAGACGAACATAGCGATGTAACTCTGCCATTCACCTTTGTAGAAGAGGATGGGAAATTAGTTCTTCCAAAAGGCTATATTGACCTTGTAAAAGAAGAATGGTAAGAATTAAAATTCTAAACCTTT
>JACJVV010000005.1 GCA_020637495.1 Candidatus Woesearchaeota archaeon
CAGTGATGATGACAATGATGGAAAGGATGACAATCAGGATAATTGCCCACTAGTTGCAAATCCATTGCAGGAAGACAATGATGGTGATGGACAAGGAGATGTATGTGATGTATGCCCTGAAGACTACTTCAACGACGCAGACAATGACAATGTATGCGGTGACATAGATAATTGCCCATTCACTCCTAATAATGACCAGAATGATGCAGACAATGACGGACTAGGGGACGTATGTGATGCAGATAGCGACAATGATGGATTGAATGACAACAACGACAACTGCCCATTGGTTGCAAACCCTGGACAAGAGGATCATGAAGGAGATGGAATAGGTGACGTCTGTGATGAGGATGATGATAATGATAACACAGCAGATGTTGCAGACAACTGTCCTTTGATACCTAATGCAGATCAGGCTGATAATGATAATGATGGAGCAGGAGACGCTTGTGACAACGATGATGACAATGATGGTCATGATGATGTAGCAGACAATTGCCAGTTCATAGCAAATCCGATACAGGCAGACCTCGATAATGATGGAATAGGTGATGCTTGTGATCCTGACTATGACAATGACAATGTACTCAATAATGCAGACAACTGTCCTATTGTAGCAAATCCTGACCAGAATGACAATGACAATGATGGAGCAGGAGACGCTTGCGACAATGATGATGACAATGACTTTGTGAATGATAATATCGACAACTGTCCATTCATACAAAATCCTAACCAGGCTGATACAGATGGCGATGGCAGAGGAGACGTATGTGATGGTATAGAATGCCAAGATGGGATTGACAATGACAATGATGGCTATGTTGATTTCCCAGAAGACCTTGGCTGTTCAAGTGCACTAGACAATAACGAAGGAGATGGAGTTGTAGAATGCTATGCTGATAGCGACTGCGGCAACCAATCAACAGAGATATATTGTAATAACAATGCATATACTACTGAAGTCGTAGGGACATTCTGCGTGAATGCAGGAAGCGAGTACAGCTACTGTGATGCTGTATCAAATATTACAGCTGAACAATGCAGCTACATATGCGACGATTCATTAGGATGCGACTACACAGAATGCTCAGACGGCATTGACAATGATGGTGACGAAGCAGTAGACCTAGCTGATTACAGCTGCACTGATGCTTATGATGATGACGAAAGTTCGCCTTACTCAGCATGCCAGGATGGTATTGACAATGATGGAGACGGTGCAATTGACTCAGAGGATCCAGGATGCTTGGATGCACAGGATAATGATGAATCAGACGCAGCTCCACAATGCAATGATGGCATTGACAATGATGGAGATTCATTGATAGACATGAATGATCCTGGATGTTCATCTGGCACAGATGGAAACGAAGGGGATGCTACAGCAGCCTGCCAGGACGGAATTGACAACGATGGAGATGGCTTGATAGATACAAAGGATCCAGGATGCTTGTCACCTACAGATGGAGATGAGTTCAATGAGGAAATCTATGTTGATCCTTCACTTGGCGATGCAGACATGAAAATAGAAAGGGTAGGCCTTGCTGAATATGTCCAGAGCGGAGATGTACTGATGGTATACATACAGCTAAGGAACAGCGATAGGCGTGACCTTGATCATGTAAGGATCCAGGTAGCAATACCAGAGCTAGGAATATCCAGGAGAGCAGGACCATTCGAGATGAACGATGGTGAAGTAGTCAACAGGAACATCCCTATATTCATACCTTACGGCACAATGCCTGGAGAATATGATGTAAGGATAAAGGCCTATGATGAAGAAGCCTGGAGAACCCAGCATAGGTATGTTACTGTTGTTGGTTAATTTTTATTTTATTCTTTCTAATATTTTAATTGCAGTCTTTTCAAACTTAGAAAAAGCAAACCATTTCTTTCCTAAGTCTTTTAGACTAGCACCAAAATGATAAACATCTTCATCCACTATCAAAAATTGATCATGTGACTTCATAAATTTAACAAAAAGGCAACCATACTGTTTTTCAAACTTATCCACATCAATTTTTTTATAGTTAGCAGTATAAATCTTTAAACTAACCCCTTTCCTTCTCTTATTCAATATTTCAAGGACTGTTTCATCAATATAATTATCTATCAAAACTATCTCCTTCTTTGCTGCTTTAACTAAATCACAAACAAACTTGTAAGCATCAAATATTTGTCCATCAAAAAATATACCTTTATCTGGTATAGTATCTTGCATTGCATCAAATAATGTTCTCAAAGAATTATCATGTTCGATTAATTTTGTTTCAATCTTACCTAACCTTTCAAAAACCAAAGCATTTGATGCTATAAATTTTCTCATTACCACAAAAGCTCGCATAATAGCTATATTTATTTCAATAGCTTTATCACTATTCAGAACACTAGATAAGTTAGCAACCCCTTGCTCAGTGAAAGCATATGGTAATGCTCCTCCAAGACTTCTCTTTGAAGGTATCACATTTTGTGATACCAATATATTTATCTCTTTTTTAGTTAAAATGAACATAAAATCAGAAGGAAATCGATTCTTATTTCTATTGACAGCCTGTTTAAGCGATCTTGTCTCAATACCATAAAAACTTGCCAGATCCCTATCAAGAATAACCTGATTACCCCTTATACTGTGAATTTTATGCTTTACTTCAAGCACATCATTTTCTTTCATCTTGAATAAATAAGAATTACCCATTAAAATAGATATATTGTAATTTTTCGAAAAATTTCCGAAGAATACTGTTATAAATTCAATTAAAACTCCAATTATTATGAGAAAGATTGCCATTATAGACTATGATGTAATAAAACCAGAAATAGAAATGATGTTTGAAGCTTTAGATAGATATAAAGAATTCATGACAAATTTAAATCTAACAGTTTCTTTTAATCATGTCGGAAATGTAAGTGATCTTGAATTAACATTTGAACCAGAAACTAATGGAGATGGTTCATTTTATGATCATGTCGTATCAGGTATTGCATATGAAACTAAATTTTTCAATACAAATAGGCCATTAGTAGAAGGCTATACTGACATAATGCTTCTTGTGCCCAATGTTCTAAGGGACTACAATCCTAAAGATTGGCACACTAAAAAAAGAAACGGAGAAGCATATGGATTTCAAAATAATTATAATGTAAATGGTGGTACAATTATTCTTACAACTGCACCAACAAGAGATTTAAGTGGAAAATTAGAAGATAAACATCTTGATTATATTATTAGACATGAATTTGGACATTTATTTATTCCAGCACATGATCTTCCCGAAGATGCAGAAGATAATATAATGAAACCAATTGTTGAATCAAATCCAGAATACTTAACAAGAAAAAATATAGATTATAATCCTGAACAGATAAAGTCAATGCAAGAAACTTTAGCCAAATGGAACTCAAATACAATGAATATATCATGTTGGGATCCATAATAAAATTCTTGAAATATTTTATATATTAGTCTGTTATAGTCTTTATTATGACAAAACCATTCCTATGCAAAATAGGATTACATAAGTTTTCTAGAGCAAGAACCATAAGTTCAGGCTTTAGAAGCAGAGTTCTTGACGTTGAGAAAAGATGCTCTAGATGTGGATTTGTTAAAAGAAAGACTATTCCTAAATAAGGAAAAAGTTTTTATAAAAATATACTTGTTAAAATCAAAATGAAAGACAAATGAGCAATTGCGGTGATACAAAAAGTAAAACATATGTAGATTACAAAGATGGAAGTATGTTATGCCTTAAATGCTATAAAAAACTTAAAGATGAATGGAGAACAAGAGATCTATTTGTGTTAGGGGGTGGTGTAGGATTGATCTTTGATTTCATGGAATGGATTGGTCGAAGCATTAGAAATCTATTTCCAAAGAAAAAAAGCAAAAAATAATATTATTCAATCATCCTAATTCATCCAAAACACATATAAACAGTACCAAATCCCAACTAGTAATGAGTCCTAATAAGAGAAACACAATACAGAAGACTACTATTCTAAATTACCTAAGAGAAGTAGACACTCATCCAAATGCAGACACCATCTATAATGATATAAAAGTAAAGATCCCCTCAATATCCAGAGCAACTGTGTATAGGATTTTAAATAATCTAGTAGAAGAGAACGAGATAGAAACATTAACAATAGGAAATGAACAACGTTTCGACGGAAAACAGCATGGGCATATCCATATAATAACAAAAGACAATATAATAGACCTTGAAGACAAAGCAATACTAAGAGATATCGAAAACCTAGCGAAAAAACACAATCATAAACCAAGAAACATAAAAGTTATAGTGGAGGTATAACAACATGGTAAAATTGAATGAAGTAGCGCCTGATTTCAAGGCACAGGCATTTGTAAAGAACCAATTCAAAGAGATAAAATTATCTGACTACAAAGGGAAATTCGTGATACTGTTCTTCTATCCTGCAGATTTCACATTCGTCTGCCCAACAGAACTAGAAGACATGGCAGACCATTATGATAAGATCAAAGAATACGGAGAAGTGCTTTCAATATCAACAGATACACATTTTGTGCACAAAGCATGGCATGATGCAAGCGAAGCAATTAAAAAGATCAAATTCCCGATGGTAGGTGACCCATTACATGTGATTGCAAAAGCATACAATGTGCTAAGGGATCATGAAGGCCTTTCAGACAGGGCAACAATAATAATCGACCCAGATGGGATTGTCAAATCAATAGAGATCACAGATGAGCCTATTGGAAGGAATGCTGCAGAGCTCATGAGGAAGCTTGAAGCATTGGATCATGCAAGGAAGAATCCAGGCATGGTATGTCCAGCAAAATGGAAGCCAGGAGATGCTACACTAAAAGCTGGTATCGATCTAGTCGGAAAAATATGATAAGGTGATAAAATGCAAATAACAAAAAAAATCAATGATGCACTTAACGTACAGATACAAGAAGAACTTAACAGCGCTTACATCTATCTAGCTATGCAAGCAAAAACAGAGACATTCAACCTGCCAGGGATCTCAAAATGGTTGAATTTACAATTCCAAGAAGAGATACATCACGCGATGAAGATATTCAATTTCATCAATGAAAGGAATGGTGAAGCACAGCTATTGCCTATCCCGCAACCAAAAGCAACTTGGAAAAATGCAAAAGAGATATTCGAAGCTGCATACAAGCATGAACAGCACATAACTTCATGCATACACAAGTTAGTAGACCTTGCAAGAAAAGAAGGCGACCATGCTACTGAGAACATGCTGCAATGGTTCGTTTCAGAACAGGTTGAAGAGGAGACTAACACAAGCACTGTGCTTGAACAGATAAAGATGGCAGGAGACAATAAAGGAGCATTGATGATGCTTGATTATGGTCTTGGCAAACGAAAGGGGGAATAAGAATGACAAAAGAGCTTAGCATTTTTTTAGCAGACAATTACGCATTGTACATAAAATTGCACAACTACCATTACAATGTGACTGGACCACAATTCTTCCCTATCCATGAAGGACTAGAGAAAGCTTACACTGAATTGACAACAGCTATCGATGACGTAGCTGAAAGGATCAGGCAACTAGGGAGCAAAGTTGATGTAACTCTAAAAAACATCGACTCACTGAAGACCATCTCAGATCCAGACTGCAATAAGAGTGCAGGAGATATGGTGAAAGATGTTATAGAATCATTGAAAAGCATGGTCAAATCAGCTAAAGAGATAGAGTCTAAAGCATCTGACAGCGGTGATATAGCTACATCTGATCTCATGACTCAAAGGATCTCAATAATGGAAAAAAACATTTGGTTGCTGGAAAGCAGCCTTTGATTTTTTTATTTTATAATTCAGTCACAACTTCCAGAGCACCCTTAGAATACAGGAAATCCTTCATCTCTTTTATGAAATCCATAGGTCCGCATAGATAGAACACACGCTTGAAATCATCGACTTTCTCCTCTATCATCTTTGCATCTATCCTTCCATGCTTGTAATTATCAATCTTCTCTCTTGTCAATGTTATCACTGCATTGTCTCCAAGATATTCCTTAAGCTCCTTCTCATTTATGATATCAAGATTGCTCTTGCAGCTGTAGAATAACAGATTCTCATCACTGACTCCTTCTTTCCGATCTAGTTCTCTTAGTATTGCTATGAAAGGTGTTATGCCGCAGCCTCCTGCAATGAAGATCCCATTTCCTTTGAAAGACATCTTGCCCCAGGCGTTTGTTATCTCCAGCTCATCACCTACTTTCAATTGCTGCATCTTCATTGTAAATCCACCACCATTAGGATAGATCCTTATGATGAATTCAAGATGATCGTCAGAAGGCAATGAAGTCATGGTGAAAGGCTTTGGCTTCTCTATACCTGGCATCCAGATCGAGACTGCTTGCCCTGGTTTGTAATCATAACCGGCAGGCTTGGTGACAACTATCCTTAGCGTATTACGCAAAATCTCATCGAATTCCAATATCCTTACTTTGTGTTTTATCATTTTAGAAAAAAAGAAACAATTACAGTTTCACATCGCAGAATGTGCAGTCAGTATGCTCACAGAATTCTACTGGCTTGTTGTATTTCAAAGACCAGTGCTTGACCGCATTCAATATCTTGAGGAAACCTTCCCCTTTCTCTGTCATTGAATAATAAGTTTTCACTGGGAATTTCGACGCATCTACACGTTTCTTTATCAGTTTCTGCTTTTCCATCTCTTTCAGTCTTGCTGAGAGAATCTTCGGTGTTATCCCTGTTAGCTGACTCTTTATGCTGGAATATCTCTTGCTCTTTGTGTCTCCTCGATGCAATTCAAGGAGGATAAGCAGGGTCCATTTCTTACCCATGAATTCTACTGTTTGTCGTATTGGACATTTTATTCCCATCTTGGTATAGAAAGTATACTGGTTTATAAAGTTTCTGATATATATTTGGTTTCAAAAATATACTATATAATACAATATCAATGATAAAGGTCATAGCAAAAACAATAAAAACAACCTCAATATCAACCAATTAAAATGCATGGAATACATATAGCTAATGACATAATAAGCAAGGCAAGACAACAAGGCAAAGTCAAGAATGCCAAGATAATTGTTGGAGAGATAGCGAACATCACTATAAGCGACTTAGACAAGCAGATGAAGAATTTTGCTGACTTCCCATATGAGTTCCAGGAAGAGAAAGCGATTGTGAAGTGCGAATGTGGATATGAAGGTTCGCCTAAAGTGATCGAAAGACAGCATGACGTAGTTCTTTTCGAATGTCCAGAATGCGGCAAGACACCTGAAGTGTTACAAGGCGACAAAGTTATTCTAAAAAGTGTTGAGGTGGAGTAGATGTGCATGTCCATCCCTGGAAAACTGATTAAAGTTGATGGCAATAAAGCTATAGTCCAATATGACCAGGAAGATAGAGAAGTCACGCTTCTTGACCCAGAGATAAAGGAAGGGGACTTTGTAGTAGTGCAGAACAAGCTTATAATGCAAAAAGTCCCTGAGAAAGAAGCATTAGAATCGATAAAAGTGTGGAAGAAGGCGTTGAATCTTGAAAGTTGAACATTTTTTTCTAAAATATGCATATCCCTGTGCTTACATAAAAATGGACAGAGGAGAGATTACACAAGAGCAAGTAGATGAATTAAGAGATATCGCTGTCCATGATAAAGATATAGATAGGACAACATTGGAGAAAGTGTTCAAGAATGCCATGCCGAACATCGACAGGCTTGCGGCACAGATGCATGCAGACAGATGGGACATAGAAGTCATGCAGAGATATTTCAGGAAATATCATAATGAGGTCATTGCTCAAGGCATAGGTGTTTACAAAACAGCACCTGAATCATTCAAGGACTTGTGTAGGGTCCATATTGCTACAATAATTGCAAAGCCCGATAAACAATTTTTCATGGTCGAATACAAAAGCCATAAAGGCATGCAAAGACGTGCAGTATTCAATGAATTCTTGCCAGAAGCTGATATAGGAGACAAAGTAAGGATACATTACGCTTATGCTGTAGAATTTGCATGAACAATCAATTTCTTGTCAAGTAATACGAGACTAATAACTCCAAGCACTACCATTATCAATCCTGATGCTTGCAATAATGTAACAGAAGCACCTGAAAAGAAAAGACTCAATAATGTGGTGATAGGACTTCCAAGCAATAATATACATGTAGCTGTTGAAACACTTACACTCTTAAGTCCATTGTACCAGGTCATAACATAAGCAAGAAGCAATAATGAAGTTATAGCTATCCAACCAAGCTCACCCATTCCAAGACTAGAGAATACACTTACCTTACCGCTGAATAATATATAAGCAAATATGAATATGCTGCCGAAGAACATCCTTCCGAAAGCGACAACATTACCTTCCATTTCTCTCAGCAGACGTTTTGATATTACATTCTCAACTGCCCAGAACAATGTTGCAATTAATACAAGCCCTAGTCCAAAGCTCATCTCTAGACCAGATAGATTTAGCATATAATAATTACCGATAACCAATAATAGTGCAGGAACGATCATCTTCCAGCTCATCTTCTCTTTCAAGAACATAAAAGCCAGTATTGCTACAAATATGAACATCAACTTATGCACAAAGCTGCCTGCTGCACCAGTAGTCATCTTAAGTCCTGCAAAGAAAAGCACAAAAGGTATTGAACCTCCTACTAGACCAACAAGGACAAGTGACCACCATTGTTTACTAGTCAACTTCTTGATGTTATCCCATTGATTGAATGCAAGCATCACTCCTGCAAGGAACAATGCAACAAGTATATTCTTTGAGAATGTGAATATTGTAGAATCCATCCCCGAAACGCCAAACCTGTTCAAGAAGATTGATACTCCTGAGACTATTGCTGTCAACAACACCAGAAGCACCCCTTTGTTCCCCATACATAGAGTGAATTTTTCAAACTATATAAATTTTACCGGTTAATCTTATATAATAGCCTCCACTCTCTCTGATATGGGAACAAAAAATCAAATCCCAGAATTTCTAACAGATTACGAGGTGGAAAAATGTCAGAAGCATTAGACAGCACTATAGGTAGGAATGCAAAAAGACCAATAGATAGGCAACTTGACAGTGTAATAGGGACATGCAACTGCTGCGGTGAGGAATACGCACAGAAAGTATATAGAATGCAGGATGATCCCTGGGAAGATGGCTATGTAACAAAAGATTGTCCAAGATGCCATTACGATCCAAGGATGGAAGAAGCGATAAGAGAGATATTATCACCTATAGAAGGGATAAGCCAGACAACTACAATATCAGACCTGATAATTGCAGAGGTGATAAAATACTGGTAAAAGAAGCAAAGAAATCAATCTTGCATGAATCATGATTCATATGTCAGCGTCGAGAACGAAATGTTTAAATAAACCGCTGAGCAAATTTAACCATGAGCCAGCAATACGTTCTCAAAAAGGAGAATTTCAACAATTTTGTTGAGAAAGTGATGGCTGATTATGACTTCATAGCACCTGTGAAAGCTAAGAAGAATATTCTCAGGAGCAAAAGCTTATATCAGAAGATAAGCAACCCTGAAGATATATTTCTGGATGACCATTCATATCATACAGTTAAAGGCTTCTTCAACGACCCAAGAGAGAAGCTTTTTGACTTCGATGGCAATAAGATAATAAACCCTGTGATTGAATTAAGGCAGCGTGTCTTCTTCGGTCTTAGGAAATGCGATCTTAACGGGATCTGGCATCAGGACATGGTGTTCCTGGACAACAAGCATCAATGTGATCCATTCTACAAAGCAAGAAGAGACGTATCTGTCTTGATAGGGCTTCATTGCAATAATGGCTTTGAGCATTGTTTCTGTAATTCATTGGACTTAAGATCTGATTTCCACGATTTGATGTTTTTCGATAAAAACAATGATTTCATAATTGAAGTAGGCTCTGATAAAGGCAGGAAGATAATAGAGATTGCATCTGATTTTCTTGAACAGGGAGATAATCTTCTTACAGAAGAAGATAGGAAGATAAAGAATATGGGTCATGAATTGAAGACGACAAACATCAAGAAGTTTTACCACCATGAAGATTGGAAGACAAAAGGAGCAGACAAATGCCTTGCTTGTGGAGCATGCAACATGCTATGCCCTAACTGCCATTGCTTCACTATTGAGGATGATGTTGATTTCAGCCTGAAGAAAGGCACAAGGATAAGAAAGCCTGCTCCCTGCCAATTGAAGCATTTCACTAGGGTTGCTGGCGATCATATATTCAGACAGGATAAGACAGCAAGATTCAAGCACAGGATCTATCATCAGCTGCAATATTTCCAGGATCGTCATGATGTGCAGTTCTGCACAGGATGCGGTAGATGCATAGCAGGATGCCCTGCAAGGATAGACTGGATTGAGATAATCAATAATATGGAATGAGATTATAATTACAAAAACAACAAAAAAATGACAACAAAACAACAGCTCATTAGCGAATCACCTTACAAGCCAGTGCTTGCTAAAATAACTGAATATGTCAGGGAGACTCATGATTCATTCACCATAAAGCTTGATTGGAAGATCCACCATCAGCCAGGACAGTTCGTATTCTGTTCCTTGCCAGGGATAGGTGAAGCGCCAATCTCGATATGCTCACATTCAGATGAATATATAGAATTAAATATCAGAGAAGTTGGTAACGTAACAAAAAAACTAGGCCAATTGAAAGTTGGTGATGAACTTCTCGTACGTGGCCCATATGGAAGAGCATATCCTATGAGGGATTTTGAAGGCAATAACATAATCATCATCGGAGGAGGCTGTGGAGTAGCACCTTTGAAAGGATCAATAGAATTCATAGAACAATATCGAAATAAGTTCAGGGATGTTTCACTTTTCTTCGGATTCAGGACACCTGATGATACATTGTTCAGGAAAAGGATGGACGTCTGGAAAGAGAAATTCAACATGCATGTATCATTCGATAAGGTTGCAGAACCTAGTAAGGCATGCTATGATGGAAGCCAAGGATTCGTTACGCAAAAGGTCAATGAACTTGTAGGCGATAATACTAACACAGTGGTATTCATATGCGGCCCACCTATAATGATCGAGAAGACATCAGAGATACTGCTAAACAAAGGATTCAAGGAAGAGCAGATATTCGTCAGTGCTGAAAGGTTGATGTATTGCGGGATGGGAAAATGCGGAAGATGCATGATCCATGGACGATACACTTGCCTAGACGGAGCAGTCTTCAGATATGATGAGCTCAAAGATTACAAGGATGATTAGAAATACAAACATAGGGTTATGAGGCAATAAAGCAAACAAAGTTTGCCAACAGCATGCCGAATGCTGATAATAATCAAAAAATCAAAATAAAAGAATCAAAAAGATGACAGAAGAGAAAAAGGAAACAACTGAAACAGGAAAACCTAAAGTAGCCTTCCATGACATAACAGGATGTCAGGGTTGCGTACTTAGTGTGATATTCAATGAGGATGAACTTCTAGATATAATCAATGCTGTTGACATAAAAGAATTCAGGTTCATTATGGGAGAGAAGTATGATGGGCCATTAGACATATGCTTCATAGAAGGAGCAGTAGTCAACAAGGAAGATGAAGAGATGGTTAAGAAGCTCAGGGAGAGATCAAAGGTTGTAGTTGCATTAGGAGCATGCGCAACTCATGGGAACATACCAAGCCTGAAGAACTGGGCTGACCCAAAAAACCTTGAAAGATTGCAATACCAGAAAAAACACGAGCAAATGATAGATGTCCCAAACCCTATGCCGATAACAAAATTCATAAAAGTGGAATATTCACTTCCTGGATGCCCTCCTGATAGGGATGAGATAAAGAAATTTGTAAAAGAGATCCTACTAGGAAAACAATTCTACAGCTATCCTGATCCTGTCTGCAGAGAATGCAGGCTTTTTGAGAACGGATGCCTTCTGGATGAGGGAAAAGTATGCCTTGGACCAATAACAAGAGGAGGCTGCAGAGCAGTATGCTGCCATAACGGATTTGAATGCTATGGATGCAGAGGAATTACCGATGATGCTCAATTCGAGGAATACTTCAAGCTTATGGAAGAGAAAGGCATCGATGCAACAACTGTAAAGAAGCATATGGAAACATTTGCAGGTGTTGAGATAAATGAAGCTTTAGAAAAAATACAGGAAGGAAAATGGGCGAAATTACATTAAACCACATCACAAAAGTAGAAGGTCATGCAAGGCTTGATCTTAAGATAGAAGACGGCAAGGTATTGCAATGCGATTTGGGAAGCGTAGAAGGTAGCAGATACTTTGAAGGTCTTCTAGTCGGAAGAAGATGGAATGAAGTGCAAGAGATCACGACAAGGATATGCGGTATATGCAGTTCTGCACACAACGTTGCTGCAATAATGGCAATGGAGAATTGCCTTGGAGTAAAACCTACAAAACAGACGATCACATTAAGAATGCTTCAGACAATCGGAGAAAGAATACGAAGCCATGCTGCACATCTATACGTTCTTGCATTGCCAGATTATCTTGGCTATAAATCTGCAATAGAGATGGCACCTAAATTCAAGAATGAGATAAGCAGAGCATTGAGATTGATGAAGCTAGGCAATGATATGGTAAGATTCCTTACAGGTAGGGTCATCCATCCAATATCTCCTACAATAGGAGGCTTCCTGCATTTCCCTGAACAATCAGTCCTTGATGAGATAAAGCAGAGGCTTATCGACGCTGAAGAAGACATAATTGAGACATGCAAGCTTTTCCAGACATTGGAATATCCAGAATTTGAGAATCCTACACAATACATGTCAATCTACAAGGAAGACGAGTTCGGAACATCACAAGGTAAGATAAAGGTTGATGGAAAAGAGCTGGAGATGAAGGATCTCCATGACTTTGCAGAAGAATATCATGAGAGTTTCAGTTCCTGCAATTTTGTAGTGAAGGATGGTAAATCATACAGCGTCGGTGCATTGGCAAGGTTCAACAACAACCTTTCACAATTGAGTCCTCAGACAAAAGAGTTCATGAAACAATGCCCTATAAAATATCCATCAGATAATCCTTTCCATAACATAATGGCCCAGGCTTTAGAACTTATACACTATAGGGAAACATGCATAGACATACTGAGCAATCTCAAGATACAGCATGAAGAGCTTGCAAAAGTCGACATAAAAGAAGGCCATGGGATAGCAGCTAATGAAGCCCCTCGTGGTACATTATGGCATGAGTATAAGACAGACAAGGATGGATTCATAACTTATGCAAATATAATAACACCTACTGCTCAATTCTTGAGGAATCTTAATGATGACATCAGGGCATATGTTCAGAAACTAGTCGATGAAGGAGCAGATAAGGAAAAGATAGTATTCGAGATTGAACGTCTTATCAGAAGCTATGATCCATGTTTCTCATGTTCTTCACATTTCTTGAAGGTTAACTGGAAATGATAAATAATACAATAAGCAAACCTACCCTTCAACAGACTCTTGATAGGATGAGGATAGTGATAATAATTCTTGTTGCTATAATCATAGTTATGATCTGGAAATATGGGATTGCATTTCCTCCTGAAAGCAAAGAACAAAGGACATTATATGGGATTATCATTGGAACAATTGCTGCTGTGATATATTCGATATGGAATCTGAGCAAGATCAAGAATAACAGTAATAATAGCAAATAATAAAAAGAATTGGAAACAAATCTTATTCTAGGATAAATATGCAGCCGAAACTGATAAATGGAGATGTAAAGAATATACTCATAAAAATGACCTTCCCGATGATATTCGGGATGCTAGGCATGGTCATGTTCAACCTTGTTGACACTTTCTTCATCGGTAAATTAGGAACAAAAGAACTTGCTGCAATAAGTTATACATTTCCAGTTATCTTCGTGCTCCAGAGCCTGGCATTAGGTATGGGTATAGGCACATCATCAGCAGTCTCAATGGCCATAGGAAGAAAATCCAAAGCATTGAAACGATTGACATCAGATGCATTGATGCTTTCTTTGATAGTGGCTGCCATAGTGATGACAATAGGATTGTTCACAATACAGCCTTTATTCTCATTGCTTGGTGCGACACCTGATATAATAGTACTCATTGAACAGTATATGAAAGTATGGTATTGGGGTGTTCTGTTCGTCATAATACCGATGGTAGGCAATAATGCAATACGTGCGACAGGAGATACTAAGACACCAGCAATAATGATGGTATTCTCACTAGGCCTCAACATAATCCTCGACCCGATATTCATCTTTGGACTTTTTGGTTTTCCAAGGCTTGAGATGCAAGGCGCTGCAATAGCAACAGTTATCTCAAGAGCTGCATCAATGGTTGTAGCATTCAGCATCCTGTATTTCAGGGAGAAGATGATAACTTTAAAACCTGGAACATTGAAAGAGACATTACAGAATTGGAAGACAGTTATGGAGATAGGATTTCCAACAGCATTATCACGCATGATAGTTCCTATTGGAGCAGGAGTCATAACAGCCATTTTATCAAGATATGGTCATGAGGCTGTCGCAGGACTAGGAGTTGGAACAAGGATTGAATTCTTTGCAATGGCGCTAATCATGGCATTATCGACAGCATTAGGTCCATTCATAGGCCAAAACTGGGCAGCAAAGAAGAAAGATAGGGTAAGAGAAGCGATAAGGATCTCAAACAGCTTCACAATAAGATATGGATTTGCATTATTCATAATCGCAATGCTTACAGCTGATTATATAGCAAGATTATTCTCAAGTGACCCGATCATAGTCAGTTATACAGCATTATACATAAGGACAGTATCAATAGCGTGGGGAGCGCAAGGGATGATAATGATATCGACAAATTCACTTAATATATTGCGTGCTCCTATAAAGGCTGCAATAATAAGCATAGTCCAGACATTCTGCATGATGATACCTTTCGCATACATTGGAGCATATTTTCTAAAGACAGAAGGCATCTTCATTGCGATAACTGTGTCGTATCTTCTAACAAGCGTTATCGCAAATACAACATTGAAAAGATTGATCAGAGAAGAGAAAGCCTAAGATCAATATCAAGAAAAATTTTCTTTCAATTTATCGACAATCTTATCCATGATCTCTTCCTTATCGCCTTTCATTGGTATGCCTATAATCTTTATAGAATTCAATCTTCCCATTTCTTTCATCAGTTTAAGAAAATATGAAAGGTCAAAATCATGCAATGTCGAGATATAGTTCTCCTTAAGCTTATCAACATCATCAATCAATATGACATCATCAATCTCATCGACAACATCAAGGATCCATATCTCTTTCTCCTCAAGAAATATCTCATCAGGACTATCACATTTTACAAACTCAATACCTGGAAAAGAGATCTCATCAGCTATCTCTTTAGCAAAAGAATCATTCTCAAGAAATTCATTGCCAAAACAATAGACTTTCATGCAGGTAAATAATGCAAAAGAAAATCATGTCTTCATGGCATGTTTCTTGGTAGATGCGACATCAACAGCCACTATTACGCCCCAACTGACAAATATTGCAAGTGTGATGAAAAGACCAAGTATCATATCATTCACACTGAAGGCAAGCAATTCACGATTCCATGCATGATCAACAACTCCGAATATTGCCCCTCCCAAGAAAAGCTGATTAAGCCATAACTGATGTTTTGTCTGTAAGCTCTTATTGCTTTTTCTCATGAAAAAGTGTATCAATGCTGCTGCTGCAGGCGCTGTATAACAACCCATATTATCACCATATCAATCTATAGATGATGTATTTTTATATTTTACTATCAAAAAAGAAACTTTAATCTATTTATACCTAGTATATTTTTTATATCATGAATACAATATGAAGGGGAGAAAATAATGTTAGAAACTTTTTTACAAGGATTTATCATGGCCTTCAGGGAAGGGCTAGAAGCATTTCTTATTGTTGTAATATTGATAAAATTCTTAGAGAAGACAGAAAACAATAGTCTAAAGAAGCATGTCTGGCATGGTACAGTATCAGGAATTGTTGCATCATTGGTTCTTGGACTGATTCTAGTAGGCGTATCAAATATATTTGGTGGAGCTGATGCAACAGCAAAACTTTGGGAAAGCATAGCAAGTCTCATTGCAATGATTTTTATTACAACATTCATCATATGGATGATTAGACATGGATCCATAATCGAAAAGCATGTCCATGAGAAGGCATTGTTAAGTCTATCAAGATGGGGCATCTTCTTTCTAACCTTCTTCATGGTTATAAGAGAAGGTGCAGAGATAGCAATATTCCAATTTGTAGGAAAATACGAAATAATCTCTGTAATCTCTGGGATAATACTATCTATTATTGTAGTAATATTAGTATATCATTCAATTGTGAAGATAAAACTCAAAACAATACTGAATATAACATTAATCTATTTGATACTACAAGCAGGATTCCTACTTGGATATAGCATCCATGAAGGAGTTTCAGCAGCAAAATCAACAGAAATATTGAACCCTAATAATCTTATACTATCAAAGGCATTTGATCTATCTGAAACTCCATTAAATCATAAAGAGGGAGCAATTGGAGTTCCATTATATGTAACAATTGGATGGTATTCAAAACCTGAATGGATACAATTCCTTGCCCAATATACATATACAATCAGTCTGTTTGGATACTGGATGTTGTTAAGAAAAAAACATCATCCTTCTTCCATAAGTTTTAAAAAGAGTCAATAGATTAGACGACACTAATGGGTGGCAGTTAAGGAGATATTGAATATAATATTCATCATCTTATACTTATCTACAAAAAAGTATACTAGCCGCTTCTAGACATTCATTGGAAATAAATCAAATAGGAGGATTAAGAATGACAGAACATAAGAAACATGAACATTCCGAAAGCAAAGGAAAGAGTTCAGAAACTGTAACTATAACAAAAACAACACTATGGCAGATAATATCTGGCGTATTGGGAGTGCTTTTGCTTATCTCATTATTTACAGGCGGATTTGGTCTTGGAGCAACACCATCAACTTCTGGTACAAATACCAACACTGTACCTACAAATGATAATGCTGCTGCACCTACACAGCCTACAGCTGCTGCAATTGCAACTGTAACAACAGCCCAGCTTAATGATGGAGATGCAATGGAAGGATCAAGCAGTGCAAAAGTAACAATATATGAATGGTCTGATTTCGAATGCCCATTCTGTGCAAGATTCTACACACAGACATATGGACAGATCAAGTCTAATTACATTGATACAAACAAGGTCAATCTAGTATTCAGGGACTTCCCTCTAAGCTTCCACCCACAGGCTCAGAAAGCAGCTGAAGCTGCAGCATGTGCAGGTGAGCAGGACAAGTTCTATGCAATGCATGACAAGATCTTCGATGAAGGAGTCACAGGTGGAGTAGCTACATTCAAGCAGTATGCTGCAGACTTAGGCCTTGACACAACTGAATTCAACAGTTGCTTGGACAACGGAGACACAGCATCAGAGATCGCTAAGGACATGCAGGATGGTCAGGCAGTAGGAGTTACAGGAACACCTGGTTTCTTGATCACAACAACTGTCTCAAGCGTAACTGTTGAGGATGTACAGAATGCAATACCTTCTGCTTACAGCAGGAACATGGTTGCTCTAAAGACTGACAAAGGAGTTGGTGTAAGGATATCAGGAGCATTGCCATATGATGCATTCCAAGGCATGATTGACGTGTTGCTAGGATAAGAGGGAAAATGAAACCTCTTTTCTTTATTTTTTTAATTTCTGTTTTATCATTATTCTTGCTAAGTTCTTGTTCAAGCAAAGATCCAGGAGCATATGATGATTTTGCGTTATGCATCTCAGATTATGGAGCTAAGATGTATGGCACTGAGTGGTGCAGTCATTGCAATGCGCAGAAGGACATGTTCGGTAATTCTTTCCGGAATGTAAACTTCATTGATTGTGACCAGAATAAAGATGCATGCTTGAGAGCTGGAATACAGGCTTACCCAACATGGATAATAGCTGGGGAGATGTATGAAGGAACACAGAGCATGGAATCTCTTGCAGAATTGACAGATTGCGAACTATGAAGCTTATAGATGAGATCAGAAAAGTAAGCAAGACTTCTGTGAAGACCAGGATTGAGAGACGCCTTAAGGAATTCAAATCAATCAACAGCAAAAGTAATAAAGAATGGTTCTCAGAATTATGTTTCTGCATGCTTACAGCAAACTCAAAAGCAGCAACTGCAATAAATATCCAGAATGAATTAGGCTACAAAGGTTTCTCAACACTAAAACAAAATCAGATTTCAGCAGCAATAAGAAGGAATAAGCACCGTTTCCATAATAACAAAGCGAAGTTCATAGTCCAGGCAAGAGAATTCCAGAATATTAGAGACATTATCAAGAGCATCATCTCACAATGTGACGAGAAGACTGCACGTGAATGGATTGCATCAAACATAAAAGGACTTGGCTGGAAAGAAGCTTCACATTTTCTAAGAAATGTTGGCTACACTAATCTAGCAATACTTGATAGGCATGTCATCAACCTGATGATTGAGAGCAAGATGATAAAAGAAAAACCAAAAACACTTTCTGGAATACATTATTTGAAATTAGAACAAAAGCTTGCAAAATTATGCATAGAATTGAAGATGTCCCAAGCAGAACTTGATATGTATCTGTGGTATCTAAAAACGAATGAAGTACTCAAATAGTTTTTAGGTAATGAATGAAATGAATGTACTTGAAAACTAATGAGGTATTAAAATGAGTCTTAAGGCTCGGAACGAAGTGACAGGTATGAAAATTGGTAAGGTTCTAAAGTAAAGCTTCCCTATCCAATTTACTCTTCAGCTTATGACAATCTTTACACAATGTACGCAAGTTATTCTTGTCAAACAACTGCCCACCCATCTGCACAGGGATTATATGATCGACATCAAGCAAAGCTTTCCTGAATCTCTTTTTACAAATACTACACCTATATCCATCTCGTCGAAGAACATCTTTCCTTACAAAAAACCAACTATTATTTCTATTAAACTCATCCATACATTTAGAAGAACAATAATGCTTCCTTCCTTCAGCTACTGAATTATCACAATTCCTGCATAATTTATTTCCTTGACTATCAAACCTGTCAGGAGTATCTGAAACATTTGGATAACGTGGCATATTAAATGAGCAAAATTTATATAGTATAAAAATTAAACCAAACTATGGCAAAAAAACAAATTAAAAAACAAAATAAAGAACAGAAGAAATCAAAACTTAATGACATAAGCGGACTTTTCATTCCAGCTGGACTCTTCATAGGGATGGGCATTGGCTTCGTGACTGGACAATTAGTTGGAGCACTGTTCATAGGACTTGGATGCGGCTTCCTTGGGATGATATTAGCTAAGAAGTATAAATGGAATTGAAATAAGTAAGAATAAGAAATCAGTTGCATTCAACCAATTTCAACTTGAACTTCAGAACTTTTCCTGCCAAAGGATGATTAAGATCCAGTGTCAAGCTTTCAGCGTCAACTGCAACTACTCGAGCAGGCATCTGCTGTCCATCAGGCAATCCAACACCTAAAGTCATGCCTTCTTTTACTTGATCACGTTTGTCTTCAGGCAATTGTGTCTTAGGCAATTTCTGCACCAGATCACTTCTTGGCTGACCGTATGCATCATCAGGCTGCAATGTTATCTCTTTCTCCTGGCCTACTTCCATACCGATGACTGCTTCATCAAATCCTTTTATCATCTGACCAGCACCAGCCTCAAATTCCAGAGGATGTGAATGATCACCATGTGTTGATGTATCAAAAACAGTCCCATCTTCCAATGTGCCTGTATAATCGACCTTTACCTTGTTTCCTTTTTCTACTGCCATGAATATTACCTCCGTGTATAGCGTAAATACGCCAAAATAAGCATATAGAACTCATTTCAACGAATATATGGCTCTAATAAGCCATCTTATTTAAGACTTACTGTTTTAGGTATTCTAGCGACATGATCGACTATGATTGGGTCGATGGTATCAAAACCAACAAAATATACAAAATAATCATCAGTAACCATACGGGTACCTTCATAGTGATCCATTATCCTCTCATAGAATCTTACATTTGGATTTGATTTATCTGAACGCCATATTAGCTTATTATTTTGCCTGACAAGATAATCCATGATGCTCTGTCCAACACCTATACCCTCATAGTCTGGATGAGTCCCAAATTTGTCGATGTACAAAGCATCCCCTAAGGGATAAGTTATCGCAAAACCTTTGAAGTCATCTTTTGAATTAGGATCCACTGCAGCATGCACAGTCGGCAACTTTGAACGTACTATACTGAAATATGCCTCAGAGACCTTCTTGCCTATCTGATTGAATGAATCATTCAGCAACCTGATAAATTTTTCATTCTGCATGTAATCGATTCCAAAATCCATTATAGGATAAGGCTTCAGGATGATTGTACCATTTCCGTCAGATAACATCTCCTCAAGAAGACCTGATGATTCGATCCCTGCTTCAGAGAATTTTGGTTCTGTTAGATGATAGGCATGGCCAGGACCCATGTAATCAAGGGCCATGAGCCCTGTCTCAATATTGAGTTCCATACCAGAAGCTGTAGTCAAATTACCTTCATCCTCAAAAATCCCTTCTTGCCTTAACCTATTGAATTCATTCCTTGAGTAGATGGCTGAAATAGTATTTCCATCTTTATCTTTGACAGCCTTATTTCCTACAGCGATCAATTTTTTTCCGCCAAGACCAAGATTTACTACTGCCGCAAAAATAGTTGCGTTCAGATTCAGAGGAGTGCCATTATTATACCCTATATGTGACATTACAGGCACTTCATCATCATCAAGACTCCGAAAGACTGATGATACATCAAGATAAGGTTTACCATGCAACATCTTAAAATCGCCAACACAACCAAGGTCCACCAGATTTCCATCAGAATCTGCTACTGGTTCATGAAAGTCAACTTCAAAGTTGTCCGGCATTATCGCTCTTGCAGGCACTGAATTATTCTGCAATGCTTGAACAAACATCTCTAGGTTTTCCATAGCAGCAGGATAAAGATTTTGCATCATCGATGGAGGCGTAACGCGTAAGCCTCCAACTTTCCTTTTCTCAAAACCAGGCAAGTCATCATAGAATGGACCACCGCCAATTATTATCGGAAGGACTATCCCTGTCTCATCATACAGATATCTCACCTCATCTACTGCTTGAGGAAGGTTTTCAGGCAGAAGCATCTTTCCGCTCTCTTTGAGGACACCTAGATGCTTGACTGTCTTGAATATGTTCTGCCAATATTTAGATACCTTAAGATCTAGTTTCTCAATAGTTTCCTGTATCCTATCATAGCGATGCTGCATCATAAGAAGTAGAATTCTTACTTTAATTTAAAGATTTCTAAAACTATACTTATTTTTGTCACTTTAAAGTAACTACATATCGAAACATTTATATACTACTTATTCTTGATACTACTCTAAAGTACTAATAAATTGAAAATAAGGGTTTTGGGGAAGATGGAATCAACTGAACAACGGAATATAAGCGTGAACGATCTGGATGTTACAACAAAGGAATCCATAGAGATAGAAGTGCCAGACATGAAACAGAGGATAGTTGTTACTATAACAAAAAGGCATTACTATGACCCTATGAAGAAGAAAGTGATAACAGACCAAGTTGTCCACAAGGCAAGATATTCTTCAAAGAATAAGAAGAAGAGAAGCAATAGCGATGATAGAGGTGAACTGATTTGATAGGCAATAATCTTGACCAAGAAGTCAAAGTTCAAGCACCACCAAAAGAAGACGGGCTCACAGACTTGCTTGCTGGAACAAAAGAAAGGAAAACAAAAGATGACAAGTATGATCTTTACCTGAAAGAATTAGAGTACAGAAGATGAACACTAACGATTTCTATTCACATGCAGCAGATATTCTACGAGAATTTCAGAAACAATATGAACTAAGCATGAGAGTAGCAGGAATAGCAGGAGATATTACACCTGAAAAAGTTCAAATGGTGTTCGGAAAGAATGCAACAATGACAGAGATAGAAAGAGATGGAACGATTGTTGGCAGAGTACAAGCACCTGGTATCGACATAGAATATTCTTTGAATAGAAGAAAAAAGTAAAAATTACTTACTTAAGCTCAATTTCTTTGCAGCTTCTGCTGCTTCATCAAGCTTCTCCTTTATGTCATCAGGAAGGCTTACTTCAACTATTTCTCTTACACCATTGCTTCCAAGACGTATAGGCACTCCAAGGAAGATTCCATTGTAGCCATACTCACCTGACAGATAAGCTGCAGCGCAGACAATCTTGCCATCATCCTTGATTATGCTTTCGACCATTGTCTTGATTGCATCACCTGGACCATAGAATGCAGATCCTGTCTTGAGGAAACCTACAATCTCAGCTCCACCTTTTGCAGTCTCATCAACAATCTTCTCAATAAGATCATC
>JACJVV010000006.1 GCA_020637495.1 Candidatus Woesearchaeota archaeon
TTCGCCAAACGGTTTGAATTTGGCAAAAGCCTATGCTATGCATAAGCACTTTGAGTCCCCCTATCACACTTTCGTGCATTGTAAAGGTTTCGCGCCTGCTGCACCCCGTAGGGCTGGGACCAGTATCTCAGTGTCCCTCTCCGGGTTACCTCTTTCAAGGCCCGTACGGATCTCAGGCTTGGTAGGCCATTACCCTACCAACAACCTAATCCGCCGCAGTCCCATCATACGACCTTACGTTTCAAGAATACTTCCTTCCAGAATGTATTCCCTATGAAGTTTTACCCTCAGGTTTCCGAGGTTATCCTCCATCGTATGGCAGGTTATCTACGTGTTACTGAGCATTTTGCCGGTATTGCTACCTGACTTGCATGGCTTAGTCGGACTCAAATAGCAGCAGCCTCCAGCAGGATCAACTGGTATTAATCATGAAAACAAGTTTCCATGTAGAATAAGGTTTGTAATTACCGCTTCTTATTCGATTTTAACGATCCTGAGTACTTTTCGATCTCTCGATTACCGCTATAAGGTTTCTAAAACGTGTTGAATTGACGTGTCTAGATCAGTTTTCCTAGACACAGTTCTTGTGTTCGTCATTATGCATTTTACTGCATAAAACGTAGTACACGACTCCTACTTCATACCTTATAATAATAAAGTATACACATCTTACTCAAATCTTCTCCGAAGAGTATTAGAAATAGGTCCTCTCAGATCCAAGTTGTAATTATCACCATTCTTCAGAAAATCTGGAATGGAATTTGTGATTGTTATGTATTTCGTTATCTTACGAAATATAAAAGCACTTTAGTGCTGTTTTTGGTACTCCCCAAAATGTAAAGTTGGGAGGTTATAACCTATATATAAAGGTTTCGTTTCTAGTTGGAATTACTTGTTAGCTCGCTTTCGCTTCTCTTTCTTCATTCGCTTACGCTGCCATTTCCATCTCATCTGGCCTTTCTTTTTCCAACGTTTTGAACTTCGCTTCATAAGATTTTGAGAAGTTTGAGTTTATTTATAAAGCTTTAGCTTTATACTGATTGTCATTAAATCTTATTGAATTACACTCCAGAGTGATAACAGAATAAATATTTTTAAACGATGCAGAAATATCATTACAGATGCAGATGGAATTTTGGAAGAATATGAGCAGCAAGCTTACTCCTGCTCTCGTCGGAAGCAAAGCAACCACAGGTATCAAGAACCTTCTTGGCAAGATAAAAGACTTGACCATGACAATTACAGTAGCAACATATACAGCAACATCATTGATCTATGGTCCTATAGACGCTGGCGTTGTCCTGTTCTCAGAACTCACAAACAATAAGTCAATAAAGCATAATTATATCGAGGAAGCGAAATTCTTGTATGCTATGAGGGAAGGAAAGACTTCAATCACTGAAGCAGACATAAGGTCGCTTTACTGGGAATTAGGAGTGGTCAATGTTGTCGACGAGAAAGGCATTCCTACAAAACCAAAAGAAGAGGATGTCAGATGGTTCTACTTGATGAATTGGATAGAGAAGAACCAGCAGATAAGCTTCTACCAAAGGACTAGAGGAAACCTTACAGGTGGCATGATATATGTGGATCCGATAGACACAAATCTTACAGATATAATCAAGCTGTCAGCCCAGGATTCCACTAATGCTGCAGAAAATACGATAGAATTGAAGCTTCAGCCTCAACCATATAGCACGACAGAATAATTAATTCTAAAGAATACAAAGAAGCATAGAATAATAATAAGAATAATAAAAATAATAATACCAGAATAAACACAAGTTCTATTTAGATTTTGTTGATGCTACATCATGCCCAGCACGCTTGATGTGCAACCCTGTCAAGTACATGACTGCTTCCGTATGGCAATATTCCATTGCTTTCATTGTTGTTGATAATCTTTTATTGTCGATGTATTCAGCAATCTTTGTAAAATTCTCAGCATTATATACTTCAAACCCGCGCTTTTCCATAGTCTCGAGAATAGATACGACAAGAGAAGAAGCATCAGTGAATTTATCAACAGACGAATCTTTATACTCAATATCAAGTTTCATCATTACATTACTATAACCCATTGATATAAGCCTTGCAATATCAAATTCCTTTGCTTTGAGCGCTTCAGCATGCCCTTTCAGTCTAACTAATCTGTCTGCCGCTAGATCCTCTGTCATGTCAGTAGCGATGTAAGATAGTATATGATTAAGATAGCTTTCTTTTGAGAAATTGAATGGATTTCTCTTCTGCCATGATTGCGAACTTGGATCAAGTTCTTTGTTCTCAACAACCCCATGAGTCAAGAAAGCATCATCGATAGATTTCATCTGCTGCAGATGATCAATTACGATTGAGAATCTTTGCTGTTTATTACTACTTATGGCAAGATGATAGATAGGAGAAAGAATAAGCGGATTATTGACAGGATAATCGATCATCACATAATTCTCGATCAAATCAAGCACTGGAAAAAGATCATTTATCTGCATCTCACGAAGGCTCTTTGTAGGAATCTTCCCTTTGACTACGTTCATCAAAGAAATATCGTCCTCAAACTTCTTGAGTCTCCTAACCATTTCCTTCTGCTTTGAATCATCAAGATATACTGCTAATGCCTTATCAATCTCGTCTAGCGTCATTTTCTTCACTCCTGTTTCTTCGTCTCAGATATGTCAATCCTGCAACCGCTCCTCCACCAAGTAAGAGTATTGCATAAGGTTTTATAGGAAATTTCACATGCAAGTCAGAGGAAGGTTCATATCCTTCCACAAGATCATTAACACCATAATGCTCGGCAATCTCAATAGCTTGTGGTCTTCCTGCAGACTTTAGCAGCTCAACAATGTCATGCTTAGCGACTAACGTTGATTCCTCAGTAAGAGGCCTACTCATATTCTCTATTTCCGGATCCTTGAAGAACATATAATCACTTCTGACCCTGTTGATATACCCTAGAGAAGAATGCTTTCCAAATCCTCTATTGATCGCATCTGCAAGGAAAGTTTCTATATATCCACAGAGATCCATCAGCTCTGTGCCTCGTTCCTTGTCTGAAGTAGGTGACATGAATACATAATCAGCAGAAAAAGTAAGAAACTGTTTCTGACGTCCTTCACCAACAAGCTCATCAAGATCAATATGCTGATCGTGGCTAATTCCATAGAGGACTTTTCCTATCATCTCAGTCTCTTTGTCAATCTTTCCATCGCCATTAAGGTCAAGATAATAGAAATGGACCAAGTCCTGCCCATAATGAAAGAAGAAATCCTTTATCTCGATTCTTGCAACCTCTCCAAATTTATCATGGATACTGTAACCACCATTATTTGCTTTTGCAAAAGGCTTGATTGAATCATCTCCTGCACCTATCTCAAAGTTTTCAAGTCCAGGTATATTTCCAGGCCACAAGTCCCAATGATTCTCAACTCTGAATCTCATTGTTCTATCGCCAAAGCCCCAAGAATTGGCAAATCTCTGAAACCAATTGGCTTTCCTTCCTAGATAGATCGTACTTTCCTGTGGGAACCAATCTATAATCCCATCTTCATATGAACGGTATATTGTTATTTTAGGCAATGCCTCAGCTATATCGATAGCTTTCTCAACTAATCTCTCTCTTCCTCCTTTAGACATGACCTTATCACTATCAAGTGCCTTTACAGTCTCGAAGAACTCTTTTGCATGGTCTGAAGGCAAGAATTCCTCAAGCGTTGTACCCTCTCTGAAATTGAGGCCATAGAAGAAACCAAGGATAGGCGTACGATGCTCAGTAAGCATCTTCTTCAAGACCCTATCACCATTCTCATCCATCACTGTGACTTCCCTTTCTTTCCATCCACGCTCAGGTATGAACTGATAATTACTATAATGCTTGTCAGATTTGGATTCTCCTGGCTTGGTGACTTCAGCAAGCTCTTCATTGAAAACGAGCTTTGCCCTTAGACTACCACCGCTCTGTACTCTTTCTGGACGTTTTGATGCAGAAGCTATCCTCTGATATTGTGAATCATGCACGTCATAACGCTCTAGATCTGCAGAGATGGATCTCTTTGTAAGAAGATGATAGGTTCCAATCTTGCTTTCCACATCACCAGCAACTCCTCCTTCCCGAAATTCTATCTCGACTTCCTTGTCTATCTCATCTGAGCCTTTGTCCTCTGAACCACCAGATATCTTGACTTCTTCCTGAGCTTTGAAGACAACATTCCTTATCGGATAATCCTGTCTTCCTAAAGCGTATTCTACCCAAAGGTATCCGCCGATAAGCGCAGCTGATGCAGCAACTATGGCAGTACCTATGACAAATTTGCTCTTCATCCTAGAGAAAGCATCCATTACCCTATCAGACAATTTCTCTGTAGCATCACCTACCTTAGAATGCTTCTTTCCAAGATGCTTATGTTCAAAGCTGTCTACGATTGAATCTATATCTTTCATTTTTTTGGATTATTCACCAGATGAATGATCAAGGAAGATTCTGCCAATATCTTTCAGTCTCTTCATGCTTCTTCCTTCTACTCTCTTCACGTCGTTCTCCTATCTCACTAATTGCATTTACAGCACCTTTGGCCCCATCAGAGATCCTACCTGCATAATTAGTAACTCTCTTGTACAATGATTGACCTGCTTCTGTCAACTTAGAAGTATAGATCGTCATTCCCTTCTTGTCCATCTCATCTGCAACAGATTGAGGAGGATCATAATTGACAATTATATCAAGGATTGGAGTTCCCTTAAGAGACTCAGAGATAGCTCTATTCAGTTTCTTCTCATCTCTTGAAGTTGTTGTCCAATCTATCAGTCTTGTTACAGGCTTGCCTAACATCAGGCCACCCCATAGAGCACCTACCTGCCATAGATTTGTGTACCATGCACCTACAGGACTAGCACCGAACTTCTCGGAATAATGCTCTAAGCCTACAAAACTATCTGCTACTTCCAGAGCTACTGCAAGGACTCCTTTTCCTCGTGCACCAAGATTATTTATCTTCTCATGATATACAAGGTTCATGAAACCATATTTTATCTTCTGACCAAGAGGAAGATCCATCTTTATCTTTCCATTCTCAAGAAGGAACTCTCTCACAACTTGTACATTCTCTGCATACTGCAATGATCCTTTTGGTATCAATGGTGATGCATTCAATGATTCATCTGTCTCTGCCAAAGACTCAGGAGGAACAGCCTGGGACTCTTTCTCTGCATCTAGCAATCGTGATATTGATTGAAGAACTTCAGTCTTCTTTTCCATCCTCTTATCTCTAGGATTTGTTGCTCTTGTAGATACATAGTCCAATACTGGGAATGCCATCCCTGCAAGTCCATGCTGGATCATGTCTCCGATTATCATTTCAATGCTCATTTTTATTTCCCCTCCTTATGGTTAAGTAGTTGTTGTGCAATATATCTCTGCCTATTAGCAGGCATATGTTGGAATGAACGCAAAAGATGTGCTCTGTTTGACTGAAAATATCTAGCAATATCTGTCGGATCAAGCTCTGCAAGCATATGATTCACGACATTCTCATCTGACTTAGCGATTGAAAGTTTTAATCTTGACTCATAACTAAGTTCAGATTCAAGATCTGAGAATTTTGCTGATGTTTGTGATAATATCCTATCAACATCCCTAAGCTGCCTGTATGAATTAGGGAAATTTGATGCATTCCTGACAATAAGTTTCCTCATCTCATAATCACTCAGATCAACTACATCTACCCCAGTATTGAGAAGTACATCTGCCTCAATCTCTGCAAGACGCTGAGAGATCAGATTTGTATCATATCTTACCAATTTATAATCATGAAGTACATCTAACAGATTAGTATCATGAAGATCATACCTAGAAACTTCCTCAGCTTCCCATTTGAATGGCTGATTATCAGTAACGAACAAGGATTTTATTTGTCCTCGTTTCTTGACCTTAAGATAGTGAGCACCATTAAAAAATTCTACATAAAAATTCTGCACAGTATATTCGACAGGGAATATCGCAGAGATATTACCCTTCCTAGGGTCACCTACTATCTTTACAAGATCTGCCATCTGTTTAATGTAGCTTGCGTCAAGAGCATTATCTCCTTCAGATAAACCATTTCCTAAATTAATCAGCCTGAGTGTTTTTGCTACTGTATCATCTAATGTATCAAGAGTGATGCCAATATTCTTCAACTGCATGACATCTTCAACCTGTTCAAAGATGGATATGCCATTCTTCAGTTCACCAAATAATATTTCATCCTGAGCGACATCCTGTATAAGCATCCTTGCCTTATGATGAACGTTTGAGAAAATCTCATCATCATAGCTTGTTTGCGGTGCAATTAATGGTGAATCCCTCTGATCCGGTGATACTACAAGCATGAATCGGTTTGCTGAATGCATATTAAGATAGCTATCAGGATATTCATTGTCTTCAGGATATTTCTTCATTACATATAGGCCTAATTCAGGAGAAAGACCACGTTTATCAATCCTAAAACTATCAATATCAATATCATATCCAAAGATACGCTTTATCGCATCATTATATCTTTGAGCTAGAATACCATCTACCTCAAATAACCCTTGGTTAATCAGCCCAAGTTTTTCAAGATCAATATTTTTTTTTGGTATTCTCATCTTTTTTTCATGCGGGACCGAGTAGTATATTATTATCTGCATCTGCCGTATACCCAATTAACTTTATCATCAGTTCCTCATATTTGCAAAAGCTTCATCAGCAGCTTCTATAACTCTTCTCTGGTAGATACGTCGATCAACATCTTTAGTGAATTTCTCTTCCTCATATCTCATCTCATTCTTATGGTATTTCTCAAGTTCTTCTGCTAAGATAGATGAGTCTATTCCATTAGGATATCTTGCAAGGATTAGGCTCCTTATCATGCCAACCTTCTCCTCATAAGGTTTTTCAAGGAATACTTTTGGATCCGTATAATATTCTCCTGGTATATCATAATCATTGATCTTTTTTGCAATTGCCATTGTAACAGATTCAATTGGTCGACCTGTAAATCTAGGATTCTCTTCCTTGAACTTGACACACATCTCACCCAAGTCCCTGAAAGTAAAATCCGTTGTCACCCCACTTTCTTTTGATCCTCCAAACAATGAACTCATTATTCCACCTTTCTGGACAGATCTATTTGCGCGCATCTGGAAAGGAGTATAACCTTTGCCATCCTTGACTCTTACAACTCCAAGATCAAGGAACTTTCTGAGCTTACTGTGCATAATATCTGCATAATCATACCATTCTTCTGGACCAGTGACTGCGTATTTTGCATGGAACCTCTGTCGTAAAGCAGGGTCAAGATTCAAAGGCTCATTTGTTGCAGCCCAAAGCTGAGCATTTCCTAATATCACTGTCTGTTGTCCACCTGTAAATTGCATCAGCTCATTAAGGAAATCATCATCTCCTCCCTGGCTCTCTTCCCTGCTGGATACTGTAAGGTCTATGTCATCTGCCTGTCCTATGACCAGCTTATCCTTCATCCTCAACCTGTTCAATTGACCCCTTACCTTCTCTCCTGTTCCACCATAGAATCTATCTTTCTGCTGTCCATCAATTATTACCATAAGCCATTCCATTGGTCCAATACCAGCATGGATCCAATAATCACTAACCTTCAGACATTTCCTATCTAAATTGGTATATCCCATGCCCATAAGTGTAGTTTTTCCAGTTCCTGGAAAACCATCGTACAAAACTGTGAATGAAAGCCCATTGAACTCCACTATTGGATTCTTCTGGACTCTTAAATCATATAGTGCCATCCTATCTGTATCTCTCAACATCTCTGTCTTAGCTTCTGAATTTCCAGCAACATCTTTTGGTTCTACATGCCTAAATTGCTTGACTTCAATGCTTGGTTTCTTGATATCTGCAGTGAATCCTTTAAGCCTAAAATCTCCTGCGACTTCAAACTCAGTCTCAACAAGCTTTGTCAATTTTTCATCAAACTCTTCCTTCTGGTTACCGAGTTCTTCCAATGCTTTGCTGAAGAAATTATATGAAACATCAACTATTGCATTTGATTCATCAAGAATATTCTTCCCATGACCAACTTTCAAGAAGCTATTGTAAAGATATAGGATGCTATCAAGGCACTGATCCCTTGTCTTATCCATCATAAAATGCTCTTTCTTGAAAGGCAGGTTAAATTTAGCCTTGCTCTCAGCCATATCTGCAAGTTTTCTTGAGATATATGCAGATGCTGCAAACATTGAGTAAGTGTGCAAGAACCTGTCTTTCTGTTGTTGAGAAACACCTTCAACCTTATTCACCCTTACTCCAAGCTCATTTGTCATCTCATAATATAATTCAAATCCAGTCTCAAGCACATCCATGGTATCAGCTGCAGGCTTATCCATTCTATCCTTACGTTCCCCTATCTTTGTAAAGATGTCATGCAATTTCTCTCTATGCATTTCACCAGGTTCCCTAATATTATTGAATCTTTCAGTAACCTTCTCCAAATGCTGTTCTAATGTTTTCTTTCCTATAGGATGTGCTCCGCTCGCTTCATTCACAAATATCACCCGTCTCAGTTATGCTGTATATAATGTCTGGATTTCCTGGCAGTTTCTCATACGATTGTTTTATCTTAAAAGGGACTAGCATTATCGTTTTCAATCTTGCTTTCTCATATCTTTGGAATTCAGTTCCTAGACCAAATGCTCGTGCAATAGCACTACCTTTCACTGTTGAACCTTTGCTGAATACCTGTTCAATGCTTGCCTGCATTATCCCTTCAGAAGATGCTGTAACTATCTGCGCCATCTCATCTGAATTATGAGTATTCTCGTAGAAAGGACCAATCTTGAACCTTTCTATGACAGTAGGAGACAACCAACTGTATTTCTGGTCGAGCATGAATATGTATGGCTCCAGGCTTCTTGCTGAATTCCTTGAATCTCTTATCCATTCTTGAAGCTCAGCAGGAATCCCCTCTCTGATATCAGGGCCTCCTCTGAGTGAAATATGCCTTAGTAAGCTACTGGCAGATGCGTATCTGCCTCAATGCATGACCAATTAATCGTAACGTACAATCTTCTTGCCAACATATGCAATGATCGGATCTGAGATATGCATCGGCTGTAATATCTCAGTCTCTTTCAGGCTTGAGAAATATCTATGCCTCCTCAACAGATTCTGGCTGTTTACTGGATTATTCCCTCTATATATATGGTCCCTGACAGAATCTACAAGCTGTTCTTCAGTCGGCAATGATGCAATTATCTCATCAACCTTCTCTTTTTCTCTGGCAACTACCATCAGATCACCGATTGATGGGAATCCATTGTCAGTAGGATCTATGGTAAGACCAAAGTTTATCCTCTCGCCATCGAGGGAATAACGCTGTGCCATAAGATCAAGAGTACTGCTTATAGCATCAACGAATCTAGAAGCAGAATCATGCTCCTGTCTCATGAAGACCTCAGACAAAGGTCTGAGAAGATTAATGATGCCATTCAAATGATCGACAACTACACCATCAGGCAATTCAATTGTTGAATGCTTCTTGTAGATGTCCAATACATCCTGTTCTATTGCCACAATTATCACCTATATGAAAATAAATGGGTGGATTATCTTCCACCTGGCTTTGCATATTGCGCTTTAGAAGCTTCAAGTCTTTGATCGAATGCCTTGTTCTGCTCATCCATATACTTGTTCTGCCATTCCTGGACTGCAGGATCAATGATTGGTCTTTCTATTGCATCAGCTGCTGATTTCTTCATTGAAGCTGTAGATGTAACTAGAACTCTTCCAGATACTTCCATTGCTTTCTTGTATGTTTTGTCAACTCTTTCTGCTGCTTTCATGTTCAATACGTTAGCAACAGATTGATCAAGACTGTTGAATATGTTCCTTGCGCCTTTTACTTGCTCATTAAGCCTGTCTCTCTGAAGCTCAATGGCTGAAAGCTGTTCATTGTAACCACGCATATGCTTCTCTTGCTCACCGTAAAGTTCTCTCAATATCTTGACTTTGTTGTGGTATTTGTTCTCAAGGGCTTTGACTTCATCTACTTTCTGTACAAGATCTGTCTTTTCAGTTCGTAGAGTTGTCCTTTCATCTGGAGAAGCAATTGCTAACTTTTCTTCAAGGTCAACAAGCTGTCTTTCAAGACTTTCTCTCTCAGTTCTCTTCTCTTCATAAGCTGGTTCAAGAACTCTAAGCATCTTTTCTGATTCGATATAATCTGACTGTAAAGCATCTCTGCAATCAAGAGTATCTGCATACATCTGCGTCAATCTATCAACTGTAAGGATTCCATAGTTCGTGAATGTCTCAAGACTATCACTTATAGTGGAACTTCTTACCCTTCTCAGCTGCATCCTGTTTGCCAAAGGTCTAGTCAATGTTAAAGCACCTAAACCTTTCTCAAGAAGTCCTTCAAATCTATTTAGTGTGTCAGCTTCAGTTGTGATGCTCTCAAGTTCAGCAATTACTTTTCCGACTGAATCGATTACTTCACCACGGGCTTGTTCATTTATCTGAGCTTGTCTTGCAAGTGCATCAAGAGCCTTTGTCGGATCAAGCTGCTGCTCCTGCTGATCAGATTCTACATCGTAAGTCTTGATCTTCTCAAGCTCCTGCTTGTAAGCATCATTTACTGTCTGATTTCTTTGTGACCTTTTCTTAAGAACATCATCCATGCTTTCTAGAACTTCCTTATGCCTGTCTAAAACTTCAATATTAACCATTCTTCCTCACGCTCCATGATTTTCTAAATCACTGTATTTATCGTAACTATACACCCCTTTGTCACATTCCTAAAAATGTAACTATCCTTCAGTGCTAAATATACCCTATTTTTTAAATATTTGTATTATTTATATTGGAATTGCCTTATTTTAAGCCTTTTTCTTCAACAATCCGCCTAATGAGAGCACAGTTCCTGCAGCGCTTGCAACTGTAGCTATCATCCATCTTTTCTGCTTTATCTCCAGATCTTTTGTCATAGCTTTAATGTCAAACATATAGTTTGATGAGATATGAGTCACATCAACCAATACCTCAGTCAATGCAGCCTGCATATGATCTGCCTGTCCTGAGACCTGATTTATCTCATACAATCTATCCTCAATCGTTCCTAATCTTTTTTGTATCCATGCTTTGCCTTCATCTTTTGATGCATCCAACGAATTTTTTGCAGCAACTACATAATCATATGATTTGCTTGGGTCAGCGTAATGCATTGGTCCGATATCACCATGAGGCTTTCCAATCAATGCTTCCATATCCATTGGATATGGTGACTGCACATAACTTCCTCTATAATCAGTCAACTCCCTAACCGCTTCCTCGATATTGCCTTTGCAATTGAGCCATTTTCCATACTCCTCTTGCAGAGGTGCAACATATTGGGTCTCAAACTCTTTGAGCTTCTTTCTTGATCTGAAGGTCTGTCTAGCAGATATGATTGTCATCGCAGCAGTAAGCGGCATGCCGAAGTATCTTGCTACTGCTTTGCCTACAACATGTTTCGCTACAGCTTTACCAGCCTCCTCGACAATTACCATCTAGCCAACCTCTCCACTAATCAACTAAGTGTCTTTCTATTGAATTGTAGACATCAGGCTTCATGTCCTTGAACATTGCATCAGTTCTTATACCCTCTGATGCAAGCATTCTTCCTATGTCTATCTTCCCTGCATAATTACTTGGGAGTCTATCAAGCACTTCAGTAACATATTCTTTGATCTCATTTATCCTTGTGACAGTCAATGCATTGCCTGTTACAGGTATCTTGTGTCTTCCATACTCAAGGACATAATCTTCATCTTTTGGGATATGCCTCTGCAATGCATCAGAAAAATCATCCTTCCCATCAACAGCTTTCTTCCTCAAGTATCCTAGAAGACCTATTCCACGCTGAGCAATCCTTTCAAACTGTTGAGCTGCCATCTCTGGATCAACTTCACTTGATGCAATATTAGCATCATAATCTCTTTTCAATGCCTCAAAAACTGAATCTGCAAATTCTCTATCAGTATAATTTACTTCTGTCATAGCCTTGTATGCTGCTGAGACATGCTTTGTACCTCTACCCCATTGTCTACCTATCCACTTTGCAGTACCAGTAGTTGCTGATGAAAGGATTCCAGTCAATCCTCCTCTCTTATTCACTTCTCCACGCAATCTTGCAATCCCATCAAGTGTTGAATGACCTGCTTTTTGGCCTAACTCTTGTGCATCTTCACTCAATGCATCTCCCAAATCCTTGAAACTTTTTCCTGTTCTGCTCATGTTTTATCCCCTTCCAAATTTTGATTTGATCATAGTTTTTCTCAATTTCTTAAATCTTGCCTCTGTCATTGCTCACTTTTGATGATTGGTATTAATATGAATAGATATAAGAATTATCCCACAGAAATTTGCTTGTTTAATTGATCAGATTTTGATTTTCAAGCCAAAGAAGAATAAAAACGCCTCAATTTCAGGATTAATTGTGAATCATCACTGAAGAAGTATGTCAGGGAAAGGATTGAACATATGCTCTTCATAAGCTACAAATGTATCATAAGGACCTATGACATCTGCAAACTCCTGTTTCAATTCCTTGATTGTCTTATGGAAATTCTTTGTATTTGCAGCGATTATATAGACGAGAAGATCCCATGGACCTATTGTCTTGACTGCCCTGATTATGTAAGGATGCGGTTCAACTATCTCTCTGAATTTCGCTTCATGCACCTTATCAAAATTCCTCATCTGCTTTGCAAAGGTAAACCAATGATATCCTAAGAGTGATAGGTTCAGCATGACTGTGTATTTACGGATTATTCCTGAATCTTCAAGCTTCTTAATGCGCAATCTTATTGCATCAGGTGACAAAGGTACTGTCTTAGCAATCTCATAAGTAGATAACCTTGCATTCTTGCTAAGTACATTCAATAGCCGCATATCCTTTTTATCAGGATCATATGCTATTTTCTTCTTCGGCTCAGTAACATGCTTATTCTTTACTTCATAGAAATCATAAGGCAACAATATTGAATAGAATGTATCGACATGCAGGATCTTTGCCCTTTCCTTTATCGCTTCATAGAACTTGCTGTGCACATCATTTACAGCATCGTCGAACTCCTCGATGTTCTTTGCAAGGAAAGTCCATTCATAATCCCATCTGTCAGAATACTCAATTAAATTCAGTGTTCCTGGATATCTCTCAAGATAATCGACAAACTCTTTCTTCTTCTCCTTTTTGGATTCATCAAGTACATAGAAGACATGGAACTGATGATAGCCAAGCCTCTCAAAATCTATCTGAGGATAATAGCGAAGCACAATCCCTAGCTTTTCAAGCCGTTTCAGACGATAAGCGACAGTATCCCTCTTGAGCTGTACCTTCTTTGCAAGGTCATTTATTGTCATCCTGGAATTTTCTGATAACAGCACAAGAAGCTTCTTGTCTTTCACGTCGAGCTTTACAGGCTTCATCGATTCTTCATTGATTCTGAACATATAATTTGCTTATTTGCATACCCATTTATAATATTTATTGTTCAAAAACGGAAAAATACCTAATATGTTTCATATAACCTGCAAAGATATTGATGTTGAGGAAAAATGAAAACGGGATATATGGGGAACAAGAAAGTAGAATATTCTGAGATTGCAGAAGAAGGTGAATATAGTTACATCCATGGCGAATGGATATATGCAAAAACACCAAAGAGGAATCAATGAGCATTTGCCTTATTCTTATTCCATCTATTTTGCAGATAAGAGAAAAACCAAGTGAGGAGTTGATATACATGAAGAGAGATACAGAAGAAGGTGAATGCACATGAGTTTAATATCAAACATAATAAAGAATTACTTTGCTGAGGATTCAAGCTCTCCTCAGGAAGTTGAAGAGAGATTCAAGAAAGTAACAAGAAAACCAAAGAAGATCGCTTCTTTGGTTGCAGGAGTCGGGTTGACGTTAGCTACAATAGCCTCATCAGCATATGTAGTTGATGCTAGTTCTAATGCTGTAGTTACTAGGTTCGGAAAATATAATCGGACAGCAAACAGCGGACTTAACTTCAAAATCCCTATTGCTGAGAGAGTGACCAAGGTCCCGATAAGAGAGGTATTCACTGAAGAATTTGGTTTCAGGACATTGGAAGCAGGAGTCGATTCTGCATATATAGGTGTTGAAGAAGCTTCCCGATGGGACAGAGGAGTTGGTACATTGACAGATATAATAAAAGATAGCGGATACAGTTTGAGAGGAAGATCAGATCAAGAGATCAAGAATCAGCTTGCTGATCTGCTCAGATCAGAATATCTTATGCTTACTGGAGACTTGAACATGGCTGATGTCGAATGGAGTGTCCAGTATAAGATAAAGGATCCTGTCGCTTATCTCTTCAATGTAAGAAACCCTAAGCAGCTCATAAGAGACGCAAGCTTGCACACCATGAAGATGTTGACAGGAGATGGAAGCGTCGACGAAGCTATAACAATAGGAAGGAATGAATATCAGGAATCTGCAGAGAAGATGCTTCAAGAGATCCTTGATCATTACAATTCAGGGATTGATATACAGCAAGTCATGCTCCAGGATTCAAATGTACCTATTGCAGTAAGACCAGCTTTCAATCAGGTCAATACTGCTATGCAAGACAAGGAAAAAAGGATAAACCAAGCGATGCAGGAATATAATGCAGTCATACCTAAAGCAAAAGGAAGAGCTGATTTCACAATTGAAGAGGCAAGAGGATATGCTCTTGAAAGGATAAATATGGCTGAAGGAGATGTTATGAACTTCAACCAACAGCTTGCAGCTTACCAGAATTCTCCAGATATCACAAGGACACGTATGTATCTTGAGACCATGGAAAGGATTCTGCCACAGTTAGGTAGCTTAGCAATAGTTGAGCAGAAAGGAGCAGAAGGCGGAGTGCTAGTGCAGCTCAAGACAACAGGTGATCTACAATGAACACAAGCAGGACAATAAGGATTAAGAGGCCTGGTAGCAATGATGATAATGGACTTGAAAGAGTTGTCGGCTCAGAACAGAAGCCTGAACAAGAGAGTGATGTCTCATCAATGCAAGAGTACAGGAGCAATCTGAAGAAGAAGATCAGAAGAGGAGTGATAGGAACAGTTGCAGGTCTTGCAGCATTGGTTGTAGGATTCAGTTCACTCTATAAAATACAGGAATATGAGCAAGCCGTCGTGACGCGACTAGGAAAGCCTGTAAAAGTGATAGTCAATTCAGTATCAGAAGACGAGCAAAAAGAGATTGCAGGGAAATATAGAGAGAAAGGTCTTGCAGTATCAGAGGGAGCAGGAATATATGTAAAGATGCCATTCATTGATTCAGTAACCAAGATAGATAGGAGATATCTGAGATGGAATGGTTATCCTGAGCAGATTCCAACACTAGACAAGAAACTCATTTGGGTAGATTCCACAGCAAGATGGAGGATCACTGACCCGCTTGTTTACATGGAAAGCGTAAGGACTGAAGATCAGGCACAGGCAAGGCTGGATGATACAATAGACCCTGCTGTAAGGAACAACATAACCAAAAGAGGATTGATAGAGATTGTAAGAAACTCCAACAGGGACATGCAGGTTACAGAGGAAATGAGGGATATCTCAAGGAATGTCCCTTATGTCAACGAAGGGAGAAACATCATCATCGAACAGATAAATGAAGAGGCTGCCGGAAAGAACACAAACTATGGACTTGAAGTAAGCGGTGTCATGTTAAGAGGACTTACATATGTAAGGGAAGTAAAGGAATCAGTAGAGCAACGTATGATCTCTGAGAGGGAAAGGATAGCTGAGAAGTTCAGATCAGAAGGTAACGGAGAATACGAAAGGATCATGGGAGAGAAGGAAAGAGACCATAGAGAGATAATATCAGAAGCCTATAAACAAGCTCAAGCTATAAGAGGAGAAGCTGAGAAGAGAGCGATTGAGATCTATGCAAATGGATTCAGTGTAACAGACACAAACAGTGATATAACAGTAACGTATCAAGGATTCAATGCTGACCCACAGTTCTATGAATTCATGAGACAGTTGCAAGTATATGACAGATCATTGACAAATGGAAATGTCACAGCAATGCTCGGAGATGGAAATAAGATCTTCGGATTGCTGAAAGGTGATACTGCAACGTCTGCAACTCTGAAATAAAGATTTGCCAGAAAGCTAAAACGGAAAACTTGCTTTTTTACTTTTTATCTTTTCTTATTTCTTTTCCATCTATTTTCGATAAATATTTAAAATAGCATATTCTAAAAATCATAGGTGATACCATGTCCAATGTATTTGAAAGAAGCTGGGAGATAACAAAGCTTACATTCGGTGTAATAAAAGAAGATAAGGAAATGATCCTATATCCAATATTATCAACATTTTTCTCATTATTATTTATAGTTGCTATGGTCCTTCCATCAATAGGATTCCAGGCATTTGCAGAGATGACAAAAGGCATCGCTGACCCAATAGTCTATTCCGTGACATTCCTGATTTATCTAGGACTTGCATTCATTGCAACATTCTTCAATGTATGTGTTGTCTACACAGCAAAGGAAAGATTCAAAGGGAATAATGCAACATTGGCAAGCAGTTTCAAGTTTGCAGTCTCTAAGGCTCATCTTATCCTAGCATGGTCAATGCTTTCAGCTACAATTGGTGTTATCTTCAGGGCGATTGAAAGAGCATCACAGCGTCTTGGAGCAGCAGGACAGATCACCGTCGCTATTGCAAACTCAATACTTGGCATGATATGGAGCATAGTTACATTATTTGTTGTTCCTGCAATGGTCTACAATGACCTAGGACCAATAGCAGCAATAAAGAAATCCGTATCTGCATTGAAGAAGACATGGGGAGAATCATTGGTAAGATATTATGGCCTAGGGATGATACAATTCGCCCTTCTTATGGTTGGAATCCTTGTTGGAATAGGTGCTATAATAATAACAGCAAGCATACCTCTGTTACTATTGACATCAGTCATAATATTAGTGTTGTACATAGTTGTTCTTGTCCTTGTGTTCTCTATCGCAAATACAGTATTCAACACAGCATTATACGAATTTGCAGAGACTGGAAAGATCCCTAAAGGATATAACAAGGAAGTTATGCAGAACAGTTTCCATGCCAAGAACAGACCTGGATGGATTTAAGTTTCTTTTTTATATCTTAATTTTTTATTCTTCTGACTAATCCACTATATGCATCAACACTCACCCTGTCCCCATCTTTGAGTATTTTTGTAGCAAACTTTGTGCCTATAACACAAGGAGTCTGCATCTCCCTACTGACGATGGCAGCATGGCATGTTATTCCACCCTCATCAGTTATTATGGCAGAAGCCTTATGCATTGCTGACACTATGCTTGGTGTCGTGGCTGCAGATACAAGTATGTCTCCTTTCTCCATCTTGCCCATATCTGCAGGAATATTGATGATCCTGACTATTCCCTCTGCATTACCAGGACATGCGACAGATCCCTTGATCTCATCAACTTCATCAAAATCTTCTTTTGGACATTCGATATTCTTTGCAAATCTTCTTGCAGCATCACCATACAATATCTCCACCTTGTCTCCTTTAGGTATCGCAATATGAAAATCATAGATCTGGTTCAGCTTATTGACATCAATCTTCCCTGTTCTCAATCCTTTCTCAATCCAATGGAATGGCGCTGAAAGTATTTGGTTCCTGCTTACTCCAAGACGCCTTGCAATCTCTTTGTAAAGCCCTTCAATCAGATGATAATATGTCAAGCTTTGATAATCCTTACGTCTTGGTTTTGCCCAGATTACAGTACCAGATATACGCATAAGCTCTTCATTGAATTCGTCAGGCTTTAATTCAGCAATTATTCTTTCCTTTTCTGCAATCAACCTTGCTTTCTCTTCCTCTATCTCAATTAGCTTCTCCTTTGGATCAGAATCAAGATGGCTTTTGATCAATTCCAAGAAATCTTCTTCCTTGAACAAAGGACCAGAATAGACATAATATACCCAAGCATACTTTTTTGTATGAGCTTTTAGATCATTATAAAATCTTGGAAACTCTTCTTTAACTTTTTCCAAAGCAACACTAGCATTATTATCATCTAGAATTCTCCACAATCTTTTGCTCTTATGTTTGTCTAACATTCTCAACATATCTTTCTGCTCATCAATAGAAAAAGAATCTTCAGATGGCACTGTCAAAGTATGAAAGTATTCCTCTGCTCTATCAGTCTTAGATTTAAGATATTCCTTAAGATTAGTCTCAATGAAAGACCAATCCTGGAAATCAAGAAGAGGAAGTGCAGTACCTAGGGCATATATCCTGCTCTGCATTTCAGCTGATTTCGTAAGATAGCCCAAAAGTTCATCACTCCTTTTTCTGGAGAGATCAGATTCAAATACCTGTCTAGTGAAATCGCACTTCTCCTCTGCAACAAGGTTTGTATAATTGATGAGCCGCCTCAAAACAAAGATATCTTCTCTAAGCTTCTTAGCAAATGCAACATGCGCACTCCCCCATGTTTCTGGGACACAGATATAGCTTATGTTATTCTTTTCTGACCTTATCCCCCATTTCGGTATTGGAAGGCCATGTTCCTTATAATACCTAAAGAAAGATTTTGTCCAGATCATATGACGCATCAGAGGTGAATTGAAATCATGCGCAAGCTCAACCCATTTCATGCTAGCACCCCTATCAGGAATTCTGCCAGATAAGTTATGAACAATACATTGAGAAAAATATTAGATGCGATGACAATTATCATATGTATAAAATTCCTACCCATGAATATTATCCCTAAAGGGACCATGATCGCAATTCGCATTACCATTATGAAGATGCCAAGGGGAACTATTGGCAATGAATGGAATAATGCAACCAATATGCAACAGATAAGATATGTCAGCATCTCAAAAAAGTTTGAGGGAACATCAATCTTACCCTGTATGAAAGAAGCAAACCATACCATTACAACAGCAGCAGAGAAACCAAAGATAATTCCGTTACTGTATGCAAATATGAAAGTCACAGGAGTTATAAGCTCAAACCCCAATGATATCCTCCCTGTAAAATGTTTGTATATCTTTGAGAATGAACCAATCAAAATCAGGAAGAAAGAGACTAATATGCTTATCAAATCAATTTTAAATAATATCAATAGCAGAATAAGACCTACAAGTAACAAGAAATAGATGATGTTCCTCTTTATCTCTCGCTTTAAGTGCCTTGACATAATTATTACCTATAAAGTTGTTATAGGCCTTGATTGGACAATGTAGAATTTATCGTCATAAGCCCATTCTATATCACACGGAAAGCCATAATGCTTCTCAATATCTATTATTGCTGATGCAAGCTCAAGTATCTTCTTTCCATCAAGCTTCTGCACAAAATCATTTGAGACATTCTTCCATATGTTTCCATTTTGGCTTCTGACTAATGCCTTCTTCTGTTCTGAAACCTTTATGTCCTGCAAGAATCCATCTTTTTCAACAACATAGCTATCAGGACTGATTGCACCGGATACGATAGCCTCTCCAAGACCAAAGCATGCTTCAATCAGAATTTCATCCCTTTTCTTAGTTACAGGATGCACTGAGAAAGCGATGCCGCTTACCTTGCTCTGAATCATCTTCTGGACGACAACTGCAACAGATATATGACCGTTGATATTCTTCTCTTTCCTGTAGAATATCGCTCTTGGGGTGAAAAGAGAAGCCCAGCATCTCTTCACATTCTTCAGCAATGTCTTCTCATCTGTGTTAAGAAAACTATCAAGCTGTCCAGCCCATGCAGCCTCTGCACTGTCTTCTGCAGTAGCAGAGCTTCTTACAGCGACATACATACAATCCAATCTCCTAAAATGATTAAGTATTGATTTTGAATCAGAACTTCTCATTTCTGAATCAATTATAAGCTTCTGTATCCTCTTTGAGCATTGATTCAAAGCATTGTTGTCATTCTCATCAACTTCATCAATCATCCTCTCAATCTTTCGAATAATTCTTTTAGCAAATTCATCGAATACAGCGGCAGTTATCACAAAACCATCGGGCACAGGAATCCCTGCCTGTGTCATCTCGCCTAATGAAGCACCTTTCCCCCCACATTGCAAGACATCTTGCATATTTATCTCTTTGAACCATTTAATCATTCTTACCACCTAAAATCTTGACGATACCTTCGCCTGCATCAATATCGACCTCAACCCCATCTTCAAGATAGAGGAGTGCACTCTTTATTCCTGTAATGCATGGTGTGCCCATCTCTCTGCTGACGATGGCAGCATGGCAAGTCATCCCGCCATCTTCTGTTATTATAGCTGAGGCTTTCTTCATTGCAGGAACCAAGCTTGGAAAAGTCGTATGTGCAACCATCACATCTCCCTTCTCCATCTTGTCCATCTCACTAGGGGTATTGATTACCTTGACTCTCCCTTTCGCTTTTCCTGGACAAGCGCATATCCCTTTTAATTCTGAAATACCATCTTGTTTCTCATCATGTTCTATGTTCTTTGAAGCGATAAACTCTTCAGCTTCCTTTCCTAGCAGAAGATTTGCCTTTCCATCCTTGCAATGCCATACTGACTTGCCTTGTCTTTTATTTATCTCTTCAATCAATGGCTTTTCACCGTAAAGAAGCAAGTTCTCTATCTCAAGATGTGACATCATGTACATCTGATTAAGAGATAAATCATGACGCTTTGCAATCTCTCTAAGAATTTTGCTAAGGACATAGCTGCCATGGAAGAATACCTCTTTCCTATATCCCTTCAGGAATACTATATCAGCAGCGACATCATATATCTTTCTTTTATGCTCATCAATATTAAGATCAAGGAGTAATTCATCACGATGGGCCTTTACTCGCAATGGCCTCTTTTCTATCTCTGCTATCCTACTATTCAGGTCAAAACCTTCCTTCAATAATCCAGACCATACATTCAGGTAATAATCTATATCATAAGCAGGACCAAGGTAAGTGAATGGTGTCCATCTCCATTTTTTATAATGTGCTAAGATAATATCCTTTATTACTGGATCAACATAAGGTATCTCATCAAATTTTTTTAGTCCTAAGAATATTTTTTTTGCTTCAGTACAGTTTTCAATATTTTGAAGAACCCTTAATGATTCCAATTCTTCCTGCATACCAATACTATTCTCCGGTTTTGTGGTAAGTGCACTAAAAGCTTCTGCAAAATCAATATCCTTGCCTGACTTCTTCACAATATCTTGAGTGAGCTTAATCATCAGCTCTGAAAATTGCGACCCGTGGCTGTCAACAAACCATGTAGTCAGTAGACTATGTATATGCGCATGTATCTGCAGATTGAATAGTTTGGATATCACTATCCCTAATTCCCTCTCAGATAAATTAGATAGATCCATTAAAAGTACTTCTTTAGCATAATCAAAATATTGGTCATTGAAAGCATAAGCTTCAGCATGAAGATTCCTTATCCTGTCTGGGTCAGTGATGATCTTCTGTATCGTTCCTCTTACCATCTCTGTCATATCATCTTTCTTGAAATATGAGCCATCAACATCCAACCCATCAAAAGTGAAGAACATCTC